>DATEPB010000076.1:0-226295 GCA_035273425.1 Pyrinomonadaceae bacterium | reverse complement strand
CCTTTAGGCTGCGCGTCCGCTAAATTCCAACCCTCGCAGAACCTAAACCCGCAAGCTAAAGCTTGTACTCTGAACACCTCTTAACCACCGCTAGAGGCGTTTAGAGTCCAGCCTTTAGGCTGCGCGCGTCCGCTAAATTCCAACCCTCGCAGAACCTAAACCCGCAAGCTAAAGCTTGTACTCTGAACACCCTCTTAACCACCGCTAGAGCCGTTTAGGTCCAGCCTTTAGGCTGCGCGTCCGCTAAATTCCAACCCTCGCAGAATTAACCCGCAAGCTAAAGCTTGTACTCTGAACACCCTCTTAACCACCGCTAGAGGTGTTTAGAGTCCAGCCTTTAGGCTGCGCGTTCGCTAAATCCATCACCGCAGAACCTAAACCCACAAGCTAAAGCTTGAACTCTGAACTACAACTTCTCAACGCGGGTAATGAGAAATGAGAAATGAAAAATGAGATATGGAAAATCCGCTTTTGCCTGCTGCCTTTGCATTGACTTTAACTGGCAACAGGAATATCGTGCGGTCGCTATTTCAGTAGGGCTGAATTCTCACGAGCCTGTCACCTCGCACACTCGCTTCAATCCGGCCTCGAAATACCACGGTGCATAGCAGCATCGCTCACTCGGCAAGCCTTTCAACAATCGGAACCAGGGTCAAAGCGACGCTTGCGGGCTGTTTCTGCTGCACCGGCTGAAGTCTGTTTTGGCGCCGCCCCCTCCCGAACAGGCATACCCAAACCAGAAAGCGGCTCCCGCATTCGTCGCTTCGCCTTTCATGAAAGGAACAAATCTCAATAGCCGCACGAAGACTCACCGGACGAATGCTGATGGTTTTAAGTAAGGAGAAAAAACCATGGATTCCGACCAAACAAAAGACGAAAACATTCGAGAGCTTCAGGACACTGCCGAGGTCATCCAGAAACTAGCTAGCGATGAGAAAGCTTTCAACGAGGCGCACGCCGCGTTTATTGCTGAGGATGCCGTCAGGTTTGAAGCTGTCCTAACCCGGGTTGGCATCTTCGAGCGATGTCACATCGTTTGCCGGTTCTTCTGTCGCAAGCATTGTGTTGGTCTCTGTAGAAGGTTCTGTCCGCGCCCACAGCAAGGCGAGGTTGATAACAATGAAATCCGGGCTTTCGCGAATGCGTACGCCCCGGTGTTTCGTGATGAGGCGGTCGTGAAGCGCTTCCTTGAGATCATGGAAAAGGAAGACGTCAACGCGTGGAACGATGAAATCAAACGTCACAAACTGGATGTGTTTTGCTACCAACTGTGCATTTTGTTGTGCGCCGTGCGCTGCCGGAGAAAGTGTTTCAAGGTTTGCCCGCCTGCGCCTTTGATCACGCGCGTGGGATCAATTCCGGTATCTCAAATTGATGGATTGGGATTCGGCCACGGACCCAGCGTTCAGCCTGGCCTGGTCGGGGCAGATAACCCAGCGGGAGGTATTGGCGACCACCCTTTTGGCGGGGTGGCCGAGCTCAGGGGAGTTTTTAATACGCCTGGGGTCACGGAGTATCGAGTGGAGCTATCCACGGCTGGCCCAGGTGGTCCATACAACCCCGTTATCGTTGGACCACAGGGTGGGTACGATCAGGTTCCGCCTCAGCCACCTCCGCCCGTGCCACCTCAACCAGCACTTCCGCCCGGGACTTTTCAGTTCTTCCGTACCCGCAGCCAGTCCGGCGGTGGCGACCCCGGCTGGTTCCAGGTGAACCAGTTGTGTGATTCGGATGGCGGTAGAGCCGAAACAGGTGAGAAGGTTCTGATGACCTGGCCCACACCTGCGCCTGACCAGATTTATCACTTGCGGCTCCGTGTGCGGGATGCTGCCATGAACGTTCGCGTCAGCGGACCGCAAGTGGTGCGGGTGGACAACACCGGGCCATTCCCGCTGCCGCGGCCCACGATCAAGCTCGAGCTCCAGAAGCAAGATGGTAAGCGCTTGGAGTTGAAGTGTGGCAAGGTCCGCAAGGGCGATGGGTTGATTGTGGTCACAATTCACGCATTTGATCCAAACATGAGCGGTGTCTCGGTCACCGCCCGTGGTAACTCTGGTCTATCGGTGCCGGTAGTCGACACTTCGTCGACACCGCTGTCGAAGACCTACAACGGCAACATCGCCGATCAGGGATACGTGGTTCCGACAGAGTTTCTGTGGGATCCATGGAGCGACCCCCGAATCGTTCCCTGTTGCTATCTCGTTTACGTTGAAATTAACGATCGCGCGATTCTCAATAACACCTACACCGGCGGCCACTCCGGCGCTGGTTGGGAGGCCATTGAGATCGGTATCTAACGTGTGGTTAAGATCGCGGGAGAGCGAGAATTCATGTGAATTCTCGCTCTTCTCACTCATGTAGAGCCTCTCGATGAATTAGATCGCTCAGGACTCTCACAAGTTGGGAAGCATGTGAATTCTCAATCCTCTAACTTATGTAGAGCCTCTCGATGAATTAGATCGCTCAGGACTCTCACAAGTTGGGAAGGAGGATTTATCCCCGCTGATCTCACGCATGTACTACCGATATGACGGTTAATGCCTGGGCAAAGCGGCTCGGCCGCAGCACAGTGCGGAAAGGCTCTGCCTTTCCGGTACGGCTTCTATACTTTTCAGAGGCTGCGCCTCCGGAAATTCGGGGCGAGCGGAAAGCCTAGAGGCTTTCCGCACTGTGTGTGGCAAGCTGCGAGAGCAGAAGTAGATTTTCCATATCTCATTTTCCATTTCTCATTTGTCATTGCCGGAGCTTAAGGCCTGCAGTTCAGAGTTCAAGCTTTAGCTTGCGTTGGCGTCAACGAAATGCTTTAGCTTGCGTCGCGGATTCACAGCCTAAAGGCTGCACTCTGAACTGCAGGCCTTAAACTCAGGCGCTGACAAATGAGAAATGGAAAATGAGATATGGAAAATCTTTCTCTCCGTTCAAGACGGAAGAAAACCACCCTCTCTCGCGTCTAACTACCAGACAAGGCAAAGGAGCGCCATGAAAACCTACAAACATTATTCTGTCGCTGTGGCCACTTTGCTGGCTGTGGTTTTCTTGTCCTCCTGCAACGCGGGACAAGCCAACATCAGCAGTTCGCAACGGCCACTATTCATCGCTGCTCCAGGGTCGCCAATAACAATTGCCTGTGGATCGAGTAACCTGGTCGTCGGCGATCTTAACAATGACCGCAAAACGGATCTCATCGCCTCCTGTGAACAAGCGCGTACGTTGACAGTTTTATTGGGTACTGGCGATGCACGCTTTCGTGAGTCGCCGCCAATTCCATTGCCCGACGGTCCGGGAAACATAGCCCTTGGGGATTTGAATGGCGACAGCAATCTGGATGTAGCGATCGACAGTCACGACAGTTACAGCGTGGTGGTAATGCTGGGTGATGGCAAAGGCGGCCTGGCAGCGGCGCCGAATTCCCCCATCGTAATGAAGTTGGGCCAACATCCTCACACGCACGGTTTGGCCGTAGGAGACGTGAACGGCGATCGCAAACTCGATCTGATCACGATGAACAACGCGGACAATGACGTTTCAATCGCTTTCGGCGACGGCCGCGGCGGATTCAACCGTGCTCCCACAACATTTCCAGTTGGGCCAAGTCCCTATCCGTTTGCACTGGGCGACGTAAACAACGATGGACATCTCGACATCATCGCCACGGCAAGTGCTACCGGCCCCATGCGCGCGCAGCAACTACCCTCCAGTTTCGCGTTGACCCTGCTGCTAAATAATGGCCGTGGTGGTTTCAGCCGTCGCGAGCTTCCCTTGCGCACTGGGCAACCCTGGCAGGCAGCTATCGGCGATGTGAATGGCGATAGTAAAGCGGATCTTGTGGCCACCCATCACGATCAAAGCGCATTGTCCGTGCTGATTGGTGACGGTACCGGCAATTTCTCTGAAGCGGGCCGTTCACCCTTCGACTTTGGTCACAATGCCTTTGCGGTCGCTCTGGCTGATGTAAATCGTGACGGGCGAGGTGACGCGCTAGTCGCGGCGGGTGAGGGTGTGCGGCTGATGCTCAGCGACGGTCGCGGCAACTTCGCCACGGCGCCCGGCTCACCTTTTGTGACGGGAAGAGGAACATGGAGACTCGCAGTCGCCGACATTAACGGCGATGGAAAACCCGACGTCGTCACCAGCAATTCGGACAGCCGCAACCTGAGCGTCCTGCTGGGCCAATGAGCAAGTAGGACAGACATTCCTGTCTGTCCCTCTCGCGAACCCACGAAGGTCCGGTCCTCACAATGCAGTAACCGTCAGGGAGGGCTGCCGCCGTTATCTTCGCGCGTCTTCGTGTAATTCTGGATCGTTTCCAGCTGCCGATCGGCAGACACTGACTGTTAGCCTCTATTGGAAATACCGCGTGATCTCTGTTCCGATCCACTTACCCACCGGCACCGAGACCCCATTGCCAATCATTCGATAAGCGTCGTTATCGCTTCCCACGAAAGTGAAGTCATCTGGAACTCCCTGCAGCCGCGCATACTCGCGCACCGTGTAAGGACGCGCCCCACGCGGAAACCGTCGGTCGGCAACCAGTCTCGTGCTCAAGTCTTTGGAATAATGCGCCACACATGTTGGGGCAATATCTCCTCGCTCCGGATCACTAATAATCGGTCGGTCTCGATACTCGCCTTCAATGCGTCGGCGGACGTAGTCAGGGATGTGCGGATCCGGATCCGGCTCAAGAATTTCTGCCAATGTCACTACCTTATCAGACTGAGGCGCACGCCATTCGAAACGCCGCCGGCTGCCAATGATGATTAATCTATCTCTCTTTTGCGGCAACCAGATTGACGACTTAACCGGACAAGTCACATGAACGTAGTAGTCCGGTAGCTTCGTCATTGCCTCCATAACGACGGGAAATTTCTTCATGCCCGGAACATTCTCCACTACGTAAATCTCAGGCCTACGAATGGCTACGTGTCTGAAGAAATGCAGAAACAAATCATCACCCGTGCGCACCCCGTGAATGTCAGCGATCGGCGAATATTTAGTGCATGGATACGTCGCCACCATCACGTGGCATTCTTTCTCAGCCTGAACGAGCTTCTGCGTTATGTCACACTGGACCACCTCGTGAGAGAAGTTCCAGCGCATGGTCTCACAACAGAGAGCATCGATCTCAAAGCCCTGTTGCAAGGTTAGACCACCTGATTGCAGACCAATGTCCATCAGCCCCGCTCCTGAGAAGTAGGTGTTAGCGAGTATCTCTATCCGGGAGGTTGTCGTCATAAGATAAGAACTTTACCCAGGCCAATTTAAGGCAACAAGCTTCACGGTCCGCGAACCTCTGGCATCTGCTAGCAAGCGGTCTTGCATCATCGGTGCTTACCCCTCGCATCCCGCGGACTGGTTCCGTTACACTTCTGCCATGCTTAAGGCCTCTAGCGTTAGATGGACTCGTGAGCACGCTCTCATAGCGTTGAACCTTTATGGCAAATTGCCGTTCGGCCAATTTGACAAGGGAAATCCAATAATTATCGACGTTGCATCGAAAATGGGGCGTACGCCAAGCAGTCTCGCAATGAAACTCAGTAATTTGGCATCGCTTGATCCGGTGCAAAGAGCGCGCGGAATTAAGGGGCTCTCGGGAGCGAGTCAACTAGATCGTCAAATGTGGAGTGAGTTCCACTCGAATATTAATAACCTTGGGCCTGAGAGCGAACAGCTTCTGCATGATCTATTTACCACTGATGACAACCGCGAAGTAGATTTCTTGGAACGCGATAAGATCAGACTTGAACCATCGATGAGATTGACTGGGCCATCTGGACCCACTGAGTCGACAGCATCAGTCAGGGTTCGCCGCGGACAGCAGTTCTTCCGCCAGACAGTTCTAAACTCCTATGGAGTAAGGTGCTGTATAAGCGGCATCAACGTGCCTCGGTTACTAGTTGCTAGTCACATTAAGCCTTGGCGGGATTTCCCAAACGAGCGGCTTGATCCACGTAACGGGCTTTGCCTTTCAAGTCTGCACGACGCGGCGTTTGATTCGGGACTGATAACCCTCGACAGTAGGTTGCAAGTTCTCTTGAGCAGTCGCCTTAAAAATTTCTTTCCCCAACCCACTCTCGAACAAAACTTCATTCCGTTCGAGGGGAAATCGATTCGTCTACCAGAGAAAGTAGCTGAGCCGAGTAACGCGTTTCTCTCCTACCATCGAAGAAAGATTTTCTGCTAGTGAGTTTGTGTCGGCGGCAGCGGGGCCGCAGCACAGTACGGAAAGGCTCTGCCTTTCCGGTGAGTTTCTATTTTTCCTGAGGCTAAGCCTCAGGAGGTGTGGGGGCGCTGGACGGAAAGCCGGAGGCTTTCCGCACTGTGCGGCGGCGAAGCCGCACGAAGAGATTAAGACAAAAGACAATAGCGAATTCTGTGTCACTAAATAGGTAGTGCGCACGGTGCCGATGGGCAGCGAATGCAAAAACTCTTGCATAAAACTTACCTCAATGAATAAGCTCACTTCGTTCTGGAGGAACGCGTGAGCGATAACATTATTTCCCATCCTGAGATGAGCCACCGTGAAGGCCGATCCTTGCAGCGAGGGATGAACTTCGGCATTGGCGGGAATCATTCAGTAATCTTGATGGCGGTTCGGAAGGGGCGCTATACAATGACCGCATCGAAGATGGTGACACTACGCTCATCTACGAAGGACACGATCAACCGCGTGGATCTGTTCCAGATCCAAAACTAAGTGACCAAGTCGCCATTACTCGATTCGGAACGCCGACCGAAAATGGGAAGTTTTATGATGCGGCTCAGGCAGCTAAGAATGGGCGTCGCTCGCCAGAACGGGTTCGAGTCTATGAAAAGATTCGCTCGGGGATATGGTCCTACAATGGGGTCTTCCATCTAATCGATTCCTGGACAGATTTTGATGGCAAGCGTCGGGCTTTCAAGTTCAAACTCGTAGCTGTTGACGGAGACGAAGATTTTTCAGTCGCGCCGGCAACGACGCCAGAACGTCGGCGCATTATTCCCACAAGCGTCAAGTTGGAAGTCTGGAAACGAGACAACGGCAAGTGCGTTAAATGTGATGCTAAGGATGAATTACATTTCGATCATGATCTTCCATGGTCAAAGGGCGGCACCTCAATAACAGCTTCGAACGTCCAACTCCTCTGTGCTCGGCACAATCTCTCCAAGAGCGATCACATTATCTAGAAGCTGGTCGATCCTCTGGTCAAATGCAGCTATCGACTCCCGGCTCTGCCGCCGCACAGTGCGGAAAGGCTTTGCTTTTCCGGCAAGCTTATTAATATTACCGAGGCTCAGCCTCGGAGGTGTGGAGAGCTGAACGGAAAGCCGGAGGCTTTCCGCACTGTGCGGCGGCGAAGCCGCAAGCGCAGCCTCTAATAAGCCTCACTTCATTTTAACCTGCCAAAGGTGTTGCATCTCTGCGTTTTGCCCTCTTTCCGGGTGATCATGGCTTTTCTTGCAAAAGCATTCCTAAACTTGCCGGGTGATGCATGTCATCTCCCGAGACTCGCCTTGTTACTACCTCACGTCGGTTCCGGCGCATCGGCTTCCTGTCTTTCGCAAGGACGAACTGAAGGTTGTGACGTGTAAAGCCCTGGATGAGGCGCGCAAGTCAGCCGAGTTTGCGATCTACGCGTACGTGATCATGCCGGACCATTTTCATGTGATTACCGATTCCGCTCGAAAATCTGCAGACACGTTACGCCTCATCAATGGAATTGTCGGTCGCAGGATAATTGATTACCTAAAGGAACAGGGTCACGAACAGTCGCTGGAGAAGCTCCGGCATGAAACGAAGCAGCGATCCTATCGCTACTCAGTTTTTGATCATCACCCGAATGTGCGAGTGCTGATGACTGAGAAGATGCTGATGGAACGGGTCCATTATACGCATCAGAATCCTGTGAGAGCGGGACTGGTCGAACGCGCCGAAGACTATCGGTGGTCAAGTGTTCGTTGCTGGAATGGGACAATGATTGAAGATGAGCCGCTGTTGATGGACTTGGATCGGATTACGTGGCGCAGCTCCTAGCTCACGGAGTTCCGTAGAGAAAATGTTCACGGGTCTGGATAGCTCGCGGCTCTGCCGCAGCACAGTGCGGAAAGGCTCTGCCTTTCCGGGGCGAGTTGTTTAGTTTCCTGAGGCTGAGCCTCAGTGGGTGGAGGGACCAAACGGAAAGCCGAAGGCTTTCCGCACTGTGCGGCGGCGAAGCCGCACGACCCCGCCTAACAACCTCGTCCGTAGCAAGCTAGGCCATCGTTCAACAACTCGGCTAGAATCCCCGCGAGAAAAACAGGAGACAGCATAATAGAGGTCCTCTCATCAACAGAAGATCTTCAAAGGAGAAAACTATGGCAGTCACAGATAGTTTGGGTAGTCGGAACTTCGGAATGATCTTGCTGGCCGTGTGGTTGATTCTCACCGGACTCTTGCCGTTGTTAGACGTCAGAGTCTCTGCGACGGTCACGACTGCGCTGGCTGTGCTCGCCATTGCAGCCGGTGTACTGATCCTTCTAAAACGGTAGACTCGCCCAGTTTGAGTCAGAGCGCATGGTTTAACTTGATTGCAGGAACCAGGCTCGACAGATATGAAATTATCTCGCAGTTGACGCGTGCGAAACGCGCGCCAACCCTAGGCTGAGTTACGTAACCGCTTCGCGTATTAAGACAAGTCCACCAGTCGACGATCGTTGACGATCCATGCCTCATTCCCTCTGCTCATAGCAACCGCATCTCGTGTTTGTTTGCCCTGAATGAATACGTGGACCGTGCACGCCGCCAAGCACACACCTAAACCACCGGTCTCTGTTATCTAGCAATATTCTTACAAATTCTTAGCTGAAGCATGATCTCGTGACTTCCGACGCGGAAAGTCGGCGTTGTTGAGAGAGTGGCCATGTTTACGGCCTGTTTCAGTGGTTCGCGGGCATACCGGTTGCTCCATGTAGGGGGCATGAATAAGAGGACGCGCAAATCAAAGGTCGTGGTCTGGGGTGACTGAGCACTAGATCTGAGATTAAAGATCGAAGATCTCAGAAGATCTGAGATTAGAGATTGAAGATCTAAGGCGAGATCTGAGATCGAAGATCTCAGAAGATCGAAGATCTTATAAAGATCGAAAGATCTCAGAAACGGAAGGAATTATCATGAACAACATCAAAGTTTGGCCGCACATGACAATCGTTGCGGTGGTGGTGGCCTTGCTCGCCGGTTTGGGTGTGGCTTGGTATATGAACAATGAGCGGACCGCTTCCGCGGAAGAGTTGCCATACGCCGCACGCATTCAAAGAGTTGATGGTGAGGTTGCTCTAACTGACGCAGTCGCAAATGCGGAAGGTGCGCAGTGGATTCCCGCCACCCTGAACCAACCTCTTTCCGTAGGCGATCGCATTTACACTCGTGACAACGCGCGCACGTCGCTCGCGTTCACCGGACGTAACTATGCCCGGCTTAATCCAAACACCGCACTCGATGTGGTGGCGCTCGACGATGATCGAACCCAACTCGCGCTTCGCGAAGGTTCAGCAATTTTTGATGTTGGATATCCAGGCGACTTGTTTGAGGTAGGAACACCTTACGGTGCGGTCCACTTCGATGAGCCTGGTCTTTACAACGTCGGCTATGACAACGACGGCAACGTGCTCGTTTCAGTATTGAGCGGCGTGGCGCAGATTGCCGGCTTAGCAGGAACAGGTCAGATCGACAAAGGTGAAATCCTGACTCTCGCCGGAACAACAGCCGCGCAGGTGTTGCTATCCAGAATGAACGGCGGCGACGCGGGCTATCTGGTGGACGACTATTACCGTTATCAATATCCGAACGCTTATGACGGTCGCTACAGCAACTACGATGTTTATCTGAACGATCCTTATTACTACGATCCATATCGACGCTATCAAAGTTACCAATATGTCAGTTCGGTCATTCCCGGCGTAAATGATCTCGACTACTACGGCGACTGGCAGAGCATCGACAACTACGGCTATGCGTGGAGACCGCGGGTTGATTCAGGTTGGGCGCCTTATCAGCAGGGCTATTGGACCAACGACTATCCTTATGGCGCCACCTGGGTTTCCAATGAGCCGTGGGGATATGCTCCGTACCATTACGGTCGATGGGCCAACGTGGGGAACCAGTGGTATTGGGTTCCAGATGGTGTTAATTCAACGCCCGCCTATTCGCCGTCGTTAGTAGCTTTTGTTCCGATGGATGGCGGCCAGATTGGTTGGGTGCCGTTGGCTCCTGGCGAAACATATGTGCCGCGCTATTACGATGAGAATTGGCAGCCGCATTATCTGACGCGCGGTGATGTTTATCCGGGACAACTTGTAAACCTGGCAATCCCCGGCGCGGTAACAGTCGTGCCGATCGATGCCTTTGGTCGTGTTATCGACGGACGAAGTATTAGGCGATTCGACCCGCAGACTTTCGCCTCAGTGCGGCCCACTCTGGAACCGCTGCTGTTAACTCCGTTGCGGAACGCGGTAATTAACTCGGCGTGGGGACGTGGCAAGATAGATCTGCCACCAGGCATCGCGAAAAAACTTGATGACCGATCCGTGTATGTAGGCGATGTGCCGCGTTATAAGTTCCGAAACGAAATGGCGAAGCGGCTTCGAGTTGAAGCTATTCCTGAGAAAGCCAGGAAGGAAAAGTTTCAGGTCAAAGACAATCGCGGTGGTCCACCGGTGGTCTCGAGTAGACCTGACGATGTTGCCAGGAAACAGGAAATAGATCGGCTCTCGCGTGAGGCGGCGAAGGGAAACCGTGACGCTGAACGTCAGGCGAGACAGCTTGAGCAGGAGCAACGGAAGGCACAGGCTGATCAAGAGAGAGCGGCTCGCAAAGCAGCCCAACAACCGCAGGGCGAACGCGTTGGTAATCCGGTTAGTCGGCCTGAGAAATCGCAAGGCCGCCAGGACGTTCCCAAGGCCCGTGAACCGCAGCGGCGTCAGCAGGTTGCGCCCCAACCACAGCCGGTTGGAACTGCACGCGGTCGACAGGACGTGCCTAAGGCGCGTGAACCACAGCGGCGGCAACAGGTAGTAAACCAACCGCAACCGGTTCAGTCGCAACCCAAAGCCCAGAAGCCGGCCAAGGCAGAACGACAAGCCGCACCGTCATCTGGCGGACAAGGTCAGGGCGGAGGCGGAGGTAAGAGTAAAGGAAAAGGCAAACCGTGAAGACGGGTGAATGGTGAATGGTAAATGGACGAACACAGAACGAAGGGGCGGCCGCGGCCGCCCCTTACTATTTCGATTCACGATTTACAATTCACCATTCACCATTCACCATTTACCATTCACCATTTACCCGGGCTTCACATTCATGAGTGGCAGCGAACGACGCTGGCCGTCAATCTCGGAAATAGTCTCACCGATTCGATAGGCGCCCATCTTCGAGTAGAAACCTTCCGCATTGGGATCCGAAGAAATCTGCACCTCTGAAATTTCTCGCGCGGCGGCATCCTGCATCGCATGAACAAAGAGCGCCTTGCCGACGCCGGTGCCAATGTGAGTTGGCGCCACCCAAAGATGATCTAACTCGGCCTTTCCGTCCTTAATCACAAGTGCATAAAAGGCAATGGCTTCCCCTTCTTGTTCGGCAACAAAGACTGCATTGTGAGTGAGGTAGTCTGGTGAGACAGTCAGATCAGCATGCCAATGCTGGATCCAATGCTCCGGATATCCCCAATGACGTTTCGCGTCGTGCGCGATTCTGGTTAAGGTCTCGGCATCCGCAGGCAAGGCGGGACGTAGTTTGAAGCTTGGGGCTGACATGTTTCGATCAAATTCCACCAGGCATTGATTGCTGTGAGGCGACCCACGCGCTGCCCGCGCTGTGGTACTGACCATGACCCGAGGGAGGCTATGAACTTCACCTAAGCAAACTAACAGTTTGCTTTACCTTTGCTTTACTGAAGCTGCCAGAAGGACCCGTCGGCATATTCGACCCGCACGATCAATACTTCTTCGCCAAGATTGGCACGTTCATTCTTGCCCAACGAATGAATGCTAACGGTCTGAGTTGGTGGCGAGGTAATCAAGTATTTCAACTCTTTCGATTTTCCGGGCGCTATTTTTTCTTCGCTACGGAACCGTCTTCTGCCAGTTTCGCTTTGATTGTTCACATCGAAAAATACGTAATCCCATTCAACAGCCGTGATTATTCTCGATCCACTATTGCGTACTTGCGCGCTGTAAAGAAACTGGTAACGGCCAGGCTTGTTTTGATGTATCTGCGCCGTTAGGACCGCATCGGTGCGCGCGTCGCGTTCTGCTTTCGTGATTTCAGCACCAATCCCGCCTTTTTTCGCGTCTTCAATCCGCTTCTGATTTCGCGACCTGACACGCATCTCATCAAAGTTTTCAATCGGACCCCCAAACGGATCCTGTTGCCAGTTGATTCGCTCTTTGGCCCAGCTAAATTTGAGGACCGCCACTTCAGGAGAATTTTCTGTTTGAACCGGTGACTGAGCGCAGACCGCCATGCAACCGCAGACCAGGCAAAATGCCAAAACGAAGACCTTCATAATTCATCTCCTGTCTTCAGTTCATGTACCAGGGGAGCAGCTTAAAGCATTTCGATGGGGGATGTTCCGCGTAAAATCTAGAAAGTGAAATCGGGGCTGAAACTATTTTCAGCCCCGATCTGGTTTAAGTCAATTCAAATGCCGTTGGGTGGTTTGCCCACCGGCATCCAACAAACCGCCGCGGGTTTAGAACACATAACGTATCGCAACCACCACCCGGCGATTGCCACCGTTCGTGCCCCATTGATTGAGGAAGCCGGCATTGGTGACGGTCGAATTCGGAATACCGAAGTCTCTCGAGTTGGTGAAGTTGTAGAAGTCTGCGCGTAACTGCAGTTTCTGGTTCTCACCAATTTTCGTAGTCTTCAGGATGCCAAGGTCGATGTTGTTTATGCCGTCAGCGCGAAGAATGTTGCGGCCGGCATTGCCAACGCGTCCCGAAGGAAGACCGATAAAATCAACCACCACACTGCGGGTACCATTCGCATTCTGAATGATGCGACCCTGGGAAATCGTGAAAAGAGTGTTAGGAAGCGGCGCGCCGCCCAAGGGACCAACTTGTGGATTCACGATCCCTGCGAATATGTTCGCCGCTTGTTGAAGTGCCTGGGTTCGGAGCCGCTGATCGAGTTCTCGCAGTTCCTCCGTAGACATTCCGGAAATATCTACATCGCTGTAGACATTTGGTCGGATCGCATTGCCAACGAGGGTGTCGATGCCGCCCAAAGCCGCAGTTGGATCCGATCCATTCAACGGCGTGAAGGGAGCGCCACTCTGTAGCGAGAAGGCCGAATTAAGCTGCCATCCACCAAGCACGCGACCAATGAAGCCGCGTTGTTCTTGATACCACGGCAACTCGTAAACAAAGTTGCCCGCCACGCGGTGTGGACGATCGAAAGTCGAACGTCCGCGGTCGGCCTTTGGATTAAATGAATCCTGCGGAATGGCGATTTCACCGGGAGACGGGTTGAAGATCTCAGACGCCTCATCGATGAATGAACTCCAGGTGTAGTGCAGACCTGCGCTGAATCCACGGCTCAACCGTTTTTCCATACTGACTTGCATCGAGTGATAAATCGATGAAGCTGCGTTGGTTCGTAGACGAATGGTCGACTGTGTTGGGTCAACACGGCAACTGTCTGTCGGCGAAGTTACGAAGGCAACACATCCGACGGCATTGAGACGACGCGGGTTACCGTCGATGGTTTGGAAGAGGTTGGAACCCTTCGAACCAACGTAGCCCCAGCGGAGCACAGTGTCACGACCGAACTCGCGTTGCATCTCAAAGCTGAATGAGTCGTAAACCGGCGCATGGAAGTCGTCGGAAACCACCGTTCGCGCAAACGTCTTCGGGTCGATCGAGGGCGTGGCCAGGTTAACGAAAGCGTTCGTAGTTCCAGCAGCTGCCGCCGTTTCGCCCGGTAACGTGAGTGACGCGGTCGGGAAGGTCGCCGCCGCGACAAATGGGAACGAACTCCAGATGTTGAGCGCAATGTTAGTAAAGGTGTAGTCATGCGTTCGCGAGTAACCACCACGAAGCACCAACCTGTCGCCACCGGTGAGGAAACCTAATATCCCATCGGTGTCAGTTCGCGGGTTCCAGTTGAATCCGATGCGTGGCTGGAAGTTTTTCTTGTCACGCGACGGAATCGGCGAAACGATAAAGCGTGGATCGTTCCCTGCCGCGGCAGCCACAGGCGCGTTGAAATCGACCAGGTCCCCAATTGGCTGGCCTGGCAACTCCCATCTCAACCCGTAGGTTAACGTGAAGTTGGGACGAATCTTCCATTCATCCTGGCCATAGAAATAAAAGTCATGCCAATCGAGGTTCAGGACTTCCGCCACTCCGGGCAGGTCTTTGTTGATGGTAGCAATTTGAGCCACGTCGTTCACAAAGCGATTCAGCGTGGTGTAGACCAGACGGCCGCGCGTAGTGGGTTTGAACAGTTGTTCCAGCTGGCTTCGATGGATATCGAATCCAAACTTCAAACCGTGATTGCCCTTAGTGTGAGAGAGGTTGTCCTGATACTGCCAGGTCTGCCTGACGGAGTATTGCGGCAGGTTCACGCCGAGACCAATAGCAGTGCGGCTTGCTGCAGCATTGAATCCCGTCAGACCCAGCTGGTTGATCTCAATCGATGGGATCGTTTCTGAATCGGGATTGTTGGAGGTGGTGGAAGAAGCGCTACGCAGATACGCGAAACGCCCTTCATTTACCCAGTTAGGACCGAGCACGCTGGCGAGCGTAATGTTCAAGCCCTGAGTGCGGGAGATGTTATTGCTGGTGTTTCCCGGAGGACTCGCCTGACCGGTGCCGATCGTATCGGAATCCTGATAGATGTAACGGCCGAATATCTGGTGGTCCGAATTGAAGTTGTAGTCCATACGGTGCGACGTCTGCCAGTCGTTAAAGACGAAACTGGTGCTGCCGGTAAGTGAGCCGGTCGGGACCGTGAACTGATTGGCACCGATGTTAAAAGTAACCGCGCCGGAGGCGGCAGTTTGTGCCGCCGGCAAAAATTGTAACAGTGCCGCGACTTGCGGTCGGGCGCCGGCTTGTGCTTGCAAGATAGCGCGTCCCGCTTCAGTCGGAACACCGACAATCGTTATGCCTGCTCCGAGCTGCCGGTCCCACCATCTCTGCACCGAACTAAAGAAAAATAGTTTGTCTTTCAGGACTGGACCACCAATGGTCCCACCAGCCTGGTTCTCAACCCGGAACGGCGCATGACGATTAGAAGCGGTGGTTGCATTCGGATTACAGAAACCCAGGTTCTTATCCACGTTACTGCACGCATTGAGCGCGTTGTCGTTGTGGAACCAGAAGCCTGATCCATGAAAACTGTTGCCGCCGCGTTTCGTGATGGCATTGAAAACAGAACTTGAGTTGCGGCCAAACTCGGCGGTGAACTGATTTGTAACCAATCGCACTTCCTGGATCACATCTGGATTGTTGAGCGGAATAGAAGCTCCCGCGACGCCAAAGTCGTTGTTGTCTTGTCCGTCAATCATAAAATTGTTCGAACGAACGCGACCGCCGTTGGCTGAATAGTTAATCCCAGCGGCAAACCCGACCTGGTTTGGTCCAAGTTGGCTGACACCCGGAGCGGAGAGCGCAAGGTTGTAGACGTTGCGATTGGTGGAAACCGGAAGGTCGGTTAAGCGTCGTTCATCGAATCGCGTGCCGACCTCAGCTGTCGTGGTGTTCAGCAACGAAGCATTCTCGACGACCGTAACAACTTCCTGAACACCCCTCAGCTTCATTGAGACATCGACCACTGCGTCCTGATTCAAAAGAAGGCTGACGCCAGTCTGAATGTGCTTTGCGAAGCTCGAAGCCTCAACGGTGACCTCATATTCGCCCACCGCCACATTCGAGAAGCGATAGCGTCCTTCGTCGTCAGTCTGAGCAGTTCGACTTTGATTAGTCGAGACGTTCCTCAGGGTGACTGTCGCGTTAGGGAGGATTGCTCCTTTTTCATCTTTGACCTGGCCTGATAATGAGCCAGTGGTTTGAGCCAGCGCGGAAATGGAGATACAGACAAAACAAACTACTAAAAGCAGCAGGGACTTAGTTGCTTTGAACATAAGGTCGCTCCTTTGTGATGTAGCTAAGGAAGGCTTGTTGTTTTGTAAAACGTAACGAAGGGTGGTGAACTGCCCCGGCTTGATCGATGCTCTGAGTTCCAGCGATGCAAGTAATATTCCGCCTGGAGGAGCTGTTGGCGTTTGAGCTCTGGACCGCCTTGTACAAAAAGGGCCAAGCGTCGGTACAGAACCGGTTGCCGTAGCGAGAGGGTCACCGTGGCATCCGAACCTGAGGAAAATCTGAGGAAAACCTAAGACCTTCCGCGTCGTAACCCGAGAGTCGACCCGGTCGCTACCGCTTCCGGTCCTGTACCGCGCTTGTTGTGCAAAAGCCGTGGGGAACCAAACAGTCCCGAAATCACCAGGACTTTCAAGGCTGCGGAGGACGAGCAAGCAGCTTAGGGTTAACGTGTCGTTCAAAAAATTGGATTTAATCCAATTTGCCGTACTGGACGTTTTCCACAACTCCGGATTGTGAGGTGGGCCATCAGGCTAATGAAACGGGAAACTCTTGCCCCTAAACGAAGGAGATGTTTGGCTCGTGGTACCAATAAGGAGCATCATCGAGCTGGCTGTTGAGGTGGCCGTAAAGAAGGTGGGAAGGCGAACAGCCATGCTGTGATCAGGACGAGGCTGCCTCGCTCGACTCGGAAGGGGCACCTTCATCGTGATGCTCGGTGGTGTAAAGACGAAGGATGTCCTGTCCCTGGCGTGACCTTGGATCAATAGTCCGCACGTGCTTACGGCCCTGCATCTCCCAGATTGCCGTCACTACTCCGTCTTTCTCCACTGCATGATAGGAAATATCTTCGGCGACGGTTTCCGCGGCAGGGGTTTCAGTTGTGTTCGCTGCGCCTTCAACCACAGCGCTTTCATTCTCAGACATTGTTACGTAATGCTCCTCTCAAACTTCTCTGCTTGTCTTTTGGTTTTAACGAATTGTTGCACACGGCTTGGCGAGTGTCTACCGCCCGGCTTTGCAAAAAGCTCGCCACGTGCACCGCAGCATCCCCTTAAGACCGGAGGGCAACCTCCACTGCGAGTCTCGGTGCAACGACTCCCCAACCCTGCCGGTCAACCTCGATCCTGGCGACTCGTTCGGCAGTTTCAATCAGAATTCGCTTCACTTGTTGCGGAGTTAGCTTGGGGTTGGCTTCCAGCATTGCCGCCACAACCGACGCAACGATCGGTGCAGAGAATGACGTCCCGTCAACATATTTGTAATGCTGACTGATTACGTTGCCTTCGCGAAGCTTAATGGTAATCAACTGCCTGAGAAGGGGAAACGGCAAGTCGCGGGCTTCGTCGAAGTCTTTGTCTACGCCTTTGTTTAAGTCAATGATCGAAAGCAGCTCGTCATCGGTTGCCTGGTCCAGGCTGGCATAGAGCTCTGCCTGATCAGCGGTGGGAGTGAAAGGAAGAATGGGCGCCGCGACCCAAATGCCGGGGGCAATGATTTCAGGCTTTTGCAAACCGTCGATGGTTGGTCCATATGAAGAGCGATACATTCCTCGCCTCGCTCGATCGAGTGAGTTTTGATCGTCAAGTCCGCCCACCGAAATGGCGGAGGGCGAACAGGCAGGTGGCAACACCGGATGACCAGAAGCCATTCCCGCGTTACCGACTGCGCAGACCACAACCAATCCTTCCTTGACCGCGCGTTCGACTGTTTGACACAAAGAACTGATGAGATACGACTGCTCAAAGTCGCCACCCGCTGAGATGTTCACGATGCGGATGTCATACTTCTTGCGGTGGTCGAGTACCCACTCCAAACCGCGTTCAATGTTCGCATCGGGAATGTGCCCTGACCGCCCGATCTTCACCAGGACAACTTTCGCATCAGACGCGATGCCACGATAAAACCCGTTCGACAGGAAACCGTTTCCCACTGCCACCACTGAAGTCATCATCCCATGCCAACTGGCGACGTCAGTTGTATCGAGCGAAGTGCGATCGTCTTCCGCGTCGAAGATGCTGTGATAAGCGACGATTCGATTTACAGGGTTGGTCAGATCATCATGCGCGTAGAATCCGGAATCGAGAAAAGCGATGGTCACACCGCGCCCGGTAAAACGTTCGTCGGCATCGAGCCGCAGATGGGTGGGCAGAACTTCCGCGTTCTGTTCGAAGATCAGGTTGTGGGAATCGACCTGGGCTTTCGCGCGGCTAAAAAGTTCGACGCAGCGGAGGCATGTAGCTGGTAGTTCATCTTTTACGACTGCGTTGGCCTTGATGAACTTGGCCAGGTCATCGGCCACTGCGGACATTGGGACTTGCGGATTAGCCCGACCGCAAATTGAGCAATTCGGATCGGCTTTGACTGGGCTACTGACGGTTTCCGACGAAACTAAAGTCTCGGACATAGATTGAGTTTACTTCATCCCGCAGCGATTTCAATTCGTCAGCTTACTCACAGGCACCTGTGCTAGCTCGACCATCTCCTCTGCAAACCAAGAGCTGATTGTCTGTCTCGATTTCTCACAAGTCGGGAAGGAGCACTTGTGCCCGCTCAACTCCCCCATCTGCAAACTTGAGAATTACTAGTGACACAACTTCAGAATTTCATTGGTTGCAGAGACACAGTTGACACATGCTCATTCCTGAGGTGTGGAAGACTCTGATTGTAAAGCTGCTCAAAGTTTGCAGATGAGAGAGTTGAGTTGTGCGCTAACCCTTACCCCGTGTAAGGTATGGACGTAAACCCACACAATACGTTGCTCGAACCTTCGGGGGATTTTCATGGCCAACGAACAGTTAAGCGTCGCTGATATTTTTCGTCGCGCGCAGGCGATCAAGCGCGAGCGGCCACAGGCGCCGTACAAGGAAATAAAGGATCTCATGAGCAAAGAGCTTGCGGGTCGACCATTTCCCTCGCTCCATAACCTGACAATACCTGAACAAGACGCGCGCGCGCCCGAAGAAGATTGGTCCGCCGGTTTGTCGATTGTGCGTCGTGGAATTCAGTTTCAGGATTGGGGCGAGATTGTTGACGGAATCATACTGTCGCTTGAGCAGACAGAAAACTACGAGCTCCAACGAGGGCCCGAAGGCAATCATGACAAATGGCACGACCGAACTGTAGGAATCGAAGAGTCTACTCGGAAAGCCGTGAGCAAATGGATGCCCGAAGAGTTGATGAAGTTAGCGGAAGAGCAAAGTAAGAAGTGATAGCGGTCAGTTGTCCGTTGTCAGTCGCTGGTTGCGCCAGATTCTGAGTTTCAACTGACAACCAACAACTGACGACTGACGAGATTATGAGCTTCCTGAACAATCTGATCCACGATCCAAAGTACCAAACCACCGATCCGCGTAAGCCGGAAGAGATCATCGAGCCCGACGTTATCATTAGTCCCGACACGCACCGGGACAATCGTATTCCTCCCGGACAATCTCGCACCAAAAAATGGCCCGTCTTGGACGCGCATGGAACTCCGGAAGTTGATCTTGCCACCTGGTCATTTGAAGTAGATGGTTTAGTTGAAAACCCACAGCAATGGTCGCTTGATGAATTCATGCAGTTACCCGCAGTGAAGGTGTATGCCGACTTTCATTGTGTAACGCGGTGGTCGCGTCTCGACAACGTTTGGGGCGGCGTGCCAACACGCGAGGTGGCGAAGCTGGTGGGTATAAAGCCAGAAGCGAAATTTGTAGTAGCCGCCGCTTATGACTACGGTTGGACCACCAACGTTCCCCTTGAATACTTTCTCAACGAAGATTCTCTGTTTGCCTGGTCCCACGATGGCGCTCCGATTCCACCGGAACACGGTGGCCCAGTCAGGCTAATCATTCCCCAACTCTACGCCTGGAAGTCAGCCAAATGGGTGAAAGGCGTGCGCTTCCTTGAACACGATCAAGCGGGCTTCTGGGAGGAAGGCGGCTACCATATGCGTGGTAATCCGTGGGGTCCGGGAGATGGCGAGAGATTTCGCTGGTCGTGATTCGATTGGCACGAGAGACGATCATTTGCCGTAAGCCATCAACCAGCTCAGACTGTGATTAACACGTTACCTAATGACTGCACCCAAAGACGCTGCCGCTGTAGTACTCCTTCGACACGACACCGATCCCAGAAATCCGGAAGTTCTGCTGGTCAAACGCAGTGAGAAGCTGGCTTTCCTGGGCGGCTATTACGCTTTCCCCGGCGGCCAATTTGATTCGGTCGATGCAGACGTTCCGGTTAAGAACTGTGCGGATCCGGAAACCCGAGCGGCAATCAGTTGTGCCGCTCGTGAGTTGTTTGAAGAAACCCAGGTACTTGTTGCACGCGGCGGCAATGCTCTGACGGTTGGTCAGCGCGCTTCTCTGTTCGACGATCTTGAATCAGGTCGCATGTCGTGGCCGGCGTTGTTAGAGCATTACGACCTTCGTCTCGACGCAAATGATTTCACCTTCGTTGGGAGATGGGTGACACCGCCTTTTAGTCCGAAACGTTTTGATACCTGGTTTTTTCTGGTCAATTCCCCTTCGAAGCAAGAGCCTCGTATTGACGTCGATGCAGAACTCGAAAGCGGCGCGTGGACCGCGGCGAGCACCGCTTATGAAACTTGGCAGCGTTCCGAACTGCTTGGCGTACCTCCAGTCATCCACGCTCTAAGAACGCTTTCACATGGCATTGACGAAACTCTGGTCGAGCGTTTTCTGTCAACTCCAAACGCTCATCGCGAGCCTACGCGTCGTCTCGAATTTCGTCCCAACTACATTTGCTTCCCGGTGCGTACGCCGACAAGACCTCCGGCGACTCACACAAACTGCTATCTGATCTACACCTCTCAAGAGTTGCTGATTATCGATCCGGGCTCGCCGTATGAAGATGAGCAGGAGGCGCTCAATACCAACGTCGACAACTTGATCGCTGAGGGTCGAAGTGTGCGCGAGATCGTTTTGACGCACATGCATCCGGACCATGTGGGCGGCGTTCACGCGCTCCGCCAGCATCTCGGTGACGACGTCATCGTGGCAGCTCATCAACTAACAGCCGAGCCGCTCGCCGGCTGCGTTGAGGTTGACCGCTTCATTGAAGAGGGAGAAGTCATCGAACTGAAAGGCGATCCCCATATTCGACTGCAGGCGATGCACACGCCGGGTCATGCTCGCGGACACCTTTGCTTCTATGAGGAGCGCACCGGAACATTGATTTCAGGCGACAATATTGTCGGGCTTGGTTCGGTGCTTATCGATCCGCCAGAAGGAAATATGGTGGACTATCTGGATTCGCTCGAGCGCATGCGAGCGCTGCCGAATCTGTCGATCATCCTGGGTGGACATGGCCCGGCGATAGGAAATCCTTACTCGAAACTGGACCAGTACATCTCGCATCGACTGGAGCGGGAACAGAATATTCTTCAGGCGGTCCGCGACGGCGCAACCACCACGAAGGGTATCGTCGAACTTGTCTACACCGACGTCTCACCTAAAGCACACGCGATGGCCGAACGCGCTGTGATAGCTCATCTCGAAAAGTTGGAAGCTGAAGGTTTGGTCTCGCAGACTCAGGAAGGCAGCTACTTCGCGCGTACACCTTAAATCTCAGTTCTCAGAATTCATTGAACTCATCCTCTCCTATCAATGAGGCTCCCTCATCTGCAATCTATGAAGTCCTGAAGTTGTGGTCACTAAGTAATCTTAGTCTGGAGATGCTGAGCTGAGCGGGCACAAGTGCTCCTTCCCAACTGTGAGAATCTTAATAGTCAGTCTGCTGGATGATTGCAGATGAGTGAGTTGAGCGGGCACAAGTGCTCCTTCCCAACTGTGAGAAACCCAGAGAGTCAAGCAGCTCATCGATCGCAGATGAGGGAGTTGAGGGGCCAAAGCGGCGCCAGGCCACCGCACTCCAAAGAGGTGTGTTCGTGCTTTGTAGTCTTTGCGGTTAAACTTTCCGAAACACAATCAACCCGAGGACAATCATGGAACGAGCCAGGACGTTAGGTGAATTGAAGGCGGCGGGATACAAGAGCGTCTCCGTAAGAGACGAACTCCGCGCCAACCTGATTACGAAGCTAAAGAGCGGAGAAAAATTGTTTCCCGGCATCGTCGGATATGACGAAACCGTCGTGCCGCAGTTAGTAAACGCCATCCTCGCCAAACACAGCACCATCCTCCTGGGCCTGCGTGGGCAAGCGAAAAGCCGCATCATCCGCCAACTGACCGATCTATTGGACGAACAGATTCCTATCGTTGCCGGATCAGAGGTCAATGACGATCCTCTTAATCCGATCTCAGCTTACGGCAGGCAAACGATTGAACTCCACGGAGATGAGGCGAAAATCGATTGGATCGGTCGCGATGCACGCTTCGTCGAAAAACTCGCTACTCCTGACGTGACGATTGCCGACATCATCGGCGATGTCGACCCCATCAAAGCAGCCAAAGGCGGACATCTGCTGAGTGATGAACTAACCATTCACTACGGCCTGCTACCACGCGCGAATCGTGGCATCTTTGCCATCAACGAGCTGCCCGATCTCGCCGGAAAAATTCAGGTTGGTCTCTTCAACATCATGCAGGAAGGCGACGTGCAGATTAAGGGTTATCCGGTGCGCCTGCCGCTCGATGTGATGCTTATTTTTTCGGCTAACCCCGAAGATTACACCGCGCGTGGAAAGATCATTACGCCGCTCAAAGATCGCATTGGTTCAGAAATTACAACGCACTACCCCGCGGAGATTCAGACGGCCGTTGAAATCACCCGCCAGGAGGCGTGGGTTACGCGCGACGGATTAACTGAACGTTTGCAAATCCCCGAATTTATCCGTGAAGTGATCGAGCAAATAGCCTTCGAAGCTCGGGATGATAACCGAGTGGATAAACACTCCGGAGTCTCGCAACGGATGCCGATCACGGTAGTTGAATCAGTCATTTCAAACGCAGAGAGACGTGCACTTCTAACTGGAGAGGAGGCAATCGTGCCGCGGGTCTCCGACATCTATGCGGCCATTCCTTCAATGACTGGAAAGATGGAACTTGAATACGAAGGCGAGCAAATAGGCGCACAACGTATTGCGAAAGATCTCATAAAGCGGGCCGCCGGCGAGATTTTCGAAGGCTACTTTGTCGGGATTGAGTTTGCTCCAGCAGTGCAATGGTTTGAGCAGGGCAACAATCTGCGCTTAGCCGACACTGCGTCAGCGCAGGAATGTATGACGTTGCTTGATGCCGTACCTGAATTGATTCCCACTTCGCTGATCCCTTTTGATTTCAAGAAGTCGGATCAGGCAAACGTCGTTGCGGCCTGCGAGCTCGTTCTCGAGGGTCTGTACGCACACAACAAGATTAGCCGGAATGAAGAAGGTGGCTACACGGCGGTGACGAAAGCAAGGAAGGATCGTCGCGGAATGATCTACGACGATCTGACTGAGACAGGGAAATACAGTTAGGAGGATCTGATGTCTATTAGTTTTACAGCCGTTTATAAAAAGGTACCAGAGGGCTTCATTGGATTTGTCGAGGAGTTGCCGGGAGCAAATAGCCAAGGTACGACTATCGAGGAGACCCGCGCCAACCTACAAGAAGCGGTCGAGTTGGTCATGGAGGCGAACCGCGCGCTTGCTCATGAGTATGCTGAGGGCGAAGAAATTCTTCGAGAAAAAATAGGCTGAGGATTTAGCTTGTCGGCCGTGGGGAAAATGGATCACATCGAGATGAAGTGCGTTCGATGTAAGGGGTAAGCGACCATATCGTGTCTTGAGTGTAATAGCTTGTGGTATGAAGCGCATTGATCTTATTAGATATTTGGAAGCTCACGGCTGTGAATTCTTTCGCGAGGGAAGCAATCATACTGTTTATGTAAATCGGGCGAACCGTACAGCGTCAACCGTTCCACGTCACCGTGAAGTTAATGAGCATCTGGCCCGCAAGATCTGTCACGATTTACAGATTCCTCAGGTCGGCAAACGACAATGAAGTTCACTCGTTATTCAAAATTCAAAGGCCTCGACGTCTTCGGCATTAATCTCGGCGACTTAATGGAAAGTCTGTCTGATTCCCTGCTCGACTCGGGCTATGATGATGACTATTACTGGACCCGACAACGACGTCCCCAGGACACTTCGCTCGACGCGTTACGCCAGGCGCTGCTGCAAGCGTTGATGGATCAAGGCCTGCTCGATCAGCATCAAGTTCAGGAGATGCTGGATGATAATGACGGCGAGTTTAAGGGGTCGTTGCTTGACGAGATGCTCAATCAATTGATCGAACGCCTGGTCGAAGAGGGCTACCTGTCGTTAAAAGAAGAGCAATCGCAACAACAGCGTCAACCTCGTGGGCCAGGTAATCCGGAGATTTCCGAACCATTACCGCGCAACGTCAAGTTTGAAGTCACAGAAAAAGGGCTCGATTTCCTGGGTTACAAGACTCTTCGCAATCTGTTGGGAAGTTTGGGGAAAAGCTCGGTCGGGCGCCACGACACTCCGCACTTATCAACCGGGGTAGAAGCCGCAGCAGCGAGTAAACGTTACGAGTTTGGCGACACGATCAATCTGGACGTCAACACCACCTTGCTCAGCGCTATTCAGCGGGAAGGCCTGACGGTTCCACTCAATCTCGAATACAAAGATCTGCACGTGCATCAGTGTGATTACCAGTCGTCGTGCGCCACGGTAGTTATGCTTGACTGTTCCCACTCGATGATTCTTTACGGTGAGGATCGCTTTACCCCGGCAAAAAAAGTTGCACTCGCCCTGGCTCACTTGATTCGCACTCAATACCCCGGCGACTCACTGAAGATTGTTCTGTTTCACGACTCAGCCGAAGAGTTACCTCTCGCGAAACTGGCAACCACGCAGGTTGGTCCATATCACACCAACACTGCGGAAGGCTTGCGTCTCGCTCGTCGCGTGCTTCAATCGCAACGTAAAGAGATGAAACAGATAGTAATGGTCACTGACGGGAAGCCCACTGCATGTTTTGTTGAAAGCTCGGGAGAACCAGTGGGCGCCGGTCGGGCCGGCATGAGGCATAACACGTCTTCGGGGACAGGACGCCGAATCTATAAGAACTCAATGGGGGGCGATCCGTTTGTTATGGAAGCTACCTTCAAAGAGGTCCAAGCCTGTCGCAAAGCCGGGATCATGATCAACACCTTCATGCTGGCGAGTGATTTCTATCTGGTTGAGTTTGTGAAGCAGATGTGCGCCATGACAAATGGCAAGGCGTATTTTGCAAATCCTGATAATCTTTCGCAGTTTGTGCTCATCGATTTTCTGAAGCGACGAACCAGTCGCGGCTAGGTTGTCGGTAAGATCGATTGGGTGCTCCAGCGTTTCGCGAGGTTCGTTCTTAGCACTTGGCCGCGCTCACCTGGACTGAACGCAAGTGATAAAAATTTTGGATTCAAAGCGCTTTCCCCGCCGCTCCCTTCTTACGCCTCTGGTCGTATTAGCCGTGGGTCTGCTTTTCACTTTTATTGTTTCTTATCGACTGGCAAGCGTAACTGAAGCCGAAGATCGGGCGCGCTTCCAGGGTCGAGTGCAGGACGTTCAATCAAGAATTGAAAATAGTTTGGAAAGCTACACCGCGCTTTTGCGTTCTGGTGCGGGACTCTTTTCCGCGAGTGAGATGGTTACTGAGAAGGAGTTTCGCACCTTCGTATCGTCGCTCGGTTTGACAGAACACTATCCCGGAGTCCAGGGCATGGGCTTCTCGATGCGAATCAAGCCTGAGGAGAAAGCCAGGATTCTTGAAACCCGAAAACGTGAAGGCGCAGAAAGTTTCCGGTATTGGCCGGAGACGGAAGTGGACGAGTTGCATGCCATCATTTACCTCGAGCCTCAGGACCATCGCAACCGTGCCGGGCTGGGCTTCAATATGTTTACCGAGCCAACGCGGCGCGCGCCGATGGAGCGCGCTCGGGATACGGGTCTTCCGGCCGCATCCAGCAAGGTAACCCTCTTTCAAAGGATCGATCCGAAGGCCGCGCAGCCAGGGTTTGTTATCTACGCTCCCGTCTATCGGAAGGGCCAACCTACCTCAAACGAAACAGAGCGCAGGTCTGCGCTGGTTGGGTTTGTCTACAGCGCCTTTCGCGCCGAAGATTTTTTCCGCGGTATCGCTTCCGTTAGCTCACAGGAGAAACTTGGGTTCAACATCTACGATGGCGAGGAATTAACGCCGGAGCATCTGCTGCATAGTTCTCCAGGAAACGCTTCAAGTAACGATGTACCCCGCTTCGCCGGTTCTACTCAAATGTTAGTCGGTGGGCGCCGATGGACCATCGCATACTTTAGCCGGCCGGGATTTGATTTGGCCTACAGCAGAAGCTGGGTACCCTACACTCTGGTCGCCGGCATACTTATCAGTTTTCTCTTTTTCTGGGTCACGCGTTCTGACGAACGAGCCCGCGAAAAAGCCCAGAAGTCGGAAGCGGAAACGCGCGAGTCAGAAGCCAAACTGCGACAAACCCTGATTGAGCGGGAACGAGCAGAACAGGCTATGCGCGAAGGGGACGAGCGCTACCGGGAGTTGGTCGAGAACGCCAACGACATCGTCTTCACACTCGACCTGGAAGGCAACGTCACCTCAATCAACAAAGCGGTTGAATCCCTGACGGGCTTTACGCAAGCCGAACTGCTCGACATGAACATGAGCGATTTTCTCACGCCGCTGTCGACCGCTGCGGCGCGGCAGATGACGGCGCGCAAGCTGGCAGGAGAAGAACGCACCAGTTACGAAGTTGAGGTGCTGACCAAAGACGGACGCTCAGTTACGCTCGAGATCAGCAGCCGTCTTTCACGAAGTAACGGTAAGCCGGTCGGTATTCAGGGAGTTGCCCGCGACATCACCACTCGCCGGCTCGCTGAAGAGGCTTTGCGTCAAGCCGATCAGCGAGCGTTACTTGAATATGAAAAATTGTTGGACCGTGTCACGGGTCTGGCTCAGACACTAGGAACTTCACGCGACCTGGCGGCGATCCTGCGAGGACTCCGCGAGTTTACCCTTCTCTCCGTACCCTGCAACGGCTTCTTTGTCTCGCTTTACGATCCAGTCAGGGATGTGCGCACCGCTTGTTATGGGTGGGCTGATGGCGAGGAAATCGACGTTTCGGAATTGCCTCCAATGCCGGTAACCGCCAGCGGTCCAAACAGTCTGGCCGTGAGGACCAACGAAGTCATCATTACTCATGATTACATGGCGAAGACCGTCGGCCATCCGGCAATACTGGTCGGGCCGGACAATGGCTTGCGCCCCCAGTCCTCGTTGTCGGCTCCGATGTCGGTGATGGGGAGGATCCTGGGCACGATCGAAGTGCAGACTTATGCAGAGTCGGCCTATCGGGAAGAACACGTAGCCGCAATGCGAATGGCGGCAAACCTCGCGGCGGTGGCCATTGAAAATGTGGGTCTCCTTGAACGCGAAAGCACCGCGCGAACGAACGCAGAAGAATCAAATCGATTGAAAGACGAATTTCTGGCTACCGTGTCACACGAGTTGCGCACTCCGTTAACAGCAATTCTGGGTTGGTCGCGCATGTTGGAAACCGAATCGTTGGACAGTGAGATGGCCAGTCGCGCGATCGAAACGATCAAAAGAAACGCCAAGGCGCAGGCTCAGATTGTCGACGATATTCTTGACGTCTCACGAATCATCACCGGCAACCTTTATCTCGATCTACATCCGATCGAAATCGAATCGGTACTCGAAGCTTCAGTGAACGTGGTGCGGCCTACCGCCGACGCCAAGGGAATTCAAATTGAATTGAGCTTCGACGAGGAACCGGTAGCCGTCTCCGGTGATGCAAACCGGCTCCAACAGGTCTTTTGGAATGTGCTCTCAAACGCGGTGAAGTTCACTCCGTCAGGAGGCAAAGTCTCGATCCAGCTTCGCAAGGCTCAGTCGCATGTTGCGATTGATATCATCGACACCGGCTCCGGCATTTCTTCTGAATTCTTACCTTACGTGTTTGATCGATTTCGTCAGGCCGACAGCACCTCAACCAGGCGCCAGGGCGGGCTCGGTCTTGGGTTGGCGATTGCCAGGCACCTAATAGAAATCCACGGTGGCACAATTCAGGTGTCGAGCGACGGCCAGGACAAAGGCGCGAAGTTCACCCTTAAGCTTCCGCTGGTTGGATCGGGGCTGGTGCCAATAGGCTACGAATCTAAGACTCGGTTGAGCGCGAACGAAACGCGAGGCCCGATTCCAATGGAAGCCCTCCTGGATGTTCGCGTACTAATCGTCGATGATGATGAGGATACGCTTGAGCTCCTGGGTGCTGCTTTGAAACAACGCAGCGCGAAAGTGACCGCAGTCACTTCGGTGCAGGATGCCCTCGCGGCCCTTAAGGCTAATAGACCAGACGTTTTAATTTCCGATATCGCAATGCCGGGTGAAGACGGGTATCAGTTGATCGAGAAAGTGATCGCTATGAATTTTGAGCCGGTCATACCAGCGATAGCAATTACTGCTTACGCCCGGGACGAGGACCGCGAGCGAGCACTCGCTGCCGGCTATCATCGCTATCTGTCAAAGCCGGTAGAACTTCGCGAATTCATTTCAACCGTTGCAGAAGCAGCTGGCCTAGTAACGACCCCTTAGATGTCATGTGTTAAGGCCTCTCCTTGGAGTGCGTTCCGACGCGTCGGGACGCTTTGGTCGTGGGAAGCGCTAAACCCAACAATGGCCGAAGTTACGCACGGGTGGCCAAAGCGGCGCCAAGCCGCCGCACTCCAGGGAGTTGAAACAACATCGGACTCTGATCATCGATGAGTTATCAAAAATACACGATTGAAGAACGCGTTCGTTGGGGCGACGTCGACGCGGCTCGCATCATTTTCTACGGCGCCTACATCCGATTCTTTGAGTTTGCTGAGACCGAATTGTTTCGCTCGGTGGGGTTGCCCTACAGCGTCATGTTTGAAGAACTCGATGTATGGCTGCCGCGCGTCCATCTGGAGTGTGACTTTCTCCACGCGGCGCGTTTAGACGATCTACTCGAAGTGTCGGTTTCGGTGGGTAGGTTCGGCAACAGGTCGATGCGATTGGATTTCGAAGTTCGCCGCCAGGGTCAGGACTTGTTGATTGCCTTCGCTCATTTCGTGCTGACTTCCGTCCGTCGCGATACATTTGAGACTGTGCCAATACCAGATGAATTGAGGGCGCGTCTGGCGCCGTACACAAAACCTGCGGAACAAGAGTGAGCTAAGTTGAAATCATTCAACTCCTTGGAGTGCGCCGCCTTGTCGGTGCTTTGGTCAGCTGCGACTGTGTCGCAGCTTGATGTCAAGAGGCTTCATGGTGAAGCTCAGTAGTGTATAGGTGAGCAGCGCGGCGCGGCGCGCACGCGCGACCAAAGCGCCGACAAGGCGGCGCACTCCAAGGAGTTGACTACCGAACAGGCATGCCTAACGTGTTAGATGAAAATAGTGTCGGAGCGAATCCGATCGAATTATTTCAGCAATGGTTCAACGACGCGCTTGGATGCGGCGCCCGCTTACCTGAGTCTATGACTTTGGCGACCGCAGACAGCAGTGGCAAGCCTTCTGCGAGGGTGGTGCTACTCAAAGGAGTGGACGATGCCGGATTCGTTTTCTATACCAACTACCGCAGCCGTAAAGCGCAGGAGTTGGAAGAGAACCCGAACGCGGCCCTGGTTTTCTATTGGTCGCAACTCGATCGCCAGGTGCGCGTAGAAGGACGAGTGAGACGCGTGTCAGATCAGGAGTCCGACGATTACTTTCAGACGCGACCGCGTGAGAGTCAGATAGGCGCCCTCGCCTCGCCTCAAAGCGAGGTGATTGAGAGTCGAAAGTTTTTGGAAGAGCGTTTTAGAAAACTTGATGAGCACTACGGTGATGGGCCAATCGAAAGACCGGCGCATTGGGGTGGTTATCGAGTAGTTCCTGAACGAATCGAATTCTGGCAGAACCGCGAAGGAAGACTACACGATCGGATTCTCTACGAACGGTCAGCCGACGGCCCCTGGGTCATCACCCGCCTCGCGCCGTAAGGCCCTCAGAGTAACAGGTGTTCAGAGTCCAGCCTTTAGGCTGCGGCTTTCGACACCACGCAAGCTAAAGCTTGTACTCTATACGCCTGATAACGGTTGTTCAAAATTTTCAGCCTTTAGGCTGCGGCTTGGAAGTGAGAAGGCGAGCACGCAGATGCGAGAGCCGCAAGCTTAAGCTTGTACTCTGAACACCTGTTTTCTCAAATGGGCTTCAACGCGCTGCGAGCGAGTTTCTTTTTCAATCCGACGTAACCTTGATCGCCTGCCACCAGTTCGCCCAGAACTTTCCTGATTCCTCGATGTCCCTGGGCAAACTCGATCATCCTTTCCGTAAACGGCGCGCCAAAGAAGTTTCCATAAAAACGACGGCGCATCTGGGAGGCGCGTCGCAGCTCGCCACCAAAGTCTGCTCGCCAGGTTTGTTCGTAAGAATCGGCACGGCCCTCTAGAAACGCGTCGGCAAATAATTCTGCGGATCGCAATGCGTAGTAAATCCCTTCGCCGGTAACAGGATCCGCAAACCCGGCGGCGTCTCCGAGCAACGCCCAACCGTTACCACACGCGCGTCGTTTGTCCCATGTCTTATCCGCCAATCCCGGAATGCGTGCAGCGTAGTTCTCAGCAGTTAAAACGAGTTTCGCTTTTATTTTTGCGGCCGCAGGCTCTTTGAGGTTGGCCCAGATTCCTGAACCCTGCTGATCGCGCTGCCGATAGTATCCAACCATGAACTGCCACAACAGATCGTCGAGGGCCTTGTGCTCAAACGCGTCCTGAGTGGTCGCGATGCCAAAGGAAATGTGGTCGGGCCGCGGAAACGCCCAGGCGTAACCAACCCACGATGGAAGAAACGCGATTACCGTCGGTGCTTCCCCAACGTTTGGTAACGGCGCGCGATATCCAAAAGCGACTTCCATGTCGGAGGCAGCAAGTGGACCTGCCAACTTCTTCGCAATCGCACTGTTCGCTCCGTCGGCTGCGACCAGCATCTTCCCGGAGAATTCCTTACCACTCACCGTACGAAGCGTCCAGCCATTCGCATTGCGCTGAATTCTTTGTGACGAAACCTTTTCCGGAACCACCTGCGCTCCGCTCGAGCCAGCACAGTCACGCAAATAGGAATCGAAAGCGATCCGCGAATAGATTGCAAAGGGTTCTTCAAGCTTAAGGTGCAAACGCTTCCCCGACGGTGAGAACATTTCCAGCTCGTCGACCGTGCGCCCGACTGCGCCAAGCAAATGCGGCCAGGCTTTAAGTGCTTTCGAGGTCACTCCGCCCCCACACGCTTTGGCGACACCTTCCGGCCGGCCATCAAACAGAGCTACCCGCACTCCGCCCTTAGCTAGTCGTTCTGCCGCAAACGATCCGGCTGGACCAGCGCCGACAATTAAAACGTCAAAAAGTTCGTTATCCATTCGACAATCAACCGTCTACGAGGAGCGATTTCGCGAAAACACACCAGGGATTCTTAGAAGTGCTTTCGATGCGTTTGGTGGGCCACTTACTTCTCGTTCATCTGGTTGCGCCATCATAGTTGTCTTGTCATGGTCAGGGCAATTCGTGTGATAAAATCAGCGCGTTCCCGACAAAATACGGTATTCAAGTTTTCCAGCCTTCGGTCAGTTTCTGGTATTCGAGGAATCAATGGAAAATAGCAGCGGCATCGTTTTCTCTGGCATTGCACCGCATCCACCGATAATGGTCCCGGAGGTTGGCGGCGAAAATATTGCCAAGGTCCGTGGCTCTATCGACGCGATGGCGGATTTCACTCGCCGCATCCTCGCGAACAAAGTTGAAACCGTTGTCCTAATATCGCCTCACGCTCCACTCCAGCCACGAGCCTTCGTCGCTTATGGTGGACCGAGTTTATATGGCGACTTCGCCAACTTCCGTGCGCCACAAACTCAAGTTGAATTCGCTCTCGACACAGAACTTTTGCAGGAGTTGGTAGAAGCGACTTCCGAAGTTGGATGCGAAATCATCGGCTTGGAAGACAGCGAGCTGGACCACGGAACGGCCGTACCGCTCTACTTTCTACAACGAAATGGGTGGCAGGGAGCCGTGGTCGCTCTTGGTTACAGTTTTCTCTCTAACGAAGATCATCTGAAGTTTGGCGCCTGTATCAGGCGCGCTGCGAATGCTCTGGGCCGAAGGGTCGCACTCGTGGCCAGTGGCGACTTAAGTCATCGTCTGAAGCCAGAAGCGCCTGCCGGTTTCAATCCTGACGCACACCTTTTCGACGAAGAGATTGTTGAGGCAATTCGAGAAAGAGAAACTCAACGAATCATTGAAGTCGACCAGGACCTCCGCCGCTTAGCTGGCGAATGCGGTTACCGTTCAATGCTAGTCGGTTTGGGTGCAGTTGAAGGGCTACCCGGCGCGTGTGAAGTGTTGCATTACGAAGCGCCGTTTGGAGTGGGCTATCTGGTGGCCCAGCTCACTAACGAATCCGAAAACAGGAATCGGTGAAAGCTTTGAGTTCCAGTTCTCCAGCGAAAGAGATCAAACCCGGCGACGTGCCTGCTCTAGCGCGCGCGGCAGTCGAAACCTACGTGCTGCGTGGCGAACAGATCGACGCGCCCGAGCACATCGCCAAACTCCTGTCGACGAAAGGCGCCTGCTTCGTTTCCATCAAAACACGCTCAGGAGAATTGCGTGGCTGCATTGGAACAGTCGAACCAACCAGCGAAACACTCGCTTCCGAAATCATAATGAACGCGATCAGTGCAGCAACTCGGGATCCGCGTTTCGCCCCTGTGTCGCCTCCCGAGCTCTCCGACCTGGTCTATTCAGTCGACATCCTGGCGTTGCCTGAGCCCGCCGAAGTTGAGGATCTCGACCCTTCGGTTTATGGGGTGATAGTGGAAGACGAGGCCGGTTATCGGCGCGGTCTGTTACTGCCGGCTATTCAGGGTGTGGAGACTGTTACGCAACAGGTTGAGATTGCCGCGCGAAAGGCCGGAATTCCGGAAGGGGCCCCGGTAAAGCTCCAGCGGTTTAGAGTTGAACGATTTCGCGAGTAAACGAGGCGTTAGCGCGAGGGAAGAAGAAAGCCCATTTTCCATATCTCATTTGTCAGTTCTCATTTGCCATTGCAGAATCGTGCGGTTGCTGGCGGCAGGTCAGAGTTCAGCCTTTAGGCTGTGTCTGAGTCTGTGTCTTCTCAGACGCAAGCTAAAGCTTGAACTCTGAACCACCGCCAGCATGCGATGGCAAATGAGAACTGACAAATGAGATATGGAAAATGGCTCGGTTCTTACACGTCAAGGTTTCTGACGTCGAGCGCGTTGTCTTCGATGAACTTACGACGCGGTTCAACTTGATCACCCATCAGCACCGTAAACATCTCGTCAGTTTCCACCGCGTCATCAATCCTCACCTGCAACAGGGTGCGCTTCTCCGGATTCATCGTGGTTTCCCAGAGCTGCTCCGGATTCATTTCGCCTAGCCCTTTGTAACGCTGAATCGACAAATCCTTCTTGGCCGCGCCAAGCACCTTTTCCAACAAGGCTTCTCGCGTGGGAATCTCTTCGCTGGTTCCGTTGGTACCAGTGATAAACGGCGGGGCTAGTGTGTCCTCCAGAGCTTTATAGAGTTCCACCGCTTTTTGAAACTCGACGAAGCTGGCGAAGTTCCAATCGATTGCCAGGTTGAGTCCGGCCGTCGTCGTCGTCTCGATTTCCCAAAGTCCGTGTTCTTCATCTGAAGACAACTCGGTCTTAAATCCTGCTTTTGCAACTACTCCTTCAACCTTCGCCATCAAGTCGCTACTCTGAAACACTTTCCGCAGAGTGCTTCCCTCTTTTCGAAGCACGCCTTTCTTTCCGGCAAACGCTTCCAGGAGCACGTCAAGCAAATGAGCATCGCCACCGAGACGTCGCGCCGCACGCTCACAATAGCGCTTCAGGTCGACAAGGTTTTCCAGCGACTTCGCCAGCTCTTTGCCTTCAATGTCCTGATTGGCGCCAACAGATTTCACAGTCATGTCCGCCGTCGCCATCCTCATCAGGTAGCGAACCATCAGGCTTTCATCCTTGATGTACTCTTCCTTCTTTCCGCGCTTAACCTTGAACAGTGGTGGTTGCGCGATGTAGACGTAACCGAGTTCCACGAGTTCGGCCATCTGGCGATAGAAAAACGTCAGCAGCAGCGTCCGAATATGTGAACCGTCGACGTCGGCGTCGGTCATCAGAATGATCTTGTGATAACGAAGCTTGGTGGCGTCGAAATCTTCTTTCCCAATGCCTGTTCCCAAGGCTGTAATCAACGCTTTGATTTCGCTATGGCCTAGCATCTTGTCGAAGCGAGCCTTTTCGACGTTCAGAATCTTTCCCTTGAGCGGCAGGATTGCCTGGTTCTTGCGGTCCCGGCCCTGTTTTGCTGAACCACCGGCCGAATCACCCTCGACGATGTAGATCTCGGAGAGTGCGGGATCTTTCTCCTGACAATCCGCAAGTTTGCCCGGCAACATTGAACCGCCTAAGGCTCCCTTACGCACGATTTCCCGGGCCTTCCTGGCCGCCTCACGGGCTCGAGCAGCGTCAACCGACTTACCCACTATCTTCCTTGCTACCGTCGGGTTCTGCTCGAGATATTCAGTCAAACGCTCATTAAGAAATGATTCAACCGCACCCTTCACGTCTGAATTCAACTTGCCCTTCGTTTGACCTTCAAATTGAGGCTGCGGCAACTTGACGGAAATTACAGCCACTAAGCCTTCTCGAACATCGTCGCCCGAAAGCGAGCCTTTGAAATTTTTTGCCAGACCCGACGACTGCGCATAAGCATTTATCGTTCGCGTAAACGCTGATCGAAATCCTGACAAATGCGTGCCGCCGTCGACGGTGTTGATATTATTGGCGAACGAATAGACCTTCTCGTCGTAACCGTCGTTGTATTGAATCGCAACTTCAATTGAAAGAGCATCGCCTTCCTTTTCGAAGTAAAGAGGCTTGTCGTGAAGCGTGGTCCTGCTCTTATTTAAATGTTTTACGAATTCAGCGATGCCGCCCTTGTAGTAAAACTCATGCCCGCGTTCAGGTTCTTCGCGTTCATCTTTGATCGTTATGCGAATGCCCTTATTGAGAAATGCTTTTTCACGTAGACGCTCAGAAAGTTTGTCAAAACTGAATTCCGTATGATCGAAAATTTGTGAGTCTGGCTTGAAAGTGATCTTGGTTCCACGCTTACGAGTTTTTCCAGTTTGCTCAAGCCTCGCGGTCGCTATTCCCCTGACGTAGTCCTGCTCGTAAGTCTTACCGTCTCTCCAGATTTCCAGGTGCAGTGTCTCTGAAAGAAAATTGACGCACGATACGCCGACGCCGTGAAGACCACCAGAGACCTTGTATGCGTTGGAGTCAAACTTCCCTCCCGCATGCAGCTTGGTCATCACTACTTCCGCCGCCGACTTCCGTTCCTTCTTCATTTCGTCGACGGGGATTCCGCGGCCGTTGTCGATCACCGTAATCGAGTTATCAAGATGGATCGCGACCTCTACGGTGTCGCAGTAGCCGGCCAACGCCTCATCGATAGAATTATCGACAACCTCATAGACGAGGTGATGAAGACCCAGTTCGCCAGTCGAGCCGATGTACATCGCCGGTCGCTTGCGTACAGCTTCGCGGCCTTCAAGCACTGCAATCGACGACGAATCGTAAGAGTTTTTCTTTCCGGGTGTAATTCCTGCTGTAGACAATTCTTTCTCCTTCTTACCACCTAACAAACCGTCTTGGTCTTCGACATCCATGACAAACGCACTCTCAGTTTCCTGACCAACTAAACACTCTTCAGTCGGTCGTTCCCGCAATCGAGAAGGCGTCCTGTTTCAACTCCTGACGCACCGCCTCGCCCTCTGTGATTTCTTGTACGTTTGCTTTTGAAAGGAACCCTTCCAGATGACTTCGCTTCGATGTGGTGATGAATGTCTGGGTGCGGCCTTCAAGGTACTCCAAAAGACGTCGTATCCTTTTTTCATCCAGTTCGGCGTCGACATCGTCGACCAGAAAAACTGGGTAGTTTTGATGACAGGAATTATACACCGAAATCGCCGCTAAGTCTAATAGTAACAATGCGCTACGCTGTTGCCCAGAACTGCCGAAAACGCGCATTTCCCGGCCCTCTAAATGGATGCTCAAATCATCTTTATGGGGACCCACCAGCGACCGGCCGGCCGACACCTCAGCGGGCAAGCGTAGCCGCAAACGTTCTCGCAAAAGGGGTTCGTAGCTATCCAGATCTCCCTTGCCTTCGAGCGAAGACGAATAACTAATCTGTAAGGCTGCTCGCTCGAAAAGAGTGTGCTCAAGAGCTTCGTTGATTCTCGCTGTGTAGGCTGTTCTCTCGCGGTGAATCTCCGCGCCGATTTGAGCGAGCTGATCGTTCCAGGGCGCGATCAAATCCTGAGTTTCTTCAAGCCGAATTTCACGTTCTGAGGCATCCTGGAGAATGCGGTTTTTCTGCTTCAGGACCTTGTTGTAATCAGTGACTGTTTGCACATACGACGGACGCAACGATGCCACCCCGCGATCAATGAAATGTCGCCTGGCCTCTGGCACTCCTCTCACAACTTCCAACTGGTCAGCGGTAAACGCAAACACCTGAAGCTGTCCGAGATAGCGCGCGAGTGGTTCCCTCTTACCATTTACGCAAATCGTCTTGGTGTTGTCGCGGAGGCTAACCTGCAAATCTCGTTTGAGGTTGTCACCAGAAGAGACCTGGCCCTCAACTGATGCGAAGTGCTCACCGAATTTGATTGCTTCCTGAAGGCGCTGAGTACGAAAGGACTTTGTTCGGGAGAGTAAATAAATAGCTTCAAGCCAATTGGTCTTTCCCTGACCGTTGTTACCGTAGAAGATGTTTAGGGTTGGTCCAAAAGTAATCTTGCCGCGGAGGTTTCGGAAGTTATTAACTTCGAGGGACTCAAGATACATCAATGGATTTTAACACAGGGAGTGAAGGCCGAAGGCTACGCGTGAAGGCGTTGCAAAAGAATGGTCGGTGCGTCGGGTACAGGGCTTTGCACAAACAGTCCGATCCAAGAGCAGACGCGGAGCGGTCTCATTCACACTGCGGCTTCAGCCCTGTGATCACGCGGTCGGAGTTTTTATTCGATTCAGATGCGCATCGGCATCACGACGTACTTATAGTCGTAATCGCCGCCTTCTGCCGGTCGGAGTTGCGCTTGTGAGTTTCCGTCTTTGAATTCGAAAGCAACCTGGCCGTCGCCAATCACATTTAGGAAGTCCTGCAAGTATTGCGCATTGAAGCCAATGTCGGTTTCTTCGCCGGCGTAGTCAGTTTGGATGGTTTCGTTTGCTTCACCTTCCTCGGCATTCTGCGAACTGATAGTGAGTTCATTCGGTGCGAGGTGAAAACGAATCGCGTGCGAGCGCTCATCCGACATCAGCGCCACGCGGCGGATCGCTTGATTCAACAGCGCTCCGTCAAACTGGATCGACTTATCATTGTTCTTCGGCATCACCATGTCGTAGTTAGGAAACTGCCCGTACAGCATGCGCGAGATTAGCAGGCGTGGGCCAACCTCAAAGAAAATATGATTACCGTCCATCCCCAGATTGATATCCCCGTCATAGCCTGCCGTTAGTTTTGTTAACTCAGCGAGCGTTTTTCGAGGAATTAAAGTGTCGATCGAGTCACTGCCATTCTTTGAAACACCTTTGCGTTCGACGTACGCCAGGCGGTGTCCATCGGTGGTTACCATCTTGGCGCCGGTCTCGTCGAGGATGAACTTCGCTCCCGACAGTGTGTAGCGCGAATCCTCCTGAGTGATTGCAAAAATTGTCCGATCGATGAAGTTCTTGATGATACCGGCAGAAATTTTTGTCGGAGCTGACTTTGACGAAGGCACCTCGGGAAAGGCGTCCCGAGAAACACCAACCATTTTGAAACGCGTCTTGGCACATGTGACCGTAACCCAGTCGTTATCTTCCTTCTTGAACGTCACAGGAGCATCAGGCAACAAACGCGCGATCTCGAAAAGCTTCCTGGCCTGAACGCAAATTGATCCGGGAGTCGAAATATCCTCAGCATCCATGTCGCAGCGAATCGTCACATCGAGATCAGTGCCAGTTAGCCGGATGTTGTTTTCTCCGACTGACTCGATGAGGATGTTCGAGAGCACCGGAATAGTGTTCTTCTTCTCGACCACACCCTGAACGAAACTAAGTTCCTTTTGAAGATTCTGTTTGCTGACGACGAATTGCATGTTCGACTCCTTACGTTTTGCGCCTTCACTTGAAGCCATATTCAAACTCCTCGTTACTTTTCTGTTACTAGTTAAATCAAAGATTATTAATTTCTAGCAGTAGCAGTAGTGGCTGTTGATTTGTGGAAAACCTGCTAAGTCTCAATCAGGAGAATCAGAAACGGTACTTAATGGCCAGTGGATTTAATACCTGAAAGAAGCGACAGTCTGTCGATAATTATTTTCGGAAGCATTCATTCTATTCTCTAACAGCCTCTCTTCCAAACCACCTGAGGATAAATCAACATAGTCAGGTGTTTGCTCGGAATATTGCACTGGTAGCGAAGGAAATTATGGTGGAAAACTACTGAATTATTTTTGCAAACCCTCTTCAAGGTCCAACAGGAGTCTATTGAACCCAGGATCCGTTCCGGCCAAGGCTTGAATTTTTTCGACCGAGTGAATAACCGTGGTGTGGTGCTTACCTCCAAACGCTCGACCGATTTCGGGGTAACTATGCTTGGTCAGTTTCTTGCAGAGATACATTGCCACCTGACGCGGAAAGGAGAACTGACGAGCGTTACTCTTTGAAATCAACTGCTCGACGCTTAGTTTGTAGGAAACTGCCACGCTTCGCTGAATCTGGTCGATTCTGATTTCGCCTGACTCCTCCTCGCTGGCGATGTTCCTGATTGCATCCCGGGCGAGTTCTTTGGAGATTGGAATGCCGCGCAAAGATGAAATAGCCAGCAAACGCACCAGCGAACCTTCGAGCTCGCGAACATTGTTTTTTACCCTCGTCGCAATCAGGAGGGCCACGTCGTCAGGGATAACAAATCCCATCGTCTCTGCTTTTCGCTTGAGAATGGCAACTTTTGTTTCTAAATCAGGCGGTTCGAGGTCGGCGATTAATCCCCACTCGAAACGTGAATGGAGTCTTTCTTCGAGCGTGGGAATTTCACGCGGAGGACAATCAGAGCTTATGACGATCTGTTTCTGCTGTTCGTAGAGCGTATTAAAGGTGTGGAAAAACTCCTCCTGCGTTCGCTCCTTTCCTGCCATGAACTGAATATCGTCGATTAGCAGCACATCGACGGACCGGTATTTCTCGCGAAAGCTTTGAGTCTTGTCATAGCGGATCGCATTAATCAGCTCGTTCATGAACTTCTCGGACGAAAGATACGACAAGCGCAAGTGAGGATTCCGTTGCTTTATTGCATGTCCACAGGCGTGCATCAGGTGAGTCTTGCCCAAGCCGACTCCTCCGTACAGAAACAACGGGTTGTAGGTTTTGCCCGGGGCTTCGGCAACAGCCAACGATGCGGCATGTGCAAATTGATTGCAGGAACCAACCACGAAGCTATCGAACGTGTACTTGGGATTAAGAGTCGGGTCGAAGGCTACTTGCCTGGCTGGAGCGAGCGCTACACCGGCAGCGGCTGATCCCGATGAAATCGCCGGAAGTGGCGCCGACGCGGTAGACAGGTTCGTCGTCTGCTCCGCCGAAGGGCGTGGGGGAACCGCGATGCCCTCGTCTGGTAATGCCCAATCAACTGAGTAACCCACGAGGCTGAGTTCGTCGAACGACTGATTAATGAGACCGGCGTAGTTAACACTAACCCAATCTCGAACGACGGGGTTCGGAGCTCTCAACCGGATTCGCCGGTGAGCTTTGTCTATGCCCTCAAATTTGATCGGATTAAACCAGGTCTCGAAACTCTCTTGTTTGAGTTTAGTCTTAAGCGAGAGGAGCACACTGTCCCAAAGATTATTTTCCACTAACCGTCACCATTCCCTGCCAGGAAATAAAAACACGCCCAGCGGTTCCACGCGCCGGGAAAGTGTGAGGGGATCGATGTTCCGTAGTCTGGTGTGAGCCAGTTGGAAACAGAACCGATCAGAAAGTTATTAACAGGCTTTTCCTCAGCTTTGTGGAAAACGCCAAACCTTAAAGTAAAGCTTTAAGCTTATGTATATCAATCACTTACAAGGAGTGAGTCTTAGTGAGCCGGAGACTAACACACCGTCTTCGCGTTCTGCAAGAGACGGCTCCGGATAAAACATCAAAGAGATTAGAGCGATAAAAAACAGCCATAACAGGGGAGGCAAGGCTTGTGAAAGACAGCGGACGATTCACCTTCAACGAGTAGATCATAGGTGATTACGACGCTACGAGGCTGGTTCTTCGTTAACTCCGAGGGTGTGCGTTGCTGTGCCATGCATTCTTGACAGAAGACGTAGCCGCGGATAGTCTTACGGTTTCTTTTTTGGGGGAGAATCTGAACTGTATGGCGAAGCGAACTTTTCAACCTAACAATCGGCGCCGCGCTAAGACGCACGGCTTCCGCGCTCGAATGGCGACGAAGGCGGGACGACTCGTATTAAAACGGCGCCGCGCCAAGGGACGTCGACGACTTACGCCTGCGCATTACTGATCGGCGGCGTGGGATGACCGCTTATCTTCGCCGTAGTAGCGAGTTTCAAACGGTTTATCGGAATGGCAGGCGTTACGAAGGCTCGTTAATCACAGCTTTCGTCTTGCCTAACAACCTTCCTTACAACCGCTTCGGGATTACAGCATCTCGGAAGGCGATCGGTAACGCAGTCCAAAGAAATCGGGCCCGGCGACTACTTCGCGAAGCGTTTCGTTTGAAAGAGTCAGTATTAGGCGGTCTTCACGAGAATTACGATTGGGTATTCAACGCGAAGCGGAAGCTGCCTTCTTTGAAGGCAAGCGCAGCGTTTGAAGAGTTTGAGAAGGTCGTATCAAAAGTCGCTCGGGAAGAGAGCAAGACGCATACGTTCGGCTAAAAGTTCTGGTGAAGTCATTACTAATCGCACTAATCAGGTTTTATAAACTCGCCCTCTCGCCGTTTCTTCCACCTTCTTGCAGATTCGTTCCAACGTGTTCTGAATATACCGCCGAAGCGATCGCCAAGTACGGTGCCCTGCGAGGGACCGGACTCGGAATTCGTCGATTGCTTAGGTGTCATCCGTTCAGTGCGGGCGGGTATGATCCTGTTAAATAAATAAACGAGACAATAGCGCAGCGGATCACCAGTCGACTTACATGCAACAAAAACGCTTAATAATCGCCCTAATCATCTCGACAGCGATCCTTTTCGTGTGGAGCTACATGGTTCCGGTCCAGAAGACTCCGGAGCAGCCACCAGTCTCGCAGGCGAGTCCGCAGCCAACCCCATCTCCCACGAATCAATCAACGCCTGCACCCCAGTCGACCCCCAGTCCGGTTGTTGCAATCAACGTGGTTCCTCATCGAACCGTCTCGATAAAAAGCCCACTCTACGAAGTAAAGTTGGATAACCAGGGTGCCGAGCCGATTAGCTGGATCATCACGAAGAATAAGGACAGTGGCAGTCCAATCCACTCCGTTGCCGGGAACAAACATGCTCCGGTTCAATTGGAGTTGATATCACCTCAGGCTTTAAAGCGCGAACCTCGGGAGGTTCCGTTCCAGTTGTTAACAGGTGACGCCACTGTGGATCGTTTGTTGGCCTCAGCAAGCTATTCAGTCGAGGGAATCGAAGGTGCGGATGGTGACCCAGTCGTAACGCTCGCAGCTAATGACAGCAAGCGTGTCGTTTTCCGATTCAACGATCCCGGCACAGGGTTGGAGGTCGCGAAGAGCATGACCTTCAACGGTAATAGTTACGGCGTTGACCTGGAAATCGTGGTGAAGCGCTCCAATCAGAACGTGCCGGCGAAAGTACGGATGGGACCCAGCATTGGCGATCAGGGGGTCAAACACTACACGTTTTATTCAGTTGCACCTGAGGCCGTCGTCTCGGCCGGAGCCCCGCCAACCGTAGTCAGGCACCCAGCCAGTTCGATAAATACAAACAGCGGATCTCCTGATCGAATGACAGTTGGTGGCCCAGTCGACTGGGCTGGCATAGGCGACACTTACTTCGCGATGGTTGCCGTTCCTTCCAAACAATTAGAGGGGCTCGAGCTCAATACCACGCAATACGACTACGCGCTCAATGGATCCAAAGAAAGTAGGTTTTTGATTTCGGCTTGGGTCCCAGTACCGACTGACGGTTCACGAACAGTTGTTTACTCAGGACCGAAAGATCACTTCCTACTTCAGGAGGCTAATAGCAACATTGGCCAGAGCGTAGGAAGAGCAGTCGACCTCGAGGGCCTCATTGATTATGGCTGGTTTAGCTGGATGTCCAAGCCGCTGGCCGTTCCCATCCTGAAGGCGATCAAGTGGCTCCGCCAAATGACCGGTAGCTACGGCGTTGCGATTATACTTTTTACAATTGTAATTTACTCGCTGTTCTTTCCATTGAAGTGGCGCTCATCGAAGTCGATGAAGAAGGCGCAAAAGCTTGCGCCCAAAATGAAGGAGCTCCAGGAGAAGATCAAGGGAATGAAGCAGAACGACCCGCGCTTGAAAGAGCTGCAGGTGGAACAGCTTCGTCTCATGAAGGAAGGGAATCCGTTAGGTGGCTGTCTTCCATTGCTGATCCAGATGCCCTTTCTGTTTGCCCTATATCGAGCAATCACTATTTCTCTTGATTTTCGACAGGCTACGTTCCTTTGGTTACCAGACTTGTCTGGAGGCGACCCTTTCCACATTCTCGAGTTTCTAATGGCCGGCACAATGATCGTGCTCCAGTTAATTACTCCGGCGCCGTCAGCCGATCCGCTACAGCGCAAGATGATGGCGATCGGTATGCCTCTCTTTATGTTGTACGTTCTTTGGGGAGCGCCGTCCGGTCTTCTGCTCTATTGGTTGGTTGGAAACATCGTTGGGTTTAGCCAGCAATTTGTAATTAATAAGTTGAACCAGTCTGACGATGATACGCCGCCCTCAGAGGAGACAAGTACGAAGGGCAAGGGGAAATCTAAAAAGGGAGTCGGCACACCGAAGACTGCGCAAGCATGAGGAACTAATGTGCCTGGATTGTTGCTGATGGAAAACTATTGTGCAAATGCCGGTAATTTCCTTGAATCATTGTTTAAGGAAATGCGCTTGGACCTTCAGGTTACAGTCAAGGAATCCCCGACCGAGTGTCTTCTTGACCTGGGCGGGCGCGACTCCGGCTTGCTTCAAGCAGAAGGTGCCGAACTGCTGCAAGCGTTGCAGCATCTGGTAACGCAGGCTTTTGGTAGAAAGCTTGCTGAAGGCCAGAGACTTGTCTGCGATGTCGAAGGTTTTCGGGCAACCCGCGAAGCCGAACTGCGTAAGATGGCCCTCCATGCTGCCGACCGGGTGCGATCGACAGGCTCGCCGTTTGTCTTCGGCGAAATGAACTCTAACGAGCGCCGCATCATTCACCTTACATTGGCAGACTGCGAAGATTTGTTTACCGAATCTGTCGGCGAAGGATTCGGTCGCAAAGTGCGCGTTGGTCCCAAGCCGTAGTTCTCTCCCTAAAATGAGGGTGCGATGAATACGATAGTCGCAGTCGCAACGCCACCCGGCCGAAGTGCGATTGGCATGATTCGCATCAGCGGTCCACAATCATTACCAATCCTTCGTGCACTGGTTCAGGATGTTCAGCTCACGCCTGAACCAAATCGCACAACCCTCCGAGAGCTCTTTCAACCAGACAGTGTCGACGTTATCGACTCAGCTTTAGTTACTTACTTCCAAGCACCACATTCATTTACAGGTGAAGACATGGTCGAGATCAGTTGCCATGGATCGCCCGTGATCATTCGGCAATTGATCGATCAGATCCAACGACTGGACGCATGCCTTGCGGGCCCGGGGGAGTTCACGCTCCGAGCCCACAAGAATGGCAAACTAAATTTGAGCCAGGCAGAAGCGATCCGCGATTTGATTAACGCGCGGACAGTGGCTGCAGCTCAACAGGCCACTCGTCAACTTGCCGGCGAACTCTCTAATGCGTTGCAGTCGTGTCAGAACGAATTGATTCAGTTGATCGTGAAGCTAGAGTCGGCACTGGAGTTTGTCGAAGACGATCTGCCTCAAACACTAGTCGACGAAAACGTGGACCACGTTGATCGTGTGGTTCGCAAACTACGGGAAATGGCTTCGACTTTCGCGACGGGCCATCTGCTCCGAGACGGGATCCAAGTTGCCTTGGTGGGCCGGCCAAATGTCGGTAAGTCCAGTATATTCAATAGGTTAGTCAGGTTCGACCGAGCGATAGTTACTGAGTTGCCGGGCACCACCCGAGACAGTTTGGTGGAGTCGATTAGCATTCGTGGAATTCCCCTTAGCATCACCGACACGGCGGGGATACGCGAGGCGGGCGATCGGATTGAGGCACTGGGGATCGAGCGTACTCAACGTGCAATTTCTGATGCAGATCTCGTCGTGGTTGTTATCGACGGCTCGTCAGATCTATTTCCAGAAGATGAAGCGCTGCTGGCTGAAGTCGAGGCTGGTCCACGTGTAGTTGCTGTTAACAAATCGGACTTGGGATCTTCTCCGCAGGTGCTATCGAAACTTCAAGATTTACCGGCGGTGGTCCATGTCTCGGCTCTAACCGGAGAAGGACTTCAGGATCTTACTACTGCTATACTCAAACCTTTCGCGACTCTGGACTCGGAATCAGTCGGGCTGTTAGTCACGGACAGCAGACACCATGATCTACTTCTTCGAGCGCTGAGTTCCCTCGAGGAATCCAAAAGCCTGCTCTCTGAGAATGCGAGTGAAGAGTTAGTATTGGTTGGCCTTCACAACGCGCTCAAGTTGTTGGGAGAGATCACAGGTGAAACAACAACTGAGGACATCCTGGGCCAAATATTCAGTACGTTCTGCATTGGGAAATAAGATGGCGTTCGACGAAGTTTTTGATGTGATTGTGATAGGGGGCGGCCACGCAGGTTGCGAAGCTGCCTCGGCGGCAGCGCGCCTGGGTTCAGCTACAGCTTTAGTTACGTTGAACCTGGATCTGATCGGACAAATGTCTTGCAATCCCGCGATTGGCGGCATTGCCAAGGGTCATCTCGTTCGAGAGATCGATGCGCTTGGCGGCATCATGGGCCGAATAATCGATCGCACTGGAATCCAGTTTCGGCTTCTGAATCGTTCGAGAGGACCAGCGGTGCAGTCGCCTCGTGCTCAGGCTGATCGGGCGTTATACCGAGCGGAAATGCGCGCCACTCTGGAGAGCACTCCTAATTTGCACCTTCGGCAGGGGATGGTAGTAGATCTCATTGTGGAGAGCGAGAAAATCCGTGGGGTTGAATTGCAGGATGGTCGTCGCATCGGCGCCCCAGCGGTTGTGATTGCCGCCGGAACGTTTCTGAACGGCTTGGTGCACACGGGTAAAACCACCTACACAGCGGGCCGGGTCGGCGAACCGGCCTCGATAGAACTGGCGCAGACGCTCAAGCGCCTGGGTTTTCCAGTGGGGCGCCTAAAGACCGGAACGCCCCCGCGGCTCGATGGACGGACTATTGATTGGTCGGCTTTTGAACGGCAGAGCGCTGATGAACGTCCGGTGGCATTTTCGTTTTCCACGGACGAGATAACTCAAAACCAGATTGATTGCTATATCGGCTACACGACTGGGGGTCTCCATGAGTCGATTCGCCGCAATTTGCACGAGTCGCCCTTGTATTCTGGCCAGATAAAGGGTGTCGGTCCGCGTTATTGTCCATCCATCGAGGACAAAGTAGTGAAGTTTGCCGACAAGGATCGCCATCAACTATTTCTTGAGCCGGAGGGTCACGATACCAATGAGGTTTACCTCAACGGGTTTTCGACTTCGCTGCCTGCATCGTTGCAGAGGGACCTGGTGAGAATGATCCCGGGCATGGAGGAGGTTCGAATTATTCGCCCGGGGTATGCGATCGAATACGACTTTGTCGATCCTCGGGAATTGGGGCCGGATCTGCAGTCTCGGCGAATTTCCGGGTTGTTCCACGCGGGTCAGGTCAACGGCACGACGGGATATGAAGAAGCAGCTTGCCAGGGTTTGGTGGCAGGAATCAACGCGGGACTCCAAGTTCAGGGTCGCAAGGGTTTACGGCTACGCCGTGAACAGTCGTACATCGGAGTGCTGGTTGATGACTTGATTAGGCAAGGTGTTGACGAGCCTTATCGAATATTCACTTCGCGTGCGGAGTACCGTTTGGCGCTCAGGCATGACAACGCCGATGAGCGGCTGCGGGCGCAGGGCCGAGAAGTTGGCTTGGTTGGCGATACCGACTGGGAGCGCTTCAATAAGCGACGCGATCGGATAGCGCAGGTGAAGAACGCGTTGACTGCCCGCATTCGCAAGTCTGATCCCGCCTACACCGGGTTAGCAGCGCAAGTACCCGGCGAGCTTGGAGATTCAATAAGTCTGGCTGAACTGGCAAAGCGGCAGGGGATCACGCCGGACACGATTCGGCGACTGCTTGCTCCCGATGTGGCATCGGCGGTGGACATGAGCGATATCGAGTTTGCCTTAGCCGACAACTTGTATTCTGGTTACATTAAGGCGCAGGAGCTTGTGGTCGATCGTTTGTATCACCATGACTCGACTCCAATTCCTCAGGACATTGATTTTGGGCGGTTTAACGGACTTTCTCATGAGATGGTTGAGCGTCTCGAAAGAGTCCGGCCCACCACTTTCGGGCAGGCCCGCAATATCCCAGGAATGACTCCCGCAGCCCTGTCGACCTTGCTAGTCGGTGTAAGTTCCTCATCTTAAACCCCTTATGAGATGTTTCACGTGTCCCGGCGGGCATGGGCTGCAAGTGGGACACGTGAAACATCCAAAATCACCACATTTCTGGCACGTTAACGGCTTCGTGTGTTAACTTTAGCCGCTTTCACTCCAATGGCTAGAATCATCGCAATCGCAAACCAGAAGGGCGGTGTCGGTAAGACGACTACCGCCGTTAACCTCGCGGCCGTGCTTGCCACGGCGGAAGTCCCTGTTTTGCTGGTGGATGCAGACCCTCAAGGGAATGCCACTTCTGGTGTCGGTGTTCAGAGGGGAAGTTTTCGCAAGAGTATCTATCACTCGGTAATCCTTGGCGAGGATGTTCGCGAGATTGTTCTTGATACCAATGTCCCGAACCTAAAGGTCTTACCGTCCAACAAAGAGTTGGCAGGAGCAGAAGTGGAGTTGGTGGAGATGGAACGGCGGGAGTTCCGCCTCAGCGAAGCGCTGGCCCCAACCCTGGATGATTTCAAGTACATAATCATCGACTGCCCGCCTTCGCTTGGTCTGCTGACCCTTAACGCCCTAACGGCGGCGCAGTCGCTTCTGGTACCCATCCAATGCGAATACTACGCACTCGAAGGAGTAACAGAACTCTTCGATACCCTGGCCCGAATCCGACGTCTTCACAATCCAACGCTTACGATCGAGGGTTTGCTTCTCACGATGTTCGATGAACGAACCAACCTCTCTTCAGCCGTCGCTTCCGATCTCAGAGATTTTTATGGCCGCCAGGTTTTTGAGACGACCATTCCTCGCAACGTGCGTCTCGCGGAGGCACCCAGCTACGGGAAACCCATTACGCTCTACGACCCCCATTCAAAAGGGGCGGAGGCTTACTTTCAGTTAGGCAAGGAGATAATCGCGCATGACAACACGAAAGGCATTGGGTCGGGGGCTGGGGGCGTTGTTGTCGGCTGAAGGAACCGCACCCGCTACCGACGACGCTAACGAGATATCTATCGAACTAATCGATGCCAGCTCGCTACAGCCCAGGTCGGTTTTCGACGAAGCAAAACTGAACGAACTAGCGGCGTCAATAACCGCAAATGGCGTAGTGCAGCCGTTGCTCGTCCGGCGACGCGGTGAAAGGTTTGAATTAATCGCCGGAGAGCGCAGGTGGCGCGCGGCGCAGATCGCGGGCCTAACCAAAGTACCAGCTGTCATTCGTAACGTTTCGGATGACAAGGTTCTGGAGTTGGCTCTCATAGAAAACATTCAGCGCGAAGACCTCAATCCGATCGAAGAAGCCAGGGCCTACAAGAAGCTCATTGATACGGTGGGCTTAACTCAGGAAACTGTCGCCGAGCGAGTTGGCCGGGATCGATCCTATGTAACGAACTATCTACGTTTGCTTAGGCTTCCTGAAGACCTCCAGGAGTTACTGCAGTCGGGACGTATCTCAACCGGCCATGCGCGTGCGATTCTTGGTACAGATCAAGCGGACCTTCAACGTCGACTCGCCAGGAAAGTGATCGAACAAGATCTATCCGTCAGAGCTACGGAGCGGTTGGTCCGTAATCTTGTTGAGCCGCCTGCGCGAACCAAACGCGCCCCAAAACGCGAAGAGGGAGATGCAAACGTTAGGGCAGCGGAAACAAAACTGCGAAGACAGTTTGGTACCCAAGTGCGGATCGTCCTTGCGCAAGGGTCGCAGTCTGGCAGGATCGAGATAGAGTTTTACAACGCCAGCGATCTGGATAGGCTGTATAGCCTCCTCATCCAGGCAGCGCCCCGCCATGGTACTTTGTAAACCGTCGCAGCCCGGCCCAGACCGCACGCCGATGTACAATGTACTACCAGCAGGAACTGAAACTTATCTCGGGCGAGAAGTCGGGCTGATCGCCTTCGCCGTTTCGCAGTTGGTTTTAGAGCAAAAGCCGTAACGTTTATAGGCTCCGTTAACATGGCCTCCGCTTGACCGGTTTTTCAGGCGGGTGTTAGACTCCGTCGCTTTTGGGATTACTGAAATTCGCAGCTGGAGAGTAGGGATTGATTCTCGCCTTCGCAGGTCCAACCATACAGTTAGTGCCCGATGGCACGATGATCTTTCACTTGGTTCTGATCATCGTGATGGTGGCCGTTCTAAACGCCACGCTCCTTAAGCCAATCAACCGGATTCTTGAGGAACGTGAGCGGCGCACGAAGGGTCGCCTAAGTGAAGCGCAGACCGTCATGCAAAACGTTGAGCAGGAGCTTCGCGAATATGAGCGACGCCTTCGAGACGCACGCTCAGAGGGCTACGCCTTGATCGAACGAGAGCGTTCGCTTGTAGCCCGGGAACGGGAACAAAGAGTCGCCACTGTCAAAGCAGAGATTTCGCAGAAGATAAAGCAGGAGCGCGAAGGTCTCATAAAGGAAACGGAACGCGCCAAAGAAGTGCTGTCGCGCGACGCACAAGCTTTGGCAGTGAACATCAGCAGTCGAATTCTCCGTCGACCTGTCGCAGGGCAGCCGACATCGTAGATTGTAAGGTTGGACGATTTGATTTTAGCCATCACCACGCTGTTTGCCTTCCTTGAAATGTCATCAGACGGATCCGCGCCTTGGTGGAATTATCCTGGCTTGGAGTTGTGGAAGTTCGTAAACCTACTGGTTTTCATTCTTGTTCTCAGATTATTAGTTGGGAAAAAGCTGAAAGGTGCTATGCAGGCGCGAGCGGGTGCAATCAAACAGGAATTGCAGACAGCCCGCGAGGAGAGGGACTCGGCCTTAGCGAAGCTTGCTGAGGTGGAAGGTCGAATTGCTCGACTCGATCAGGAGGCCGCGGCGATCAGGGAGAAGGCCCAGACTGAGGCTGAGGCCGAGAAACAACGGCTTCGTGCGGACGCGGAAAAGGAAATCGTCAGAATTCGAGAGCAAGCCACCAGAGAGATCGACAGCGCCACCAAGGCTGCCAAGCATGAGTTGAGAAAGTATGCGGCACAAGAGAGCGTGCGCCTCGCGGAGAATATCCTGAGCAGGGAAATACGTCCGGAAGACGACGCGCGGTTGTCGGAGCTCAACGTACAAGAGCTGGGGAGGATACAGGGTTGAGTTCACAGACCGTAGCGCGTCGTTACGCTTCTGCACTGGCTGATGTCATCATCGCTAATAATGAAGTGGCCCAAGTCCGCGAAGAACTGGCTGGCTGGGAAAGGATGATGCTGAGCAATCCTGTTTTGATGGAAGTGATCAGTAATCCCACCGTTGGCTACGAACAGAAATCCCGCATCCTCAGCGAATTGATCTCGCGCACCAGAGTAAGCAAGACGACCGCCAACTTCTTCCGGGTTTTGTTAAGGAATCAGCGGCTCGCGGAGCTGCCTGGCGTTAACGAAAAGCTGGATCAAATTCTCGATGAGCGCGCCGGCGCTGTTAGTGCTCAAATCACTTCGGCGCGAACGTTACCCGAATCGGTAAAGACGTCGTTAGCAGAAACGCTTGGTCGCGTCACTCAGAAAAAGGTGCGACTGGAGTTCAAAACTGACGAATTACTATTAGGCGGAATTGTCACCAGAATTGGCTCAACTATTTATGACGGTTCGGTGCGAAATCAGTTGGCCCAACTGGGCGAGGAACTCGCAGGCTAAAAGATAGAGGTAAAAGATGGAACCGATCAGAGCGGATGAAATAAACGAAATCATTCGGAAGCAAATTGAAAGCTTCGAAACCGGCGTTACCGTTATGGAAGTAGGCACCGTCATCAAAGTAGGTGACGGAATCGCTGAAATTCATGGACTTGAAAAGGTAATGGCCGGCGAGCTTCTCGAATTTCCGCACGACGTACGCGGCCTCGCACTCAATCTTGAGGAAGACAAGGTCGGCGCGGTGTTGTTCGGTGACTATCAAGTGATCAAAGAGGGTGACATCGTAAAGCGTACGAGCCGCATCATGGAGGTGCCCGTAGGCGACGCGATGATTGGTCGCGTGGTCGATGCCCTGGGAAATCCCATTGATGACCGTGGTCCAATCGGGACGGATACGTATTACGCGATCGAGCGCATTGCACCTGGCGTGGTCGATCGACAGCCGGTGAAGGAGCCACTCCAAACCGGCCTCAAGGCGATCGATGCCATGGTGCCTATCGGGCGCGGCCAGCGCGAACTGATCATTGGCGACCGACAAACAGGTAAGACTGCGGTTGCAGTCGACGCGATCATCAATCAGAAGGGCAAAGACGTCATCTGTATTTATGTCGCTATTGGCCAGAAAGCTTCAACGGTAGCGCAGGTAGTAAAAACGCTCGAGGATTTCGGTGCCCTCGAATACACGATTGTTGTTAAAGCGACCGCGTCAGATCCGGCCGCGATGCAGTTTCTGGCACCCTACTCTGGTGCGGCAATGGGCGAGTATTTTCGGGATAACGGTCGCCATGCGCTGACCATCTACGACGATCTTTCCAAGCAAGCTGCGGCTTACCGTGAAATTTCGCTGTTGCTTCGTCGACCGCCAGGTCGCGAAGCGTATCCAGGAGACGTCTTTTATCTCCACTCGCGATTGCTCGAGCGCGCCGCAAAGATGTCTGACTTGAAAGGTGGCGGATCGCTAACGAGTCTCCCGATTATCGAGACTCAGGCCGGCGATATTTCGGCCTACATTCCGACCAACGTGATCTCGATCACAGATGGACAGATCTTTTTGGAAGCGGATCTTTTTAACAGCGGCATCCGTCCGGCTATTAACGTCGGCAACAGCGTTTCGCGTGTTGGAGGTTCAGCGCAGATCAAGGCGATGAAGCAGGTCGCCGGCACACTCCGAATTGACCTCGCCCAGTTTAGAGAACTGCAGGCGTTCGCCCAGTTTGGTTCCGACCTGGACAAAGCAACTCAGGCGCAATTAGCGCGAGGACAGCGTCTGGTTGAAATTCTTAAACAACCGCAATATCAGCCGATGAACGTCGAAAACCAGGTGCTGGTGATTTGGGCTGCCAGTAATGGTTACGCTGACGATGTGCCGGTTGAAGATGTGCGACGTTTTGAAGCGGAGTTGCTCAAGTTTGTCGAGGCTTCACATCCTGGTGTGTTACAGAGCATTCGTGAGAAGAAGAGTTTGACGGATGAGATTCTGAAGGACCTGAATCAGGTCTTGTCAGACTTCAAGGTCATGTGGAGCGACCGTGCGTCAGCTGATGCTGCTCCGAGTGCCGCAGTAGCTTCCGCGCAGCCCGCTGCTGCTGGAGTTTAGTTTTCGTAGCTAATGCCGAATCTTTTAGACATTCGCCGGCGAATCAAGTCGGTCAAAAACACGCAGCAAATTACGAAAGCCATGAAAATGGTTTCGGCTGCGAAGCTAAAGCGCGCGCAGGACCGCGTGGTCACAGCTCGTCCTTTTGCTAACAAGATGATCGAAGTACTTGGTGGTCTGGCGGAGCGGACAGACGAAGATTTTCATCATCCGCTACTCGATGCGCGTGGTGATGAGCGTTATCTGCTCGTCCTGATCACCGCGGACAAAGGATTGTGCGGCGCTTTTAACACGAATTTGATCAAGGCGGCGCAGTCGTTCATCAAGGCACATCCTGGTAAGCAGATCGAGATAATGCCGGTCGGCCGTAAAGGCAGGGACTTCTATCGCAGAAGAGGCGCAACTCTGGCCGGCGAATACATCGGCTTAACCGGCAAGGGCCGCGTCGATCTGTCGGAAGCTCTCGAGGTTGCTCGCGATGTAATCAAGCGTTTCGTCGATGATGAAGGGATCGACAAGGCGTTTGTCATCTATAACGAATTCAAATCGGTGATACAGCAGCGGGTAGTAACTGAGCAACTGCTGCCTGTCGCCAAACAAAATATCAGCGAAGAAACCGCTACTTCCGCGCAGGCTGTAAATCTCGTTGACTACATTTACGAGCAACCGCCACAGGAAATCTTTTCCAAGCTACTGCCGCGCTTGATTGAAACGCAGATCTTTCGGGCCATGCTTGAATCGGTTGCTTCCGAACAAGGCGCTCGGATGACTGCTATGGATTCAGCTTCGAAGAATGCGCGCGAACTGATCGACTCGCTCACCCTAAACATGAACCGAGTTCGTCAAGCTGCTATCACAAACGAAATCATCGAAGTGGTTTCTGGTGCTGCGGCGCTATAAAGCTGCGGGCCATCTTTAGTTGACTCTTAGAAGGGAAGCGATGGCTTCCCTTTATTTTTCTTTAATGAGCAAACCGGCGGCTATTGATCAAGCGGAGAACAGCTCCGTTGCCAAGCGGTTCGTCCGCTATGCGCCGCTCGTCGTTTGGATGGGAGTCATTTTCTTTGCTTCCACCAGCGGGTTCTCGGCTGACAATACTTCGCGATTTATTCGACCGTTGCTCAGATGGTTGTTTCCGAAACGCAGCGAAGCGGAGCTTGATGTCTTCCATTTCTTGATTCGCAAGACTGGGCACTTTCTCGGCTATGCGGTTTTGGGTTTCCTGGCCCACCGGGCTTTTGTCACATCCTCGCGGAGTTTTATTCGTCGCCGGTGGTTCGAGTTGGCCCTGGCGCTGGTAGTGCTAAACGCGCTGGTTGACGAACTGCACCAGAGTTTCGTGCCCAGTCGAACCGGCTCCATCTATGACAGTATGATTGATATCGCAGGCGGCTTGACGGTATTGCTTATCTTCAAATTTTGGAGGCGTGGTAATGAGAGGACGGCAAATGACGGTGCCGATGTACTTTGAGCGTCGTCTCATGAACAATCGAATGTGTCCGATGTCTCTCGTCGCCACAACGACTTAAGCAAGCTCATTACTCTTTCTTTTGCGACCAACTTTGTGCAAATATTTATTTAACCGTCGAGGGAACCACTCAATCTGATGGTTCTTGATGAATCGACGTTTCGTGAAAAAGGAGAAGTTCGATGGGAATTTTTGACGCCATCCGTTCACAGTTCATTGAAGTCATTGAATGGCTCGATGATTCGGGCAACACGATCCTCTATCGATTTCCGGTTCAGGGGCAGGAAATTAAGAACGGCGCTCAACTAACTGTGCGCGAGTCTCAGGCCGCAGTCTTCGTTTTCCAGGGCCAGATTGCTGACGTGTTTGGCCCAGGCCGCTACACTATCGATGGCGGAAACACACCCATACTCACCAAGCTCGGCGCCTGGAAATATGGATTTAATTCACCTTTCAAAGCCGAGGTGTATTTCGTCAACACCAAACAGTTTACTGATCTCAAGTGGGGAACTTCGAATCCGGTGATGATGCGGGATGGAGACTTTGGAATGGTGCGGTTGCGCGCATTTGGAATCTACTCGATACGCGTCACTGATCCTCAGGCCTTCATCAAAGAAGTAGCGGGAACCAACGCGCACTTCGTCACCGAAGACATCGAGGGCCAACTTAAACGCACATTGGTAAGTGGATTCAGCGATGCGCTGGCCGAATCGAAAATTGCTGCTCTTGATCTAGCCTCAAACTACGACGAGCTCGGCAAGTTCACGCGAACCAAACTGACGGAAGACTTCAATGGTTACGGTCTGGCGCTCACGAAGTTCGTGATCGAGAACATTTCACTGCCGGCAGAGGTTGAGGCGGCGATGGATAAGCGGACTTCAATGGGTGTCATTGGAGACGTAGGTAAGTATGCGCAGTTCCAGGCGGCTGACGCGATGCGCGACGCCGCACAGAATACCGGCGGTGGGGCAGGCACAGGTGCCGGTTTGGGAGCAGGATTCGCGATTGGTAACGCCATGGCGGGGGCCATGACTAATGCGATGAACCAGTCACGGACTCAAGCCTCGGACGAAGGTGGCGCGAAAGTGCCTTGCCAGAAGTGTGGCGCCGCGAATCTGGCCGGAGCAAAATTCTGTAATGAATGTGGCTCAAAGATCGAGACTGGAGCCAAAACTATCGCCTGCGGCAAGTGCGGCGCCCAGGTCCAGTCAGGTTCGAAGTTTTGTAATGAATGCGGAACCAAGGTAGAGTGAAGCCACAAACGGATACGAATGCTGAAGACCCGGCGTTTAAGATCACGTCGGGTCGTTCTTTATGAATTTTATAGGAATGGAATTACTGCTTCGTGGCTTTAACACTTGATAATAGATTGCGGAGCCTTGGGTTTTGCCTCGCGGTTTCTTTGTCAGCGGTGGTATCCTTAACCACGCAATCCGCCCTTTCAACCTTTACCACGGAAAATCAAATTACATGTTCAGCCAACTAGAAAGACCCCGGCGAGTAGTCATTACAGGCATGGGGTGTGTCACGCCGATTGGTATCGGCCGGGAGGCGTATTGGGATGCGCTTGTCAAAGGTGAAAGCGGCGTTCGACTCATCGAGTCGTTTGACGTCTCTAAGTCTGCAGTGAAGATTGCGGCGCAAGTTCAGGATTTCGATTGGGAAGCGCAACTGAATCCAAAGGATCGCAAGCACGTGCCTCGAACCGTCCCACTTGCTCTGGCGGCAGCTCGAGAAGCCTTCGAAAACGCAAATTTAACTCCCAGTGATCTCACTGTAGACGAACGCCGGCGGATTGGTGTGGTGCTGGGAACGGGCGGCGGCGGGCTGGCGTTCACCGAACAGCAATACGAATATTGGTACGTTGGTCCAACCTACAAGGCGAGTGTTTATACAATTCCTTCGTCAACCCATGGCGGACTATCGAGTGAACTTTCGATGGCGTTTGGCCTGCGAGGACTGTCTCACATCGTTTCGACCGGTTGCACAAGCTCCACCGACGCAATCGCCTACGCTGCCGAGCACATCGCCCTTGGGCGGCAGGATGTCATGTTGTCGGGTGGAGTTGATGCTCCGATAGCTCCAGGAATTTTGGCCGGGTTTAACCTGATGACGGTTTTGACCAGTGACTGGAATGAAGAACCTCATCGCGCATCTCGTCCTTTTGCACTGGGTCGCTCCGGCATCGTGTTAGGCGAAGGCTCGTGGATTTACGTGCTGGAAGAGTTTGAACGCGCACGTGATCGGGGCGCGAAGATTTATGCCGAGATCACCGGCTACGGGGCCACGTGCGATGCTTATCACCGCGTGCGACTTGAGGAAAGTGGCGACGAGCCGGCGCGCGCCATGAAACTTGCGCTTGAGGGTGCCGGCAAAGATCCGTCGCAGGTGGATTACGTTAACCTTCATGGAACTTCGACCGTCCTCAACGACAGAATCGAAACCAGCGCACTAAAGTTGGCCCTTGACGGTCGAGCGATAAAGACACCGATGTCGGCGACGAAATCGCAGATTGGGCATCCACAGGGCGCCAGTGGCGCAGCCGGATTGGGAGCTGCCATCTGCGCGATGGAAACCGGAATGATTCCACCCACCATCAATCTTGACGAAGCCGATCCCGCTTGTGATCTCGATTACGTTCCAAACACTGCCCGCGCCGCAGAAGTTCGGACCGCGCTGTGCAATTGTATTGGGTTTGGATCAAAGAACAGTGCACTCGTAATCGAAAAGGTCTAGCTGAGCCATACAGTTGGTTTGAGCAACTCCAGCTGCCGCCTCTTTTCTCACCTACGCAAACTAACGGTTTGCGTTACACCAGACGATCCGCTACGCTTCTGTATCCGTAAAATCCGTTTGCGAAGACCCCTATGTCACAAGTAACCGAACAACTCGTACTCGATGCTTTGCGCCAAATTCAGGACCCGGATCTGCACAAAGACATCGTAACTCTAGGATTCATAAAGGATCTCAAAATTGACGGCGGCGCCGTTTCTTTTCGCATTGTTCTGACTACCCCTGCGTGCCCGGTTAAAGCTGAAATGGAGAGCGCTGCTAAGGAATTGGTGAGCGCTTTGCAAGGTGTCACCTCGGTCGCAGTCACGATGGACGCCGAAGTTCCAAAGGGTCGAGGCATTGGCGACAAGCTCGCGATTGAAGGCATTCGCAACATCATCGCCGTTTCATCTGGTAAAGGCGGCGTTGGCAAATCGACTGTTGCGGTGAACCTGGCTGTATCGCTCGCGCTCGACGGCGCCCGCGTGGGCATCATGGACATCGACGTGTATGGTCCAAACGTGCCGATCATGCTTGGTGCGGCGGATGCCAGACCTGAAGTTGAAATCAATAAGCTGGTGCCAATTGAAGCGTATGGCGTCAAACTGATGTCAATGGCGCTTTTGCAGCCCGGCGATAAGCCGATGATTGTGCGTGGACCTATCCTGCACGGGTTGGTGAAACAGTTTTTGTCGGACGTGAAGTGGGGCGAACTGGATTATCTGATAGTGGATATGCCGCCGGGAACCGGCGATATTCAATTATCGCTGGCTCAATTGGTACCCGTTCAGGGGGCCGTTTTGGTAACGACACCGCAGGACGTCGCCGTCGCGGATGTTCGACGAGCGCTGCGTATGTTTGAAACGGTAGCTATTCCGATTCTTGGCATCATCGAAAATATGAGCTACTTCATCGCACCCGACACTGGCAATCGTTACAACATTTTTGGCGAAGGGGGCGGCGCAAAGCTGGCGGAGATGTATCATGTCCCCCTCTTGGGCACGGTGCCCTTAGGGATGGAAGTTCGAGAAGGTGGGGACAAAGGTTCACCGGTAGTTGTGAGCCATCCAGACTCCCCGCAAGCGCTGGCGTTCAGACGGGTCGCAGAAGAAGTAGCGCGTCAGGTCTCGATTGAGGCCATGAAGCCAGAGCTGGTTGTTATCGGTAAGAGCTAGTAGCTTCTGGAATTGGTAAAGCCAAAGTGCAACTCATTTGGACTTGCCAACTCGGTCTTGGTATTATCCTTACTGTTAACAGGCAAAGGCCCATTTTTAAGAGCAATTAATCGATAAGAAGGAGTTACTCATGTCAGCATCAACAATACCCACCGAAACCACCGGTGCCCCAGCAAACGCGCCCACAATGACACTCGACGTCACTGACAGCGCGGTAACAGAGATCAAGAAGTTTATGTCCAGCGAAGAAGGCCTCCCCGAAACTGCCGGCCTCCGCGTTCGTGTGGTTCCAGGCGGTTGCTCAGGTTTTCAGTACAGCTTGAACATTGAAGAGGATTCGCGACAGGGCGACTTCATTCTCGATCAGAGTGGCGTCAAGCTGTTCGTCGACATGTTTAGTGCTCAATACCTGAACGGTGTGAAAATCGATTATGTAACCGGCGTTATGGGATCCGGTTTCACATTTACCAATCCGAATGCCACAGGAAGCTGCGGATGCGGCACTTCGTTTACAGCGTAAGAGTTAACTGTCTACAACGACGCGGTGCGCGATAAAACGGCTCGGTGGTCTAACGACCATCGAGCTTTTCGCTTTTTGGGCGAGCAGTTCTAGGGTTGGCCAAAAGCAAAGAACATTTTCCATATATCAGTTTCCATTTCTCATTTGCCATTGTCGTAGGTCAAACGTCGTGCTTGAGTGATGAAATGAGCGGGAAAGAGTCCCAAGTGGGGCTTTCTCTGTGCACCCTCCGTGTTCTCTGTGTCTCTGTGGTGGCTTAGGTCAAGGTACACTCAACACCGCGAACAAGAACCAATCTACAGCCCTTGTTTCCAACGACGAGTTGCGGGTTCATATTAAGAGGATGCTGACGATAAAACAGGTCGAGACGGCAGAAGACATTCAAGCGACGCGACAGCTCTTTGAAGAGTATGTTTCCGAGTTGGGTGTCAGTTTGTGCTTCCAAAACTACGATAAGGAAGTGGCTGAGTTACCCGGGGAATATCGGCCGCCTACTGGGCGTCTTTACTTTGCAACGGAAAACAATGAAGCTGCCGGTTGCATCGCGTTGCGAAAGCTCGACGACGAAGTTTGTGAAATGAAGCGACTGTTTGTGCGGCCACAGTACCGCGCAAACCGATTGGGACGGGCTCTGGTTGATCGAGTAATTGAAGATGCCCGCGCGATTGGTTACAAGCGAATGCGTCTCGATACCTTACCCGGAAGGATGGATCAGGCAATCGCGATGTATCGCGCGCTCGGTTTCAAAGAGATCCCGCGTTACTACGATAACCCGTGGGAATCGGCGCTCTTCATGGAACTGCGGTTAGTGAGCAGTGAGCAGTAAGCAGGAGGCCGAGGAAGAGCAGATTTTCCATATCTCATTTTCCATTTCTCATTTGTCATTGCCGGAGCCTCCGGCATCACTGTAAGTTTTCTTTGCGACCACGTCGAGGTCGGCAATGAAAAATTATCACTAACACCACGGTATCGAGGATCTGACCTGCTTACTGCTTACTGCTTACTGCTTACTGCTTACTGCTTACTGCTTACTGCTTACTGCTTACTGCCCACGACACGCCCACGCCGCTTGCTGAATGATTGCAGTTGTGCCAAATTCAATTCCGCAATCAAATCCCATTTCTGGAGTCACGTAACATGCCAACGATTACAGCGGAAACCGCTGCCGGCACTCAAACTATTGATGCGCCCGAAGGAAAAAAACTGGTCCTGGTTATTGAGGATGCGGGCATAGACATTCTTCACCGCTGCGGCGGTAACGCGCGTTGCACCACCTGCCGCGTCGAAGTTCTCGATGGCGATCCTGGTGAGATCGGCGAGCTTGAGCGAAACCGTCTGGCGATGGAAACCGAGCTCGCGGATAACGTGCGTTTGTCCTGCCAGATTCGCGTTAAGGACAATCTCAATGTACGCGTGGTAAATCAGGCTAGTGTCAGAGGCATGGACGCTGGACCACGTCCGTTCGACGAATAGGATTACCAGACAAGCTGATTGCGAAGTAACCGCGTCTGGGTGTAATCTTCGCGCGTAATCCACCACTTGTAGGACAGGCATTTCTGCCTGTCACATCGTACGGCATGAAGCAGTCTGAAATTCAAGCCGCTGGAATTGTTTGGCAGGAACGCCTGCCCACTTACGGAGGTCTTTATGCTAATTGAGTCAACTGTTCATCTCCCCGTCAGTATGGCTATGTTTCAGGAGTTGTTTCATCCACCAAATACCGAGGCGCTACTTCGCATAGCCTTCCGTTGGTTCCATTTCGTCGCCGGCATTACCTGGATCGGTTTGCTGTACTTTTTCAATCTGGTCAACGTCCCAGTGCAGAAGGGGCTTGATGCGGATACGAAGAAGAAGGTGAATCCGGAGCTGTTGGGTCGCGCGCTTTGGTATTTCCGTTGGGGCGCGGTGGTCACGGTTCTCGCGGGCTTTGCTTATTTCGCGATGTATATCCTGAAAGCCGACGTGAATAATGCGAACACGTTGGGAGGCGGCAATCTAAACGTTTGGGTGATTCTGGGTGCGTGGCTCACTTACCCAATCGTGATGTTCGCGGTTGAGTTCTTGTTAATCAAAAAGGTGCCGGCGTTAACGAAAGACGGGCGCATCTTCGCCGTCGTCATGATTATCTGGACGGCTTTCGTAACGTGGGGTCTGGTTGCATTTTTCAACAGCATGCTGACAGTTGGTGGGGAGAGCTTCGCGAGCAACAAGGCCTACTCGATCGGAATCGGTGGCGCTTATGGCTTCGTGATGCTTCTCAATGTTTGGGGAATCATCTGGCCCAACAACAAACGCATTATTGCCGCGACCGCGGGAACTGGCCCGGCCGCACCTCCCGAACTCGCTCGCCAGGCATTTATCGCTTCGCGAACGAACGCCTGGTTATCACTGCCGATGCTGCTTTTCATGGGCACGTCTCACGGAGACTGGGTGATTTTCGGGAAGTAAATAGTAGTTCGGTTTCGTACAAAGAAGGGACGATTTTCCATATCTCATTTGTTATTTCTCATTTTTCATTGCCTGAGCCTAAGACCTGAAGTTCAGAGTTCAGCCTTTAGGCTGTGACTGCGCAACAAGCTATGGCTTGAACTCGGAACTACAAGGCTCACCTGCGGGCGATGACAAATGAGAAATGACAAATGAGATATGGAAAATCGTCCCTTCCCATTCATTTGGCCATTTCCTTCTGGTCTTTCTTCGCCACACTAAATCCTAATCATCTCCACGTATTCGGCACAATCGAGCGCGATAGTCGTTTGTTCAGGTGAGCATCGGAGACCCTGCGGGTTTCGCCTGAATGACATTAATTTCCGGAGGTAACTATGAGTTCCAAAAAATCCAATACCACTTATAAAGCGCGCGATTTCGATTTAAGCGGCCTCAAAGGAATTTCCGATGAGACACTTGAAATGCATTTCAAACTCTATGAAGGCTACGTGAAGGAAACGAACAATCTCACCGAAAAAATCACTGCGTTTATCAGCGACGGCAAAGTGGACCAGGAAGAGATGCCGGCCTACTCCGAGCTGACGCGCCGGCTCGGTTTCGAGTACAACGGCATGGTCCTTCATGAATACTATTTTGAGAACCTGAAGAAGGGCGGTGGGACAGGCGATCCAGCCTTGACTACCGACTTTGCAAAAGCCGCCGAGGAAACCTTCGGCAGCTACGACATCTGGAAAGCTGACTTCGTCGGCATCGGTAAGATGCGAGGAGTAGGCTGGGCAATCTGTTACCAAAACCCGTCCAACGGGCGACTCTCGAATCACTGGATCACCCTACATGAAACAGGGAACGTGGCGGGCTTTAGTCCAATCCTGGTTATGGATGTTTGGGAACACGCTTACTTGCTCGATTACAAACCGGCCGAACGTCCGAAGTACATCGAAGCATTTTTCACCAACATTGACTGGTCTACGGTAGAAAAACGGCTGACTGGTGGCGCGGGGACAAAGTCGGCTGGAGCCTAGCCGAAAACTCAGACGGGAAGCGGGCAAAGACAAGATTTTCCATATATCATTTTTCATTTCTCATTGGTCATCGCCGGACGGTTGAAAATTCTACTTCGGTTCGAGCCTGTAGTTCAGAGTTCAAGCTTTTTTAGCTTGCGTCGCGAAGCCACAGCCTAAAAGGCTGAACTCTGAACTACAGGTCTCAAGCGCGTCACTCAATGACAAATGAGAAATGGAAAATAATATATGGAAAATCTCTCCCTTCTCATGTCGCCTTTCATTCAGTTTTGCGGCAAAACGGGTTTCGTAAGACCACATTCCACGTCAAGTGCTCTGAGAAAATTAAGTAGATCCTCACGCTGATCAGGAAGGATGTTTCGCTTCTCGAGATTCTTCCGATCCAGTTGAGGGTTAGGTTTGCCGCCGCCAAGCATGATGTCAACGGCTTCTTCCAATGTTGCCGCGCTGCCATCGTGGAAGTACGGAGCTGACTTAGCAATGTCGCGCAATGTTGGCGTCTTGAACGCTCCAGTTTCTTCCGGTTTGTTCGAAACTTTGGACCGACCTACGTCCGGTTCTTTCAGATCCATCCCAATCCCAACGTTGTGATACTGCTGATCCGTCAGTAGCACTCCGTCATGGCAGTTTGTGCACTTTATCGCCTGAAAGATATTCCACCCTCTCGTCGCGCTCGCGCTCAAAGCAGATTGATTGCCTGCTTGATAACGATCCCACGCAGTGTCGCCGCTAATGATGGTCCTTTCGAAAGCTGCGATCGCTTTCACTATGTTGTCAGGGGTCGCATCAGCTCCGAAAACCTTCTGAAATTGCGCGCGGTATCCCTGAAGGCCGTTTAGTTTTGCCGCAATCTCATCGGCTTTCGCTCCCATGTTTGCCCCGGTCCAGGCAGCCATCGCTTGCTTCTCCAAAGAAGGACTACGGCCGTCCCAATAAAACTCTTTGTGATAACCGATGTTCCAAAGGGTAGGACTGCTGCGTGGCAACTGTTTATTGAATGCTCCGACCGCCTTAGCCAACCCGTCAGTCAATCCCTTTTCACAAACATGGCATGAATAGCAGGATTTGGATCCATCGCCGCTCAACCGCTCATCGAAAAACAGTTGTCGGCCGAGAGCGACCTTTTCTGGCGACATCGGGTTGTCACCCGGGATAGGCATCGCCTCATATGAGGCAAGCTGCTTCGGGAGCGGCAGCACTTCGGGTTGAAAGCCAGCCACCGGTTGCTGCTTTTGGCAGCCAATGAGAAATGCAATCGACGTTGCGAGTGTGAGAATCGCGAAACTCAAACACATTGTTTTTCGCCTCATTGAATCCTCCGTTTTAGTGGTTAGCCAGACTATCCCAGGGTAGACAATGCAAAAACTTTCAAACTGCATGCGACGAGCTGCGTGTTTCTGAAACTACGAGATAAAGCTTTTACTATCAACTTGGCTCACGCACAACCCTTTCGAAGCAATATCGCTTAACATTCGCGACACCATTTACGTAAGTTAGGTGGACCACAGTTCAAAGGGGGACGCTGATGAAAAAGCTTGGATGTATCCGTACACTGCCCGCATACCTGATCGCACTCATTCTTTGCGCTGCTTGCAGCGCTGACAACCAAAATCAGACTACAGCTGTTACTACCGTCACGCCGCCACCAGTTCAGAATTTGCAGCTTGTTCCGCGTCCCCAAAAGATCATGGATCTAATGCAACAACGCGGTGAGCAGGACCAGGCAATGCCAACTCTGAAAGTGGTGTCTCCGGCAAACAATGCTGTCATCAACGGCTCAACTGTCCCGGTGCGGCTCACTTTGACAGGAGATCTGAAGGGTTATCAACCGCATAAAGATCCTGCTACAAACAGTGGTAACCACATTCACGTGATTCTGGATAATCAACCTTACGAAGCCTACTACGAATTGGACCAGCCGTTTGAGCTGCGCAACGTCAGCGAAGGAAAACATACCCTGCGTGTGTTCCCTTCGAGACCCTGGCACGAAAGTTACAAAAACGAAGGTGCGTTTCAAATAATCACCTTCACAGTTAAGGGTGGCGGCGACCCTGCCAAACCCACGACGACCAATACCGGACAAACGGTCGCAAACAGTGCCTCACCCTCGCCGAGCACACGTGAAGGCAAGGACGTTGCATCAAGCACAGCAGGTGAAGTTGACCTTACCAAACCCCTGCTGACTTATAGCCGGCCCAAGGGTGAATACAAAGGCGGCGACGCGGACGCACTCATGATCGATTTATGGTTATCGAATGTGAAACTAAAAGGCGATGGCGGTGAGTATAGCGTCCGTTATATTATCGATGACGACGATCCAAAGGTTATCGACAAGTGGGTACCGATCTGGTTTTCAGGTTGGACCAATGGTAAGCACATAGTTCGACTCGAATTACTCGACAAGGATCAAAGGCCGGTCGAGAATGGTGGTTACAACACGACGACCAGGGAAATCACAGTCGTGAAGTAGACAAACTCGATCCGAAGTGAGGCGTTTGCTCCTTCAAAATGTCTCTGAGGGGTGTAACACTTGCGACGACGTAAAATCGATGGATGCCCGGTTGCTGGTGCGTTACAGATGATCGGCGACAAGTGGACCCTGCTGGTCGCGCGCGATCTCGCAACTGGACCGAAGCGAACGATGGAATTGCATGCCGGGCTTTTCCCAATCAGCAGTCGCACTCTCGTCGGACGTTTGCGCGACATGGAAAAGGATCGCTTGATCGAGCGAACGGATTTCGGCGGGAACCCACCTCACATTGAGTATTCTTTAACGGAGCGCGGCCAGTTGCTGTTGCCCTTGGTTGACGCGTTACGCGTGTTAGGGCAGGCGTTGGATTGTAATGAGTGCGAAGACCGCAAGAGAAACTTAGGGTTTTACTGCGAGGCTTGTCCTAAGAATGTAGCCCGTTTAGAACCAGAGGCATATTCGCGTCCCGCTCCTCCGCCTGCCCCACGACGCCGGCAACAAGACGATTCAATAGTGTTGCTATAGCCGCCATCAGCCAGGAGTCAGTCTTTGGTCACGGCCACCACGGTGTTGTTGGGAACCATTGTCCCATCAGGTTCGATGATCACTTTATGATCCGGGGTTACATGCTCACCTTCCATCGTCACTTCATCACCTGAAGGCATTGAAACCGGTAGATGATCCAGGAATCTCTCGGCATCCAAGGCAGCCATGCACCCGGTACCCGCGGCAGTTACGGCTTGACGATAACAATTGTCCTGCACATCCCCGCAAGCAAAAACGCCGGCGACGTTGGTGGCCGTAGACTTCGCGGCGGTTTCAAGATAGCCAACCTCATCCATGTCCAGTTGACCCTTGAACAGGTCAGTGTTGGGCTTGTGGCCAATGGCGACGAATACTCCGGCAGCGAGCAGTTCGCGGCGTTCGTCGGTTTTTAGATTGTGCAACCGCACCCCCGTCACTCCAGATTCGGGCTCGCCCACGATCTCTTCAACAGCGGTGTCCCAAATGAATTCAATCTTCTCGTTCTTAAACGCTTTTTCCTGCATGATCTTCGAAGCCCGCAGGCGGTCGCGACGGTGGACTACGTAAACCTTCGACGCATAGCGTGTCAGGAAAGTCGCTTCTTCCATGGCCGTGTCGCCCCCACCTATTACCACCAGCACTTTGTTGCGAAACGAAGGTAAAGGCCCATCGCAGGTGGCACAGGCGGAGACACCATTGCCGCCAAAACCGTCTGGTACTTTGGCTTCGCCCGGAATCCCCAGCCATTTAGCTGAGGCCCCCGTAGCAATGATTAGCGTTTCAGCCAAAATGTCATACTCAGCAGTTTTTAGGAGAAATGGACGCTCACTCAGATCGACCTCTGAAATCCAGGCTTCGCGAAATTCGGTTCCGAATCGTTCCGCTTGTTGACGAAACTCAGCCATCAGTTCAGGGCCCTGGATGCCCGCCGAGAAACCTGGGTAGTTCTCGACATCTGTCGTGATCATCAACTGGCCGCCGGGGGCAGTTTGTTGCTGAGCATCCGCTGGAGCGTCGATCAACAGCGGCTTCAGATCCGCACGAGCTGAATAAATCGCCGCGGTTAATCCTGCGGGGCCGGAACCAATGATTACTACCTCTCGATTGAGTGTTTGCTTGGAACTCACAGTCGTCTCCGTGTGCCTTGGACTTTAAAGTTATGGACAAAATGCCCGAAAGTATGGCCTTTTCGCTTAGGTCATAGTATAACTAGCGATAACAAAGTAGTCGAACCTGAGAGCGACCGTGCTTAGCACGAGAATTACTCATTAAACCTAATCACAGGGCACACGTTGAAACCTGGAATCGCCCCGCAAGTAATTGAAACGATTGGCGTCATCGGCGCAGGCACTATGGGCCACGGAATTGCTCAAGTTGCCGCGGCCGCAGGGTTCAAAGTAATCATGCGCGACGTTGATCGTGATTCGCTTGCTAGAGGCGTCCAGGCGATCGAGAGAAACCTAACCAAGGGCCGGCAATTGGGAAAACTCACTGAAGCGGATTGCGATTCAACGCTTCAGCACATCCGGGGCACCACTCAACTGGAAGAAATCTCAAAGGCAGACCTGATCATCGAAGCAGCGCCTGAGCGACTGGAAATCAAACAAGGACTTCTGAAGCAGGTCGAAGCTCTTTCCCAACACGACTTTATTTTTGCCACCAACACTTCATCGCTTTCAATAACCGAGATCGCCAAGGCTTCGGAGCGTCCCGCGAATGTGGTGGGAATGCATTTTTTCAATCCCGTTCACTTGATGCGATTGCTCGAGGTTGTAGTAGGTAAAGCTACCGGCGACGATGTGGTTGAAATCGTTTGTGAAGTTGGGCGGAAACTACGCAAAGAACCGATAGTAGTTCAGGACGTCCCAGGTTTTGCCTCCAGCCGCCTTGGAATTGCGTTGGGGCTTGAAGCGATCCGCATGCTGGAGCAAGGTGTAGCCTCGGCCCGGGACATTGATACGGCAATGGAACTGGGTTACAACCATCCTATGGGGCCTCTCAAACTGACCGACCACGTTGGTCTGGACATTCGTCTCGACATTGCCGAGTATCTACATCGAGAATTAGGTTCAGAATCTTTTCGTCCGCCCGATCTGCTGCGACGAATGGTAGATGAAGGGAAATTGGGCAAGAAGTCTGGTCAGGGCTTTTATGATTGGAGCGAAGAAAGGTCCAGGTCAGCGAGTAATAACTAAGCACAAACGCGGACGAACGAACGAGCCATGGTACGGGTAAAAGAATGAACGTTCCCTACAACAACGAAGAGCGACGGTTTGCGTTACGCATGGCGCTGCGTTTGCCGATCGTCATTTCAGGGAGGGCCGAAGACGGCTCTGCCTGGAGCGAACCGACCGAAACAGACGACATTTCAACCTCGGGGGCGTTGTTTCACCTCAACCAAAAAGTAAGTCGCGGCGAACGGTTATACCTTCGCGCACACCGCCCGGATGGGGCTCCCATTGAGGTCACCGCAGTGGTTATCAGAATTGCGCCCGCGATTTATGGTACCGCTCGTGTAGGCGTTCAAATTGCCGAATCTTCCGAGAATTGGCTACGACTCTTTGTTTCCTGGGTTGCAGACGATCAAGCAGCCGCCGAATCTTCCGACTCCGAATCGGCCCCCTCTGAGTAGTGCTCCTTTAGCAGACGGACCTTCGTTCCGGCGGACCCCTTTCCCAAAGCCAATGAAATACGGTTTCTAGCCTTTGGCAAACAAACTTGTTGTCGAGAGGCGGCAAACTCTGTAAGCTTGTCTTACGCGGAACTCACCTATCTCCACCGCAATCGAGCCCCAAGAAATGTTTCGGATTTTCAGGGAGGGCTCTGCCATGAAACGCTGTTCCCAATGTGAATTCATATATGAAGACGACCAGTTCGTTTGTGACATGGATGGGCAAGCGCTTATTCAGGACCACTCCTTTTCTGTCCTTCAAGCACAAAGCTCGGCCTTAGCTCCGATTGCGGCGCCGCCCAAATCGTCGACGCTGCGAGGCATTGGGTTGCCTGCGGGCGTTGGCCTGCTGCTGGCGGCACTCTTTAGTGTTGGCTTTTATGTTTCGGATGCGAGTTCGGCGGACGGAACTTCAACTCTTCAGGCTGCGGACCGGCAACTCGACCAACCAGTTCCCATCACCCAATCCTCGGCTGTGCAAATGACGGTATCGCCGGTTCCCTCCGAGTCGGCTCCTGCTTCATCAGTCGAGACGCCCGAAGCTAACGCGCTTCAGCCCGGGCGAGAAGGAGATTCGGCCAAACATGCGCATCCTAACGAGCGTGATCAAAGGCTCTCCATCGCTCGTGATCTGCCGCCACTTCCACGGGTTCGTCCGTTGCCCCGCCTGCCCAACGCGAAACCGCTGGGAACTCAGTCGGGTAACACAGGCATCGTTACCACGACGATGAGAGCTCAGCCACAAAGGTCCACCACCGAGCCAGTCCCCCCTGCGAAGAAAGATTCCAAAGTGGGTTCGTTCCTGAAGAAGACTGGCCGAGTTCTTTCCAAGCCCTTCAAATTTTAACTCGATTTGATGGGGTGGCTTGACGGCTAATCGCCCGGCGTTTGACGTGATATCCTCGCCAACAAATGACCGACGATTCGCAAGCAACTCGCATCATGAGCGAAGTTCGGAGCGGTATCATCGCTCCAGGGACTTTACTGCTTGACCGTTATCGCCTCGATAGTGAGATAGGCCGAGGGGGAATGGGCATTGTCTATCGCGCAACGGATTTGCAGCTCATGCGCGAGGTCGCTGTTAAGGTGCTGCCTGGAACCCTGTCTTCTCCCGATGCACGTGAGCGATTGATGCGCGAAGCACGTGCGGCCGCTTCACTGAATCACCCCCACATCATTTCTGTACATGACGTTGGCGAAGCTGAAGGACTTCCATTTTTCGTGATGGAGTTGGTCCATGGACCAAGTCTGTCGCAATTGCGACCAGCTGAGTTATCAAGCATCGTCAATATTGCCCGCCAGATCTGCGAAGCGCTCGAACACGCACACGCGAATAGCATCGTGCACCGCGACCTAAAACCCGAAAACATTCTCATGTCCACGGCGGGACATTCGGCAAGACAAACGGGAACAGTAAAGATTGCAGACCTCGGCTTAGCCCTACCGGCGTATGCAGCTCGCATATCTCGCGCCGGCGTTATCGTCGGCACCGCTGCCTATATGGCGCCGGAGCAGGCACTGGGAAAGGAAGTCGACGGCCGCGCCGATCTCTACGCCTTGGGAGTTTTGCTTTATGAATTAACCACTGGTCGTGTGCCTTTTCATGGCGCGGATCCACTGGCTGTTGTTTCGCAACATATACATGCTTCTGTGGTCCCGCCGCGCGTCCTTCGACCCGACATGCCACGAGCTCTGGAGGCGGTAATCCTTCGACTGCTAGCGAAAGATCCGGCTCAACGTTTTGCTACGGCCGTTGAAACGGAAGCCGCGCTACGCGATTCACTCGACGAGACGAGTTTGCCCATCGACGAAGGAGCCGCCGACACAGTTGCGATTCTTGACGCACTTTCGCGTGGTCATTTAGTTGGGCGCACGATGGAGCTAGCTGAAGTACGTGATTTGTGGCACCGAGCGCGCGAAGGACGCGGGCACGCAGTTCTCTTGAGTGGTGAACCTGGCGCCGGCAAGACTCGCCTGGCGCGCGAGATCACGGTGCAAGCGACACTTGATGGAGCCGTGGTTCTTACAGGCGGTTGCTACGAGTATGAAGCCGCAACCCCGTATTTGCCTTTTGTTGAGGCGTTTCGCCGCTGGGTGCGTGAACAAAAAGACGACGCACTACTTTGCGCGGCGCTCGGCGATTCCGCCCGGCAAATTGCCAAGTTGGCTCCGGAAATCGACCATCGACTTGGACCATGTGCCGATTGTCCTGAACTGCCCCCACATGAAGAACGGCTACTGTTCTTCGATGCAGTTGTCAAAGTGTTTGCAAATCTTGCTCGCGCCAAAGGACTGCTCTTCTATGCTGACGATTTGCACTGGGCAGATCGCGGCACGCTGTGGTTGCTTGGGCATTTACTCAGGGAATTGCGCAATGAACCGGTCTTGATCGTTGGCGCCTATCGTGAAACAGAACTAGACCGCGCGCACCCTTTGGCGAAAGCCCTCGTCGATTGGAATCGTGAACGATTAGCGACTCGCATAGCCCTGCGACGTTTCACAAACGCAGAGACGTCTGCGCAGCTCGGAGCGTTGTTGGGTGAACAGGTAAGCGACGATTTTGCCGATGCGGTACATCGCGAGACTGAGGGCAATCCGTTTTTCGTTGAAGAGGTGTTGAAGGCACTTATTGAGAAGGGGTCGGTTAGACGCCAGAGCGGACGTTGGCAGCGTTGTGACGTCGATCAACTGGTGATTCCGCAAAGTGTGAAAGAGGCGATTGGAAGCCGTCTCGATCGCGTCAGTAAAGACTGTAACGAAACTCTCCGGACGGCGGCAGTTCTCGGAAAGACGTTCACCTTCGAAGAGTTAGTCGCCACTGCCGTGGGCCAGAAAGAAGATTTGTTGCTGGACGCGCTCGACGAAGCGGTAGGAGCACAACTCATCACCGCCGGCAGAAACGATTCATTCACGTTTACGCACGATAAGATTCGCGAAGTCCTTTATGAAGAATTGAATCCTATTCGCCGGCGCCGCTTACATCATCACGCGGCGGAAGCGCTTCAACATCGAAGTAGTGCGAACTCGCACTGCGCAGCTGAGAGACTGGCTCATCATTTCATTAAGGCCGGAGAGTACGAGCGGGGATTGTCATACGCAAAACAAGCAGCGGCCGGGGCTGAACGTGTGTTTGCCTACGACGATGCAATTGCGGCCTATTCTTCTGCGCTTGATTGCGCCCAGGCGCTGGACCTGGTCGACGAACAACTCGCGATTGAAGAAGCGATCGGTAAAACCTATCTGTTGCACGGCGAGATGATTCCCGCCGGTGAGCATTTCGAAAGAGCAATCGCGCTGGCCCAGGATCCATTCGAGCGGGCGCGCCTGCAATGCGAAGCTGCAAGCTCGTTAGCTGCTAGTGGTGATCAGCGTGGTGTGGAGTATTTGCGTGAGGCGTTGACCGTTCTTGACCCGGAGAGAAACCCACTCGAGACAGCAAATGCGCTGGCGATCGAGGGTCGTTTTCACCACCTGGCCGGCCGCCATAAAGATGCCACTGAGCTACTTGAGCGGGCAGCGGCCTTAGTTGCTCCGGCCGCAGCGTCGAAGACGGTGTCAACGTTCGCTGCGCCGATGATTTCCCAGGTGTATGCCTACACAGCCGGCGCCTATCAGCACTCCGGTTTGTTTGACGACGCCGACAAGTGGGCCAGACGCGCTATCGAGTTCGGCAAGACACACGATGTGTTATTCGCCCAGGCAATCGGATTTGAGTTCCTTGGCGAAGACGCGGTTCATAAAGGAGAACACGAGGCCGGGCTTGAGTATGCCGCCCAGGAGCATGAAATTGCTTCGAAGCTCCAATCGCGCGAACGTTTGACCTGGACCCACCTGGTTGCAGGACAGAATTCAATGTTTTTGGGGTTAACCGAACGCGCTGAAAGAGAGTTTCGAGACGGGATCAAGCTTGCTGAATCAATCCGTGAATTTCGAGTGATGTCTCTGATGAAGGGATGTCTTGCCACGCTCATGGCGGATCAGGCAACTGGATACGCAACGGGAGCGAACGGAGTTGAGCGGAACATCGCACCAGACATTCAACTTCTTGACAAAGCACTGCGACTGGCCCAGGAGAATTTCGACTGGGGCGAGACGACCAGCTTGATTTACTCTCGCTCAGAAGCCCGGCGTTGCCTGGCACACGTTTACAGACGTCGCGGCGAGTTGGAAGCGGCCGAAAAGGTCTGCGCCGGAGCGCTGGCTTTGGTTTCGGAAACGGAATCCCGAGTGAGCCGTCTATGGCTCGGCCCACTTTATATCGAGGTCCTGCATGCTCTTTACCAAACCGCGAAAGCCGCCGGCGAAGTAGACAAAGCCGCGTCTAAACTCGCCGAAGCGAGAGATCATGTACGGCGCTATGGGAAACTCGTTGAAGTCTGCCAGTCGCCTCGGTTTACCCGTGAGACCGAGCGTTGGACCAGAGTGCTGGAACAAGAAACCTGAGCGAGTGTCTTTCCCAGTGCGGTTTGAATTTAACGCTGAAAGCGTTCGCTAATTTCAGCCCAGGGTTTGCTTTGAAACCCTGGGAAGACGCGCCATTTAAGAATATGCCAACCCTGAAAAGGGTCACGTCATAGTATTAACAAGCCCGTGCAACTCCTACAGAGTTGCCACAAGAGAAAAAGCCTTCGTCCCCCAGGGTTTCAAAGCAAACCCTGGGCTGGAATTAGCCAACGCCCTCGGCGTTCACCTCAAACAGCCCTCAGTACACATCACCGCGCTTGTTTTGCTCTCCGCGTTCCTATTGCTAGAATTAACCGCACCCCCCATTTCCCAACATCAGCGAAAGGTCCGTACATGTCGAGTAAAAGCTCTCAACTTGTCTTCGTCACCGCATTGCTCATGCTTGCCATCGCATCTCCATCGATGGCCCAAAAGTCCTGCTTCACGGCCGAGGCACGTGCAGAAGCAGAACGCACCGCAAGAGTTTGGCAGCAACCTGATCCCGGCTATGACCCGGTCACGGGGTTGAATCCAAACATGCCCGCCCGCGTCGGTGCGCCACCGGTAGATGCCAATGGCCTTGCGCGTCCATTCAATTGCTTTGCTAACAAGGATCCGAATCCAGGCGCCGGCACCACTCCCAAGTTTCACTGCTCGGTCCCAGGTATTGCAGATGAGGACGGGGATCTGATTCGTTACAAAATTAAGCCGCATTTCAAAGGTCAGTCGGCCGACAAACGAAATGGGGAAATCTATGGTGAGTTTCTCACCTCGCGCTTTTCCAAAGCGCTCGGCTTTTTTGCAGACGACGAATGGGTAGCGGACGTGAGTTGCCCTGATTGCGAAAAGAGTTTGACCAAGGGTTTTCAGGGCGCCAGCTTCTCGCCTAATCAACCCGCTGCCGGAATCGAACTGCCTCTGGGCCGCGGTATCGATGTGAAGTGTAATGACAAGGATGGCGCCTCCCTGAGTGCGCTCGATAACCTGGTCAGAAGTGGTGGCTCACGGGCTGAGATCGATGCGTTCAAGCTCTGGCTGGCGTTCATCGATCATGGTGATACCAAGACTGACAACCAGAAATTCTCCTGCCTCGATAGCAAGAAGAATCCGGACGGCACCCGCATGTGCAAACCAGGTCAGGCGGTCTATTACGTGAGCGATGCTGGGTCGACGTGGGGCTTTTCGAGTTCAAGCGAAAGCAAAGCCAGGCTCGAAAGATGGAAAGGTAAGGATCCCATCAAAGTCGGTGGCGGCCGGTGCACCAGCACCGCGAAGAGTTTGAGTGACGCGAACGTCAGCGAAGACGGCCGTCAACTACTGGCTAGCGGACTTCAGCGACTGCTTGATCAGGAAGCGAGCAACGGATTGATTACTCGCGTGTTTCGCGCTTCGCGCAACGCCGAACGTGATGCGCAGCCTGAAGCCTGGTCCGCGGAGTTTATACGGAAGGCGAATACGATCATCAACGCTCGTTGCGGCTTCTAGACGCAAAGTGCCATTAACAAGACGCCCGCGAGGACGGACTTTTCGTCGATACTCGCGGGCAATTCTTTTGAGGTCGGAACAGTTGTTTAGTTTATTCTCAATAGAATCCTTGCTGGACGCTGGTCGTTATTAAAAAGAGAAAGCAACGTTCGGACAAACCGAGAGGGTTCCCGCTTGGGCTTGCGGGTTTCAACCATCTCTGGCATGTGCCCTGGTTTTTCTCCCTGTTCACTGATAGCCGCCAAACGCGCCCACCATTGTGATGTGTAAAGCGTCGGAGGTGCCGGAGTTGTTCTCTGTTGCATAGCCATTCCCCACTTCCTTAATCAACGATTGTTATTCTTGTTTGCGTTGCCGTTGATTGGCTTCACTCCAGCCGTGTTCGCATTCCCATTGTCGTTGGTCACGACGCCAGTATTCGAAGGCACGTTTCGACTGTTAGCATTTTGCGGAATGTTGGCATTTGTTTCCACGACTCCATCACGTTGAGGAGAAGCGGCATTGCTGCTGTTAGCGTTGGTTGTTCTGTTAGTGTTGTCGGTAGTGGAGCAGCCCGTTAAGGCCGCTCCCACTACGAACACTAATGCAAGCGCTTGATTGCGTCGCATAGTCTTGAATTCCCTCCCCGGTTCGTTCGGTTGATCTAATTAACGATAGAGCGACTCAGCGCGGTTCGTGCGCCATTCGTTCTCAAAATAGTCTGCATCTTCAGTTGTGCGCGGATTCACACCCATGACGATGCCGCCGTCCTTGATTCCCTGTTCATAAACCTTCGCGTGCTCTTCCGGAATTCCATAGCCGACCAGCGCACCGATCAATCCACCTGTAAGCGCGCCGGCGCCCGCTCCTGCGAAGGCTGCCGCCAGCGGACCGGCGATTAACAATCCGAGTCCTGGCAGCGCGAGAGTTGTACCGATCGCCGCGATCGCCGCGAGGGTCGCCCCAACGCCGCCGCCGATTGCCGCACCCTTGCCGGCATCTTCCCAAGCCTTCGTGCCCAGTTCAGAGTCGTCATCGGCGAAGTATTTCTTACGTGTGTCATCCGACATCATCAGATTGACATCGTCCTTGCCGTAGCCGCGGCTGCTCAACGAACGGTATGCGCCTTCTGCGCTTTCTCGGTCTCGAAACAAACCTGTCATCATGCGATTCTCGCGTTGGCGCGCGGTGCCTTCGCCTAAATTGTCAGTATTAAAATCTCCCATTGCTCGCTCCTTTGGTAATTTAAGAATGGTTTATTAATTAAGCGCACCCGACTGGTTCTGAAGTGTGCGCTCGTTTCTGCTTTGTCACATTTTCGTGTGCGTCCTACTGGACGAAGTGACGACATTGATTGCGTCGTGCGCGGGTTCGTTTGCAACGGCCATACCAACGAGCAGAATTGAGTTTCTATTCGGAAAGATCATGTCTGGCGATGAGTTTCGCTCGCACTTTCTCGCGGTTATCTAAAGAAAACGGCTGGCTGCGAGAATGGATAAGACTGACCGGAGGGTCATTCGGATTGGATGGGGATATGGATTTGATACAGAAGCGAGCGACGATGTGTAGCGCAACTAAGCTTGAATTAAGTCGTCAGCCCGCGGTTCCGAGTCAGTGTTTGCCGGAACCAGTTGCTCGCTCCCGCGGGTGACGGGAGGATTGGAAACGCTCAACAGGATCAAACCGATGATGTAGAGGCCAATGGTGAAGAACGAAATATACCCAGTAGCGGGGGCGAAGGTTGGTGCTTCAAAGGTTCCCTGGGAAACGCCCTGTACAAGAGCCGCAGTAATTCGCTTGAGCCAACTGCCTTCAGGCGCGTACAGACTGGCCAACAACATATGCTTCAGCACAAAGGCGGTTCCAAAGAGCACCACGAGACTACGGAGGAGTCGGCGAGCATCGAACGACGAGAATTGATTGTTCCAAAGTGTCCACAGAAAAAAGAATGCGAAAAGCCAGTGCAGTAAGCCGCGCTCGGGCAATACCGAATTGAACACCTGGGCTGAGGCAAAGAAGAGAATGAGTAAATTCCAGGCATTTGCTGCGTTTACGAGGGGTGCATTCTCACTGCTTAGAAGCGTCGGTAGTTGAAACAGGCCGCCGCGAACGAAAAGCAACATCAACAGGACTGCGAGAACGAGCGTGATCAGTTCAGGCGGAAGAAAGACGAGTGCGCCGTCCTGGGCGACACGCAAACCCCCAAGGAGCGTTACTGTCAGAAAAATAAACGGCAGCGCAAGATAGTTAACCAGGGTTCGATTAGCCTCTTGTCGAATTGCCAGTGTTTTTTGTCCGATGTTCATTCTTAACTTGTCGTACTACGGCTTACTGCTTCGCTCACTTCCTCTGCCTCATCACCTTTAGCGGGTTGATATCTCCTAGGGATCGCTCGGTTCCCTGCTCCAGCTCCGCTTTTAATTCCGCAGCCGTGTGGATCTGCAAATTCTCGTCTTCGATCCGAAGTGTGTCTGGCGCGAGGGTGATCGCCCGGTTTACGGCTTCGAGACCCTGCTTGAACAAATTTTGATCGTAATAGACTCGCCCCCAGCCTTCGCGGTAGAAGGCATATGCAATGTAAAACTGCGTGCGCGGATCGCTTTGCGCGGGATCCGCGCGTTGCCATTCGTCTCTAGCTGCGCGAAATTGCTCGCGACGAAAGAGGTCAAGCGCCGCATTAAACTTCGCTTGATCTATCTGGTAGGTGCCGGTCGCCATCTGGGCGCCAGTAGCGACTTCCCTAAGACTTCGCGGCTCAGTCGCATAAAGCCACACGACCACAATTGCGTATATAACGCTAAGTCCGAGACCGAGGACTTGGATAAGGCGTTGGCGCATAGAAGTAAGCAGTAAGCAGTTAGCAGTGAGCACTCACCAGGAAGCGATTCGACTTAAGTCTTCCTCACTACCCAGGTTGTCATAGAACGCATGTTATCAACCACAGTCGTTTTTATCGGTTCTAAAAACTCACCACCCAGAGCAGAGGTAACCCGCTTCAACATTTCAGCATCGACTAGAAAGCGATCGGAACCATCCGGAAGACGATAACGCCTGCCTTCTATCAATCTAACCTGTTCTTCTATGCCGATCGTTGATGCAAGTCGAGCGAAGAACATTCCTCCCGGTTTCAAAACTCTCCACATCTCATTGACCATAGCCTGCCAATGTTCGCCATCACGTGCGAAGTGAAGCACTGCACTACTCATCACTAAATCAAAATCAGCAACCTCTCCATCTCTTCCAAACGACATGCGTTCCACCGGCTCAACCCGAAAATTCTCCGCTGGCAAGTCAGGAGCGAGCGAGGCTGCGAGTCGACGGGTTTGCACGATTGACTGTTCCGACTCATCTACGGCAAACACTTCGTATCCGTTGCGCAGAAAATAAACAAGGTTGCGCCCCGACCCACAACCCGCGTCGAGCACCCGCATGCCTTGGACGAATCTGCCTTTCAACAATTGGTCGAACAGGTAGATATCGATTCCACCGAACTGTTCCTGAAGATTCATTCTCTTCTGAATCGGATCCCCCGTTAATAGCTTGAACACTCAACAGTATAGCCTTCGAGGACCACTTCTTCGTCAACGTCCGCTTAGTAGTTCAACGAGCCAGCGAAGCTGGCGGACAGAGTAGAAGCCCCAGGCGAAGGCGCAGCCGCAGCCGGGGGATCGTACGCGAAAAAGATCTGAGCCCACGAAGTGGGCGACAGACGAAACAGTTCGCAACATCTGTCGCCCGCTTCGCGGGCTAGATCTTCTTTTGAGTGCCTTGGGCTTTACTCTGCCGCCTGCTTCGCAGGCTCGTTGAACGGTCGTCCCCAAGATCTACACGCAGAAATGCGTCAACTCGGTTCGAACATAGGATTCGGGATCTCCAGTGTCATAACCACGACACGTCACTCGTCACTCATCTGGGGGGTATCTGCACTATATGAGGTTAGTCTGAAAACCAATTGAAGAATAAGACCCTGTTAGATAGATGAAGATGGCCGTGGCCGTATAGTTGCCACAGTCTCTCTGAAATGGAGAAACCTAAAAACATGAAAAATTTTGGAAAAGGGATTGGCGGGGCTCTTTTGTCCCTCGCATTTGTCTTTGCTATGTCCAACGCCGTAAGCGTTACGGCGCTGGCACAGGATCGCAATAATGATGGTCACTACAATCGCGGCGATCGAAACCACGACCGCAGAGATCGAAAGCGTGAGATCAAGCGACGCCGGCGCGAGGCTCGTCAGAACAACGGTCAGGGTGACTGGAGACGAGACCAGGGTCGTAATAATCGGACCTATAACAATGGCCGGTATGGCGACAACGGTGCTTACCGCAATGGTGGGTACGGCAACAACGGCGGCTACGGCAATAACGGTGGATACGATCAGGCAGAGCTCAATCGTGGCTACCAGCAGGGCCTGAGCACTGGCTCGAGCGACGGCCAGAAGAACCAGAGTTACGATCCACAGCGATCGCGCCACTTCAAAAATGCTTCGACGCAGGCTTTTCGTGAAGGCTTTGTCCGAGGCTACGACCAGGGTTATCGGCAGTATGCGGGAAACGGGAACCAGCGTAATGATAACGGTAACAATGGTTGGGGAAACATTCTTGGCGGCGTTCTCGGCCGGCCTTAATCAGATTATTGGTTGTTCAATTAACCTAAAATGCCGCGATGAAACGTCGCGGCATTTTGTTATGTTTGTAAGAATTCTTTCATCGCTATTTACTGTTGCTCCTTCGAAAGGACGGTGTTTGCACATAAGATTCGCCTCTAAGTAGTTGATTCTTCGTGCCAAAACCCCGAATTTCTAAGATTTCTGATCTCTTTTGCACATAAGCTGCACATAAAACTCAAGCCCAGAAAGGCACGTATCGAGCGTGTTTTTTAGACTTGCTATCGGGATCCTCTGGCTTGATCAAACCAGCATCGATGGTGTCTCTGATAATTCGAGATGCAATCGGGTAGTCCGGCTCAGCGATTTGAAATCTTTCCCTCAGCGTCGCGTTGGTCATTTTCTTGTTCGAAACATAAAGAAGCACGCAGTGTTGGTAACAGGAGCGCACTTTGTCCTTACCACTCATCTCAGACAGTTTCTGATGACCGAACAAGATAACCCGGGTATGAGTGGTATCTATGCGAATGTCCGGGGCAGGCAATTGGAAAACTGCTGTTTCGAAAACAACTTTGTCGAATCCGCTTCCACGTTCCTCACAGATACCCAGTCTTCGCATCAAGTCGGCCAATATTTCGTTTCTGGAACGTGGTGCGTGATCGATGAACCGTAATGGATCGATCAATGGCAACCCAGGATTACTAATTTCCATTCGATCGTCAAAAATCTCGACCATTGGGCCAGTCCCAGAAATCCCGAAGTCTTGGTGAATCATGGCATTTGCGACCAACTCCCGGATCGCTCGTTCGGGATACATGCGGACCTCGCGTCGTAGGGCCTGTCCGAGTACCTCATTACGCGGAACCTGATCGTTAATGTATCCCACTAGACCTTCGAAGCCGGCCGCGTATCCTTTAGTGCCGAGTTTTTCATACTCAGTTACGACGCGATTAGTTCCTTTATAGCGAACAACGCGAAAGGCTTTACGAGCTAAGGAGCCGAAGTCTGACAACTTCTTGGCGAAGAGGATCGCGCCCAAATTGGTAATATCGAAGGTTTCATCACCGGTGCCGACGATGAGTCGATCAACCTTCAATCTTTCCAGAATGCCTGAGCGATTGTCCGGAAGGTTTTGTCCAGAAAGTTCAAAATACTTCGGGTAGTCTAGACGAGCCAGGACCTCATCAGCGGTAACGGCCTGAGCCGCTATACTTCTTTCGAAATTGAGTCTAGCCAATGCCAGCCAAAGCTCTTTTTCCTTTCCTGTATGATCTTTCAGTTTCTTCTTAATGCCGCCTACGCGAATCCATTCCACTCCTTTGAACGACACCGGCGAGCCGAGTGCTGGCTGAACGCGAACCAGAACCACCCGATGATTCTCATGTTCAAACTCATGGAACCGAAAATCAACCCTCGGTGATAAATTGTGAGCTAACCAATTCTCCAGTTCCTCGTTTCCTATTTTTCGGAATTGTGGCTGAGCAGTAGTACCTAAGACATTATGCGAACCATCTTCAATACCCCACACTAGGTAGCCACCCTCTTTCCCGTGCAAAGCTGCTGAGTTGGACAATGCAGATAAATATTCTCCGATGGCTTCAGGCTTATCGTTATTAAGCTTGAACTCTACCCACTCCGTCTCTTTCGGTAAGTTGAGCAGCGATTTGAGTAGTTGGTTAAGTGTCATGAGATCTGCGAAAGACTCCGGGTTCTTACTGGGTTTAGACAGTCATGTGTCAACAGTTCCATCACCCAGCGCCACGTGCATAGCGGGACGAGGTGATTATCGCCCAACCCAACCAAGCACAGGAACTGAAGCTGAACATAAACTACTGGCTGTTCATGGTAAATCAGAACTGAAAAATCCCTCCGAACGTCAGATGGGCGGCCTGATTGCGTGGCTTGGGTGTCGCTCGTATACTGTCAAACGACTCCCAAACAATACCCAAATTCAACTTATGCCGATATATGAATATGAATGCGCAAAATGTCACTCGCGCATAGAAGTCTTCCAGAAGATGAATGATAAGCCGCCCGGCAAGTGTAAGAAGTGCGGCGGCAAGATGGAGAAGCAAATGTCAGCGCCGGCGATCCAGTTTAAGGGTTCCGGTTGGTACGTGACGGATTACGCCGGAGCGGGAAGAAAAGCGGCCGAGAAATCTGAGCGCGAAGCAACCGTTACCGGCGAACAGAAATCAGACAAATCAGACAAGTCAGACAAGTCAGACAAGAAAACCAAAGATAGCTCCCCGGCTAAGAAAACTTCCGAAAAGGCCTCCACACCAAAAGCCAAAGGTGATTGAAGCCGCCGTCAAAAGGTGATGTACCACTCACGTTTTGAGCCAGCCCAGTTAGCCAGCTCAGTCCGGCATTATATCCACGCGACCCTTTGCGTCACCGCAGCGTTGTTGCTGACGATTACTGCCAGTTCCAGTGCCATGGGCCAGGCTGGCCGCCGGCAAGCAACCACAGGTGATAACGGTGTGCTCGTTAATGTGGTGGCGAAGCGAGTCGACAACTCCGCCCGACCGATTACCTCAAAGCAACTTGCCATCTACGACAATGGCATTGAACAGACCATTCGCAATTTCACTCCTGATCCGTCTCCTGCCCACATCGTACTGCTGGTTGATAATTCATTAACTCTGCGCGCCGATGTGGAAAAACTCGAACAGGCTGCGCGCGAGTTTGCGTACGAAATCTTCGAGGGCGATAAGTTGCTGATCGTCGGCTACGACGAACAGGCAGAGATCGTTGCGAATTGGACCGACGATGCTAAGTCGATCGAAGCTTCGTTGAAGTTGTTTCGAAAGAAAGGCCAGCCCTATCTCTTTGACGCGACTACGGCGGTGATTGACCAGGCATTGCGGGCGACGCCCAGCCAGAAACGTGTAATCGTCGTAATCAGCGACGGTTTGGATCGCGGCAGCAAGACGCCCTTCGACAAGATTCTGGCTGAATTGCAGAAGTTGGATATCACTGTTTACGCGGTGCAGGCCCAGGATCGGACGCGTGGTGCTATTCGACGTGATGTGCCAAAACCAAGGCAGGTGATTGACAAGTTGGTGGAGGGGACAGGCGGCGCGATTTTCTCCATCGATGAGCCGGCGGTAGCTGCCAAGGCTATCTGCGACGAACTCAGAAAGAATCGGTACATACTTTCCTACCTTCCTTCCAGCGCCCCGTTCGGCGAGCTGCGCAACCTTCTCGTTGTAGGCGACGAAGGGATCACCGTTCGCTCGAAAACTGCGCAACAACCTAACTAAAGTTTATTTGGTCTTGCGGGAATAAAGATAGAAGAGCCCGCCAATGATCAGCAGTACCAGGCTTTCCATGAAGACGAAGAACCGCGGAACGAATGTTCCATCTTCGTCGAGCGAGTCTGAGTAAGCTACAAACGTGCCTAAGACCAGACCTGATACCAACCAGATGAGTTGTCGTTTTCGATCCCACATAAGAAGAGCGGTGAGCCGTGAGCAGTAAGCGGTGAGCAGTCAGCAATCAGTAATCAGCAGTCAGTAATGAGGGAACCGCTAATTCAAGAAAACCCTTTAGGTTGGACTACGTACTGCTTACTGCTTACTGCTTACCGCTCACTACTTCAGCGCCCCGGAGAGCCAATGCATGATATTCAACGCGAGTTGTTTGTTGTTGCTGCCTGGAACATTCATTCCCATCGGCTTGTTATCTGCACCGGCAACCTGTGCGGAGAGCATTGCTGCTTCACCCATGATCACGACACGTCCTTTGCCAAACTTGATCGCCAGCCCTTGCGATTGTCCCGCAACGGAAACACTTTGAGCGCCAGTTCGATCAGGCGTATCTCTGGCGGTATCCGAGAGTTTCAGAAACGAAGCGGAACCCTCTCCACCATTAACTGCCTGACCAGTGAAAGTAAGTACTCGATCAATCTTTTCGGTGTCATTGCGACCCTTTGTGATCGGATGGTCCAGCAAGAGTTTGTTCTCGCGGGAGAAAATTAGCAGCGATGCTGACTCTGACTGGGAATTTGGCGGATCAAATACAAACCCCTTGCTCATGGTGACACTAAACGGTTTCGCCAGGGCCTCTGCCGCGCCGCCAAACGGAGCATGATCTGCAATCAACAACATCGCCCCGCCGTCCTTAACCCAATCACGGACCACATTGATCTCTTCCGTGGTAAACGGAGAATGCTGTGCACCTTCATCGTCCATCTCTTCGGTGCCCATCGCATTCGCAATTATCAACACCTTAAAAGTTCGGAGCGACTCCTTGGAGAAAGGCTTGCGGTTGACGACCACCTGGTAGCCATCATTGAAGAGCAGATCTGCAAAAGGCTTATAGCGACCTGCCACCGTATGAAAATTGTTATGCGCCTCGTCGAACATCACGCGCGGATAACTTTTTGAATAGGCAGGGTGCTCGACGCGTACGTCAAAGTGAGGATCGGCACTCTGTTGCGCGAAGATCGCGTTGCTGGGTATCAGCAGCAGTGCGCAAATCAGTAGGGGGATGTATTGGCGAGTGGTTCGTTTTTTCATCAGTTAAGTAATGCCGACTGGTTTAAAGAGTTCGGGTTGGAAAGTATCTCGCGCACCGCTACAGCGGGGCCGCGATCCTATGCATCAGATCCTTGACCTTAGCTTCTCAAGGCGTTCCGCGGCTAGCTGAAGCGTCTCGTCTTTCTTGCAGAAGCAGAATCTCACCTGCTGTGAGCCGCGTTCAGGAACGCTATAGAAACTGGATCCTGGAACACAGGCAACGCCAACCTCGCGAATCAGATGGCGCGTGAATTCGACGTCATTCGCAAACCCAAAACCAGAAATATCAGTCATGATGTAGTAAGCGCCGTCCGGCCTGAAGGTCACGAACCCTGCTTTCCCCAGCACCGGCAATAACAGATCGCGTCGCGCTTCGTATTCAGCCTGCAGTTTTTCGTAATACGAGGGCGGTAAACCCAATGCGTAAGCGCCCGCCGATTGAAGCGGCGCGGCTGCACCAACCGTCAGAAAGTCGTGCACTTTCCGGATTGCGCTCGTGATATCGGGTGGAGCGATGCAATAACCTACACGCCAACCAGTGACGGAATAAGTCTTTGACATCGAATTAACGATGACTGTGCGTTCGCGCATACCCGGCAGTTGGGCCATGGAAATGTGCGCGATCTCGGCGCCTTCGCGAGGATAAATAATGTGTTCGTAGATTTCATCTGTGAAGCATAAGGCATCAAACTCCTGGCAAAGCTCGGCGATAAAATCCATTTCGTCTCGAGTAAATACTTTGCCCGTCGGATTGTTTGGGTTACACAGAATGATCGCTCGCGTCTTCGAGTTGAAAACTGAACGCAGTTCCTCGCGATCAAATGTCCAATCGGGTGCGCGGAGTGGAACGTAACGCGGCGTGGCGTCGGAGAGGATCGCATCGGGCGCGTAGTTTTCGTAGAACGGTTCAAAAACCACCACCTCGTCTCCTGGATCAACGGTCGCCATCATTGCAGCGATCATTCCTTCGGTTGATCCGCAAGTAACCGTCAATTCGGTTTCCGGATCGACGTCGAGACCCAGATACCACTTAGTCTTTTTCGCGATTGCTTCACGAAAGTCGCGGGCACCCCAGGTGATTGCATACTGGTTGATGTCTTTTTCGATCGCCTGCATGGCCACCCGTTTAATGTCTTCGGGAGCCGCGAAATCAGGAAAGCCCTGCGACAGATTGACGGCGCCGTGCTTAAGCGCCTCGCGTGTCATCTCGCGAATAACGGATTCTGTGAAGAGACTTGCTTTTTTAGAAACGCGATTGTGTTTTGAGGTTGCAGGAGTAGTCATGATGGACCCGTGTAACGCTGTCAGCGTTATTATCTCTACTAACAGTTACATGCATTGAGCTTTATTGCAGCGAGTTTTAGAACTTCCTGAACTTGCGCATTCCAATAAATCCAGTTGTGTGCGCCCGGAAGTTGCCGATATTCATGCTTGATCTTTCGTTGCATCAGAATCTCTACGAAATTTCTGTTGGATTGAAGCAGCACATCTTCAGTGCCGCAGTCCAAATAGACGTAAGGAAGCGCGTCGATCTTTTCGACAGACAATTCGCGAACAAGCTTTTGCAGATCATTGGCAGCTCGACCTGGACTTTCGACAGGTCCAAATACCGGTTGAAGAGTTCGCCAAATAAACTGAAGCCCGCGCAAATCAGCTTCGGTCCACGAAGCTGCATCGAGCGCACCGCTCATCGATCCCGCGAACGTAAACACATGCGGATACTTCACTCCGAACTTCAGCGCACCGTAACCTCCCATCGAGAGCCCGGCGATGGCTCGTCCCTCGCGGCTCTCAATCGTGCGATACCGGCGCTGCACGTCAGGCAGCAACTCGTTGATGATGTACGTCTCGTATTTTTCGCTCGGCACAGTGACGCTGTCGGAATACCAGGAGTCGTTTCCTTCAGGGGTGACGATGATTAAACCGTAAGGCGCCGCGTGATCGGTTAGCTTCGTTTTGTCCAGCCAGTTGGTGTAGTGGCCGGTCAAGCCATGTAATAAGTAAACAACCGGATACCGTTTCGTCTTCGAAGCTTCCTGATCGTAGTCAACCGGCAACAGCACGTTGTAAGGCAAAGTCTTGCCAACCAGCTTGCTTTCGAATTGAACGGTTTGAACGCGCGGATGTTGCTTCGGGGCAGTAGCTTGTGCAACCGAAGCGGCCGATGGGTGAGGCGTCGTGCTCTGCTGAGCAGAGACAGTAAGAGCGAAGCCGACGGCGAGTAGAATAAAAGCGCGTGAATGTCTGGTCATTGATTCTGGTTAGGAGTCGAGCATGGGGACTTTCACCCCTTTTGCTCGCGCGGTATCTTCCGCTTCTTCGTACCCGGCATCAACGTGTCGAGCGACACCGAGCCCCGGATCATTCGTCAGCACGCGGTTGAGACGCTTCGTAGCTTCCTCGGTGCCGTCCGCTACGGAAACCTGTCCAGCATGTAGCGAATATCCGATGCCAACGCCTCCGCCGTGATGAAAAGAAACCCAACTCGCGCCGCTGGCGGTATTCAGCAACGCGTTCAGGATGGGCCAGTCGGCCACCGCATCCGAACCGTCCTTCATGCCTTCCGTCTCGCGGAACGGCGACGCAACTGAGCCTGTGTCCAGATGGTCGCGGCCAATAGCTACCGGCGCTTTCAGATCGCCGCGTTTCACAAGGTCGTTTATTGCTTCACCCATTTCAGCGCGCTCACCATAACCAAGCCAACAGATCCGTGCCGGCAGTCCCTGAAAATGGACGCGGTCGCGCGCCAGACGCAGCCAGCGATTCAAGGTTTGATCGTCTGGAAAAAGCTCGAGAGCAAGATCATCTGTCTTGCGAATATCACTTGGGTCACCCGATAACGCTACCCAACGGAATGGACCTTTGCCTTCACAGAAAAGCGGGCGAATGTATTCCGGCACAAAGCCTGGAATTTCAAACGCGTCGGTCACCCCAGCGTCCAACGCCATCTTGCGGATGTTATTGCCGTAATCAAAAGTGACAGCGCCGGCTCGTTTGAAAGCCAACATCGCTTCGACATGTCGACCCATCGATTCCATTGAACGCTCGACATATGTCTTTGGATCCGTGGCGCGAAGGTCGGCCGCTTCTGCTAGCGTGAGATTTACAGGAACATAGCCATTCAACGGATCGTGGGCACTCGTTTGATCCGTCAGCGCATCGATCTTTACCCCGCGGCGCAACATTTCAGGCAGGACCTCGGCGCAGTTTCCAACCAAACCAACTGACACGGCGCGTTTCTGCTCAAGTGCATCCTCGATGATGTCGATAGCGTCATTCAACGTGAGCGCAAGTCGATCGCAGTATCCCGTCTGTACGCGACGCTCAATGCGTGCTGGGTCGACGTCGATCCCCAGGAACACAGCGCCGTTAAGAGTGGCTGCGAGAGGTTGAGCGCCGCCCATGCCTCCCATACCTCCGGATACCACCAGCCTGCCGCTGAGGTCGCCGCCAAAATGCCTGTCAGCCATGGCCGCAAACGTTTCGAACGTTCCCTGCACGATTCCCTGCGTGCCGATGTATATCCAACTTCCTGCGGTCATCTGGCCATACATCATCAGGCCCTTGCGTTCGAGTTCATGGAAGTTTTCCCAGTTGGCCCAGGCCCCGACGAGATTCGAGTTTGCGATCAAAACGCGTGGTGCATATTCGTGGGTGCGAAACACGGCGACTGGTTTCCCGGACTGGACCAATAGAGTTTCATCGTTTTCGAGCTGTTGTAGCTCGCGAACGATTGCGTCAAACGAGGCCCAGTTTCGCGCAGCCTTGCCTGCGCCTCCGTAGACGATGAGATCTTCCGGACGTTCGGCGACGTCAGGATCGAGGTTGTTCATCAGGCAGCGCAAAGCAGCCTCCTGATGCCAACTCTTGCAACTTAGGTTTGAGCCGCGCGGCGCGCGGACAAGGCGTGAAGAAGACATTACGTCAGATCAACTCCATGCAGCGTTTGGGTTTGCTTGGATGCGCCGATTTAACCGCCTGCTAGCCAAGCAGTTTCTTAAGCCATGAGGTGGATATGCCGCCGCCGCCACTGGCCTTCTGGGTGATCTGCGCCAGTTCGCCTACATCGAGCCAGACTCCGCCACACTTGTCGCACACGTCGATCGCGATGTCGTCGAGGTTCGTCTCGTTTAGGCTTCCTTCGCAACGCGGGCAACGCATCGATGAAGGACCGGCGTTCGCTGCCGCCGAAGCTCTTAGCTTTTCGCGCAGCTTCTCGATTGCTTCCTGGTTCTGGCGATGAAAATACTCATCTTCCATCCCTTTTTTTCGATTATTGAATAAGTCTGACATGAATCCTCCGGTTTTACTTTAATTGAGAAAGCTCCCCACATTATTTTGAAAAACATCGACGCAAAAGAACAGCTCGCATTACAAGAGCGAGTCAAACTCACCATCCTGAATAGCCGCCACGATCCTTTCGATATCAGGCGACATGGAGCGGTCCGCTGTTAGACGCGATACTCGGCCCCGCACAATTTCGTAAGCCGCTTTGACACCGCGTCCCGGAGCTAGAGGAGCGCGGTACTCTAATCCTTCCGCGCCAGTGATGAGTTCGATTGCCGTGCCTTGTTCGGCGAGACCGACGATAGAGCGCAGTTTGGTCGCCGCCGTCATACCCATCGAAACGTGATCTTCCTTGCCGCCATCAGTGGGGACATTATCGACACTCGCCGGATGGGCCAGCACTTTTGCCTCGGCAAGCAACGCCACCGCCGTGACCTGAAGCATCATGAAACCCGATGCAATACCGGCTTGTTGAGTAAGAAATGGAGGCAGGTCTTCATTTGCATCCGGGTTAATCACTCGATCAATCCGTCGCTCGGTGATACTAAGAAGATCAGTCATGGCGATCGAAGCGTAATCAAACGCTAAAGCCAGTGGCGCCCCATGAAAGTTTCCACCAGAAAGCACTTCGCCGCTCTCGGCGAAGACAAGCGGATTGTCGGTCGCGCTCCCGGTTTCAATCTCAACAATTCCTTTTGCATGATTCAGTGCGCCACGAATTGCCCCATGAACCTGCGGCATGCAGCGCAGGCTGTAAGCATCCTGCACGCGCGGATCGTTGTTCAGATGCGAGTCTCTGATTTCACTACCTTCGAGTAGTTCGCGCAAATGATTAGCAACGTCGAGTTGTGGAGGATGCGGTCTGGCTTCATGAATCCGCTTATCAAATGCGACTGGAGTTCCACGCAATGCTTCAAGCGACATCGCCCCGGCAACGTCCGCCAAGCGAGTCACTCGTTCAGCCCGATGAAGCGCCAGAGCTCCAACTGCGCCCATCGCCTGTGTCCCATTTAGAAGAGCAAGACCTTCCTTAACTTCAAGGTTGAGTGGCTCAATTCCGGCCGAACGTAAGGCCTCGGCCCCGGGCATTCGCGCTCCTCTGTAAAACGCCTCGCCTTCACCAATAGCGGCGAGCGCGAGATGTGCAAGTGGCGCAAGATCGCCGCTCGCGCCCACGGATCCTTTTTCAGGTATCACGGGCGTGACACCGCGTTCCAACATTGCCGCCAGCGTATCGATCAAAAGCGGTCTGGCGCCGCTGAGCCCGCAAGCCAAAACGTTCGCGCGAAGCAATAACATCGCACGTGCTTCCTCTTCAGAAAGCGGGTCTCCCAGTCCACATGCATGACTGCGGACAAGGTTTAACTGTAAATCGTGCAGATCTTCCTGAGCGATGCGCACATCCGATAATTTGCCAAAGCCCGTATTCACGCCGTAGACGGTTAGCTGGTCCGCAACGATTTTCTGGACCACGTTCCGAGCCGCCTCCACCCGCGCGCGCGCTTCATCGGCGAGCGAAACCTGCTCTTGTCCCTTGGCCACAGCCACAATCTGGGCCAGGGTTAAAGGTTGTCCGCGGAGTGAAAGCATAGAAGAGCTGACGACAGATTGCAGAAGACGGAAGCCCAGAATACAGAAGTCAGAATACAGAAATCAGAAGTCAGATCTCAGCTTAGAGCTCAAATCAGAAGTCAGAGGGCAGCTGCATAACCACTCAATCCTTCTGAATTCTGTCTCCTGTATTCTGTGTTCTATGTCCGGTCTTCTGCTTTCAGACTTTTACCGTCGCATCTCTATCCGGTGTTTCTGATATATCGATTCGGCGCGACTCTCTATCAGGCGTCTCCGTTATATCCGGCTTCCGAAACTCGCCTGTAGTGGCGCTGCTCCGCACTCGTTGGCGGGCGCGTCTGGCGCGCGAAGTAGTTCGTTTTGAAGCTGCGGCTGCGGTCCTGGTCCAACTAGTCATTCTCTTTAAGGGCCTCAAGGAAAACTGATGCTGCGGTAACACTTCGCCAGTCGCCTCTCTCAGGCGCACTGTGCCAATGGCAAAGATTGCAATCGCGGCGTTGAAGATCACACCAACTACAAACACCAGCCAACCCGGCACCAGGCCTACAGTGGCGCGATCAATGAAGGCGTCGAAATCACGCGCCGGCAAGGGATGCAGATAAACCTTGAGGTTCCAACTCAAAGCAAGTAGCGCAAATATCCAAAGGTAATTTCGGCGTAAACGTCTTCCAACAGCTTCCCATTCAGTAATAGTGAAATGTGGCGTGATCAAATCCGCCGCGAGATGTTCCGCCCAGCCTTCGTCAGGGGGCACGCTTTCCGGCGCCAGCATTTGTGCAAAATAACCCGTCTCGATTACCCGTACGCGGCTCGACCAGATTTCATAGTAGCGATACCGGCGCGCTTCCATCAGCAGGAAGATCGCGACCAAAATCGAGTTTATCGGGATAACGAAATGCGCGTTGGTAGATGAACCAAAAACGAAAGACAGAGTAGCGCCGGCCGTGAGCACCGCCCAGTTTGTGGTGGTATCCAGTCGGTTGCGCCACGTATTCGAGCGTTGCACTTCACCACGATAAAAATGAATCATCGCAGTGTTAAATTCCGAAGGCGCCATCCGGCGCATCATTGCCGCCGGCGTCGGTCGCTCCGAACTCGATGATTCAGATGCAGTTGTGGGGCGCAAACGCGGTTGAGCGCGGTCGCCTGATTGTGGAACAGTGCCTTTCGGTGTGTCGGTGGTCATCAATCTGACTCGATTGAGAGCCGGAGGAGAGCGGAAACGTCCCGACTCAGAGTAAATAATATAGCACGCGCTTGATACTCGTTCGTAATTGAGTGGATCCAAATGTAGCGAAACCGTGATCGCAAAATGACGCTTTGGACGTTAGCTGTACTGTTGGACCTTCGTGATTTACCACTCGCTTGACAGTGTTTAAGCGCGACACCTATAGTTGATTTTCCCACTGTTTGACGCGAAATGTTGGCACCATGAACGTCATCGATGAACGAGAAAGTGACGCTCAGTGGATGCGCCGGGCGGTTATGGCTGCGCACGATGCGCGCGAACGTGGAGAAGTCCCGATCGGCACCTGCATTGTGCTCGATGGTGAAGTCCTGGCGGTGGCAGGAAACCGGACCATTACCGATCAGGATCCAACCGCTCACGCGGAAATCGTGGCTTTGCGTGAGGCTGCCCGCAAGCTGGGTAATTATCGGTTACCGAACTCGGTGGTGTTTTCCACGATCGAACCTTGTGTGATGTGCGCTGGCGCTTTGATCCAGGCGAGGGTAAAACGGCTAGTATACGGTGCTCGCGATGAACGAGCCGGAGCGGTCGAATCGCGATTCGGTGTTTGTAATACCGATTTTCTAAATCATCGCATTGAGGTTTCATCAGGCGTTCTGGAGCAGGAATGCCGGGAAGTCATGCAGGAGTTTTTTAGGGAGAGAAGAAAGTAGCTGCTCGATACCGGAAGCTGACTGGAAGGAGGATGTAACTCCACGATCTCAGTGCTTGTATCCAACATCTATTGCGGAGAGGTCGCATAGTGGCTTAGTGCACCGGTCTCGAAAACCGGAGTGGGGGAAACTCCACCGTGGGTTCAAATCCCACCCTCTCCGCCACTTGAATTTCGGATTTGGAATTTCAGATTGCGGATTGGTCCGGAATTTTTGGGGTGTGAGATTCGCAAATCGAAATCCGCAATCCGAAATCCTTGGGAGAGGTGCAAGAGTGGTTGAATTGGCAGCACTGGAAATGCTGTGAGCGGGAAACCGTTCCGTGGGTTCGAATCCCACCCTCTCCGCCAGTTTTTGATGTTGTTTTGCTTTGGTTTTCGATATCAGCGTAGCGGGTGATGACCTATGAAGTCTCTGTGGACCATTGCAATCGTTGCCGTTTGTTATCTAGGTGCTGGTTTGTTGATCCACGCACCAGCGCAATCACGAACCACCCGTGCTCGGCCGAGGGGATCCGTTTGTGGAAACCCGCAAGTCGCTTGTAAGACCACGGCCACCTTCAACCCTAATGATTTGCCGTTTCGGGTGCCGCAAAACTCGGTAATTTTTGACACCGAACTCTTTTACGCAGTCATCCTGAAAAGTGTCGCTGCGAAGGAAGACGACTGCGATACTTTTGTCCCCGAAGCAGAGCGTCTTAGAACGCAGGCCCTCTTCCCCGACCGCAAAGTCTTCGCCTCCCGATGTATCGACATTGAAAACTTGTTCTATACGAATGTCGATCCCAAATACCGAATCATGGCTCTCTATGCTGGGAACACAATGCCAGAAGCTCAGCGCGTCCTTGCTGCAGTCAAGGCAACAGGAAAATTTCCCGGCAGCTATATTCGGCGCATGCGCACCGGGTTCAACGGGACATGATTAAGACACACGCTTGGCGTAGATGGATACCAATGCAATTCGAAATGAGGTTCCAATGGACGACAAACTAGCGGCAGATGAAGCAAGGCGACAGGTTCAACATGACTCAGTGAAGGCACAGGTTGAGGGTGAAGTGCAATCTGAAATTGCCGACCGTGCGAGTCAGCCTGCCGCGAATGAGCCCGAGAGGATCCAGCAGGTTGCAGGTGACTTTCGCGCCAAGGCTGTTGATGAAGTAATCGACACGGAGCGGGAAGTTGAGCGTGGCCGAGGCGCTGCCCGCGTCTCGCAGATAATTGATTACATTTTTTACCTAATTTACGCCCTATTGGGGATGCGCTTTCTCCTGGCATTGATGGCCGCGCGAAGCACTGCAGGATTTGTGCAGTTTATTGTAACCATCACAAATCCGTTTTATGCGCCATTCAGAGGCATCGTAGCGAGCCCGCGCACAGATGAAGGACACACGCTGTTGCTACCGATTGTGATTGCAATCATCGCGTATGTCATACTGCATCTCGCGATTAACGGATTATTGCGAATGCTGGCTCATCGCAAAACGCAGATCTAAGATCGCAAACTGCCAATCGGCATTGTTTGACAAGTTATCAGACTTCGGGCTCCGCACAACGGCGGTCTTCGTGAACCCCGCCAGGCCGGGAACGGAGCAACGGTAGCAAAGGCCCTGTGTGTTGCGGGTAAGTCCGGAGTCTGGCCAATTTCGTTAGTCGTCAGAAGTGCAATCTCTCCCCGTTCTTATTCAACGCAATCAAAAAAGGGAGTAAGAAGATGAAACGTATCTCACAGCTGGCCATCTCCTTCGTGTGCCTCTCAATTCTTGCCTTCAACGCTGCTGCGCAAACCGACTCCCGTTCAAATCTGATTAAGACAATTCAGGAGCGCCGCGCTGAGCTGGCACTTCTCGAGAAGCAGGTGCTGGAGCCTTCTGAACAGGACAAGATGGCTCACGCAGAATTCTTGCGACAATCTGATACCGGATTAGTGCGCCTATTGCCGCGAGAGAAATATGACGACAACGCTTACAAGGAAAAGACTAAACCCAGCGTAACGATTAGAGGCGGCGGTGCGTATTACTCGTTCACCATGCTTTCGCACGACTACAACTCGGGAGCGCCGCAGATTTCGTTGGAGAATAAGAAACTGTCAGTCGGATTTGCCGGGGCTAATTATGGCATTCTAACTACTCTCGGAAATGTCTCGCTTGAAGAGATCACGATTGATCATCCGTCCGTGCAGTTCATGGCCAACTATGAACCACCTAACGAAGAAACATCGGCCCGTTTAGAGGCACGCCGGTTCGTAAATGGAGTGTCGATTGGCGAAGCGCGTTATACCAGATCGGAGCCTGCCAAGGTCGATACCACATATCTCCTAAGATCCATCTCGTTCATCAGCGCTGATGTGCTAGTTGCTCTCCGAATTGTGCGTCAAGATACTGACGGCAGCATGATCATTGCCTGGAAGCTGCTAAAGAAATATCCGACACCGACCTTTGCTCAAAAATAACCAGTAAGTCATGACCTATCACGTAATCGCACGCAAGTGGCGGCCGCAGACCTTCGACGAAGTTACCGGACAAGAACCAATTACGCGGACGTTGCGTAATGCCATTGCTCACGAACGGCTTCATCACGCATATCTCTTCTCAGGCGCGCGGGGTGTGGGAAAAACAACCACCGCTCGTCTACTTGCCAAAGCGCTGAATTGTCACAAAGCGAAGGCGCCAACAGCGACGCCTTGTCGCACCGATGACCCGGACGCATGCGCGTCGTGCAAGGAGATCACCGAAGGTCGCGCAATTGACGTCCAGGAGATCGACGCGGCTTCGCACACCGGCGTCGGTAATGTGCGCGACTCGATCATTGAGACTATTGGTTTTGCTTCGGCGCGTGATCGTTACAAGGTCTTCATCATCGACGAAGTGCACATGCTTTCCACTCCGGCGTTTAATGCGCTGTTGAAGACACTGGAGGAGCCACCGCCGAAAGTTGTTTTCATCATGGCCACCACGGAACGTCACAAGGTTCCGGAAACAATCCTTTCGCGTTGCCAACAGTTTGAGTTCCGCACGATTGCCACCACCAAAATTCTCGAACGCTTGCGGCTGATTGCTGAGGCGGAAAAGATTTCCGTTCCTGACGATGCGCTGCGCGAGATAGCCCGCACCGGAGAAGGTTCGATGCGCGACGCGCAGTCGGCATTCGATCAGGTAATCAGTTTTGCGGGACCGAAGATCAAGAAGGACGATGTCGAGCTGGCGCTGGGTGTGGCTGGGGCCGACATTCTGATTCGGGTCATCAATGGCATCGCTAATCACCAGCCGGCTGAGGCACTGGCGGTGGTCGACGACGTGGTTATGCGTGGCCACGACCTGCGAAATTTCTGTCGGGATTTGTTGGCCCATTTCCGAGATCTGCTGGTTACCAAAGTTGCGGCCAGCGAGGAATTACTGGAATCGGCCATTTGCGATCCTGATGAACTCAAGCGACAGGCGGCGATGTTTTCTGAGGCCGATCTGGTTCGGTGTTTCCATTCCCTGGCTGAGACCGAGACTCTTTTGAAGACCGCCGCGCATCCGCGTTACCAGGTAGAAGTAGGTTTGGTAAAGCTGATGGAAATGCGCCGGCTGGAACCTTTGAATCAGCTGATGGAGCGACTGGCTGAGTTGGAAGCCTCAGTTACAGGCGGCGCGCCCATGCCGCAAAAAAAAACGGCCGCGCCGCGACCCGCAACTGATTCGTCACGGTCTTCGCCTCCATGGGCCACTGGCCCTTCACAATCACTGCGAACGCCAGACACAGGATCCGATAAAGCGAACGCCGCCGCCGCGTCATCTTCTTCGACAGGATCGTTCACGGGAACGGCTACAAAAAGGGCTCCAGATCTAGAGGTAGCCCCAACTGTGACGGCTCCCGGCGCAGTTGCCCCGGATGCAGTAACCACGCGTTCTTCGGGTTCGTCCGAGAGCGCTGAGGTCGACAGCTCCGATCTGGGACGGATCAAGTCTGCTCTTGAGCAGCGGCGGAAGATGTTTCTGGTAACAGCGCTCGACGGGGCGAGCCAGGCAGCAATTGCCGATGGTGAGTTGTGCATCGAGTTTGCTCCGGCAGACCGTCACTTGCGTGACACCCTGGCCAAGTCGGATAACGTGAAAATCCTGCGTGAAGTTTGTAAGGAGATTACGGGCGGCGATCTGGGAGTGCGGTTCGTAATTACTGATACTAACGTTTCAGCAGACGCACCGGTTTCCAAGGAGGAAGCCAAGCGTCGAGAGAAGCAGGACTTGCGGGCCACCGCCGAAAAAGATCCTACGGTGCAGAAAATGCTGCGCACTTTTCGAGGCGAGATTGTCGACGTGAAACGTCTCGATTGATGAATGACCGGGGGTTCCGCATCAACACTTGTGGATGCAAGAATTCAGGCAGGTAAAAATGCCAACTGTGGTAACCTGAGTTCCGTTTGGGCCGCTGGAATTAAGACCGGCACGGTGGGATGTGCCGGTCCCGGACACCACGCCTCACCCTAAGAACGTGGCGTCCACGCGATACACTCAAGTCTCGGCTGAAACCAAAGTGCTCGCGCACCGGGATGACACGCCGCTATCGTGCATCCCGGTATCTTGAATTTTAGAGTTGTTTCCCTTCCTGTTTCCCTGGTGCTTCATGTTTGCGAGAACGCTTGCGAACGGGTGAACGCTCGCCTAACAGACTCTTGTGCCGAGAACTAATCACGTACGCCAAGCCCTGATAACTCAATCCTAATAGTCGCGCTGCTCGGGTCACACTTCCGTTTGACTGGGCCAAAGCCCTGCGAACGATGCTCGCCTCATACTTCATCACTTCCGCTTGCAAGTGGACCGGCTTATTGATGAGGGAATCCTCAGTCTCTTCGATTTTCAGTTCAGACGTTAGCTTCAGGAATACTTTCCTGGAGGCCTTATTCAGCCTTACCAATAGGTCATGGCTTTGCGAGGTTGCCAACCACTCGCTGGCTCGTTCGTACGCGGTATAAGAAGACTCCGCAGAAAGTTCATCGGACTCTTCAATCATTGTGAGCGCCGCGACGCCCGCCTTATTCAGCGCGCCAACCTGCTGCGCCACATCAATCGCTTTTTGGAAGGTGTACTGGGCACGTTCAGCTTGTTTGAGCCGCGCCAGCGCAATGCCGTGCGTAACGAGTGCATCTGTCAGAAGACACTGATGACCACTCTTCTCCAAAACACGAACCGCACCCTTCGCGATTGCCTCCGCTTCTTTAAACTTTTTCTCAGCGATGAAAACCTGCGCACGCGTGTCGTCGATCTGTGCGACGCCCACCTTATCTCTAACTCTAAGTCTTAGTTTCCTAGCGAATTCCAAACAGCCACGTGCTTCCTTAAAACGCGACAGCTTAAACCATAGAAATCCTAAGTTGTTTTTTACATCTCCGCGGAAAACAACATTTCGAGCAAGCCTAAAGTGGTAATCGGCTTCCTCATATTCTTTCACAATGCGCTTGTTTTGCTGGTAGTCAGTTGGCTTTTGAGATAGATTTCGCATTACGAGCGCCATTTGATTGTGATAAGCCCCTCGTATGGAGTGATTAGTAATCTTTCGAAAGAGCCCTTCGTTGTCTCGAAGAACCTGCAACGCTTCATTAAATCGCGAATCCGACCATTCAACGACAGCCAATCCCAACAACGCGTTCGCTCTTGTATTTCCTTCAGTTGTAAGTCTTTCAAGCGCTTGTTTGAACATGACTCGCGCTTCATCGAGGGCTCCCTCTCTCCAGTAACAATAGGCAAGCTCCGACCTAGCGGCCGCTACTTTCTTTAGATCACCAGCCGATTCGTAGAAGGCCATGCTTTCTGTAATCAGATCCCTAGCCAGATACTGGGATTTTCCGCGCGGATTTCGACTGCCAATCCACCGGGTTAGTATTCCTGCACACAAGAGCACTTCAGCTTGAACTGCAGAATGAAGTTGAGAAGTGTCCGGACGCTCACCGAGATTTTTCCAGAAAGGGCGCATCGCCTCGTAAGCGCGCTCATACTCTCCCTTATCTTTCAGTTCTAACGCGATCTGACATCTAAGGAGAGCTTCTTCGTTAACCGTAAGATGCGATGTGTGCAGCTTCGGTGAGGTTATCTTCATGAGAAAAAGACCCTTCAACGTGAGTGTAAGAGAGCTTGCTACCCCAGCAAGACGATAATAGTTTTCCTGATCCCGCCTTGCAAGACGTTTCAGATGTTGCTCTATTCTCACTAGATGTAAGAACTCTTGCATCGTCTAAACCTCAAAGGAGACATCTAATGAAACGCATACTACTCGCGGCAGCCTTGAATTCTGCTCTTGCGGCTTCAGTCTTGGGAGGCGAAATACCAACCGTGGGCCTTACTTCTCAAGATCCTGATGAGACGATCAGCTCGACTTCACCGGGCGAGGTGCCAACGGTGGGGTACGAAGGAGAGATCTCTGATCTCACGCTGGATCTATTTCAGCTCATGCTTGGCCTAGTGATCTAGCGCCGGGAATTTCTGAATTCGTCTCGATCCTCACCAGTAGTGGTTAGTGAGTAATTTCCTTAGTCGAGGCGCGGGCCGAAAAGAGAATTTCTGTTCTTAACAACTCAACCTAAATTGCAGCCTCTCGGCGGCAGGGCTTAGTGTGCGCCCCGTACGCCACTGAACAAATCGCAAAGCTTGGTGGCCGCGGTAATAGACCCTGCCAAGCTGGCGGCAACGCTAAAAAGACCTGTCGCCCACTTCGCGGGCTCTGATAATTCAATCATCACGACCGAAGGTTCGCTGCGCTTCACCTTGGGCTACTACTCTGGCCGCCCGCTTCGCAGGCCCGTCAAAATTGATGTCGCTGTTTTGAGTAGTCGATGGGAGTTTCTGCCGAACAAATTCTCAAACTGGGTCGTATATCGGGGCGGAGGTGAGCAAGCGATGCGTGATCCATTTACAGCGGGGCTATTGAGTTTCTTGATTCCGGGTGTGGGCCAACTCTACAACGGCCGGATTCTGGCGGGAATTCTCTGGTTAATTATTACACCGGGGTTTTGGATTGGTTCAGGCGGTACGCTGGGATGGATCTGTCACATCATTGCCGCCTACACGGCTTATTCCTACGCCAAAGATCATCCGGTTCGCGCGTGAAGAAACAGGAGCGGCAATCCCCCGGCCGCTCCTTGCTTAGCAGGTCCAACCAACACATCTCACAAGCGCTCCGACTATCTAACCAGACATATCACTTGTCATCGCGATCTTCCGGTGGCCGACCCTTTGGTCCCCAGTAATATTTATTTATCACTAGTTGATACGCGCCGATCGCGAAGACGATCGCGACGATGAGAATGATGACGAGTATGGTTGCGGGTCCGGAAGGCATGCTCGATTCTTAGGTCCTCACCAGCCGGAGTCAAGTAATGCAGGTAAGGAAGCAAACTAACGGTTTGCTTTACGCTTTCGCCGCGCTATTCTTTCGCCTATCGAAAACGCCAATCAAAACGAAACGGCACCCGCTAACGCCGAAGCGCGAAAAAACCCTTTACGCGCGGGCATGCGACTCGAAGTCACTGCTCCGCCCTGCGTAACCGTGATCTTTGGGGCCACTGGTGATCTGACCCGACGCAAGCTCCTCCCGGCCCTCTTCCGCCTTTCGCAACAACGTCTACTCCCGAGCGAGTTTGCGATTCTCGGCACCGCCCGAAACTCGATGACCGACGACGAGTTTCGCGCGATGCTAAAACAGGCGGTGACCGAATTTGGCTCTGAAGATGCGCTGGATGAATCCGCCTGGGAAAGCTTTGCGAAAAGAATGTTCTACGTCGGTGGCGAGTTCAGCGAAATTGCTACCTATCAGAACATCGGGAACCGGTTGGAAGAGATAGACAAGGAACACCAAACCCAGGGCAATCGAATCTTCTACCTCGCAACTGCGCCCGACTTTTTCGGTCTGATTGCGAAACACCTCGGTGAAGCCAAGCTGGCACGATCGAAAAAGGGAAGCTGGACGCGCATCATTGTTGAGAAGCCTTTCGGAAAGGATCTCGAGAGCGCACGCAAGCTGAACAAGGAGTTGGCAGCGGTCTTTGATGAGAAGCAGGTTTATCGAATTGACCACTATCTTGGTAAAGAGACCGTGCAGAACCTCTTAGCTTTTCGTTTTGCCAACAGCATCTTTGAACCGTTATGGAACCGTCAGTACATAGACCATATCCAGATTACAAACGCGGAGACCAAGGGTGTCGAAGGCCGCGGTGGTTACTACGAAACGGCCGGCGCCTTGCGCGACATGATTCAGAACCATGTGTTTCAGGTTACTTCATTGATCGCGATGGAGCCTCCGGCGTCGTTGTCGGCGAATGCGGTGCGCGACGAGAAGGCCAAAGCGATGGAGTCTGTGCGCTCGTTTCCACTCGAAAAGATTGATGAGTTGGCGGTGCGCGGTCAGTATGGACCAGGCACAGTATTGGGAGACACGGTGCCCGGTTATCGTGAGGAGCCGGGCGTAAATCCAAACTCGTCAACCGAAACGTTCGCCGCACTGAAGCTGTATTTCGACAACTGGCGTTGGGCGGGTGTGCCTTTTTATATTCGTTCTGGAAAGCGCATACAGAAACACATCACCGAGATCGCCATCCAGTTCAAGGGCGTGCCGCATCATATGTTCACAGGCTCCGACACGCCGCTCGAACCGAACGTATTGGTGATTCGGGTGCAACCCAATGAAGGCATCACGTTGCGTTTCGCCGCCAAACTGCCGGGGCAGGCAATGCGGATCCGGCCGGTAAACATGGACTTTCGTTATGGGTCGTCCTTTGGAGTGAAGTCTCCTGAGGCATATGAGCGTCTACTGCTCGACTGCATGCTGGGGGATTCAACGTTATATGCACGTCGCGACATGGTTGAACGCGGATGGGAGATCGTGTCGCCTATTCTTGAGGCGTGGCAGGAGCCCGCGGTAGATTTTCCGAATTACGAAGCTGGTTCGTGGGGTCCGCAGGCCGCGTTTGAATTGATTGAGCGAGATGGTGATAGGTGGCGAAAGCTATAGGTGTCAGTTGTTCGTTGTTCGTGGTCAGTTGCTGCCGGAGTTAATCATTAATTGTTGGAACTTGCAGTGCAAATGAGACGTGCGACAACTGACAACTGACAACTGACAACTGACAACTGACAACTGACAACTGACAACTGACAACTGACAACTGACAACTGACAACTGACAACTGACAACTGACAACTGACAACCGGCGCCTGATACCCGATACCTGTCTTATGCAACAGATCCAAGTCGAAAAAACGTTAGACGTCGAATTCGTTGAGCACCAGCTCGCCGAACTCTGGACGGAGACTGCGGGTCACGCGGATGACGACTCAGCCGTGTTGCGCGCGCGCGTAGCGAACCTTTTAGTCTACGTTCCGAACGAGGCTTTGCTGAATGAAGTTAATGAGTTAATGCAGGATGTGACTGTGGCCCACCCAAGTCGCGCTCTCGTCATGCTCGGCGAAACGGAAGAGGCCGATCGAGATATCGACATGTTCTTGAGTTCCCTCTGCCAGACGGAGAAACGCACCGGTGCCAAGCGACTTTGCGGCGAGGTGGTAGTTTTGAAAGCGCGTGGCAAGTTTAGTGTTGAGTTGCCCAGCGCGGCGTTGCCTTTGTTGGTTTCAGACCTGACGACATTTCTCTGGTGGCGCAATGAATTGGATTGCACCGGTAGAATTTTCAACGCCCTCTTGCGCGGCAGCGATCGACTGGTGATTGATTCAGATGAATTTGTGAAATCACTGCCTTGCTTGTTAGAGGTTAATAAAATCTTCGACCAGGAAAATCTCGAAGTTGGTGTTAGTGACCTTAACTGGGCCAGGCTGACCTTGTGGCGCGGGTTGCTGGCCGATTTTTACGACGTTCCGACGTACCAGGCGCTGCTCGATGACATCGATCATGTGCGCATCGATTATGTTGCTCCTTCATCAGAGCCAGAAGCGGTGGCACCGCAAGCGATATTGTTGGCCGGATGGTTGGCTAGTCGGCTTGGTTGGACTTTGAAGGGTGACGAACCACGTAATTCATTTGAGGCAGCATCCTCTGAAATCCAAATACTAAGCAAGGGCGCGGGGCGAGGAGAAATCAAACTGGAACTCAATCGCGTCGAACGTAGCGACGTAAGACCTGGCCGGCTGGTCGAGGTACACCTTCATGTGGATGGTCCACAGCCAGCCTTTTTCTCGGTCAGACGTAGCACTGACGGTATTCACGTCCTGGCGGAGGCTAGGGTTGGCGCAGAAGTTGAACATGGCCGGGTGTTACCGGTGAGAAATCGTAGCTTGGCGCAGTTGCTAAGCCGGGAGATGGAGATAATCACCAACGACGATCTCTATCAACAAGCACTCGAGAAAGCGTCTAACATCATGGGTCTTTCGACCTCTTCTTAATCCCACGACAATAATTGAGGCGGACGTACCTTGGACGTAAATGGTGCTCAGATTGGAAGGTGGGCGTGGGACGTGTTCCTGGTCAGCGGCCGCTGAGGCTTCGTCTTCATCAACAACGCATCGAGCGACACCCGCAGGCTTTAAAGCTTGCGGGTGTTTACTTGTTGGCTAGCTTCAAGGCTTCTTGTCGGGTGGAACGGCGCGTGGGATATCGCCATCGTCGAGCGGGGTTACCACCGTCGACTGGATCTTTGGTGGACCACCACGGAGACCGGGAGGAAGTTTTGGAGAGGGAATGCTGACGGTCGCGATCGGATCGGTGCGGCGCAGAATGGCTCCACCCTTCCCGGCTACCCATATATTGAATCCACCGCGATAGGCCAGTGAAAATAAATTGGCACTCGTTATCGTCGGCATCGCTTGCCAGGTCTCGGCGCCATCGGCACTGTGAATGATTCGTCCTTGCTCTCCGGCCACGATAACGTCATCGGGCCCGGCGGCGGCAACTGCAAAGAGATTCGTGGTGAAGCCGCTCTCAACATCTTTCCACGTCGCTCCGCCATCGTCGGTACGTAGGATTATTCCCTTTGCGCCCACAGCATAACCGCGACCGCCGAGGGTGAAGGTGACCGCATAGAGCCATTCCTTCAAATTCTTATCGACGCGTTTCCATGTCTCGCCGGCGTCCTCAGTACGGAGAATGGTTCCGTTTGAGCCAACTGCAACCCCGGTCTTGTCGTCAACGAAGCGAACTTCTTCGAGCCAACTTAAAGTATTGGAGCGTTGCAAACGCCAGGTTTCACCAGCGTCGGTCGTGTGCAATATCGTTCCGCGTGACCCGACAATCCATCCATCATTCACCGTCACAAAATCGATGCTAAACAGATCTTCTTTCGACTCGAGCCGCACGGTGGTCCAGGTAACTCCGCCGGTAGTAGAACGCAGGATGGTTCCCTGATCTCCGACAGCGAATCCAATTTTCTCGCTGGTAAAGAAGATTGAATTGAGTTGATTTTGTGTACCCGAAGGACGGACGGTCCAGTTTCTGCCGCCTGAACTTGTGTACAGGATCTTTCCGCGAGCACCCACTGCAAAACCGTGTGAGTTGTCTCTGAAGAAAATGTGTGACAGGTCTTCGCGGCCGCCTTCGGTCAAGCGGCGCCACGATAGACCGCCGTCATCAGTACGGACGACCAATCCATCAGCGCCCGCGGCCCAACCAAGGGTCTCGTCGGCAAAGTGTAGTGATTTGAGTTTCGGGCTGGTACGAACATTTATAGGCAGCCAGGTGGTGCCACCATCACCGGTGGTTAGGAGAACACCGTTGTCGCCGGCGGCCCAGCCGTGAAGTTCATCAGTAAAAACTACAGAGAACAAGTCCGTGGTGATAAGTGAATTGATGGTTCGCCAGGTCGTGCCGCCATCATCGGTTTGAAGTATCGTCCCACGATAGCCCACTACAACTGCGCGCTTTTCGGAGGTAAAGGCAACGCCTGTGAGCGGCATGTTCGAGAGGCCGGAAGTTTGTTTCCATTGAACCCCTCCGTCTGTGGTCAAGAGTAAGGTGCCTTGAGAACCAACTGCGATTCCAGTCTTGGTGTCGAGAAACGAGACGCCGAAAAGGTGTGACTTAGTTCGACTCTGTTGAAGGCTCCAGGTTACGCCACCGTCGGTGGTCGCCAGGATCATTCCGAAAGTACCGACGGACCAGCCGAAAAGTGGATTATCCGGCGCCGTGGTGACAGCAAAAAGATGATCTCTAACTCCGGTTTCTCTCGGAACCCATTTGTTGCCGCCGTTCCTCGTGGTCAAGATCACACCGCCGGCGCCGCAGACAACCGCGCGCGATTTTGTGGTGACACTAATTCCGTAGAGTGTGGTGTTGGTTGGGGAGTATTGCATGTCCCAGCCAAACCCACCGTTACGCGTGCGCAGGATAGCGCCGTCATTACCGATGGCCCAGCCGGTTTTCTTGTCGGCGGCAAACTTTACCGCATTGATGGTGTTCCCCTGCGGCAATGGGTTTTGCCATTGCCAACCTGGCGGTAACTGTTGCTGTGCAATGAGCGAAGCGGGCAGTGTCAGGAGAACCGAAAAGCAGGCCAGAAAAATAGTTCCGCGCCACTGGTGGGCGCGTGCACAGAAAATTAACCTGCTGATTGAACGAAAAAGAGTCATTACTACCTGGGCGACGGATTTAATTCCGGCAAGACGTATGAGTCAACAGAGGCGGAATTATAAGGATCAATGACTCCAAACGGAAACGAAACATCATAACAAGGATGTTACCAATGTTTTGCCAGCCGCAGGCAGCCCGGGTTTTCACGGTTAACTCGAGAATCAACCTCCCTCTGCGCTACTCACAGGTCGGTAATGAGCACTTGAGGCCGACGGCTCTCATCTGCGACCTATTGGCTGCTTGACGGTCTGGTTTTCTCACAAGTGCTCCTTCCCGACTTGTGAGAAACCCAGAGTGTTAATAACTCATGGGTTGCAGATGAGGCAGTACGCCACAGGTGCGCCTTCCCGACCCGCGAGGAAATCGAAATCACCTCATCCCCCACTCGGGTTGACGTGGCGTTGCGGGTGAGACAGAGTAGCGCGCGAAACCAATCAAACAGGAAGGTCAGCTATGAAAGATTCATGGCCCGAACTGAAGTTTGCAGAATGGCAGGACACGCTCGCCACCTTGCACATGTGGACACAAGTGGTGGGGAAAATACGCCTGGAGCTAACGCCCCTGGTGAACCACTGGTGGAATGTACCGCTGTATATCTCTGCGCGCGGATTAACGACCACCGCGATGCCCTACAGCGATGACCGTGTCTTTGAGATTGAGTTTGATTTCATCGATCACAAGCTGCGGATAGTTTGCAGCGACGGCGCGACCAGAGTTCTGGATCTGCGCCCGCAGTCCGTCGCTGATTTCTATGCAGAAGTGATGGCCGCTCTGGCAGAGTTGGGAATTGAGGTGAAGATTTGGACCATGCCGGTCGAAGTGCCGAATCCGGTTCGGTTCACTGAAGATCACGATCACAAATCTTACGACGCCGATTATGTAAACCGTTTCTGGCACGCACTGGTGAAGATGGACGAAGTGCTCAAGGAATTTCGCGCCCGATTCATTGGCAAGGTAAGCCCCGTGCATTTCTTCTGGGGTAGTTTCGATCTGGCAGTGACACGTTTTTCGGGTCGCCCTGCGCCAGAGCGCGAAGGCGCCGACTTAATCACGCGTGAAGCGTACTCACATGAGGTGATCAGTCACGGCTGGTGGCCCGGCAGCAAGGATATGGAGGCAGCTTTTTATTCTTACACAACGCCGGAACCGGCAGGCTTGGCTAACACAGTCGCGGAAGGACGAATCAAACCACCACTGACTTTCTACAGCGTCGAGATGAAGGAATTCTTTCTGCTTTACGACGATGTCCGCAAAGCAGACCGGCCCGAAACTGCACTAATGGATTTCTGCCAGACGACATACGAGGCTGGCGCCGACCTCGCCAGTTGGGACCGGGCCGCACTGGAGCGTTCCTTGCACAGCCGATCGAGCGGCGCATAATCCGCAGCCACTGGATCCCGCCTATAATGATTCCGCGTTGGCGTCCCGGTTCAATTCGAAATTTGAGCACCACCGCGGACGCCTCGAGGCGAGTAATTGCCCTCACAGCGCAACCGGCGATCTTCCCGACGCATCTAACTTTCGTCGTGAAGAAGTTGATTGTTGCAGTTTTACTCGTCAGTGCATTTCTGACTCTCGGTAGCATCACCGGCGTTACCTCAGAGGCCGGGAGAGTCGCCGAAAAACTACTTAACAAAGTAATCGTCTATGGTCACATGGCCAGGCTTTTCACTCGTGAGCCTGATCGGGAGCTTTCTATGCCGGTTCAGGACGTTTCCAAAGCTCAGGTGGTAAACACGTGGGGCGCACCCCGGGGCGTTGACCGGCTGCACCGTGGTCAGGACATTTTTGCACCGCGCGGCACCCCGGTTCTCTCTGCTACAGAAGGCTACATTTTGAGGATTGGCCAGAACAGTTTAGGCGGACAAACTGTTTCGGTAGTTGGCGCAGGTGGCCGCGTCTACTATTACGCTCACCTTGATTCGTATGCTACGGGAATCTCGGAAGGCGACTACGTCACGGATAAGTCAGTTCTAGGTTATGTTGGAACTACCGGAAACGCAGCCGGTACGCCGCCTCATCTTCACTTTGGTGTGTATGCGGCAGGAGGCCCATTGAATCCTCTGCCGTTGCTTGTCGACCGACCTAAGGACAGACCAGCACAAACCGAGGCTGCACAATCGAAAAGACAAAGGGATCGGAAGCGGAGCGAAGCAGACTAGCAGTTTGCTTACCGAAGAGGCTTCGCTACATATCCTGGTCGGTAGCGAAGTTCGATCTTCTCTTTCTGTAACTGGGGATTAATGATCGACAAGCGAATCTTCCGAAATCCGCCATCACGCAGCTTGTTTGTTGAAGAATAAGTGATCAAATACTGGGATCGAAGCTCCTGCTCAATCTCACTGAAGGCAGTGGCGAGATCGGCCTCTTTCTTTGGAAAGAACGCGCGACCGCCGGTTGATTCAGCCACCTCTTCCAACGAGTGCTTATCAACGCCGTCGCGTTTGCTGTCGCCAATGCCGATTGCATAGATGACAGTTTCATCTGCGATTGCGCTCTTTACCACTTCCTGCGCGTTTATTCTGCTACTCGTGTCCCAGCCGTCGGTTAGCAGGATAATGGCCTTGCGCTTCTCAATGCGCGCCGGCTCGTTGCGCTTTTTCGCAAGCACCTCTCGGATGGTCAAAGAAATGGCTTCCCAAATCGCAGTGGATCCTTCTGGTGGCGGCCGCAAGGTTCCGGGTCGAGAACTTATTCCGCTCAGAGGTTTACCAGTTCCCAGGTAATTCGGAACCGCTACTTCCACTCGTTCGAGTGCGCGGTACAAACTAAAAACATCTCGTGTGAGATCCTGTTCAAGATATGCGCCGCCAGTAAACGGAATTATGGCCGCCTGATCCTTGCTCGACTTGATCACAGTTTCAATGAAGGATCTGACTGCCGCCTTCTCATTCGGTAACATATGTTCCTCAGAAGCGCTGACATCTATCAAGAACGCTATCGCCAGAGGGCGATCCGTTTCCTTCTGAAACGAAACAATTTTCTGTAGCGCGTTGTCTTCTGACAGATGCAGGTCCGTCTCCGTCAGGCTGGTGATGAATCGCTTATTCCGATCAGTAGCAATGAAAAGAAGACTTGTGAGGTCCGACTCCACCCGGATTACGTCGTCCACCTGGTCGGTTGGAGTTTGAGCGCGAGCTGATTGCCCAAAAGGGCCAATACCGAATACGGCAATGAGGAGTGAGAGCAATAGAGATCTGAATTTCATTTGAGTTCGGTTTATTGCGAGGATCCGCATTATTTCAAAGCCTTAACGTTTGCCGGCTTCTGAAACAATGAATCGGGGAGTGGCACGTTGTACTCAATAGACTCGTAATTGATGCGACTGCTCTGGACGCCATTCATGAAATGGTCGATGACAAAAGGAGCGGTGATCCCCGCCACCGTGATCGGCTTAGCGAGACGATCCTCTTCGGTGATTTCTTCAGTTTCATCCGAGTCAGGCCGAGTTCGCGTGCGCTTATAGATCATCTTTGCAGGCAAACCTTCCCTGGCGGCAAACTCATACTCAATCCAGAAACCGTCAGGATAAGTAAGCCGCACAGTTTCATTGCGTCGTCCCACCCCGGCTTCACGCCTCCCCACATACTTCAGGACTGCTCCCTCTTTTTTCCACCACCCGCGCAAAAGATTCTCAAAACTGGTGCGCATGGAACGCTTAAACGACTCGATCTGCGGCGCCTTCATATCGCTTATTACTTTTGGCCCACCATCGTAGAGCCAACCGGTATCGCGATCGTTTGTCTGGATTGTCTTAATTCCGCTACTCGTAAACTCTGTTCGCTCTCGGTTGGGATATGCAATGTAATCAAGAAACCTGGCCGGAAGCTGCGACAAGCCGTCCTGGAACGAGGTGTAGAAACCGCGGCCGACGGCTGTTGTCACATTCAGGTAGTTGCTCCCGCCAACCACTTCAATCGCGCGAGTGATGATAGCTTCAGCTTTTTCATCCGTAGCCGATGACGGCTTGGCGGTATCACCGCCCTGGGCCGGCGCCGTCAGCGGAAACAAACAGGCCAACATGAAAACGGACAATGTGCGACGGAGCGTTAGCATAAAAGTCATCAGGAACTAGTAAATAACAAAATCAGCCTGAAAACAAAAAGGGCTTCAATGAATTCTTGAAGCCCTCTTGTTAGAAAAACCCATGGAGTGGAATTACTTTAATTGAGCTTGGCGTTCGTCCCGGTCACAGCTTTGACAACGATCTCGCCATCTTCCACTTCAACCATAAAGTTTGTTGCCAACTTCCACTTTGCGGTAAGCGGGAGTTTTACTCTTTCGTCGATGTGTCGCTTGAGGAACCGAGCGCCGTATGCAGTGTTGTAACCCTTCTCGGTCAACAAATTCAACGCTGCCTCGGTGACGGTGACTTCCTTACCCTGGCGTTGCATCTGACGCTGCAACTTGTTCAGGTAGAGTTCCGCGATACTCCGCACTTCGTCCATTGTCAGCGGCGCAAAAACAATTATCTCGTCTATACGATTGCGAAACTCGGGCGAGAAGCGGGTCTCGGCTGCCTTCATTACTTCATTGTTAACAACTCGAAAATCGCCCGGTGTCTTGGTTCCAAACCCGAGCGGTTTTTCAAATCGCTTGAAGCTGTCTGAACCAAGGTTTGAAGTCATGATCACGATTGCATCTGATAAGTAAACCTTCTTGCCGCGGCCATCAGTCAACCATCCTTCGTCAAACGCCTGCAGGAACAGGTTCATCAAGTAGGGCGACGCCTTCTCAACTTCGTCGAGCAGCAACACCGTGTACGGATTCTCGCGCAGTTGCTCAGTCAGTATTCCACCGCGCTCCGATCCCACGATTCCCCGCGGCATGCCGATCAGTTTTTCGATGCTGACAGTGCCATCGCTATACTCCGACATGTCAATCCGAACCATCTTCTCTTCGTCACCAAACATGAATTCGGCAACGGCCTTGGCGAGCTCGGTTTTCCCGACTCCGGTTGGACCAAGGAACAGAAGCACGCCGTCGGGTTTGTAGTGCGACTCTTTCAACGGGCCTTTGTTAAGACGCAGACGTTGAGCTACAGCTTTAATAGCGGCCTTTTGTCCGATCACGCGTTGCGACAACATGGCTTCGGTCATTGAGAACCGATCGCTGGTATCGCGAAAGATCATGTCACGCGGAATGCGAGACTCCTGTGAAATAACTTCGATCACGTGTTCGGGCTTTACCACCATCGTTTGCGGTTCGTTAATCTCAACCTTTACCGCAGCTGTGTCGAGCCAGCCGATCGCCTTATCGGGAAGATGGAGATTGCGAATGTACTTTGGCGCCATTTCCAACGCCGTATTGATCGCGTCATCCGAGATCTTGACGGAGTAGTTCTTCTCAAGTCGTGGCCGCAGGCCGAGAAGTATTTCCCGAGTCTCACTGATGGTGGGTTCAATAACCTTCACAAGGCGGAACCGTCTCGCCAGGGCCTCATCTTCGCCGATGTATTCCTTGTATTCCGTAAGCGTGGTGGCTCCGATAATGCGCATGTCGCCGCGGGCCAGGGCGGACTTGAACATATTCGCCGCGTCAGAAGATGTGCCCAGCGCAGCGCCGGCGCCCATGATCGTGTGTGCTTCGTCGATAAACAGAATCAGATTCTCGCGTTCTTTTACTTCGTCGATGATGCCCTTGATTCTCTCCTCGAACATGCCGCGCAGCATCGTGCCGGCGACCAGCCCACCCATTTGCAGTTGGACCACATGAGAGCCGCGCAAGCGAGCAGGCACCTTTTCCGGTTCCAGCTCAATCAAGCGGGCCAGGCCTTCAACCACTGCAGTCTTACCCACACCCGGTTCTCCGACGAGCATTGGCGAGTTGGCACGTTCACGGTGGCAGAGAATCTCAACCATCTGCTGAATCTCTTTTTCGCGGCCAATCGTCGGTGGGATCTTGTCAGCGCGAGCGAGCCGATTGAGCGACACGCCAAAGTGTTTGAGATAGGGTGGCAGTTCAAATTTCTTGCGATACTGCTCTTCTTCGCGTTCGCGTTTCTTTACCTGGGCCTCAATGTTGTCGGTCACTTGATCTGGGTTGGCTCCCATGGTTCGTAACACCTCCAGGAAGAGACCGTCTTGATTTGTAATCGCTGAGAAAATGTCGGTGGCTTCTATCGTCTTGCGGCCCTGCGCGCGCGCGCGTTCCATTGCCCGCTTAAACAGATCGGTCGTATCCGGAGAGATTCTGAAACCCTTGCCCACATGCTGTTGCCGGCTCGTATCCAGGCGTTTGTCGATCGCAATCTTAACCGAGATTGGATCAAGAGAAAGCTCGCGCATCGCAGAGTTGAACATGTCCGGCTCCTCATGCATGAGTGCCTGAAGTATGTGTTCAACTGCTACGAAGTTCTGGTCACGCTGCCTGGATTCGCTGAGCGCATGTTCCAGTATGCGTTGCCCCGTTTCTCCAAACTTGTCTTTATAAGAGCCTAAGTCAACCATGGTAAAACCTATTTCTTCCTGTCGATGCGTGGTGCATCGTTTCGTAACGATCCGATCGCAGTTTCAAGAAGGGGCGGGATATGAAATCCAACCCAATTCAATGGGTTAGATGTTGCGAGCATATTCGCCGTTGCGTTTCAATGCAATAAGAATTCTCCAGCCCCGCGTCCTGCAAATTTTCGGCCATCTAACGAGCGTTGCCTACCGTTCCGCTCAATATTTCGTCGGCTAATCGTTTGCGCCAAAACTAATAGTCGTAGTCATCACCGCCCGGGGCCGGGTGCGCCTGCTTTTTTGGCTCGGGCGCATCGGTGACGGCCGCATCAGTTGTCAGCATCAAACCAGCGATGGAAGCGGCATTTTGCAATGCGGTTCGCACCACCTTGGTAGGATCGATGATTCCGGCCGCTGCCAAATCTTCGTAGGTTCCGGTTGCAGCATTGAAGCCACGATTCCCTTTTAACTCCTCCAGCCGGCCGACAATCACAGCCCCATCGAGTCCGGCATTCTCAGCAATCCGGCGCACCGGTTCCTCGAGGGCTCTTCTCACGATGCGAATTCCAGTAGTGACATCCTGATCATCGTCCGACAAATCATCCAGGACTTTTGCGGCTCGCAATAAAGCTACGCCGCCTCCGATTACGATCCCTTCCTGGGCTGCGGCTTTGGTGGCGTTAAGAGCATCTTCAACCCGCATCTTTACTTCTTTCATAGCGGTTTCAGTCGGTGCCCCTACCTTAACCACGGCAACACCGCCAGCCAGCTTGGCGAGACGTTCCTGCAACTTCTCGCGGTCGTAGTCGGACGTCGTCTCTTCGATTTGCCTTCTGATCGTAGCCACTCGCGCGTGAATAGTTTTACGCTCGCCCGCACCCTCGACAATGATCGTATCGTCCTTGCCGACAATCACTCGCTTGGCGTTACCGAGATCTGTTACGCCGACATTTTCCAACTTAATGCCCAGCTCTTCTGTGATCACATTCGCGCCCGTAAGAATTGCGAGATCTTCGAGAATGGCTTTACGCCGATCACCAAACGCGGGCGCCTTAACTGCACAAACTTTAATAGTTCCGCGCAGCTTGTTAACCACGAGGGTTGCGAGTGCGTCGCCCTCGATGTCTTCGGCAACGATCAACAGCGGTCGGCCTGCTCCTGCCGATTGTTCAAGAATAGGCAGCAGTTCACGCATGGCGGAAATCTTCTTTTCGTGAATGAGGATCAGGACGTCATCCAGCACACACTCCATGCGGTCGGGGTTAGTAACGAAATACGGTGACAAATATCCGCGGTCAAACTGCATCCCTTCTACGATTTCAAGTTCGGTCTGCAGCGTCTTTGATTCTTCGACCGTGACGACTCCGTCGTTGCCCACCTTTTCCATAGCTTCGGAAATAAGTCCGCCAATCTCGCGATCGTTGTTTGCCGAAACGCTGGCAACATTCATCAGGTCTTCTTTGCTCCTAACTTTTTTGGAGACCCTTTGGAGTTCCGCTACCACGGCTTCCGTGGCCAGTTGAATGCCGCGCTGCAACGACATCGGGTTGGCTCCGGCAGTCACATTCTTTACCCCCTCACGAAAGATTGCCTGGGCCAAAACAGTCGCAGTTGTAGTTCCATCACCAGCCGTGTCATTGGTGCGAACCGCAACTTCGCGGACCATTTGCGCGCCCATGTTTTCGTATTTGTCTTTGAGTTCAATCTCTTTCGCGACCGTCACGCCGTCTTTGGTGATTATTGGTGAACCGAATTTCTTTCCCAGAATGACGTTTCGCCCTTTCGGACCCAGCGTCACGCGAACCGCATTCGCAAGCGTGTTCACTCCGCGCAACATAGCGCCTCGAGCATCTTCACGAAACTTCATTTCTTTGGCAGCCACTCTGTTTCTCCTTTACACCATCAGCACCGATGCATTACTCACCGGCCTTGTTTAGAAATTTTATTCGCTTGCCCGATTCGACTTCTCGGAATAGCGACCAACTTTCACTCGAGCAGGACGCAGCAGGCGGTCCCCAATTTTGTATCCACGCGAGTGCTCCGCCAATACCTTACCTTCATCCTCTGGTCCAACTTCCGCAGTTTCTACCGCGTCGTGAAGTTCGGGATCGAAGGGTTGGCCCACCGATTCAAATGGCTGGAGTCCGGCGGCATTCAACGCACTTTCAAAATTGAGAGCGGTTCTGCGCACGCCCTCCGCTATATCCTCCGACGAGGCTCCGGAGGCAGCAGCTTCACGTGCCCGCTCCAGATTGTCCAACACCGGCAGGAGCGCGGCGATGAAATTGGCTTTCTCCCGGTGGGCGCGTTCGTCGGCAGCTTTGTTCAAGCGTTGGCGAGTCGCGTCGGTCTCCTTTTGCAATTCCTTTCGCAACTGCTCGAAGCGAGAGTTCACGTCGAGGACCTTTTGCTCGGCCGCCTGGGCGCGAGCCTCCAGCTCTTCAACGTAACTGGGCTTAAGACTCGGCGCAGCGGCGGCAGAGGATTGACTGTCGCTCTCATCGTCATCAAGAAGAATCCGGCGTCGGTCTGTCACACGAATTTGGTCGTCGCCTTCCGGCGTATTTCGCGGGTTCCTGCCAAAAATATCCCTAGCCATGAATTAACCCCCAACTCCTTTGTATCCGATTACGATATTTTGATCTCAACTCGCTGCGCTTTTCGTTCAAGCCGCCTCGGCAGATGGACTCTTAGTACGCCGTCCTTGTAGTTCGCCTTGATCGCGTTCTGATCAACAGCAGCCGGTACGCTGAACGTTCTGAGGAAACTCCCGCGTGGACATTCACCACGATGCAAAGTTGTTCCCGCAGCCGGACGAATTCCCTTAATAGTCAGCCGATTATCGTCGACGCTAATGTCGAGCGTGTCGCGATCGATACCGGGCAAGTCGAGCCCAATGATGTACTCGTCCTGACTCTCAAACACATCGGCTACCGGACACCAGTCGGCTCTTTCAATCTCTTCTCTCGGATCGGCGTCGCCCGCGCGTCTCTGCGTGGCATCTTCGAAAAGCCGGTTCATTCGATCCTGTAACGAAACCAGATCATGCAATGGGTTCCATTGTGCCATTGGTCGTTCCCCTTATGATTAATCCAAAAAATTCTTAGATCTATTCAGACTGACGGGCACTGCGAACTCACGCCGAAGCGGCGGCAGCGTCAACCTTCAACTCCATTTGCTCGCCCTTGGTAGACACTCTAACAGTTTGGCCTGGCAAGACTTCGCCGCTTAGCAGCTTTACCGCCAGTGGATTCTGAATCAGCGTCTGTATTGCCCTCTTCAGCGGACGTGCGCCGTAGTTCGGGTCATAGCCCTCGCGAGCAAGGAGTTCGCGCGCCGAATCGTCAAGGACCAATTGAATTCCTCGTTCGGCCAAGGTTGAACGCAAGCGCTCGAGTTGGACGTCGATGATCTGACTGATCTGCGCCCGTGAAAGTTGGTGGAAGATCACGATGTCATCGATGCGATTGAGAAACTCCGGCTTAAAGTTTGACCGCAATTCCTGCAACACTGACTCGCGCACCTGCTCTTCGTCCCCTTCAGCTTCCTGAATCTCTCGTGAGCCCAGGTTTGAAGTCATGATCAGCACGGTATTCTTGAAGTCGACCGTTCGGCCCTTGGCATCAGTCAGCCGGCCGTCATCAAGTATTTGCAGCAGGACGTTGAAAACGTCAGGGTGCGCTTTTTCGATCTCATCAAACAGGACCACTGCATACGGACGCCGTCTGATGGCTTCGGTTAACTGCCCGCCCTCTTCATAACCGACATAACCTGGTGGGGCACCAATCATCCGTGCCACCGCATGCTTCTCCATATACTCAGACATGTCCAGGCGAATCATCGCGCGCTCGTCATCGAAAAGAAATTCCGCGAGTGCTCGCGCTGTTTCAGTCTTACCGACGCCGGTTGGTCCCAGAAAAATAAACGAACCGACGGGACGATTAGGATCCTGTAGACCGGCGCGGGCACGGCGCACTGCATCAGCAACTGCCGCGAGGGCTTCTTCCTGCCCGATGACTCGTTGGCTGAGGCGGCCTTCCATGGTCACCAACTTTTGCATTTCGCCTTCGAGCATTTTTGAAACGGGAATGCCGGTCCATTTCGCCACCACCTGGGCCACATCTTCTTCGTCAACTTCTTCCTTGAGAGTTACGCCGTCCTTTTGAAAATTGGCCAGCTTCTCCTGCTCCTCGGCGAGTCTGCGCTCCAGTTCGGGAATTTGCCCGTACTGAATCTCTGACGCCCGGCCCAGATCTCCAGCATTGCGTGCCTGATCGAGTTGAAGACGTAACTGTTCCAATTCTGCCTTGACGGTCCGCATGCGCTCGATTGCTTCTTTTTCCGATTGCCACTTCGCCTTCATGCCGGAAGACTTTTCACGCAAATCCGCGATCCGTTGCTCAATTTCCTGCAGTCGAGATTTTGATTTCGCGTCTTCTTCTCGCTGCAAAGCCTGGCGTTCGATTTCCAGTTGAAGGATTTCGCGCTCGAGTTGATCGATTGCCTGTGGCAATGAATCTATTTCGATTCTTAGCCTGGAAGCGGCTTCGTCAATCAGGTCAATCGCTTTGTCGGGCAGGAATCTGTCGGTGATGTATCGGTTTGATAACGTGGCTGCGGCAACAATCGCCGAATCCTTGATGCGCACTCCGTGATGGACCTCATAACGCTCCTTCAGTCCCCGCAGGATCGCGATTGTGTCTTCAACAGTAGGCTCGCCAACATAGATCTGTTGAAAGCGTCGTTCGAGCGCTGCGTCTTTTTCTATGTACTTCTTGTACTCGTTAAGCGTCGTGGCGCCCACGCAACGAAGTTCACCGCGGGCCAAAGCAGGCTTCAACATGTTGGACGCGTCGATGGCGCCTTCAGCGGCACCCGCGCCTACGAGTGTGTGCAATTCATCAATGAACAGAATTATTTGGCCCTGGGCGTTTTCGATCTCCTTCAGCACCGCCTTAAGTCGATCCTCAAACTCGCCTCGATATTTCGCGCCCGCCAACATCGAACCAAGATCGAGACCCACCAAACGTTTGTTGCGTAGTGTTTCAGGAACATCACCCGAAACTATCCTCTGGGCCAAACCTTCGACAATCGCCGTTTTACCCACGCCTGGTTCACCAATTAGTACGGGGTTGTTCTTCGTCCGGCGCGACAACACCTGGATCGTCCTTCTAATTTCATCGTCGCGCCCGATTACTGGGTCGAGCTTTCCTTTGCGAGCTTGCTCGGTGAGATCGCGTGCGTATTTTGAAAGTGCCTGATAATTCTGCTCCGCATTTTGGTCGGTTATTCTTGAGCCGCCGCGTATTTGTTCGATGACCTTCATCAAGTCATCGGTCTTCACCCCGTGTTGCCGGAGGATCTTTCCGGCCTCTCCGTCTTTATCTTCTGCGACCGCCAGTAACAAGTGTTCGGTCGAGTTAAACTCGTCCTTCATCTTGTCGGCGCGCTTCTGCGCTGCTGTGAAAATCTGACTCAGACGCGGACTGAAATATTGCTGACCGCCTTCGACGCGCGGAAAGCGTCCCATCGCCGCTTGAATATCATTGAGCACGACCGGGATATTCACCCCAAGCTTTCCGAGAACCGGGCGGACGATGCCCTCCGGTTGTTCAAGCATCGCGCCGAGTAGATGTTCCGGCTCTACCTGTTGATTATGATTACGTTCAGCGAGTTCAATCGCTGATTGAATGGCTTCCTGAGCTCGCAGGGTAAACTTATCTAGACGCATAACTTTTATGACTTCAGAAGCTTGAGCGGGGCCTCAAGTTTGACGACCAAGGCCATCACCTGAATCCCCGCTCGTTTGTTTTCGAGCTGCCGGTTTTAACGACCAGCAGCACTCTTACTCGAGGTGTCCTTACTCGTGGCTTTTGCCTCGATTGTCTTTTCGGACGTCGCACTTTCACCGCTAACCTGAATTCGGCGAGCTTTTGTCTCTTCGCGTTTCGGGAGCGTTACTCTTAGCACGCCGTTCCGATACTCGGCCGTCGCACCTTCCGCTGAAACTGTTTGCGGCAACGTGAATGAGCGAGTAAACGATCCATAGGATCGCTCGACTCGATGGTAATTATCAGAGTCGTCTCTCTTCTCAAATTGGCGTTCACCGCGCAGCGTGATGACGTTGTTCTCCACCGTAAGCTCGAAATCTTCTCGTTTCATTCCGGGTAGTTCGGCTTCCAGTACGATGTGGTCCTTATTCTCGTAAATGTCGACGCTGGGATTCCAGGCGCCTCGTCCGATACCTTCCTCCCCGAACCCACGTGTGAGATTAGTCGAGAAGAGCCGGTTTACCTCTTCTTGCAAAGTACGCAAATCGCGGAAAGGGTCATAGCGAACAATACTCATGGTATTTCTCCTCCTCAATTTACTTCACGCTCTAAGCGGCGTAAACCAAATTTCCTTAACCCCGCAGTTGATGAGCGTGGCAGAATAATAATATTTGAGTGTCACTCTGTCAAGTTCAGGCTGAACGTATAAAAGCCTAGCGAAAACATAGGGTTTTGATGTGGGAAGCAGAACGGTGGGGTTATTTCATCCCGAAGAAACGCCTGATTGAGGAGAGCAGACCGGCGGATTCTGCACGTGCGTCATCCGATGCATCCTGCGTAGCTGCGAGACCCTGGCGACGTTCCGCGATGATGTGACTGAGGGCCTCGACAAGGTCGGGATTTGCGTCGAAGACCCTCTTCATTGCCTCATGTCCGATCTCCAGAACTTCTGTTTCTTTCACGGCGACGATGTTTGCGGTTCTCGGTTCTCCTGTGAATAAAGCCATTTCCCCGAAAAACGCACCTTCATCCAGGGAAGCCACAGTCCGCGGCCTGCCATTCTCGTTAATCTGCACGCTTACCTCGCCATCATGGACGACGAACATTGATGAGCCCGGATCGCCAGCCCGGATGACAACTTCGTCAGGGGCAAAGATATGGCTCGAGGCTGCTTGAGCCAACATTGTGATCTCGTCCAGCGATAACGGCGAAAAGATGTCGACCGCAGACAATCGCTCGATGATTGCGCCTTCTTTTCCCTCTCGCTGGTCGGTCTTCGACGATCTTTCGACAAACAACGTTCGGGTTGGATAGGCAAAAGTAAGACCCGCACGCCGAAAGGCATACCAGATTCGTTCACGTACAAGCGCGTCGGTATCGTTGTATTTAGCGTAGTCCTCAGGCCAGTATTTGCATTCGTAGTCAACGCCGTTGTCGCCCAGATTTCGTATTCGCACGATTGGAGTGATCCTCTGCGAAACGTTCTCAGCTTCGCGAACCGCTTCGCGAACTACGTGAATCGTTTTCACTGGTGAGTCGGTATATAGCGTATTGAAGAAAACCAGACGAGCATTGAGGTTGTCGCGCGGGCACACCTCAAGTTCTTCTCTCGCAGCAGCACTGTTGCTTACCAGCACCACGTGGTTTTGAAAGGTCCTGATCTTGACGGCTCGCCAGCTAATTTCCTCGACCACTCCAGTATGTTTATTGGCACCCACCGTGATCACGTCACCCACCTGAAATGGCCGATCAGCTTGAAGTGATATGCCGGCGAAGAAATTCCCGAGGGTGTCTTGCAGTGCGAGACCGAGAATCACACCAAAAATTGCTGACGTGGTGAAGAGCGCACCGAGGTTAACTCCGGGAAAAATGATCGTGAAGATCAGGAAGAAAAGGGCGGTAAACCCAATGATTGAGAAGATATTGCGAACCAGGGTTGGCGCTTCAAAACCTCGACGCAACCGAAAGGCGAGCCTGAAGATAAGTGAACTCAGCGCACGAACGAAAAGGTAGGCCAGCAAGGCCCAGAAGAAGAGCTTTAGGATGTTAACGATCGGATCCGCGTGTGATGCCAGCCAACCTGGTTGCGTCAGCAGCCAGAGTCGCAGAGGTTCGGCAAACTGGATGACGAGGTAAAGCGTCAGCACCACCACGGCGGTGGCTGTTCCAAACAGCAGAACTTTCTCTTTTGTATAGGTGCTTTTCACGTAGGAGCGAACACCCGGATGGTCGTAAATTCAAGTAGTTAGGAATCCAAGGCCCTATCTTTTATCACTGATTTCGAAGCTTGGCGAGAGAGAATTAGTTACTGAATTAACCGGCGTTTTCAAGATATTGGGTAAAGGGTAACGCCGATCAGCAGCAACGAAAGCGCAGTGACAACTAATGCCGTGGTCCATGCGGCAACGTTGTAGACAGGACCATTCACGTGGTCCCCCATCAACTCACGATTATTGACGAGCCGTAATACGGCAAACAGGATCACGGGTAGCAACAGGCCGTTTATGACCTGCGTCACCAGCAAGACGCGAATTAGCGGAAGGTTGGGAATAACGGCAATGGCAGCACCCGTGGCCACGAGAAATGTGAACACGCCAATGAAGATAGGCGCTTCTCGGAAACTGCGGGAAACGCCTTTTTCGAAACCAAGCGCCTCACTGATCGAATAAGCGGTCGCAAGTGGCAATACACCTGCAGCCAGCATTGAAGCTCCAAACAAGCCAATCGCGAATAAGGTCTCAGCGTATCCTCCGGCCAGCGGTCGCAGCGCACGAGCAGCGTCGCCAGCGCTTTCAATATGCAGTCCGTGCTTGTGAAGCGTTGCGGCCGTTGACACAACTATGAAGAAGACTACAAGCATGGCCAGGACGGTACCGACCCACACGTCCAGTTTTGTCCTGCGGTAATCTTCCGGAGTTATGCCTTTCTCCACCACAGACGATTGCACGTAAACCTGCATGTACGGCGAAATCGTGGTTCCCACTACTGCGACGATCGTGAATAAGTAAGCGGAGTCGAGGCTAAAACTCGGGATTGCTAGTCCGATAGCCACTTCCTCCCAATTCGGTTTGGCGAGGAAAGCCGAAATGATGTAACCGAGAAAGACCAGCGACATCAGAAGAAAAACACGCTCCACCCGCTGATACGAACTCTTGACGACCAGCCACCAGATGGCGATCGCCGATAGCGGTACTGACACGAATCGAGATACGCCAAATAATTCTGTGGCTGCGGCGATGCCGACGAATTCAGAAACAGTGACGCCCCCATTGGCGATCAAGAGAGCCAGCATCACTACGGCGGTCCATCTGACTCCAAAGCGTTCGCGAATCAGATCGGCGAGGCCTTTACCGGTGACAGCGCCCATGCGAGCGCACATCTCCTGCACTAGACCAAGGCTAATTGTGATGGGAATCAGGATCCAGAGGAGACGATAACCGTGCTCTGCCCCGACCGAAGCAAAAGTTGCGATGCCGCCGGCGTCATTGCCGGCACTCGCTGCGATCATTCCCGGGCCGAGAATAGCCAGATAACCCAGCAACCTCCGGCGTCGCGAGAGTGTGTCGCGCACACGTCGACCACCCCGCCGCAGCAGTCGTGGTCCACGCAGCTTTACAGCTTCTCGAGATACCGGCACTTGGAGGTTCTCCGTCGGTCATAAAACTTCGAGCGTTTTGGAATTGAAACGCGAGCTGAGGGATAAAAAATCGCACACGCTTAGCCAATGAATTTTGGCAGTCGCTGCCGCCAGTCTTTCGGCAACAAGATTTCCATCGCATCGTCTACGGTAATGATACCGAGAATATCACCTGCTTCGTCCATAACCGGCAAGGCGAGCAGATTGTATTCCGCGATTCTTTGCGCGACATCGTTTGCCGCCTCATCAGGATGAGCAGCTTGAAACTCTGTGCGCATGACGCTTTCAAGTGGAACTGATGAATCTGCAAGGATCAAATTACGAAGAGCAATAACACCAACCAGTTTCCACGAACCTTCACTCTCTACGACGTAAAGGTAATAGATCATGTTTGGCGTTTCCGCCATTTCGCGTAACCGCGCGAGTGCTTCGCCGACCGTTAGTTCACGAGGCAGCGTCACAAACTCCGTGGTCATCAATCCGCCGGCAGTGTCATCTTCATAAGGCAGCAGTTCAGCAACGTCGGCCTGCTCCTGATCGTCCATCAAGCCCAGTAGCTCTTCGGCTTTTTCTTCAGGCAGGTCGCCAAGTACGTCAGCGGCTTCGTCAGGGGACATCCACTCAAGAATGTCCGCCGCTCGTTCCTCATCCATATCTCCGATGATGCGGACCTGACGCTCAGAGGGCATTTCTTCGAGCGTCTCGGCAGCGGTTTCATCGTCGAGAGATTCGACCACTTCCGATCCGTGATGGTAGGAAAGCGCCTCGGCCAGGCGTGCAATCTCGACTGGATGAAGACGAGCCAACTTTCCGCTGGAGGACTTTAACTGCACAGTGGCCGCATCGGTGGCGAGATAACCAACGTCTGCCCAATCGAGCACTTCAACAGGCTTACGTGTGCCCATGAAACCAGCCGGTGCAAGCCTTCTCCAAAGACCTTGCAAGCTGACATCGGCACCAGTCACGCGCCAGTCGCCCGCAGCTTCAATTAGCTGCACATCGTTGACACGAACCACTCGCTTACCGTCAACGTCTATCAACTGTTTATCGAGCACGTCGCGCGCCAGCAGCACTTCGCCATCACGTCGCACAAACGGGCGCAAGTCGAGGATGTCGGAATTGAGGCTAACGCCCTGATCGGTGAGTCCGGTGAGTCGCCAGCGCGGCACAAAAAAATCGCGTCTGCGATAGCGCGCCACAAGTCCTATCACAGGCGGATGATCGTCCTCACCTAGACGCACGATCACATCCTTGATGGCGGCCACACGCTCGCCTTCAAGATCGCGGATGGGGCGACCCAACACTTGAGACAGGTAGAGCATTACCTTGAATTACCTGCAGGCTTCTAATCGAATTTTGGCCAAAGTCTACTCCTTGGAGTGCGCCGCCTTGTCGGCGCTTTGGCCAGCTGCGACTGTGTCGCAGCTTGATGGGCCAAAAGCCTTCTGAAACCTAGCCCTGATCTAGCGATAGAGCGCGGCGCCGAGCGCTCGCGCGGCCAAAGCGCCGACAAGGCGGCGCACTCCAAGGAGAACTCACTGATTAACGTTTGGGGCGGAATCATAACATGTAACGCAAACTGTTAGTTTTGTCCGGAGGGGCCCAACAAACCAGATTACAGACTTGCTGGGCGGGTCAACGCATCGATGCAAAAGATTGACTCCCACTTGGCAGTGATTTGAGCTTCCTGATCGCCAGGTCCAACGCGCGATCGCTGCCCAGGTAGAGATCCCGGCGTTCCACGGTAACCGTCTCATCAGGTTCAATTCCGTTTTGCTCCAGCCGTTGTCCTGAAGCTGTTTGGTAGTCAAGTTCGCTAACGTCCAACAATCCGCCGTCGGGTAGTTGATGCCGGTTGCGGATCGCTAAGACGCAGCCACACGTTTCTGTACCGATGATTGCGGCCCGCCTCGACGCTTTTAGTCCCGCCACAAAAATCTCGGCCGCGCTGGAAGTTCGATCACTGGTCAGGATTACGAGGGGAAGGTTCGTTCGGGTCAGCCGGCTGGGAATCATCGGAGACTTCTCGCGCGTGATGAGCGGTATCTGTCTCCCCGAGCGATCCACAAAACGCCCCAGGCTAAATCCGTTGCCCAGAAAAGTGGAGGCGACATCGGTCATCGCTTCCGCGTCGCCACCGCCGTTGCCGCGCAGGTCAAGAACAATCCCGCGAACGTCCTTCAGCGTTTGCTTCAAGCTAGTGACGAGACTGCGTGAAGTTGTTCCGGTGAAGCCATCCATCTCGATGATCGCGAAGCCACTACTCTTCCGAACGCGCAATCCAAGTTCGCGCTCCTGCCAGTACCGTACGAATTGAGCCGATTGTTTCTGGCCATTTTTCCGTCGCCAACCGAGGTCAACAACCGTATGCGGTGGACCGTCGATGATCGCGCCAAATATTCGTGATCGCGTTTGAACTCCTGGCGACACGTGGTCGGCTAACCGGCGTTGGACCAGCGCCATCGCAGGCTTCTGGTTTACTGTCTCGACAACATCTCCTGCAACGATGCCTGCTCGATCCGGAAGAGAACCGTCTTCGACTCTGACCACCGTGGGAAGGCCGTCGATCTCCTTGATGCTTATTCCGATGGTTATGACGCGTGGTCGCCACCAATCGAATTTTTCTCCGGGAGTGAACACGCGCGTGTGCGGGTCGCGCAATGAGGCCACCATGCGTCGAAGCACTGCATAGAATTCCTGGGTCGAGGTTGTCTCTGCGGCAAGCGCGCGAAAAACAGTTCGTTGCTTGTCCCAGCTCAAACCGTCGTCTAGCGAACTGAAGCTGCGATCGTAGTAGCGTTCGTTTATCGTGGACCAGACATCATCGAACACCGCCATCCTGCCTTCATATGTGGCGGTTGAAACTCCTGCAGAGTCTGATTTGGCAGCTGACTGGAATGACTGAGGAGTAAAAGTGAGAACTGAAACCACGCAAGCGAATATCGCGGCAACCAGGACCGGCCGCAGGCGGCTAACTGAACCAATTGCTTTTCGCTTGAGTTGATTCATCGCATTCACTTTGGTGGCTTACGGAAGTTATAGCGCAACAAGACCCGCATTGGCACGGGCACACCATCACGCATGGCCGGGAAAAAATTAAGACGTTGGACAGTGGTGACTGTAGACTCGTCCAGCCCGAAGCCTGCCCATCGCGCAACATCAACTCGCATGACATCGCCTTTGTCACTAATGTCTACAACAACGTCGACCGTAGCTTCGGCTTCAGCCTCCGCTGCGCTGGCAGTATAGGCCGGTATCAGACGACGAAATGGGCGTGGCAATCGAAGCCCCGCTGCCTGGGCTTCCTTCTCGTCGTCGGGAGCTGCTTCGATAAACGGAGTTTGAGAATCGATCACCATCGCGCGGGCTTCGCGTTCATCATCGTGGGCTTTTCGAATTGCCTGCCAAATCTGTTTGCGCGTTTCTTCGGATTCAAGTTGAGTCAGCAGTGATCGCTCGGCGATTTCGGGCCGTTCAGCCTTGATGCTCGGACGTTGCCATTGAACAAGCTTGCCGGTTCGTGCGCTTACTACGAATACGGATGCGTAGGATTCGAAATAAAACGGGACGGTCGAAGGAGAACGACGCAACGTTTGCGAGTCACCGATAATCAAAAAGTCAGAGCCCAGGGCCGCGCCCAGATCACGAGCGTCGGCGAGTGACAGATTAAGCGATCCAGAATAGCCCACCCCTTTGGCCGCTGATCTCGACAGATCTCGATCAACCACTGCCGCGGCTGATTCGAGCTTCAAGCTACTCGCGAGTTTTTCCGCTGCCAGTCGACCCAGCGGACCATCACCGAAATCGAGAACAGCAAGCCTGACGGCCGGAGATGCGGTTTGGCCGCGTGTTTCTCCGGGACACCACAGCGTCGCTACCACACAAGTGAGCAACAGAACTCGGATACTCATTCGTAACACTTGAAAAGAAAACTCCTGGATTTGGATGAGGGGAGAATTTGACTAAACGGAATGGTCAAGAGTCGGTCAGTTTCTCTTCCATAGTTTCTGAGAAGGCACACGAAGCGCGCGATTAAATTTACTGGAAGCATTCTCCCAGGCAATAACAGCCGTCAACTCAACGATCGCGTCATCGTCGAAAACTTCTTTGAGCTGCGCAAAAAACTCGTCGTCAACATCTTGATCGGTGATCGTTATCCGATCGGCAAACTCGAGGGCCAGACGTTCGCGCTGATCATAATGTTCACTTGTCGCGTAGTCGTGTAGCGCGTCGATCTTCTCATTGGAAACCCCAAGCTGGCTGCTCACGGCAGCGTTGATGTCCTGTCAAAATTCGCACCCATTGAGGAAAGCGACTCGCCGATTGATAAGGGCTCTCAGGCTCGCTTCAATAAAACCCGACGCATCGATGCCGGTCCACATCGCTCGCGCGCCGCGAAAAATCGAAGGACGACGCGCATAGACCAGATGATTTAGGAGTGGCGAACCCCAGGCTTTTGTTTGTGCGTCCAGAACGTTCTTAATTGAGCGGTCGACGTCTTCGATGTTTGCGTTCGGGATTCTGGCCATCCGTCACCTCGAGTGCTAGTTGTTGGCGGTCACCACCTGCTTTCGTGGAGTTACAGCATGGTAGAGCTCATAAACTTCCGACTTGACCTCTGACGGAAAGCAAACCCGGTGCAATTCATATCCACGTTGCAAGCCGCGCACGACGTCGCTAACTTCACTAATTTCTCTTATTACCGGTCGAGCATACCCGTCCTCGACGTAGATCAGGCTCTTAGGTTCGGCACCTGAGGGTGTGTAGTAATTGTAGTACGGCACGTCGCTGGCGCGGTCCTCAATGAAATAATATTCAGGATCATATCCCGCACTTCTTACCCTCTCACGTGCGGCTGCAAGAAATCCGGGTCGCTCATCTATCGGCATGTCGAGATCGATCGCTTTGAAGAGGCGTCTATGTGTAAAACGCCGGCTTAGATCAGCCAGAATTTCATCCGAAGACCGTTGCCACTGCTTGACGTGAAACAGCACATCGGAGTCGTCGACTTCCAGGTGCTCACTAATCGACAACTGTTTTCTTCGCAGCACCTTTTCGAAGGCCGTGTCTGGTCCATACCAGACAGGCTTGTCGGCCTCCAACAGGGTCAGAGCGCGACGCAGAATCGACCTCAGCACAGCTTCAGCCGAGCGCAGGGTCCGATGAAAATAAACTTGCCGGAACATGTAGTAACGCGCCTGCAAATACTCCTCAACCGCATACAGTCCACGTGCGGCTACGTAGATTCGGTCGTTCTCTTCATCGATGGAAAGAGCGTTGATGATCCACTCGAGATCGTAGATTCCATACTTCGCTCCTGTCATCAGTGAGTCGCGCAAGAGGTAGTCCATGCGATCGACATCGAGCTGTGACGAAACCAACTGGCCCAGCGCGGCTGGGTGAAACGTGCCTTCGATAATTCCAGCGACCTTGGCAGGGAGGTCGGTCGAGAACGCCCGAAGCTGGCTGCCGATTTCCGTCTCGTTACTTTGGACCACCTCGACGGTCCATTTTTCGTGATGAAACCCCAGCACCTTTTCCATTACATGTGAGAATGGACCATGGCCCACATCATGCAGCAATGCAGCGGCGCGAACGGCAGCGCGATCCTCTGAATTGATCTGGTGCTTTTCGATCAAGCGATCGAGCACACGACTAACCAGATGTAAGGCGCCGAGAGAGTGAGTGAACCGCGAATGTTCAGCGCCTTGATAGGTGTAGAGTCCGAGGCCGAGCTGTTTTATGCGACGCAAGCGCTGAAACTCTGGCGTGTCGATCAAGCGCATCATGAGCTCGCCTTCTCCGCTATCGGTGCGAAGGCGAATGATGTTATGGACCGGATCTCGGTAGATGCGTTCTGCCATCGTGTTGGTTTGAGTGTTGAAGTCTATCACGCGGGATAGTGATCGCGGCCATGGAGCTCCTTTCAACAAGAAGCGTGATGGTTGGCCCATCGAGGCCGGATCGCGAACCATGGCCCATCTCCAACGTCTAGCCAATGAAGCCCAAACGCGGTCCATAGCCAGGCCTCAAATCAACAGGATCCCGCAGCTAATTCAAAATTGCGATTAGATTGCATTGGCTTGAAGTCCCGGGATTTATGGTTGTGATTTATGGATTGTTCCCATTTTTTTGGATTTGGCGTTTTGGCCCTGACGCCGGGCCGGGTGCTAAATGCTGACAGGTCGCCCATTTTTTTGGTTTTTCCTGCTGGGCATAGGACTTGCAAATTTGCCCGCCAGAATATGCGTCTTTTTCCAGAGTCAAAATACGATATGGCAGGGCTTCCCACTTCTGAGCGCCTCGGCACTCCAGAAAAATGGGTTAAGAACGCCCAGCCTTACACAGGAATTAACCAAAAGAAAGGATCCTTCAGCATGAAAAACAGCATGCGATTTATTACCCTGGCGCTGTTTGTTCTGTGCTTTACGTTTAGCGCGTTTGCACAGTCATCCACGACAGGTTCCATCGAGGGCCAGATCACCGACCCCGATGGCAAGGTTGTCCCGAATGCGACGGTCACAGTTTCAGGTGCAAACCTGATTAGTGCCCAAACCGCGCAGACGGACGATCAAGGACGCTTCCGCATCCTTAATCTTCCTCCGGGTCGCTACACCGTCACGGTTGGAGCAACTGCCGGCTTCATGGAGACATCCAGGAGCGATATCGAAGTTAATCTCTCTCGAACGTCATCAGGTGACGTTCAGATGAAGGTTACCGGCGCGAGCGCTGAGGTCACCATCACAGATACCTCCGGTGCCTCCGTTGACGTGAATGCGAATACAACCGGCACCAACGTCTCCAATGAGCAGTTTAATAACCTGCCGACTCAGCGCACGGTTCAATCGCTTTACACGATTGCTCCTACGGTTTCTCGTTCAGGTCTCCGCGACGCTTCCGGTCGTGACCGCGATCCTTCGGTCGGTGGTTCATCCGGTCCGGAAAACAACTACATCCTCGACGGCGTTAATACGACCGACCCCGCCTTCGGTGGTTCGGGCGCAAACCTGCCATTCGAGTTTGTTCAGGAAGTGGAGATTAAGACTGGTGCTTACGGTGCCGAGTATGGCAAGAGCACGGGTGGAATTTTCAACGTCATCACCAAGAGCGGTGGCAACGAATTCCACGGCGATTTATTCGGTTACTTCACGACCAAGGGCTTGGTTCGTGAAACCAATAACTTCCCGTTTACCGGTGCCGCTCCAAACGGATTCTCCGAGATCGATGCTGGCGTCGACATTGGTGGTCCAATCAAGAAAGACAAGCTTTGGTTCTTCGGAGCTTTCAATCCACAACGGCGAGAGAATTCGTTCCTGACCCAGACCTTCCGTCAGGAAGTTGAAAACAAGATCACGACGCCGTTCTATTCCGGCAAGCTGACTTGGGGAATTAACCAGAACAATACGCTGACATTCTCGACCTTCGCTGACTTTACCAAGCAGGAAGGGTTCTTGTTCGGTAACTCAGGTTTCGGCATTGACCCGAACAGTTTCCGTGGCACCATCGAAACTGGCGGACACAATTATGCCGTTCGCTTGAACTCCTCGATTAGTCCGAACATGACCGGCGAATTTGCGTTTGGTCTGCACTTGCAGCGGGCTAACACGATTCCGGACGCAGCGTCTGGTGGGACGTCATTAGTGACAGACAGCTTTGCAGTCCTGCGCGGTGGCGCGGCTGTTGGCGTAACTGACACCAATAGGTTCCTCAATGCCGACCCGACCAATCTGAGGTTGGCCTTTGTTGACGGTCGCGGTGGCAGGGTCGAGCGAGGTTTGGTCCGCCAGGGCTTTGGCCTTATTTCGGATCAGGATCGCAATCGGTGGGAAATCCAGGCGCGCATGCAGAACATTGTCGGACCACATACATTTAAGTATGGTTTTGAGTACAACAACAATCTCTACAAGATCCGTACTCAATCCAGTGGTGGGCCGAGAGTTTTTGGCGACCCACGGGGTGAGGAAGTTGGCGTACCTGCAAACTTCGCTTCAACAAGCATGCCGGGCGGCATCCGCGTTACCAATAACTTCGGTGTTTGCATCGCGGTTAGTGCCACAGCGGTGCAGTGCCCGTCAGCGGCCTTAACCACGCGTCTGGCTTCGGCGGTCGCGCAAGGTGTGGGTCCCGCGGGAATCACCACTGTTACGACAGTGGCTTTGACTCCAGCTCAACTAGCCTCGACAACTAACCCAATACTGGTCCTCTCCAGCGTCCGCGTTCGTGATTTCTTCCTGAACACGGGTGATGACAGCACCAGTTCAAAGGTCCAGAGCTTCTATTTTCAGGACGACTATAAGATCAACCGTAACATTCAGCTCAATCTCGGCCTCCGCTGGGATTTTCAGCAGTCTTACGGAACCTCTTCTACCTACCTGAAACTGAACAACTTCTGGCATAACACCCAGCCCCGCGTTGGATTCATTTATGACTTCACCGGAGTTGGCAAGGGCAAGTTCTTTGCTAACTTTGCTCGCTTCCTGGAGACTCCGCTTCCACTTGACGTAAACGTACGCGCTGGTGGTGACGATATCCAGATCGACAAGCATGTCAATGTTAATTTCCTTAATGCCGCTGCAGGCACCACCCTTTTCCAGGCTACGGCCTCGGGTTTGGGCTGCCTGGGTTGCCACTCCACTCCTCCCGATCCGGGTTTGAGACCGCAGACAGTTGATGAATACACTGCCGGCTTCGAATACGAGATCGTGAAGGACCTGGCGATCGGTTTCCGTGGTATTTACCGAGCTCAGGGCAACGTCATCGAAGACGGCTCGTTCGACGATGGCACAACCTACTTCCTGTTTAACCCTGGCCGTCGCGGCGGCGGTGAAACAACGGAAGACCTGGCCTGTGCGGGTGACGCTGCTAACGGCATCCCGGCGCAGTGCTTTGGATTTGCCCGTCGGTATTACCGCGCACTTGAGTTTACTGCTACGAAGCGATTCACTAATAACTACCAGTTTATCGCGTCGTATGTTTACTCCAGCTTGATCGGTAACTACGAAGGACTGTTCCGCAACGACAACGGCCAGTCTGACCCGAACATCACTTCGCTGTTCGACTTGGTCAGCTTGCTGGATGGCCTGTACGGTCGCTTACCGAATGACCGTCCACACCAGTTTAAGTTGGACGCTAGCTACCGCTGGCCGTTCAAGCTGATGACGGGCGCTTCGTTCCGCGCGCAATCCGGCATTCCGTTTAATTCGTTGATTCCGCATCCGCTTTATGGGAACAACGAAGGATTCGGGGTACCTCGCGGAACAGCAATCGTTCCAGCGCCAAATGCAGCGATCGACGTTGCTGGCTTCCCGAACACCGTTGACAGTGTGGGTAGCACTCGCACCCCCACAACCTGGAATCTTGATCTGAACGCTTATTACCCGATTCAAATGGGTGAGAATAAGCAGTTGAGACTTCAGCTTGATTGGTTCAACGTCTTCAACAACCAGCGCGCGATTCGCCTGGATGAAACGTTCTCAATCAACAGTGGAATTCCCGGTGTCGCGAACAGTCCGGAAAACCGTTTTCCAAATCCGTTCTACGGCCGCGGCCAGATTTTCCAATTCCCATCATCTCTGCGACTGGGTGTGAAATTCCAGTTCTAGATTGCCTGCTTCAACTGGCTCCGCTCTAGCGGAGGCAATAGAAGCCTTTTCTGGGAGGAGCGCCTGAAAGCGCTTCTCCCTTTTTTTCATGTTATTCTTTGCTACCCCAGACAGCCCTTGCTTCTCAGATTGGACTCACCTTGAAATTGTGGGAAAGGAGTTTCAGAATGTTTTACCCCACAGCCGGCTTACGAGTTCCACGATTAACGACCAATTATCTTCCTGCGCTGCTGCTTGTTCTCGTATCGGCGCTCCCTTCGTCCAATGTTTTGGCCCAGGGAGGACGCGACTCCACCGGTACTGGAGGGGGAAACCGAATACAAGGTCGCATTTATTTTCCTTCCGGACGGCGGACAGATCATCCAACAGTTAAGGTCACTCTCGAAAGTACGAGTTCGGAAAGGCTCTCAGTCATAGCTGATCTGAATGGCTCGTTTACGTTTAGCTCAATGGCCCCCGGCTCCTATCACATAACCGTAGACGCTGGAAATGAATATGAGCTTGCACGGGAATCCGTTCTCATTGAACAAACGAGCGTTCGGACCAGGAGTTTGGCGGGCGAAGATATGGGCCGCATAAATACGCCACGGACATTTAATGTAATGGTGAATCTGCGGTTGAAAACTGGCTACGCCGCCTCCCGGGCTGGCGTGGTGAGCGCGAACCAACCAAATGTTCCACCACGTGCACTCGAGGCTTACCAGCGATCGATGGAAGCTTCCCGCGCGAAGGACGACAAGAAAGCTGTCGAAGAGTTGAAGCGGGCTCTTGCCGAATTCCCCACCTTCGCCCTGGCTATTAATGAGTTGGGTGTTCAATACCTAAAGCTGGGCCAAGTTAATAAAGCGGCTGAGGTTTTGAGTGACGGGGTGAAGGCGTCTCCCGAAGACTTTCATCTGCGACTAAACTACGGAGTTGCATTACTGAACCAGAAAAAGTTCGCCCAGGCTGAAGAGCAGCTCAGGGTAGCGGTTAGTAAGAACAACTCTTCTCCTACGGCTCATATGTATCTCGGCATTGTGCTCGCCGTTCAACGCAAACTCGACGAGGCCCACAAGGAACTCGAGCTTGCGATAAATTCCCGTTCAACTGAAGTTGCCATGGCGCACCGCTATCTGGGAGGCGTTTATCTCGAAAGGCGTGATTACAAGCGCGCGGCTGACCAACTGGAAACTTATCTCAAGCTGTCTCCAAAGGCTGCTGACTCTGAACTGCTTCAACAGAAGATTAAAGAGTTGCGCGGGAAGACCTAAGCTTGGTACGTTGCCCACCCGATTAATAATTAGTTATCTGAAAGGAACCGTTTCGATGCTTCAACCAGGGGGCAGTTTCAGGTCACAAGCTCGCTTGATTTTATTGGCGAGTTTTTTCGTGCTCATACTGATAGCGCCGGCAGTAAAAGGACAAGGGGGAGTCGGAAGTACACGAGGGCTGCCGGAGTCGAGTGGAATTCACATGATTCGTTGCCGCGTCATGCTTCCGTCCGGAAATCGCGCGCAACCGGGCATTCTTGTTCGGCTCTCATCGAACGTCACCATGTCGCGGTCGGCGTCGACCGATGTTGATGGCGTGGTGATGTTTAATGCGCTGCCTGTTGGTGAATATCGCATTACTGTAGAAGGCGGCACGGAGTACGCACCATTGAATAGGTCGGTCACTATTTACGGCACCACTGAAGGCACTCCATCGGGACGCACCGGTCAAACAATGATGCTGGATCTGGTTCTCCAACCTAATCCTGATAAGGCGTTTCCAGGGGTTCCCAAAAATGCCATAGACGCTTACAGCAAAGGGATGCAGTTCGTCGCTTCAGGGGAAAACAAGAAGGCGGTGTCATCGCTGGAGCAGGCGGTCAGTCTTCATCCACAGTTCGGTGCGGCCTTGAATGAGTTGGGCGCTCAATATTTGAAGTCCAACGACGCCGCAAAGGCCGCTGAAGTTCTTAAGAAGGCTACAGAACTGCTGCCGGACAACTACAGCGCTCCACTTCGTTTTGGCATAGCTCTCCTCAATCTTAAAAAGACTGCTGAGGCAGAGGGCGAGTTGCGGAAGGCCTTGACGTTGAATCCTGCTTCAGCAGGAGCCCACATGTATCTGGGAATCGTCCTCCTGAGTTTGAGCCGTGACGAAAAGACCAAAGCCTTCGACTCTGACAAATACGCCGAAGCGCAGAAAGAATTGGAGACCGCTGTAACCTCAGGTAAAGAGGATGTGGCGATGGCGCATCGTTATCTTGGTGGAATCTATTGGGGCCAGAAGGACCACAAACGGGCGGCAGATGAATTGGAGACTTATCTGAAACTGGAGCCCAAAGCGGCCGACGCTGAGCGAACTCGCGCTGCCATTAAAGACCTGAGAAGCAAACAGTGATTGAGCGGATCGCCGTCAAACAAAAAAGCCCCGAACTGCTTCGGGGCTTTTTGCTTTCTGACTGAAAACTTCTAGCCGACACTTAGATCTAAAAGGTGGCCCAACTTGTCTTTCTTGGTGCGCAAGTAGTGCTCGGCCTTCTCTGTTGATTCAACTTGAATTGAGACTCGCTCCACAATCTTCAAACCAGCTTCTTCAAGTGCCTTAAGCTTCAGCGGATTGTTGGATATGACGCGAACTAAACAAAGCCCCAGGTCAAAAAGCACTTCTGCACATTGTTTGTAGTCGCGCAGGTCGACCGCTAAGCCAAGTTGCTCATTCGCTTCTACCGTGTCAGCTCCTTCATCCTGCAGTGCATAAGCGCGAATCTTGTTTATGATTCCAATCCCACGACCTTCCTGCTGTTGGTAAACGACTGCGCCAGATCCTTCCCGCTCAATCATGCGCATGCTCTCATGTAGCTGGGGTCCACAATCACATTTCGTTGAGCCGAATACGTCGCCCGTCAAACACTGGGAGTGGATCCGCGCGAGCGTAGGAGTGTCTCGACGCAGCTCCCCTTTATATATAGCCACGAACTCTTCGTCGCTGTTGAGTGAACGATAACCGGCGATCTTGAAGTCTCCCCATTCGGTCGGCAAGTCGGCAACGGCAACCCGTTTCACCGAAAGGTCTTTATCCGACCATTGGCAAGTCTCACTGGATGATTCTGATTCTCTCAATCGAATTTCCTCTTTCGATCTGCGGCAAACGGCCTTTTGCATTTAACGATATGCAAATCTTATCCGAAATGAGGCGCTTAGCCCAAAAGACCCTCAGACCGAGGGGTGGGGGAAACTATGAGATTGCTCCGGTAATCAGGTGCACGCTAAGATACCAGCAAATGTGCGGGTATCCAGTTAGGGAATTGGCCCGGCTTCCCAACGGTCCAGAGCAAATGTCCAGCGAAAATATGAATGATGATGAGTCGGGTGAAACCAGATCTCATCAAAGCAGCGGAGGCAGGCGATCAACCCAGAAGGAGCGCCGGCCAGCGCTTGTTTCGTTGCGCGGTGAATTGTTGGCAGTTCCGATTCCTCTGGAGCGAGACAACGTAACGATCGGTCGTGCACTCGAAGCCGACGTTCGTCTAAACGATTTCCGCACTTCCCGGTTGCATGCGCGCATCCTTCGTGAGCAAGATCCCACAACTAGCGAAACACTTCACCGCATCACCGATCTCGGCTCTACTAATGGCACGCTGGTAAATGGAGAATTGATCACCGAAGTCGTGCTGCACGACGGTGACAAGATCGAGATTGGTGATCATCTGTTCCGGTTTGAAATGCTTGACGAAATCGACCGGGAATTTCAGCAACAGATCCATCGTCTTCTTGCCCATGATGAGCTGACCGGCCTCCTGACCAGCAAATCGTTCTTCTCTGAACTTCGTCGCGAGTCATCCCGCGCCGAGTCGGAATCGCGTCCCTTTTGTGTGCTGATGATGGATTTGGACCACTTCAAGGAAGTAAACGATACTTACGGACATCTCGTGGGGAGCAAAACTCTTGAAGAAACTGGACGCGTAATCAAAGAGGCATTGAGAGCAGGAGATGTTGCTGCTAGATTCGGTGGCGAAGAATTTGCAGCCTTCTTGCTGGAAGCGAATTACGCTCAGGGTATCATCGCGGCCGAGAGAGTGAGAGCGGCCATTGAACAACATGCGTTCTCGGCGAGTCGCGTAAGTTCAACAAACACAGATCCAACTGAACTAACTCATCACATCACTATTAGTATCGGAGTGGCGGCATACCCCGACGACTCAAAAGACCCTATTCAATTGGTGGAACTTGCCGATTCCGCCCTTTATCGCGCAAAACGAAACGGTCGCAACCGGATTTGCGCCTACCGCCCGTCGATAGCGGTAACCGAAGGTCCCCTGCCGCCCAGAAGAGCTTCATAACTAACCCTCCTGCTGTTTTGAAACGCGACGACCTCTGGCGCGTGTAACTGGAGCGTACCCTCGGTTGCGCCAGTTTGATCCAGCCGTGTATCCTTCGTTTCTGACTTTGAGCGAGGAACTGCCCGCTTAGGAATATTGAAGTGAGTACAAAACTAAACCTTGCGAGCAAACCGTTTAGCAATCGCACGTTACCCTGGGTGGTAACGGCTGTGATTATCTTTGTGTCTTTGATCGGGCTGTTTTTCGTTGTGAAAAGTACCAGGCAGGCTAATGCCCAGAGTGCGGGCGTTCAGCTAGACATTAACGCGCTGAGTCGGCAGGAGCAGGATCTTCGCAAACAAGCTGAAGTCGTACGAAGTTCTCTTACGCCCGAGCAACTGCAGACGCTAAGCGCGGCTCACATTCTGGTGGATCGAAAGCGGTTTTCGTGGTCAAGGTTATTCGCTGACTTGGAGTCAGTCCTTCCCGGCGACGTGCGTGTCAAGAGAATAGCGGTACGTGGTCTGTCAACAAGTGGAGGCCAAACCCTGGCAGAATTAGAGTTGGCGGTGATCGCAAAGACGCCCGACGTCATCACCGAAATGATTAATCAGATGGCTCGCGGTGGGATTATGCAGGCAGAGCTTCGCGCTCAAAATCTCCAGCGCGGGCGCGGTGAAACCGGTTCCGAGTATGAACTGTTAGTAGTCTATCGCCCACGAGCTGGTGGTCCCACGGATTCAACTGTAGCGTTAGCCAGTTCTGATGGAACACGAGGAGACCAGCGATGAACGAACAACCATCCTCGTCTCGGCCAAAAATAAACAAGGACTTCCTCCGAACCCGGTTCGATAAAATCAGCATTTTCCGCCAGGGTGGAATGTTTGGACCTGCCGAGTTGGTTGCACTGGGGGGGAGCTTCCTGATTCTTCTGCTGGTGGTGGTGGGTTACTTCTACTTCCAAATGCCCGCCCGCTCCCGACTCGAGCGGTTGCAGTTGGAGCGGTCAAGACTTCAAACCCAGTTGCGGAGTTCAAATGAAATAGTTCGCCAGGGTCAAACCACGGAATCAACTGTTCAAAGCATCGCCCAGAGTCTGGATAGTTTTGAAAACAACAAACTCGTTGGCGCCAGTGCTGGTCGCATGAGTCTTTACGATGCGCTCAATGCCATGATCCGTAAGAATGGCCTGCGCAATACTTCAGGCCCAACTTACACGCCTCTTGATCCGGCGGGAACTAAGACAGCCACTGGTGGCACCAAAGCTAGTACAAAGTGGCAGAGTGTATATCCAGGTGTTGCCGTGAGTGTGACGGTCGAAGGTCCATACCAAAATCTTCGCCGGTTCCTTCGTGATCTGGAAACCACAAAGCAGTTTGTCATCATCAATACTGTAGAGCTGGAAAGATCGTCAGAGACGAATACGCAGTCGGTTTCGCCTGAGGGTTCTCCAGAAGGGGCCCGCAGTTCTGCTGTCAGCTTGCGGTTGGATATGGCGACATACTTTCAGCGGAACAGCGCAGCTTCCGCCGACGGCGCGCAGTAATCGGAATTATGCAGGCAATAAATGTTCAAAATCCTGGTGAACGGAAGAAGCTGATCGGTGCAGCCGTACTGGGACTCGTCGCGATAATCTTGTTGTGGTGGGCTTTCATTGGATTTGGTAGCAGCGGCAGCAAGGTTAGTCAGGTCCCTCCCCGGCCAACACCGACTCCTGCACGACAGGTTCAACAAGCAAATGGCCAGAGCCAAGACGATGTTATGGCTCAGATACGAAGGGTCGAGTACGACTACACGCCCCTCGCTGTCCCCGAGCCCAAGCGAAACATATTTGTCTATTACGTGCCGCCCCCGAAACCTGTAGTCGAGGTTAAGGTCCCCACTCCGACACCAACACCGGTACCCCCAGTCTTGCTGGCCGGGCTTAATCCGTCGAATGTTTTTGCACGGACTGGGGAGTTCAACATGGAATTGACCGGGGACAAGTTTACCTCCCAGACCAAAGTCCTCATCGATAACAGTCCGGTACAAACTCGTTACCGGGGAGCGCAGCAGCTTTCCGCTACGGTGCCCGCCTCCTTGATTGCTAATCCGGGAACGCGCCAGGTGATGGTTCGATCCCCAGACGGGTCGCTTTATTCAAACGTGGTTAGCTTTAGCGTGACTGCTCCTCCGGTTCCCAATTACGCTTACGTCGGAATATTAGGAACTACTCGCTATATCGACACTGCAATCCTTCAGGACAAGAGCTCTAAGGATCTGCTCAACGCTCAACGTGGAGATGTACTCGGTGGCAGGTTCAGAGTCACCAGCATCTCAGAAAAAGAGATCGTGATGACGGACACGAATCTCAAGATCCCGCATAAGATTGCCATGACTAGTCAGGGCGATCGTGGCAATCCATTACAACGACCGCCGCCACGAGTTGAGAGTGAGGATGATGAACCTTAGCGAAGGACCACACCACAACATATGGACGGTGAGCGCTGTGGCTTTCAAGCTGCACGTCGTGAACTTGCGAACCCCAAAGCATCAACAGCAAGCCGGATACACCCTTGTCGCGCTCCTGGCAATGATGACGGTCTTGGCCCTCTTCGCTGTCGCGGCCGCACCTAACATACGCCGTCAGGCTCAGCGTGAAAGTGAAATCGAAGCGATCTTTCGAGGCGAGCAAATAGCGAATGCGATCGGTTCGTATTATTCCTTTCAACAGAGTCGCATGGGCCAGGGCGAAGCTGCACTTCCTACATCAATCGATCAACTACTGGAAGGCATTCCGAGCGGGACAAAAAGGATTCAAGTATTGCGTCCGTCAGCAGCTCGCGACCCGCTTACTGAAGACGGGGAGTGGCGACTAGTTCGGCCACGCTCGGGCGAGCTGTCAGATTTTCAACAAGCGTTGATGGTCTATGCCGAGAACGTGCGCCCTCCCACCAGAGACCCGCAACTCCAACGAGTGGAACAACTTATGGCACCACCGGTGATTCCGACTCTAGGAATATCGTCTGCGGGTTCTACCTCAATTGATGAAGGCTCATCGACTGGTCCATTCATAGGCGTTGCCAGTCGCAGCAAAAACAATTCGTTGATCTACTACTATGGAATAGACCATCACGACGACTGGATCTTCACACCTCTCTTCAGATAGTCTGATCGCAATCATCGATCCTGATCCGACTTTACACCGTTCTCTTTTTCTTCCCACCGCTCGTTGGACCAACTGCGTTCTAACCGATCAAGAGTTTGGCCGATCATGGACCAGAGCGCTGAGTCTTAACACATCCTCAGCCAAACTTAGTCAAGCATTCGCATCACTTCACGTGTTGAACGTCAAAATATTTCTTCAAGATAATTGTAATAAGTTGTTGACATAACGGGGTTTTAAGTTTATATAGCAAGATGTTGTGCGCCGTTTACTCTAGCCCACAAGAACGAAGTAAGCACATCATCTTGTGGTTATGACTTGGAAACCCAAATCTTGAAAAGAAGGAGCACATAGAGCTTATGGCAACTAAAAAAGGTGCAAAGAAGGCAGCGAAAAAGGGCGGCGCCAAAAAGGCAGCAAAGAAGAGCGGCGCAAAGAAAGCAGCCAAGAAGAGATAACTCCGTTCGGTTCGTTTCAACAACAACCCTCAACAGGCGCACATCAACAACTGAGGCCGGCATGGCCTTTCAAAAGGAACGACGAGACATTCAAGCGAATCTCGTCGTTCCTTTTGTATTTATTCATGATCAGAACACAAGACTTCTGTTGATGGTCTCATCGTGATTCTTGTTTCGAAATGATCTAAATGATTCGCGTTGCTCTGGTAGAACCTGAGATTCCACCCAATACCGGAAACATCGCACGCTTGTGTGCGGCCACCAGAGTCCCACTTCATATCGTTGGTGTGACCGGTTTTCGCCTCGACGACAGAGCAGTTCGGCGCGCCGGTTTGGATTATTGGCCGGAAGTAGATCTGGCGCGCCACGCGACGTTGGAGGAACTCGCGCAGGCCATACCTGAATCACGCCTTCTTTACTTCTCGACCAAGGCCGATCGCAACTACACTGACTGGACCTTCAGTCCTGCGGATTGCCTTGTTTTTGGCCGGGAAACGCGCGGGTTGCCGGAGGAGTTGCTCCATGAGAATTGGGATCGGTGCCTCAAAATCCCAATTCTGAACCCTCAAATCCGTAGTCTCAATCTGGCCACAGCCGTTGGCATTGTCCTGTACGAGGCCTTGCGTCAGACCGGCGCGTTTCTCCCCACATAGACAGTTTCCACGGCGGCATTCGACCACAGTTAAGCGAGGGATCAATCTCGACCGCTGGGGTTGATGGCGCAGAGGTGTTACCATCTGCGGTTTCGCCTTAAGCCGATTTCTGCGCTGATGATGACTGTGAGAGGAAAGAATGAATCAGGAAAGAAAAGATATTCGCAATATCGCCATAATTGCCCACGTTGACCATGGCAAGACAACTCTGGTGGATACCATGCTCCGTCAGTCGGGAACTTTTCGTGCAAACGAACAAGTTCGCGAACGCGTGATGGATTCTATGGATCTTGAACGTGAGCGAGGCATCACGATCATGGCTAAGAATACCGCTGTCCATTACCAGGATGTGAAGATCAATATCGTTGACACGCCAGGGCACGCCGACTTTGGTGGCGAGGTGGAGCGGGTTCTTAAGATGGTAGACGGCGTCATGCTTCTTGTTGATGCTGCTGAAGGCTGCTTACCCCAAACAAGGTTTGTTTTGCGAAAGGCGCTCGAAGCTCGACTGCCCGCGATCGCTGTGGTCAATAAGATCGACCGTCAGGATGCCAGGCCCGAGGAGGTAGTGAATGAGATCTACGAACTCTTTCTCGACCTTGACGCAACCGACGAACAAATTGAATTTCCGATTCTCTATTCCATTTCGCGTGAAGGTATTGCAAAACGAAATCTGACCGATGAGTCAAAGGACCTGCGTCCGTTGTTCGATCAAATTGTTGAGACAATTCCACCTCCGAAGCAAGGTCGCACAGACAGCTTGCAGTTGCTGGTGGCTAACCTCGACTACAGTGAATACGTCGGACGTCTTGCGATTGGTCGCATTTTCTCAGGCGAGATTGCTCTTGGTGATCAGGTGAGCGTGGCTAAGCCCGACGGTTCATTTCAAAAAGTACGCGTCTCACAACTCTATGCTTTTGAGGGGCTGAAGCGAGAATCAGTTCAGAAAGCCGGGTTTGGTGAGATTGTGGCGCTCGCCGGGGTCGACAATGTTGAGATTGGCGACACGATAACTTCGATCGATAATCCCCAACCCTTACCTTCGATTGCCGTCGATGAACCCACTATTTCTATGATGTTTGGAGTTAACAACTCACCTTTCGCGGGCAAGGATGGACGATTCGTGACCTCGCGACAGGTCAAGGAGCGTCTGGAAAAGGAAACGCTTGGAAATGTGGCTATCCGGGTCGAGATTGATCCGGAATTTCCCGACCAATTCAAAGTCTCCGGGCGTGGTGAATTGCAGCTCTCGATTCTCATCGAAATGATGCGTCGAGAAGGGTACGAGATGCAGGTGTCCAAGCCTGAGGCGATCACCAGGTCTCTTAATGGGCGCACCCTCGAACCTATCGAACAGGTCGTAATCGACTGCCCCGAAGAGTTCATCGGCGTAGTAACTGAAGCAGTCGGACGACGCAAAGGGCAAATGACCAAGATGGTCAATCATGGAACGGGCCGCGTGCGACTTGAGTTTGAAACACCATCGCGTGGTTTGATTGGTTTCCGCAATGAGTTTCTCACTGAAACCAAAGGCACAGGGCTCTTAAATACATTGTTTCTCCGCTGGGGTGACTGGCAAGGTCCGATGCGTGGGCGCTCAACCGGATCATTGGTCGCAGACCGCACAGGGGAAACTACTACATATGCGCTCTACAACCTTCAGGAACGGGGAACGCTGTTTATCCGCCCGTCAGTTAAGGTTTATGAGGGGATGATCATTGGAGAAAACGCGCGTGCGGTTGACCTTGATGTCAATGCCGTCAAAGAGAAGAAACTAACTAATATGCGCGCGGCCTCAGCGGATGATGCGATGCGATTAGTTCCCCCAAAGGAATTATCTCTTGAGCAAGCGATCGAATTCATTGCAGATGATGAGTTAGTTGAGGTGACGCCGCAAAATATTCGCTTGAGAAAGAGAGTGCTGCGCCCCAATGAACGCCCGAAACGAAAAGAGAATTAGATTCGTCGGATGAGCGCAAACTTCTTACAGGCACTAGGTACTAGTCGGCTCTATGCTTTGACGGATCGGTTGATTTCAGGCCTTTCGCACGAAGAGCAAGTCCTGCGTTTGAGCGAACAAGGAATAACGCTTGTTCAGCTTCGCGAGAAATCTCTTGCCAGCCGTGAATTCTATCTGGAGGCTGCTGCGGCCTTACGAACTGCACGTCAGCGACAAGTCAAATTCATCATCAATGATCGAGTGGATATTGCATTAGCTTTGAAAGCTGATGGAGTTCACCTGGGGCAAGAGGATTTGCCTCCAGATGTCGCGAGGCGTCTACTTGGCCCAGAGTCGATAATCGGGATTTCGACACACTCAGTTGAGCAGGCTCAGGCCGCCGCACGATTGCCCGTCGACTACATAGCCATTGGCCCTGTCTACTTGACGACTACCAAAAACAGTCAGCACCAGCCACTTGGGCTAGCGGGCCTTCGCGCCGTAAAAGAGGCGATTGGAGGCATTCCGCTGGTGGCAATTGGCGGCATTACCTCAGCTTCACGGGCCGATGTTTTCAATTCTGGTGCGGATGGCGTGGCGATAACCAGCGATCTGTGGCGCGGCGCCCCGCCCCGCTCGAGTACCAACCCGGACCTCTAAAGCAGCCCTCACCGGGCTGGGTTTAAAACAATATCCTTGCGTTTATCATCGTTTTGCGCGAGAATCCTTTCGCCCGCTTAGGGCGAAACAGCCTACCCGCTCGCAATCCCCCTAAATCCATCCCTCCTTTGGAGTTACATATAAATGAGCTTTTTCGATCTCCCGCCCATTATTGAACGAATGCTGTTGATCTCCGACAAGATCAGCGACCTTAACTTCTCCGTGGGGCAACTTCCTCAAGTTGAAATCAATGGAAAGCTCACGCAGGTCCAACCTCTTGGTATGCAAAAGCTCACGCCATACCAGACTGAAATCATCGCGATGGCCTTAATGCAGGGAAATCCCGATGCCGCCGAACGCCTGGCAAACACCGGAACAACTGATCTCAGCTACTCGCTGCCGTCGCGCGCCCGATTCCGCGTGAATATCTTTCAACAGCGTGGCGTTTACTCAATCGTAATGCGTGTTATCCCCACCGATATTCCAAGTCTCAGAACACTCAATCTGCCACCCCAACTCGAAGAGATAGCGGAATTGAGAAATGGACTCGTCCTGATGACCGGACCGACAGGTTCAGGTAAGAGCTCAACTCAGGCGGCGATCATCGACATCATCAACGAGAAAAAGCACTACCACGTCGTTACGATCGAGGATCCAATCGAGTACCTGCACTCCCATAAGAATTCCACCATCAACCAGCGCGAAGTCGGTCACGATACAAAAGACTTTCCCTCAGCGTTGCGAGCTTCACTTCGACAGGCACCGAAGGTCATATTGATCGGCGAAATGCGAGACTTTGAAACCACTGAAATAGCGCTTGAGGCTGCCGAAACTGGTCACTTGGTTCTTTCAACGCTGCACACGATCGACGCTTCGAAAACAGTCGATCGCATTATCGGTCTCTATCCAAAGAACGAAGAACCGGTGATCCGGACGCGGTTGGCTCAAACATTCCGATACATAGTTTCTCAACGCCTGATACCCAGGGCAGACGGCAGAGGACGAGTCGCCGCAGTAGAGATACTTCGGTCGAGCCCGCGAACGCGAGAGTACATTGAAACCGGTGAAGCCGATGGAAAGTCCCTGCTTGACGCGATGCGGGATGGCAAGTTAGACGGCATGCAGGACTTCGATGAAGTGATCAAAGGCATGATTGAAAACGGCACGATCTCAATGGAAGATGGCCTGACCTTCGCAACCAATCCCAATAACTTACTCCTCACAATGAAAGGCGTAACCGCCGGTGAAGATTTTTTACAACGGGGAGGCAGCCGGTTGCCGATGCCTTCTACTTCCGATACTGGCTCGATGCTGAGCATGCTCGAATAAGCTCCGGCTTAACTACACCACCAATTCCTGAACAAAACGCACCATGATCATAGTCTGCCAAAACTGCTCGTCTCGATTGCAACTCGATGACACCAAGGTCCCGTCCCGTCCGTTTAATGTGCGGTGTCCGAAGTGCAACAATGAAGTGAACTCCGGAATGACTTCACCTGATCCCGCATTGGAGCAAAACGCCCTCTCAACTGGTGGGCCGACTGACTCAGCGAGCTCTCGTTTCAGTCATCCGAAGCCGGCGCCACTTTTCGAAATGGAGCAAGAGAGCGGTGACGCCACAGCGGCTCCAAGCGCCGCCGATAAGCTGATTGAATTGCTTTCCGGGCTGATGTCGCAACCCAACGCCCGAGGTGGGAATCCCTCTAGTGCGAGATCATCGTGGAATGCGAGGAGAGCACTTGTCTGCATACCCGAGGATAAGCGCGAAACGCTCGCGCGCAGTCTTGCCGAGCGGGGCTACCAGGTTTTTGTAGCCGAAGACACCAGGCAAGCGGTTGAGAGAATGCGAGAGAATCAACTCGACGTGGTGGTTGTCGACCCACGATTTGATGCAGCAGAACAGGGCGCAGTTTTCGTTACTCGTGAAGTCAACATTCTTCGACCGGCACAACGCCGTCGCCTATTCTTTGTGCTCCTGTCGCCCACTCTCCGTACGATGGATTCGCATTCGGCCTTTCTCAACAACGTTAACGCCGTCGTTAACGTTCAAGACATGGCGGAGCTGCCATCACTGGTGGAACTTCGCTTAAGAGACTTCAATGAGCTCTATAAAGACTTGAACCAGGCGATGAATGTTGCGCCCCTGTAATTGAGGCGAATAAAAGTCGAATTGATTGGGGCCACGTTTTCGTTGGCCCCTTTTTATTGTGGCTATCAAAAGGAGCGGATTTACTCTTGACGACGTAATAAACAGCGGACCGAAGAGTCTGTCGCGCCCGAGTCTTATTTGCTAAGCTAAGCGCTTTCAACCTTGAGCTTCTTGGAGTTCGTAGATGGATCAAAAGAGTTCTCCAGAGGACAGAGATCTGGCGGCAGCAACCCTCGCGGTGCATGGGGGTGAACAAACTGACCTTCAGCCATTGGGAGCTGTCGTCTCGCCTGTATTTCACTCCGTACCGTTTGCATTCAAAGACTTCGAAGAGATGCGGCGGTACGCGCGCGGAGAACTGCCTGAAGCCTACTTCTACTCGCGGTATGCCAATCCCACCGTGGCCGAGGCCGAGAGAAAAATCGCCGAACTGGAAGGCGCTGAAGACTGCGTCGTGACGTCCTCCGGATCTGCAGCTACTTTCTGCGCTATCGCCTCGGTGTGCGAGAACGGCGACGAGATTATTGCTTGCGACTCTGTTTACGGTGGCACGGTCAAGGTTTTGACCAAAGTATTCAGCCGCTTTGGAATTCGTTCCCGGTTTATTTCGATTGAAGACGTGCCAAAACTGCCAGAACTGATCGGCGAGCGCACGCGAGCCTTTTGGTTTGAAACGCCTGCGAATCCACTCAACCGGATTGTAGATCTGAAAGTGGCGGCTGAGGCTTCTCGCAAGGCGAAGTTGATTTCGATTATCGATAACACATTTGCTTCGCCGATTTTGCAGCAACCCATCTCCTTCGGCATCGACGCGGTGATGCACAGCGCAACTAAATATTTGGGAGGACATTCAGACCTCACGGCTGGAGCGGTGGCAGGTACCAAAGCCTTTATCGAACGCGTTCGGCAAGTATCAATCATGGTTGGTAGCACGCTTGATCCCGCAGCGGCTTATCTTCTCTCGCGAGGAATGAAGACCTTGGATGTACGCGTTCGTCAGTCGTGCAACAACGCAATGCTGCTGGCACACGCACTTCAAGATCACACTAAAGTAACTCGCGTCTACTATCCAGGGTTGCCGGACGATCCAGGTCATGCCACAGCCAAGAGTCAGATGAGTGGGTTCGGTGGCATTGTCGCAATTGATTTGGCGGGAGGTGAGCCCGAAGTTGGCAAGCTCTTTGATGGTCTCCGATTGATACGAACGGCCCCGTCGCTTGGTGGTGTTGAAACGCTGGCGAGTTATCCCCTCTATTCATCCCACGCCGGATTCACTGAAGAGCAACTTAAGGCAGCGGGAGTTTCGCCGTCGACTGTGCGCTTCTCAGTAGGCATCGAAGCCGCTCAAGATATAATCAGTGACATCACCCGGGCGCTCGACCACATTTGATCCACTGAGCTCCTGACTCGGCTTCGGGCTCGTAACCGGTCCATGGAAATCAAACTTCTTATTACCCTAGATCTCCGTGAACAAGCCGCATTGCAGGCCGCGCTGGTTACGCACGGCGCCCCTGACGCACTGGTCACGCTTGCGCTAACCGGTGCGTGCCGGTTGGCTTCAGTGCAGGAAGCTCGACAACTTCGTAAGTGGCTTGCGGAAGCACGCACCGCCGGCGGGACCGACTTTGCTTCACTCCACGTAATTGAACGCGGTCTTGTGGAGTTCGGGCTTTAACCGGTTCACAGATCCATCCTGCAATGACTGAAATCCAACTCGCGTATGGAACAACTGCAGTAGGGTTTTCTTTTGACGCGGCGCGTTACCAGGTCCTTACTCCTAACCAAGTCGATCAAACGCCGCTGAGTGATCTTGAAATCGGGGAAACCTTTGATAACCCTATCGATTGTCGACCACTCGATGAGCTCTTTTCATCGGGCGACTCTGTATTGATTGTCGTTTCTGACGCCACCCGCGCGACGGCCAGCGCCCAAGTCATTAACCTCTTAGTTCGCAGGCTGATCGCCGTAGGAGTCTCACCTGCGGACCTCGCGATCATCTTTGCTACTGGCTTACATCGGCCAGTTACTGAGGCAGAAAAGCGAGTGCTGCTGACCCCCTTTATTGCGCAGCGCATCAAAACTCTCGATCACGATCCAAACGATGCTTCAAACATGGTTGTGATTGGAGAAACGCAACGTGGTACGCCCGTCGAACTAAACCGAGCACTTAGAGATTACTCCCGCGTTGTTATCACCGGGGCTATTGGATTTCACTACTTCGCGGGTTTCACCGGTGGCCGCAAATCGATTTGCCCGGGGTTAGCTTCAGCGCGCACGATCAAAGCCACGCACATGCTTGCGCTCGATTTTGAAACCGGAAAACGAAGGGTGGGAGTGGACACCGCTTTGATGCAAGGCAATGCAGTCCATGAAGAATGCGAACTCATAGCTTCAATGATTGCTCCCTCTCTTGGAATAAACGCTGTGGTCGATGAGCAGGGTCGGGCTGTTCGTGTTTATTCAGGCCATTGGCGTGAGTCGCACGCGATAGGTTGTCGCGAATACCTAATCGAACATTCCGTTAGCATCGATGCGCGACGGGAAGTCGTCATCGTGAGTTGCGGTGGTTCACCGTATGACCTCAATCTGATCCAAGCGCACAAGGCCTTAGAAATGGCATCGCATGCATGTGTTGATGGGGGCGATATCATTTTGCTTTCCGAATGTGTTGACGGTTTGGGACGCTCCGACTTTTTGAAGTGGTTTGAGATCGGCGATTCGGCTGACCTCGCCTCCCATTTGCGATCAGCTTATGAAGTTAACGGACAAACCGCATGGTCATTGCTTTCCAAAGCCGAACGTTTTCATGTCCATCTTGTATCAACTTTGCCGGATGAGACTGTGCGCCGCATGCACATGATACCGTCGCGCTCATTGGCTGAGGCTTTGATGAAGACCGACCATGCCAGGGGCTACGTCATGCCACGTGGGGCAGCTGTCTTACCCCGTCTGAATTGATTGACGTTTGAGATGGCACTAGAATCAATCCCACAGTAATCCACTAATTGCATGCCAGCTATGAAAGGGGTTCTGATGAAAATCATTCTTGCGAGTCTTTTGATCCTGGGAAGTTGCCTTGGTATTGCCGCCCAACAAGCAGCCGCGCTCGATGAAAAGCGCGTCGCCTTGTCAGATGCTGCGGTGGCGCTCGATGGGAGTGGAGTTGCAGCTCTGGAAGCAAGTCTCCGCACGGGATCTGTAAATGGCTCAGTGGATTCTCCCGTCATGAATGTTCGTCTCGTGGTTAAGAATGCGAGCAGCATCCCTTACGCCCTCGTCACAGGCCTAGTAACGTTTTATGACGGTGGCGGAATTCGCTGCGGCGAAGGGTTATTCAAGGCAGGCGCACTTGCGGTTGGTGAGGCCTTTGAAACAGACACACCCGGACTACGGATCAGTTGTGCTCCTGCAACCTGGCGAATTGTTGCCACTAATCTGCTGCCACGAGTTCCGCCTGCTCCAGTGTCATCGCCATTGAGCCGAAACCTCATGATCAGCGTCGATGGCGACGAACACCCGATCCAATTAGACCGGCCCATGGTTGTAAATGTGGGAACCACACAGCGCACGATCATTGTTCGTCAGGCCCCTTAGAGATTCGACTAGTTTCAGCCTTGACCCATCAAATCTCGGGTCGTAGTATCGCTGCTAAGAATGCTTGTTCATGAAAGGCAGCAATATGTCAGACGACCGAGGAGAAAAAAAATGTAAACACGCAGCTTGCGATTGTAGGGCGGCCCAGGATAGCAAGTACTGTAGTGAGTATTGCGAGAACGCTGAAAAAGCAGGTGTGATGGAAATCGGATGCGGCTGCGAGCACGATGCCTGTTGATAGCGCCAGCTTTTAACCTACCTCCGAACCCTTCTGCAACTAATCTCGGCAACTAGTTATTTTTCTGATTACCTTTCGCAATAAATTTGCAAGGAGGCCGTAGTCTTTACTACGGCAACGCAAGTTAATCTTTTCCTCATCCTCTCCATATCAAATCGTTGGTTTCCCCAATTCGTGGTCCAACAATGGTAGTGGCTGCCAAGCTTTTCGATGTTAGCCATGAGATTAGCAACCTTGAGGTGAATTTCATGAATAAGCAAATACTAGCCTTTAGTCTATCGTTAGCCTGTGCCGTACTGGGCCAGGCACAAACGACTGAAACTTCCGTGAGTGGTCAGGGGAGTTCTCAAAACTCTGCGACCATCGCATCTGGGGCAAAGAGTCTTAATCTCGAATCGAACACTTCTCTAACAGCGGAACTTCAAAACACGATCGACGTTCGCAAGGCCCAGGTCGGAGATCAAGTTGTGCTCAAGACGACTGAGTCCATCAAGTCTGGAGGACAAACTGTGGTGAAGAAAGGCGCGCGTCTAATTGGACACGTTTCTGAAGTGGTTCAGAGAGGCAAGGCAAGTGCGGACTCCCGCGTTGCGATCATCTTCGATCGCCTTGAACATGGATCCCTTTCGACGCCGATTACGGCCACCATAACCTCGATAACGAATGCGCGTGTCGCCGCCAACTCTGGCAACGACGAGATGTTTGGAGCAAACGCAAGTGGGTCGGGTAGGGCAACAACTGCGAGTTCAGGATCAGGTGGTGGAGGGCTGGCAGGAGGAGTGGGCGCGATTGCCAACTCCACGACCTCGACAGTGGGCTCTGTCGTGGGAGGCACAACTTCCGCGGTTGGATCGACCCTTGGTTCGACGACTAATACGGTTGGCAGCACCACCGCCGGCTTGGGTCGTTCGTTGGGACGCGTGCGCGTTTCAGAGTCGAGTTCGACATCTGCTCAAGGCAGCTCGGTTTTATCATTGCAGGGTGACAACCTTCGATTAGAAAAAGGCACCAGCTTCAATCTCGTGGTAAACCAATCAGCCGGTGCGGCAGTGCGCGATGAATAACTAGACGAATCAATCTGACTGGAGAAAACGGCGACTCGAAGATAATCGAGCCGCCGGTTTCTTTTATTGCTCGTGCTTTCGCCCAATCAACCTGAGCAGAAGTCGTCTTGTTGGGAGAAACACCAGCGGTTAGAGTATTGACATGTTGTTAACGCTCATCGAGCTGCAGCGCTTGAAACATCTTGATCGAACCGGGTGGACCTTGCGCGGTTTACCAACCGGGACCGAGTCTGTCGCAGCTCATTCCTTCGGAGTTTGTGCAACTGCAATGCTGTTGGCGGATGAGATTAAGAAGCGAGGACTCGACGTCAGCATGGAGCTCGTCTTGAGAATGGCTCTGATCCACGATTGGGCAGAAACTCGCGTAGGTGACATGCCCAAAACGGCTACTTCGTACTTCGGATCCGAAGCCCGAAAGCATGCTGAAGCAAAAGCGTTTGCCGATATCGTTGCTCCGACCGGTGCGACTCAGTATGAGGATATTTTCCACGATTACGAACAACGTCGCAGCATTGAAGCTCGCTTAGTCAAGGCGGCGGATGTGATCGATCTGCTGATTCAAGCGCTGGCCCTTGAACGAACTGGAGCCAAAGGGTTGGATGAGTTCTGGGATGTGGCGACAGAGGCTGGCTTTCAACTTCCCGCAGAGGCTGACGCAGTGGTTAAGGAAGTAATCGATTCTATTTTGAGAGCTCGCGAAGAGTTACGTTAATGCCGACAGGGACCACGCGGAGATTTCATGTTTGATTTTGAAATGTTTACCTGGCAACGAGTGCTTCTCGGTGTGGGACTCTTTCTCGTGACGTTTAGCATTAGTCTGGGAATAGTGACGTTGATAATGGTTAAGATTCCACCGGACTATTTCCGAAAGGGTCATCCTAAGACGATTCTGCCCAACCACCCTCCCGCAATCCGGTACCTTGCCATTATCGGGAAGAATGTGGTTGGTGTGTTGCTGGTTGCCTTGGGTATTGTGATGTCGCTTCCGGGAGTTCCGGGCCAGGGCTTTCTAACCATCCTCCTCGGAGTGATGTTGCTCGATTTTCCCGGCAAGGAGACTTTGGAACAAAAGTTGGTGAGTAGACCGCAAGTGTTGAAGGCCATCAACAAGATTCGACGCCGTTTTGGTAAGCCTGCGCTGGTGCTTGATTAAGACCGCTGGAGTTTTGGCAATGGGAGTTGAGTTGACACCAAACACGAAGATGCTGCTGTTGGAGCTGAATCACTGCGTAATTGCTGCGCGGTAAAGAAAAAGGCGCGTTGACAAAGGAAAAGTGTCTTTGTTAGCTTGAGCCTCTATTTCATCAACTTGGCGACGTTGTGTGAGCGTTTCGATAAGATCCTGCTTCATGTTCAATCCTACTGTGGCTCAACATCCGTCGCTCCCACGAATTCTTCCCGTCATCCTACTAGTAGCCATCTGCCTGGGTAGCAGCGGGTGTGGACTCTTTCGACCCAGCAAGAAGGTTCAGGTTCCGCAGCTTCTTGGGCCACTCACTGAGGCCGACACGCCGCGACTGGTTAGCGAGGTCAACCGGCTAGCCAACTACAAGTCAATCCACGGAAAGGTCGACATTGAATTTGAGGATACCTCTTTTGCTGAAGTAGGTATCGCGGAGAAGTATAAGCAGGCGGATGGAACGGTCACGCTACAGCGACCGGGCAGGATCTATCTGGTCATTTCTGTACCCTTCATTGCCAAAGATATTGTCCAGATGACGTCAGACGGTGAGACTTTTCGAGTAGCTGTTTTGGAAGGCGAGGAAAAATATAAGAAATTCCTCAAGGGGACAAATAATGCGACTTACGAGCCTCTGAACATTAACGGTGACACTCCGACTGCCTCACCTCAAAAGAAGCGCGACATGACCGGCAAAGAAACGGTTAATGCGCTTTCGAACCTTCGGCCCCAGCATCTGACTGAAGCTCTATTGATTAGTCCAATCTCAGACTCGACCACCAGCAATTCATTTTTCACTCGGAGTGAATTTTATCAGGAAGAACCTGATACTCGACCTAACGCCAAGAAAGATCTGCGAATCGTCAAAGGCTATTATCTATTGGAAGAAGTTTCGCAACCGGTCAATGGAAACGCTCGCCTCTTGCGCAGGTTTTGGTTCGACCGTCTAGGGGGTATTCGACTTGCTCGCGTGCAAAGCTTCGACGAACGTGGCGGACTCATTACGGACGTTGCCTACTGGGATGAAAAGAGCCTCGGCGAGACTGTTCAACGAGTGTTGCCATCACGAATTGAGATCACCCGTCCTCGCGACAAATACAAACTTCGAATCGTGTACCAATCACCGACCAGCGTCGAGATCGACAAGGAATACGCACCTGAAGCGTTTGTCCTTGAAAACAGATGGCAGCTTCCCGAAGTAGATCTGGATGAACGCCTACGTAGTAAACCAGCCTCACAGCCAAATTCACCGCGTTAGCCATAAAAGCCGTTGGTGTATTACCATCGAGCATCTAACGGCCTGGTCTAAAGGTTTCCGGATGATCAATCGGAGTATTTCTTCTTACTAAATGAGAACGATTTTACAAGCAGAGGATCTGGTTAAAACGTATCGTGTTGGGAGAGTGGATGTTCATGCATTGCGTGGAGTTTCGCTCGAAGTACACGAAGGCGAGTTCATTGCCATCATGGGTCCTTCGGGATGTGGTAAGTCGACAATGCTACACCTGCTCGGTGGTCTACTGACGCCGTCAAGCGGGCGCATCATTCTCGATGGCGAGGATCTAACCACGGCTTCTGACGCAAAGAGGACGGACATTCGGCGACGGAAAATTGGTTTCGTTTTTCAAAGGTTCAATCTGTTTCCTACCTTAACCGCAGAAGGAAATCTGCGTCTGGCCGAACGAATTCACGGTAATGGAGGCGACGATCCTGAACGCCGCCGTGAGGTCCTGAGATTGCTCGGGCTCGAAGATAAACTTCATCATAAGCCGCTCGAGCTTTCAGGTGGAGAACAACAGCGTGTGGCGCTGGCACGTGCGGTGGTAACCCGGCCGGCAATCGTATTGGCCGACGAACCTACCGGCAATCTCGATTCCGAGAACTCAGCTCTTGTGCTCAATATGTTTCAAGAATTGAACTACCGATTTAACCAGACCATTGTAATGATTACTCACAACCCTGAAGCCGCAGCAATGTGCCGACGTATAATACAAATGCGCGACGGTCATATCGTAGAATCGGCAGCCAGCGTCCAGTTGTAATGACACGGGCTTGGCGTTTACATAGCCTTTTTTCCTCGAGTGAAATTTTTATCAGCGGTAGCAATCTGGCTCGGCAGTTGCCACAAACCCATTTCTAGAGGGCTATCGAATTGCTCGGTTTCCTAAGAAAACTGTTCTTTTGGAATTACGCCAGAAACACCTGGCAGTGGGACGCTCTATGCGTTGTGATACTAATTTTCATATTTTTGACGCCCAAAGACTGGTTTGAAAGTGGCGAACGAAAGGGAGCTTTGGAGCATCAAACTCGGGCTGTCACAATACTGCTTGGCAGCTCGGAAGTCATTGACCCCACACAAGATACCGGTAAACTTGAACAACGATTGCGAGAGACCTATGGTCGGCAAAACTTGCGCGTGGAACGGGTCAGGAAGCTCACCGATGGATCCGGTAAGATAACGGGTTACGAGGTTGACATACGTTAGTCAACCCTTATAATTGCCGAGTTTTACCAAGGGGTCGGTTATAAAGGCAGGGTTTTTACTATTTAGAGGAGTTTTTATGAAGCGATTCGTTTCCCCCATTGTTCTCATGGCAGCTTTGACTGCCGCTTTTTTTCTCAGTGCGCCTATTTCAACGCACGGGCAGAGTGCAGGGCTCGTTAGTGCGGTTTTGAATCGCATGGAGAAGAACCGTGCCTCTCTACGCTCGCTGAAGGCTAACCTCAGCATGCAGAAGTACAACGCCCAATTGCGTGACAAAGATGACTACAGCGGCGTTTTGCTTTACATGCCGGCGAGCGGTCGCGATGCGCAGGTTAGGATTGAATGGCAGCGACCTCAGCATGAGATTCTGGCCGTTTCTAATGGACAGTACACTTTGTTTCGACCACGTCTGGCGATGGCCTACAAAGGCAGCTCCAAGTCGAGCCGCAATAAAGCAGGTGGCGTATTAGATATGATGTACATGACGCGCCAACAGCTCGAATCCAGGTTTCAGCCGGTGCAGGACGTTCGAGAAGAAACATTGTGGGGCGGCGTGAGCACGATTCACTTGACGCTGGTTCCCAAGGGTAACTCAAGCTTCAAGTATGCCGAGATTTGGGTCGACTCGTCGGGTATGCCGGTGCAAACCAAGATCGTCGAGAAAAACGACGACGCTACCACGATGCGTTTAACTGGTCTGGAAAGAAACCTGAAGCTTTCGGGCGATCAGTTCGACATCAAGCTGGATTCAAACGTTAAAATCGTTAAAGGCTAACGACAGTCCAATATGAATGTTGGGGGGCTCTGAGGTCCTGAATCAGAGCCCCTCTTCCTTTTTGTGCGCGGTTTTTCAAATGATCTAAACCATTAGTTCATTTGCCTTTCAGCGCCGTGGTCGCCTATCCTTCGCCATCGAGATTTCATACGCACTTCTGTTTGTAAGGTCATAGTTTCCGCAGATGAGAAAAAGCAAGTTTGTACAGCAAAAGATTCGCCAGTTTAGCTTTATTGGCCGTGCCCTGGTTTCCAGCCGTCATCCCGTCCTTGCGCATTTGATTCCAATGCGGCGTTGCAATCTCGCCTGTGGCTATTGCAACGAGTATGACCACAATTCATCGCCGGTCCCGATTGACCTGGTGAAACGACGACTGGACAAGCTCGCAGATTTGGGAACATCCATCGTTACGATCTCGGGTGGCGAACCCATGATGCACCCGCAACTGGATGACATCATTCACCACATTCGCGTTCGGGGAATGATTGCTGGTCTGATCTCAAACGGATATTACTTCACACCTGATCGCATTAAGCGACTGAACAAAGCGGGTTTGGATAATCTTCAGATTAGTATCGACAACGTAGAGCCGGATGAGGTCTCGCGCAAAAGCCTTCGCGTCCTCGACAAGAAGCTTCGATACCTTTCAGAGTTTGCCGATTTCCACGTCAACATTAATTCTGTTATCGGTGGTGGTATTAAGAACCCGGATGATGCCCTTACGGTCGCGCGTCGGGCAGTTGAACTAGGCTTTTCTACCACTGTGGGCGTCATTCATGACAGCGATGGGATTTTGAAACCGCTCTCAGCCAAAGAGAAGGACATCTTCCAGCAAGTGAAGAAGATGGGAAACAAGGACCACGCTCGACTCAACTGGTTTCAGGACAGTATCGCGGAAGGAAAGCCTTATGAGTGGCGCTGTCGCGCGGGAGCTCGTTACCTTTATATCTGCGAAGAAGGGTTAGTTCACTGGTGCTCGCAGCAGCGCGGTTATCCTGGAATTCCGCTTGAGGATTACACGATGGCGGATTTTGATCGCGAATATAATACTGAGAAGTGGTGTGCTCCTACCTGCACACTTCAATGCGTCCATCAGGTGGGTATCCTGGATAACTGGCGCGATCCTCAAAAGACGCCGGCGCAGATGGCCGAGGAACAGAAGAAGAAAGAAGCAGTCGGCGAGATGGTGCACGTTGAATAGGTGAGCAACGGCTCCGAGCGTTTAGAAACCTCACTTTAACTTGCCGCAGCGTTGGCTGCACTGCCTGCCGTAAAGAGCGTCACAGAACTCGACAACCCCAAGCCTGACAATCTGCCGGCCATAATTACTATCATCTCGCCCTTTTCGACCACGCCACGCTCCAGCAGTATCTTTTCTCCTATCTGCAACATTTCCTCAGTGGTGTGAGCATGGGGAACCACTAAAGATTCGACCCCCCAAATCAATGCCAGTTCATTTTGAACTTCCTGCGTGTTTGTGAGGGCAACGATTCGTTGCTCAGGTCTTAGAGCCGACAGCCGCCGGGCCATCAATCCCGACTCGGTTAACACTGCAGTGACTCGAGTCCCCATCTCATCGGAAGCAAACGCAGCGGCTTCGCAAAGGGCGCGACTCACACGACCTGACTGCCGGCCAACCCAATGCGCGATCTTGTCCTCGACCGGCCCCGTCGCTGACTCCGCTGATTCGATGATGCGGCACATAGTTTCAACCGCCGGCACGGGGTATTGCCCACTTGCGGTTTCATTCGACAACATCAATGCATCAGTGCCGTCCCAGACTGCGTTAGCTACATCTGAGGCCTCCGCGCGAGTTGGACGGGGGCTCGAAACCATGGACTGGAGCATCTGGGTAGCGGTGATAACCATCTTCCCTGCTTTTACGGCTTTCTCGATAATCCGCTTTTGATAAACCGGGACCAGTTCCACACTTGTCTCAACGCCTAAGTCTCCCCGCGCTACCATCACCGCGTCAGTGGTGGCGATGATTTCGTCGAGATGATCGATCGCTTCGGCCTTCTCAATCTTCGCCACTAGCGGCGCGCGTCCACCCGCTTCCATGATTAGGGCTTTTGCGCGCGAACAATCCTCAGCACGACGAACAAACGACAACGCTATGTAATCAACTTTCTGTTTGACTGCCCAATGGAGATCCTCGATGTCCTTTTCAGTTAACGAATCGATCGGCAGCGAGACTCCAGGCAGGTTAATTCCTTTTCGCTCGCCCAACACTCCGCCATCAATTATTCGGCACACAACATCGGTTTTAGTCGTGCTCTCAACAACTAGAGCAATAGCACCGTCATCAAGCAACAATCTGGTACCTGGTTCCACAACGCGAGCGAGGTCAGGATAATTTGTCGCCACCTGGGATTCGTCGCCTATAATGTCTCGCGTGGTCAGGGTGAAGATATCGCCTGCTTTTAAACGTACGGGCTGGGCATCTTTAAGCTGCCGCGTTCGAATTTTAGGGCCCGAGAGATCGACCAGGATCGCTAGCGGTTGACCCATATGCTCCGCAGCTGCTCGAGCGCTCTTGATGTCCTCAGTTTTCTCTTCCCGCGTACCGTGAGACATATTGATGCGCACGCCATTAGCGCCAGCCCGGATCAAGCTTTCGATTACCGATTGATCGCGTGAAGCCGGTCCCAGCGTCGCCAGAATCTTTGCTTTCCTTACTTTTTTGTTTTCCATCTAGTCTTTGCCTATTTTGCTTCCAGTCCGGATGCAATCGCCTTCTCGAGTTCGGTTTTGGTTGAGGCTTGAAATCCAATCAGTCTTTTAACCAACGTACCGTCTCGCCCAAAGACGAACGTCTGTGGAAGAGTTTGATTGTCCGACAGGAAAAAATCAGTCAGACTCTTATCTGGGAAACCCAAGGGATAATTGATTTTGAGCTCGCGGGCAAAGTCAGCGACTTTGATCCGATCGTCGGCCCCGCCAACGTTTAGTCCGACGATCTGAAGCCCTTTGTCACTAAGTTCCTGCTGCCACTTCACGAGGTGAGGAATGCTTTGGCGACACGGGGCGCACCACGTTGCGTAAAAGTCCAGGACGAGAACTTTACCTCGATACTCACCCAACCTCTGCCGTTGGCCCTCTGCCGTAAGCCATCCGATATCTGCGTCGGGTTTGAGAGGCGGCATGGGGAAGGTGGTCGACGGTGGCCCAGATAGAACTGGAGTAGCTTCCACCCCTCCAGGTTTGTCGTTGGAGCAGGCGATAAGAAAAACAGAGAGGCCAACGATCGCAAAAACAGGAACCAACGGTGACCGTAGCAACTTTGAATACATAAAAGTCCGGGGAAATCTCAAGCGAAGTATTCTACTATACGACCTGACTTTCAACTCGTTAAGCACTTCGCCGGTAGCGCGTTTAGGATTTACGATTCAGAATTTAGGCCTTACGATTCGAGCATGGACTTTACCAAAACAGAACGAACAACCCTAAAGCGCCTTCCGAAACGTGGTGTATATGATCGTGACTCGGTTTACGGAATCCTCGATGAAGGACTGATATGCCATGTCGGCTTTGCGGTGAACGGACGCCCCTTCGTGATCCCCACTGGTTACGCTAGGGTCGAGAATCGTCTGTACATACACGGCTCGCAGGCCAGTCGGATGTTGCGCACGTTGTCTGACGGAGTTGATGCTTGTATCACCGTTACGCTTCTGGATGGTTTGGTTTTGGCGCGCTCTGCTTTCCATCATTCGATGAACTATCGTTCTGCAGTGATTTTCGGACGCGCATTTCTGGTCGAAGACCAGGCTGAGAAAGTTGCGGCTCTGCACGCGTTTTCAGACCATGTAATTCCCGGACGATGGACGGAAGTGCGAGAACCAACTGAACAGGAGCTCAAAGCTACGTCTGTGTTATCGCTCGAACTTACCGAGGCGTCTGCGAAGGTTCGCACCGGTCCACCACTTGATGACGATGAAGACTATGCGCTGCCCGTATGGGCCGGAGTAATCCCATTGAGGCTTATCGCCAGCGATCCACTCAAAGACCCTGCCTTGCCTGAGGGAATTGAGGCGCCTGCCTACGCGCGCGATTACCAGCGAGGCCGCGTTTGACGTCAACCACGAAGACGAAACGCAGCCGGTGGGAAAAGCTGGCGCTCTGGGTCGGTCTGGCCGCAATTCTAATCATTGCCGCATTGCTTCTCCGTTTGGAAGGACGGCTCTGGATGTGCGCATGCGGCACAATTCGCTTCTGGATTGGCAACACCTGCAGCTCAGACAATTCGCAGCACTTTCTTGACCCTTACGCGTTTACGCACGTGCTTCACGGGTTCGCCTTCTACTGGCTGATTGCGCTGGTTATTCCGCGTCTGAAATCTAACTGGCAACTCCTGCTCGCAATCGCGTTGGAAGCCGCCTGGGAAGTTTTTGAAAATACAAACTTCGTGATGGAGCGTTATCGAACGGCTACCGCTGCACTGGGCTATAACGGCGACACCGTTATTAACTCAACCGGCGACATCCTTTGTTGCTTAGTGGGATTCCTTATTGCGAAGTGGCTCGGTTTCCGTCGTGCTCTGATTGTGTTCGTGGCGTTGGAAGTGGTTCTGATTCTTTGGATCAGAGACAGCCTGCTGCTTGAAATTCTCATGCTGACAATCCCCATTGAATCGATTAAGGCCTGGCAGTTGTGCGCGTAGTCTCACCGTTTGAGGAAGATCTCGGATATAACTCGCCATGACAACTGAAGCCTCTCCTTGGAGTGCGCCGCCTTGTCGGCGCTTTCCCCGGTGGCTGCCTTGCGCGACCTGGTACACACTAGTCAACAAGCGGTGCTGAGGCGCCGTGGCCAAAGCGCCGACAAGGCGGCGCACTCCAGGGAGAGGCTTTAGTCGCTGCTTTACGATTCACGCTTCACCCTTTACGATTCACGACAATGATTGAAGAAGTGGATCCCTATCTGGGACAGGTACTTGATGACAAGTATCGCCTTGAAAGTCTGCTTGGTCGCGGCGGAATGGGCGCAGTGTATCTGGCAACCCATCTAGGCACCGAACGCTATGTGGCTCTTAAACTCATCACGCCGCAGTTCATGCGCAACGAAGAGTTTGTCGCCCGCTTCAAGCGCGAAGCCCGCGCGGCCGGCCGTCTTCGACATCCAAATGTGGTTGACGTTACGGATTTTGGTTTCGCACGCGCGGGTAAAGAACCCGTCGCTTATCTCGTCATGGAATACCTTGACGGATGCACCCTCGGTGACGTGCTGGCGGAGGAAGAACGGCTGCCACTTGAGTGGGTGGTCGATATTCTTGAACAAGTCAGCTCGGCAGTTCATGAAGCGCACCAACAGGGGATCATTCACCGAGACCTCAAACCGGAAAATATCTGGCTTGAACCTAACCGGCTTGGTGGTTATCGCGTGAAGGTGCTGGATTTCGGTATTGCGAAACTCGCCGAAGGGGATCGCGGAGATACAGTCGAGGCGCCTCAACAAACGGAAGTAACAACCAACCCGAGTGGTGAGCAAAAATCCTCGTCCCCTAAGCCGACTCCAACGTCGAAGGATCTCGAAGTCGAAACGCTTATCTATGACTCCGAACCGGAAGTTGAACCGGCCACTTTGATTGGGGGCCACAAGTTGACGCCGGACCTTCGGATGATGGCAGATGAGGCGGGAACCCAACTGTTCGAGAACTCAGGGAAAACCTCGGCGATGTCTGCTGCCGAAACAGATCACACAGACGACGATGACGGTACTCTGATTCTCGAGGAACGAGAAACCGCGAACCATGGAGCGACTAACCTGGCGGCAAACACGACGCGTGCTAGTGAATTAACCAGAGTGGGAGCAATCATGGGTACGCCGCTCTACATGTCTCCAGAACAATGTGCCGCCAAGAAACTTGATGCGCGTTCCGATATCTATAGCCTGGGAGTTATTGCTTATCAAATGCTTGCCGGCGAGCCGCCCTTCTCAGGGAAGACCGTCAACGTGATGCGCAATCACATAGACACTCCGCCCCCGTCTTTGCGTGAACGCGCGGGCAAGGTCCCTAAGCGCGCAGCTAAGGTAGTCATGAGTGCCCTCGCCAAAGATCCAACGGAGCGCCCGCAAACGGCTGCTGCTTTTGCCAGCGAATTACGTGCTCAAGCGGAAGGCATTGGCTCCCTCTATCGACGCGCCGTTGCGCTCTATAGCGAATATTTCCCGAAGTTTCTGAAACTGTCTCTGATCGCCCACATTCCGGTAATCATCAGCACCTTCTTATTGATTGGTTTGGAGTTGCTGGGGGACAACCTGCCAAAAGGAATGTCGGCAACGAAGGTGGCATATATCGTTGCCATAGCGTTGGTAGGGCTTTTGCAAATCGCTTCACATTTCGTAGCGGCAGCGGCGATGTCGGGTATGACGGCAGTGATCGTAACCCAGGTAACAGCCGCGCCCCTGCGCCCAGTTGAGCTTCGCACAGCGTTCGCTGTTTTGCGCCGGCGCTGGAAGCCATTTCTGAACACTGCTGTGCGCGTGACTCTGCGAATCGTAATCGGCTTCATCCTGCTGATCATCCCCGGCCTGGTTATGACCATCCGCTACGCTCTTTATGCTCCGGTGGTTCTGATCGAGGGCCTGGAAAAGAAGGCGGCGCTAGCCAGGGCACGCCAACTCGCATCCCGATCATGGCGCACCGTGATTATCGTCACGGTCTTACAACTGGTGATTCCGATGACAGTGAGCATGTTGCTTGGAAGATTAACTATAAAAGCTGGAGGGACACCAACGCCGAGCACCGGAGTTAGGATGAGCAGCAGTATCTACCAGCAGCTAACAGGACTACTTAATATTTTCATCGTGCCTCTCATGTCGATAGTCCCGGCGCTGCTTTATCTCAAGATGCGTCAACTTGGAGGAGAGGGTTTGTCGGAGGCCCTTGTTCAAATAGAAGAGGTTGACGAGAAGCACAGTGAATGGCAAAAGCGCATGCGCACTCGTCTCAGTCTTCACACGCCTCGCAGCACCCGACGAGACGGTAGTCATCAATCCTTTAACAGCAAGTAGTCCGGCCTAAGAGTCACTTCTAATTTAAGAACTGCGGCTCTGCCGGCGCACGGTGCGGAAAGGCTCAGCCTTTCCGAATCAGTCCCTATCTTTTTCCTGGGGCTGAGCCTCCGAGGTTGTGTGTGTTGGTGTACGGAAAGCCGCAGGCTTTCCGCACTGTGCGGCGGCGGAGCCACAGAGAATATCCTGCTGAAAGTTTTTGTCTGCACCTACAGCCCAACTTTTCTCGGGAAACCCAAACCGTCATTCATGCCTCAAAGCAACAGTAAGTTAGGTTTAAAATCGGTCTCCTCGGTTGCGGGTGCAAGTCTGCACTCCTCATTCGTTCAAACTGTCCCAGTTGTTTTCGGACTGCGGATCTTCACAATGCGAGAGAGGTAACGTTTATGCTCCGATTGCGAGTTCTGCCTATCTTTCTGGGTCTGTTATTAGCCTTCCCTTCAATACTCTTTGCTCAAGAGCAAGCCGCTGAAACCTCTGAGAACGAAGCAGCGATCAAGCAAGGCCTCGAGTTGCTTGATGCAATTGCCGAGAGTATTCCCAGTTTACGGAGCGCTGATAATCGCATCTATCTCAGCCTTTCAGTCGCCGACTTACTCTGGACATCGGATGAAAAGCGGGCCCGCCTCCTGTTTGAGACGTTAACGAAAGAAGTCAGCGCCCAAATGGCCAACCTCAATCCTAACGATCAGAGATCGATAAATACCCTGGGGTTTGTTCAGCAACAACGACGCGAAATCATAGACCGAATGGCGCATCGCGATCCGGAGATGGCCCTTGTGTTCCTGCGAAGTACTCGCCCTCCGGCTGGAATCAGGCGACGCGGCAATCAGTACGGCAATGAAGGGAACATTGAACTTCACCTGGCGAGTATGATTGCTCAGAAAGACCCGGATCAGGCCGTGAAGATAGCGAGAGCCAGTCTGCGCAATGGCATCAGCTACGCGGCGGTTTCGGTACTTCACAACCTCTTTTCAAAGAATCCTGACACAGCACGAAGCCTTCATACCGAGATCATTGATAAGTTGAAAGGTCTCGATCTGGTTACAGATTATGAAGCCTCGAATGCTGCCTGGAACCTGATTGGTTCATTTCAACCTCCGCAAGCAACTGAAGAGACTTATCGAACTCTGGTTGAATTGATGGCAACCACGATATTAGCCGTGAAGCCTGACGCTCGCGCTGGGAACTCATTCGTACAGAATTCTGCCGGCCAGTTTTCTTCGTACCGCGCGCAGTTTGAAAAATACGCGCCAGCCCAAACAGCCGCGCTCAAGCAATGGACCAAGCAACTAGCGCGAACCCAGGATCTTGGTTCCACGTTGTATCAGGAAATGAGCGAGATCACCCAAAAGGGCACAGTGGAAGACTTGCTGGCGCTTACCGGGAAGTATAGTAAGGAACACCACGCGCAGATTTATCAACAGGCAGCCCAAAAAGCGATCATGAACGGCGATGCAGCGCGCGCGCGTCAAATAATTACGGAGTTCATTGCTGACGTAGACCAGCGTCGCCAAATTCTCGAGCAACTTGACAACCAGTTGTTCTGGAATTCAGTGAATGGAAACAAGTTCGCTGATGCGCTTCAAGTTCTTGAGCGCGTAAAGGCACCCGAACAACGGTTCCAACTCCTGATTGCCATGGCTCAGAATGTAATGAATCGCGGTGAGAAGAAGCAGGCGGCAAGCTTATTGGCGGAGGCCAGGACGCTGCTCGATGATCTACCGCGGAACGCGCAGAAGATGGCCGCACAAATGCAGCTTGCTCAGTCTTACGCCCCCGTAGACTCGCAGCAGAGTGTGGTACTGATTCATTCGGTAATAGTCCTGATCAATCAGCTAGTAGAGGCCGCGGCGGTGCTGGATGGATTTGAGAACCAATATTTGAATCAAGGCGAGTGGATGAAGCGAAACCACACTGGGTTGGGCAATGTGGTCAATTCGATCGGGCAAAACCTTGGCGCACTTGCGCGAGTGAACGTCGATGAAGCTCGATCTCTCTCAAATCAACTCGAACGTCCTGAAATACGGCTTATGGCCCAACTGGAGATTGCTCAAAGCCTGCTAACCAATGGCAACGGCAGGCACTCTAATTTCAGACGATTGTCTGTAATCGGCCGCCATTAAGCTCTAGTCAGCAACAGCGGATAGGTAGCGATCACGAATCACATTCGCGTGGTGTGAAACATGTCCGGCGGTAATGTAGGCAAGCGCGCGTACCGTTACCGAATTGTCACTGGCTATACCACTACGTTGCCATGCCTGCTCTGGCAGACTCCGGAAAAGAGCGATGGTGGCTTTCCGAATGTGACGAAACTCTTCCACTTGCGTGGCCCATGAGACTTCATTTGCGCCCGCGCCGTTAACCCCGATTTCCTGATCAAAACTGGGCAGCGGCTCATTGAAGCCGCGAGCAAACCACATCGCTCGAAAAACGAAGACGCGCTCCGTGTCATTAACATGGTTCAGCAATTCTCGGAGTGTCCATTTATCCGGCGCATATCGCACGAGCGAGGTTGCTTCTGAAATCTCGGCCAGAAACGCAGTCGTGTCGTCGAGTTGTTGCTCGAGAATCTGAACAATGTCACCTTCGGGCACGAGATTGATGTAGTTGGAATAATACGGAGCAGCTTCGTTGGGTTGTGGGCGGGTCATGATTGAGTCCTGTTAGTTGGTGGTATCGAATGTGGGTGAATGAAACTCGTCGGCATCCACGCTTGCGAGTTCACCGTTGGTTAGCGGTTTCCCTAAGACTGACTCCAGCAAGTTTCGGATTTCGTCGGCACCCGCAGCAACGTGGCTGAAGATCACCCCTTCCGGGCTAACGACCACAGCGCTGGGAGTCGCATTTGCGCCAAAGAGTTGAGCCACTTCAAACTTTTGCTGGAGCAAAACTTCCCCCAATCCATTCTTGGCGACGCTCACGAAGTTTTCTTTGATTGTGCCACGGCTGATCAGAGCGATGGTTAACTTGTCACCGTGTGACTGCTGCCAATCCTTAATTTCGTCAAAAAGAGTTAGACAAGGGCCACACTTTGGATTGGTAAATAGAAGCAGCAAAGGTTTGCCGGGTTCAAGAAGCTGCTTGAGCGAGCGGTTCCCGCCATCGTAAGACTCGAGTTCAAATTCCGGCGCCGGAGTGTCGAGGGGCAAGCCTGTTATCTCAGCGGCATTACTTGCGACTTGCTTTCGCTTCCGTTGCCAAATCCCCAGGGCCGCCGCACCGGAAAAAAGAGCGACGACGAATAGTAGAACGATAATCTTGTTGAGATCGGCGAACGCTGCGGCGATGGTAGTGTGAATGGCCGGATAGGCGTTTGGTTCGAATCGCCAGAGCACAACCACGACGGCCAGCGCAAAGAGAATGTTTCTTATAAGGGTGGGCCATCCCAAAGGGCGCGAGTGCAACTGCCCAAAACAGTGGCAGTCGTGCGTGCGACCTTGAGCAAGGTTCACACTGATAGCAACCATGAATACCGTGAGTGTTAAGAGTGCAAGCAAGGCACTCCACCACGTTGTGCTATTGAAAAGAAGCCCCACCGTGATCAGAAGTTCGATAATTGGAAGGATGAGAGCGATTGCCGGCGCCAAGGATGCAGGAGCACCAAAATTAACTACAGCCTCACGCGTCCCTCGCCGGTCCATAAGTTTGGTAATTCCGGCAACGCCAAATATTATGCTCAGAGCGAGTCGGAGAAGGGCTAGTATTAGATCCATGAAGGGTAGTCTGGGTGCTGCTAGTTCCGTTTTCGGTTAAGTATAACTTTGAGTGTCCAGCGGTCGCTAATCCGCCCAAACCAGAGTTAACAAAACGCGGGATCCAGGGAGTAGCAGCCTCAAATGTTCCCCTGCCGTGGTCCAGGGCGGCGCTACTACTTGGCCAGAAAACTGAAACATCGCTCCATTCGCAACCGTTTTCATTGTTGTGTTTGTGCTACTCGTCTTGTTAGTAGTCAATACCGGAAGGTAAGCCAATATGTTTTGCATTGCTTGCGGGACGCCACTTGCGGCGGGCCTCAGCTATTGTAATCGCTGCGGCACGAGTCTCAAGGAACGCAGTGAGTCAAAGACTATTCCGATAACAGCTTTCATAACAGCGATCACCCTGATCGCAATGATGGGACTGGGTATCATGCTGGGCGGCGCTTTGACGCTGAAAAGAGAAGCAGGTCTAAATGAAGCCCTGGTCGGGTTTTTCATGTTATTTACGTTTTTGATTGTGACTACAACCGAGGTTCTTTTGGTGAGACAGTTGTCGAAGTTGACGAACACTCACGAGCGAAAAACATTGGACGTACCGGCGCAGTTTATGGGCCAACCGCAAATGCCAGCCGCCCAACCCAGGAGTTTGGCTGAACCTGTTCACAGTGTCACAGAAAACACTACTAGAACGCTTCAATATCTGCACAACGAGCCCGGGCGATAAATTTCGGCGACGGACGGAGGCCTTCATCATGAAGAGGATTACAATATTTGTTCTACTCTCGGTGCTGACGATTGGATGCCATCACGGCATGATGAGTCAGGTTTCAGGATCCGGGAACCGGCAAAAACAGAAACGCGACGTCGCGTCATTTACTTCCATTTCTACAGAAGGCGCATTTCACATTGAAGTCGTTGCTCAGCAGCAGCCATCGCTCGAAATTGAAGCTGACGACAATATTCTGCCGCTGATCGGTACGGACGTTTCAAACAATGTTCTGCAGATCAAGCCGAAGAAGGGCTACTCAGCTTCTCAGCCGGTGATCATCAAGATTGGCGTTGCAAACCTCGAGGGCTTCTCTGCTGACGGCGCAGGTAAAGTCGATGTCACTGGATTAAACAATGAGAAATTTGAACTGGAAGTTAATGGTGCGCCGAGCGTGAATGTGTCGGGCGAAACCAAACTTGTCCGAATTAATACCAGTGGCGCGGCCACGATCGACACTAGCAAGTTGCGGGCGACGCGCGCTGTTGTTGAATCAAAGGGAGTGTCACAGGTTGAAGTCCGTGCCGCCGAGCATCTTGATGTAACTGTCTCGGGACCATCAAACGTGGTCTACTCCGGTGACCCGGTAGTAAACCAGACGATTAATGGACCAGGCAGTGTTCAGAAAAAAAGGTCATCCAGTCCCAGTTAAGAAATTCTGAAGACAACACATCGGTTCCATCGCCGAATCCTCTGTCGCCAAAAAAGCGAATCGAGATTTTCTCGCCTTAGACGTTGAGATTTTTTCAGTTGACATTCCACGCATTACTGAATAACTATTTGGTAGTTTGAAAGGAGCAAATTGATCCGATGACCTATGTAGTTGTTGAGTTATGCGTTGACTGTAAGTATACCGACTGCGCTGCAGTGTGCCCTGTCGAAGCATTTCATGAACTGCCAGATCGTCTCTACATTAATGCCGATACATGTATCGATTGCGATGCGTGCGTCCCAGAATGTCCGGTTGAAGCAATCTTCGCCGATACCAACGTGCCCGAAAACTACGCGCATTGGACTCAAATCAATATTGACGAAGCTCCAAATTATCCTGTAATCAGTCAAAAAATTCCTGCCTTGCATGGTCCAACTTGTGCTGGCCCAGAAGAGTAAGCTCGATGTAGCTTAGCTTTTTAAGTTGCGCTCGTCTCGGAGGATTTCGTGTCATCTCTCAAATGCGCGCAATGTGGCCTGGTAAACTTCCTTACTGATCGTTTCTGTAAGCGTTGCGGAGCTTCGCTTGGTTCAAATGCTACAAGCGTCGTCGCTCCTCCCCAGCAAGGCATCGTTTTGGAGGATGGTTACGTCTTGCCGCCACCGCCAATCACGGGAATGCCTGGGGTGTGGCGCGATGATTCAAAACTGGTTATGAGTAAGGAAGCGTTGCTTCCTGATCGTTGCGTGAGATGTAATGTGCCGACTACCGGCCGTTTAAAACGCACGTTGACCTGGCATCATCCCGCGATCTACCTGATCATTCTTGTCGCGTTGCTCATCTACGTAATTGTGGCAATGGTGCTTCGCAAGACAGCAAGAATCGAAATCGGTCTTTGTGATGAGCACCGAGCTAAACGCAAACGAAACGTTCTCATAACGTGGGCCCTATGTGGTGTGGGCCTAATGGGAATGGTTCTGGCCATAGCCATGAACGACGGCACCTATTTCGGCTTTGGCTTCCTGGCTTTGTTTGCCGCCCTGATTTTTGGGTTATTCGCCGTTAGGGTCGTGACGCCTGCAAAAATCGATGACCGATTTGTTTGGCTCCGCGGTGTCAACAAGGAATACCTGGACGAATTGCCCCAATGGGCAGGCTACTAGATAAACAGTAATCGGTTCTCGGACCGGAACCTACTCCAGTCTCCCCAAGATCGCTTCAACCACGCGCACCGCTCGCGTACTATCTACAATCAAGCATTGGTGCAAGGTTCTCGTATGAAGACACTCCTTTCTCTTGCCGTCGTCCTTGTTCTAAGCATGTTGGTTAGTGCGCAGTCAGGAAGGCGCGGCACACAGATCGTAGCACCAGCGTCGCCACCGCCAGCGGAGGTAACTGCTCCCTCTTCGACTAAACCACAAATTCAGCACGCGGCCGTTACGGCCGAACCAATTCAACACTATCGCTGCAGCGAAGACGGAAGCCTCGCCAGAATCATCGAAGCATCTGAAGTGGAGCCGAAGGCTTTCTCCGCGAAAGACGTGGACGCGCGGGTTAGGATCATGTCGAGACCTCCTCCTACGTATACGAAGGAAGCTCGACGTAAAGGCGTGCAGGGTTTCGTTGTCCTCAGAGCTTTGTTTTCTGCGAATGCGCGCATTGATAGAATCCGAATTATCAAGAGGCTGCCGGCAGGGCTAACCGAGAACGCACTGAGAGCCGCCTGCAAACTCAGATTCAAACCAGCTATCAAAAATGGAAAGCCCGTGGCGCAATTAGTGATTGTCGAATATGTTTTCCGGTTAGCGCATTCTTCAATCTTCGCTCCGTGAGTTGAGTTTCAATCACGACTTCTCGGGTGGAAGCGTTATGAGACGTTCTACAAATTTCCTCTCCACCATCCTATGCTTGTTTCTTCTAGCCCCGGCCGAGGTGTGGGCGAGGGATAACTGGGTCAGTGTCCGCTCAAAAAACTTCTTCCTCGTTGGTAATGCGAGCGAGAAAGAAATCCGGCGCGTCGCCAGCCAGCTCGAACAATTTCGCGAAGTCTTTTCCCGGTCGTTTGATCGCGCAAATCTCTCGTCGCCAGCGCCAACCACCGTCGTGGTGTTCAAGGACGACAAGTCATACGCTCCCTTCAAGACTGGCGAAAACACTGCTGGTTATTTCCAGGCAGGTCCGGACGTCAACTACATCACGATGACGACCGAGGGCCGGGGCGAGCGGGATACCTTCGGCGTCATCTTCCACGAATACACACACCAGCTTATTAGCAATACCACCAGGAACGCTCCAACATGGTTTAGCGAAGGTTTGGCTGAGTACTACAGCACGGTAACGGTCTCCGATAATCAGAAGTTCGTGCTCGGAAAACCGATCGATAGCTACGTCTACTGGCTTCGTCAGTCCAGATTGTTGCCCCTAAAAACGCTCTTCGCAGTTGACCATGACTCGCCTTATTACAACGAGAGCGACAAGCAGGGTGTCTTCTACGCCCAGTCCTGGGCGTTGATGCACTACCTGATGCTAGGCAACGGCGGGAAACGAGCAAATCAAATCGGAAAATTCCTTGATGCCGTAACTGACAACGTTGAGACGGAGATTGCCTTCAAGCAGGCATTTCAGGTGAGTTTCGCGCAAATGGAAAGCGAGCTTTACGACTACATTCGAAAAGGTCGCTACCAGATGGTGTCCGGACATTTTGCGCAGAAGATTGACTTCGATCGGGAACTGGTGACAGCGCCCATGACCGACGCTGAAGCATATGCATACCGTGGGGATCTGCTATTACACAGCAATCGCCCCGATGCTGAGGTCTATCTTAAGAAAGCCATTGAGCTGGATCCGAACTTGGCGATGGCCCATGCGGCGCTCGGAATGTTCCGCGTGCGCGAAGGGAAGATCGCGGAAGCAAGAGCAAGCCTTGAGAGGGCAGTCGATGCTAACACCCAAAACTACCTGATCCATTACTACTACGCTTTTGCTTTGAGTCGCGCCGATTCAAGTACTCGTGATTTCATCACCGGCGTTTCTCAGGAAGACGCGAATAGGATGCGAGTCCACTTGAACAAGGCCATCGAGTTGCGGCCCGATTTCCTCGATTCATATGGCCTCCTTGCTTACGTCAATCTCGTTTCACGAAGTAACCTTGATGAATCCGAGCGCGTACTCAAGCGCATCATCGCAGCGTCACCGACTCGCGGCGATATGGTGTTCATGTTGGCCCAGATTCACGTGGCGAAAGACGATTACCAAACAGCGGGCGACCTCTTACAAAAGCTCATCAAAACCAATAGCGATCCGGAGGTGAAGCAAAGAGCTCAAAGTCTTCTTGAGGTCGCGGAGAACTTGAAGAGTCGCCGGTCATTAAAAGAGAGTTTCCTATCCAATGCGGTCGATACCGGAGTGGATGGTGGCCAGGACGAAGTTTCGATGGACGTCGATCCCTCGTCGGTCCTGAGAGCGGCGCTGAGAAAACCGTCAGCGGGTGAAGCGCAGGTACAGGGGATTTTGACCCGCATCGATTGCGATTCGAAGGGCATCATCTTTATCGTTCAGCTCCCGGAAGGGATGTTCCGACTCACAACAAACAGCTTCAGGCAGGTGTATCTAAGGAGTTTCAGTTCTGACTCTGGCCGTGAAATCACGTGTGGCGCTCGGCCGCAGGAAAATAACGTCGTCGTCATTTATGTGCCAGGTGGGCCACCGTCTAATACCAAGGGAGTTGCAAAGTCTATAGAATTCGTGCCGAAGGATTTCAAGTTGTAGGCGGCAGAGACATTTTGGCGATGAATGGTTCCTTAGCTAATGAAGATCAGATCCAACGCGTGAGACGTATTTGTAGCTCCCTTCCTGAAACAACAGAAAAAATTTCGCACGGAGAGCCAACCTGGTTTGTACGGAAGAAAGTGTTCGCAATGTTTTCCAACAACCACCACAACGATGGACATGTTGCGGTAACGCTGCCAGCCGGGATTGGAATTCAGGCCGCTCTGATCAAAGCTTCGCCAGAGAAATTCTACCGGCCGCCATACGTCGGCGTGCGCGGCTGGATCGGAATTGAGCTATCGCAGGTTTCGGATGAAGAGCTGGCGCTACACATCAGGGAAGCCTGGAATCTGATCGCACCTGCTACTCTCCAAGCTCAGACTAAGATCGCCTCAGCTAAACCAATTCCCGCAGATGATGAAGGATTCGTAATACGCCCAGTAACCAACAAGAAAAACCGCAAGAAATAGCCAGCGCTTTTGTGGCACCTGATCAGGTTTTCGTTTCGTCGCATTCAACCTCGCAACGTTCTGGAAGTGAACAACCACTTCTCAGGCAATCTTTCCGGGAGAATGAATGAAAGGTTTTGTGTTTGCGGTGGGCTGTTTGTTGCTGACGTCGTGTGGCGTAAAAAATTCAAACGTCGGTACCGCGCCGCCGGTGCCTTCTCCAACCCTCAAAGCGACAAAGGATGTCGCCCCTCGACCCGGCCAAACCGTTGATGAGCATGTGAAGCGGTCGCGCGACCTCTTCGACAAAGACGATCTCGATGGCGCTACTGTCGAACTCAACAAGGCCATCGCATTGTCGCCTAACAGTGCTGAGGCTTTTTGTCTTCGAGGAAATGTGCGGCGCGTGCAGAAGAATTACGACGGAGCTATCGAGGATTTCAACAAGGCCCTGGAGTTTAGCCCCGAGTATCCTGATGCTTTCTACTTTCGCGGCCTGGCGTGGGTTGCGAAAGAACAGCTTGACCATGCGATGGCTGACTTCTCCAAAGCGATTCTGCTCGATCCGAACTACGCCGGGCCTTATTCCGACCGTGGCATGGTCTATTATCTGAAAGGCGACACTGCGGCTGCGCTCCGGGAATTTGAAAAGGCGATTGAGCTCGATCCAAACTTCACCATCGCCTACAACAATCGAGGTTACATGCTTCAGCTAAAGGGACAGATCGATGCCGCACTCAGGGATTATGAAAAGGCAATTGCGCTGGATCCTGACAATGCGTTTGCTTACAACAATCGAGGCAGCGCAAAGCTAGTCAAGAAGGACCTCGACGGAGCATTAGCAGATATCAACAAGTCAATTTCCCTGAACAGTGAAAATGCTGAAGCGCACTGTAACCTTGGCCTGGTTCAGCTCTCGCGAAAGAACGAGTCCGATGCGAAGCAGAGTTTTGATAAGTGTTATGGCCTGGACGCCAAACTGAAAGCGAAGTATGAAAGGATGGCCAAGCGCATCAAGCGGAATGTCGCTAACACGTGAGTATCGAAGAAGGAGAGTGGACTAATGAAGCGAGCGGATCAGTTCATCCCTCATCTAATCGTCAGTGATGGCCCGCGTGCGCTGGAGTTTTACAAACACGTATTCAACGCTGAAGAAGGCGATAACATGATGGCACCGGATGGAAAGCGACTTATGCACGGTGAGATTGTTCTGGATGGGTATAAGTTCTTCGTCAGCGATCAATTCAGCGAGAGTGAAGGTGGAAGCTGTAAATCGCCCGTCACGCTTGGCGGTACTTCGGTAAGGATAACGCTTGAGGTTGACGATGCTGATGCGGTCGTGGAACGTGCAGTCGCTGCCGGCGCGCGCATTCTTATGCCAGTAGCCGACATGTTCTGGGGAGCGCGCTATGGGAAGATAGCCGATCCTTTTGGACACGAATGGGGTATCAATCAGCAGCTTAAAGAGCAAACATCTGAAGAAACGAATGCTGCGGCTGAAGAGTTCTTCCAACGAGCAAAACCAACCGGATAGTCGCATCGATAAGAGGTGAGTATTCGTTCCTTCCAAGTTAACCAGTTGAACGTAGATGTTGCGCGATGAGAAACACTTACTCAGAGGCAGCGACGGCGCAAAGGTACGATTCGGCGAGAGGCTTGCCTCCTGAAACGATGTCGCTCTGGATGTCGACGATGAAGGCGTCGATTCCAGAAGTCGCGATCAAGAGAACGTTGGACTTAGGCTGCGGGACCGGCCGTTTTACTCAAGCGCTGTCAGAAGCGTTTGCTTGTAGTGCGGTAGGCGTTGAACCCTCTGTTGCAATGCTTGAAGTAGCGGCTGCTCGCGGTGACGCCGATGTGGAATGGAAGCTCGGCGATGCCGAAGATATTCCGCTCGCAGATCAGTTTGTCGATCTGGTTTTCATGTCGCAGGTCTTTCATCACCTATCCAATCCTCAGCGAGCCCTGGCAGAGATCCGCCGGGTGTTAACGCCTAACGGATACCTCGTTTTGCGTAACGGCACACGTGAGCATAATCACGAGCTCGAATGGCTTCGCTTCTTCCCCGACGCACGCAGGATAGAAGACGCACGTACACCAAGTTCCAGCGAGATCGAGTCAGCGATTTCTGATGAGCACTTCCTCGCCATCACTCATCAGACCATCAGGCAGGCTTTCGCCACGTCGTATCCACGCTACTTCGAGAAAATCGGACGTCGTGGCTTATCCTCCTTAATCGCTATCAGCGAAGACGCATTTCAAGACGGAATGGCTAACTTTAAGAGTTGGATTGACCAGCAGCCTGCGGATACTATCGTCTACGAACCCGTAGACATTTTCATTTTTCAAAAGAGAACTGGGATCGCACTGTGAACCGGACCACCGCCACAAAGCGTCGTCTGCCTTTTGATTTTGTAATTGAAGAGTTGGCCCCACTCCGTCCAATCGTCAAACAGGCGTTTGGGTTCGTCTATGTTTATCTGGACGACACGCTCCTCCTGGCCCTTCGAGATAGCGTAAAGCAGCCGGCGACAAACGGGATGTGGTTATTTACCAGCCGCGAGCATGTCGACAATCTGGCGCGGGAGTTTCCTGAGCTGTCGCGGCGTCAAATCTGGCGTTCAGGGAAGAATTGTTGGATTGTTCTGGCTTCCCGGCTTGAGTATTTTGAGGAATACGCGCTGAAAGCGTGCGAGCTGATCTTAAATGGCGATCGGCGAATAGGCAGGGTGACTAATCGGACTCACCACGCCCCGCGCCGTTCCGAATCGGCTTTTCCTGGAACGAAGAACTCAGGCGGACGTGAAAGAGGAACCAACCTCAAACTAACGCCAGGAGAATTTTAATATGAAGCGAACCAACCTTTTGGCTCCGTCCGGCCTGTTATTAGCCTTCCTGTTATCAACTGTATCGGCGGTACCTCTAATCTATTCCGCCCAGACTGCGTCCGTTGCGACGCCACCAGCAGTCCAAACAAAACCGATCACCATTCCTTTTGAGCTGGCTAACCGGCACATCATGCTGAAGGTCCAGATCAATAATGCTCACCAGCTCTCATTCGTACTCGATACGGGTGACAAGTACGCAATCATCGATCTTGATCGTGCGAGCGAACTGGGTCTGCAACTAGGATCTACCGTAAGAATGCAGGGGGCAGGTTCTGAAACGCCCACTGGAGCTTTTGTTCGCGATGCTTCATTTTCAATCCCGGGGCTCGACGGTTTCAGCCAACCGTTAAACCTTGCGCTTCCTATCAAGCGGTTAGCAGCTCGATTGGGTCAGGATTTTGACGGCATCATCGGCCACGATTTCATTAAAAACTTTGTGGTGGAGATCGATTATCAGGCGAGACACTTGAAGCTTCACGACAAGAAGAGCTTTTCATACGCTGGACCCGGTGAAAGTGTACCGATCAAAATCAACTATGCCGGTCATCCGATAATTGATGCCGAAGTGACGCCGGTTGGTGGCGAACCAATCAAAGGCAAGTTTGTAGTGGATATTGGCTCGGGCCTCGCATTGGCGTTACATAGTCCAACGGTGCGTGCTCGAAATCTCCCTGGACCAAATACCAAGACCATCAAGTCACTTGGATTGACGGGGGCGGGCGGAGCAGTTGGCGGACAACTCGGCCGAGTAGCAGAGTTGAAAGTTGGCTCCTTCAGACTCAAGAATCCAATCACTTTCTTTTCAGAAGATACCGCAGGTGCATTTGCCAACTCTGAGCTGGTGGGAAATATCGGTGCTCAGGCGATGAACAGATTCCGCGTCTTCCTGGATTATGAACGCGAGCGAATCATTCTCGAACCGAGCTCGATGTTTGAGAAGTCTTACGATCGAGCGTTTACCGGACTCAGTATCAATGCCGAGGGAAAAGACTATCGAACTTTTCGTGTTACCGACGTGCTCGAGAATTCTCCGGCATCTGAAATCCGCTTGCAGAAGGACGATGTTATTTTCGAGATCGATGGTCGTCCTGCATCGGGGTTTACCCTTTCGAAGTTGAACGAGCTGTTTGAACGGCCTGTCTCTTATGAACTCACTGTGAAACGCGGTGATCAAACGGTGAAGGTAAGATTGACGCCTCGAATGATGGTTTAGTTCGGACGGCACCTGGACCACATGGCTTCTGATAAGATTCAGGTACGAGCTGGTATCTACCTCTCGAGTATTCGCTATCCAGACAAACCTGCCTTACTGAAATACCTTCAGTCTCCGGAAATCCATGAAAACACTTTAACGATTCCCTTTCCCTACCATGAGTCAGACGCGGAGTGGTGGTTACGGCAACGACTTGAGCACACGCTGAAAGTCGGCACTGACGTTAGCTTCGCCATTCGGGATCACAACGATGAAATGATTGGTTCGATTGGCGCTGATAGTCTCGAGCCAGGTACTACTCACCGCGCCGAACTTGGTTACTGGCTCGCTAAGCCTTACTGGGGCCAGGGAATAATGACCAACGCACTGAGCGCCTATATCAACTATGCGTTCGACGAGCTTCGCGTAACAAAGCTGGTGGCCCATGTCTTCGTTCGCAATCCTGCATCAGCCCGCGTGCTCGAAAATAACGGATTCAAACTCGAAGGCCAGCTTCGAGAGCATTATCTGAAGAACGGCCAACTACTTGATGCCTGCATCTATGGGCTATTGAAGCGAGACTGGATAAGTTCAGTTTCCGATCGCGAGTGACGACGGAACACTTTTTGTGGAAGGGCAGAAGAGATGGGATCAAAAAAGGCGGGCTGCTTGGCCTGCCTTCTTGCTTGCGCGTATGGTTCCGCGAAATTAGCGAATCACCTTAATGGTTTCAGCGTTGTCGAATTTCCTGACGTAGATCTCGCCACGAGGTTTTAAGCCTGCCTTGTTAGCAAGAGCATAAACAACAGAATCCACCAACGCTTTGTTCGCGAGCTTGAAACTAGTGATACCAGAAGCGTTGGAATCCGGGTCACTGTACTGCAAAGTCAGATATTGAACTTTCGTCTTGATGAAACCAATTGGAAACCCAATGTAGGGAATGTGCTGGGCTACGGTCGCGGCGCCGGGGCGTCGCTTCTGAGTGTCTGAAAAAGCCGAAGTGATTGCGTTGTATGGAATGAACAAGACTTCCTTCTGCTTTTTGTTCTTGAAGAGTAAACGCTCGTTAGTGTCATCGAAGGTCAGCGTGCCATCCATCGTGTTGTTATAGCCAAAGATTCCACCCTCGTACTTCGCCTTCATGGTTTGCGGTGGAGGAGCCGGTGTGGCTTTGGATGCGTCGGTTGGCACAGTGTCGACCGCGCGTGGACGTTGGGCGCAAACCGCTCCGGCTACGGCAATTGTCAGAAACAGAGTCGCAATCAATCTCATAAAAATCCTTTCAGAAGATCCTAAGAGCAAACAGCGAGTTCGCTTGGGGTTCTTAATCTGCGTTACGTTATTACTTGGCAAATGGCCGCACGCGTTCCGCTGCTTCTTTGAAATCGGGATCGTTGGGCGCGAGGCTCAAACCTTTTTCGTAGGCACTCAACGCCTTTGCATATTGCTTGCTGACTTCAAGTGCGTAGCCAAGCTCGCGATATACGTTAACGTCCGATGGAGATTTTTGGGCCGCAGTTTGCAGCGCCGCGATTGCCTTGGGGAAGTTCTTCGCACGTGATTGGGCGATTCCCAGCAAATAAAAAGTCACCGGCTTTGCATCCGCCGCAAGCGTTGCGCGCTCCAGGGCTGCGGCCGCTCTGACGTATTGCTCCGACCCGATAAGGGCTTGTCCAAACAGCGTGACGGCCTCGGCGTCAGTCCTTACTTTGATTAGGCCCTCTCCGGTGCGCACAGCGCTTAAGTAATCCGCCGACGCTTTTGCAGGGTCTGTACCCAAAGCAGCACGACGAAGATACGCAGAGGTTAGTAATGTCCAGGCAGCGCCAAAACGTGGGTCGATTACGGTAGCTCTGTTAAGCGCTGAGATGGCTCCATCAAGATCGTTTTTCCCGGCCGCAATCTGTCCCAAATAGAAGAGTGAGATGGAGTCTTTCGGATTGGCCTTAACCACCGCGTTCAAAGTCTTTTCGGCATCAACCAGCTTGCCGGTTTTGTATTCGGCAAGGCCGCGGTAATAAAGCATCGCGTTATCTGGTGGAGCGCCTGGACGGCTGGTCGCAGCGACGAGCAGTGGCAAGGCGCGGTCGTACTTTTCCGACAACACCAGTGCCTGGGCCAGCGCATCGGCAGTATTCACGTCGTCCTTCTTGGAAACCTCCTGAAGGTTCATAGCCTTTTCAAGGTCTTCGATGGCCAGACTGTATTGTTTAAGATTCAACTCCGCGAACCCGGCGATCTTCCAGGCTTCCGGGTCGTTAGGAAACTGCTTCGCGATCGCTTTGGCTTCCTTTGCTGCCTCAGCGAATTTCTTCTCCTGCAAAAGCTTGTATGCGTTCGACACGTCACCGGCGCCAGTTGTATTGCCCGTGCTGGAGGTGTTGCCGGTAGTGGAAGTGTTGCCGGTGCCCGGAGTATTGGCCACCGGTTTCACCGGCTGCACGTCGATTAGGGGTCGATTCGAGTTGTTGCGGGCAGTCGGGTTAGGTGTCGGCTCGGGGCGAAGCAATGGCTCTTCGGCCGGCTTAGCGGGCTGTGGTTTGACCCGACGCGGTCGACTCGACTGAGCCCCCACTATCCCGATCAAACTAAAAACGAGGGCGATGACAAAAACGGCAGATTTAACTGGTCGGTTACTCATTGATGTGTCCCTGGGAGAGGGTGTGTCTAGGGTTAAAAAGGTATCCCAAAAGGCATGTTTTCGGATGCTTCGGGACCAGATTTAGTTTGCCAGACTCAATGTAGCCCAACTCAATCCCGGTGCGCCAGAAGATAGAGGTCCGGTCACCCTATATGGTTGCGGTTTAGTGGGATCCCTGACGCTAGAGTGTGTTTGAGCGGAGGAGCTACAGATATTGATCTGTCGTGGAAGAAAGAAAAGACTAGCGGGTTGTTCGAACGTCTGTGCAAACCTAGACGCTTAGCGAGCCACGAAATGCGCGGGCAGCATAGTAGGATTCTGCACCATTGTGACTCACGAAGACATGGCCGTAACGAAAATCACCAAAGATGGCGCCACCGAGTTTTCTAATATCAGCTGGAGTTTTCAACCAGCTCGATGTTTTCGCATCGAACTCTCCAAGTTTCTGCAAATCTCGATATTGTTGTTCCGTCAGAATTTCAATGCCCATGTCATCCGCCAGACCCATGGCGCTATTTCCCGGCTTATGCTCTTTTCTTAACTCTAGCGCTTCGCGGTCGTAACAAACGCTTCGGCGGCCTTTAGGACTTTCTGCTGAGCAATCATAAAAAATATATTCGCCCGTCTTCTTGTCATGGCCGACAACATCCGGTTCACCACCGGTTCTTTCCATTTCCTTGAGCGACCACAGTTTTTCAGGCTTGGCTTCCAGCTTTGACTGGATCTTGGCCCATTCAAGACCCTTATGGCGGTTTATGTTCTTGTCAAAACGAGCCTTCAATGTGCTGAGCAGTTCGTCACGGTCTCCGGCTGACAACTTTTTCTTGTTGCTATTCATGCGGTTGCTGCGCAAGCCAACTAGCTTTTCTTGCTTAATAATCGCCAACTCTAAACCAATAAGTGGCCCCGGGGGCCACTTATTGGTTCAAGTCTGATTAGAAGTTCAGCTTAATGCCAAACTGAAATTGTCGCGGGTCGTATGAAGCAGTTGGCCTACTGTAATACCGACCGTTCTCGGCACGTTGCCGGAAGTCGTTCACCGCGGTGAAGAACGGTGCTGCTGCTGCCTCATTGAATCGATTGAAGAGGTTGAAGCCCTCGGCGATCAGGTCGAGACGAGTGTGCTCACCAAAATGGATGGAGCGCATGACGCGCATGTCCAGAGACATAAACTTATGGGTAATACCCATGTTACGTCCCAGCGTGCCGTTAGTGTTCGGTGGCGGAACGATTAATATTCCGTCAGACCTGACGCTCGGGCGCTCGTTCGAACCCTGTAGATCAAAGTTCTGGTCAACGCCGGTCAGGATGTTGAAGGGTCGTCCAGAGGCAAGCTCGAAGATTGGAGCGACAGTAAAGTCAGCCAGGAAACGGTGTAGACCACTGTCAGAACTACGCCACTTTGGAGGTGAGGTCACCAGGCCGCTGAAAACAAAACGCTGCCGTTGGTCGAATAGGGAGTTGGCGCGGTCGAGTCTCAAGTTGCGGCTGTCCATTGGTTTGAGCAGAGTCTGCAAGTCGGAAGAGTCATCGATCGAGTGTGACCAGGTGTACGACGCGAGAAACTGGAAGTTGTTGGCGAAGCGCTTTTTAAGATCCAGATTCAAGCCGTGATAGTTGGAGTTACCAATGGACGATTGAGCGTTCACATCACCGAATGGCGAGATGATGTTCGTTGGCGTGGCCAGCGAACCCGCCAGGTTTGCATCAAACAATGCCTTCGGGATACCGAAGGATTGCGTCAGAAAGTAATTCGGTCCGCTGGGACGGAAGAAGTTTGCAGCCGCCGGTGAAACGACTCTTCCGCGTGGGCCTTGCACGATAAACCCAGGAATGACCAGGACGAATGTTTCTCCCGTAATGGGATTAACAAACGTCGAGCCGGGAGCTCCGGTCGTTGGAATTCCCGTGGCCAACACGGCTTCACCAAAACTGTTGGGTGCGCGATTGGCAAACCGCTGGAAGTTAGCTACCAGCAAATTCTGGTTCACGATGTTGACGTCGATCGGCAACGGCAAGTGATGTGCGCCCACGAATAGATAACTCGCTGACAGCGACATGTCCTTCGTGATTTGACGTTCAATCGTCAGATTTCCCTGGTTCGCATAGGCGTATTCGAAGTCACGACTAATCGGCAACGTGAAGGGAAGCAATGTGCCGAATCCGGGGAATGTTTGATCGTTGAAGCGCTGCCTTCCGAATTGATAGACCGAACTTGCGGCCGCGCCGGGGGTGGTAAAGCCGGCGGGGCAGAGAGGATTGGCTGAAGCCGCGGTACAAACTGTCCCCTGGAATACCTGGACCGCATTCAGTAATGCGGTTGGAGCAGGGCTGCCCGAAATCAAGGTTGATTGCTGTTGCTGCGCGGCGTCACCGATATCGGAGTTGAATGCCGCTGCCAGGAGCGGGTGATCATAGAAAATCCCGAAGGCTGCTCGAATCACCGTCTTGCCGTTGTTTTGTGGATCCCACGCAATCGCCAGCCTCGGCGCCCAGTTGTTTTTGTCGCGAGGAAATCCCTGCTGAACATTGAGGACGTTTTGGGCCGCCAGAATGTCAGCATCGGAAAGCGTGATTCCCGAGAGCGGATCTCTGAAAGGAACTGGGGCAATCTGGTCCGTCAATTCGTAGTCGTAACGAATGCCGTAGTTGAGAGTGATGTTAGGCCTGATCTTCCAGGAATCTTGTGCGAAGAAGGCCATCGGCTTGTTCGCGATCTTACTAACCGGATTTCCGTATCCCTGAATAAAGCTACCCGGAAATCCCAGCCCGTACTGCTGGACTGGAGTGAAATCGGGAGGCGGACTTCCCGGGACCACTGTCGGAAACGCCGCCAGCGTGGTGGCTGATAGACCAGCAAAATTAAATAAGCCTGCGAAATTTAGCTCGAACACTGCCTCAGGTATGCGAACGAAAGCAAAGTCGCCGCCAAACTTGAACGAGTGGTTACCAGAAATAACGCTCAGGTTGTCGGTCCACTGGTAACGAGTTTCCGTGCGAATTACCGGGGAGAAGAGTTCGCGACCGATGAAGGCCGTGTCAGAAATATTGAAGGCGACCGCTTCTCCATTTTGCGATTTAAACGTTGCGCGGCGTTCGCCAAAGTTAAATCTCGCTTCGTTGACAACAGTGCTCGAGAGGGTCGAGGTCAAGCTGGCAACGGCTGAAAAGTCGCGTAGCGTTTGGATGCCAGTTCTTGAAAAGTCATTCTGGCCCAATGATTGGTTTTGTGACTCAACTTGAATACCGCTGATCTCGCTCGGGTTGTAACCGAGACGAAGATTCATTTGATGATCGTCGGTAATGCGATGATCGAGGCGGAACGAATTGTAAGTAGTTCTGTCCTTGACCGGGAAGATTCTCAACAGGTCGTTCAATGGTCTGAAAGCAATTGACGAGATTGGAACTGGCGCACCCGTTAAGAAGAACCTTTGGCCGACAACGGTTCCAGCTGGTATGGCACCGCCGACACTGCGCAACGGATTGTTTCCAGTCAACGCCGTATTACCACCGCCCGAAGCGAGCGCCGCATACTGCACAGCAGCGCCTGCGATTGCAGTTCCCTGAGCAATGTTCGCTGGAACACCAGAACCTATCAGCGCGGCTGCTGTGGTCAGCAATCCGTTAACATAGGTAGCCTGAGGGGCGGTGATGTTGTTGAAGGTTTGCGTGAACGGCAGGAATGGCGCGCCGATGGTGACGCTGCTTCCTAAGCCCTGCGCAACATTACTGGTGAAGAAGCCTGACTCGTCACGGCGACGCTGTTCAAAGGCAAAGAAAAAGAAGGTCCGATCGCGATCGAGCGGGCCTCCGAAAGTTACGCCGTATTGAGTTCTGCGAAAATCTGGCTTCTCAATCGGAGCAAATGGATTGCGCGCCTGAAAACTCTTGTCTCGTAAGAAACCGAAAACGTTGCCGCGATAATCATTGCCGCCGCTCTTGGTGACAACGTTTACGATACCGCCGGACGAACGTCCAAACTCGGCCGCGAACGAGTTAGTAACTACCTGAAACTCCTGAACGGCCTCCTGACTTACAGTCGAGCGAGATGCGTTCACTGAATTGTCAGTATTGTCGGCGCCATCGACCTGTACCAGATTTGAACGACCACGTTGGCCTCCGAAATTCAACCCCGTCGTGGGTGCCGGCCCAATTGGTCGTCCATTGTCGCGGCTAACCGTAGAAGTCGTGAGGGCAAAGCTAAGATAATTTCGTTCATTGATCGGAAGATTGTCGATGCGCTGTTGGTCCACCGTAGTGGCTACCGCCGTTCTTGACGTTTCGACAATCTCAGCCGTTGCTCCGGAAACGGTTACAACCTCGCTGACCTGGCCCACCTCAAGTGCCACATCCAAATCGGCGCGCTGTCCTACAGTTAACACCACTGAGGGCAAAACTGATTTCTTGAAATTTGCAGCTTCGACCGTAACCTCGTATTCGCCCGGAGGCAAATTAGTGATCTGGTAATAGCCTTCGTCATTCGTGGTTGTTTGTTTACTGGTATTCGTCGCAGAGTTGCGGGCGGTCACACTAGCGTTAATGACATTGGCGCCCTGCGAGTCTCTAACGAAACCCTGCAGGTCGGCGGCATTAGACTGCGCCTGGCCATATGCGACGTCAGCCCCCAGAAGTCCACAAACCGCAGCAACAACTAAAAGTGCTGTTAGACGGAGCGAATGGTTAAACCACTGCTTGAGTAACGCAAACATAATCTAATTCTCCTTGGTTAAGTTTGGGACTTGGTGGGCGAGCTACTATTTAATTGGTCGTTTACCAGACACGCTTGCTCAGTTTGTGAAAAAACTAAAATTTCCGGTGGTCCCGGCAATCCGAGGAGCTGGACGGGCCGGATACTGAACCACGACCATTTGAGTAGGGCGCCAGGGAGCACTCAGATAAGAACGCGAGGCATTTTTACTCGAAAAGTTCTCCTCTGGCAAGCATTTATATCCTTTCCGGCGCGTAACGATTAGCCCGTTTCTGGAACCATCGAAAGCGTCCTGCTAAGAAACGCGTGTGTCGATCTTGTGGTTGGCTGAGGGACGCGTGGAACGAGCAATCCTGCGCCTCAAGCGAGCGCTGGTGCCGCAGCAAAGGATGACCGCTTCGGGAAGTCCAGGAACGAACGCCGCGCGCCGTAAGAGCGCCGCCACGCCTAGCCGTGAGTGAAACCTTTTCGAATATTCATGCTCGTATTCTTGCGCGAGCAGGCTGGGGTCTTCTCCACGTCGAAGCGATGGCAGGTGACGATTGATTATTTCCGACACTACGTCGCCGCTCTCCAATGCCATCAACATGCCGCTGCCAGTAAACGGGTCTATAAATGAAGCAGCGTCTCCTATGGTCAATAATCCTGGAGCTGGGGCCGGCACGCGACGGCCAAATCCCTCAAGCGACACGCTCAACCAAGGCGTGCAACTACTAGCTTCCGCAAGCGTCGTTGCCGCCCGTGAGTTTTTCATGAGCACTTCGCGCATTACCTGCTCAGGATTCGAAGCGTGGGTGCGTACATCTTCGGCCGCCACGATAAAGCATAGATTGCTCACTCCGCCTTCAACGCTGTTCAGTCCGCCGTAACCTCTGGGGTAGCAATAAATTTCGCACGCACCTTCGGCGAGTCGTGCATTCCTGACGTGAGTCTTGAAAGCCACCAGCGCACGTTTGCTTTGCTTAGTTTGAGTTGAAAGCATCTTATCTACATGACGGCCCAAGGCGCGGGTTCGGCCCGTGGCATCGATAGTGATGGGCGCGCGATACTCGAAAACCGAGTTACCCTGCCGTGCTTTTAGTCCGTTTACTTTTCCGGAGTCGTGGATTAGTCCCGAAGCCTGTGTTTCCTCAAGCACCGTCACACCTGCACTTCTGGCGCGCGCCAGCAGCTTGTGGTCCATTTCGGCCCGGCTTAGTCCCAACGCACTCCCTCCCGAGTTAAACCACTCGCTGGGTACTTCGACATTCTGGCCGCGACGGGCGTAAAACACTGTCCGCGTAATCGCTGCACCGCCGGCCGAAAACATCTCGTCGTTCACTCCGAGGCGCTGAAAATGATCAACGCACTCAGGCGAAATGAATTCGCCGCAAAGCTTTGCGCGCGGAAATTTCTTGGCTTCTACGAGCAAAACCTTCCCACCGTTCATCGCCACATGAATAGCCGCGCTCGTGCCGGCTGGGCCGGCGCCGGCAATGATGACGTCGAAAGAGTCGGAGGGTTGATTTAGTTGGACCACAATTTTTAGGGTAGTGCTGCCAACACCAGACGATAGGGAAAATGACGAGTTACGCTGATATCCCTAAGCGACGCACGCTGGGCCAGGCTTTCAAGTTCAGCGGGAACAAAGCTTCTTAAGATTGAAAGCGCTCCATCTTCCCTGATCAAACGATTGTGTAAAAACAGGCGGCCTATGGTGGTGTAGAAGTAATAGGCCACTGGATGCCGGTGCAGGTCGATTACAAAAATTCTCCGGCTGGCAACGCGACTTAACTCGCTCAGGATAGCTACAACTTGGTCATTCTTAAAATGATGCGTGAAGAGTGAACAAATAGCGTAGTCAAATTGCTTGTCCGCAAACGGTAGTTTCAAAGCGTCAGCACGCACCGCGCTTATTTCAGGCGACGCAGCCGACTCTTGCAGGATGGCGGTCGCAGAACGTGCGTTCAGTTCAATCCCGGTTAGTTGGGCCTTTCGCTGCGTTTGGCGTGCCCAATCAGCCACAACTCTCAGCAGTTCGCCCGAGCCAGCGCCCACGTCAACCACCGAAAAGGTAGACAATTTGCTTGTTTCAATTTCCTTCAATAACGAACCGCGTAATGCACTCGCGTCACCCAGCCAACGGTTCACTCGCTGAAGTTCAATGATACAACCCTCGTATTCCTCAGGGGTGTAATCACCTTTATCAAGGTGCTCCAGTTCTAAGCTCCGGCGGCCAAACTGTGCAAACATACGCCTGAGTTTGATGGTAATGGCGTGATTTTTCAAACTGATCCATGACCTGTTACCTTGGCTTTGGTTCAGACGATCAAACACGCTTGCCGAATATGTCTTCGAATTCAAGCAAACAAGTCGAGTTTTTCTTCACCACTGACAACGTAGGCGAAGCCTTTGAGCCAAACTTCATCGGGCGTTCAGCCTCGTTTGAATGCGGCGCGACTATTCGAATTTCGCTGCACATTGACGCGGCGCAGCGAATCGTCGAAGCAAAATTTCGCGCAGCGGGCTGCAGTGTGATGGTAGCGGCCGCGTCATACCTGACGAGCCAAATTAGGGGGGAGACCACAGGTGACGCCGCAAGCCTGGCACAACGTCCGCTGGTAATAAACGAGCAACTTGGTCCAATCGAACCAGGTCGTGAGGGCTGCGCGGCTCTGGCCTGCGAAGCATTACTGGGGGCGATCAGCGAATACAGCGACTCTATCCGCGAAGAGTGGTCTGGCGAAGAGGCGCTGATCTGTACCTGCTTCGGCGTTTCGGAAAGAATCATTGAGAACGAGATACGCCTGCGGTCGCTCTCGACAATTGAAGACGTCACGCGTGCCTGCAACGCGGGGGCTGGATGCCGTTCGTGTTATCCGCTGATTCAGGACATTCTGGACGACATGCAAAGGCAGTCGAGCTAATACTTTCTTATCTGTGACTAACTTTAAGATCTGGGAACTCTCACAGTCACACACTCATGATTTGAGATGAGAACCAGCCGTCGCTTTTCTATTCACCATTCACCATTTACCATTCACCAATCATGATCTACCTCGACAATAACGCTACCACTCGAATTGCTCCTGAAGTCTTTGACGCGATGCAACCCTATTTGACTGAAGTTTATGGGAATCCGTCATCGGCTCATTCACTGGGACGGGGCACAAAGACCGCAGTCGAGCGTGCCCGCGAACAGGTGGCTGACTTGATTGGCGCCGCCGATCCTGGGGAGGTGGTCTTCACCTCTTGCGGTTCGGAATCGGATAACTGGGCCATCGGAGGTTTTCTGGAGCAGAACCCGACTCGCCGTCACATCATCACTACGCGGGTTGAGCATGAGGCAGTCAGAAACCTGTGTGAGCATCTTTCGCAGATTGGTTACGAAGTGACCTGGTTGGAGGTAGATGAGAACGGCGAACTCAACCTCGACGATCTGCGTCAGGCTTTGCGACCCGATACTGCAATCGTCTCCGTGATGCTGGCAAACAATGAAACCGGCGTGCTGTTTCCGATCGATGAGATCGGAAAGATAATTCGCGAAAATTCAAGCGCCGTGTTTCACGTTGACGGTGTGCAGGCGGTAGGAAAGATTCCTATCGACCTTAAGAATTTGCCGGTCGATCTATTTGCCCTGTCTGGACACAAGCTTCACGCGCCGCAGGGCATCGGGGCACTTTACATTCGCGACGGAGTAACTTTGCCGCCATTCATCATCGGCGGCAGTCAGGAACGAGGACGTCGCGGCGGGACTTCGGCGGTGCCAAATATTGTGGGACTCGGCGCCGCCTGCGAGTTGGCCCAGCAGTTCAAAGAACATGAAACGATTGAAAGTCTCCGAAATAGATTGGAAGACGGACTGCTTTCCGAAATTGCGAATGCGCGGCTCAATGGAATTAAGGATCGCGCGAAGCGCTTACCAAACACCTCGAGCATCTCGTTTGAATATGTTGAAGGCGAAAACATTCTGGTCCATCTGGACCGCGAAGGAATCTTTGTGTCAACCGGCTCTGCGTGTCATTCGTCTACGAAGCAATCATCGCCGACGTTACGAGCGATGAATGTACCGTACACTGCCGCTCAGGGATCAATCAGATTCTCCCTGGGCCGCTATAACACTGAAGCGGAAGTCGATCGTACGCTGGAAGTGTTGCCGGGGATCATCGCGAAGCTGGTTGAGATGTCGCCCTATCAAAAAGAACTCAAAGCCCTCCATGCCGCTCGCGCTTGATCCAATTCCTTGGAGTGCGCCGCCTTGTCGGCGCTTTGGCCAGCGTCGGCTCCGCGCCGCTTGTTGATTAATGGGTACCAGGTCGCGCAAAGCCGCGACCGGTGAAAGCGCAGCCAGGCCGGCGCACTCCAAGGAGAGGCCTTCATCAACGAGCCGCTTTAGGTCGTTCACATTTACTGCTAGAATTCGTTTGGATGTAACAAGGTCTCCGCCGCACTTCATTTCTCCCGTTCTGGAGTTTTGATTCAAATGCCCAGCGAGCCGTCACTTGCTAAACAATCGCCTTCTATCGCTGTGGGTAAAACTACGTCTACCCGCAACGCCCGGCAGGATAGCGTCAGCATGCTGGAAACCGACGACTACGTCTGTATCGAACCCTCAACTCCGCTCTTGCAGGCAATCCAAATAATGAAACAGGATGAAGGCGGCTGTGCGATCGTGTGCGAAAAAGATCGCTCAGTGGTGGGGATTTTTACCGAACGCGACCTTTTGACGAGGATTGTAGGACAGCCCGTCGATGAGAACTCTCCCGTAAGCAATTGGATGTCGCCGGTCGTCGCGACCCTCGACCCAAACGCAACAATAGGCGAGGCGGTTTCGATAATGAATGAGAAGGGTTATCGAAATATTCCTATTGTTAAGGAAAATAAGCTGGTTGGCTCCATTTCGGTTTTTGATGTAATCAGCTATCTCGCCGAGAGTTATCCGCAGAGCACCATCAATCTGCCCCCAAATGCTGATCAGATAATGGAAAGCGAAGAAGGTGGGTAAATGGTGAATAGTAAATGGTAAATGGTCAAACAAAAGCCGCGCTTTTCCGATTCCCCATTTACTATTCACCATTCACACGAAGACGGAGGATGAACGTAAATCGTAAATCGTAAATAGTGACCGGTCAGTGGCCCCTAAAATGCTCTTAACCAATTGCTATTTACCATTCACCATTTACCCAGTTCTGAAAGGACAACGCGAAACAACTCATGAGCACTGTTATCGAACCGCCTGTCGAACATCTGGAAAAGAACCAGGAAGAGGTTGAAACCGTCACCATCCGCTTTGCCGGGGACTCCGGCGACGGCATGCAGTTGACCGGTACTCAATTCACCAACACATCGGCTGTGTTAGGCAACGACATTTCAACGTTGCCCGACTTTCCGGCAGAGATTCGCGCGCCAGCGGGCAGCTTGCCGGGGGTCAGCGGCTTTCAGTTGAACTTCTCCAGCCAGGACATCAAGACGCCGGGCGATCAGCCCAATGTGTTGGTGGCGATGAACCCTGCAGCGTTGAAGGTTAACCTGCCTGACCTCGAGGAAGGTGGCACGCTCATCATCAACACCGATGGGTTCACGAAGGAAAACTTGAAGTATGCCAACTACGCTACCAATCCGCTTGAAGACGGCTCGCTCGCGGGATATCGGGTACACAAACTTCCGGTAACCACGCTCAATATGAATGCGTTGAAAGGCAATGTTGAGCTGTCGCGCAAGGAGATCGACCGCAGTAAGAACTTCTTTGCCCTGGGCGTGCTCTATTGGCTCTACGACCGGCCGATGGAAAACACGCTTGCATGGATCAAGGCGAAGTTTGGCAAGAACCCGGAACTGGCCAAAGCGAACGAGATTGCGCTCAGGACCGGTTACAATTTTGCTGATACCACTGAAGTCTTCACCACCCACTACACGATTAAGAAAGCAAAGATCGCCCCCGGCAAGTATCGAAAGATCACCGGCAATGAAGCGACCGCTATTGGTTTTGTCGCGGCTTCGCAACTCGCAGGCCTCCCATTGTTTTATGGTTCTTATCCGATCACTCCGGCGTCGGACATTCTTCATGAGCTCGCGCGTCACAAGAGCTTCGGGGTGAAAACTTTTCAGGCCGAGGATGAAATTGCCGCGGTCTGCTCAGCGATTGGAGCCAGCTTCGCCGGTCAGATTGGTTTGACTGGAACTTCCGGCCCGGGCGTAGCCCTGAAGCAGGAAGCGATTGGCCTCGCGGTAATGACGGAACTGCCGCTCGTAATCATTAATGTCCAACGTGGTGGTCCATCCACTGGTTTGCCGACTAAGACTGAACAGGCTGATCTGTTCCAGGCAGTCTGGGGGCGCAACGGTGAGTGCCCCGCGATCGTGCTTGCACCCGCGACACCGGCGGACTGTTTTCACATGGCAATCGAGGCGGTGCGCTTGTCGTTCAAGTATATGACCCCCGTGTTTTATCTATCGGATGGTTATCTCGCGAACGGCGCCGAGCCATGGGCCCTACCGGAAATCGATCAGCTTCAAAAAATCGAAGTTAAATTTGCCAACGATCCAGCTAACTTCATGCCCTATTCCCGTGATCCGGAAACGCTGGCGCGTCCCTATGCGATTCCAGGTACACCGGGACTTGAACACCGGATTGGCGGAATCGAGAAACAGCACATCACCGGCAACGTTAACTACGATCCCGAGAACCATCACCTGATGGTGAAACTACGTCAGGAGAAAATCGATCGTGCAGCAAATGATGTCCCGCTAGTCGAGGTCTTCGGTGAAAAGACGGGCAAGGTGCTAGTGCTTGGTTGGGGTTCTACTTACGGTTCGATCAGTACGGCCGTTGAGAAACTTCAGGGCGAAGGCAAGAGTGTTTCGTCGGCGCATTTGAAATATTTGAATCCTTTCCCGAAGAACCTGGGCGAAGTGCTGGCTGGGTTTGAGACCGTGATTATTCCGGAGATGAACCTGGGCCAACTCTGCACGATGATCCGTGCAAAATATTTGGTTGATGCGATTCCTTTTTCAAAGGTTAAAGGACGGCCATTCCAGATTCGCGAGATCGTTAGGAAGGTTGAAGAGTATTTGTAAGTAGTTTCTAAGCCCGAGGCAAAAGTAAATTAATACCGAGGAAAGTGTACCGCACTACGATGACGACAACCGCTGGTCCGAATCGAAATGTTCAATCTGTAACAGAGATCTATTCCGAAGCTCAACGTTATTTCATGGGTGAGGGAGCGATAAATAACACGTTGTCTCAACTTGTCGCTGACCTCAAGAGTCGGCACATCGACTACGTCGTGATCGGAGCAGTGGCAATGCTTGCACACGGTTATCCTCGTTTTACCGAAGACATCGATTTGGTTTTGACCGCTGAAGGCCTCGAGAGATTTCATGCGGAGCTAATCGGGTTGGGCTACGCTCCTGCATTTCCCGGAGCCCGCAAGAGGCTTCGTTCAACCGCAGGCAACGTGAGCATTGACGTAATGACTACGGGAGAGTATCCGGGCGATGGAAACCCAAAGCCCGTGGCGATCCCGGAACCCTCCGCGGCAGCTATTGAAATTGACGGTGTGCAGTTTGTTACTCTCAACAAGCTCATCGAATTGAAGCTCGCATCCGGAATGACCGCGCCTGACAGATTGAAGGACTTAGCAGATGTACAGGAACTGATCAAAGTCCGACAACTAAAATCGGAGTTTGCTGTGGAACTCGATGCATATGTGCGAGAGAAGTTTCTGGAATTGTACGAGGCTGTCGAGCAAAGTTCGCGGGGTTGAGTTTCATGATCCCGAGCATTAAGAATGTCGAAGGCTTTGATCCGACAGAATGGGATATTCGTCGGAAGGGCCGCGTATGGAGTCACGAAGAGTTCGAGAGGCGAATCTACCAAGCTCCTGAGAAAATCGAATACACGGCGGAATTTTTACTTATGAGGACGAGCGGCTTACGGTTTTAGCGATGCTGCTTGAGAACTTGGGGATCGATAAAGCCGTTCAGCTTGGAAGTCTGCAAGACTGGAAGACAGCGTTCGCGGAATTAGAATCGAAGGAGCATTCATGAGCACAAACGGAAACGGTAATAACGGCAACGGTAACAAACCCATCACCGAAGCGGTCTCGGCCGATAGCGAAGTAGGCTCCGCTGTCTCCGGTACCATCGCCCCGCCGCCCGGTCAGTTAAAAAAAGCCGACTTCATTTCCGATCAGGAAGTGCGCTGGTGTCCAGGCTGCGGCGACTATGCGATTCTCAACAACGTGCAGAAAGTGATGCCCGAACTCGGCATTCCGCGCGAGAAAATCGTTTTCGTTTCCGGCATCGGATGCTCGTCGCGGTTTCCTTACTACATGAATACCTACGGCTTTCACTCGATTCATGGACGCGCGCCGGCAGTGGCTACCGGCATCAAGTGCGCGAATCCTGAATTAAGCGTTTGGGTGATCACTGGCGATGGCGACGCGCTTTCAATTGGTGGCAATCATTTCATGCACGCGATTCGTCGCAATCTGGATCTGAACTACATTCTGTTCAATAACCGCATCTACGGTTTGACCAAGGGCCAGTACAGTCCGACTTCGGAGTTTGGGAAGAAAACGAAATCAACGCCGCTCGGCACAATCGACTATCCAATCAATCCGCTCTCCCTTGCGATCGCGAGTGAATCAACTTTTGTAGCGCGTTCGATCGACATCGACGTCAAGCACCTCGGCACGGTGGTCCAGGCGGGCGCGAAACACAAAGGCATCTCGTTTATCGAGGTGTACCAAAACTGCAACATCTTCAACGACCACGCTTTTGATTCGTTTGCCGAGCGCAGTGTGCGCATGGATCGAGTGCTCTACCTTGAGCACGGACAGCCCATGATCTTTGGCAAAGACCGGAATAAAGGCATTCGCATGAACGGCGCGCATCCGGAAGTAGTCACCATCGGTGAGAATGGGATCACCGAAAATGATCTACTGGTCCATGACATTTACCTCGCGGATCCATCGGTCGCTTTCATGTTGGCGCGCATGGAGCAGCCCGATTTCCCGCAACCAGTCGGCATCTTCCGCGCGGTTGAGCGTTTGACTTACGAGGACATGATGACGGATCAGATCGACGCCGCGATCGCCAAGTCCGGCCCCGGCAGTCTGGAGAAACTCATCAACAGCGGCGATACGTGGGTGGTTGAGTAGGACAGACATTCTTTTCTGTCACAGCAACCCTGGCAGGCCATTGGCGATCGAAGGCGGAAGATTTTCCATATCTCATTTGTCATTTCTCATTTGCCATTGCTTGAGCCTAGGCCCGAAGTTCAGAGTTCAGCCTTAAGGCTGTGGCTCCGCGACGCAAGCTAAAGCTTGAACTCTGAGCTACAAGCTACTCGCCGGGCAATGACAAATGAGAAATGAAAAATGAGATATGGAAAATCTGAAACTCGGGACGGAGAAATGGTCAGCCGTCTCCCGTTACAAGGATGAGCGGAAATCGTTCCTCCAACAAATGGACCAGCGGCCCAGCCATCGTTCTCTATCTCGCAGCCGCCAAACTCCTGCTCCATCTTCTCACCGCCAATCGATACGGAATCTTTCGTGACGAACTCTATTATCTTGCCTGCGCCGAACGTCTCGATTGGGGTTATGTAGACCAGCCTCCACTCATTGCTTTCGTCGCCTTCATCACCCGGAACATCTTCGGAGACTCTCTTCTCGGCTTACGGCTACTACCCGCGATCGCAGGTGCAGCGTTAGTCTGGCTCACAGGCAAACTCGCGCGCGAAATGGGTGGCGGTCGTTTTTCCCAAGGGCTGGCTGCGCTGGCAGTCATCGCCGTTCCCATCTATCTCGTTTTCCATCACTGGCTGACGATGAATGCTTTTGAGCCGCTTATCTGGATGGGTGCGGCCTGGTGTGTGGTGCGCGCCATCAACACGAGGAACGCAAGATACTGGTTGTGGTTTGGTGTGATCACTGGGGTGGGTCTGGAGACGAAGTACTCCATTGTCTTTTTTGCGTTCGGTATTGTGGCCGGATTGCTGCTCACTGAGCATCGCCGGGTCCTGAAGAGTAAGTGGATATGGCTCGGCGCACTCGCCGCTTTCATGATCTTTCTGCCGAATCTACTTTGGTTGGTGAAACACGACTTTCCGTTTCTGGAGTTAATGCGCAACATTCGCGAAAGTGGTCGCGACGTGGTGCGTGGTCCAATTTCATTCCTGGCCGATCAAGCCTTTATCACTAACCCATTGCTGTTCCCACTCTGGGCCGGCGGCCTCATCTGGCTCTTCTTTGGCAAGGAAGGACGACGCTATCGCATCTTCGGCTGGTGGTATCTGGTGATGCTAATTACCTTCATCGTATTGAAGGGGAAGAATTATTACCTGGCCCCAGCATATCCAATTCTTCTGGCCGCGGGCGCGATCGCATTCGAGCGACTGACCACCAAAGTCCAAAGTCCAAAGTCCAATGTCCAAGGCCCGTTAGCCGTAGATCGGAGCAGTAGCCCGACTGTCAGGAAGGGCGTCGGATGGGCTTGGCTAAAGTGGGCGTATCTTGGCGCTATTATCCTTACCGCCGCCGCACTTGCGCCATTATCGTTACCAATCCTTTCGCCAGAGACCTACATCCGTTATCAGGCCGCTCTCGGCTTCGAGCCACCGAAGGCAGAGCACCAGGACACAGGTCCACTGCCCCAACATTTCGCAGATGAGTTTGGCTGGGAAGAGATGACGCGCGCGGTCGCGGAGGTTTACCACAAGCTGTCGCCGGAGGAACGCGCTCAAACGGCAATCTTTGCCAACAACTACGGCCAGGCTGGAGCGATCGATTTCTTTGGTCCAAAGTATGGCCTACCGAAAGCCATCAGCAATCACCAAAGCTATTGGCTCTGGGGCCCACGCAACTACACCGGCGCCATCGTGATTGTCCTCGGTAGCGACGGCGAGGGCGATCGCGAACACTTTCAGACAGTCGAAGCCGCCGGCCGCGTCTATCATCCCTATTCACGCCGCGACGAACACTTCGACATATTCCTCTGCCGCGGACTCAACCAACCACTCAGTGCGCTCTGGCCGAGCATTAAGAGTTGGGACTAGTGAGTGAGCAGGAAGCAGTAAGCAGTGAGCAGTGAGCAGTGAGCAGTGAGCAGAAGGCAGTAGGCAGCAGAACGCAGTACAACCTGGGTTTCAGAAAGTTAACAAGCTCCGTTGGTTTCTAATCGCCTATTACGGTGGCTGCTTACTGCTTACCGCTGGTTGCAGATTGCTGTCTGCGCCCTTTTTTTGATAGAAGACGACTTCAAGAAGCCAGTTTCCCCATCATTCGATTAGTCCATTGCTTACATAAGGAGTATTAGAAATGAGAGTTGTTCTTTCCCTTCTCCATAGAACCTCTACCAGTCTAAACACATTATTTGGCGTCGCTGCCGTAACCGTTTTCCTGGTGGTTTGCTCCGGCTATGTATCGGCGCAGCCTGCCCCGCAGCCGGCGCCGGGAGCGTCGTTCACAACCTTCACGATCAAGTCCGCCGTGCTTGGTGAGGATCGTCGAATTCTGGTTCGGACACCGGTGGGTTATGACGCAAACAAGCTTAGTTATCCGGTCCTCTATATGACCGATGGCGACGCGCACATGACGCACACCGCGGGCTCGGTTGAATTTCTGGCGCGCAACGGACGGATGTCAGAAGCGATCGTGGTCGGCATACCCAACACAGATCGCACACGAGATCTCAGTCCCACCAAGCCGAAAAACACTGGCGCTACCGGAGCGCCCGAATCGCCCACTGCGGGTGGCGCGGACAACTTTCTCAAGTTCATCGAGACCGAGTTGATGCCTGAGATCGGTAAGCGTTATCGCACCACTCCATATCGCATACTTGCGGGCCATTCGCTGGGTGGGCTGTTTGCGGTCCATGCGATGTTGACGAAGCCGGATCTATTCCAGTCGTACATCGCAGCCAGCCCGGCTCTGAATTGGGATAACCAGGTTGCGGTGAAGCGCGCCGAAACCTTCTTCAAGAATCGGAAGGAATTCAATGCCACTTTCTTCATGACGATTGCCAACGAACCTGGCGAGCTTGAAGATGCCTGGCATCAGATGAAACAGGTACTCACTAGAAATCCGTCGACAGGATTCGAGTGGGAAGCGACCGAGATGGCTGATGAAGACCATGGCACCGTAGTGCTACGTACTCATTACTTCGCACTGCGCAAGATTTTTAACGGCTGGCAGATACCGCGCGATCCGAACACTGGGGGCTTCAACGGCGGTCTAAAAGAAGCGGACGAGCACTATGCGAAGCTTTCAAAGAAGTTTCATTACCAGCTAACCGTGCCGGAACAACTTATCAACCAGATTGGTTATCAGCACCTTTTTGCAGAGCAAGTTGACCAGGCGATTGAGGTGTTAAAGGCACAGGTGGAGCGTTATCCCGAGTCAGCGAATCCATACGACAGTCTTGGTGAAGCATACGAACGAGCCGGCAAACTCGACCTGGCAGTCCCGATGTATGCAAAGGCGGCAGAGATTGGAAAGCAGAGAAACGACGCCAACGCAGCCCTCTTTCAAACGAACCACGATCGCGCCGCTGGGAAGTTGAAGGCCCAGAAGGATGGTACTGCTGCTCCGGCTAAGGCCACGCCGTAGTTTTCTCAGCCTTAAGAAACAGACATCCGCAGATTGCGCGGATTCGCAGATTCAGCCTGGCGCTGGTAACGTGAATCTGTGAATCTTCGAAATCTGCGGATGCGCTTCGTTTCGTCACTACCTCACTTGCAGTCAGTCTTCTTCACCTCCGCTTCAAGTAACCGAATCGTCTTCAGTATGTCAGCGGTATGTTTTGCATTTGCTTCCAGTTGCCGCAACACTTCGGTTTCGCGGTCTCTGGAGCGGACTTCTTTCTGCTGGCGCACCAATTCACGCTGTTTGGTTGCGCCCTCCTGAGCCTCGTCGTTGGCGTTCGAAGCCTTCAGCTGCGCCACACTCACCAGTCGACTAATCCCATCCATTGACCCAGTGTTTGCGGTGCTGGAAGCTGGGATATTGAGCAAGACCGCCATAACTAGAGAAATGACGCCAACCCCAGCGATAAGTTTTCCTTTCAATTGAGTAATCCTTTTCACGAGATTTTAGAAAGCGGCTTCATTCTATTCGCCAACGAATAGCAATGCTATTCAGGCCCGTCCTCAGGCTTGATAGGCTTGGTTTAGGAGGCTAATGGCCTCCGACCCGTAATCAAAACGAGAGCGACGATCCACGAACCAACACGAAAGATCACGAACCCTCTTTCGTGCCAGTTCGTGTAATCGCGTCGTCTTCCTTGTTCAGAAAGCAAGAACTACGCTTTCATGCTGGCGTTTGCCTGGTTGAATCTGCGTAATCTGCGGATGTTTCTTTTCGATGAATGCCTCCAGGTCCTTCACGAATCGCTCCGGCTTTTCCCAATTGGGACAATGCCCGGTTCCTTCATAAACCTTTAACACCGCATTCGGAATTGCCTTCGTTAGCGCCTCCTGATCGGATCGATCCGGGAAGACGCTTTCCTTATCGCCCCACACGATTAACGTCGGCGCGGTGACTTTGCTCAAGTCGAGTTTCCTGGGGGACGCCAGCATCCCGGCCATTACATCCTTCCAAATCCGCGCCGGCAATTTCAAACTTGCCTGAATCACCTGGTCCATGAATTTGTCCGGCACTGGTCGAGAGATAACGCCGTATTGAAACTCCCGTACGAACTTCGGCGACACCGGATCACTAAGCCCGCTAACCTCGCGCTGCACTTCCAGTACGACGTTGTTGTGAACACTCGTTGCCGACCCAACCAGAACCAGTTTGGTCACGCGTTCCGGCGCTGCCGTAGCCATGTGCTGCGCCACGAAGCTGCCCATTGAATGCCCGACAATCGTGGCCTGCTTCAACCCCTTCGCATCCATAAACGCGATTACGTCAGTCGCGAAATCGGGAAACGTGTACCCACTAGCCGGGCGATCAGATTCGCCATGACCGCGTTGGTCCGGCACGTAGACGTGATACTTCTTGTCGATCAATGGAAGTATGCGGCTATACGAAACCCACGAATCTCCATAACCGTGCAGCAGTATGACCGGCTCGCCTTTAGGATTCCCCTGTTCCGCATACCGCAACCGCACACCCGTTTTTAGCTGCACATCCGAGAACCGCAACATCACGCTTGAAATCGTCGCCTTCTTCGGCGTCGCCGCCTCCGCAGTCACCACGGGTGCAAGCAGGAATAGTGCAAGTAAGAAGTATTTCATCCAAAGTCACCTCCTACTTATAACGCGCAAAAATCCGGTGAAGTAGGACAGACATTCCTGTCTGTCATGGCGAGTGCTCCCAAACCGATGAAGGCTAAACATTTGCAGATCTACAGGTGTTCAGAGTACAGCCTTTAGGCTGCTGCTGCGGCTGCGCGACTACGCGATGCGTGATTAGTTGATTGTTGCGAAGCCGCAAGCTGAAGCTTGTACTCTGTACAGCCTGTGGGCGTAGCTATAGAATCTCTCTAACCCCCTAACTTAATTAGTTTCGAGAAGTGCGAAAATGATCTGTCCTTCCTGCGGCGCAGAAAATCTTGAAGGCAACGACCGCTGCGAGAACTGTCTCGCCTCGTTCAGAGATCTCGACGTACCTGATCGTGATCAGGCGGAGGGGCTGGCGCGTCATGTGATGGAAGACACGCTGAGGGAGTTGGACCAGGAATCGCCTATCATCGTTTCGCTGCACAGTCCGGCCATTGAAGTGGTCCAGCAGATGAAGCAGGCAAATTCAGGCTGCGCCCTCGTGCTGGATGGATCCAAGCTTGTCGGGATCTTTACTGAGCACGACGTGCTGACCAGGCTCTCGAGAACAATCAGCGAAACCTGCGAAGAAGCCAACGATGCCAGGGGTTCGAGTGGTGACGACATTCCGTTTCCTGATGTCCCCTTGGGTGATATTCCTTTGGAAGAGATTCGCGGTGACGAGTTGCAGGCGGAAGAAAAGCCGTTAGCAGATGCTGGAGGCTCAGACGTGACTGGACGTCTTGCCTCGGCATTGCAAATCCCAGTGAGTGACTTAATGAGTAGTAATCCGGAAACGCTTCATGAACACGAATCAATTGCTTTTGCGCTCAACCGGATGTCCATTGGTCGTTTCCGTCACATTCCGGTAGCAAAGGAGGATGGTAGCTATAGCGTTGCGTCTATCAAGTCAGTTCTCAAGTACATCGCCCAGGAAGACTGGTAACCCACAGGAGGACCTATGAACACCAAACGAGTCTTAGTAATCTTCGCCCTTTTAGTCTTCGTCCAAACCAGCTACGGACAATCAAACCAACTCCGAACTTCGTCCACTCGCCTCGCAAGCGAAGCGAGCATTTTCGCTGAATCCATGTACAGCGAATACACCCGTTCGTTCCGCAATACGTCAAATGTTGACTCGGTAATGCTAGCCTATCAGTTTAGTGCGGGTGCCCAGGTCTTTAATCGTTTGGTTAACGATCGGCGTCGCAGTCAGGAATTAATGACCGCCTTTCAGTCGGTACAAAATCTGTGGCGCTCTGCTTATCGCAGTGAATTTTCAAACGCCCGATGGAATAACATCGAAGGTCTCATGTCTCAAATCTCGCGCGAGTTAAACTACGGAGATTCAGGGAACATTAATCCGCTTCCGCGTCCCTTCCCTGATGGCGATGGTCCATCGACCGGGAGCGGTGTGATGACCTGGCGTGGTCGAGTTGACGACGACGTCAGAATCCGGATTCGAGGTGGCTCCGCTCAAGTTGAGACGATTGGCGGCACGCCTTTCTACGATGCAGTCACTAGTTTTACCGCAGCACTGCCACGCCGAGCCAACGTTACGGTAGTCAAGCGCCGAGGCCGCGGCGAAGTGTTCGTTGAGCAGCAGCCTTCGCGGCAAAACGATTACACGGCCGTCGTGCGTATCCGGGATTCGAAAGGCGGAGCCGACGATTACGAATTCCACCTCTCCTGGTAGTAAGTTTTCAGTTAGCAACAAAAAGGCCCGGCTGATTTTGGCCGGGCCTTTTCATTTTCAAACTGGACCAGCTAGCGCGGATCCCTGCTCTTCTGCACCTGCCGTTCGACAGGTTCGGGTTTCGGCGCCGGCTCTGCCTTCGGCGGTGGATCGTTCCGCGGCGGCGGATCGTTCCTCGGTGCAGGCTCGCTCCTCTGAGGTGGCTCCTCACGCGGAGGCGGTGGAGCAGGTCGTTCTTCCCGTGGCGGTGGCGGCTCAGATCGAGCAGGAGGATCCGATCTACGTTCGGCAGGTTCAGGCCGAGGCGAGCTTTCGTCGCGTTCACGTCGCTCCGGTCGTTCACGGTTCTCGGTTGGCTCGTTGCGCTCGCGCGGCTCTGAAAGCACGGGCCGGTTTTCTCGAGTTCGTTCTCCAGACGGCGCCCTAACTGGACGCTCAACTGGCCGCTCTCTCTGCGGACGTCCAACCTCTGTTGGTTGAACGGGTTGCGCAGGTGTCGACTCATCGCGCGCAGGGGCGGGTGTATCGGCCCGCTCCTCATTCCGCGTCGGGTTTACAGGAGTCTCCGTGTCGCGGCCACCATCGCTGGTTGGATCCACAGTACGCGAAGGCCTCGACGGCCGGTTAATCACGCCAGGAGTTGATTCAACCGCACCGACTCCGCCGGTCGGCGTAGGTAGATCCGGACGCTGTTGTCTTCCATTCCAAACTCGCGAGCGTCGAAGTTCTCCATCCAGGGGAACGCCTGGACTGCGTTCGGCAGCTCCCGTGCGCCTGTTGGGCCAATCGGCCATGCGTGGTCGATCTCCGCGAGCAACAGTCCCCGTTCGATCATTGGCTTCTGGTCTATCATCACCGCGAGCATCACGGCGAGGTCTGATAGGCACTTCTCCAACCGGCGCATTCTCCGCCACACGCCGGCGCCAACGTTCGTCGCCCACCCTTGGACGCTGTCGGTCACGGCCAAAGTCTCTACGATCGACAGCCGTCACACCGCGCCAAAGATCGCGGTGCCGGCGATCGTCACGATCATGTCCGTCGTGATGCCGGTAATTGCGTGAGCGCGGATCGCGATGATGATAACAAAGTGGATACCAGGAAACCTGATCGCCAAACGAAATGTTGATCACAAACGCAACCAATGCCGGTCGCCACCAACTGCGCTTGCGATAGTATTGACTACGCGGCGTCCAGGCCCAGTAATTGTTGTGAAAAACCCATCGACCGTAGTGGTATGGCGCCCAGCCCCACGGTTCAAATCCTACCCAGGTCCATCCGTATGGAGGACGCCAGGCCCACTGGCCGTATCGATACGGCGCCCAGTTGTCATAAGCGGCAACCGTGCTCGCGTTGGGACGCCAGATCCAACCGTATTCGTTTGTATTGGACCACGTGCCGTAAGCGTCAAGATCTTCGGCGCCCCATACATCGTTGTCGTAATACTGCGCGTTATAACGAAATTGTTGGACCAGGAAACGTTCGCGCTCCGCGATCCAATCGTCTAATAGATCCTGGCGATTGGCTAGCAGCACTTCCCACTCACCGGCGTCTGGTCCATCGGTGATGAGCTCAGCGACCCGGCCATCCCGCAAAGCGAAACCGGAAGTTTGAGAATAGATGCGTGCGCGGCCACCGCTCCGGGCAGTTAGTTTGACCTGACCTTCCTTGCCCACGTCGATTCGGTATAGTCCCGTTTTTTCCGCAGACAGAGTCGTTTTCGGCGCATCAATCTCAAAAGACTCCTTGTCGGGATCAAACTTGGCGAGTCGGAGAGATACCATGCCCTCGGAAACGCTGAGCGCCATGTTCAGGTCGCGTAGGGTCACGATCTTCAGGATCGTGTTTGGACCAAGGCGAACGAAGTTGCGGGAATCGATTTGGATTTCGACGCGAGCGTCAGAGCCGGTTGAGATGGTGTCGCCTTCGACAAGCGGATAATTCAAACGCACGGGCTCCGGTTCGGTTTGACCGTCGCGCTTAAGATTCACACTCCCGTTTAGCTGACTGATGCGGACCACGCGGGCGGTAACGTCATACTCTTCCGGTTCATCAGGGTCATCGTCAGCAGCACGCGCAACTATTGAAGCAGTTAGAAGAGATAAGAGAAGAAGGAGAAGGATGGAATATTTGGGCCGGGTAGAACGCATAACAACGCTCCTTTTATTCAATTGTAAGAGTTGTCCGAGTCTACGCGCGCTAACTGAGGTGAGTTAAAACAAGTGGCGCGTTGCAGCCGGATAGAAAACGCTCCGTGTCTGTCTTCTGGCTCGGAACCGATTTTCCTGGCCTCCGGTAGAGCAAAAATTATGCCCGCGCTAAAGATCTCTCTTTGGAGTGCGCCGCCTTGTCGGCGCTTTGGTCGGTCGCGGCTTTGCGCGACCTGCTACGCGTTAGTCAACAAGCGGCGCCGAGCCGCAGCGGCCAAAGCGCCGACAAGGCGGCGCACTCCAAGGAGAGGCCTTTGGCGAACGTAACTTGCTACTGATCTAAAAGGTTGATTGGCTCTACGACAAGGGATAGTAAGTCCTGGACTTCACCTGAGAACGTGCAGTGCTAACACTATTTGGGGCGTGGCAATGGCTTCGGAGGGTTTAGTTCGGCTTCGGCGGCGATGTAACCAAAGCTGGTCCACTGATTTCCTTCCAGCATCTTGCGAAACACTCGGCGCGCGTCCTGCTCGCGATCGTTGAGCAGGTACCAGTTGCCGATTCCATAAAGCACGCTAAGTGAGCCCGGCGACGCTCCCTGCTTTTCTGCGTCGGCCTCGAGTGCTTCCGCCGATCTCTGCCCCTTGTACATCAACAGCAGCCGGTAGTAACCGTCATTCTCGATCACAACCATCTTATCGTTGATCGGAGCAAGGACTTTTATCGCTTCCTTCAACCGCTTCAAACGGCGGAGGGTCATATAAAGCCAATGAGTGGTGGCTACGAGTGCATCCGGGTTCTTTGAAACTTTAAGACACTTGCGATAACTATCAAGGGCTTTTTCGTTATTGCCTTTAAGATAATGGGCCAGACCCAGGTGATACCAGATGTTGAACTGAAGTGTGCTGGTGGGAATGTTTCGCGCATTGGGTTGCCCGTCAGGCTCAACTTCGTCTGACTTCCCTTTGATCAACTTTGCGGCCTTTTCAAAATCCTGAATTGCCAGATCAAATTTTCGCAAGGTCAGATAGCGATGGCCGCGATGGCGATAGAATCGTGCATCACGGGGAAACTCATTGGCGCCTTCTGTATAGACTTGAATAGCTTCGACAAAGCGACCCAGATAACCCAGACGTCTTCCCACCCAGATTATGGCGTCGGGATCGTGAGGGTTTGCTGCTTGCCGGGCACGCGCCTCTTCCAGGTCTTTTTCCATGTTGCGCTTGGTTTGCGCTGAAACTGGTGGAGGTGGCCGATGTAGAAAGTCGCTGCCGGGCGTCGGCTTCTGTAAGATCGCAGGTGTAGGACAGACATTCCTGTCTGTCGCAGCAGCCGGACAACGTCTGTCAAAGTTCAGAATGCGAGCTCCGCCGCCAAACCACTGGTCTGCACGAGCGGTGGCAGATGAGTGGAATCCCAAAGCCGGTGAAATAACGAGCACTACCAAAACCAGTTTCATGACCGGATGATAAACGCGAAGCCAACTATTTCTGAAACCTCGTTCGATGTGATCGTTATTGGAGCCGGAATCAATGGCGCCGGGATCGCTCGAGACGCAGCGATGCGTGGTTTGAAGGTTTTGCTCCTGGATAAAGGAGATATGGGCGGCGGCACGTCAGCGTGGTCTACGCGATTGATTCATGGTGGCTTGCGTTACCTGGAGCATGGCGAGTTTGGCCTGGTTCGCGAGTCATTGCGTGAGCGAGAGCGACTAATCAGGATAGCCCCGCACCTGGTGCGTCCGATGCCGCTGTTGATTCCGATTTATGAAGAAGCGCGGCGCGGACCATGGACCATGCGAGCGGGAATGGTCGCATACGATTTGCTGTCTTTTGATAAGACGCTGCCGCGGCATCGAATGCTTTCGCGCGCTGAGGCTTTGCAACAGATTGACGGCTTGAACCCAAATGGCCTGGTTGGCGCCGCCGTCTATTACGACGGCCAGGTGGAGTTTGCTGAACGGCTGGTGGTTGAGAATGCGCTTTCGGCCGTCAAACATGGCGCTGAAGTTGTTACCTACGCACGAGTCGATCATTTTGAGATCGACCACGATCAGGTTCGGGCGGTGGAGTTTGTGCGTGAGCGGACCGGTGAGAGAGAAACTGCACGCGCTTCTATTGTTATCAACGCAGGCGGGCCCTGGGTTGATCAGATTCTGTACCAACTGCAGAACGGAAATGCGCCGGACACCGCGCGCCTCATTGGAGGGACGAAAGGCAGTCACATCATTGTTGGTCCATTTCCAGGGGCGCCAACGACTGCGATCTATGTCGAAGCGCAAACAGACCATCGCCCGTTCTTCATCATTCCCTGGAATAGCAAGTATCTGATCGGCACTACGGACATTCGTTACGACGGTAACCTCGATGATGTAATCATCTCGTCTGATGAGATCGAATACCTGCTTCGCGAAACCAATCGCGTAATTCTTTCAGCCAGCCTGGATCGCGACCAAATTCTTTATAGTTACTCCGGGGTGCGTCCACTTCCATTCGCTGAGGATAAAGACGAGCAAAGCATCACCAGGCGCCATTTTATTCGTCAGCATCCTAAGGTTGAGAATCTGTTTTCAATCGTCGGCGGCAAGCTGACGACTTATCGCAGCCTCGCTGAAGAGGCCGCTGATCTGATCTTCGATCGGCTAGGGAGAAACTCACCTAAGTGCAATACAGATACGTTGCCATTGACGGGTGATGCTGAAAGCGACTTTGAAACCTTCAGGGTGCGCTTCAACAATGATCGGAGATTGTCGAGTCTTTCAGCCGAGCATCTCCTGCGAACCTACGGTGTCGCGGCTGAGAGTGTAGTGAAACTAGTTGATGAGGATTCGCGGCTCGTTGAAGTGATTGATCCGGAGACCGGCGCCATTGCCGCGGAAGTCGTTTATGCATTTAGGTCTGAGTTGGCTCAAACGCTCACCGATTGCCTGATGCGTCGGACGATGATTGGGCTGAATTCCACGCAGGGTCTCGACGCCGTTAAAGCCGCAGCCCGTGTCGCTCAAAATTTTCTTCACTGGTCTAATGAGGAGGCGGTGGGTGAAACTGAGTCCTACCGTGAGTATGTGAACCGACGGCGATTACAATGATTACTGAACTCGCTTGCAGTTTTGTGCTGGTGTCGTCGCCTTGCGTATAAGGCTGAAAGCGTTCGCTAATTCCAGCCCAGGGTTTGCTTTGAAACCCTGGGGAAGAAGTTGCGTGTTTGAGTTATTGCAACTCTGAAGGAGTTGCTTCAGGCTGCGCTCATTGATATGGAACCTTTCAGGGTTCCCATCCTCTGTAAACGGTCACGCTTTCTCCCAGGGTTTCAAAGCAAACCCTGGGCTGGAATTAGCGAACGCTTTCAGCGTAAATTTCAAACTGCATCAATACCCCAACTTTGCAGGCATTGCACCTCCGTTACCCACTCGATTAGACTTCGTTCGCGCCCATCGTTGTCGATAAACACCCGCAAATGAGCACAACGGAACGCTCGAAACCCAGCCTCGGCACTGAAGCAATCGCCGGAGTCACTACGTTTTTCACGATGGCTTACATCGTGATAGTGAATCCGTCGATCCTTTCAACTGAAGGTACCGGCATGGCATTCAGCGGCGTGCTGACGGCAACTGTGTTGTTGTGTTTCACGATGACGCTGCTCATGGGTCTCTACGCGAAGCTGCCGTTTGCAGTCGCGCCGGGGATGGGCCTCAATGCGTTTTTCACCTTCACGATTATTCTCACGCAAAAAGTTTGGTGGCAGGTCGCACTGGGAATCGTTTTCTGGGCGGGCGTACTTTTTCTGCTCATCTCAGTGACACCGGTTCGCGAAACAATCGCCAAAGCAATTCCGCCGGAGCTACGCATCGGTACCGCTGCGGGAATCGGAATCTTCCTCACGTTTATCGGATTGAAGAATGCAGGAATGATTGCGGCCGATCCCGTCACGTTCGTGAAACTCGGGAGTCTGGGTATTCCGGCACTGTTGACGGTTCTGGCAACGGCTCTTTCAGTCTGGTTGTTCACTAGAAAAAGCGCTCTCGCCTTCCTTGCAGGGATCGTGTTCGCAACGGTTTTGGGTTGGGCTTTTGGTCTGGTGAAAGCTCCCGCAAGTTTCGTGAGCACCCCGGACTTTCACACAGTGTTTCTTAAGCTCGATATTCTCGGTGCGCTCAAACTTTCCTTGTTGCCTGCGATCATCGCAATCATGTTTACCGATCTCTTCGATTCGATTTCCACTTTCATCGGGGTCGCCCACGCTGCTGACTTGCTTGACGAGAATGGCAATCCCAGGAATCTGAAGCAGGGATTGGTAGTAGATTCGTTTGCGACTTTGGGCGCGGGACTCGTAGGAACCTCGTCGGGGACGGCCTACATCGAAAGTATCGCGGGCATCAACATGGGAGGGCGGACGGGAATGACTTCAGTTTTCACTGCGCTCTGTTTTCTTCCGTGTTTGTTTCTGGCGCCGCTTGCGGGGATGGTCCCGCCGTATGCGACTGCGTCAGTTTTGATTCTGGTGGGCGCATCGATGTTTCGTAGTGTGGGACAGATTTCTTTTTCAAAGATCGAAGAAGGGCTGCCGGCCTTTCTCACCATCATTTTGATTCCCCTGACGTTTTCGATCACCCAGGGAATTCTATGGGGATTCATATCGCATGTTGGTCTGTACCTGATTGTTGGCCGTGCGCGCGATATTCATCCGATGATGTTCGCTCTGGCGGCGGTATCGATTGGGTTGCTGGTTTTAGAGCACGTTACCTTTTGACCAACGCTGACGAAGCTAGAGCGCCTCGGTTCCTCACAGGTCAGGAAGGAGGATTTGTCCCCGCTCATACTCACTAATCTGCAGACACCCAAAGACTGTGGATTGCTCAGCCTCCCACAAGTTGGGAAGGAGGATTTATCCCCGCTCATCTCACCCATCTACAACCACCCACAGAATCTAGATCGCCAAGCCTGACAATTTCTCAATAGCCCAAAATTGCCAAGCTGAGCGATGTAGATTATTTGGGGATAAATCCTCCTTCCCAACTTGTGGGAGGCTGGGCGATGTAGATCCTTTGCAAGGTTGTACATGAGTGAGGAGGAGCGGGGACAAGTCCTCCTTCCCGACTTGTCGGAAAAGTAAGTGTTCCGGATACACTATGGATTGGAGATGAGGGCGTCGGTAACGCGTTTTTACCGTCTGCAAATTGACCGGAGATTTAACGTCCTTAGAATGTTGAACTTCATCTAGATCAAGCGCAGGATATTGTTATGAAACGAATACAAGTTGAACTACGAGCAATGGGAACTGCTCTAATAACTTTTCTCGTTATTGCGACTCCAAGCTTCACCTTTGCCCAAGCCCCAACACCCTCTCCAGATCAGCGCGGGCTCGGAATCCAAGGCGGTCAAGATAAGACAACCGCTCAAGCACAATCACAGTCGCGCGAGGCCAAGCCAGAGCTGGTGCTCCAAACCGGCTATAACAATCTCTTCGGCGCAACCAGATCTACGTTTAGTCCTGACGGACGCTTGCTGGCGACCGCGAGTTTCCGGAGCGGCACCATCAAACTTTGGGAGACAGCCACTGGACGCGAGTTGCGAAACTTGTCCACAGGCGCGCCGGGCGGTATGACCTTGTCGCCGTTCATTGCTTTCAGCCGCGACGGTCGTTTCATTGCAGGCGCGGCCGGCGACAACAAAGTAAAAGTCTGGGACGTGATCACGGGTCGCGAAGTGCAAACGCTTACCGGCTCACAGGGCACTATGACTTCTGCAATAGCAGGTGTCTCATTCATCGCCTTCACCGCTGATGGCCGCATTGTTACCGCCAGCGACTCAATCCGATTGTGGGATGTAGGCACAGGAAATGAACTGCGCTCAATCAGTGTCGGCCCACCTACCTCCTCATCGTTTGTTGGTGGAGGAGGCGGCGCTGCCCTGACTCCCGACGGCAGTCAATTGGCATTTCTCTCGGAAGATGAGGGACGGCCGCAAGTAAAGTTTTGGGATTTGGCTACAGGACAACCCTCGAAGTCAGTCAATCTGCCGGACAAGGATTTTGACAGCATTGAGCTTGCCTTCACTCAAGACGGACGTTTGCTCGCGGCCGGCATCACCGACAAGCGTGTCAAGTTTTGGGATCTCAGCGGCAAAGCAAGTGAGCGGGAACTTGCAACGACTACCTCGGAGATGTCTGGTCTCAAGTTCAGTCGCGACGGAAAAATGCTGGCACTCACCGACGGCTACACAGTCAGGTTTTGGGAAGTATCGACCGGCCGCGAACTCCCGTCGTTAAAAGCCCCCAATAGCGGTCTGTTCACTACGCAGGGCAGCGTCTTCGCAAACTTCAGTGACGACGGTAAACGGGTTGCCACTGGTGGATTCGATACTCCGACAATCCTCTGGGAAACAGAAACGGGTAAGCAGTTAATCAAGATGAGCGGCCGCACCAACATGGCCTACAAAGTTGCTTTCAGCGCCGATGGCACCAAGCTGTGGTCTGGCGGCAAGACGCGATGGGATCTGCGCGAGGGCCGTGGCTTTCGGATGGTCCCCGGTTCCACTGATGGTTTGTTCGGCCTGCCAAGCCCAGACGGAAAATATCTTGCAACCTTTACTGCCAATACCGATGTGCTGACGATTCAGGAGATCCCTTCAGGCAAACAATTGCAGCGGCTTGCGCCGGCCTCGGAAGGTCGAGTGGTTCAACGAGCGGCTTTCAGTCCCGACGGCACTATGATTTTGGTTTCGTATGGACCAAACACCACGCAGCAGACGCCGGCGACGGGGCCCGCCTATCTGCAAACGCAACTGCGAATTTGGGACGTAAAGTCGGGGCGCGAATTGCGCACCCTGGTAGTCGACAGTAGCGCCTTTGAAGCAGGGTTCAGTTCCGACGGTCGCATGCTGGCGACACTTGGCTCGATGGGCCAGGTCTCGCTTTGGGAGACGAATTCGGGCAGCCGTATACGCGATCTGAAGTCTTCACCGCTTGGCAATCTCGGTTCAATTATGGGTGGATCGCAAACTCCAGGGACCATTGATCCGAAGGCCATTATGAAAGGCGCGGGCAAGCCTGGGACGATGCCCCAAATGCCCAATATGGCCGACATTTCCTCGATGATGACAAACATGATGGGTGCTATGTCAGCCGGTACGATGGGTAAGACCGTCACGTCGATGGCCTTTAGTCCAGACGGTCGCATGCTCGCGACGGGTGGGGTCGAGTCGAAGTCGAACATAGATTTAGCGGCGATGATGAGCGCTGCGCAACAAGGGGGTAAGCGCCCGAAGAACGCTCCTGATCCCCAGGACATCATGAAGAACATGAAAATAGAGAGCGTGGGGCAGATTGAACTTTGGGATGTAGCCAGCGGAAGTCCGTTGGGAGCACTGAAGGGACATGGAAAAGGCGTAACCTCCGTGGTTTTCAGTCGCGATGGACGCCTGCTGGCGTCAGGTAGCACTGATAACACGATCCGAATTTGGGACCTTGCCACCAAACGCGAGCTGCGCACTCTTGCAGGCCACACCTCCAACGTTGAATCGATCGACTTCAGTCCGGATGGCCGGTTACTCGCGTCCGCCAGCGATGACGGCGGCACTTTTTTGTGGGACACGAACACTGGGGAACACCTGCTGACGCTTATCTCGCTCGACGATGGCGGCGAGTGGATGGTGGTAACGCCGCAGGGTTTGTTTGATGGTACGCCGGTTTCGTGGAACCAGATTCTGTGGCGATATAACCAGGACACGTTCAATGTGGCGCCAATCGAGGTGTACTTCACAGAGTTTTATCACCCGGGTTTGCTTAGCGACATTCTGGCGGGCAAACGTCCGCGGGTTGCGGCAGATGTTTCGAAGAAGGATAGGCGACAACCCGTGGTGAAGCTTTCCCTGCCTGGCGGAGAGCCTGCGGCTAGCGGGATTGCTTCAAGGAAGATGAAGATAAGGATCGAGGTCACTGACGCGCCAGCCGACAAAGACCATGCGCAAGGCAGCGGCGCTCGCGACCTTAGATTATTCCGCAACGGCTCCCTCGTTAAGGTCTGGAGAGGCGACGTATTGAAAGGGCAGAAGGCGGTGACGCTGGAAGAAGAAATCACTGTTACTGCTGGACCAAATCGGCTGACTGCTTACGCATTCAACCGTGACAACGTCAAAAGCACGGATGCTCCATTGTTACTAACCGGTGCTGACAGTTTGAAGCGCGCCGGCACTGCTTATGTGATCGCGGTTGGCCTGAATGATTACGCGAATCCGCAGTACAACTTGAAATACGCAGTAGCGGACGCGCAGAGTTTCGGCGATGAAGTTAAGGCGCGCCAGTCGCAAATCGGCCTGTTTGAAAAAGTGGAAGTTGTTCCACTGATCAATGAACAGGCTACCAAGGCAAATATCCTGGCCGCGCTCAAACGCCTGTCTGGATCCCCTGACGCAACTGGCCCAGCTCCGGCTGGTCTCGATCGACTAAAGCGCGCGGAACCCGAAGACACCGTGATTATCTATTTTGCCGGTCACGGAACTGCGCAGGCTCAGCGTTTCTACCTAATTCCGCATGACCTCGGATACACAGGCGATCGGACGAACCTGACTGAAGAAGGGCTGCGTTCGATTCTCTCGCACAGCGTTTCAGACGTTGAGCTGGAAGAGGTAGTTGAAGGTCTCGATGCCGGTCATTTGTTGTTGATTATCGATGCCTGTAATTCAGGCCAGGCTCTCGAAGCGGAAGAGAAACGACGTGGGCCAATGAACTCCAAGGGTTTGGCCCAGCTCGCTTATGAGAAGGGTATGTACATCCTAACAGCAGCCCAGAGTTACCAGGCGGCACTTGAGGCGGCGCAGTTAGGTCACGGATTGTTGACTTACGCGCTCATCGAAGAAGGACTCAAGACTTCGATCGCTGACAACCAACCGAAAGACGGGACGCTGATCGCCAAAGAGTGGTTAGACTTTGCTACTGAACGAGTTCCGCAAATGCAGGAAGAGAAGATGAAGCAAACCCGCGGAGTTGGGATCGGGATCGCATTCACTGAAGGCGAACAAAACATCGCTGACCCCGACAAGCGTAGTGTGCAACGCCCGCGCGTTTTCTATCGACGTGAGTTGGAAAGTGTGCCGCTGGTGATCGCGAAGCCGCAGTAATGGGAAACTTGCCACAGATAAACACGCATTCAGATCAGAAGCGTTTGATCTGTCTGATCCGTGTCATCTGTGGCTATTCACCTTCCGGGCCGATTCTTAATCAGAAGGTGCAGTTGTAAGCCGTCATAGAAGTCTTTGCTTGCTCGGCTGATTGTTTGCACGCGGCTGCCAACGATGCTTTGGTAGCAGGATTGTCGGCTAGTTTCTTCCACGATGTGCGCCATTGCTCAATGCTTGCCTTGTACTGAGCGCGAGCAGCTTCGGGCACTTTGCCGGAAACGCACGCATCGTAAGCGGCCAGGAAGTTGTCGCATTCCGGAACGCCGATCTTTTCCGCAGTGGTCAGAACGGCCGTGGGCTGGGCTGGAGTTGTAGCGTTACTCGCAACCGGTGCGGTCGCTTCACGATTGGTTGTTACTTCAGTTTTTGAACAGGCAACGACTAAAAGAGCGCAGATCGCGACCATCGGTAGAAAGATTCGTACTTTCATTGATTCTCCTCGGTAATCAGACGGCATTTCGGCTGAACCTTTTTGCATAGAGATTGAAGAGCGCCTGAATAATACACCAAAGCGCCCGTAAAGACCGGCAGTCCGTCGATTTCCGATTTGCAATTGCCGATTGTCGATTGGCTTGTGGCGTAAGGCGGTTCTGTACCGACTCTTTGTGCAAAGCCGTGTACCGCCCATGCCACCAGGGCTAATGACGCGAATCCAAACTGCATCAATACCACGATAGTTTGTGCTTGCGTGATCGGTAGTCGGAAGTTGTAAAGTACATCGACTTATGCAGGCCAACACAAACGAACACCAGATAGGCAAATCCACTCCACGTAAAGAGGGTCGCAAGAAGGTCACAGGTCAAGCGCTTTACGTCGACGATATTTCCTTCCCCGGCATGATCTACGGCGCTACTGTTCGTAGCCCGGTGCCTCGCGGACGCATCAAGAGTATTTCATTCGAAGGCGACATTCCCTGGAGTGAATTTACGATCGTCACTGCCAGGGAGGTTCCCGGCGAAAACTATGTCGCGCTGATTCTGAATGATCAGCCCTACCTCGCCGACGGCGTGGTCAATCACGCTGAAGAACCCATCCTGCTGCTGGCCCATCCTGACAAGTACCTGCTTGAAGAGGCGCGGCGTTCTGTTCGGATAGAGATAGAGGAGTTGCCCGCTCTCTTTTCGATTGAGGATTCGGTAGGTCAGAAAGAAATAATCTGGGGCGACAACAACACCTTCAAATCGTTCTTAGTAGACAAGGGAAACGTCGATACCGCATGGGCTGCTGCCGACATGATGGTTGAAGGTGAATACCGCACCGGCGCGCAGGAACAACTCTACATTGAAAACAACGGCGTAATCGCGATCGCAAACGAGAGCGAAGGTGTAACGGTGTGGGGATCGATGCAGTGCCCGTATTACGTTCATAAAGCGTTGGTCAAACTATTCGGTCTCACGGATGAAAAGATTCGCGTGATCCAAACTGAAACCGGTGGCGGTTTTGGTGGCAAGGAAGAATATCCCTCGATGATTGCAGGTCACGCGGGATTGCTGGCTCTGAAGTCAGGAAAGCCAGTCAAAATAATTTACGACCGCGCGGAGGATATGGTCGCGACTACCAAGCGACATCCATCGCGAACCCGTCACAAAACAGCCGTGACTAAAGACGGCAAACTGCTGGCGATGGAGATTGAGTTTATTGTTGACGGCGGCGCGTACTGCACCTTGTCTCCGGTTGTTCTCTCGCGCGGCACGATTCACGCCGCTGGTCCATATGTCTGTCCAAACGTGCGTATTCGCTCGAGCGCAGTTGCGACCAATCTGCCACCGCACGGAGCCTTCCGAGGCTTCGGCGCGCCGCAGAGTATCTTTGGATTAGAACGTCACATGGATAAGGTCGCCGCTCAACTTGGACTATCTCCCGACGAGTTTCGCCGTCGAAACTTTATTCATGAAGGAGAGACGACCGCGACCAGTCAGGTGATTAGAGAAAAGGTCGAGATGGATGAGTTGCTCGACCGCGCTTTCGAGTTGACCGGGTATCACGAAAAACGCGAGCGGTTCGCCCGAGAGAATGCCAACGGTTCACGCATCAGGAAAGGCATTGGCTTCGCAACCTTCATGCACGGCGCAGGATTCACGGGATCGGGTGAGGTTTATCTCGCGTCAGTCGTTGGCGCCGAAGCCACTGCGGAAGGTCGCGTCAGAATACTCGCGGCGAGCACTGAGATCGGCCAGGGCACCAACACCGTATTCGCGCAGATTGCAGCCGAGGCTCTGGGCGTCGACGGCGATGTAGTTGAGGTTGCACAACCGGATACTGCCAACGTGCCCAACAGTGGACCGACGGTCGCGTCGCGCACTTCGATGGTGGTTGGAAAGCTGGTTGAGTCGGCAGTGCTGGGTTTGAAGCAAACGCTGATTGGCAGCGGATTGTTGCACGAACCCTACGATTCCGCGGCGTTCCAGCAAGCCTGCCGCGAACATATCAAAAGCTTTGGTCCTTTAAAAACATTCAGCAAGTATCAGCCTCCGCCAAATGTCGTTTGGGACGACGAGAAGTATCAGGGCGATGCTTATGGCACGTACGCGTGGGCAGTTTATGTGGCCGAAGTTTGGGTGGATTTATTGACTTACGACGCCCGAGTTGAAGATTTCGTGGCCGTTCAGGAAGTGGGGAGAGTTATCAATCCGATACTTGCGGCGGGACAGATTGAAGGCGGCGTGGCCCAGGCCATTGGGTTTGCTTTGTTTGAGAATGTCGTTTGGAAAGACGGCCGTATGGCCAACAACCAGATGACCAATTACATCATTCCGACTCCGGCCGACATTCCTCCGATCCGCGTTTATTTTGAGGAGAATCCTTACGCCTATGGGCCTGGTGGGGCTAAGGGAATCGGTGAGCTGCCCATGGATGGACCAGCACCGGCGATCTTGAACGCGATTGAGAACGCAACCGGTGTCAGCTTTAATCACATTCCGTTGATGCCGGAAGCGCTGATGGAGGAGTTATCTACTGAAGTTTGACTTCAAGCAGACTGCCCGGTTTACCCTGATTGATGGCGGCAATGATTTCCGGAATACCTGACTGCATCCAAGGCCAGCTTGTTGTCATCAAAACCAGGATGCCGAGGGTCCTGCTACCTTCTTTCTGTTGGTAGCGTATGTTTTGGTCGGTGGTAATCATCAAGTCGAATCGACCTTCTGCTGCCAGCAACAAGGCGCCATTTTCAAGATTGGACCAGCCCAGCTCAAAAGCAGTCGTTACTTCGTGGCCCACCAGGTGGTGTCGGAGAGGTACAGGAGTGCCCTGGTCAAAAAGGATTCGCACTTGAAACTCAACAGGGAGTTAGACGTTGGCCAGGCTCTGTTCTGCGTGGGCCAGGACGGCGACAGCCTGCTCGTGAGTGACGCCTGGAAACCACTCCAGAAACTGGTCGACCGTTGCGCCAGCTTCCAGGTTTTCGAATAATGCGCGGACCGGTACGCGAGTACCGCGAAAAACCCAGGCGCCGCTTAGTTTATCGTTGCTTCGTTCAACGTGCGCGCAGTCAGTCCAGTCCAGCATGTTGACATGATATGCTCGACTTGGAACACCCGCAATAGCGATGGTGTCAACGTCAATGAACACTTCCGAAACCAACCCCAAAAGCCAAATCAAGTGTAACGTGAATGGCGCTTGGCACATTCTCGATGCCTTTCCAGTGGCTCGGTTGCTCGATGTCTTGCGTGAGCAATTGCACTTAACCGGTACCAAAGAGGGCTGCGGTGAAGGCGAGTGCGGGGCGTGTTCTGTGTTAATCAACGGACGGATCGTGAATAGCTGTCTGGTTCCGGTGGCCCAGGTTGAGGGAGCCGAGATCAAAACCATCGAAGGTGTAGCAACTGGAGAACAATTACACGCAGTGCAACAGGCGTTCATTGACTGCGGCGGTGCGCAATGCGGCATTTGCACTCCGGGAATGGTCATGGCTGCCGTCGATCTTCTCGAACGCAATCCGAACCCGACTGAAGCGGATATCCGAACCGGGCTTGCCGGCAATCTGTGTCGCTGTACTGGTTATATGAAAATTTTTGAATCGGTCGTGAGCGCCTGCCGGAAATGAGAGCTGGATAATGCTGGATTTGATGGATGAACTGCGGAAGGTTGTAAGCGCGTTAGACGAGAATGAGATCGAATATGCCTTGTGTGGCGGATTGGCGATGGGCGTGCACGGTCGGGTAAGGGCCACTGTTGATATCGATTTGCTAATCCTTTGGGACTCCCTGACGGATGCTTTGGAAATTGCAAGTTCGCTCGGCTACAACATCCGCGGCAAAGACTTGAGTTTCGCCAATGGCGCGGTTGAGATACGACGGGTATCCAAGATTGATTCGGAAGATGGAGAGTTGTTGTCACTGGATTTGCTTCTGGCAACTCCCGACATTCGAGACGTTTGGGAGTCTCGAGAGAGAGTTGACTGGGAAGGCGGAAAACTAACTGTCGTCTCAACCGGTGGCTTAATAGCTCTCAAGCAACTCCGACGTAGTCATCAGGATTTAGCAGACATTGAAGCGTTAGCGCCTGAGGGCTTTCATGAAGGTTGATATGTCATCACGTGCCGTAACCGCCCGCATCCGACGCGTATCACAGTTGCGCCGACTGTGCTTGTCTCTAGGAAAAGCCAAGCCGGCAACGATCGCGGCCAATTTCGCGACAACGCCTAAATCACAGACTTCCATTTCCCAGCCGGAGGGAGGCAAGGTGCGATGAGAGCTTACCTTCCCGCTTACGATCTAATCTCGCCCGCTGGTTTACCCGAAGCACTAAGTCTACTCGCAAGCGAACCGGGTGTCTGGCAGCCGTTTGCCGGTGGTACCGATTTGATGGTTCTGCTTGAATCCGGAAAGCTGGCCCACAAGAACTATCTCAACATCTGGAATCTGGATGAACTTCGTGGCATAGAAATCACTCCTGAACACGTCGACCTGGGGGCGCTTACGACGTACACCGACATTCAGGAAAACTCAATCCTGCGCACCGAATTCCCCATGCTTTGTCAGGCAGCGAGCGAAACGGGCGGCCTGGCAATTCAAAATCGCGGGACATTGGGCGGCAACATTGTCAACGCTTCTCCCGCCGCCGATTCCCCGCCCGCGTTGTTGGTTTACGATGCAGAGTTAGAACTGGTGTCGGCAAGTGGCGCGAGATGGGTTCCGTATCACGGTTTTCATACCGGTTACAAACAGACCGTGATGCGTGCTGACGAGTTATTGGCGCGAATACGACTACCCCGCACAACCGGTGGGCTGCGCCAGTATTATCGAAAAGTAGGTACGCGAAAGGCGCAAGCGATCTCGAAGGTTTGCCTGGCTGCCTGCGCGCGCGTTCAGGATCAAACAATCGAAGATCTACGCTTGGCCCTCGGTAGTGTCGCACCGGTTCCCCTCCGTTGTGTGAATACTGAATCTGCTTTGCGTGGCGCCAGAATCGATCAGGACACGGTCACGAGGGCTCGCGCTGAGTTAGCCCGCGAGATTTCGCCGATAGACGATATTAGGTCGACGCGAAACTATCGACTAAGAGTCAGCGTTAATTTGATTGAAGACTTTCTGACTACTCTTTCTGGGTGACAAGAATCAAACGGGCAGAATCTACCTAACTTTGAAATCCGCTCAAAAATCTTCACTCAAACACCTGTTACTGATCGCCGCAACGGGTTTGGTGCTTTGTGTCGGCACGTCTCACGCAAAATCAGCCTGCCCCAACAGAGGGACGCCTTCGGCTGAAGATCCTTTGGATATGCTGGTCATCGGCGATTCGATACTTTGGGGTCAGGGCTTGAAACGCGAACACAAATCCTGGTGGCGAGTTAAGTGCTGGCTCGAAGAGAAGACTGGCCGTGAAGTGAAAGAAGAAATCCGAGCCCATTCCGGCGCCGTGCTGGTCACCCCTGCTGACCCGTCGGAGAAATTCATGTCACGCGATGGCGAAATCAACCAGTCGCTCCCATCGATAAATCAGCAATTGGATGAGGCGATCCGATCGTATGGCGCCGACCGCACGAAGGTTGACCTGATACTGGTCGATGGGTGTGTGAACGACGTGGGCGTGAGCAGTATGTTGAATGCTGCACTATCGTTGGAATCCCTCCGGCCATCGATCGAGGCGCATTGTCGCGGCAACATGACGGAATTGCTGCGGCGCATCGTCGTCGGATTTCCAAACGCTCAGGTAATCGTGACCGGCTACTACCCATCTATTTCTTCGGAAACCGACGACAATGCTTTTCTACGTCTGCTGGTTAAGAAGCTAGCGCGCGATGAAGAAGGGGCTAAAAACGGGAAGGCGCGCGTTCTGACCTATGCGGAGATGCGGCAACAATTGGTCGCTCTTTCTGAAGAGTGGTATCGATTATCTACCTCCAGCCTGGCGGCCGCAGTTAGTCAGGTTAATCTTGAAGGGTCAGAAAAGTCTCTGCCGGCTCGGGTAACGTTTGTGGAGATTGATTTTTGGCCGGAGCACGCTTTCGCGGCGCCCAACACATTGCTATGGAATTTTAAGCTCGGCTCAACGAACCTGTCCGGCTTTCGAAAAATTATCGTCGCTCTTTCATTCGGATCAGCCGCCTTCAAACCCAATGATGAAACTCGCGAAGAAAGATCCAGGAGTTGCAAAGAAACGTTTAAGAAGCCTAAAGGTGTCAAAGAAACTAAACTCGAGAAACAATTTCGCGAGGAACGATATCTGACCTGCCGTTATGCGTCGCTTGGACACCCGAACCAGAACGGGGCGTTACTCTATGCGGAGGCTATCAAGGGTCACCTGCGGCCTCTCATTGAGAAAGCCGGATGGGTCCGCGATAGAAATGGCACGATGAAGAGTGCACAGCCTCCCAGCCAACCAGCTACGGCTCCATGAAAGGATCCAACATGTTCATTCCCCCAACAACTCCTGAGTTTAAGAGTCATGCAGTTGAGCCAATTGAATGCCTGAAGGCGGGTTATGACCTGGTGCGCAATCAGTATTGGCTCTTGGTTGGCATGTCTGCGATAGGCTTAATCATTGGGAGTGTGGGGCCCCTGGGCATTCTCATGGGTCCGATGATGTGCGGCATTTACCTCGCGCTATTTGAGGTTCGTCGAGGTAAGACGGTCGAGTTTAACCTCCTCTTCAAAGGCTTTGACTATTTTGGAGAGAGCATCGTGGCAACCCTGCTGCACATGGTTCCCTTGCTAATAGTCCTGGTACCTTCATACATCGCATTTTATGTTGGGATGTTCATGATGATGCCGCAAGGTGGAGGCGATCCTGACCCGACTGCGTTCCTGGCCTTCTTTGGCGCAGCAATGGTTTTCTGGATTGTCATAATGGTGATCATCATTCTCCTTTCGATCGGGTTCACCTTCGCTTATCCGTTGATTGTCGATCGCAAGCTGTCGGGGCTTAACGCTGTCAAACTAAGCATCAAGGCGGCGATGGCTAACTTTTGGCGACTGCTGGGACTGAGTTTGATGACCGGTGCCATGAACATGATTGGAGTGATGCTTTGTTACATCGGCGTCTTCTTCGTCATACCAATAAATTTTGCGGCAATTGCCATGGCCTACGAACAAGTGTTTGGGCTGGGTGAGTTTCAGCCAAACCTGCCGCCGCCTCCTCCAACGTTCGGTAATCCGTCTCCGCAAGATTATGTCCGCACCTAAACTGTTAATTCGCAGTCGACAGGTCGTTTTGCCCGACTCGATCGATGCCGTCTCAATCGAAATAACTGGCGGCGTGATCACGGCGATCAATTCCTATGACCGCTCAGTTGACTGCGAAGTTATCGACATCGGCGAAGAGTTGGTGGTCATGCCGGGTTTGGTTGACACACACGTTCATGTGAACGAGCCGGGTCGCACCGAATGGGAAGGGTTCGCTACCGCAACCCGCGCAGCTGCGGCGGGGGGAGTTACGACCCTCATCGACATGCCACTCAATTCCATTCCACCGACTACCACCCTCGCCGGGTTCAAATCAAAGACGGACGCGGCTGAGGGGCAGTGTCACGTAGACGTGGGATTTTGGGGAGGCGTGGTTCCAGGTAATACAAAGGAGCTGGGATCGCTTTCTGGCGCCGGCGTCGTGGGATTTAAGTGCTTCCTGGTCCATTCCGGCGTTGACGAGTTTCCGAATGTTTCGGAGACAGATCTACACGAGGCGATGCCCGAGTTGGCCAGGCTGGGAGCGGTCTTGATCGTTCATGCGGAACTGCCTGGCCCAATTGAAACTGCTTCATCATTAGCTAGCGGCGAGCCCAACGCTTACGAAACCTTTCTTTACACTCGTCCTCGCGCTGCTGAAGATGCGGCCGTCGCGTTGATGGTCCGACTGTCCAGGGAATTCAACGCGCGAGTCCATATCGTTCATCACTCGTCAGCAGATTCTTTGCCGTTGATTGCCGAAGCAAAAGCGGCAGGAGTAAGCATCACGGCTGAAACCTGTCCGCATTATCTTTCGTTCGCAGCCGAAGACATTCCTGACGGCGCGACTGAGTTCAAGTGTTGCCCGCCAATCAGAGAACGAGAAAATCGCGAACAACTGTGGAACGCAGTGCAGGATGGGACAATTGATCTGATCGTTTCCGATCATTCGCCGTGCCCACCGGACATGAAGCTGCGGGAAGCCGGAGACTTTCTCGCTGCCTGGGGCGGGATTTCTTCGCTGCAACTTCGTTTGCCAGTCGTTTGGACCGAAGCAAAGAGTCGTGGCTTTACCTTGCAGGATTTGACGCGCTGGTTGTGTAGTGCGCCTGCCCGGTTAGTGTCACTGGAAAAAAAGAAAGGCGCGATTGCCCTGGGACTTGATGCTGACCTGGTCGTGTGGAATCCTTCGGCCCAATTCCGAGTTGAAGGGGCGAAGCTCGAGCATCGTCACAAGTTGACTCCTTACGAAGGGATGACGCTCGCGGGTAAAGTGGAGACGACCTTTCTGCGCGGTCAGAAGATTTATGATCGTGGTGAATTCATTACAGAACCGCGCGGAATTCTTCTGACAGCGAAAGGGCGAAGCTCTCGGCGTTCGCACTAGACTAAGTCCAGCGCCAAGGGCGCGAAATGTAATAGCCTGGGCCAACGGCCCAGGAAGAATCGGGTATGGGTTTCTAGCGCTGAAGGCGCGAAATTGCACCCGATGCGTCGCGCAAATCCGATCAACAGACTTCCTATGTCGCACTTTTAGCGCTTCCTGAATGCAGTACGATCTTTACCCTGGGCCGATGGCCCAGGCTGTTACATTTCGCGCCCTTGGCGCTAATTTTCAACGGCTTGACGGCTCCTGGCGCCGGCAATAAACGGAGGTTTTGTTGGACCAATGGAATTTACTGAATTAGTCGATCTGGCTGCCGAGAAACTGGGAGGCGCGGTACTCGTCGCCAATGACGAATTTTTTGCGCCCAAAGAGAATCTGTTGAAAGCCAGCCTGCCCATCTTCATTGAAGGCAAGTACACGGATTTGGGTAAGTGGATGGATGGATGGGAAACGCGACGCCGCCGAACTCCCGGCTACGACTGGTGCATTGTTCGCCTCGGCTTACCTGGGATAATTCGCGGCATCGTCGTCGACACCAGTTTTTTCCGTGGTAATTATCCTGAACACTGCTCGCTCGAAGCCTGCGCCATCGATGGCTTACCAACCGCGGAGGAATTGCAAAGCGAGTCGGTGAGATGGACGGAGATTCTTCCGCGTTTGCCCTTAGCCGGCGATTCGCAAAATCCTTTCATGATCGAGAATCAGGAAAGATTCACCCACCTACGATTGAAGATTTATCCGGATGGCGGCGTGGCCCGATTGCGAGTATTTGGTGAAGTCGCGCCTGATTGGGATCGACTCAAACGCATTGGCGGCGAGATCGATCTGGCGGCAGTGGAGAATGGCGGGCTAGTGCTCTCCTGTAGCGACATGTTTTTCGGCCATCGTCACAACCTCATCATGCCAGGTCGAGCAGCAAACATGAGCGATGGTTGGGAAACGAAGCGGCGTCGCGGTCCGGGTCACGACTGGACCATCATCAAACTTGGCAGTCCGGGCATTGTTCGTCGATTGGAAGTCGACACGGCGTGGTTTAAGGGTAACTTTCCCGAGAGTTGTTCATTGGAAGCTACGAATGCAGGAAACGTTGACGCAGACAAATTGACTGATCTCTCAGTCGCCTGGACAAGCATTCTGCCGAGGACGGCGTTACAGGCACACACGCGGCACCATTTCGAAAGAGAGGTTCTGGATGCGGGTACAGTTTCGCATCTGCGATTCAATATTTTCCCGGATGGTGGTGTGAGCCGGTTGCGAGTGTACGGCACGATGGTTAGCTGAATAAGGTGTCAACCAGTTTGGAATCAAGTCTTGAACGATTAAACGCTCTCGCGCCCGCAGAAGCTGAAAGCGAACTGCGGCAGTGTTGTGGTTGCTCGGCGTGGACGGAGCGTATGACCGCTGAGCGTCCGTTTTTAAGTCCCAATCATTTGCTCGAAACCGCTGACCGGCTCTGGTGGGAGCTAGGACAGGATGAATGGCTGGAAGCGTTTCACAGTCATCCGAAGATTGGCGAGAAGAAGGCTGCCGCCTCGATCTCAGCCGATGCGCAAAAATGGTCTGAGAACGAGCAATCCGGTATTCGCGATTCAGCACAAGAGACCATCGATATCCTGGCCCGTATGAACCGCGAATACGAAGAAAAGTTTGGTTACATTTTTATCATTTGCGCGACTGGAAAAAGTTCAGAAGAGATGCTCAGCAGCCTTCGGCAGCGCCTGAGCAATGGACCAGATGAAGAACTGCGCATTGCGGCTGCAGAACAAGCTAAGATCACGAGTCTCAGGTTGAACAAGCTGATTGCCAGCTGAACGGCATATTTGGCTCACCTTCCAGTCATTCGTTTAGTGCTCGAACAGCGCCGAAGGTGCGACAGTCAGTAGCCGCGGCCGTAAGGCCGTGGATCAGAGTTCGAAAGAAATCCAAGGCCCGGAGGGCTGGCATTCGTTTGCTCTGTAAATGCAAACTGCCGCACCTTCGGCGCTCGGCCATTTTCTTCCACTATCCACGGCCTCACGGCCGTGGCTATTCAATAGCGGTCCTTCGGACCTTTAGGCCCTGCGGCTGGATTTTTCTTGTTGACTCTGTTCCGAACGAATGTAGACTCGCCACTGATTTCATGGCCACAATCTCCACACACATTCTGGACGTGGCGCGGGGAGCGCCTGCGGGCGGCGTCGCCGTCAGTCTCGCGGCGCAGAACACAGATGAGAGCTGGAACGAGCTAAGTCATGCCTGGACCGATGAAGACGGCCGGGTGAAACCGTTTTTTCTGGTTAGTGAACCACTCGATCCGGGCAACTATCGGCTGGTATTCGATACGGAGTCTTACTTTTCGAATCTTGAGGTCGACTCTTTCTTTCCGCAGGTAACCATTGTTTTCAAAGTTGAAGATGCGACGTCGCACTACCACGTGCCGTTGTTGATTAGTCCGTTTGGCTATTCAACCTATCGCGGAAGTTAGCTAGTTTTGCGTCCCGCGCAGAGTTATCGACTCGCGAAATCTATGCTCGATCCAACCATTAGCGAATGGCTTAACCTGATCTTCCGTTGGGTACACGTGTTTGCCGGAATCATGTGGGTCGGAACCACCTACTACTTCACCTGGCTCGACGCGCGTTTGTCGGAAGAAGAAAAAGCCGCTGCCAACACCGGCACACCGGCGCAGATCTGGATGGTCCATAGTGGTGGTTTTTACGTAGTTGAGAAACGCAAGGTACCCGACCTGGCTTCGCGCACTCTGCACTGGTTTCGTTGGGAGGCAGGTACCACGTGGCTCAGCGGTTTTGCGTTACTCGTCGTGGTTTACTACCTGGGGGGCGGCGCCCTCATCGACCCTGACGTCTACGACATCAGTCTTGCTGCGGCAGTCGGTTTGGGAATCGGCGTAATGCTTGCAGGCTGGATAATCTATGACCTCGTGATGATCTCGCCACTCGGCAAGAATGAAGTGCTGGTCGCGGTGCTCTTTTATGTCCTGCTCGTCGCCACGGCCTTCGGCCTCACGCATGTGTTTAGTGGTCGAGCGGTCTTCATTCATGTGGGTGCGATGATGGGAACCATCATGGCTGCGAATGTTTGGATGAGAATTCTTCCGGCGCAGAAAAAAATGATCGCGGCGATCAACGAAGGACGTAAACCTGACGCCGCGTTGAGCGCCCAGGCAAAGCTGCGCTCAAAACAAAACACCTTCATGGCCGTCCCCGTAGTGTTCCTAATGATCAGTAACCACTTTCCCGGCGTAGCCTACGGCGAGCGTTACAACTGGGTCATCCTCGCGATCCTAATCCTGGCTGGTTGGATCGCGGCTAAATTCATCCGGCGCGCCTAGTTTGAATCGACCGCCGTCCCTCGCGCCGGATCGTTCCGTGAACCTGAGGAGGTCCAACACTCAGGCCCGACCTCTTCTCACGCTTCACCAGAGGTGCTCCATGACCAGCCAACAATCCCAGCCTTTCGCTCCATACCCTGATTATGAGGTGCAGTTTCTAAAGATTCTTCAGAATCGTGGCAAGCTCCACGATGAAAGGGCTGCTCGAACTCGTGGGTTTGTGGTGATCGCGCGCGGAGCTACCAGCCTGGAGTCGTTGCAGGCGTTGTGTAACGACAGAGAGCGCCAAACTTATAACCATTGCTTCACTGCCAGGTATCGGCTAAACCCAAAAGGGGCACTTGGAGCCTTGTTAATAGCCTTCATGAGTGACCTTGCGGATATCCGCGAAAGCAAGGAAGAGCTGCTGGGTGATCTCAGACCTGAAGTTAGCAAAGATGCCACCGATTCCCGCTGGCCCCAGATCGCCAAGCCTTACCTCGATCTAACAGTGCCTACCGCTGGTGATAATTCCGATCCCCCTCCAGGCACGCTCCTGGCCAGCCTTCAACGGTTTCAAGGGACATTGCTCGCTGAGCATGTGGCGATGAGTGTCGAGAATCTCAACACCGTACTTGAGACAGGTGACCGTCTAATACTGTTCGGCGAACTCAGCGAGGAGGCTACCGCCACCGACGAATGGCAGGTAGCCCTTGAAACACTTTTCAGGAAGCTGCCCGAACGCGTCGGCATGGTCCTGTCCGGAGCCCCGAAGGATTTCAAGTTGCCGGACGATCCTCACTTTCTTGAAGTAACACTACCGAAGACTGATGGGCCGCCAAAGTCTGGGAATGCAGTTTACAAATACACGGAGTCCTCTTTTCATAGGGATGAGCCTGCTGGCAAAGACGAGTTGAATGTTAATGACTATGCCAACGCGATCGCTCGCTTCATCCTGCATCCGCAAACGCAGCCACCGCTAACCGTTGGAATCCATGGGCCATGGGGTAAGGGTAAGTCTTCGTTCATGCGTCTGGTCGATAGCGCACTGATCAAGTACGCACCGATTAACCGCGACGTGAAACGCAGTGAACTGAATGGTGAAACCAATCTTCAACGATGGAACGATTTGGTCGCCAAACTCATCCAGACAGAAACCAGGACGCAAACGGCTGAAGCGTCAGACGCTGACCGTGCCGAGTATGAGCAAGCACGTAAACTCGAGGCGGATTTATGGTCCAGGATGAAATCGGAGGCGAAGCAAAACATCATCAGTGTGACTTTCAACGCCTGGCAATTCGAAGACTCGAAGCAGACCTGGGCGGGATTGGCCAGCGAGGTAAGTCGCACCATTGAAAATTCATTACCGCTGCACTCGCGCCAGTGGTTGAAACTGAACTACACCTGGAAAGAGCGCAAGCGCGAATTGATTCTCACGTTATTACTTCCGCTCGCCGTAATACTTATCGTTGTTGGACTGGTAAACGCAGGCCTCTTCACCCAGGTGGGTATCGGTAAGCCAGAAGGGCTTGGCCTGCTGCTGCCTGCCGGGTCGGCATTGCTGACCATCTGGTTCGTCAGTTCACAGCTCTTGAAAATAGCGGTCCCAATCAGCGAACGGGTACTGAGCTACATTCGAATGCCCGACTACCGGGAACAGATGGGTTTTCAACACCGGGTGAGGGACGATCTGCAGTTTCTCTATCGCTTCCTGGTGAAGCGACGTCCCGCGTGCCGGGTGGTTGTCTATATCGATGATCTTGATCGCTGCTCAGAGAACAAGATCATGGAGATACTTCAAGCTATCAATCTCATTCTTGCCAGCTCTCAATTCTTCGTGTTCGTGGGGATGGATACCGAAATGATCTACCGGGCAATCAACGCGTACTACAAGGAAAAAGTGCCGGAAACTTTTCCCGAGAATTACCTTAGCAAGATCATCCAAATCTCCTTCTATCTGCCAGAACTCAACAAAGCGCGGCAGAGCTACCTGAGCACATTGTTTAGCGTGACTGCCAGGCAAGGCTTGCTCTCGTTGATAGCAACCAATGGCAAGCAAACGCCAACTCCGACTGTAGAGCCGCAGGCGCCCTCCGGCTCTCTGACTTTCGATATGACCAGCGTCCTCACAATTGTGCCCATACAGCTAAAGGAGGCGGAAGACACCGCTGATGAGCTTCAGGCTTTCCAGGATTACAGCGATTTTCTTGATGATAATCCGCGGGAGATTAAGCGACTAATCAACATTCACCGGCTCATCAAGATCCTGCTGCAGAAACAAAACACCTCGTGGTCTACCGAACGACAACGGAAGCTGGTGAAGTGGTTGATTTTCTGTGAGCGTTGGCCGCATCTGGTGGACGATATCCTCGAGCTGAGAGATAAGGAGTTATACACAGATTACTTGCTGCAACTTGCCCTTCAGTTCAAGGAATTGAAAGAAAAGCCTAAGTCAACGGCACAGGTTCCGAATTTTGATCGTTTAGAAGAATTTGCCAGGTTCTCCAGAACCGAAGGAGAACCTCTCGATCCTTTGGGTATCCTGGACTTTGATGATGACTTTCGACTCGCCGCTTACTTATCGCAGCTTGTGAGGAAACAGTAAAAGACCTCTCCTTGGAGTGCGCCGCCACGCCACCCCAGCGCGGCTGCCGCGCCGGGGACCCCGGTTGTCGGCGCTTTGGTCGCGGCGGCTCGGCGCCGCTTGTTGACTAATACGTACCAGGTCGCGCAAAGCCGCGACCGGTGAAAGCGCCGACAAGGCGGCGCACTCCAAGGAGATGGATTTTGCCAAACGTCTTGTGTGACGTGTGTCTACTTAGCCAACGGAAAAATCGGCTCAATATCCACCGGCACGTCTCCAAGTCGATCTAACGCCTTCTGCATCGCCGGCCGCATCACCGCGTATTTATCAAGCAGCGCCTTCGCCTTGTCATACGAACCTTCAGCCTGGATCGTTAGAATGTCCGTCGAAAGCTTTCGCACTGCATCTTTAATCTTTGCGTGATTGATACTGAAGGTTCCTTTGGCTTCGTCAACACTGATCCCGCCCTCGTCAACCAGGTAATTGAATTGCAGTGCCATCCCTTTGCCGTGAGCTTCAGTTATCCCGAACCTCACCGAACGGAACGCGCTGGCCAGGTAGGTGGTGTACATCGACTGCTCCAGCCGTTTGTCGATAACGCCCTTGTCCATCAAATACTGCAATGCCCACAGCCCGGTAATGTCGGCTTTGGCTTCCTCCAGCGCCGATGAAAGGTCCTTGAGTTGTTTGCGTACTGTCGTTTGCTCGCCATTAACGCTGATGTTGTGTGGTCCAAGACCGTGCATCAACTCGTGCATGAGGATGTGCGTGAAAAATGATTCGAACGCCAGGTGCGACAGTTCAGCTGGACTCAACACCACTCGGGAGATCGGAACCAGCGTCTTTTTAAACTTGGCCTCCTGCACGTTTTTCAACATCACGCGCTTTGAGCCTTTTTCTTTCACGACGCGTTCGTCATTGGGAAGATTGAACGCCGCCGTTTGCACTCCGCTATTTCCTTCGCCGGAGGTATAGACTTCATTTACCACTCGAATCGGTGATGCCGCACCCAGTTTCGGATTTCGATAACGCGCCTCCATAGGCAGATTGTTTTTCAAGCTCCTGCAGGTAACTGCTGAATTTCACCAGCTTCGCTGATTCGGTTTCATCGCGCAGCGTTACATACGCCTCGAACGCGGCCTTGTAACTGAAGAGCTCGTCTTCGTAGGTTTCATAGGGTCCGAAGGTAGGTTCGATGGGCGAATCGAGATCCATCCATGCGACATCGCTCGCGTAGTAGTCGTCTGAAGCAAAAGCATCCGCGCGCTTGATGAGAAAGTCTTTCAAGGATGCATTAGTAGTGAGCGCCGCAGCTTCGCGCAACAGTTTCGCAGCCGGGGTAAGGAACTCGGCATAAGCCTGACTGTAAGGCACGGTCATTAACTTTCCATCTGCGCCGCGGCGAATCAACCAGAAGAAGCCGGTGGCTTTTTGCTTCTCGCTATCAGGAAGACTCTGAACCCAGTTATTAAACTCGTCCTTAGTCATGTCGTCGGGATAGTAATTCGCGTTGGCAGGCTTTTCCTTGGGCACGCCTTCGATAAACGGCTCTTTGTTGTCTATCCGGGACCATGGACCATCGTTGATATAGAAATAGTGAAGTCGTTGACGGCCGGCGATGCTTTTGTCGGCTTCGAGCTTTACTTTCAAAGCTTCGTTACCGGCCCACACTTGACGCAGAAACAGAGGATCCAGCAGCTTGGCCGCGGCAATGATTTTCTGAAGCGCCTTGCGATCGCCGGCTGAAAGGCTGGCGGTGTTGGCGGTCAATACTGTGGGTGAGAATCTGCGAATCTTTTTTTCCAACTCAGGATCGCTCGCTGGTTTCTTTCCGCCACTTTTTTGCATACCGAAAATATTGCCTGACATTATGGCAGCTAAAATACAAAGGCTGACTACTAGTTTCATTTGAAAACTCCTCTAAAGCTTAAACTCTTCTCCTTGGAGTGCGACGGCCCGGCGTCGCTTTGGCCCGCGGTGGTTTCTCCGATTCGGCGCTCTCTGTGTGTAACGGTTGGCCAAAGCGGCGCCGGGCCGCCGCACTCCAAGGAGTAGTCCAAAGCGGAACCCTACAGTTTTTGACGGTTGTTCAGAATCTTTACAAAAGAACCCGAACGCAGCTCGTCTACGCTCAAACCCGACAACTTCACAGCTTCCTCTTCCGTGAGCGCCCCACAATTCATGGCCCGCAAGAAATAGTTAAGCAGGCCCTGCCCAGTTGCTGCATCATCAAATACGTCGCCTACAAGCGTCGCCTTCGCCGCCTTGTCCACAAAGTTTTTCAGCCGCTCCGACGCCGCATCCAGACTCTCAAGGAAAAACGAATAGACGGCGGCATAGCGAGTTGGGAGTTGTGCCGGGTGCAAATCCCAACCCTGGTAAAACGCTCCCACCAGCGAATGTTGAACGTGATCATAATGGAGCTTCCAGGCGCGATGGACCACGTTGCGATTCTCGGCGATCTGTTCCGGAGTTAGGGGCGCACCGCCTTCCGCAAATCGATGGGGCGCAACGGGCATAATGTTGGTGGCGCCGTCTGACAACCAGATGCCAGTGCCCGCAAATGAAATCTGCATCATGTGCTTAGCGAAGTCGCAGGCAGGATGCATCATGTGTTGATGAGCCGCGGTGATACTGCAACTTGCGGTGTAATCGTAGGTGCCGAAATGCGCGGCCACGCAACGTCCACGAGCCGCAGCCAACAACAACGGAAGATTGATTTCTCCAAGCGCGTTGATGATTGATTGGGTAGTCTCGATCATCATCTCCAGCTTGAGGGAGCCTGGCGGCAAGCCATTCGCTGGTTCAAGTTGATCGAAAAGATCGGCAAGTGCGGTTACCTGCTCCGGGATCGTGATCTTTGGTAGCGTGACCACGAAATTACCCGGCAGCTTGCCGCCTGATTTCTCGAGCAAAGTCGAAACAAAAATATCGAGTGTGCGCATGCTGCGCTCGCGCAGTTCCTCGGTGAACGGCTTGATACGAATCCCGATGAAGGGAGGCAGGGTGGAATTGACCATTCCTTCGGCGACCTCCTCGGCCGCTGACGCTGCATGTCCATCTTCCTCCTCATCAGGACGATTGCCATATCCGTCTTCGAAATCGATGCGAAAATCTTCTACCGGCTCGCGGCGCAGCTTCTCGTTAACCCGGTTGTAAATTGAATGGGCCAACCAGGCGGGTTTATTTTCGAGACGATCGTTTGGCGTCGATTCAGGCGCAGATGCAGACTCTCCCTCGCTCGAATCTGGCAACAGTTCTGAGCCCGTCAACCCAATAGCTTTGGCAAAGCTGACAAAGTCTGGAGCAAACTGGTCCAAGGAGCGCCGAGCGAGCGCGCCTAATCGGCTGGCCGAATCAGACTTGAAAAGATGCGCACCGCCATAGACGGTATGCACCGGTTGGCGACGTCCAGTCTCTCCTGGAAAAATCGAGGCGAAGGCAGTATTGGCTTCTCGAAGTTGGGCAGAAAGATGTGCATTCGCCTCTGCAGTTAGCGACGTTTTCATAAAGTCCTCAACCTTGCGAATTGATCAAATTGTTGAACTGCGACTTTATTACAGGCGAGGTGAAAGTTCAAAACTGTGAGGATGCTAATGGACTGGTTCAACTCCTTGGAGTGCGCCGCCTTGTCGGCGCTTTGGTCAGCTGCGACTGTGTCGCAGTTTGGCTCGCTAAAGGCTTCATTGATGCTCAGTAACGATGAGCGAGAGAGCGCGGCTCCGAGCCGCCGCGCGGCCAAAGCGCCGACAAGGCGGCGCACTCCAGGGAGTTGTGTTTTCAGTTGATCTAGCTGCGGCCGAGCACCTCCTTAAGAGTGCTGGGATAATCCGTGATGATTCCGTCGATCCCGATATCAACCAGTCGCTGCATCTCGTCACGTGTATTCACCGTCCAGCCATGAACTACTAGATTCTTCGCATGAGCTTTCTCGATAAACGCTTTCGAAATGCGTTTGAAAATCCAGAACTTGGACATGGTTTGAATGGCATCAACCCCGGGCTTGATCTTGTTAAGGTATCGAAAGATGACCATCTCGAACACTGACGCTGAGGTCGCGATGCGTGGGTACTGGTTGCGAAAGAGACGAAGCGGACGTGACCAGGCTGAGGCAATAAGGACCTTGTCCTGCATTTGATAGTTCATGATCAGGTTCCCAAGTTTTGTGACTAACGCAATCGGAAAATTCCGGGGCTTAATCTCTATGACCATTCGCCTCCCTGGGAATTGCTGTAAAACTGTTTCCAGTCTGGGCACTGTGACGTTTGTCTTTTGGGGAAACACTTTGCCCGCTCGTCTCCATTGATAAGCGGCGTCCAGATGTTGAATGTGATCAGAAGTCAATCGACTGACCTTTTCATCAACGTCGGTCGTTTCCTTTAGATTTGCGTTGTGCATCAGAATGAAGTCGTAGTCGGACGTATAGCGAATGTCCATTTCCAGGACATCCACGCCAATGCCAGCAGCCTGCTCGAAGGCATAGATGGTCTCGCCGGGCCACTCACCAGCGCCTCCGCGATGAGCAATTACTTCCGGAAGATTTTTTGCAGTTGCGAAGAAGGGCCGATTCTTGCCGGCTTGAGGATTGGGCATTCGAATCACCAACCTATCGAGGAGCGAATTAGATCCAGAGGGCCAAAGTTAGCGAGGTGGAAGAGGAACTTGATCTGGATCGATGTGGAGCGGTGTGACTTTACCAGTTGAGCATCAAGTCAATCAATAAACGCTCATTAGCTCAAGCTGCTCGAAACGAGTTTCCCTTCTGGTTTGGCGCCTTCTCGCCCTCTGCTTTTGCACCGGGCGCGCCCGCGGCGGCGGCGGCGTGTTCTATCTCGGAATTGATTTCGCCACCAATCAGGATTGCCGCTCCGGTTAGATATAACCAAAGCATCAGGATGATAACGGCGCCCAGCGTGCCGTATGTGTTGCTATAGGAGTCGAAGAAGTGAAGATAGATACGAAAGCCAAACGACACTGCCAGCCAAAGGCCCACGCCTAAGACTGCGCCAGGCGTCACCCAAATCCATTTTTGTTCTTTTACATCCGGAGCGAAATAATAGATTAGCGCGAACGCGAGCAGGACAAAGGCCAGCACGAGGGGCCATTGGAGAATCTTCCAGGTCGTTGTGAATGTGTCCGCCAGTCCGTAAGTGTCAGCGAGATATTCTGAAATCCGGCCACCATAGAGTACGAGCAAGAGCGCGGAGATAATCAAGACTGAAAGCGCGATCGTCAGGTTCACCGCGGTCAATCGTTGCTTCCACCAGGGACGGGATTCCTTCACGTCATAGGCGATGTTGAGCGCTTGCGTGATGGCTCCCATTCCATTGGACGCTGCCCAGAGCGCAGCGAGAATTCCGAAAGCAATCTTCCCACCGCTACTCGCAGTGCTGACTTCAAACACAGTAGTTCTTACTAAGTCCAGCGCCGACGACGGAAGCACTTTGCCCAGATAAGTAAACAGGCTGTTTCGCAGACCTTCTCCGGAGCCAATGAGCAAACCGATGACCGAGGTTAGAAATAGAAGCAACGGGAACAGCGCCAGCAAAAAGTAATAAGCGAGCTGCGCGGCGCGGCCGAAAACTTCGTCTTCCTGGATCTCCGACCACACGCGTTTACCAAGGGCCGTCCAACTCAATCCGCCTAGTTTCCAAAGTGACGCCATGCTCCTAAATCTCCTCACGCAAAAAATACCAGGACTCAACAAGCCATGCCGAAAAAGACATCTCCTTGGAGTGCGCCGCCTTGTCGGCGCTTTGGCCGGTCGCGGCTTTGCGCGACCTGGTCCGCACTACTCAACAAGCGGCG
>DATEPB010000075.1:0-18133 GCA_035273425.1 Pyrinomonadaceae bacterium | reverse complement strand
GTCGCCGCAATCTTCCAGCAAACTCGTGGTCGTGGCCTTAACTTCGTCAATCTGATCCCTCAGGCTTGCCGGGTCCTGGAAAGCAGGCTGCAGCAACTCAACCAGGCGGCCTTGCGTCACACTTAGTTCCCTGCGCACGCTTTCAATCTCACGTTCCAATTCGGCTTGCCGTGCCCGCTGGCTCTGTTCCCGCTCCAGTAATTCCCGAAACTTACCGGTCGCTATCCTGAAACTTGCAGTGATCTCTGCTGCCACTTTTTCGAGCCTGGTCAGCTCGGCTGTGATTGCTGCTCTTTCATTGTTGGCTTCAACACTTAGCGGGTCATCAGCGTTCTGTAGTTCAGTAAGTTGCAGACGCAACGCTGCAATCCGATTTTGAATCGACGTGAGGTTCTGCTGAAGGTGCTCCGTCAACCGGCGTTGCTCGGCCATAGCTGTGAACCACCGCGCGACTTCTTCTAACTCTGTGCGCAACGCGGCCAGACGAGCATTGAGTCTGCCGATTTGTGCACGCACGGCAGCGACCTCCCGATCGCGATCGGGATTGACGACTGTCTGCTTCGCCTCAGCACGACGAAGTTGTTTGTTCGTGCGCTGCAAAGTGAGGCGTGCACGATACAGACTTTCCTCACACTGCCGGCATTTCTCGCGTAAGCCGGCAATCCGTCTTAGTTGTTCGTTAAATTCGGCCATATCAGGAATTCACTATCACCTTTGCTTAACCTGACTCCGCCATGTCCAGCATCTCTGAAGCGTGAACGGCAACCATCACGGGCGTTTGGAAAAGGCTGTAAGCCATTTCCGCCGAATTTTTTGCCCACACGTGCTTCGTTAGATCTTCGCTGCCTGGCTTGGGAAAATTAGGCGGCGGAGATTTTCTGACAAAGGCGGGTTCCGTATCGCCAAAGAGATCCCACGCCAGGTTGTTCCAGGTGTCTTTCGGATCGTTTGCGGGATCGTTGTCGGAGTCTTTCGTCGCCTCGTAGGCGATGTCCATACCGAAGCGTGGCTCTCCGGGGACTTCCTGGATAACGAAAAACCATCCGCGGTGATCGTTGGGAAAATCCCTGCTGGCATCGATCCCCTTCGCTTTTTCGATAGTCAAGTCGAAGCCAAAGAAGCGCAGATCCGGATCAATTTCAGCGCGGAAGAGTGGAAACTTCAGTTCCTTATCAAAGTCAGCCGGATCAAGATCGTTTTCGTGGATGACGCTGTTTCCGTCACCGTCGTCAAAAGCTTTCTGGGCATAGACTACTGTGTTCGGATAACGCTTTAGCAGCTCGCCACGAATGACCAGCACCACCTGTTTTTGGTTCGGCTGCACGTCCGCATTCGGACCGGGGTCAGGCTTGTGCGCTCCCAGTTCGCTCGTCGATGGCCACTGGTGAATCTTGACGATGTCTTTCAACTTTTCGGCATCGGTCGGCGTGTCAGGATTGCTGACGCCTTTAACTTCCCAGAACTGCCGGAAATAACTGCCCCGTAGATCGGTAGGAAATTCGCGCCACAGAAGTTCGCGGCCCATCTCGTGATTGAGGCCTACCATGTATGCCTCGATAAACTTCGGATTAGTTTCCAGAAGTGAAATCGTGTCGGGTGGGATCAACTGCAGATTCGGAATCAGCAACTCCTTATTAATATCGCGCAAGTAGGCATAGGTCGCCTCCTCAAAGTCCGGGTGGGCCATGGCATCAACGATTTCTTCGGGCCGGTCAAACCTGTGGTCCGGAATTGTTACGAAAGCAGACAGCCGGAATGGAAAAGCGACGTGGGGATCTATTGCTTGCATCAGCTTCAGCTGAGCACCGTTAACGTTGAATGCGGGTAAAGCAGGTTTGTCGGGCGTGCGGATAACTAGTCGCTGTTGAATATCAATCGCCGCGAACCGAAAATTGAGAGCCTCGATGCTGTCGGCCGTGGCCGAAGCGCCCGGGGTCGCCGCGGGGGCAACCGTTTCCCCATCGCGCATAATATTGAAAGCCGGTCGTGGGGGTACACTTCTAATCGCAGCCTCGGCTTTTTCGGGTATAACCAGTTCCTCCGCGCCCGCAATATCCTCACTCTGACGTTGCAACCAATAGAATCCTGCGACCGCGGCAAGCCCAAGCATTCCCGCGATCACCCAGGCGCCAGTGAAGATTCCCAGCAACAGGAGCACCACCAGGACCGCTATCAGAACCAGAAGCCGGTTTTGGATCAGCCACAGCATCCAGGGGGGAAAGGTCCGCGGTTGTATCTTCTGTGCCAGATCATCTACGGAGGGAATTCCGTCGGGAACACCTCGCGGCGGAGCAGGCGTGATCTTTCCGTCGTTGAGTGCGTCGACCAAGCCGGAATAATCAAACGGTTGTCCGGGCAGACTGAGTCGTTGCGCGAGCTTGCCGGCGGGTCGCGCGAGGCGACGAAAGGCGCCGCTGAACACTGGAGTCTTCAGGCGACTCTCGAGTAACTGCTGCCGAATGGTGGTCGGGCTGCCGAGAATTTTCGCGTGGACCATCGAGGTCACCGCGATCAACTTTGCCGGCGGCAGCTGGACGAAAAATTGCGCGTTGTAGAGTGCGCTCACCTGCATGATGAATTGAAAGTTTCGAATCTTGCGGTTTCCCTCGTAGACCTTTTCAACCTGTTGCCAGGCTTTTTGCATGAACTTGTCCTGGTTCTTCTGGATCACGCCAGTGCCAAAGCCGGCCGGCACGCGCGTACGCGGATCACGATTCAGCTCGTGGTACCAACCGGATTTCGACACGTCCAGCAAGACCTTGTCCGACTTGTGCTGCCGCGCATGGTTTTGTCCGTAGAATGGCACGGTGACCACCGGGTCATTCAAAAAATCCGCATCGGAGCCAGGCACCGCATTGAGGTCCGTCTCGATCTCTTCCGGCAGGTTAACCAGAATTTGTAATTCAGTCTGAAAAGCATTCGGCGTGAATACGGCCGGGACCGATTTGGTGCGATCCGTCTTTAGCGCTCCTTCCAAACCCTGGTCAGCAGGCTCGGCTGCAGGCAGGCCCCGCTTCTCACCCGCCGCCAGCGGTCTTTCCCTCCCTTCGCTGTCAACTTTCACAAAGCCGGGATCGGAACAATCCATTAACCGGAGGCCAATCCGCTCGTCGAGGATGCGAGGCTTGAGCTGTTCCACCAACGACTCGAAATCCTGCCGTTCACCGGTACGGAAATACCAGTCGTAATAGATCGGCAGATCGACACCGGTCGTCGTGGCGTCCCAACTCGTTTTTTGGGCGGGCACACCTGAAGTAGGTTGGCCCAGGCCGGCGAGCCGTCCGACTTCAAAAGTTGGGACGAGAAAGGCGTGATACGCAGTGTTCGGATCAAGATGACGCGGCGAAAGCAAGCGACTGTAAATCTTGTCAGGATCGGTCGCGACGGCTGCCTGCAACGACTTGAGATATTTCTCCAGGTCCGACAGTTCTCCTGGAGCGATATCCTGCTCAGTGTGAACATGCGCGAAGAGCCAGGTTTCACCTGAAGGTGGCAATGCGCTTGTGGCTGTCACCTTGATTACCGGCAGCGGCAGACGCCGATCGTCGCGTTCGAATTCATCTTCTTTAAGGACCAGGAGGAATATCCAGGGCCGCAGGCGTTCGCCGATAGGTTTGGCGGGGGTGTAACGCCAGGGAAAGTCTTCGTCGTAAAACTCGATGAAGGCCAGGTAATTCGGTTCGACGTTCGTGATCCAATTGCGCGGCTCGGTACGGACCACCATGTCGCGGTGAATACCAATAATGTCGCCCGGGCCAACCAGGGCGAAATCCTTTTCCGGTTGAGGCGTGGCATTTACTGAAACACCGATGGGCACCGAAGCGCGTTCATTCGGTGGCAGGAACGCAGTCGGGTCGCCCAGCGTGTCAGGCTCCTTGATGTGCGCTGAAATGCCCTTACGCGCCCAGGATTGAAATTGGTACTTAGCGACTTCTACGGCCATAAGCGTTCAGTTTGGATTCAACTCAAAATGCGACACCACTTGAATTTGACCGGCGAGGGCCGGATTCTGAGCAATCAAGTCCTGATGTTTTTGATAAGCCTCGGCTTGAGTAGCGAAAAGCATTGGCCCACTCCCATTCGTCACATGCGATTTCAGATCGGCGGTGTTGGCGATGACGAAAGCTTCCGGCGGCAACCCGACTTGGGCAGGCGCGTTGAGCGAGACCCGCGTTTGCTGTTGGGCCAGACCGGATTGCCGCACGGCGCTGCCTTTGACGAGCCGGTCGTAAGCCAACACGAAGAGTTTGATTAGACCCCGAGGCACGATGCGCTCGCGCCGCAAATAACTCAGCTCATAGTCGACATTCCGAACCACGGGTAGAGTCGTCAGCAGGTCGGCGGTGGCCGTCAATTTAAAACCACTCGGCAGATTGTCAAACGACTTTCGTGACAACTTTTCGCTGTCACTCAGCTCAAGAAAATTAGCGGGAGCAAACTGTTCCCGCACGCCCTGATAGTCGGCCGCTATCTCCTGGCCGTGTGAATTGGCGCCGCTGAGCTTGAATCTGTTTTGCGCTAGTGGTTTCTTGCTCCCGAATTTTGCAATCGAAAAATCTTCGAGCGGCAGCGAGCGTTGGTTAAAGGTGAGTACGCCGGCTGGATGAATGACCAGCATGTCTGTGTCTGCCGGGAGCTTAATTTCCCGCAAGCTGACGTGCAGGTGATTGTTTGGTGGTAAGTCAGCGCGCCAGTTACGCGTATCAGCAAGCTCGCGTTGCAGGACCTTGAGCAGATCTTCCACCGCTCCAAGAATGGCTTCCACAATGCTGCCCCAGGTGGCGTGGAAACCAACTGAGATTGAGAAAAACAGAAACGACAGCGTTGCTTTACCGCGAGCTTCCCATGGAGTTGGGCCAGTCAAAGTGGCTGAGATATTGACTCCGGCGATCACGGATGAGTGCCGGCGCAAGGCAATGCCGCCAGAGAGTTTGGCAACGAAACTTAGGGGATCGCGTATGAAGAGAACGTCGAAACCCAGGAACCCATAAATATTGAATCCGGACTGTTCCGCATAAAGTTCTGCTTGCGCCCCGAACTGCAGCGTGTTCGCCGTAATCGCAAAATACGACTCGATCTTCAGACGTGGGTTCTCGTCTGAGAGCAAACTGATCCCAATGCGCGCCATGCGGCGAAATCCATCAGGTAAGGCCGGAATACTCGGAATATCTCGGAAGTCAGGATGGAATCCGCCGACGCTGAGCGCCAGAGCCTTTGCTTCGCCCCAGGACACCAGAAAAGCCATGCTGCCGGTGATCGAATAGACCAGCAAACGGGAATCGAACAGGTCGGCGCGGAAGAAGATATAGCCGCGGTCAAAATCGACCACGCCGATGAAGTTGACTTGCAACCGCAGGATCGGGGCTGCTTCGTTGGGTAGCAGTGCTTTGAGTACACCGACGATCGCAAACATCGGATCCGGCAAATCCAGCAGCAGTCCCAGCTCGACAGTGATGATCGATGGAGTTCCCCAACCCAGTTTGGCCATTGGGCCGATAACGAAGTGGTCTTTTTGCTGCGGGAAGAATTGCTTGATGTCGCTAATGATCCGCGCGATGTTGGCGACGACGTTTTCAGGGAACAGAATACTCTTGATGGCATTGGTGCGGATGCCTTCGGCTAGGGCAGCTACCGCGATGCGGCGGTTCAAACCAAAGATGCCGCCCACGCCGTTGAGGGTAAAACCAAACGTCAATTGAATCGGTGTAAACTCCGCCGCAATCACGATCAGCAGCGAGAACCCTTTTTTTCCGTCCGGCATCTTGGTGTTGATGATGCCGATAGCCTTGAGAGAAAAAAGCCCTTTGAAATCTATCTCTAGCGCGCCGATGTACTCGCCCTTCTCATTGTCAAGGAGCAAAAATCCTCCGCCCTTAAATCCACCGACATCGAGCGATAGCCCCAGACCATTTGGCGGCTTAAAGCCAAGCTGGAGGTCCATTGGCCCAACATTGCCTGGTTGAAAAAGTGCATCTACTCGAAGGCCGATGCCCATTACGACAAAAGCCAGCGGGCCAAGTCGACCCGATATCCCGGCACCTATTTCCAATCGCAAATCGGGGGGGCTTGGATGTGGGACAACCAGTCGGATGGTAACCTCGTCGATCGAGATCGGGCCGAGCTGAAGATGAGGATGCACCGATACCTCGAAAGCGCCGCTACCTTTGAACTGCACACCGTTGCGACTCGACCACTCGACACCTAAAGCCAACTCGATGCGAGTCTGGCCATCTCCAATGATTTTTTTAAGAAAGGAATCGCTCGTGCTGGTGTCAAAGACAAGGGCCAGGTTTTTCAGGTCGGCGCCAAGAAGTACATCAAGCTCGCTGCCGGTCAAACTGCCACTGAAGTCCACGGATGCATCTTTGAACTCGAGTCGCGTTTCGCCCGGTGCTCCAAATAAAACCACCGGTTCCGCAGGCGTAAAGTCAAAGCCTATTCCGACACCTGCAGAGGGCGGCGGCAAGCCTGGTGCAAATGGATACTTGAAGGAAATCTCGCTCGGTCGAATGAGGATGCCAAACAGCGAAGGCGCATTGGTTCCAGCGCGTAAGCGGAGATTAATAGTGTCAGCCAAGCGCAGCTTTAACGGAAACTCAGAGGGGATCTGTGGCTCGAGTATAAGTCCGCGGAGCTTTCCGTTCGCCGGGGGGAGCTCTCGCATCACAAATGCCGCCTCCACTTGTTTGTCAGCAATCGTAATGTAGTAGAAAGGAAGGATCAGCGACCTGGCGACGTCCGGCTCGGGACCCACATGTAAGTCAGCGTAGCCTCGCACTAATTCCTCGTCCGGTTCCGAGAACCTGACCGGGAAGCGGAGCGCAAAAAACAGCTCGCCCAAGTGATCGATGACCTTCTGCGCGTCAAACTCGGCCGTGCCCCAGCCGTAAACACGCTTCGGCAATTCCAACGGCTCTGTAATGATTTTCGGAATTTCAGCCCACTTGAAGTTCACTCTGATGAACGATGGGCGGCCAGCTTCTGCGTCGACCTGTTCGACGACGATTACGTTGAGTGCCAAAAGCAAGTTATAAGCGGCGGGAAGCTGCGAAGCGAGATAGTCCGTCAGCAACACCTCGAAGAGACGGTCACCAATCTCGGCAAGGAACGTAGTGGCATCAACGCCTGGTGGTGCAACGTTAATTGACTGGATAGCATTGAACGCGTCTTTGACCGCGCCAATGAGTTCCATCACATCTGTTATCGGCGGGTTGTCAGGTAATGCGTCAAGTTTGTCTAATGCGGCGTCGACTGCAGTAGCCAGGTCTGCATAGGCGGGTGGCAGAGATGTCGGGTTCCACCCCAGCCGATACATCAACTGCTTAAAGAGTTCGGGATCGTGCACCGAATCCGAAAGCGGACGCAGCGCTAAAGCCAAGTGCTCGCCTATCAGCTCAAATGTACCTTGCCTATCGCTCATGGGTTACGACAGCGGATAGATTTCAGCGTAGTCGCGATCTATTTCAAAATGGCGACTCGGGTCAATCATGTCGACCATAATGTAGCGGCACACCGCACAGAATTCGCTCTCAGAAGCCCGATGCGAACGCATCATACATGTGCCCGTTGGATGATAAATCCCGCAAGAATACTCAGCGCCACCGGAGTACAGGCCGACAATCTTCGTCTTATGCTTGAAGCAAAAGATACCGGGAAGGCTTACCCCGTTGAGGATGGGCTTTTGTATGGACCTGTCGAAGACACAGGGGACTACGGTGAGGGGCCGGTCGGTACTGATGAAGTCTTCTATATTCTTCGCCACCATAGTCGCATACTTCGCAGGGGCTGCGGATGCTGGCGCCGGAACTGGCATATAGAGCAAACTTCCGCGCTCAAACGGCGTAAGATCGGCTTCAGTCACCGTACTTCCTGGCGCAGGTTGTGTCGTTACTGTATTGAACGACGAGGTTCCAACAATCTGCAATTCCTTCGTGCTTGGGAGTGTGTTTGAGAGCACTGTAGCCGCCTTCTGGAGCGCCTTCCCAAAAGTGCGAACGCGCAACAGTACCGTATCGCCGGCCGAAAATTGTTCACCGTTTCCCTGCAATGGAATTATGAACGGAGGCCCACCGGGTGGTATGGGCCCGCTCATGACGGCCGCTTTCCGGATTCGGTGCCAGTTCCACTTGATGGCGGTGCCGTTAAGCCGCCCTGCAATCCTGGCATCGGCATCGGTCTGCAGATTTGCGTAGGGTTCAAGTTCCGCTTCGGTTTCCGGAAATTGCTCATCAAATGATACGTACTCATCTCCCAAGCCAAACGAGTGTCCTAGTTCATGCGCAATCGTCCGACATTGATCGCCCGAGATCTCTGTCGATATGGCGCCAAGGTCGAGGGAAAACTCGTTAACTCCAGGAGCTGTCGGCTTGACAGGTATGTTTACATTGCCAGTTTTGGTACTGGCCGCCATGTAGCCTTCTCCGTTCACCGCCCGACCTCCTGGAAACGATGAGATGATCAGGATCAGATCAGTGTTATCGAAATGGAAGGAAGGATCAGTCTTCGTCGCCCAAAGATGACCTAACGGCACTCCACCTGCCAACTCCACGCCTGTATCACTTGCGAGAATCTCAAAGAAGGGCTTAAGTCCTGACGAATGCGCGCGGTCGCTGTGCAAGTCGAGACTATGGTAGTCATCTTTATTGCTTGCCGCTGGTACGTCACCGTACGAGATGGCGGGGAAACCGTCCCGCTCTTTAATGAAGGCGCGCGTAGCGCGAAGCTTCCATGCATCGATTAGGGTGTCGGTGAGGTTAGGCGACGGATCCGGCGTCACAAGCTGCGCCCACTCAGCTTTCAAGTCAGCGTTGGACTTGCTTTCTTCACCGGGAACAGGGAGACCCACAACGTACATCAAATGTTCAATCTTCCAGGGGCCTGTGGCCGGTGGCTTCTGAACGATCGGAAGAGGTCGCGCAAACTGTTTGCCCTCTTCCGTGAAAACGAACACCTCGCTGCGCACCGAAATCCCCACATCGGCGGACGGAACAGACGTCTTCCAGAAATTCATGCTAGTGGTAAGAAGATCGAACGGGCGAGTGAACCTGTTGTTTTTCACGTGATGCACATAGGAATTCGCTATCCGCTCAAACGCTGCCTTGTCTCCCGCCGTGAACCCGTCGCCCATCATCAAAACATTAGGCACTTCCTCCGGACGTATCGTCCCAGGCCAGCCGCCTCCAACAACAATGCTTGCCGTTGGAGGATTAGGCTCACTGACCCACGGTTGGTCGACATGCATAACTGCTTGAGCCGAACCTCCGCCGAGTGCAGCCGGCAACCTGGCCGTGATCATGACGTCGTCGCCTGGATTATTAGCTGCTGTGATTGAGAGCAAGCCTCTGCCAGACACGCTATCGGGCGGGACCGATGAATATACGACATCGTGGCCAATGCTGAGGTCACCAACAACGCCATCGTTAAATTGTGCGCGTAATGAAAATCGATACCTGGTTGTTTCCGGTCGCGGATCTGATGACGGTCGCACGACCAGGCGATCAGGGCTCAGCCAGACGTTGCTCACTGAGTCATGGATTTGGACACGAATCACCTCAGTAAACAGCTTGGGATTCCCGATGTTTTGCGCAGTCACTTCTATAATGAAGTTGTTTTTACGTTTGGTCGGAGCACCTGCTGCCACGGTGACGACGCCGGTTTCAGTATTGACGGTGATACCGTTATCCGTCCCGACGAACTTAGGCCCTACTGCTGTTCCCCTGAAGAGCGGAACGAATTGAAGAGTGACGTCAGGGCTGGCTGCGTGGGCCGCCATGTAGCCAGCCGCGGAGATATTAGTAGGAGTCGGACCATCCTCCTCAAAGATCAGGGAGATGGCGCTCAAGTTAGGCGTTGATTGGCCCCGTAACACGTGGATGTCGCGATCGCGACGAGGCCCCCAGGAGATACTGTTGATTGGCATATTACCTCCGTCTGTTCGGCAGGAATGCGTCCAGCAAATTACAGTATCCGTTTTCGACGGTTACGCATTCGACTTTCGGTTTTACGAACAGTCACCGTCTTGAGAAGAATTGATCGAGATTCGCAGTTCGCACTGCGCGTATTTTTAAAAGGAAAGATCTAGTAGTTGACGTGAGAACGCGTCCGCGTTTCGCAAGCACAAAGAAACATACTGTATGAAGACGGACGAAATATAGGCCCAGGAAGTGAGGCTGTCAATGAAAACTGGCGAGGAATTTTTGTTACGTCTGCTTAGGAAACTTCGAGGATGCCGCAAATGTTTGGGTGATCGAGTTTGGCTGCCGATAATTGCTCAAGAGTGGCCCAAGCTAAGCGATGTGATGCTTTGACAGGTCGTACATCAGTGAGGAAGGGCGGGGATAAATCCTCCTTCCCAACTTGTGAGAGGCTGGGCCATGTAGATTCTCTGAACATTGGTACATCAGTGAGAGGAGCGGGGCCTTCAAAAACTTGATCTACCTCGCGGGGATTAAAGTTGAGGTCGCCGGCATTGATGGCTGGACTGTTCCGGAGCAGGGCGAGTGTCTTGGTTAGCCCGCAGTTATTTTACAATGGACCAAGCCGCGGATTGGTGTTGCGAATGTCGCCCGGCCCCGCCGCCGACAACGTTTTAAACTTTCGTTGTCAGCGGCGGCTTGCAGCTCGGAAAGATTGTTCGTCGGTTTAGTTCCCAAACCTGCGCCGGTATTCGCTTGAGTTTATGAAACCATTGATCATAATGCGGTAATTGCCGCCGGTCTGGTCCATCGTCTGAATCCAGTTCAGGTACGAAGCGTCCGCAGTACGCCGCAAGTAGCCGAAGTACTGCATGATCACAAACGCTTCATTGAAATACTTGCTGAAGACCTCCGAGCTCTCGACGAGTGCACGCAACACCTGCCCACGCCCCTGCGACGTGTTGTTCGTGTTGAGTTGATTGATCCATACCTGTCGCTCAGGATGGTTCGGCAGACCTACTGTCTGAAGCAACGCATCAACGTAAGCGGTTGGGTCACTAAAGGTTGTTGCGTATCTCGTCTGAAACTCATCCCGCGACATGACTTCATTTACGTAAGCCGCTTTGTTTGCCTCCAACTGATCATTCGTCAGAAACCCACTCACCTTGGCAAAGTCCGGATAGAACTCATCTGAAAGCGGTATCTTTCCTACGGCTGAATAGAAGCGGTAGATATAGTAGCCGCGCGATTGGAACTCTTCACTGCGGAAGAAGCCGGCTGACACTTCAATGCGATCGCAGGGCGGCTGGATAGTGATGCCGCAATTGTTGAGCACATTGCGCCAGCCCGCTAACCCTGCCGGGTCAGGCTCACGACCGAGGAAGTCGATGTACTGCTGGCGAATGAAGAAATCAACCCCATCGATCGGATTTGGTCCATTAGCCGCATCGTTATCCTGAATCGTGATAGTAGCCGTGTTGTTTGGGCCAAGTGTGGTCCCAACAGGATGACTCAGCGTGATGGAGAAGCTCTCGCTACTCTCGGCGTAGCCGTCATCCACGACCGGAATAAAGATCGTCTTCGAGTTTTCACCCGCTGCAAATCGCAGCGTGCCGATGGTGGTGGCGTAATCACAGCGCGAAGAGCCCACGCCATTCACCAGGCTGCAGTCGGCTAATGCAGCATTGTCCCCGGTTGCATAATCGATGGCTGCAGGGGCAGAAGTATCGCCAGCGCGCGTCACTGAAATGCCTATCGATCCGTCGCCTTCGCTAACACCATAGGTCGGTGCACTGAATTGCAGTTGGTTTGTTGTCAAAGCTTGAAGTGCGGTCGCGATGTTGAGCTTGCCGGAACCGAAGCGCTCGTGCCAGTTGGATCCTCCTGTAAACGCATCGTGCGTAGCCGTAGTTTTGAGGAGAGTTTTGATCTCTTCGCTGCTGAGGTTCGGGTTTTGCTGCAGTATCAACGCGACTCCACCCGCGACGACCGGGGCTGAGGCGCTCGTTCCTTGAGCACCAATGTGAAACACGCTGTCGGGCGCCGGTGGTTCACCCAAACCAATGCCGACTGAAGAATTTGAAGAGTATATAAAGGAGGGTGTAACGATGTCCGGCTTCTCGCGGCCATCAGCAGTCGGCCCGACACCTGTAAACGACGCAAAGTCGCCCACTACCCCGAAATTGCTGGGGCGGGTGACATAGCCACCAACCGTGATTGCGCCGCGAGCAGTAGCCGTCGAGCTTAACCGCCGCGAGCCGTCAACGAAGCTAGTAAACTTTCCGATTTCGATCCAGGCATCGAAACGGCCATTGTTGACCACACCCGTTTCCAGCATCACGGTCCAGGTCCGTTTGGAGGTTGACGCCAAACCAGCGGCAGGATCCTTGAAAAAAATGGCCACCGCTTTCTGATCGTTTTGAGGATCTGAGTCGCGTTTATCATCGAGCGTGTTGTAAATATCAACATACTGATTACTAAACCCCATGCCCTGGCTAGCGCTATATGCTACCGGTCCCATTTTTGTTCCGTCGGGACGAAACAACGTCACACTCAGCGAATCAATTTGGGAATAAGAGAGACCGAAAAACTGGGGCGACGATCCGGCGTTAACGTTAACGGTGAGACTCGTAGAACTGCCCCCTGATAGATTTCCCGAAGCATGAACGTCCACGTGGCCGTAGTTACCTGTAGCAATGCAGAAGGCGCGCCCGGTCCCGCTGCCTACGACTTCGTCGATGGCCCGTTCCTGGTCCATTGTGCCATCGTGGGATCCAACGTTGGTGCCCAGACTCATATTGATCACAAAAGGCTTGCCCATTTCCGCGGCGGTCTGTTGAATAAATTTCATAGCGTTAATGATGTCGCTATTGTTACTGCTGCCTGACCCACTGTTGTCGCGGGTGACTTTGACCACCACCAAATCTGACTCGGGAGCCATACCGGCATATTTGCCAGGCTGTGGACCAGCGAGACCGTTTCCCGCGGCGATGCCAGCGGTGAAAGTGCCATGACCGTGCTTGTCTCTCTCTTTAACAATGTCAGAGTTTTGAGTTTGTGACGGTGGGAGTTGTAACGCTGCGTTAATGTCTGCTTCTGAGTAGAAGTGTCCGATAGAAGCAAACGAACCCGGTAGCGAATAATTCCAATCAGTCGACTGCTGACTGTAGATCGTCATGTCGAGCAATCCCTTGATCCGCGTCTGTTTGCCATTGGTACCAGGGACTGTGAAATCCAAATGGCGAAAGTCTATTCCGGTGTCAATCATGCCCACGATGACACCACGTCCTGTTTGCGTAATTTGTCGTATGCCCGACGCATCATCCACTCCCGTGGCTTGTCGCGTTAGATCGTTGGTTGGGTAAGAGTAAGTAGCAGCCGACATCTTCCTGACTGACGGAAGGGCGGCAAGTTCGGTGAGTCGTTCGATATCGGTTTCGACTGTAGCGACGTCGCCGACGCGGGCTCCCACATCGAACCCCGCGTTAATCAACTCGGAGACGCTATGGCCTGTGAGCCTGACGGTGAGGTTCACTTTGACCCTACCGTCCGGCAAACGCTTAGTGCTCGCGATGTTCGAAAGACTATCTAGTTCGGAGGAATAGCGTTGCTTTGAGGAATACTCCTCGGCGTTAGCTGATTCACGGCGGCGATCCGCAAGCGCCGCACGACGAACTGATTGGAGCAGCGGGTCGCCTTTCTGCTCGAGCAGAACCTCAGGCGTGTCTCGCAGGTTGCTCTCCTGCGCGGACACTCTGAGTAAGACTGGCGACAGGGCCAGCAAGACCGCCAAGCCAAACGCCAGGGTCGAACGCATCCGGCCAATCCGCTTATTTGTTCGACCCTGTCTGTAAAAAGAAAACCTTGAAACCTGAACTAACGACATCTGATTCTCCTATCCGTGATTTGGTATGAATGGCGCTAGCTGGCTTAAAGAAGGAGAGAGAAGCATGCGCGGGTGCTTCAACCGCCTACTTGCCGTCCAGTTGCGTACGGTATGATTGCCTCCACACTGGTGCAGTGTCCTTAATGAACCGCTGATTAATTCTGAATATTTCTGAACGTCGACGATGAGCGAGCAAATCCGGGACTTTTATGAGTTCCAGCCATTCACGATAGACGCGTCGAAGCGACTGTTGCTGCGTGAGGGTGAGCCCGTGCCTCTCAAGCCCAAGGTCTTTGACACGCTGTTAGTGCTGGTCGAAAACAGAGATCGCGTTGTCGACAAAGAGGAATTAATGCAATTGATCTGGCCAGATGTGGCGGTCGAAGAGAACAATCTCACTCAGAACATTTCGGCTATCCGCAAGTCTCTCAATGACCGGCAAAACGAGCACCGCTATGTGCTCACTGTTCCGGGACGTGGCTACCGTTTCGTCGCTGATGTACGGAAAACATCAAACATAACTGAAGTGCAGGCTGCGCCCGCGATGTCTAGGCCGGAAGGAAGTTTGGAGCCACAGGTTCCGGCGCCACAGTCCGCGCCAGCAAGACGCTACTGGTGGCTGGCCGGGGTCATGCTGGCGTTCATCTTGGGGGTAGTTGGATTGTTTGTTGCGTACCCTCGCATGCGCAACCCGGTTCTAAATGCTCCGGCGGCTGCGGATTCGGGAACAGGCAAAAGAATAACTTCGATAGCTGTGCTTCCGTTCAAGCCGTTGGGGGCTGAGGCCACCAATGAATACGATGGACCAGGAATGGCTGATGCACTAATTACAAAACTGAGTAACAGCCGGCAGCTTACGGTTAGATCTACGAGTGTAGTGCTTCGATATGACAACCCAAATCAGGATTCGTTGGCCGCTGGACGCGAACTGGGTGTTGACTCGGTGCTGGAGGGCAAGATTCAACGGTCGGGAAACCACGTTCGGGTAACGGTGCAGCTCGTTCGCGTGAGCGATGGAGCTTCGCTTTGGGCGCAAACTTTCGATGAAGACTTCACTGACATTTTTCGCGTTCAGGATTCGATCTCCGAGCAAGTGGTGAAGGCGTTAACAGTTGAACTAAGCCGCGAAGAACGCAACCGGATGCTGAAGCGATATACAGAAAGTCCGGAAGCGTATGAAGCTTATTTAAAGGGGCGCTACTTCTTAGATAAGCGGACCACTGACAGCGTAACGAAGGCAAGAGACTATTTTCAGGTCGCCATTAACCGGGATCAGAATTACGCCCTTGCATACTCGGGACTGGCAGATTGTTATCAAAGGTTTGCCCAGTTTGGAATCGGTCGACCGGAGGAAGTTATTCCGAAAGCAACCAACGCAGCCACCACGGCGCTAAGGCTTGATGACTCTCTCGCCGAGGCTCATGCAACGCTCGGGATCATAAATTTTCGCTACCTGAGAAATTTGGCAGCTGCCGAAGCGGAGTTCAAACGTGCTCTCGATCTGGATCCGCGCTACGCCCTCGCCCGCGTTTGGTATGGCCTACAGCTCATGGCGATTAATAGGTTCAAAGAGGCCGATGTTGAAATGCAGCAGGCCATTGAGCTCGAGCCGCTGTCCATCACGATTAACAATGCGCTGGGCGACTACTACATTCAGACTCGGCAGTATGACCGGGCAATAGAGCAATACCGAAAGACGCTTGAATTGGATCCAGGCTTCCTTACGTCTCGGGTCGGAATCGGTCGGGCTTACGAGCAGAAAAAAATGTATCGCGAAGCACTTGAGCAGTTTGAAGAAGTTAAGAAGAGATCAAACAGCAAGGTGCTACCCGGACATGCCGGCTACACGTATGCCGTCTCCGGAAGAAAGGATGAGTCGCGCAAACTGCTCAATGGCTTGTTGGAGGAGGCACGTCAGGGCAATGGAAACCCCTACATTGTGGCGGTAGTTTATGCGGGCCTGGGCGAGAAGGACCAGGCCTTTGAGTGGCTGGAGAAAGCCTTCGCTGACTACTCCTTACTTCCGGGTCCGTTGCGGTTCGATCCCAGGCTCGACAGCCTCAGGGACGATCCCCGTTACAAGGATCTTTTGCGACGGAGCGGCCTGGCATGAGTGAGTGGCTCTTGAGAGTTTTTCTACCCGGTTTATCCTGGCTAACGGCGTCCGCGAATAATAAGACCTACCAGCAAGCCAGCCGCCGCTGAAATAAGAATCGCCTTCCCGGGGTTTTTCCGCGCATAGTCCTTCGCGTTTTCCGCTATCTCGCCGAGGTCAGCGTTTTGGAGTTCTTTGATTTTGTCCCCAACCACACCGACCTTGTCCGTTACAAAATCCCTTGCATGACTGGCTGCCTCTGAAATTTTCTCGCCATAGTCTTGTGCTGTCATGGCAAGGCTTTCAGCTCCGCCGGTTCTTTTCTCCCACTCCTCTCGTTCTCGCTTCCGCCTTTCTCTCTCTTGTCTTTCACCGGGTTTCTCTTCCTCTTGCATTTCGTATTCGTTACTCATGTACCATCCTCCCGTTGACAAAAAGAGTTGTCAGTAAGTTGCGTCTTTGGTTGTGGACTTACTATTGAGGTTGCCATCCACCTCATTCCGCTAGCAAAGATGACGAAATCAACTTTGTAAGCAATGCTCTCGCTTATCAGGATTTCAGCTAGCAACTGATCTCGGATTGTTTCACCTGGCTCAATCCACGCATGTCTCGTTAAAACATAGAACGGTAATAACGGCTCCCAGCTGATACCTCGCACTTTATACTTGTTACAATCCTCAGGTAGAAGTGTGGGGCTGGGACGCTGAGCAAAAATGTCCAATCCAAACCCTTCACGTGTGATTTCAACCTTGGAGGAACCGACGTTTTTGAGTTCCACTAAGATGCGTATGTACTTCTTGCTGTTGATGTCAATGATTTCCCCGACGACCTCAAGCTGCAATCGAGACTTAAATACTCTCCCTTTAATGAAGAGGAAGTAAGTCCACACGCCGCCTACAATGAGAGCCGCTACTGTCGCGATGTTTTGAAGTGTTGCCGAAACCTCTTCTGCCGTCGCCCAATCGATTGAATGCTCTAACAATCCCCAAATTACGAGACCAAACAGAAGCAGTTGCCACGCTGTAATCGTCAAGAGAAACAACGACGCCACAACTCCATGTAGTTGTCCGGGATATGCTTGCCTTAGCATCTCTTATTACGCAGATACCTCAGCCCCGTTGCGCAGCGACCTTAGTAATGATTACGACGTTACCTTCTCAAAGCTTGCTGCTGTGATTTTGGTCGGAAGGGTTTCCATTCGGTTGAATACTCCTGCCAAACTATCGGCTCGTCGGTAAGGCACGTAAGTTCATCGAGGGAGCCTCCGGGTTGAGGGTTATATAGAGCGAGGAACGAGCGGCTTATATCACCGATCTCAATCGAGAGACAACATGAATTCGCTTACCAGATGGCGTCGTTGGAATTGAAGAACCCAAACGACGCTAGTGTTTCACGAGGCCTGTTACCCAGAGACATGCGACCATTCTGAAATATGACCGACTTTCCATCCGGGGTGACGAATAGCCCGGGACGATATTCGCTCAATCTTAGTCCTCCTCCCCAACTTACAGAGAGGTAGCCGTTTTTATTAAGACGTTAGTATCAACAGGGCTGCTATAGGAACTTGCCGCATTGCTTTCGACGCGTAGCGTAGTGTGAATTTAGCCCGGCCTTTCAAGGCCGGGACACAGCGAACGCAGTCTTCGCGTCGCGTAGCGACGCTTTGTTCGGGACCACGACAAGCTATAAAGCCTATCGGACATCATTCATCATTTGCCGGTATTGATGAACTGGATGCAGTCGCCCTGATTCTTGAACGTACGCGGGAAGATAAAATTCTGCCACTGACCGTCCTTACACTGGTCCTTATTTTCCGGAGCATCACACGCATCGCCCTGGCCGTCGCCATCCCAATCGTCCTGGTCCAGGTTCGGGGTTAGCGGGCAGTTATCTAACGCGTCGGGTATGGTGTCGTTGTCGTCGTCAGCGTCGCAGGTGTTGAGTTCCCCGTCAAGAAGATCGCAGCCGCGGTGTGGGCAGTAAATTTGTTGCTGTCGATTAGCACATTATTGAGCGACTCGGCAACGGAGGCTGAATCGGAATAAATTCCAGTACCGCTATTTGTCCCCGCCCCGTTGTTGGCATCGAATAGATTGAATTTGACTGTCGCTGCGTTTCCCCCGTTGTTGAAGTACAAGCCAAGAGTGTTATCGCGAACGATGTTGTTGAGGATTTGAATCCAAGAGGTTCACTGGAGATAGACACGAGCGCGTAGCTACAACATGCTTCAGGAACCTC
>DATEPB010000074.1:0-95545 GCA_035273425.1 Pyrinomonadaceae bacterium | reverse complement strand
GTCGGCGCTTTGGCCGCGCGTGCGCTCCGCGCTCGCGCTTCGTACACATGCAACTACCGACCGTCTTTGAAGCCCTTGGCCCATCAAGCTGCGACACAGTCGCAGCTGGCCAAAGCGCCGACAAGGCGGCGCACTCCAAGGAGTTGGCTTTGAATATCAAAATAGGCCACTCCGACACCATCGTTCTGATGTTGCTTTGGCCAGGCTTAATGTGGATGATTCCTCTCAACGAACTGGGGGATTTACCCTGATGAAAACAATACGCGCACGACCCGCAATTCTCGTTGCTCTCGCCATTGGCTTCCTATTTAGTTTTTCGAGTCCCACGCAGGCGTGCGACTGTTTCAGTGCCGGTCCAGTTTGTCAGGAATACTGGCAGACTTCGGCAGTGTTTGTGGGCACCGTCATTGATTCCAAAATAGTTCGACAAAAGCGTGAGGACTTCGAAGACGAGCAGCGACTGGTAAGGCTGTCCGTGGACGAAGGATTTCGCGGCGTTGAAGGCCCACAGGTTGAAGTGCGAACTGGAACGGGCGGAGGCGACTGCGGATATAATTTTCGGCTGGCGCAGCAATATCTGGTTTATGCGTCCGAGCATGAAGGAAAACTATTCACCGGGATTTGCAGCCGGACCAGAGAGATCGCGGCGGCCGCGGACGATCTGAAATACATGCGGGGACTAGCGAATGGAAAATTGAGCGGTTCTATATTCGGACAGGTCGAGTCGGCTCAGCGGAATGCTTACGGCGGAAGCGAGGGTCAACCGGTAGCTGCAGCCACCATCACTATTAACGGTGTGACCACAAAGGAGATCAAGACCGACGCGAAGGGCGAGTACCGTATCAGTGGATTAGCACCTGGGGATTACATCGTCAGAGTCGATCCCCCTAGAGGCCTGACCGCGAGAGAGCTGGAAGAGAAAGTGAAAGTGTCGCCAGGTGGCTGTGCCGTAGTCAGTTTCTGGTTGGAGAACGATGGCCAACTGAATGGCCGGGTTCTCAACCCTCAGGGATTGCCGGTCAACAAAGCTCAAATTACGTTAATGGAGTTTGATAAGGAATGGTACAAGGGTTATGTGGATTACTCCTATTCCGACGAGGAAGGTCGCTACAGGTTTAAGCGAATACCACCTGGAAAGTATGTGCTCTCGATTCGTTTCGATGGCATGACTAATCAGAATCGTCCGTTTCCCGTGATTTACTATCCGTTCGGTGATCGCACTCAGGCGAAAATATTTTCGATTGAGAGGGGCCAGACGATCGCCGACTTTAATCTCGAGATGCCTCCGCTCCCGCTTGAGTTTGAAGTGTCGGGGGACGTTGTTTGGTCCGACGGAAAGCCCGCCGTGGGAGCGGTTGCCAATTACATAGTTGAGAAGGAAGCAGTGAGTTACCTGGCGAATAAGAATGGCGAGAGCCACTTTAGCTTCAAAGCGTACGAAGGACTCAAGCTTTCGCTAAGTGCCTCAATCAAGACGGCAGATGGGACGACTGTGTACAGTGACCACGTGCAGGTAACGGTGGCGCCCGGCGCTCCCCTAGTTCGACTTGTACTTCCAAAACCGTAGCGAGGTGCTCGCGGTCAGCCGGCAGGTTGTTGGCCCTTAGACGCCAGGAAATCGTAGGTCACATGCAATCGCAGTTGACCGTCCTTCACTTCGGACTTGATGTCTTTCACCTGCGCTTTGACTGTACCGTCGCTCGCCTTCACCGGAATAAATAACTGCAATTGCGTCGGACGAATAACCTCGAGTGGGTTGACCTTGCTGTCAATCGCATTACGGACAAACACCGTGACAAAGTTGTTCGCAAACGGCGCCACACCCTCAAGGTTCACACCTTCAACATTCACTCGGCCAAACACAGTCTGCGAAGGCTGATCAAACGACAGTTGAATGCTCGTCTGGGCCCATCCTTTGAACTGAGTGCAGTTGCCTAAAAGGTTGTAGCTCCCGCTGAAGACGAGCGGGGCCGTGATATTGCCGTTGACGAATTGGGCCTGCGTTTTTACTCCACCGCTTTCCTGGGCCAGCGTCACGGTGTTTGTGCAGTCACCCTGGAAATTCGCCGGCGTAAATAGTGACCCCTTGTCGGTACCCGAAGTGCCTGGTCCAACCGAGGAGAGATTGAATTTCGGCGCGCCGAGATCGCGGAATACAGTGGCCAGCAGTTGGTTCACAAAGCTGTCGCTCAATGAAACCACGATCGAGCTTGGCGGACTCTCTCCAGATAGAGCCTGCACTGGCGTGCCTGGTAGGGTCTTTGCTCGAGGCACGCCAAGCAGAAAAATAGCGGCGCCCGCTCCAATCAGCAGTCCCACAAGAAGTGTGATCAAATATTTCATCGGCTTCCCTTATCGAGTCGGCGTAGCTGAGGGTGACGCAGCCGGCGAAACTGTCGTCGTCGGTGAGCTACCTGGAGTAGTAGTCATATTGCTTAGCAGCGCCTTGATGACTGCTGCCACCGTGTTGGTAATGGCATCGATTTGCGCGCGCACCTGCTCAGGTGGAACTTTGTTCAAGCCAGCCGGTACCTGGAATAACGTATCGTCTACAGTCGTGCTGATGTCGCGCATCTCGGCCACAACTTTCGCTCCCTTTACACCCTGCACGTTGCCAGTAGTTTCCGAATACAACTCTGACTTGAGCGGCAACCCCGTTTCCTTATCAACGAAAACGAATGCCTCGGTGTTGACCTGGCCGGCTGATGTGTTGGTGTTCGTTGTATTTGCATAACGATACTTATCAGCCAAACGCCCGTTCACGGTTTCCTCACCAACTTTCTCAACGCCTTTCAATCTCTCCAAATGAGAGACTATTTGCCCTGGTGTCATCAATCTCTGCAATTGGAAGCCGGTAGCCTCTGGAGTTAGCTCTGCATACTGCTTGCGCCCCGGCGCCAACACCAAATGTTTTCCGCCCTGTTCGATGTAAATCAAATCCGAACCGTCAGGCAGTTTGAAAGCAAGCCGGCGATCAGCGCCATTGCGCGCTACCTCGGCGGATATGGTTGGGATCCCAACAGTTTTTTCACCACCTTCAGTCACGGCACTGAAGACCAGCGTGGCGCGATATTTTTCTGGCTCGCGCGCGGCGATCGTCGAAAGCGGCGTAGTGGAAAGATTTGCGTTCACGTTTGCCGGCGAGGCATTCACGTTTGTAACGTTTGTATTTGTGGTGGTATCAGATCGCTGACACGCACTTCCCATCAGAATCGATAACGTGATGACTAATAGACAGATCGATGTTGATCTTGCTAATGCGTTAGATTTCATTACATGTCTCCGAGGAAACGAGCTTTGCTCTGGTACTGGAAGGGGGCTTGAAGGGGAAGTCGTAGGATAACACGCGAAGGACCAAGGACAAACTTACAACATCGCCAGGTAGTGGTCGTAATTTGAGATCAAAGCCAACTCCTTTGGAGTGCGCCGCCTTGTCGGCGCTTTGGTCGCGCGGGCGCTACGCGCCGCGCTGTCTTACAGATGCATTGCTGACGCTTCATGAAGCCTCTTGGCTCATCAAGCTGCGACAAGTCGCAGCTGGCCAAAGCGCCGACAAGGCCGCGCACTCCAGGGAGTTGAATGATTTCAACCAGGCCACTACCCATAACAAGTGGTACGAGCTCAAAGTTTCTCGATGGTCGTTCGTACCTGGAGTTTGGGAGTGGTGGTCGGCAACCTTGACTCAATAGTGAATGCGCCCTTATTGACTTAGCAATCAAATTCGATTAAGAACCGCAATGCTTTTTCCACTTCCTGCCCGGAGACTGTGGCCCAATGAAACCGATCTTATCTCTTCTCGTGCTCGGATTTGCGCTTTCGCTTTGCAATCTAACCGGCAAGCTTAATAAAGAAACAAACAAAACCGCCGACCCAGCCAAGTCTGGTTCGAGTTCAAGCGACACCGCTGAAGTTGAACGCCCGACAGCCAACGCTGCACAACAGGCCGCACTCGAGGGTGGACAAAACATCAAGTGGGATCAACAAGGCATGTCGTGGACTGTACCCGCTCAGTGGAAAGAAACCAGCACAGATACGAAAATGTTTACGTGGCGTTCGCCGGGCGGTTCGGACGCTGCAAACTTAATCGTGAGCATTTCGACAATGGACGAAAGCTTTCCGACCGATGTCAGCATCAAGGCGTTTTACGACGGCGCGAAAACGCGGGCGAAGAACGGTGAGGTTGACGAAGTAAAATGGGTTGAGATTGACGGTCTAAAAGGGGTTCAATTCCGCGAATCGAACCCGGAAAAGCCCGATGATTTCAGAAGACTGCAATGGCTCGCGTATCGGAAATACGCAGGGCAAGTCCAAATGGTTAACCTGATGCTGTCCAGCAACGGCCGAGGCTTTCCGAAACATCAGGATGCTATGTATGGAGTGCTCTACTCAACTAAGCTCGTGCATTAAGACAAGGGTGAAGGCTTAGAGAGAAGGATGAAGGCGGAAGGATGGGGTGAAACGCTGTTTGGTTTGGCGTTCTACTTTATCTCTTGCCTTTCATCCTTCATCCTTCCGCCTTCATCCTTTGGTCTTAGTGTTTCTTTATGTAGTTTCGGTGGACCCAAGCATCCTTTTGGGCACGATCGCGCGTTTCGAAAAAGACGTTTTCCGAGTCCTCTCCGGTTACGAGTCCCACGCGTTTGCTTACTTCTTTCTGGGTAGCTTTTGCTCGTTCCCCATCCGTCAGGAAAGACTTGGCGTGTTCTGGTTTAGCCGGCGCAAACTTTTCTGTTTGCAGTTCCGCTATAGCTTCAATCGCGTTGGCCTTCAGTAGCTTGGGCCACAGCTTCTTAAAGAGCTGACTCGAACCATAAACATCTGCGCTGTTGACCTTGCCATTAATCGCGAACACATATCCGATTACATCACTGCGCCCGTCGACTATGTTGACCAACGACTTGATATAACTGTCCGCAGTTGCACGCACCTTGCTGTGCTCCACCGCCAGCTGCAGACTCGATTCAGAGACCGCTGAATTAACGCGTGCTCCGACATTCTGGCTCAACTTGTCCTGGGCCACGGTAACGCTTTCCCAAACCGCTCCCTGCGAATTTGATTTCTTCGCCGCCAATTTAATGCTTCTGGTGGCAACCGAATCCGACGAACTGCTGAATACGGTTGTACGTTCGCTTCCACGCCCACTCCATCTGCCATGTTCAACGCAGAAAGCCGCTATCGGCATCTTGCCAGACTTGCGCGGGACGATTAGATCTACGCCGATCATGCGGTCCTGTTGTCCGCCTTTTACGATTTCACCGGCCTGAACGTAGATGTCATCGTTCGACAGGTTTTCGATGGCCAGCTCGTTTACGCTTTTCGTTTCATAGACCACCACTTTCTTTTGGACCATAGCTTCCTGGAGCGTTATGAAGGTCTTACCTTCAAAAACGTTCTTGCCGTGCACAAGGAAAATGGTCAAGTTCTTGTGGGTGTACGGTCCGGAGAGTCTATAGTTCCCTTCCTGGACGGTAGTAGGCTGGCCCACTGGTTCGCGTTTTACCTCGCCATTTCGAAAAGAGGTCCGGCGCGTTTGGGCATTAATTAACACGCCAGCCACTACCGACAACAAGACCACCCCGAGCGTCAGCACAAATGCCTGTTTCTTCATTGTCATGTCTCCTTTTGGTTGCGTCCTGGTCCATGCGACTTTTGGAAATGGTTATTTAGCGTCACCGCACTTTTGCGACGTCGAATCCTCAAGCGTGCGCGAAACATTCGTCGTCTGTGACGAATCCAATTCTGTTGAGGGGTTTTTACGATATTGCCTACGCCTAACATTGCCACCATTTCCAATTCGAATGCCCAGGGCGTTCTCTAAGATTTTTCAAACGGGGAAACCAACTCGGGGAGAATTACTCTGAAGATTTAATGCACCCCTGGTCTGTGAATGCCCCTTGCTCGCTTGGGAAAGATTGGAAAACCACTGTCAGTGGTAGAACGAGGATGGGAAGACTTCTTGCGTTTGAGACGAGAGAAATTAGGAGGTAGTTGTCCGGCCGGGGAAAGGGTAAGAATTTAGTTCCTGAGTGTCATGGTCCATTGCAGCCCACGTCCAAATCAGGTACTGATACACTTTGAGCAGCTCACTAACTATTGTTGAAGTGCCATGAGGTCGGTACCACCGCGCGGTAGAGACTGTGCGAAAACTCAAACAACGCTGAAGGCGTTCGCTAATTTCAGCCCAGGGTTGGGCTTTGGCAACCCTGGGTAAAATTCCGATTGTCTCGAAGAGGCAACTCTGAAGGAGTTGCGTCGCCGCACAACCGTCAAGCATTCGCAACTCCTTCAGAGTTGCGTAGAGCCTTTTGCGGCATCTCGCAACCCAGGGTTTCAAAGCAAACCCTGGGCTGGAATTCGCGAACGCCTTCAGCGTTGTTTGAGTTTTCGCACAATATCTACCGGGCAGTGTTACGACCTCATGCGACTACGGCTAATCACAATGAATCCAAACTGCATTAGTACCCCAAATCAGCTTGTCTCAACTTGGGCCAGTCGTCGAGAGGGGGGAATGCAAGCCGAAGGCGCTGGTTTAGGCGAAGTGTCGGATCAGCACGATATCCCTGATTTTTGCTCCACGCGCGACGATCAGTTGTTCTTCGTCGTTCCAGTCGTAGTGGAAAATTGCATCTTCAGTGAAGTGGGTTATCTGAGCTGGGGGTGAGCCATCGAGCGGCTGACGCCAGATGTTAAAGACACCCTGGTCTCGGTCGAGATAATCGAGCGCCTGCCCCCCAGGCGCCCAGCGAATGACCTGGTGGTAGGCATAAGGCAGTGCGAAAACCATCAATGGTGCGCCGCCACCCGCAGAGAGCACCGCGATCTTCCACTTGTCTGCCTCATTCTCACGATAGGTGCAGGCGATGCTGCTACCGTCAGGCGAAATCAGCGCTTTGATTGCAATGCCTTCACTGGTTAGCTGAACTGGTTCACCACCCTCAGTCGAGACGCGCCAGAGCGTGTTCCGATCCTTGCCCTGAGGTGTGTACACAATCGATTGTCCGTCTGGCGAGATCGTGGGGTAGCTTTCTCCATCGCCATTAGTTAACTGCTGCTTATTCTTACCATCACCATCCATCCGCCATATGTGGTGGACGCCGCCCTCAGCCGAGACGTAAGCGACAAAGCGACCGTCGCGGGAAACTGAAGGGAAAAGACAGCCGTCGTGAGTTAACCGCTTAGAGTCGGACCCATCAGCTTTCATGGACCACAGATCCGGCTGCTGATTTTCCGTAGAGGCATAAAAGATCCGCCCAGAGGCTACTGCGAGCCCATCAAAGCCTTCGGTCCGTCCGGAGGTTATACGCCGTGGCTGGCCGTTAGTTGGCACCAGCCAAATGTTAGCCAACGCATCAGTTTGTATTGTGACCAGCGTCGGCGGCTCCAGCGCCAGGCTCAGCTCCTCATAGCTATTTGTATCGTTGGTGATGTGCCGCGCTTCACAATCCGGATAAGGAAGCTCCCAGATTTGAAGCGAGCTGGCACTTTTTGCAGTTGCGGAAAAATAGAGGAAGTCTCCCTCCTTGTCCCACGCTACGGCGCGTAGGTCTTTCCAATCCCAGGCGCACAACTCCATGGGAGCGGCGCCGCTAAGGGGCACAGCCAGAAGAGTGAACTCCAATTTGTTGTTGCGGCTGGCGCCGAGGGCGATAGACTCGCCATCAGGTGACCAGGAAGGACTGGAGAACGAAAACTTGTTTGGATGCTGCCGCGAGATAAGCTCTCTTTGGTTTTCACCATCGACATTTGCAACGACAAGAACGTCCTTGTGCTGACCTGGAAAGCCTCGCACAAATGCGATCTCTTTGCCGTCAGGCGACAGAGCTATGGGTGAATCGATGTTAACAACAATCTGTCGGGTCTTAGGAGATGTCTCATCATCTAAATCGAAGCAGTTCAGGACGCTGATCGTAGTGTTCGGTTGCGTCGTCGTATAAAAAAGTTGTCGCCCATCATGAGTAAACCGCATCCCCCAACACAACGCTTCGCTCGGGGGGAGCAGTTCACGCTTTTCCCCGGACTCGAGATTCCAAATCCATAGACTGTGCTTCCCGGCATCAATCGGAACGTAAGCCAGCAAGCGAGCGTCAGGAGAAATCGCCACGTCAAGAACCCGCCCGAAGTTAGTTAGGCGGACGATTTCCATTGAGGCGAACCGACTAGCGACTATATTGCTTGTTGTCTTGAGTTGGGGAACAAAGCGGTAGCCCCGCTTCGGTACGGTCTCAATGAACTTCACTCCATGATCGCTATCGCCAAGTGCCCGCCGTAACATTGAGATGGTTACAGTTAGGTTCGACTCCTCAACGAAGGCGTCAGGCCACAAACTCTCTACCATCTCCGCACGAGAAACGACCCGGCCACCGTTACGAACAAGGAGCGTGAGGGCCTGAAGTGCCTTGGGAGTAAGTGGGAGGATTTCGCCTTTTTGACGTAGAACCGATTCCCCGATGTCCAGTTCAAAGTCGCCAAATCGGTATTTCTCGCGACGGACTTGAGCCATAACGATTGTGTATACCGCTGAGTTATTTTCTTAATGTTTTCTTAAGGACTAATAGAACTGGGTACCGGTATGGTGGAGCTACACCGGGGAGGAATCACCCCTTATCGCGGCAAAAAAACTCACTTCGCGATCCTCAAGCTGCCCGCTACTGCTCACCCCACGCAATAGCGGGCAGCATTGTATCTGTGGGACAGATCAAAACCAAAGCGACAAGTCCGTCTTAATCGTCTCCAAATGTTAGCTCAAAAGAGTGTCCTCCCACCTAACGAACTAATAATCTCTTCTCCGGCTGAGATATCTGCCTCTTAAAGCATCGAGGATAGAGGATGCTTCGTCGCTTAATTCGTCGAGTCTCAACTGTTATCCCTTCGGAGTGGCCTTCGCTAACCTGTCTGAGCGAAAAACCTTGCTATTGATTAATGTCTGAGATAATTTTCTCGCCGTCCTCAGACGCCGATCAGATCCAACGCAGCTTCACGCGGAACTTCCAAGAGAATCTAGGAGTGTCCTGACAGGAGTAAGGTGTCCACCCCACCAGAACCATTCGATAACTTGCTAGCGTGGCTAAACAGCGACCGCGACGTCGCGGCGCTGAAATACGAGACTATACGCGGAGGCCTAATCAGGATTTTCATGGCCAAAGGGTTTAGCGATGCGGAGGACCTGGCCGATGAAGCGATCTCGCGAGTTACGAAGCGTTTGCCGGAAATTCGGGACAGTTATATCGGTGATCCGGCGCGTTACTTTCACGGAGTTGCTAGGCACATCCTTCTTGAAACGTATCGCCGCAAGGAAATCGCAAGTGACGTGAGTCCCGTGGCTGGGATCCAAATTACCAACCGGAGTGATGAATATGACTGCCTGCAGCGGTGCCTCCAATTCCTTAGTTCGGTGAAACGCGAACTGATCCTGGATTACCACGTCTACGAGGGACACGACAAAATCGAACACCACAGGATCATGGCCGAGGAACTCGGTATTTCGGAGGGAGCCCTGCGCGGGCGAGCCCATCACATCAGAATCAGTCTGGAAAAATGCGTGCTCGAGTGCATTCAAAATCTTAGAAAGGGAACAAAACCGGTGCCCGGCAGCATAGTAGATAGCGGTGCCGGAAGTCGGAGCGTCAACCATGGACGGGGCAGAACAACCTAAGCTTAGGCAATATCTGCTCGGCCAACTCACCGAGGCCGAGGACGAACAGGTCGAGCTGCGTCTGCTCAGCGATCCCGAGTTTGCTGAAGAGTACGACATGGTCGTAAATGAAATCACTGACGATTACATTGCCGGCAGTCTCGCAGGGGAAGAGTTGAAGCAGGTGGAACGACATTTTTTCCAATCTCCTGAGCGGCGAAACAGGTTGAAATTCGCGCAGGCATTAAAAGTGCGAAAATCTGAAATAAAGACCGGTAAAGCTAGGAAGAGCTGGTTAAGGCCTTACTTGGCAATCGCGGCATCCCTGGTACTTGCCGTGGGTGCCTTCTATGTCTGGCGAATGCAGTCTAAAAACTCAGAACTCAACAAAGGATTAGCTGCGCTGCAATCAGCCTACCGTGAACAAAGACCATTCGAAGCGCGCATTTCCACGTTTGTCTATGCACCCTACGCAACTACCCGCGGTCCAGGAACAGACAGGGTCGATCAGAATGAATTACAACTCGCGGAACTGACGCTGCGGCAAGCGCTGAAAACGAACGAGACTCCTGCGGTCCATCACGGTCTCGGCAAAGTCCTTCTGGCAAAGAAGCACTTTGATGACGCCATTAAGGAATTCGATGAAGCTCTCAAAGGTGATCCAAACAACGCCCAACTCTATAGCGACCTCGGCGCCGCCTGGCTTGAGAAAGCAAAGACAGATCTCGGTAAAGATCCCGCCAAGGGGATGGAAGAGATGGGTCGCAGTTTAGAAAACCTCAGTCATGCTTTGGAACTGAACCCCAATTTGCTAGAGGCCCGGTTCAATCGAGCACTCTCGCGGCAATATCAAAACCTATACAACGAGTCCGAGGCCGACTGGCGAGAGTATCTGAAAAGGGATTCGAGTTCGCAATGGGCCGCCGAAGCCACGCAGAATCTCAAGTTGATCCAAGAAAAGAAGGTCGATAGTTTCGCCCCACATTCGAGCCTGCTCGAGACTTTTCTCAGCGCTTATCGCGCTCGAGACGAGCAAGCTGCCTGGGAAATTTACCGGCGAGGCTACGGTACGAGGGGGAACGCTGTTACAAGAGAACTACTGGACGGTTTTCTCCGAGAGAGCGGAAGCGGTGATGCCTCGGAGTATCTATCGGCGTTCGAATATGTGGGTCAAATGCAGGTTCGCAGGGTAGGTGACTTATTCGACGCCGACCGCGCAAAGATTTATCGCTCAGCGTCGCCAAAAACACGCAACGCCCTGTTGCAGGCTCGATACGACATTAACAAGGGCTACGAGCTTTTCGGGCAGTCGAAGATCAAAGATTCTTACTCTTTCTTTTTGCGTGCTCGGGACTCATTCAACTCGGTCGGCAGCAACGGAGAGGCACTGCTGGCCGAATACGCCATCGCCCATGGCGCCACTGTTGAGCCTGACCTTGAAAAAAGTAAACAGATTTTCGTGGAGATAATTCCAATTAGCGAAGCTAAAGGCTACAAGTGGTTAGCAGCGCAGTGTCTACTCGAACGAGCGCATCTTCACGCAAATCTAAATAACTACTCCGAGGCAATCGATGATAATAACCGCGCGCTAACCCTCTTAGCTGAACTTGATGATTCCAACGGCACGGTCGATGCGATCGTTCAATTAGCGGGTCTTCATTTGTTCCTAAACGACAGTGAGCAGTCGCTTTCATTACTTCGACGCGGTTTCGCGATGATAGAGAGTGACCTCGTTCCGAGAACGCGCCTTTGGGGAATGTATATTGCCGCGGCGTTGAATTTTAACAACCTGGCGCTGCACCGATCGGCGCATGACTACCATCAAGAAGCGCTGACGCTCGCAGTCGCCTCAAAAATCCCGCTTTACATCTCACGTTCCTATCAATATTTAGGACTGACCTATGGAAAGCTCAATCTTTACGAAGAAGGCATCGAGAATTTGCGGCTGGCCTATGATCAGGGCCAGCGTCTCGCCGGCGAACGCACCGGCCAGAACATGATGGCCAGTGCTTCGCTTAACCTCGGCGACCTCCGTAGGATTTTCGGAGATCAGCCAAGGGCCCTCGCAGCTTATGACGAGAGCATCAGCCTTTATGAAAAGCTTGGGTTTGGCCATTACAGCTACGCCGCGCATAAGGGCAAGTTCCTTTCTCATTTAGTCGGCGAAAATTACGCGCAGGCTGCTCAAGAATTGTCCATAGTTTTGAGCCTTTTTGAAGACTATCGCCAAAGAATTCTCGAAGAACGGCAACGTAGCTTTTTCTTCGACAGAGAACAGGATGTTTATGATCTGGCAATCGACTTCGCTTACTCGCGAGACAGAGATGAGAAGCGTGCTTTTGAGTATTCAGAAGCTTCACGGGGTCGCAGCCTACTCGATTTGCTTCGTCATGGAGGCCTCGTAGTCGAGAGAAACGGCCGAACAGATTTGCGAATGCCGGCGAGCGTGGCGGAGCCCGTAGACGCTGACGACCTCATCAGTAAGATGCCTGAACGCGCCCAGATTCTTCAGTATGCAATGCTTAAAGATCATTTGGTGATTTGGGTGATCAACAAATTCGGCTTGACGGCGAGGAGGGTGCCGGTTGACTCAAAGCGCTTAACTCAAGAGGTGACGAGAAGCCTCAGCTTAATTTCAGGGGGAAATGAATCGGAAACCGCCAGCCAATTGATGGTCCTCCACGACATTCTCATAAGACCGATCGACGATTTGTTACGTCAGGACAAATTGCTCTGTATTGTTCCAGACAAAGAGTTGAATTACCTTCCCTTCGCCGCACTTATATCTTCTCGCTCGGGCAGGTACCTGGTGCAGGATTTTCAGCTCACGCTTTCGCCGAGCTCGTCGGTATTTCTACACTGTACCGAGATTGCTCAGGACAAAACGGCCGGCGAAGAGCACCTTTTGGCTGTCGGTAATCCAACTTTTGATCGGCGGGCCTATACCGAATACGCCGACCTAGCGGCTGCTGAACGGGAAGCTGCGAAGGTGGGGGCGCTTTATAAATCACGTCGTGTTTTGACCGGGCGACACGCCACAGTCGAGGCCGTCACTGCCGAGCTCCTGCGGGCGGATGTCGCTCATTTTGCGGCGCATTACGTTATCGACCCAAAGTCACCGTTGTCGTCACGACTGCTGCTAGCAACGTCCGGAACTAAAAACAACCGCGAAGAAACGGGGGAACTGGAAGCGCGCGATGTGTGCCGGATGAATCTTTCGCGCACTCGTTTGGTTGTTCTCTCCGCCTGTGAGACCGGAATCGAGAGGCAGTACCGCGGCGAAGGACCGGTCAGTTTTGCCCGGCAATTCATGATTGCCGGTGTGCCATTAGTTGTGGCCAGCCTTTGGCCGGTCGAGTCCGAAGCTACAGCCGATCTGATGATTGCTTTCGAACAATACCGAACCGTTGACAATCTTCCGACCGCCGAAGCGCTGCAGAGAGCACAACAAGAGATGATCATAAGTAAGAACCCGAATTATCGCCGGCCATATTTCTGGGCTTCGTTTATGACTATCGGTGGGTATGCGGAGTTTTGATCAAGGTTGCCAATGCATCTCGGGAATGCTTCATGACAAATCGAGCAGTGCGCGGAGATTGCGCATGACGGGAAGCTATGAACGTTACCGCCAATCGAAGTGACAGCGCCCGCCGCCGTGCCCGTCCCACGTCGCTTTGGATTAGGTCGCTAGTTTTCGCAGGCTTAATCGGGATTTCGGCATGCTTCCACGCCAGGCAGAACCCATCCTCTAACCAAACAAATTCTCAAAGAGTCCCAGCGCCGCAAGAGACCGCAGAAGTGATTAACAGTCTACGCTGCAGTACACCTGCGGTCTCTACACCAAAAACCGGCTACATCCGGCAGGCACGGGCAAAAACCAAGATGACTTGGAACAATCTGAAGGTGGAAAGGAAAATAATAAAAGTGTTTTTCCACGTCATTACCAAAGGCGAGTACCAGACCACCGACGGTAACATTAGTGAGGCGACGGTTGAAGAGCAAATGAGAATACTCAATGAGAAATTTGCCGAAACCAACGTCCAGTTTAAGCTTGAGGATGTCGATTGGCACAAAGACAAGACCGAGGACCTCGCGTGGTACCGAATGACACAAAACTCGCCGGCAGAAACGGCGGCGATGAAGAAGTTGGGTGTGAAGCTTAAGAATGTGCTGAATGTTTATACCGCCGGACTAAATGGTACGCGCGGTTGGGGCGTTTACCCCTGGGATTTCAGACTCGATCCCTATCGTGATGGCGTTGTGGTTTGTTTCGAGACGCTGCCCATTGGGAATACCAATTATCACGGCAAGACATTGGTCCACGAAGTAGGACATTGGCTGGGCTTATTACACACGCATGAAAATGGCTGTGCCCAGCCGGGTGACGCGGTGGCTGACACGCCTGCCGAAGAAATACCTGCTCCCCCCAACGTTTGTTTGTACGAAGAGCGCCGCGACACGTGCCGCGAAGATCCAGGCTACGACCCGGTAGAGAACTTCATGGACACATCACCCGACAGTTGCATGTTCAAATTTACTCCTGGGCAATCAGCTCGGATAGACTGGTTCGAAAAGTGTCGCCGGCAAGTAGGACCTTGCTCGCCCTATCTCTGATACGCAACTCAATATTTGACACTCTCGGCCCGGTTCTGCTTGTGACGAATCAGCTCGAAATTGCATTACAGTTGAGTCCAGAATCACATCACCCGTTAAGGAGAGACTAAAATGCCCTTTACCACAACTTCGACTCAGCCCTCGATCAATGCTTTGGTTACCGTGAAGTTTGCCGGGTTGATGCTGCTCAAACCGGGACCAAATGACACCTGCACTGTTGGCGTCCATCGCTGGGCTTCTACGCACACATTTCAAGTGATACTGGTCGTTCACAAACGTGGGCGCCCACCGAGTTTCATTCGCCTCCTTACCGGACCCTTGAACGATGACTTCGTAATCCGTCTTAACCCCGACCACGCTGGCGATTTCAAGGCATTTGCCGCTACGCCAGGTACGCTAGAGGCCAACAATGACAATGCCAGGGATTATCCGTTGGATTACCGTTGGAGGCTCAACTTAAAACAATTTCATCCAAACGCTGACTATAACGAAGGCGCAACGCCCGAAGTCAAACTGAAAACCGGGGTTCTCTACACGTCGAACCTAACGCCCGAGGATCTTGATCCCAAGCTTGTAAGACCAGACGTACCCTTGCCCTTGCCGCTAAAGTACTTCGCAGCCGATCTGGCAGTTGCGATCCAGCCTCCCGCAACTTCAAAGGTGATACTCGAGTGGCGCGAACTCGGAGAACCGCAAGGAATTAGCCTACCGAGAGAGAGAGATGAGGAAGGAACTACTTACACGGTTTCGCTAATGAACGATCCTCCCATAAGCTATCCAGCCACCCACGACGAGCTTGCTCTCTACTATAAGATCCTTATGGTCGGTGGCCAGCTAATTCCTATCGAGCAGCGTTGGCGCATGACATACGCGTACAACGAAAGACTGGACGAGATTCCATGTATGCCCGGAACGCTTGAGCCATAACGGCAACTTTATCTGGCCGAGCGTGCAAGGCGACGCCACCTCGTTTGGTGGGAAGAGTCTAAAATATTGCACCCAGCCCGCCTCACCTTGAAAAAGTTGTGTAAGAAAAAGACAGCCGACGCGCAATTTTCTTGGTGGATTCCGTGCGAGTACACAACACGGAACTTAACCAGCGCTCGGACGGCGAGGGGTTCGAAAGTGCGTTGCGTGTATTCGCCCGTGACCGACTTTCATGACAGGTAGCTCGGTCCAGTACTTCAGAGACACCAACAATTGCGGCATCGGTTCCCACGGTTTAACCGTGTAATCTAATTGAGTCCCTCGATAATAGATGGTTTTCGAATCTTCACGAACAGATTGCAAAGCTCTTGTGATCCCTCGTAACGCAATCCCCGCGTAACGCAATCTTACTATTCGCCCGCCAGTCGCTGCTTCGCCAACAAGAAGTAATCAAAACGTTTCGCTTGCTCACAGTCATATGAATTGGCGGCTACGAATGGCGCGCTAGCTAATCGCGATTTCCCAAAAGCCGTGACTGTGTTACCCACGCATGAAAAACGGCGGCTGCGAGAGGTGCAAGCCAGTGTCAATTTCTGTATCGCTGAAGTTTGTTGATTTTTCCGACTGATGGGAGAAAAGTCCGATGTTGAATCTTGCCATGACTTTGTTCGTCTTGACTGTCCTTACGGTGATTATCCCGATTACGGCTATCGCTCAAACCTTCGAACTACCCGAAGCCCACGCGGGTGAACACTATCGCGTCCAAATCGAACAGGTGCTTCGCGACTCCTATCGTCTCAAGCTCGAGAAAGGAAGCAAGGACGCAGTCATCCAATGGGCTGCGGAGAATGGAGATCTACCTCCAGGGCTCTCAATCCAAAACGATGGCTTCATTTTGGGGAAGCCTGACGCATCGCGCGATCGGGCTTTCGCGTTTCGTCTCCGCGCTCACGACCCAGCTGCAAAGAACGACGCTCTGGTCATCGAGTTCGTAATAAATGTTAAGGGAGGTGGCCTTCGCCTGGTTAAGTTCGAAGGGCCAACTTTGCGGCCGGTTGATGAGCCGACAAAACGGTCAGAAGCATCAGGAGGCGGCCATGAACGAAATGCCGCGGGTGCCGGTGTCACTTCTGACGTCAAGGCTCCGGCGCCCGACGAAAATGGCAAGGGCAACGCAACCACGAACGACGACGACGATGGGGAGAATGGCAACGCGAACCAGAACCCTTTTAGCAGCCGAAATCGAAGGTTCATTGTTGGGTTTGAGCAAGCAGGCGCGGCCTCGGCGGAAAGTGAAGGCAAGCCTTTCCTGGATCTCTTTCTGTCGACCCCGCTTCCCTTCGGCCGGCAAGACCCAAGCGATAATAAAGCGAACGCCGATGATGACAAAGATAAGTTCGCCCGCTTTTCGATCTGGGGAAATGTAAAGCTTAACAGCACTCCGCAGCAGATTGCGGCGCTGGCCGATGTTACGTCGAATGCAGTCAGCGCCATCACCGACGGAAAGGTCAACAAACTTACTTTAGGCTTTGAGTTTGTCGCTGGTCCTGAAATTCGACTTGCAAAAGCCGGCAGAACTCACGTCAGTTTCATCGGTGGATTTGGAGCGGTTACACCGTTGGCCCCCAAACAAGCGACGCAAATCTTTAAGACTCCGGACACCGTCTCCTCTCAAGCCGAAAGGTTCTTCGCAAGATATCCGGGTGCCAAGGGAAAAGAATTCATCGCGTTCACGACACCGGAACGCGACCGATTCCTGCGTCAGTATTTCGCGGGTTTCAGATTCAGAACCTATCGATATGACAAGGGCGAACTAAAGGATCAATTTCCGGGAATGTTCGACGTCACGTTCGGCCAAAACGAAGCGGTCACCGGTGGGACTTTTCACAAGTTCGTGGTCGGGTTAGACGGCTTTTACTCGCTTCCATTTCCTACCGACGGCAGACGATTTCTCTTCTTGTTTGGTTCAGCTCGGTTCAAGGCGGGAGGTCCGAAAGTAAAGCAAACACCGTTCATTCTTGATACGGCTGCTTCGTCCGTATCGCCTACCGATAACAATGTCTTTCTCGCGGATCCCACGCCTTCGAACCGTGATAACTATCGAATAGGCTTTGGTGTTGATCTCATTGAAATTTTTAAGAAGGCCGCCGGCAAAAAGAAGGAAGAGCCCTAAGCAAAACTAAGCGGTTGGGAGCTACTCCTTCTGATGAGTGCGAGTGGTGGATTTGTTAATCAGTTGTTGAGTGCAACTACACGGATGCAGACAATTGTTGGGCATCCAGCCGAAACATATCCCGTAATTGGAGGCCTGCTTTGAAGCCGCCAACAAAGTAACAGTTTACCCCGGATTGAGATCTATAAGCCGTACGTCAACCACTCCAAAACAAAACTGACGCGACTATCCACCCTAATAGTCGCAACGCCGGGCGACAGATGATGAGGGCCCCAGTCACCGGCCTGGTTTTGGTATCGATTGGCACGGAGGCTCGAGCAAGTCAGTTATCAGAGAGAAACGTTTTTTACGAATTAAACATTCTTAATGAGAGTTTCGGTCAAACATAGCTGGTCCGTGGAGTCGGTTACTTTCTCCGTTCAAGCGGTTCGTTCTAATGAAGCCCCCCGCGACAGCCGACCAAAACCTATTGACAGTCGTTTGACTAGAGAATACGCTGGCGCCGCTGAAACCGAATCCTTCGTCAATTCGACCATTCCCGGACTTACGTAATTTGCCTAGCCATAGTTAACCGCGGATTTCCAAGGTAGCAGCGTTACCCAGCTAGTTTGCTCATCTAACAGATTTTCCTGAGAGTGTCCCGACACTGCGTCAGGTTACACCTCTCCTGGTACCTCAACGTCGTGCTCATAGGAGGATTTTCGAAATGGCAGAAGAAAAGTGGTTAGTAATGATCTACCTTGCCGGCGACAATAATCTTTCAGAAGAATGTGTGTACGCGCTGACGGAGTTAAAAAAGACTTTCAATAACCGTATAAAGATTTTTGCACAATACGATCCGATCGGTTCGAAGATACCCGTCCATCGTTACGAGATAAACAGAGGCAAGTCGCCAAATGTCGGGGGTCCGTCGAACACTCCTCAAACTGGTTCCAAGGCTGGGAGCCCGGAGAAGTTAGCCAAAGATATCGTTGCCTTCGAGAACGGCCCTCACAAATATCCTCATGCGAACGCTGCGTCCCGACGGCCTGTGGCTGCGGGTACAGCAATTGAGGAACCAGACACCGGTAGCCCCGAAGCGCTATTTGATTTCATTAGCTGGAGCACTGATCAATTCAAAGCAGATCGTAATTTGCTGATCCTGGCCGGACACGGTTCGGGCACTCAACAAGATTATCTGCTCAAGGATGAGAACCCAAAAAGTTCATTAAGCATTCCGCAGTTCAGGCAAGTCTTTGAGGCAGTCAGAGATGTCATCAAAATCAAAATCGACATTCTCGGTTTGGACGTCTGCCTGATGAGCATGGCCGAAATCTGTTTTGAACTAAACGGACTAGTCGACTACATGGTCGCATCTGAGAGTTACAGCCCACGAGCCGGGTGGCCATACCAGCAAATTCTTTCCGCGCTCGGAACCGAACTGGATAAGAATGGTGTCGCCGATCCAGCAGAGGTGGCAAAAAGCATCGTAAGAGAGTACACGCGATTTTACAGCGATTACGTGGTAAGCGGACTTTCGGTTGATCAGTCGGTAATCAAGGTTAGCGGCAGCCCGGCTTTGGCAGCAAAAGTAAAAGCACTTGCCGGTGTGCTAAAGAACGAGTTAAACCAGAAGCCTTTCTGCGACGCGATTGTCCTCGCCCACTGGGAGGCTCAATCCTACAATGGCGAGCAGTTTGTTGACCTCTATGATTTCTGTGATCTTCTCGGTCAGCGTTACGGGCTTAATGGAGTGCCGACGGCCTGCACGGCAGTCATGGATGAGATAAGAAACTCGGTTGTACTGCTTTCGTGCTTCGACGGAATTAAGTACCAATACTCCTACGGACTTTCCATTTATTTCCCCTGGGCTGAAGTCGCTCCATATTATAAAGAGCTAACTTTTGCGACGGGGTCTGATTGGAATGATTTCCTGGAGACCTACGTAGAGCGCACACGTCGCAAGCCCCGCGGGGACATGACGCGAGTGTTTTTTAGCGAGAAACTGTTTCGTAAAACTACTGGTCATGGTCCTGATGAAGACACGGCAATCCTCAGTATGCGCAATCCGCCACAGGAATTGGCCCACGTCCCTGAGTGCATCGAGGATCCGACGGAGTTCATAAACACGTTTAAAGAGATCAACTTCCGTTAGGAACCCATTACGAAAGGGCGTTCATGTGATCCTAGAATGTTGCGTCGCTATTTGTATTTCATCGTAGCAAACCTGATTTGTCGTCTTCGACCCACGCGCACTTTGGTCCTCATTGTGGCGGTTGTTTGCACTGGCGCACTGAGCCACCCGTCAGGCGATGCCTCCACGGCCAAGACGGACAAGAACATTGCTCTCGAAAAGGGAGCTACCGGTACCGGCTCGATCGTCAATCAAAACGAAAAGCACGCATATACGATCTACCTCGAGGCCGGGCACTTACTTAAGCTCAGCGCAGAGTGCAGAGGCGGTCGTGTGGTACTAACTGCTTATGACCCGCAGTCTATGCTGGTCCTTGCCTACGACCGCCGGCATAAGGGGCCCACGCCTATATCTTTGATAGCTCATACACCCGGCATCTACCGAGTTGAGCTATCAACTCAAGAGAAGCACCCCAGGATTGGATACGACTTGAGAGTTGTCGAAAACCGCCCGGCGGTTAGTCGCGACTTCACCAAGGTTGCTGCTGAGCGAGCTTTTCAGGAAGGCAGTCAACTGCTCGGAAAAGATCGCCCTGAGACACGCAACAATGGATTGGAGAAACACAACGAAGCACTAAGACTGTGGCGCTTAGCAGGAGACCGGCGGGAAGAGGCTGTCGCGCTGACGGCGATTGGCGAAGCGCATGAGTTGATAGGCGAAACCAAGGCCGCGTTTACAAACTATGAACATGCGTTGGCGATTAGTCGCAGCGTTGGCGATACCAGACTTGCGGGCGAAGTACTCTTTAACATAGGGCATCTTCACTACTTTCTCGGCGACACCGGTAAAGCCCTCGCCGCGTGTACCGAGGCCTTACGACTTAGTCGAATTGCTCAGAACCCTTCAGGTGAAGCGCGGTCTCTCACTGGAATCGGTGAAGCCTACTACAATTTAAATAAGCTGCCACAAGCGTTAAGTCACTTTCAGGAAGCGCTGTCGCTGTGGCGCTCGCTGAATGAGCGAATGGGTGAGGCTGCAACTCTCATTTCGCTTGGTTACGCCTATGCAAATCTCAGCGAAGTGAGTCTTGCGCTGAATTCATTTGAAAGTGCGCGTTCTATTTCAGAGGAACTTGAAGATGAACGCGGCAAAGCTCTTGCGCTTACGGCTCTCGCAACCTTACATGCAAAACTCGGAAATAAGCAGGAAGCGTTCGAATACCATCTTGTTGCTCGCGAAATCTTCCGCACTTTGGGTGATCGCGACTCCGAAGCTACGACTCTGGCCGGAATCGGGTACTTCTATTTCCTCATGGGCGATTCTAGGCGGGCGCTTCAACATTACGATCAGGTTCTTCTACTGTTCCAAGCTGTCGGTGACAAGTGGGGAGAAGCGGAAGCCCGTATGGACATCGGGCGTATGTACTCAGCACTTGGCGTGTCCGATAAGGCCCTCACATACCTCAAGGATGCGCACTCACTTTTTCGTGACCTTCACATCCCACTCTTCGAGGCCCAAGCCCTGCGTGAGGTTGGATCAGTATACGATTCAATTGGAGATAAACAATCAGCCTTAGCCTATTTTAAGCAAACACTTGCTATCCTGCGTCGTGGGCCAAATGGCCGCGATGAGGCCTACACTTTTAATTCCATTGGTCGCACTTATGAAAGCATCAGCGAGCCTCGTACAGCGCTTGATCATTATCAACGAGCGCTACCACTCAGCCGAGCTGCTGGCGACAGATTGGCGGAAGCCCTGACTCTTTATAACACTGCCCGAGCTTATAGAATTCTGGGGAATCTGAACGCGGCAAACAATAATATCGAAGCTGCGATAGAACTGATCGAATCGGTACGCACCGCGGTCACAGACCGAGATATGCGTGCTTCTTACTTCGCTTCCGTACATCAGTATCTTGAACTTCAAATCGACGTGCTCATGCGTCTTCACAAGGAGCGACCTGGCGAACAGTTTGATGTTAAAGCATTTGGCGTGAGCGAGCGTGCGCGTGCTCGCTCGCTGGTAGAAACACTGAAACAATCACACACCGACATCCGCGAAGGCGTGGATCCTGCGCTGGCGCAGCGACAGCAGGAACTCCGGAAGTTGCTCAACGCCAAGGCAGAGCGGCAGACGCAGTTGCGAGGCTCCGGGAATGTGGACGAGGCGGACGCTATCGCCGGGGAGATCGACAAACTGGCAACCGAATTCGACGAGGTTCGCGCTCGGTTAACTGCAAATAGCCCCCGCTATGCTGAATTAACCCAGCCAAGCGCCATTTCGCTCATGGAAGTTCAGCAAAAAGTGTTAGACGACAACTCGCTGCTGCTGGAGTACTCGCTCGGAGAGGAACGAAGCTACTTATGGGCCGTAAGCCGAACCGAGGTTTCAAGCTACGAATTAGCTGGGCGCGCCGAGATCGAACAAGCCGCACGAAGACTTTATGAGTCGCTGACCGTAAATCAACCTGTACCAGGTGAAGACCTTGAACAGCGGCGCAAACTAGCGATATCGGCAAACGAACAACTACCGTCTCAAATTGAAAAATTGAGCAGGATTCTAATCGATCCAGTCGCCGACAAGCTCGGGACCAAGCGCTTGCTGATTATTGCAGATGGAGGTTTACAGTACATACCGTTTCAAGTCTTGACTAAACCAGCCAACCAAACTCACGGCAGTTCTGAAACGAGGTCGACCTCTGTTCGAGCGAGGCCGCTCGTGGAAGATCATGAAATCGTCAACGAACCATCGGCATCGGCGTTAGCGGTTTTGATCGGCGACGCCGGCAGGCGTAAACAACCCCCGAATTCCGTTGCCGTTTTCGCGGATCCAGTATTTGAATTGGATGACCCCAGGATCATCAGAAGCTCGCCTCAAAGTGGACTGGTCAGAACCCAAGTATCAGAAACAGAGCATCGTGCACTTCGAGATGTGGGCCTCTCTGGAACCGGAGCCAGAATTCCGCGACTCCCTGCGTCCCGAGATGAAGCTGCGGCGATCATGGCTTCGGTCCCTTGGCGATCCGGATTCAAAGCGATGGATTTTGAGGCCAGTCGGTCGACGGCGATGAGGTCAGATCTTGGTAACTATCGCATCGTACACTTCGCCACGCATGGCTTTCTCAACGATGAGCATCCCGAATTATCCGGAGTCGTGCTTTCATTGTTCGATGAAAAGGGACAGACTCAGGAAGGTTTTCTGCGATTGCACGACATCTACAACCTAAAGCTTCCGGTTGATTTGGTTGTCCTGAGCGCGTGTAACACAGGATTAGGAAAAGATGTGAAGGGCGAAGGTCTAATTGGTCTCACCCGTGGCTTTATGTATGCAGGGGCGTCAAGCGTGGTAGCAAGTTTATGGAAAGTTGATGACGAAGCCACCGCTGAATTGATGCGTCATTTTTATCATGGCATGCTAAAAGATGGGCGCTCGCCCGCTGCCGCACTAAGATACGCACAACTGAAAATGATGAACCAGAAGCGGTGGCAATCCCCTTACTATTGGTCCGGCTTCATTATCCAGGGGCAATATGTTCAGCGGGCTCAGAAGTACGATTACCGATTTTTGTACGTGATTCTGTTCTGCTGTTCGAGCATAGCGCTGGGCTACATCATCTTTTTAGTGCGGAGACGAAGACGAACCAGGGTTCTTTAGGTACAATGCCCAGCAGTCGAAGCAAATTCATTTCACCCACTTGTACCGCTAAATAATGAACAAAGATTGGGTTCTAACCCCGGAATCCTTTGAAGCGCTCCTTGCCTGGCTCCATCCGCAACGCGAGGAGGCGGGGAAGAAGTATGAATACATAAGGCTACGTTTGATAAAAATGTTCGCCTGCCGCGGTTGCTCCGAACCCGAAGACCTCGCAGATGAAAGCATTAACCGGGTGATCGCGAAGCTCGGGGATATTCAAAGTTACTTTCAGGGAGATCCCGCTCTCTACTTCTACGGGGTCGCCAATAAAGTGCATTTGGAGTATCTGAGGAGGCGACCCACTCCGACCCTACCACCACCCAGAGACGACGCAGAAACTATCGAAAAGGAGTATGAGTGCCTGGAAAAATGCATTCAGAAACTAACCCCTGCAAACCGAGACCTGGTAATTCAGTATTACCAGCAGGAAAAGCGGGCGAAAATCGAGCATCGCAAACAACTTGCTGAACATTTTGGGATAGCACTCAACGCCCTAAGAATCAGGGCGCACAGAATCCGAACCACATTGCAACAATGCGTTCGCGATTGCCGGCACAAAGAACTCATTGCATGAAATAGACCGGAATCATTTGACATTATATTCAGGGAAGAATGGGCCGGGGGGCACTGAAGTTGAGCCAGCTTGAACACGAAACAATTAGTTTGTTCTTACTTGGTCGACTGGATCAGGGCCGTTTGGCTCAGGTTGAAGAGCGTCTAATGACTGAGGAAGGGTTTTATGACGAACTCGTAATAGTTGAGGACGAGCTTACGGATCAGTATCTTGCGAACGAACTATCAGACGCTGATCGAGTTAGCTTCGAAACCCATTTTCTAGCGGCACCTGAAAGGCATGAGAAGCTTCGATTCGCCCGTTGCTTTCAAAACTATATCAATGAAAAAGCGACTGAGCCTTTAAAACAAGGCTTCACCTCAGATGAGAGTCCTCCACAACAGATCACGAAAAGCGATGAGAATTTGGTGTTCATGCCGGCTCGGAAGAACCCAATATTCACTTACGCTATCGCTGCTGTCGTTTTAATCGCAGTCGTCGGTATTGCCTGGGTAGCCTTCAGAAGCGCACGCGTAGCTCCGTCGTTTCCTGCCAGCGTGCTTACAGTTCCGCTCACGCCGGGAGGTCTGAGCCGAGGTTCAGGTGAGCTCCAACTTGTCCCAATACCTCCCGCAACCGATCAGGTGGAACTGCAATTACCTCTTGAATTGGATGAATACCAGGACTATCGCGCCGAGCTGTTGAATGGCAAAAGAGAGACTCTGATCATTAAAGAGGGACTCAAACCCGAAACAACCGCCGCTCACAAAATCGTCAAGTTTATAGTTCCCGCTTCGCTTCTCAAGCGCGACGATTATTCAGTGAAATTAGGTGGACGTCGCGCTGATGAAAGCTATGAAAGTGTCCAAAGCTTCGTCTTCAGAGTAAAAGACTAGACCTCCCCTCCAACGAAAATCCCGACCACAAGCCTTCCTCTCACTTCTTACGCAGAAAGACAATCAACTATTCCGGTTGAGCTGGATGTCTGGCGGAGGTTCGTAATTTGGAAAAAAAGCCGCTGGCTGAAATGTTTTGTTGCTTCCAGTCATTACCTTTGAAATTAGAAAGTTTTCCAAGTCGCATATGGCATTGCGATTAGGCAAGGGACTCCCAACACCCGTTGCCAAAAATGAAAACTTCCTCACCCCACAACTGACGCCTGCCTTGCGCAACCCAAGGCAGGCGTCAGTATCTTGCGCTCATATCAGCGACCTATTGTCGGCAAAGTTACGAACCCCTGGCGGATTTAAAATGTCAACGAATTCTGCGTTGCCTGGAAATAACTCTAACAGTAGAATTCGGCGTCCTATCTCGGCCCTCAAGCCCGAGGGTACTCAGCAAGTAGTCAAAAACCATTAAGTCGAAGAACTCATTCGAGTCGTCAGATTTCATTTTGTAGACCTGGGCGGAGCCACAGAAACATTTTCACGACAATCTACATAACTACTGAAAAAGTTCTTTTGGAACGCTTTCCCACTCGAAAAATGCGAGCCGCGAAATCAAGTTTACTCCCGAAAGGAAAGAAACATGGAAACTGATGTGATCAGGGCGTTAATGCCGGCATTTGCGGCCGGGTTTGCGAATCAGCGGTTGATGGAGATTCTTGATCCTCTCTTCGTAAAACGTTGGGGCGAAGAAAGCAAGGGGACTTCCATCGGGATCGCTTCTTTCTTGGTCGGCCTCGGATTCGCGCTGGGCGGTGGACTTCGGACCTTGAAGTATTTGGGAGCTGAGAATAGCAACCTCGGGTTTCAACTTCTAGACTTCTTTGTGACCGGTTTGGTTATCAGCGCCGGAACAGATGGCTTCAATTCAATTCTCAAGTTCCTCAGTTACAAAAAAGAAGAACAAAAGGAGGGTGCGTTAGCGGAGATGATTAATGCCGAGAGTGCGCGAGCAATCTTTGAGCGACGGGTCGCGAGCAACTTCTTTGCAACTCCAGCATTCGTTAGTGAGCCAAAGTTTGAGCGCAGTGGGGATCTGCCGGCGGACCTCACGAAGGTTTTTATGACTCAGCTGAGAAGGCGCTTCCCCGATCAATTCAGAGAACAGGGCTGGGAGGATCGAAAGTTCAATGCCTACGTCACCGAGTTAAAACTGCTAATCATCAAAGACGCGGCCGTCAACACTGCTGATATTGTGGCCCAGGCTTACGGAGTAACTCTGTTAGAAGATGCGCGAGGGAGAATCCAAAACGCCGTCAAATTAGATTCAAACCCGAAACAGCTTCTTCCGGTGATGTTAAGTGAGGTCGAGCAGGCATAGGGAGACCACGATGGAGAGATACATCAGAAAGCTTCTGAGACTACTACCAATTCCTGCCACGATGCTCATCTTTGTGGGTACTGGCTGGGGGCAAATCGAAAAGCCTTCGCAAGCGATTCTTAGAGGTCTTCCGGACAACGTGTACGTCGAAGTGACGCTCGGAAAAGAGTTTCCGACTATCAGCCAAATGCCCACCGGCTCATTGTTCTCAATAGACAAGGATGGAAACGAGATAGAAATCGCCAACCTGCCAAACAATATCGCGTCGCCTTTTCGGAACTTCCGCATTAGTTTGCCGGTTGATAAGTACAACGCTGATCTTTCGTACGAAGTGCTCGTGTTTGTAGTGCCCGCGCACGCTCAGGGCCAGGCGCCGATCAAGAAGAAGAAGTCGATCAAGGTAACGGGCTTGTTTACCGTGGAAATGTTAAGAGGCAGTGGGTGCGAAGGAATACAATTGCGTATCACAACGCCACTTAGAGAAGCGGTAATCTGGAATCCAATCTACACCTGGCTGAATCAGTTTACTCTCGACAACGCCGCGAGCATCGCCACAGTGAAAATCCGAGTGATCGACTCGCCTAACGAACGCGATTATCACGTAACGAACGTCCGATGGAAGCCAACAGCATTGCAAAAAGATGCTGGCGTACTTCGAGCCTGTCTGGAATTCGACCAAGCTCTGCCTCGAAAGGATTTCAATGCCACGTTCGAGTTTCATGGTCCGAACCGGCCGCCGCAAATAACAACCGCCGAAGGTGAGGAACTAGCGGCTGCGTTCAGTGTCGACTATCCGAAGCTCGTAGAGCCAGAGGCGCCGGAAAAACGTCAGCTGGAGAGAAACCTGGATGTCGGCTTGGCACTTACTTCCTCGGTCGCGGATGAGACAACGCCCGCGTCCGGAACGACGCCGGAGATGACCAGCCGAAAGCGAACAAACAAAGGTGTATTCGACGTGCGTTTCGCACCATGGATGGATGTGCTGCATCCAGTTATCCGCCCAAATAGGTGGCTCCATTTCCTGACTCCCGTGTACCTAAATGCGAATGTTTCTACAGGCAAGATCGATAAGGATACGCTCAGTCTGAACCGAGTTCTCATTGGACTCCAAGGCGAGTCGCGCTACATCGTAAGGAGAGATACGACCGACGATCCTGCGACCGAAAAGGACGAGGGCAGAATTACCTATCCTTTAATGCATCGCTTGACCTGGGGATTCACCCACGCCTCAGATCGCGACTTCAAACAGAAGGAGTTCGTTGGAAAAATAGAGTACAGCCCGCTCATCGATGCGCTATACCAGCCGTATGTCACCAATTATAAAGTTGACAAGGATGGCTTCATACATCAGAAGTGGTACGGATTCACATTCCTACCTCTGGTTGGATTTGAGATGGGCCGGACGTATAGCCGGCAGAACCCGGCGGCCGCGATCCAGCCCAGCCCTACTGCTCGCCGATTCTACTTTGGCGGCGATATAGCTCTGGATTTGAGTGCTTACCTGACCTTCTCATTCACAGACTATTTCTATGTTCGTGGTGAGAATCCACAAGATCACTTCAAGAATTATTTTAAAGGGACAAGTGAATTTCGACTGGGGCGTTCGACCAACAAACTCTTCGCGCAGAGCTTATTCGTAAGCTTCGAGCGCGGGCAACAGCCACCCTTTGCCACTCCAGATGTAAACGCACTGAAGATTGGCTATCGATTACAGGGAAACTACTGCGGCAACCACTGTCGGTAGGAAACAAATCTTAACCGGAACGTCGGGGTTAAGCCTCATGCACTGTCGGCGCGTCGGCATGAGGGACGAAGCAGGTGCGGCAGCGGGCTTCATACATGCCACCGGCGCCGACAGCAACGCGCTCTTCCGAATCGAAGGTACGCTGGGAGTAGTTGGCAGGTTGGCCACACTTCATGCATATGGCGTGGGTCTTGGTGATGTATTCGGCAACCGCCAGAAGCTGCGGCATTGGCTCCCAGGGTTTGCCGGTGTAGTCCTGATCCAGACCGGCGATGATTACGCGCACACCACGTTGGGCCAAAGTATTGGCCACCGAGACCAGCTCATTATCAAAGAATTGCCCCTCATCAATACCGACAACCTCAGTATCAGCCTCAACCTTGGCTAACACTTCTGTGGCACTCTTAATGTTTGCCGACTCGTGACGCATTTCTGAGTGCGACACGATGTGGTCGTTTGAGTAACGCGAATCGATTTCCGGTTTAAACACCTGAACCTTTTGGCGCGCGATTTTAGCGCGTCGCAAACGGCGTATTAGTTCCTCGGATTTGCCGGAAAACATAGAACCCGCAATGACTTCGATCCAACCTGCTGTCGCGCGGGGATGTGGCGATGGTTCGCTATCGTTAACTTGTGCAATGAGTTCTTCCATGATTAGTTTCAATCCCGCTGGCTCTCTTTTTGAAATTTTGACGATCGCGATTGTCCGAAGATGCGAGCCTTACTGTCGGCACTGACGCAAAACAGTTTTCGTTACAAGTCGATCCGCACAGATCACGAATTCTCGTCCAAAGCATACATCTTCTTATTGTAAAAAGGTGCGAAGGCGGCGATGAGTGCCATTTCAAAACTCATTGAACGGGTAACCAGATCGCGCGAAAGAATTCCCCATGCGCCCTGGCGGCTGCGTACATCCGTGATTCCGGTGACTTCGTCAATCACCAGACCGAGTTCGCGGCGACCTTCGATGACCTTCTTCGCCAAAACATCTGGCACGCTAATCGACGGTGTGGCGCCAAAGGTTCCGTTGGTTCCATCTGTCGCGTAGGCCCAACCCCGCAGAAAAATATGCCAATCGCCTTCAATCGACATCGAGTGGAACCCGCCCTCCAGTCCCACGTAAATATCCGCTTCGCGTCGCTGTTGTTTTAGCAAGTCACGCACTGCCAGGGCCCGCTCGCGCGCACCCTGCATCAACTCCCAATCATTCATCGGCATTGCAGGAACCCGTGACTCGACCCTGCGCGCGAGAACAGTAGCATCGGCCCACGAGGCGTCGATCGCCGCAACTCGAGCGATGCTCGCGCGAACTGCCAGGATCTTCGCCGCACGATCGGAACCCAGCGCGATGGTCGAGATCTTGGTCGGGGTTTTCTTGGTCAACTATTTACAAACAGAGGCGACTTCTTAGTGAATTGAAACGCGTCAGAGGCTATAACAGAGCGCCATCTGACGTCAAAAGAGTCCATCGAATACGTCGCTTGACATTGCCCATCGCCGTTGCTGTAATCAAATTTCTTCCCGGTGAAACAACTTCAGCCTTGAACGTTTCTGATCAACAAACTCAAGGTCTGATTCAAACCCAAGAGACATATTCGCTTCTGGAGGTTGATAAAGTGTCCGTTGACGAATTGGTTTACGACTGGAACACAATCGATCAGACACTGGTTCGACCTAACCGTCACATCGGTTTTGACGACGAAACTTTGCGCGACGGCCTGCAGTCCCCTTCTGTTTCCGAGCCTCCAATAGAGCAAAAAATTGAGCTTCTCCACTTGATGGATGGCCTCGGTATTGATACCGCGGATATTGGTCTACCGGGAGCCGGTGGAACTCATGCAGCCGGAGTGGAGTTACTGGCGCGCGAGATCGCCGAACAGAAACTTTCGATTCGTCCAAATTGCGCTGCCCGGACCCACCGCAATGACATCCTGCCGATCGTGGAAATCTCACAGCGCGTCGGAATTCCGATCGAAGCCTGCACTTTCATTGGCTCGTCAGCAATTAGATTCTTCGCCGAAGACTGGACGTTGGAAAAGCTACTCAAGCTCACTGAGGAAGCCGTGACATTTGCCGTTGGCGAGGGCGTGCCGGTCATGTATGTCACCGAAGACACTACCCGAGCTCATCCGGAAACGATCCGCGCCTTATACACAACGGCAATTCAATGTGGCGCCAAGGCCGTGTGCGTTTGCGATACCGTTGGTCACTCGACGCCTGACGGTGCCCACTCAGTGGTGAGTTTCGTCAAAGGTATTATCGAGGAACAAGGTGGCGGCATTCGGCTCGATTGGCATGGTCACCAGGATCGTGGATTGGGTGTGATTAATTCCCTGGCTGCGCTCCAGGCTGGGGCCGACCAGGTGCACGGTTCAGCGCTGGGAATGGGCGAGCGAGTTGGGAACACACCGATGGATCAACTGCTGGTAAACCTGAAGCTGATGGGATGGATAGAAAATGACTTGACGCGTCTGGGCGAGTATTGCTCTCTCGCGTCAAAAGCTTGCAACTGGACCATTCCTTTGAATTATCCAGTGTTCGGAAAGGACGCTTTCCGGACTGCCACTGGCGTGCACGCAGCTGCGGTTATCAAGAGTTATCGAAAGGGCGATCGTCAACTCGCCGATATGGTTTACTCCGGAGTCCCCGCCGGATTGTTTGGTTTGGAGCAGGTGGTTGAAATCGGGCCCATGAGTGGCAAGTCAAACGTTATCTATTGGCTTGAACGTCGGGGGATTGAGCCTAACGACGAACGTGTAGGTCGCATTTACGAACGGGCTAAACAGGCGTCGTCGGTCCTCGCGGAAGACGAAATAATGCAGTTGGTTTGAGACGATAGGCGGCACGGCATGTGTCCTTCTCCGTCCAATAGTTATGGCCGCAAAAGAAGTCCTTTCTACTTTATCTATCCCCTCTGAGTTAATTGCCTCGCCTCAGGTGCTGCAGGCGTTTGCATTCATCGATTCTAATCTCACAGAGATCACCGAAGAGCACATTCGAATTTGTTCTATTCCTGCGTCTCCTTTTGGCGAAGCGAAACGGGCGGAATATTTTCGCGCGAAATTCCTGGCCCTCGGATTAACTGACGTACATCTGGATGATGAAGGAAACTGCCTGGCGTGGCGACGGGGCCGTATGTCGCGACCGCTCCTGATTGTCAGCGCCCACCTCGATACGGTTTTCGATGAAGGGACTGACTTCACTGTGCGGCGTCTGGGTAGCAAGCTACTCGCGCCTGGGATTTCTGACGACGGGTGCGGGCTCGTTGCTTTGTTGTCGATCGCTGAAGCCTTGGAAGTCAGCGGGATTCAGACCGAGGGTTCGATATTGTTTGTGGCCACTGTGGGAGAGGAAGGCGAAGGAAATCTACGCGGCGTGAAACATCTGTTTACAAAAAGTGATGTGGCAGATCAAGTCGATGCGTTTATTAGTTTTGATGGAGCTGAAATCGATCGCATCACAAACATGGCTCTCGGCTCGCGACGATACCGAGTAACTTTGAGCGGCACTGGTGGACACTCCTGGGGCGATTTTGGTATTGCCAATCCCGTTCACGCTTTAGGTCGCGCAATAACCAAACTGTCTTCGTATCCTGCTCCGCTTCAACCCCGCACCACTTTTAATGTGGGACGCGTCACCGGCGGCAGCAGCGTCAACGCGATCCCGCAGGATGCGACAATGGATGTAGACCTGCGGTCATCCAGTTCGGAAGAACTGCTTAAACTCGATGCTTTCTTTCGTCGCGCCGTTCGCGAAGCTGCAGACGATGAAAACGCCTTCAGACGTAATGGGGGTCAGCCATTAGAGGTGAAGGTTGAGTTGATCGGCGAACGACCCGGCGGCGAGACCGCGCCTGACGCTCCACTAGTAAAACTTGCTTGTGATGCAACGGAGGCCCTGGGCCATAAGCCTGAACTGAACCAGGCCTCAACTGATGCAAACTTTCCTATCTCGTTGGGAATTCCCGCCATAACCCTTGGCGCGGGTGGTCGCTCAGCAAACTCGCACACGCTTGATGAATGGTATGACCCGCGGGGTCGGGACGCGGGACTCAAGCGGGCACTACTCGTAACCCTGGGAACGGTTGGCATTCGCCTCTAAAACAAAATGGAGAGAGGGACTGCCCCTCTCTCCATAACTTCTGCTTGCGTTATCGATCAGTTGATCGGAATCGTGACGGTGGCCGATCCAGCTTTTCCTGCTGGGAATCGTTTCTGCCTGGCGATCCTCACCGCACTAGCATCGCCTCCGGAAGCCTGCGTCACTCGGCCGGATTCATCATAGGTAACAGTAACCGTGATTCTCTTCGGTCCTGGCTTTTCAGGCTGAGGCTTTGCATTCGCCACGGTTGCCGATGTTGCCGAAGGCACGGTTGGAGCAACAGGGTTTGCCTGATTCTGTGCAGCCAGCTTTTCTTCACGAGCGGAAGCTTTTTCCTTATCTCGTTGCCGCTTCGCCGCAAGTGCCGCCGAGTTGTCCACTGATTCTTCACTCTCAACAGGAGCCACCTCGGTAGGTTCCGTAGCAGTCGTAGCGACAACCTCTTCCTTGGGAGCTGGTTGAGCGACTACAGGAGGGGCTGGCGGACGACCATACCATCCAGCCGGAACACCAATGGCCGCGACGCTGAGAAGCACAGCCACAACAACGCCGCCGGCAACGAATGACTTTCGCTTGGTCAACGACTCCTTTCCAATAAAGGACAGAAATCCCGGGACCCGTATCGGTTCAAAATCCGCGACCGCATTCGTCTCCTGGTTCTGGTTAAGAGTTTCTGAGTCCGAATAAGAATAGTTATCAGGAAATGCTGGTGTGGGAACTACGCCTTCGTCCAACCGGCGCAATCCTTCCAGTACTACTTGAGTCCATGGCTGGTTAATGGTGCGTTCCGGCGCTTCGGCGGTTCCACTAAACTCAAATTTGGCACTCGGCAGAGTCAAAGAATAATAGACCGCATCGATTCCCCGTAACACTCCGATGCGCGCATCTACGACTGACCCGCTGTGAAGATAAAAGGAGCCTGCTCCCTGGGGATATAGAACCTTAAGCTCTCCCGTCTTACGCTGGTTGCAAAAAAACTCGATCAATTCGGAAAGAGAAAGATCGCTCAAGTGACCTGTAAGTGCCATTATGTTTGACTCCTGTCAGAACGGGAATGCCGGCGGAAATCGGGGAAGGGTCGAACGAATTCGACATACCGTCGGGGGTTTTTATTTAGGGGGCGAGCGCGAACTTATAGTTGATTAGTCCCGAGACCTTTACGGGTTGCCCCGACAGCTTAGTTGGGGAAAACCTCGCTCTCATCGCAGCCTGGACTGCCACATCCTTCAATCCTGCTGGTCCACTGGTTGCTCGGGCCGAAATCACCTTTCCACTTTCGTCCACGATCACTTCAACAACCACGACACCAGACATTCTCAAGCGTCGGGCTGCATCAGGATACGTTGGCGCCGGCAAGCTAATTGCGGTCCCATTGAGTACACCGCCGGAAACCGGTTTTAGAATTCTGCCTGGAGCAGCTGGAGGAGGAGGTTCGGATACGAGCTGAACTGATGAGGTTTGCACACCAAGTGTAGGCTTGGTCATGGTGCCGGTTGATTCAAGATTCTTCAGCTGGTCTGAAGTGACCGTCGATGCTGGTACTGACGACGCACTCTTTTTGGAAGAGTTGCCCGGCGAAGGTTGCGCAGGATTTGAAGAAACCTTCGGATCGGGATTCAGACTAGCTGTGTTGTTGACAGCTGCTGTGGGTGCCGGAACCTGCTGGGCCATCTTCATCATTTTTTCGTCAAGGTAGTACATGATGGACCGGTAGGTTACTTCTGTCGGTTCAAACGAAAGCTTGCCACCTTCAACAACCGCAACCGAACTCGTCATCTTGTTCCAGTTGCCCGCAAAGTCGAATTCGTATTTGTAAACTTCCTTGCTTAAAAGTGAACCATCATCATTCAGCAGAGTCATCTCACTGATATTGCCCTTGTCGTCATACTTGTAGACTTCTTTACCCGTGAGATTGGCGCCTGCCACTGGAAAATACTGGTTCTCAGTCTTGTTGCCCTTTATGTCGTAAGCCACGATTTCGAGCACTGCATGCTTACCTTCAACAAGCTTTCCCGCCTCGGTCGAGAGCTTCACGATTTCAGTTCTAACCCTTCGCACCGGTCCGATCAGTCCATCTCGAGTGCGATCAGTTTCGACTACCGCGGCGCCGCTGGATGGCGTGTCAAAGCTATTGACCTTTGCCGTGAGATTTGACTGACCCACTGCTGCTACGCAGAGCGCGGCCAAAGAAAGAGCGATCGAGGCGATTCTACTGAGCCGTATTTCCATTTGTTTTCACTCCGAGTAGAGGTGGGATATGACCGTCGAGGCAAGCCCCTTGCGAGAGCTTCCGCAAAAAGGCATAGGCATCATACTGCGTTCAACACAGTTTGTCTATAGCCAACAATGGCTTAACAGAGGCTATTTATTGGGTTTTTCGCTATTTCGGTCTGGGAGATGGGGCAATGAAGCTATCAGGGACGTGATTTCGTCGATGAATTTGATTCCGCTCCCGTGCCCGGTTTGATCGTTGCACAGGATGGAAAACGCCAGAGTGCGGCCGTCTGAGGTGGTCAAATAGCCAGAGAGGGAGTTGTCGTAGGTCAGCGAACCCGTCTTACCAACCACTCGTTCACCGACATTCTTCAGTCGTCCAGCCAGAGTGCCATCCTTCCCAGCGATTGGGAGGGACTGTTTGAAAGCTTCACCTGAACTGGTTTTCGAGATTGCGATCAGCAGCCGTGCCGTTGAGTTTGGTGTCACAAGATTTAGGCGGGACAAACCTGATCCATCGTGAATAGCTAGCCCGTCGGTTGTAATGCCGGCACGGGCTAACCATAAACGGACAAGGGCCACCCCTGATTCATCATCTCCACGCTCACGACCTGACGGCTCAGGCAATTCCACCATTGCGCCTCGCTCTCGGCCAAGTGTGCGAAGGATTAGTTCCGCAAACAGATTATTGCTTTCCTTGTTTGTGATTCTGACAATCTCACTCAGCGGCTGACTCGTCACAAACGCAAGCTCAACTGCTTTCGTTGGATCAAACCGCTGGCCGGGAGCAACATTCGCATTCTTAGCGACGGCTTTTCCTTCAATTGATATGCCTCGTGTCTTCAAAGCATCACGGAACAGATTTGCTGCCCATAGCGCTGGATTGTGAACCGAAAGGCGGGCGCCAAAGCCCTTGCTCCCAGGGGGAAATTCTCCCCATACCGCGATGTCATTGTCAGAGAGTCCTCGCTGTATTCCAATTGTTCCGCGTGAGGAGGGCTTGGCCAAAGTCATACGATTTTGAACTGTGACGTACTTGCCGCTATCGCTGGTTCTAATCGTGGGAGCATCGGCAACACCGGGAACTACGTTGAGTTCTATTTCATTTCCATCAATTGATAGCGCGCTGGGTTCAGCGCCGAAATACCATTGGACATCGTTCCACTGCCAGCCATCACCAAGAGCATTGCCTCGAAAATAACTCTCATCCCCTACAACGTTCCCACGAATGCTGCGAACGCCGCGTGCATAGAGATCATCGGCAAGTTTGGTGAGCGATGGCTCTTCGCTTTTGCCACTGCGCGATAAGAGATCGGGGGCTCCTCGACCATACAAGACCAGGTCGCCCTGGATCGAACCGTTGCCATCAGGTTGGACTGCGGAGTAAACAGACGTCCGCCAACGATACTCTGCGCCCAGAAAATCGAGAGCTACCGCCGTTGTGTAGATTTTCATGTTTGACGCCGGGGTGAAGAGCCGGTCTGCGTCTCGATTGTAGAGAGTCGTACCGTCAGCGAGGGATATTACGCTAATGCCCCACCGCGCAGAATCCAATCCGCGTTCGCCGATTAGTTGATCGATTCTCGCTTTCAGTTCGGAACTGGAATTTGGATCGGCCGATGGGGTTCGTTCTTTGAGTGACGGTGCGCGCTTGTCTTCGACTCCAAATGTTGATGGAGGGTCAACAACGTTCGATCGTAAGGTCAGCAAAACAATGAAAACCAGGCAGAGAAAAACCGAACCAACTATTACTCGCTTCAACACCTTAACTCCCTCGTACGTATCAGGCTAAGCAAACGCTATCTGGAAAACAGGGCTTCCGTGCGCCGTCCGGCGAGTACCTCGCACGTTACGGCGTAAACATCTTCAACACTTAACTCGCCAACCCGATCACCGTATACAACTCGATGATGCTGCTCTTTGGGGACGAAACTGTTCGGTGTTGGCCTGTCACTCAGCATAACGACCGACGTGCCGACAGCCGCTGCGATGTGCATCGGCCCGGTATCGTTGGAAACAAATACTGAAAGCCTGGCCTGTGCCGAGGCGAGCTGTGCGATGGTTAGTTTGTCCAGGACGATTGTTGAAGCTGGGAACAGCTCGCGAATCTGTCGTGCTAAGTAGTTCTCTTCTGGTCCAACAAAAACCAGGACCCGTGCCCCCTCATTGCGCGTCAGATGGTCTGCGAGTTTTGCGAAGCGTTCCAAAGGCCAGCGACGTCCTGGATGACCCGAGCCGGGAAACAGGCCAACGAGAGGAGCGCCGGTGTCAGCCTTTTCTTTCTTCAAGAGTTTTTCCACGCTCTGATCATCCCTCGTTCGCGTTGTCAGCCGCGGCAGGGGCGTTACATTCTTTATCCCCAAAGGCAGAATCACGTCGAGATACCGTTCAATTGAATGCTTGGAACTGTCTTCGTTTGGTGGAGAGGGAGAGAAATTCGCCAGGAAATTTAGGGATCGACCAGGGCGTCGCGAGTAAAGTCGCTTCGGTGCTCCCGACAAAAAACCAAGGAGATTCGTTTCGGAAAGACTATGAAGGTCAATTACGAAATCGAATCGTGACCTTCTAACATTCTTCACAAGTTGGATGATGCGCCCCAGAGAGATCAGCATTGGGCCATCTCGAAGAGCAACCCGATCGACCACCAGGATCGAATTCGCGGAACCGGAAAGCTCGACAATTTCTGCACCAGGCTTTCCGACTGCGACCGTAATGCGGGCTTGCGGAAATCGTTCCCGAATCGCTTTCAGGGCGGGCAAGCTGAGCACCACATCGCCGAGCTGGCCAAAATCGATCACCAGAATGTTTCGCGGATCAAACACCGATAATACCCAAAAACTATTTCTCGCCTCTTAGTCGTGAAGACGAAGATCAAGCCCAGTCATTTCCAGCGGCTGCTCAGTCCCCATGAGACCAAGGATGGTTGGCGCCACATCTTCCAACGCACCTCCTTCGCGGAGTTTCAGGCCACGGATGCCTTCCGCAATCAGATGAAACGGAACTGGGTTTGTTGTATGCGCGGTGTGCGGTCCACCGGAAATAGGATCGATCATTTGTTCGGCATTGCCGTGGTCGGCAGTAATCAGCGTCGTACCGCGGGCGCGCCGAATGCCCTTGGTAATCCAACCGAGACAAGTGTCAACATACTGACAAGCCTCTATCGTTTTATCCAGCTTGCCGGTATGGCCCACCATATCAGGGTTGGCAAAATTTACGACGAAGATATCGGTTTCGCCTTCTTCAATAGCTCGCAACACTTTGTCTGTAACTTTGAAAGCTGACATTTCCGGCTGCAAATCATAGGTGGCTATCTTCGGCGACGGCACCAGCATCCGCCGCTCACACTCATGTTCCTTTTCAACACCACCGTTGAAGAAGTAGGTAACGTGCGCGTACTTTTCTGTCTCAGCCAAACGATAATTCTGCACGCGGAAGGTGTCCCACACTTCAGCCAGAACATTCTTATGGTCGTAAGGCGGAAATGCAATCGGGAGCGAAAGCGAACGATCGTAAACCGTGAAGCAAACGAAATCGATCAATGGCCGGCCTATCACGTCAAACTCGGAAAAACCTGGAACCGCAAGCGCCCGTGTTAGTTGACGTGCACGGTCGGGCCGAAAATTGAAGAATATGACTGCGTCAGCTTCGTTAATAGTCCCTGGTCGTTGGCCGTCGTCTCCGACGATAACGATCGGCTCAACGAATTCATCTGTAACTCCTCGCGCGTACATCTGTCTGATTGCATCCAATGGATCCGTTGCCAGCTCTCCGATTCCGTGGACCAGCAGATCATAGGCGCGCTTAGTCCTCTCCCAGCGTTTATCCCGATCCATCGCGTAGTAACGTCCGACGATGGTAGCAATCTGTCCTCGCCCAATCTGGTCGAGCTGTTTTTGCAGCGCTTCAACATATCGAATCGCAGAAGCAGGCGGCGTGTCACGGCCGTCGAGGAAGCAATGGATATAGATGCGCTCTAAACCGCTGTCTCGGGCCATCCGCAACAACGCGAAGAGATGCTCGATGGATGAGTGAACTTGACCATCGGAAAGAAGGCCCATCAAGTGAAGAGCCGATCCACGCTTCTTCACCGTCTCCATGGTCGAAACCAGGACCGCATTGCGATAAAACTCACCCGTGGAAATGTCGTAGTCGACTCTGGAAACGTCCATGCGAATCACGCGGCCAGCACCAATATTGAGATGGCCAACTTCGGAGTTCCCCATTACGCCCGCGGGTAATCCGACTCGCGTTCCCGATGCCTCTAACAAGGTCTGCGGGTACTCTTCGCACAACTCGTCGTAATAAGGGGTTGACGCCAACGCAATCGCATTTCCTTCGCGCTGCGGTGAGTAGCCCCAACCGTCGATGACAATCAGCGCCAATGGGCCATGTTGGTTTTTCACTCGTTTTTCTCGCTCGCGCTGGTGTCTTCGTTGCTCTTCCAGTAATCCGGACTCTCCTGCATTGTTGGGTCAGGTCGCTCCATCCAGCGTTCAGGCTTATGCAATGGAATAAAGCCGAAACGCTCGTACAACGTGTGCGCATCCTTCGTAGCCAATACCCAGCGACGAAACCCCTGCAGCTCCGGGTGACCCAGAATCACTTCCATCAACCACTTTGAAAGGCCTTGCCCGCGATACTCGTGAAGCACAAAAACATCTGCGACCCACGCAAACGTCGCGTAGTCGGTGACGACTCGAGCAAATCCAATTTGTTTGTCTTTTAGGTAGAGTCCGAAGGTAAAGGAATGGTCGAGGGAACGCTGAACGGTTTCGATTGGTCGACCCTGAGCCCAGTAAGACTCGCTTGATAGGAACCGATGAATCGTTTCAATATCGAGGCGTTTCGGATCAGTGCTGATGCTGAACTCACCTTGATGCCATTCGCGCCCGCCTTCAATCATGCCCATCTCTCACTTTGTTGCGGCGCGTTCAGCATTCGTTTGATCTGGTGACGCAAGTTGATAGAACGCTGCGCGTCCGGGATAGCGAGCTGCTCCTTGAAGATCTTCTTCGATGCGAAGTAGCTGATTGTATTTGGCAATGCGATCTGTCCGCGAAAGCGATCCAGTTTTGATTTGGCCCGCGTTAGTCGCCACCGCCAGATCGGCTATGAAAGGATCTTCGGTCTCACCCGAACGATGCGAGATTACAGCGGTCCGCCTATTCGTTTTCGCCAGCTCGATGCAATCAAGTGTTTCCGTGAGCGTCCCAATCTGATTGACCTTGATCAAAATAGAGTTGGCAACTCCAAGCGCAATTCCCTTTCGCAGGAATTCTGTATTGGTAACGAAGAGATCGTCGCCAACCAATTGCACTCGTTGCCCCAGCGCGTCCGTCAGCGTCTTCCAGCCAGTCCAATCATTCTCCGCCATTCCGTCTTCGATCGAAATAATCGGATACTGCTCAGCCCAGCTGGCCCAGTACTCGACCATTTGACCACTTGAGAGCTTTCTCCCATCGCTCTTCTTGAAGACGTACGAGGTGCCGTCGTAAAACTCACTTGCCGCCGGATCAAGGGCCAGCAAACAATCCTTGCCGGAAACGTATCCCGCCTGGGAAATAGCTTCCAGAATCGTTTCGATCGCTTCCTCATTCGAACGCAGGTTCGGTGCAAATCCTCCTTCGTCACCGACACTCGTCGCATACCCTTTCTTCTTCAGCACAGCTTTCAACGCGTGAAAAACCTCAACACCAATGCGAAGACTTTCACTGAATCGCTCCGCACCCACGGGCACAATCATGAACTCCTGAAAGTCAACGTTGTTATCGGCATGCGCGCCGCCGTTGATGATGTTCATCATGGGCACGGGAAGAGTTCGAGCATTTGGACCACCGAGGTATTGATATAGCGGAACCTCAAGGTAGTTCGCCGCCGCTCGGGCGGTGGCGAGGGAAACTGCCAACAACGCATTAGCGCCGAGTTTGGCTTTTGTGGGTGTACCGTCGAGTTCAATCAGTGCGCGATCGATTTCGGCCTGGTCCAAAGCATCGAGTCCGGTGATCTCAGGCCCTATTATTTCATTAACGTTCCCAACTGCTTTTAATACACCTTTGCCGCCATAGCGCTGTGAGTCGCCGTCGCGTAATTCCACAGCTTCATGCTCACCAGTTGACGCACCAGAAGGCACAGCGGCTCGGCCAGTCGCCCCGTCGACCAGGGTGATCTCGGCCTCAACCGTTGGATTACCTCTTGAATCCAGAATTTCGCGGGCTAATACGCTCTCAATCCAACTCATCGCTTTTAACTCCAGAATCAATCTTTGGAAACCGACTTTACCACTGCGCAGTTTGTAATCGAAAGTTTGCGAAGATCCCTGTCACGAACTTGCGGTTCGAGCTTCTTCCTTGTCTTTCTCACCGGATGGAGTAGCGCGATCCTGGGGGACTCGCAAGCGCACGCTTATCACGCGACGCTTTTCCACGCGGTCAACCTCGAATTCGAGCAAATTGTAATTGACGATATTTCCAGGCTGCAGGACATGACCCGCCTCGGTCATGAGGAACCCCGCGATGGTTGTGTAACCCTCTGACTCCGGCAATGACAGCTTTAGACGCCGATTCAAATCACGAACCGCCAAACCACCAGCCAGGACATACTCATTTTCTCCAACCGGCGTGATCTGCTCGTTTACTTCTTCATCATGCTCGTCCGAAATCTCACCAACGATCTCTTCGAGGAGATCCTCGAGAGTAATAATCCCCTCCAGACCGCCGTGCTCGTCTACCACAAACCCGAAGTGCATTTTGGCTTTTTGCATCTGCTGCAAAACGTCCTCAAGGCGCGCTGTGTCGACAACAAAAAGCGGTGGCTGTAACACATCCGAAAGCCGAAACGACTTGGGGCGCAGGATATAGGGCATTACATCTTTGCTGTGAATAAAGCCGATCACGTCATCAATCGACTCTCGGTAGACCGGCAGCCGGGAATAGCGATTGTTTTCGAATGCCTTGGTAAGTTCCTCCAGCGAGCAGTTATTCGTAACCGCGGCGATCGCGGTTCGCGGGACCATTGCTTCTCGAACCAGCGTGTCCGAAAACTCGAAGACTCGATGGATGAGTCGCCTTTCTTCTGCACGCAGATGTCCGCTGTCGCGTGAAATATCGATCAATTGACGTAGCTCAGCTTCGGTGTAGCTGGATGAATGTTCTGACGTTGGCTGTAAGCCGAGCAGCCTTACCGTCCGAACGCTGGCCCAGTCGAGTGCGCGTATGGGCCATTGGAAGACCTTATAAAAGATCTCCATCGGAAAAGAGACGGCGAGCGCGACACTCTCGGCTCGCGAAAGTCCGAAAAGCTTCGGTGCTTGCTCTCCGAGCACGATGTGCAGAGTGGTGATAATGGAAAACGCCACGAAAAAAGCGATGCCGTGTCGCCACCCCTCCGAAAGACCCGAAAGAGGTTGTTCAAGGAGACGAGCAATAACTGGCTCTCCCACCCAGCCCAAGCCGAGTGATGCCAGTGTTATTCCGAGTTGTGAGGCGGATAGGTAAGCGTTGAGATTGTTAAGTAACCGCAGGAGGCGTTGCGCAGTTCCCTTTCCGGCGGCGGCAAGAGTTTCGATTCTGGATCGCCGGACACCGACCAGGGCGAACTCGGCTGCCACGAAGAACCCATTAGCTGCGACGAGAAAGAGCACCAAGCCCAACTTCAGAAGTACTACTGCCCATGAAACTGAACCGGCGGCAGCTTCGGCGGGCACCAAACTGAAAAGATAACCTGGAGGTTCTGACATTCTATGGAGCGAGATTGATCACGATACTTAGGCTGCCACTTTCAAACGGTGGGCGGATTATACCATGACGCAATTAGGGTTAGCCTGAACCAGACAGACCAATAGCCCGTGGCCATAATACCGGTCAACAATTGCAGTGGTTTTGGAAGATCGTCTAGTGGCCTGCCGTTGCGCTTGCAGCCTTTGCCTTGGCGGGTCGACGATCGTGCTTGGTACAGGCTCGCGCAAGAGCTTGTTCTACGCGAGGCTCGATATTGCATTCCGGCTGCCTGCAGACGGCCGCCAATTCAGAAATAACGAGGTAGCGAGCCCGTTCGAGCATTCTTTGCTCGCGGAACGAAAGCGGCTTTAAGTGACTGAGATACGTCAGATGCTTCAACACATCTGCCGCTTCAAACACATCGCCAGTACGCATTTTCTCCGAGAAGTCCTTGAACCGATCCTTCCAATCATTAGCGGGAAAGGAAAAATCGTCAGCTAGCACCTTAAACAGCATTTCACATTCGCCGGAAGAAATCGGCGAACGAAGACCTACCTCGATAGCGTTTGAGACAGGAACAAGTACTAGCGAATTGTTGGCAGCGAGCCGAAGCGTATAGAAAGGGAGTAAGTTTGTACCTATTTGCTTCTGTTCTATCTGCTCGATGGTCCCGATACCATGATTTGGGTAAACGACTTTCTGGCCGACTTTGAAGCCCACCGTGACACCTCCATCGGTTAGGAAAAATCAGACTGCGCCGCACGCGCGGGTCTGGGGGAAATCCGAGCGACGCAGTATAGCGCCGGGCCCTAATTGGTAAGTGTTTGGAGTCTAACAAGGCGTCTTGCGCAGCGTCAAGGGTTTCAAACCCAAGTCCCAGTTAAGTGAAAAGATGAGCAAAGACTAACTCATGCATAGCTTGACAAGTTTGAAAAATCAGCGTGCTCGGAAAGGAGAATGACGTCACGTAATGCACGCTGATGCACGGGCCAATTGGTTAACGGTAGGGTAATGAATAGTTGGTAACGTTCTGACAGGGCTTAAAGTCCAATTCAGTTTTCACTGCTTCTGCTAGTTTTGATAATCGCGTTCGAAGCTCCTTGCCCTCCGGTGTTCGCACAGCCGTTTCCAAGTGCGATTCATCCTGGCTGGCTACTCGAGCGAAGGTCCAATAACGTCCGGGCGGAAGATTGTTGAGACTGAAAGTTCCGTCCGACTTGACCTCAACCGCGAAAAATCGCAAAACGTTTTCTGTGTTTTCCTTTTCGACGGGAACAAGGTGAACGTAAAGCTTGCCGGGAATTGACTCACCGGAACCAACGTTTACTTTTCCGCGAAGCGAGCCAGCACCTTCCGTGAGAACAAAAGTGACGTTCTCCGGACGTTCGCCGAACTTGATAAACAGCCCATCTCGGGCGAGATCAATTTGTCGCTTTCCTGTCCCGGTCTTGTTTGCCGCGGATGCGGGTGCTAGCGGCGCTTCCTTGGATATCGAACGCAAGTACCAATATCTCGCGAAGAATCGAGCTCCCAGGTTGTACTGTCCAGGCGCGAGATTGCGAAGCTGGAATTCGCCGGCTTTCGTAGGGGAACCCTGTGCAGCAAAAAACATCATCAGACGTGGTTCATCTGGGCGCGTGGCCTTCTCATTTCGTCGAGCCACGACCAATGTTTCAGAAAACAGTGGTTGGCGTTTGTTTTTACATTCAGGAGCATCGGACTTTTCTAAAGCAACACGCCCTCTTATCGATCCGAGCGGTCTTACTGACAACTCGATGCCACTCACATTGGCTCCCTTCACCGTTATCCGACGAGGCTCGGAAACTGAAACCTCACCCTGTGGCGATGCCTGGGCCATAAGCTCATAATCGCCGTCACTGACTCCGTAAAATGCAAATCCTGTTCTCCCCGGCGGCTGAAACGCAAAGCCACTGGACATGCGCACTCCATTTGAAATTTGAGTCAGATTGACATTGCTCACAATGTTGGAGGCTTGATCAAAGCCTGTAATAACTCCGCTGACGACCCGACCTGGTTCGCCGCGATATCGGATATCCACACCACTAGTTTCCTCTCCCGCGCGCACAGAAATTTCGGCTGCTGTGTCCCGCGTCGAAGAAGGAGCATAGGTTGCCGCATCCGTGTCGTAGGGATCGTTTGACCCGACGAATACTCCCCTGGTCATCGTGGATACGACATAGGTACCGGGCAGGAGTCCGTAAATCCTGTAAATGCCGCGGTCGTCAGTTACTCGCTGCATTTGATAAGCCTGATACCTTGGCGCTTGTCCATTTCCATCGCGAACCATGACGGCACGCACCATGATTTGGACAATCGGCTCGCCCGTGGCCGATTGGACCGTGCCGGTGATAACTCCACCCTTGATTAGATCGACCGTTATCGAGTCTCCGATTCGGTAATAATTTGGCGGACTGTCTGGATCGCGAGGCGGGTTTACGTAAGCGGGAGCTATTGCAGACACTCCGTACAGCAGTGGATCAAGCCCGCTAATCTGGAAGTTTCCCTCAGAATCGGTTGTGGTAGTGCGCGGCTGAAATAGTGCTTGAGATCCCCTTAGCGATACTGTCGCATTAGGCAACGGATGCCCGCTTTCGGTAACCACTCGGCCAGTGATCGTTCCAGTTGTTGGCTGGCTTGAAGCTTCCTCTGGTTGAGCTTGTCCCGCGGCGCTGACAACGAGTAAGCACATTAATAACAGCGCAGCGATGAGGAAGCGCGTGACGGTGTCCACTCTTACGACCAAACACTTCATTAGCTTAGGGAGTCGGATTCTTCTTCGCACCCGTATCGACAACCAGCTCAATCTCCGTGGTGGCTCCGTCAGTAACCGTGACAGATTGACGCGAAGCCAGCGGAGCATTACCCACTCGAACAGTTGAGCTTAAGATGACTTCATAATCGCCCGCAGGAACTCCTTGAAAGATAAAGCGTCCTCGCGCATCAACTTCTTCAGGACGAAAGGGCGCTGCGGTATCTCCGGCGCTGGTCAGTCTCACCATTAATCGAACACCAGCAGGTGGCAGATCACCATCCCACTTCACTGAGCCACGAATCGTGCCACTGCCATGGACCACCACGATTTTCACGCCGGTCACCTGTTCCCTCGCTTTGATCTCCATACCGTTACGTGACTGAACGGCACCTTCGCGTTCAATTCTCGAAATGACAAATCCGGTTCTGGTGCGATCTGCCGAAGTCAGATTGAACATGGCGGTGCCTGGCAACAGACCTCCAATCCGAAAGCTTCCGTCGGGGTCAATCGGAACTACTCTCGATGAGCCGAATGAACTGACGTTATCGGGGTTGCGCACGAATGCGTAAAGCCGTTGGTTGCGAAGTTTCTCGTACAGGCGTGGATCCTGCGTTCCTTCAATCACCACCACCCCACTAATCACAGCTCCCTTTGCGGTTTTCAAGGTTAAACCCTTTACGTCCTGGTCTACCACTTCAATTTGGATGGGCTGGATCAAAGTATCAGTGTTCGCTTGCGGCATTACGAACAGCGAATACTTGCCGGGCGTAACATTCTCCAATCGAAACTCTCCACGCGCGTTTGACATTGAACTGGTTCCAATAAAAGGAGGCTGGTTGGTGCCAATGATTTTTTGCAGCCCGACTCGAAGGCTGGGAACGGGTTGGGTTGTCTCCCCGTCGACGATGATCCCGCTGGCGGCAAAGCCCTTGATGGTTTGGCCGAGGACAATATCGATGTTTGTCGACTCCGAGCCCTCTGTAATCTCAACTACTTTTGCTTCGTTAAATTCGGTCACATCCGGGTAAAAGACGCGCTGAAACGTTGGTCGGGTCCGGGAGGAACTCAGCCCTTCTTCGGCCATACCTACGGCAACCTTAAAACGGCCTGCGCGAAGACCGTACATTCGATAAACTCCGCGATCGTCAGTCTGCGCGGCGGCTGACCCAGAAAAGCGGCGAGCGCTGTCGTTGGCCTGATCGGCAGGAACCAGATAAACGCTTTCCTCAATGGCTGGCGTCCCGTCCGCATTAGTCACTCTGCCAGTAACGACGCCACCGCGAACAATCGAAAAATCGATGTCGTTGACACGCTCACCCTCGGTTAGTAATAGAGATTTTCCCGGCCCACCAAATGAAGTGAAATCAGAAACTACGTATGCGGGGGACAAGGGCGAGACCAGATAGTTTCCGGCCGGTATGTCGGTGATCTGATAATTCCCCTCGGCATCCGAAACACCTTTATGCCCCGGCCCATCTTGCGGACCGGCATCGCGCGCTCGCAGTCCAACAACGATTCCACCTTTACCTTTGCCCTGAACTGTAATGCGACCGGAAACAGTCGCACCTACACTCTTCCTGGGAGCGCTCGATTGTTGAGTGATGAACGATGCGGCTTGGCCCAACTGCGGACACAATTGTCCACAGCATAGCGCCAGGATGATTGCGGACTGAGTGAGGTAGCGCATAGACCTTAAATCGGGACGTTTCGGGAGACGCCAGATGATACTTAATCTTGGTCGTATTGTCTCTAATCACATATTAAGTTGTCACTCATCAGGCATGCTGCTAGGATCGACTTGCCTTTCCAACTGTTGACTTCGATCCCCGCTTGTCTGGACCGGAGATTGGCTTCTCGGTGCAGGGCTCAAAGCTGATTCGTTCATCATGGCAATCCTTAAAATCACTGACGCAAGCGGCCGGCAATGGCAACACAAACTCGCGCCCCAAACCAAATGCTCCATCGGCCGCGCACCCGACAACAACGTAGTCCTTGATGACCCTCGCGCGTCGCGCTACCACGCTCATATCAACTCCACTGAAGACGGTTCATTCACTCTCGTTGATGGGGCAATCATCAACGGACAACTCCGGCGCAGTGCGAACAAAGTCTTCATCAATGGCGAGGCGCAAACAGAGCACATCCTGGCTAATGGAGATAGAGTTACCATCGGCGCCAGCACGCTGCGGTTTGAGCAACAACCGGAAGAACGCACAACCGACGTCCGTTACGACGACAAACCGCTGGGCCACACTCAACTCCTAATCTCAGCGAATGACGTGATGTCGACCGTACTGCATTCCAGGGCGGCCGAGTCGATGGCAACTTCCCCGTCACGCGACAAGGTGCTGGAAGCGCTGCAAAGAAAAGCTAATATCCTGACGGCGCTCTACGAGATGAGTAAGACGCTCGGTTCGGTGTTTGATCTCGACGCAATCTTCAGCAAAGCGACTGACATTATCTTCCGATCGACGCCGGCGGATCGAGTGGTTGCACTGCTGGCCGAAGGTACTGGTCTGGAGAACCCGGAAGATGTGAAGTTGAATCCGATCGCGATGCGCGCTCGAGACGAAAGCCTGAACAATCATGCTCGCAAGCTAACCATCGGCCGGACCATCACGCGCAAGGTAATGAAGGACCGAGTGGCGTTGCTTTCTCAAGATGCGGCTTCAGAGGAACAATTTGCGGGAGTTGATTCGATCGTTTCCCAAGGTGTTCGTTCGACAATCTGCGCACCACTGGTTGGAGAGTCGAGAGTTCACGGGGCAATCTATGCCGACCGGCTGGATCCGTTTGCCGCTTTCAAACCCGACGATCTCGAGCTGATTAGTGCGGTGGCAGCTCAAACCGCGATTGCGGTTGAAAACGCGAGGGCACACCAGCGCCTCGCCCGCGAGGAAGTTGCACGAGCAAACTACAGCCGGTTCCTGCCCGAGTATGTCGTGAAACAGATGCTCGAGAATCCCGAGTCGTTTCGTCTGGGCGGAGTAAATCAAACGATCACAGTTCTCTTCGCCGACATTCGCGGATTCACGAGTCTTTCGGAACATGCTCAACCTGAAAAGATCGTCGGCCTGCTTAACCGTTATTTTTCAGCGATGACCGACATAATCTTTGCCCACGGTGGAACGTTGGACAAGTACCTTGGCGATGGCCTCATGGCCCTCTTTGGCGCGCCGACTACAACCCCAGAAGACGCGTCAAATGCACTGAACGCGGCAGTCGCGATGCAGCGGCGCATCCTTGGCATCAACCTGGAGTTGAATGAAGAAGGTGGTTCAGAAATCCAAGTGGGAATCGGCCTGCATACCGGCGAAGCCACGGTCGGTTACATCGGATCCGAACGGCGTTCTGAGTACACTGCGATCGGCGATACAGTTAACACGGCATCTCGTTTGGAGTCTAACGCAAAGGGTGGCGAGATCCTGGTAAGCGACGCGACGGCTCAAGCTGCGCGCAGCCGTTACAAACTCAAACCCAGGGAACCGATCACCGTGAAGAATCGAGTGCAGCCAGTGGTGTTGTGGGAGGTCGACTGGCAACGGGCCAGTGGTGCGTTGTAGGGAATACTATTAGAGCGTTAGACAATTTCTCGGTTAACGAACGGTGGTGAACACCTGGGACGAACACACTCCCGGATCGTGTTCACCTTTTTTTTGAAGCGGCCATGGGTTTAGCACAGCTTTTCACGCGGCAACTAACCATCGCGCGGGTCTACGCGATACCCGTGCGCATCGACTATCGATGGTTTGCAGTAGTAGCCCTCAGCGTCTGGTTGATTGCCAGCAACTTGCAACGCCACGTAATAGTCCTCGGCAACGTGCGCCTTCCTCCTCTCGATCCTGCAACAGCCTGGATTCTTGGTTTCATTACTACTGCCGGACTGTTCATCTCCGTATTTGGTCACGAGCTTTCACACGCTTTGATGGCTCGTGCCGAAGGCATTGAGATCGAGGAGATTGTTCTGCATCCCTTCGGAGGGTTAGCGAGACTTAAAACAGAACCGCAAAATCCGCGCGCCGAATTTCGTATTGCGGTGGCTGGGCCGGCAGCAAGCTTCCTGTTTGCGCTGTTGGCTTTTGGCGCGGCGCGGATCGCGGCGACGCAGGGATACGTCGCCACAGTCGTAGTCTTCTTTCTGATTGCCTCGGGCAATTTACTGCTGGCTCTCTTTAATTTGTTTCCGGGTTATCCGTTAGACGGAGGTCGCGTTTTGCGGGCGATATTGTGGCGCAGAACCGGGAGCATGCAGGATGCAACGCGGAAGGCAGGAATATGCGGCATTCTGATTGGCGGTGTGCTCATTCTGTTCGGGATTTACATCATGATCGCCCCGAACTGGCGGGCGACTCAGCCTTACTTCATGGGCGGATGGTCCATTGTTGTAGGGTTATTCCTTCTTGATGCAGCCGTGAAAGTTGTCAAAGCTGCGCAGGGCGTAAAACTGATGTCCGTTGCTGATGTTATGTCTCGTCCGATTGCGCTCGACCCCTCTTTGACTGTGAGCAGATTGGTCGATGAAGTCTTACCCGTTCATCGTCAAACGAGTTTTCCGGTTGCCGTCAGCGGACGCTTGCATGGGATCTTAAGCCTAAATGACTTGAAATCGCTGCCGCGTGAGCGGTGGGCGCAAACGACGGTGCGCAGTGTTATGCATGCGATTGGACCAGGCCTGTTTGTAGAAGCTACTACGGCCCACGAGTCAGCACGGGAGTTAATGAAAACCAACGGCGTTGGTGCTCTCGCTGTAGTCAATGGCCAGGGACAGCTCGTCGGGTTTCTGCAAAGTGGAACCGTCAAACGAGTGGCGAAGCCGAAACGGAACCCAGCGAAGGCTCGTGGTTAAGAGTAGATCGACAGTCGAATCCAAGCTCTGAATCGGCGTTGGCGTCTAATCAGGTCCTCTCGTTTAGTCGCTAAACCGAGTTTAGGGGCCGCAAACCTCACCATTACCCGATAAACATTGCCTCCATCCAGTTTTTTCGCGATAATCCCTACGGAGTTTTCATTCCCAAGCTAATAGATGTGAGCGAATCGAGGTAGCACCTGGACCTCTTACGAGGCGGTCTTTCCAGGCCCACGGATCTTCGATTACGGTTTGGTGAAACTAAATTGCAGCCTTTGAATCGAAAATCGAACCCCCGGGCTTTTGATCTGATAAATGCTTTTACTACTGCCATACACGGAGTACCTGGCAAGGCTTAGGGAGCCGCGCAACATCGCGGACCTGATCCTGGTCTTTCTGCTTGTGTATGCAGTTTTGAAACTTGTTCGCGGGACTCGCGCAGCTCCCATGGCCGCCGCGATCGGTGTTTTCGCCCTCCTTTATTGGTTCGCCGCTCAACGGAACCTGGCAACATTGGAATTCATTCTGCGTGGCGCGCTGCTCTACATCGGCGTTGCCATTATTGTGCTGTTTCAAAACGAGATTCGTCAGGCGCTGATCACTTTTGGCAATCGCTTTCGGATGCCGTTTACTCGAAGGCCTGTAGGCCAATTCGGCGAGGGTGTGTATGACGAAGTGGTTCTGGCTGCTACCTCGCTCTCGTCGACCAAGACTGGCGCTCTAATCGTCATCGAACGCAACGTAAGTCTAAAGAATATTATTGATGGCGGCGTTAAGTTGGACGCAGAACTTAGCTACGATCTTCTGGTAAGTATTTTCAATACCGAGTCGCCGCTTCACGACGGGGCAGTAATAGTGCGCCGGCATCGCGTCGCTGCAGCTTCCTGCTTTCTGCCGCTTACGTTGAATCCTCGTCTGTCCAGAGATCTTGGCACTCGACACCGAGCAGCCCTCGGCGTAACTGAAGATACGGACGCGTTGGCCGTCGTGATTTCGGAAGAATCTGGTTTGATCTCGGTAGTGCAACGGGGCGAGATCAAACGCGGGCTTGATGCCCCCAAACTTCGCGCCGCAATTTCAGAGGCGCTCGAGGTGCACAGGATGAGGGAAAAATTGAAACCGCCGAAAAGCCGAGAAGAGCCCGAGGCCGAGAACGAAGAGGTAGCATCGATCTAGACCATCGAGTCTCCAGGTATCTTTGAATCGAACCGAATTCTATGCCGTTCCAGGACGAAGAAGATGAAGCAACTAGCGCGATTCCGCGCACGCCCACAATCATCGAAAGATGGTTGCGCCGTATCCTGCTTGAAGACTGGGGACTCAAACTCCTGGCCCTTGCGGTAACGATCGTTCTCTGGATGGCGGTTACTGGCCAGAATGCTCCGGTTACTCAGCGGTACGGCGTTCAGCTTACGTTTCTTCGCCCACAAGGAATGGAAATCAGCAACGATCCTCCGGATAGCGTGGAAGTTATTCTTACCGGAAGTCCGGCCAAACTCGCCGAGATGGGCCCACGTCTGGCGGCGATCGTCGATATCGCAGATCAAAAGCCGGGTGAAAGAGTCATTCGGTTAAATGATCGCGCGCAGATAACTTTACCGTCTGGGGTAACGATTCAAGGATTTCGCCCGTCGACTGCAAACATTCGCCTCGAGCCTGTAGTTGAGTCCCAAGTCAACATAGAGGTCAAATTTGAAGGCACGTTACCGGAGGGCTATGAGGTCGGCACGGTAAGCTGCAGCCCGGGCATGGTCCGTCTGCGCGGTCCGGCAGATCGGATTAATCTTCAGCGCAAAGCAACAACGGAAACAGTGTCACTTGACCGTAAGACCGAAACATTTACGCTGGCCGGCGTCGCAGTAATTACTTCAGATCCGAAAATCGAGATGCTAGATCCCACTGTCAATATCAAGGTGGAAGTTGTGGAAAAGAAACGAGCCCTCCTGCGCCTCGAATCTCACGGTGGCGAGAGCTCTACTCACGTCGCAAAACAAAATCGAACATCGAAATCTTGACTAGCCATTGGTCCCGCCACACCAAGATGCAATTTTGAAAATGACGAAACTCTTCGGTACGGATGGAATTCGCGGTGAGGCCGGTGTTTTTCCCCTCGATCCGCAAACGGTCGAAACAATCGGCGCTTCTTTGACCACTCACCTTCGCCACAAACTTGGACGCTCGCCAGTGATTGTGATTGGCAGAGACACGCGGGAGTCAGGCGCCTGGATCGAAACAGCGTTGTTGGCGGGGATCATCCGAGCTGGAGCTCAACCAAAATCCGCTGGGATCATAACCACTCCCGGCGTCGCGTTTCTGACGCGCACAATGCCTGGAGACTCAGGTGTCGTGATTAGCGCGTCCCACAATGCATACCAGGACAATGGTCTGAAGGTGTTTACTCCATCTGGGCGTAAATTGGATGAAGAAACCGAGCGACTGATAGAGCAGGATGTTTTTGCCAAAGCGGGTAAAGCCGAGCTCAGCAATCCAGTTGTTCCAACGTCTACTGCCTTGGCCGACGAGTCAGCCTCACTTCAATCTGAATATCTCAGTTTCCTGGCGAGTCAAATAGGAAGTGGTCTGTCGCTCGATGGCCTTCGACTTGTTGTGGATTGCGCAAATGGCGCAGCTTCTTCCCTTGCAACCCAACTGTTCGAACGACTTGGCGCGTCAGTGACTTCGATCAATCACACTCCTGACGGTAAAAACATCAATCTCAATAGCGGATCGCTGCACATGGAAGGTTTGCAACAAGCTGTGATTCAACAGAAAGCAGACCTGGGTGTTGCCTTCGACGGCGATGCGGATCGCTCACTCTTCGTGGACGCGCAGGGACGCCTGGTAAATGGTGACGTCACGCTGTGGGTTCTGGGTAAGTACATGAAAGCCAAAGGCCAGTTGGATCACGACATTGTGGTCGCGACCGTCATGAGTAACATTGGCCTTGAGATCGCCTTGAAGTCCCAGGGCATAAGCCTGGTGAGAACAGATGTGGGGGATAAATATGTCCTCGATGAACTCTTGACGTCAGGCGCAAAGCTGGGCGGCGAACAATCCGGCCACATAATTTTCCCGGATCTCAGTCTGGCAGGCGACGGAATGATTACAACAATTTGCCTGCTGCGCGCGATATGCGAAGGTGGGAAGCCTCTTCACGAATTGAGTGAGGGTTATCAGCAGTTCCCTCAAATTCTGGTCAATGTTCGGGTCAAATCGAAGAAACCCTTTTTGGAAATAAAGGAGATTCGAGATGCTGCGCGCCGGATCGAAACTCAGCTTGGATCGAGCGGTAGATTGCTCCTACGCTATTCGGGCACCGAGCCTTTGGCGCGTGTAATGATTGAAGGTGAAGATCAGGATCAGATTGAAATTCAGGCAAATGAGTTGAGTGACGTCATAAAAAAAACGCTCGGAAAATAGTTCAGAGTCGAGTAGAAATTTCCGTTAAGAAAAGCAACAATTACATTGCGTTCTTCCCTAAACTTCTGTCATTTTCTTCCGAAAAATCGCAATTTTTGAAGGTAGCTCAGCAAACTCATCGCTGCGAGATCCTCTTCAATAACTCTCTTGCCGGGCATGCGACTTGCGATGTATATTGTGGGGCAAGAGAGACGGTTGGTGAATCCTCCGTCTCAAGTGGTTGCTGGGGTGAGGACAGTGACCACACAAATGGATGGGCGCGACGCACTCCCACGTTTGTCGCGCCCATCCGCTTTTTGTGTTGACTCCTCGATCAGCATTTTCCCATCCTTCGAGCGTACCCGCATTACCAAAAAACAGCTCCGCCAGGAACCTATTCGCGTATCATTATGCGAGCTGCATTTGCTGCCAGACATCGACTGGGCCCGCTGAGGAGTCTGCTGTTGCCACGAATACAGGTCCGTATAAGACCCCAAACATCCAAGTGCGTCATTCACCTTGGCCAGAGAATCCTTACTCAAAGCGGAGGAATAGCGCGCGAGAATCTGGGTGAGAATTCAAAACGAATTGCGCTCATATCAAACAAGAAGGTGTTTGGTTTATATGGTCCCCAGGTTCAGACAAGTTTGGAGGCGAGTGGTTTCTCGGTTTCACGCTGGTTGATGGGAGAAGGTGAACGTTTCAAGTCCTTGGGTAGCGCGGAGCGGGCGGTTAACTTTCTTCATGAAGCCAACCTCGACCGCAGCGATGGCGTGGTTGCTCTGGGCGGCGGGGTAGTTGGGGATCTCGCTGGATTCGCCTCAGCTATCTACCTTCGCGGCATTCCGTTCATTCAAATTCCGACGACGTTAATGGCCCAGGTTGACTCGTCTATCGGGGGAAAGACTGCGGTTAACCTGCCCAGCGGCAAGAACTTAATCGGCAGCTTTCATCAACCTCGCGCAGTTATCATTGATGTTGAAACGCTCGCCACGCTGCCCTCGCGCGAGCTGACATCTGGATGGTATGAAACTATCAAACAGGGTGCAGTCTCAAGTAGAAAGCTCTTCAACGAAACAACAGACTTTCTTCGAAACTTTGACCCAGAAAAGTCCTGGATTTCGTCCACGTTGATACAACTAATCGCCGCTCATCTTTCATTCAAGGCATCGATTGTGGCCTCGGATGAGCGAGAGGACGTTTCACGCAGAGACGGACGGAGCCGGAAGATATTGAACTTCGGCCATACAATCGCTCACGCTCTGGAAACAATTACCAACTACCGTCGCTTCCGTCATGGCGAAGCAGTGGGGCACGGGATGTTAGCGGCCGGGGCGCTATCAAAAAATCTAGGCCTGCTGAAAGAATCCGAGTTAGAATTGCTTTGCGAGGGCGTGCGACTCTGTGGAACCCTCCCACCTGCAGAAGATCTCGACCCTGAATCAATTCTCAGCGCAATTAATCACGACAAGAAGCGGTCCGGCGGTGAGCTTCAATGGGTACTGCTGGAGGGGATTGGCCGTTCGCGAATCGTGAAGGAAAAGGAAATCAGCCCTCGACTCATTAAACAATCCTGGCGCGAGGCATTAATCAAACGGGGCGAGAGACAGTAGCAATGAAGATTGTAGTTACAAGAGAATCGGAACGCGGAAGCGCCCGACTCAAATTCCTGCTGGTCATGCTCATTCTGGGGGCTGTGGCTTACGGCAGCTACTTGTATGTTCCAGTGGCTTACAACGCTTACCTTTTTAAGGACCTGATGCAGCAAAAGGTTAACGCTGCCGCCGCGTTAGGTCACAAGCCAGATTGGGTCAGGGACCAACTTGTAAAGAGCGCGCCGGATTACAACGTTCCGGTCGACGTGGAGGTCACCCCGGCTCTACATGAGCAACGGATGGAGGTGCGGGCGCAATATAAACGGCCCATTGAATTCCCCGGCTATACATACGATTACACTTTCGACCACACTGCAAAAAGCGCCGACTTCATGTTCAAGTAAGATCAGTCTCATCAACAACAAAAGAGCGCGGGAGTTCATTCCCGCGCTCTTACTTTTTTATTAGCTAAAAATTCAGTGCTGAGTGTTATCCAGAAATGCTTTTAGTTTTCTTGAACGTGAGGGATGTCTTAACTTCCTCAGCGCCTTTGCCTCGATTTGCCTAATCCGCTCGCGCGTAACTGCAAAATGTTGGCCCACCTCCTCAAGGGTGTGTTCCGATCCAGTAACACCCAAACCAAAGCGCATCTTGATCACCTTTTCTTCGCGAGGTGTCAGAGTGGCCAGCACCTCATCTGTAATCTCACGAAGATTGGAGGCCACCACTGCATCTGCAGGATTCAGTATTGTCTTGTCTTCGATGAAGTCGCCTAAATGAGAATCTTCTTCCTCACCAATCGGAGTCTCCAACGAGATCGGTTCCTGCGCGATTTTCAAAACCTTGCGGACCTTTGAAACCGGGATGTCCATCTTGCCGGCAATTTCTTCACTCGTTGGTTCACGCCCTAACTCCTGGACTAAAGAACGCGAGGTACGAATCAACTTGTTGATGGTCTCAATCATGTGAACCGGAATTCGAATTGTCCGGGCCTGGTCGGCAATCGCACGTGTGATGGCCTGGCGAATCCACCAGGTAGCATAGGTTGAAAATTTGTAGCCGCGACGCCACTCAAATTTGTCGACCGCTTTCATCAACCCGATATTGCCTTCCTGAATCAAGTCCAGGAATTGGAGCCCCCGATTTGTGTACTTCTTTGCAATCGAAACGACCAACCGCAGGTTTGCTTCAACAAGTTCACGTTTCGCTTGGCCGGTCTGTTGCTCGCCAATGACAATCGCCTGAAGGCAGCGCCTGATTTCAACCGGGCTAATGTGATGGTCTACTTCGATTTGCTGGAGACGCTTTTTGGCGACCGAAATGCGACGTTTCGATTCTTTCTGATCGTCAACCTTTATTCTTTTCCGATTCAGTTTTTCTGTGAAGCTTGCAATTTCGCGTTCGGCGTCGCGCACCTCTTTTTGAACTACTCTGATTGCAGTGATCAAACGTTGTCGCGCGCGCTCCGTAACATTTAGCCGTCCTATTTCCTGAGCGATCTCAAGGCGAATGCGTGACACCTTTCTTCGCAACCTCATCACCCTCTTGCTTTTTTTGGCGCCCGCCAACTTCAGTTCTGCGCGCAGTTTCTCCGCTTCCTTCAAACCCTGGGCGAATAATTTGGAAATGCTCTGGATACCTTCGATGGTCCAAGCCCGATACTCCTCGGCCTTGTCTTCATCACCGGTTAGTTCCGCCTGTTCCGAAAAGATGACAATCTCGCGGATGTTTGCGACGCCGGCTTCCAGGTCTGCGCCTATTCGCAAAACCTCTTTTACGGCAATTGGTGATCTGGATATCGCCTTTTGAGTTTTGAGTTGTCCCCGTTCGATCCTTTTCGCGATCGCGACCTCGCCCTCGCGCGTTAACAACGGCACGACTCCCATTTCGCGCAAGTACAACCGCACCGGATCGTTGGTTTTGTCTAAAGCCCCAGCCGAGAGGTCAAGTTCAACATCTCCCGCCTCCTCGTCTTCAGCAGCTGCGGCTGCCTGTTCGAGCAGTGTTTCATCAGTATCGGAAACTGAGATGTTTGAGCCTTCGAGTTTTTGCAAGACATCTTCGATGTCTTCTGGTGAGACCACACTATCGGGCAACTCACGGTTGAGATCGTCAAAGGTGAGGTACTTCTTGTCGCTGCCTATTTCCAACAGGCGCTCCATCACTTCATCGCGATTTTTGTCTTCGATATTCACTGATTCCGATCCCAATTGATTTTCACAAGGAGAGACGATTTGGAGTTTCACCGTTACGCTGCACCGGCGCCTATCGTCAAAGTTGAGCAGCTTCTGCCTTGGGCAACAACGAGCTTCGTAACCGGTCAAGCTCCAAGCGCTCCATCACTAGCTTGTCACGAAGTTCGAGATCACCATTCCGTTCTGATGTCGCCAATTCCGACGTGAGGTCGATTATGCGACGGTCCAGCGTCATTAATTTCAAGGCAGCGATACAACGTTCCGCGGTTAGATGCCGGTCTCCAGGTCGTTCCGTTTCGTCTTCAAATTCATTTATTAACAAACCTGGTAAGAGTTCCGAAACCGGATCTCCTTCCAGCCGACTACTCAGATAGTCGAAATCTATCGGTGCTCCTTCCCGCTCAGCTTCAATCAACGCTTGAAAGATAGGAGCCGTGGGAAGGCCTTCAAAATCTTCCGCTTCTAATTTGGGCAAAACACTGTGACGAAAACTCTCGTCTGCCAGCAGCAACTGCAATAGTTGCTCCTCGGCCACCGTCGTTGTTACCCGAGCGCGCTTGGCGACACTTTGCTGACCCCGTGCACGCTCTCCGGTCCGGATTGTCTGCCAGAATTCACGCTTGAGAGCTACGTCACTAACTCTGAGCGAGTCCATCGCAATATCGAAATACTCACGCTTCTGAATTCGACTGCTGACGGCTCGAATGTAGGGCAGCACTTCATCGATCGCGGCTTCCTTGTCGGCAGGATTGCTGAGTCTCCGGTCTTTTACAGCTTGATCGATTACAAACTGTATGTGTGGTTGGGCCTCCGCACGCTGTCGCGCGTATTCAGCCACGCCAAATTTTCTCAGGAATTCATCAGGATCGGAATTGTCGGGAAGAACCAAAACTTTAACTTCAATATCTTCCGCGAGCAGTATCGCAATTGCTTTTTTAGCAGCCTGAACGCCAGCCGGGTCGCCATCATAATTGACGACTACTTTGCGGGCAAATCTACTAAGAACCTTAACTTGATCACTGGTAAGCGCCGTTCCCAAACTGGCCACTACGTTGCGAATCCCAAATTGATAAGGAACAATCAGATCCAGAAAACCTTCAACCAGAACCGCAAATCCGCTACGCCGAATCTCATCGCGAGTGAGATTGAGGCCAAAAAGATTTCGCCCCTTTACATAGGCGGCAGTCTCCGGCGAGTTGATGTATTTCGCGTCCTCATTTTTCAGAGTGCGACCGCCAAAAGCGATTGGCCGGCCCTGAATATCGATCACCGGAAAGATAAGCCGTCCACGAAAACGATCATAGGAGCCACCTTCATCTTTCTTAACGACTAGTCCGCTCTTCTCGACCTGTTCTTGTGTAGCACCCTTTTGCCTGAGGTGCATCGACAGTGATTCCCAACTATCCGGCGCATATCCCAAACGAAAAGTCTTCTGCGTCTCGGCAGTTATCTCGCGGCCGGCAAGATAGTCTCGTGCGATTTTCCCTTCTGGGCTCGATTCGAGTTGTTGTTCCCACCATTCAAGTGCCCATTTGTTCAGCTCGATGACTTGATCCGATTCCTGCCGTCGCGCTTCGAAGCGGCTGTCATCGATCAACTTTGGCAGCGGCACGCCGGACTTTTCGGCGACGAGTTTGATGGCTTCGGGAAATGAGACCCGCTCCATCTCCATTACGAAGTTGAAAACTGAGCCGCCTTTGTGGCAACCGAAACAGTAAAAGATTTCTTTGGCACGACTAACCGAGAACGAAGGCGTTTTTTCTTTATGGAAAGGACAGCAGGCCATCCAGTTCGCGCCCTTCTTTTTGAGTTGGACGTAGTCCTGGACCACACGCACGATGTCTGCCTGGCGCTTTAGATCGTCAATGAAGGGTTGGGGGTAACGCATTACAGCAGTGAGAAAACAAATGCTTCCTTAATCATCTAATCTCGGACCGGGTTGGTGGTTAGTCTGGCTCCAACTCTGACCGGTCGATACTTGGGATTTGCGCAGTCGTCCGTGACGTCGATCTTTACGCAAGGAACTTTTCGAATTGGTCGCTCAATGACGCCTTTGGCTGACGAGTGAGCCACACTGGTTATCCTGACCAACTCCTCCCCGCCACCAAAACCGGTCGCTCCGACTACGCGGAGCAACATACCAATTTTCAGCCCCTGATTAGCTCCCGCGCTTAATGAAACTGGCATGATCAAGTCGTTCCACCACTCATTATCCGAATTGTCTCTTACGAAGTCCTTACCTCGCGCGGTGATGATCGCGTCGATTGGTTTCTTGATAAACTTTTCGTACCCACGAGGGAACAATGGTCCTTCAAAAGCGTTTGGGTTGCGGGGCTGACTCTTGCCGGACTCCTCAGCTATTGATGAATTGTCACTCGACTTTGCAAAGAACGGCAGGTACTCGAAATAAATTGAGCTATCGTTGAATTGTCCGCGACCTGTTATATAGTCACTAAATTCTTCTATTTGATTTCCCCAAACCAGATATCGAGTCTCTCGCCAGATCACAGGGATAAGGTTAATTGACTCGCTGGTAGCGACCGAATGGACATGACCTGTCGATGTGGCGCCTCTCGCCTCAACCAGTAATTTGACATGGTCTGCCGACGCCTCGACCGTGCCGTAACTTAATCCCGTAACGGTGGCTGCGCATTTGTCTACATGAAAAATGACAAACCCGCCTGCAGACGACCACCGTAGATAAGTCCCGTGGGTATCGCCCCCTTTAAAGTAATCGCCTGACCACACATTTGTGGCCGAACTCTTTGAAGCAGCAATTGACTCCCACCGCAATTGAGCCGCCGCGCTGAGATCCTTAGAAAGTGTTTCGGGAAACCACCATGGTTCCCCGATTTTATTCATCCAGCGGCCATATTGATCCAGGTCAGGGGGATGGGATTGCGCATTTGTCTCTGCTACCGGCAGCCAACAGAGAATTGCAAGTAAAAGAGTGAACTGAGCTTTGCTTAACCTCATGACATATTCCAATATCTATTGCTTCAACTCGACCAACGTTGCGCCATTCCCGCCCTGATCCTGAGGTGCGGGCACGAACCGCTTGACGTGCGGATGTCCTGTTAACATCTCAGCAATCGCCCGACGTAGAGCTCCTGTGCCGTGGCCGTGAATTATCCTAACCTGACTCAAAGCAGCCATCGATGCTTCATCGAGAAACTTGTCCACTGCATCAACAGCTTCATCCGTGGTACGTCCGATAACGTTTAGTTCTGAGCGTCCGTCATCGTGAGGCTTAAGGTTCAATTCAGTTCCACGGGCAGTGCGCAATCTCGCAAGTTTTTCGGTTTTCGACTTTGCTTGAGGCGCAAGCTCGAGAAGTTCAAGGTTGTCGAGTTTCTCGCGCATCCGCACCGACTTCACTCGAACCTCGGCAACGTCGCCCTTGATTCTATCGACGATGCCAATCGAACCAAACGACTTTAGTTTCACCTTGTCACCCGCAACAATCTCGCGACTCTCAGATGAGGTGACAAAAACTTCGCTTGAACCCGCGCCAGTCTTCTCTATGGAAAGGTCAACTCCATCGCGCAGCACACGCACACCGCGAGGCTGAGCTTCCGGCGCCCGAGTACCACCGTTGGCTGATCGGCTAGTCTGATTCTGGGCAGCATATTGTGCTTCGCGCTTGATCTCCGACACCCGCCGCTGAGATTCGCGTTCAACTTTCAAGCGCTCCGAACGATCCTGGATAGTCGCAACCAGTTCTCGCGCGCGCTTTTCGAGATCGCTTACCGTCCTGTCCAGCGCTTGCTGAAACGCAGCTTGACGTTTCTGCTCCTGACGGTCAGCAACTCTTTCCAGCGAAGCGAACTTCTCAGCCACCGCTGCTCGCTCTTCTTCAAGGGCCTTACTCAGCGCTTCCGAAGCATCCGCTTCACGCTTAATCCGCTGCAAATACTCTGTCGCCTGTCGCGTCGAATCCTTCACTGATCCCAACGCGAGGTCTATAACTTCACTGGGGATTCCAAAACGCCGCGCGATTTCCAATCCTGAAGACGAGCCTGCCACACCAACAATCAAACGGTAGGTCGGCCTCAGCGTCTTCTCGTCAAACTCAACACTTGCATTCAGCACGCCGCTTTCGTTGGCCGCGTACATCTTCAAGCCGCTGTAGTGCGTGGTCGCCATTACCTGGGCCCGGCAAGCTTTCCGGAAGTGGTCCACTACGGCAACGCCCAGCGCAGATCCTTCTTCGGGATCAGTTCCGGTACCAACTTCATCCAGCAGGACCAGCGCCGGTGATTCGCACAACTCGATCATCCGCGAAATGTTTCCGACGTGCGACGTGAAGGTGGAAAGGTTCGCAGCCAGCGACTGATGATCGCCGATGTCGGCCAGGACTGAACGATAAAAAGGGAATCGTGCTGCCTGCGCCGGCACCGAGACCGCGGACAACGCCATCAATGAAAGTAGGCCCGCCGTCTTGAGAACAACCGTCTTTCCACCCGCGTTAGCTCCGGAGATAACCATCGTATCGCTATCGTGATCGAGTGAGAACGAAGCAGGAACAACGCTGCCGCCTGACGCGCGCAAGTTCTCTTCCAGCAGAGGATGTCGTGCTTCGGTTAATTCAAACCGATTGTCGGTTGGGTCGAGTTCGGGAATGACGCAGTTGAATCTTTGATGAAAAACCGCTTTGGCGTTGACGAAATCAAGTTCCGCAATCGCGGTAGCAGCCAACTCAATTGCCGGCAATTGTTCCCGCAGTTCTTCCGTCAAACTAAACAGAATTCTTGCGATTTCGCGTGCCTCAGCTTCGTGCAGAGCCTGCAATTCGTTGTTGGCTTCGATTGTTTCCAATGGCTCAACAAACGCCGTCGCACCCGATGATGAGTACCCATGGGCCACTCCGTTTACACGGGCCCGATGATCCGACTTAACCGGGATTACGAACCGATCATTGCGAATCGTTACCAGCTCATCCTGGATCGCTTCCCCCGCCTTCCTCATTAAGCTCTCGAGCGTCCTGGTAATGCGGGATCGCAGGCGTGTGATGTCATGCCTGATGCGCGCCAATTCCGGGCTTGCGCGATCGTCGATTTCTCCGTTGGGCAGGATCTTGTTGGCAATGCGAGCGATCAATCGATTCAAATCCGATGGCAAACTGCTCACCAGATTCCAAAGCACTGGCGATTCATCTTTCTCGGCGAGAATAGACGATCGCGCCGACATTGCCTGTTCGGCCAAGGCTTTTAATTCGAGGATTGCGGTCGCGTCCAACACGGTGCCATCCACTCGCAACCACGAAATTTTTTCAGACGGATCTTCAAGCTCGCTAAATGTCCAGGCCGCGCCGCGCTTGCGTAAATTTACGGCCTCACTAAGTGCGGACAGTTGCAACGCCAACTCCGTCGCGTTGTCCAAAGGTTGCAGCGCTTCGACACGAAGTCGTCCCATTGGAGTTTGGGCGCCACGTCTGATCAACGTGCGTAGCTCGGGATATTCCAGAATGTTAAATGCCTGATCGTGCATGTCTATGACTTGATTAGTAACACGGGGAAGGCGCCTGACTACAATGGGAATTCAAGATTGGATTCTAGCACTCAGCGTTTGTTTTCAACATTGACGAAGGAAAGTTGCGGGCGGGAGGGTAATTAGAATCGTCGTCGTCTTCGCTCCCTTCCCTGAATTGCGTTGGGGAAAAGCTGTTTTGGGTTGAGGACCTTCAACTCACGGTCTTCATGTTTGAAGTTGCTGAAGAGTTCGGTCGTTTGGCCATTTACAGCTTCACTCTGAGTCTCAATCGTGTCCCCTACCGAATCTACAACGAGCGCGAGTTGCTCATCGCCACGCAATGCCAGAATCTTCAGTGCACCGTCGTTATCGGGATTATCCAGGTCTGCGTTCCCACCTGAAAATCTCGCAAGATCAAGCACAGTCAACATGCGTCCCTGGATACCTAAAATGCCAAGGATCGAATCGGGGGAATGAGGCAGCGGAGTTGGAGGCCGCCAGTCGTCGATCGCCACGACTTCATGTTCGGAAAGTGCAAACTCGAGCGAACCGCGCCGGAACAGACGCAACTTCTGGGTAGTCGGTTCGCTTTCAAGCGGATCTGCCATCTCTCGTACTTCGTCGATCATGATCAATCACTCTGGATGATACTAGCGTTCTACTTACTAACCGTACAACTTCTGGTTGACTATTGGATGCAGTTTGGATTCTTAGTCAATAGCCTTAGTCATGAGGTCGCTACCACAGCGAGGTAAGGACTGGGTGAATGACCAAAACAACGCTGAAAGCGTTCGCTAATTCCAGCCCAGGGTTTGCTTTGAAACCCTGGGTTGTGAAATGCAGCAAGAGATCCCTGGCAACTCTGAAGGAGTTGCTGCAAATGCTTTACGATTGCGTGCGGCGACGCAACTCCTTCAGAGTTGCGCCTTCGAGGCAGTCGGCCTTTACCCAGGGTTGCCAAAGCCCAACCCTGGGCTGGGATTAGCGAACGCTTTCAGCGTTGTTTTGGTCATTCACACAGTCATCACCGCGCTGTGGTACCGACTTCATGTCACTCGACCATATTCACTAAAGCTGCTCAAACTGCACCAGCCCACTTTTGCGGGATCGTTAATGTGTTCGCGAACTTTTGTAGAGTGATCATTGAAGGCTAGAATGCTTTTTCACTACAGCCCGTTCACAATCAGAGGTCATCATGGATGAGTTCGATCGATATCGTGCGGAGATGAATGAAAAGCTGCTTGGCAGTAACCATCTCGGAATAAAGCGCTTCTTCGCTCTTGATACCCAAGCTTATGAAGATGGCGCTCTTGATAAACGCACCAAAGAACTGTTAGGCCTGGTCGCCTCTATTGTGCTTCGATGTGACGATTGCATCACTTACCACATCAAACAAAGTGCGGCGGCCGGTGTAACCAGGCCGGAGTTTCTAGATGCTTTCAATGTAGCCCTAGTGGTTGGCGGCTCGATCACAATTCCCCACTTGAGACGTGCGATTGATCGGTTGGACCACGCGCTGGAAAACAACGATTCAGATTCGTCGACACCTCACAGTCACGATTCTTAGTACCAGATCTAAAACCAGCTCACTTCCCGAAGACGTAATATCACAACAATGGAAGTTTCCTTAAAAAACAGAATTAGCCAGATCGGTTGGGCTATAGCTTTGACGTTCGCGGCCACAATCACACCGATCTTCACGCAGCCTGGTAACGCCCTGGCGAAAAGCAGGAAAGGTTCTACCATGCCCGTCCAGCAAAATACTCGGATCCGCGCGCCGGAAATAACCGGTGGACGCGGCTGGCTCAATACCGACAAGCCACTTTCAATCGCCGGCCTCAAGGGCAAAGTTGTACTGCTTGATTTCTGGACCTACGGCTGCATCAACTGCATCCACATTATTCCGGACCTGAAAAAACTGGAAGCCAAGTATCCAAACCAATTAGTCGTGATCGGAGTTCATTCGGCGAAATTTGAAAACGAGAAGGAAACCGAGAACATTCGCCGCATCATCCTGCGATATGAACTGGAACATCCGGTTTATAACGATGCTGACTTCAAGGTTTGGCAAAGTTACGCCGTGCGTGCCTGGCCCACCCAGGTCTTGATCGATCCTGCCGGATATGTGATCGGCTCAGTGTCAGGCGAAGGAAACTACGACGTCATTGACGAGGCCGTATCCAAAACCGTTGCTGAGTTTCGCAGTCGCGGTGAACTAAACGAGGAGCGGCTGAAGCTGACGCTCGAGCGCGCGAAAGTCGGCGACATGCCATTGGCGTTTCCCGGCAAGGTGCTTGCCGACGCGAGGAGTGATCGACTCTTCATTGCTGATTCAAATCACAATCGCATCGTCATCACCAAACTCGATGGAACACTGCTTGAAACTGTCGGCAACGGTCAGGTTGGTGCCGCAGATGGTGATTTCGACAAAGCGAGTTTTTATCGGCCTCAAGGCATGGCACTTGACGGTGACAAACTTTACATCGCGGACACAGCAAACCATTTGATTCGCGAGATTGATTTAAAGGCAAGAACCGTCAAAACCCTCGCTGGAACCGGAAAGCAGATGAGCGAGTACTTCAAACAAGGTGCTCCTCGTTTGATTGATCTCAGCTCGCCCTGGGACCTGCAGCTGATTGGTCGCACGCTCTACATCGCGATGGCCGGTCCGCATCAAATTTGGAAACTCGATTTAGACAAGCAGGAGATCTCGACTTTTGCGGGCTCAGGTCGTGAAGCCCGCAAAGACGGCCTGTTAATGGACGCTGGATTCGCACAACCCTCAGGAATTACGTCCGATGGGCAGAAACTCTACATTGCTGATTCGGAGTCGAACATCATTCGAGTGATCGATCCCGGAGCCGGATCGGTGGAAACAATTGTCGGTGGAGATTTGTTTGAGTTCGGCGACGTAGACGGCGAAGGAAATGACGTTCGCTTGCAACATCCGCTGGGAGTGTTTGCGCACGGCGGTAAAGTTTTGATTGCGGATACTTACAACCACAAGATCAAAGAGCTCAACGTAGAGCAGCGCACGGTGAAGACCTTGTTTGGTACACGCAAGCGCGGCCAGGTAGATGGCGCATCCGCATCGTTCTATGAACCTGGCGGGTTGAGCGCTGCCAACGGTCGTTTGTTTGTCGCCGATACAAACAATCACGCAATCAGGATCGTCGATCTGAAGACGCGGTCGACATCGACCTTGAGTATCAAACGGTTGACACCTCCAACCATCCCCACAACCGACGCAGCAAACACTGATGCAGGTCCGAATTCAACGGAGGTCAAAACCCCGTTACAAAGGATAAAGACTGCAAGCGATGGAACGCTGTTGATAAATGCCGAGTTGCCTGCCGGTTATCATTTAAATCCCGCGGCGCCGCAACGATATCGAGTTTCAGTCGAACCCGGCGAAGGAAAGATCGGTTTGAGCCGGGGGGACAGCAAGGGCAAGACTGCGTCGGGAGAAAAACAACTTAACTTTACCTCGAAAGATTTGCGACTCCCGATCGCGATTCCGTTTAGAGCACTGGAAACAGGCGGCGCAGAGGTTCGAGTGCAAGTCACCTTATTCTATTGTCGCGAAGATAATACTGGGACCTGCCTGATCAAGACGCTGGTATGGCGCGTCCCGATCGAAGTAACCAACGAGGCGAGCGCCGTCAGCGAAATCAATCTGCAGGGAAAACTGCCGTCGTAACGCAAACTGTTAATTTGCGGTCTTGTTGGCCACTCAATGGTCCTTTCCGCCTCTCAAGCAAACTAACAGTTTGCTTTACTCGCTTGCTCCGCGTGCGCGGGCCGAGTAACATCAATTCCCCCTAGATTAATGACAGGAGTGAATATCGTGGCTGATCAACCAGGCGCACAAGCTGTGCCGCAAAAACCATTTCTGACTGACATTAAGACTCTGCGCGAGCGGGCTCGCAAGCACATTGAACAAGGCGCGGTAACTGAAGGCTACACTGCGGATCGCGAAACCGCGGTCAAAATCCTTAATGAAGCTCTGGCTACGGAAATCGTCTGTGTGCTGCGTTATCGAAGGCACTATTTCATGGCTTCTGGAATCAATGCTGAGAGCGTAGCTGCCGAGTTTCTTCAGCATTCGAACGAGGAGCAGGGCCACGCTGATCAGATTGCTGCGCGGATTGTTCAGCTCAATGGGGAACCAGACTTGAACCCTGAAGGATTGCTGACCAAGAGTCATGCCGAATACGTCGAGGGAGACACCTTGCTCGACATGATCAAAGAAGACCTGGTGGCTGAACGAATCGCTATCGACAGTTATCGTGAGATGATCACTTACTTCGGCAACGATGATCCGACTTCGCGCCGCATGCTGGAAGGCATCCTGGCGATGGAAGAAGAACATGCCGACGATCTGGTGAGCTTGCTTGAAGACATGGGCCAGTCGTAGAGCTGGTCAGCAATTGGTAAGTTCCCTAACTCCAGAGTAGAAGTTAGAAACTGGGCGTGATGCTTTTCACACTTGAAGGCATCACGCTTGTTAGTGTGAAGTCCTTTCATAATCTTGGCAGACAATTCCCCAAATAACTCCGGCAGCACGCGACCAACTGTTTGCCGCAACTGCGGCTCAATCGTTGGCGGAGGCGAAGCGCAGTGCGCGGTCTGCGGCGCTGCAACCAGCAATGCCGTTTCTGCGAGAAGAGCAACTGAGCCCGATGGCGAGACGATACGTTTTGCGCGAGCCATCCTCGACCGCCCACACAAGTTCACCGTCATCCTGTTGATGGCCAATCTCTTTGTGTTCCTGCTGATGTGGCAGTCGAGCGGGCTCACCTCTGAGTCGTTGTGGGTCTTTCCAAGTGACGTCCTGAAGGCGTATGGCGCCAAGCTAAACCACCTGATCGACGAACAACATCAATGGTGGCGGTTTATCGCTCCGATGTTTCTTCACATCAACCTCCCGCACCTGTTGGTAAACATGTACAGCTTGTGGGTGGTTGGTCCATACGTGGAGAAACTCTACGGCTCGGCCAGATTCGTCGTCTTTTGGGTGGTAACCGGCATCGCGGGGTTTGTGGCCAGTTATTTAACTGTGAGACCGGGCATGAATGTTGGGCCACTGGGCAGATTTCTGTTTAAGACCGCAGACTTCCCCTCAGCCGGTGCTTCGGGAGCGCTCTTCGGGCTCGTCGGCGTTCTTTTTGTGTTTGGAATCAAGTTTCGGAACGAGCTTCCCGAAGGATTCAAGCGCGCCTTCGGTACCGGTATGTTGCCAATCATTTTTATCAACATCTTAATCGGTTATTTGGGGAGCGGATTAATTGATAACGCCGCACACCTCGGCGGGTTCGTTTCAGGCGCGTTGCTGGCGCTCGCCGTCAGCTATCGCAGGCCCGGCGAAAGTCCAGTTATGGCAACTGCCTGGCGCGTGGTCCAGGCACTCTGCCTTGGATTGGTTGCCGTAAGCTTTCTGCTGGTCTACAAGAACCCGCCTGCGCCATCTCAATTGGAACAGAAGGACCGAAGTGAAGCCGAACAACAAGGGAAATTTGTTTCTTATGTTAAAGCGATCGCTGATGCCGGTGATGCGTTTTATTCCGCCATTAAGGATCGTGACGCAACCAGGATTGATAGCGCGATAAAGACTCTCGATGCTGCGCCTCACCTGGACACAAAATCGGATGAGCTGAAAGAAAAATTGAAAGCACTAATGAGCGAGGCAAAGACGCTGGGCCCGCGAACAGTCGAAAGCGGTCAACCAGGTTCAAAAAGCGAACAGGAAAAGGAGAACGTACTCACCAGACAGTTTGTTGAGTGGAACAAGGAGTACAATACCTGGCTGAAAACTACCGGAAGAAGTTTTAGTGGTGTGGTTGACATAGATGAGTCACCCTCACCGTCGCCGTCGCCGTAACGCAAACTGTTAGTTTGCGGAAACGGTCTGACCCCGTAACGCAAACTGTTAGTTTGCGGACCTCGCGACGGTGCAACCGTTGAAGATTCTGAGAGAGTTGAGTTTTGCGCATCGACGCAAACTAACAGTTTGCGTTACGAAGGAAGCGAACACAGTTTGCCTTACATAGAAACGAGGAGAAGCAGAAGCGATGGAGATTAAGAAGGTTGGAGTATTGGGTTGTGGGCTGATGGGCTCAGGTATAGCCCAGACAGCAGCAAGCGCGGGCTTTGTGACCGTGGTCAAGGAAGTTTCGGACGAGCTGATTCAAAAAGGCTTTTCGGGCATCGAGAAGTCACTGGCAAAGTTTGCGGAGAAGGGTTCGATAACCTCCGAGCAGCAGTCAGCCACTCGAGGACGTTTATCTGGCACCACATCATTTGCAGACCTGTCAGACTGCGACATTATCATCGAAGCCATAATTGAAAACATCGAGGAAAAACGAAAGACCTACGCGGAGCTGGATCGAATCTGTAAGCCCGAAACAATTTTCGCTTCTAACACATCGTCCATCTCGATTACTGAAATGATGACGGCGACATCTCCCGAACGACAGCAACGTTTTATCGGTCTCCATTTTTTTAATCCGGTTCCCATCATGAAGCTGGTGGAAGTCGTTAAAACCATTCTGACTGACGAGGCTGTCTACGAACAGGCGATCGAGTTTGGTAAGCAACTTGGCAAAGTACCGGTTCGGGCGGGAGACAAAACTGGATTCATCGTTAACCGTTTGCTGGTGCCATACATGCTTGATGCCATCCGGGCCCTCGAAGAAGGCGTGGGATCGATTGTGGACATCGACACCTCGATGAAACTCGGACTCGGATATCCAATGGGACCTTTCACCTTGGGCGACTTTGTCGGCCTTGATACGACTTACTACATTGCAGAGATCATGTTCAATGAGTTTCGCGAGAAGCGATTTGCTCCGCCACCACTACTTAAACGCATGGTCCTGGCTGGGCTGTACGGACGCAAGTCAGGTCGCGGGTTCTACGATTACACCAAGGATCCGAAGAATCCAACACCGATGAATTTGGTGTAGAACAGACCGGTCCACCTGAACTTAAGTCAACTCCTTGGAGTGCGGCGGCCTGGCGCCGCTTTGGCCGCAAGTGTTGTTAAATCCAAGTTGTGATTGGTGCAGGTTTGGCCAAAGCGACGCCAGGCCGTCGCACTCCAAGGAGTTGACTGTAGACCTATGAATTCACAAGTGAACTACGAGCGGCGTGAATCATTCGCCGTAATTCGCCTTAACCGGCCCGACAAGCTGAACGCGATTTCGCGGGAGATGATTGCGGAATTGTCGGAGCTTTTCTCCAAGGCTGCCGACGATCGCGAATTGAGGGCGATCATTCTAACCGCCGTTGGTGAACGTGCGTTCTCGGCCGGCACGGATCTTTCCCAGTTGGTAGACGTCGATGCTAACGACGCTCGGAGCGTGGCGAATCGCGGTCAGGCATTGTGCAATCAAATCGACAACTCGCCCGTGCCGGTAATTGCGGCGGTGAATGGCATCGCAGCCGGTGCGGGTTGTGAACTGGCCCTGGCCTGTCACCTTCGCATCGGTTCTTCGAACTCTTCATTCAGCCTACCAGAGACGAAGCTCGGGATCGTTCCCGGATACGGCGGCACGCAACGGTTGACTCGAGAGATTGGGCGCGGCCGTGCACTTGAGATCATGTTGACGGCACGAACGGTTCGCGCGGAAGAAGCATTGACCATTGGACTTCTTAACCGCATGACAACGGGCTCTGAACTATTGACAGCAGCTGAGAGTTTGGCGAACGAGATAGCGCAGCTGGCTCCGCTTGCCATTCGTTCATGTTTGGAAGCTGTGACTCGCGGCGCCGATATGCAGTTGGAGAAAGCTTTGGACCTTGAGGCTCAACTCTTCGCGCGCCTCTTTGCCACCGAAGATATGCGCGAAGGCACGCGCGCATTTTTGGAGAAGCGAGCACCTAACTTCCGGGGCGAATAAACCATTTTCCATATATCATTTTCCATTTCTCATTTGACATCGCTAAGACTATCCGCAGATTTCACCGATAAAAAAAGGTAGGCTGTTCCCCTATGGGTGGTCGGGTCGTCTGAATAATCTGTCGCTTGGCTGCCGAGGCAATGATAAATGAGAAATAATGAGAAATGGAAAATGATATATGGAAAATCAGCTTTCTTTCGGTGCCTGGGTTAGAGATCTTCCCACCGTTCAAAACCCCTAACTTGCCGCTCAATTATGCTTCCCCTATACTCGGAAATATCTCTTTGATTTGCTAGAAACGGAGTCGCAGCTAATTGCAGCCAGTCGTTCATCAAGGTAGTTTAGACGCGCAAGGATTCCGTTTTGCGGTGGTAGCAAGTCGCTGGAACGACTTTATCAGCTCGCGTCTGGTCGAGGGAGCGCTGGACGCTCTGGAACGTCTCGGAGCTGATGAGAAGATGGTTGAAGTCCATCGAGTACCGGGCGCATTTGAAATTCCCTTGCTCGCGCTTCGACTCGCGGAGTCCGAACAATTTGATGCCATCATATGCCTCGGCACAATCATTCGTGGGCAGACTCCGCATTTCGACTACATCTCAAGTGAAGTTACCAGGGGCATTGGCGAAGCAGGATTACAAACAGGAGTACCGGTAATCTTTGGAGTTATTACTGCCGACAACCTGGATCAGGCAATCGAACGCGCGGGCGTCAAACTGGGAAACAAGGGTTTTGAAGCCGCTACCGCAGCGGTAGAGTTAGCTAATCTTTATCGAGAAGTTTTTAAGAAGGATGCGGATGAAGGATGACGGATGAAAGATGAGTTTGTGTCAACGCACATTTCATCCTTCATCCTTCTGCCTTCATCCTTGAGAATTTATGGGTTCGCGACGTAAGGCGCGTGAATGCGCCTTGCAAATGCTCTTTGCGGCTGATGTCGCTGCTGCTGCTCGGGAGGAGGTTTTGAAAACCTACTGGGCGGAGCTTGACGACGCTGACATCGAAGATACAGCGCGTGATTTTGCATCGCGTCTGGCTCTGGGCACGCTCACCCACCTTGATACCCTTGACGAACGCATACGCTCGCGCGCCGAACATTGGCGCATCCCGCGGATGGCGATTGTCGATCGCAATATTTTGCGCCTCGCGGTTTACGAATTTCTCTACGAACCTACGCCTCGCACCGTTGCGATTAATGAAGCCCTCGAGATAGCGCGCCGCTTTTCCACTTACGAAGCCACACAATTCATTAACGGGATTCTCGACGCGATCAAGCGTGACCTGGATGAGGAACAACCTCAGGAAAACGTTGACACGTCTGAGATTGAGACCGAGGCTGTCGATCCTGATGCCGCCCCAGATTCCGATGAGGAATCGGACGAACATTCCGCCTCAGCTTGATCTCTTCCGGGTTTCTGCCTCCATCTGGGACGGGACGATCCACTAAATCACACGAATCTTTTCGTGATGTTTCGTGCAAGTTCGTGGATCGTCTCTTTCTTTAGCATCATTTCCATTTACCATTCACCATTCACCATTTACTATTCTTCCGTGGACCATACTCAGAGCGAATTCCTGTTACAAATCGAAGAACTCCTGGATCTGATTTACAACGATCTTGATGCCTTACGTGATGTTGAATCAGACGGACCACGCCGTCGGGAGTTGATTGACCGGCTGTTCAGGAACGTCCACAGCGTTAAGGGATCTGCCGCCTCGTGTGGATTGTCATCGGTGAGCAAAATTGCTCACGAATTCGAAAGTTTGCTTGACGCAGCTCGCGCAGGTCGAATTAATCTTGACGATGTAGCTCTGGATCTTTGTAACAACGCAACCGATGGCCTTTCGGAAAACCTGGGACTATCAGTATCACGAGGTGTCACGCCGCCACGAGCCCAGCTGATTGAAAGTCTTCAGGCGGTGGCACGCGGAACAGGTTCCTTCAGTGATGCCGCCGTTGTTCTTAAACGCGTACCAGCAGAAATCCGGCAGAGATTAACGGATGCGGAACGGTACCGATTAGCGAGTGCGATCAAAGAAGCAAGCGGCGTCTTCATCCTTTCCACTTCCTTTAATACCGCTCGCTTTGATGAAGAATTTTTTAGTTTGAAGGAAAGGCTGGCTGAATGGGGCGAGGTGATTTCCACTTCGCCCATAATCAACGAGCACAATCCCGATCAGATCAACTTTCGAATTCTTTATGCCAGCGCGATCGAAGCCAACCAGTTGAACGAGAAGCTCGGCCAATTTCCTGGCGTTTTCGTAACTCGAATTCAGATTGCCGCCGCCAGCGAGCCCACGGCAACAAGCTCAGTTACATCTTCCATATCCGCGATGGCTAACTTCATTCGCACAGATTTGGACACTCTCGATCGGCTCATTTCGTCGACTCATGAACTCTTCCGCAACACATCCGCCGCATTCGACTTGGCAACCACGCCAGCTCAGCACAACAAACTAGGGAAGCTGCATCAGGAGATCAAAGACTCTTTCCTTGCGGTCGAGGAAGAGTTGATCAGTTTGCGTATGGTGTCATTGGGACCATCGCTGCAGCGGGCCGCTCGGGCGGGGAAAGCGGCTGCAAGATCTGCTGGTAAAGAGATTGACTTCGCGGTGAGGGGCGGAGACTTACGCATTGACAAACTACTTGCCGATGCAATTGCGGACCCATTGATCCACCTTTGTCGCAATGCGGTTGACCATGGAATAGACCAGGCAGAAAGGCGCGTAGAGGCGGGCAAGACCCGGCGGGGAACTATCCGAATTGAAGCGTTAAGCGAGGGCGGACGGTTGCGTGTGAGAGTGGCTGACGACGGCAGAGGCATCGATCCAGAGGTCATCTCGGCGGCAGCAAAACGTCTGGGGATTTTTGATTCCCAAAGCGACCTGGACTTTGAGCGAAGTCTGCGGCTGATCTTCAGGCCCGGCTTTACTACGGTGGACAAAGTCTCCGATCTGTCTGGGCGCGGAGTCGGACTTGATGTGGTGGAGACCGCAGTGGAACAAGCGGGCGGCGAGCTTCGCGTTTCGAGCAAACCCGGCGTTGGAACTACTTTCGAGATTCGTCTGCCCGTAACCTTTGGGCTAATGGATGCGATGGTCTTGGTGGCGGGAGGAAATCGATATTGCATTGCAGCCAGTCAGTCGACGATCAGCGACCAAACCGGCAATTCGCAACTCCCACAGATTTCTCTACAAGATCTGCTGGGCCAGTCGGCAAAGCAAACTGTTAGTTTGCGAACGCCCTCGCCTCCACAAACTGACGACAATTCCCCGAAGGCTGGCAAACTGATCGCTCTCAAGTTCACCGATGAACAAAACGGCGCAACGAAGCCGCACGAAAAGCGGGTCGCACTTCTTGTCGATGCCATCGAAGGAACTGAAAAAGTGTTAGTTCGAAGTCTGGGTCGTCATGCAGGACGATGGTACGGAGTGGCTGGAGCTACGGAGCTTCGTGACGGTTCGGTCGCGTTGGTGCTTGATCTGCCTCGATTGCTTAGCAACCTGGAATAATCAGGTTCAAAACAGATTTTCCATATCTCATTTTCCATTTCTCATTTGCCAGCGCAGGGCCCGGGGTAAAGGCCTTCAGAGTTCAAGCTTTAGCTTGCGTTTCGGAAGCAGCAGCCTAAAGGCTGGCCTCTAAACTACCACCAGCAACCGCGGCGATGACAAATGAGAAATGGAAAATGAGAAATGGAAAATCTGCTTTGCTCTTGAACTCCCGGCGCTAATCTCCCGGTTTACGCTCAGTCCATCGTCGGTCGCATCGTGTGCCAGCTCGTCGCCTGCTCATAAGCCATCGCAACTCTTAAAGGCGAACCTTCGTCATACAGTCCACCGGTAAACATTATTGATTGCGGCAGTCCTTTGGGAAAACCGCAAGGAACACAAACGGCAGGATGGCCAGTGAGATTTGTAACCAGCAGGCTGGCGCTTCCGGGCGCAGGTGACACAAAGACATCCCACTTCGACATCAGTTCATCCATCTGCCTCATCAGCAAGGTTCGCGCACGTTGTGCCCGAATGTATTCCACCGCCGGAATAAAGCGAGAGCTGCGAAAAGTGTTGGGCCAATCGCCGGGCTCTTGTCCTGAGAGCTGGTTGATAGCACCGCTTCGAGTGATGTCGTCAAATGCAGTGGCGGCTTCAGCCACGAGGATTATGCGCAGCGCGGCCGCAGAGAATTTTGGCAGCTCAATCGGTTGGAGATTTGCTCCCGCCGCTTTTAAGGCATCCAAGGCTTGCTGATAAATTCCCTTTCGCTCCGGATCGGTTTGCTGATCAAATTCCGTCTTGAGATAGGCAATCCTCATACGCCCGAGATTTGTGGCCGGCTGCCAGTTGAATGGTACATCGCCAACTGTCAGATCCTTTTGATCAGGACCGTAGATCGCATCAAGGGCCGCCGCACAATCTTCCACGCCGCGGCAGATCGGTCCAATCTTGTCCATGGTCCAACTCAAGCCCATCGCGCCAAAACGACTAACGCGGCCGTAAGTCGGTCTTAAACCAACAACGCCGCACCGCGAAGAAGGCGAGATGATCGAGCCCAGCGTCTCAGTTCCGATCGAAAAACCGACTAACCCGGCAGCCGTTGCGGAAGCAGGTCCCGCCGAGGAACCGCTGGATCCGATTCGATCTTCTTCAACCTGCCAGGGGTTCCTTGTCATTCCGGCGAACCAACGCCCGCCTTGCGCGAGTGCTCCCATCGAAAGCTTCGCCACCAGCACCGCACCAGCCGCGCGCAGACGCTCGACGACCGTTGCGTCATAGTCGAGCAGTTGATCGCGAAAAGGCTCAGCGCCCCAGGTGGTGCGAATTCCCTTGGTGGCGAAGAGATCCTTACCGCCCCACGGTATTCCATGCAGCGGTCCACGATACTTGCCGGATTTGATCTCGCGTTCCGCTTCCGCGGCCTGTGTCATCGCAAGATCTTCGGTGAGAGTCACCACGCAATTGAGCTTTGGTCCATACTTCTTCAAACGAGCGATATACATCTTTGTGAGTTCCACGGGTGAAACTCTGCGCGCTCTGATTAGGGTTGCAAGTTGGGGGACGGTAGCGAATGCCAGGTCTTCTACCGATTTGAAGGCCGGGGGTTGTGTCTTGCTCAGCTTGAAGTTAGTAGCTTTGACGTCGAATTTCTTTCCAGGCAGAGCAGGGTGAAATAATGTGGCGGGCTCAGTGTCGAGCGGCACATCAATCTTCCGCAGGGTCTCGAATCGCTCAAGATTGGTGTTGGCATTGTTTAGTGCCATTGCCTCTTGAGCATCGGTGAACTCGATACCGATTAGTTTCTCCGCTTGACGAAGCATTTCCTTGTTAACCCGCAAGGGAGTCGGAGATGGAGAAGGCGACGGCGATGGCGATAGACCTGGGGTTTGAGCCGGGATTGAAACGTGAGGAGCTATGACGGCGGCGGCGCCCATTGCCGGCACGAGCTTTACGAACGAGCGTCGATCGAGGTGTTTGGATTTACTACCCTGCTGTTTCTTGGTGCTTTTCTTTTCTGATTCGCTCATGTGCTCCTGCGGTTCGTGTGTGTACGTGTAATTTCGTGGATCGTGGACCGCGATTCGGAGCCTATACGATCCACAAAACTACACGAAATTTCACGAAAAGATTTTGAGTCCGGTCGGTCTATGGAGGGCTCATCATTCCCTGCCCTGCAACTGGCTGTGAACTACCATATTTCAATTTCAAAAGCTTGGTAGAGCCATCGCTATTAATCGAAAGGATGTAAAGGTTGTCATACTGTGTCTCAGGAATGATCGGCAACTTTGGACCACCCAACGCCGCGATCACTTCGGGCACGGTATTATTGTGACCCGCGACAAACACAACCTGCCCCGCTTTTTGTGACCGAATCTGTTTGATCAATTCTGGGGTCTTCTGAGCTTCGATAGAGGTCGGCGTCAATCCCAACTTATCAGCCAATGGCTTCACAGTCTGTTGCGTGCGCTTGTATTGCGAAGCGTAAATTGCGCCAATGCCCGCGTCCGAAAACATCTTCGCCAGTTCCTCCGCCCGCTTGACGCCCTCGTCACTAATATCTGGGTCCTTATTTTCAGGCGGCACAACCTTCTTCTCTGCGTGTCGAACCAGAATGATTGTCATCGGCTGAGTAGTACTTTCCTGATTGTTGGCGCGCGTCGGGGTTGAAGTAGTTAGAGCGTTCATCGCCAAAATAACTAAGACTGCGAGCACTGAACGTAGACGTAGTTGTCGAAATGTTCTCTGTTGATTCATGGTTTTGAATTTCCTGATTGAAGTGGACGCATAAGATAACACTGGAACGCGGCAATTCGATAGATGCCTGGTAACCTGGTAATGCTACAGATGAGCTCGCCTCTCTCAGCCCGTAGGGCTGGAAGAAAGTAGCCGGGGGTTGAGCGCGTAGCGCCATACCCCCGGATCATGTGGCCATAATTTCACGACCCTGAAGGGGTCGGAGAGTTCTTTCTGGCACCCCTTCAAGGTGCGAATTCCTTGTCTTCGCTCTCCGGGGGTCTACGCTTCGCTACGACCCCCGGCTACTTTCTTGCAACCCTTCGGGTTGCTTCCTTTACTGCCAGATTCAAAGCGCTCGCAGCTCATGGGAGACCGGATGCAAACCAATGTCGAAGGTGATAATCTATTGTTTACAGCCACGCCACGTTTGACGATATCCGAGATAGTTTTCTGGAAGAGGTGATCAGAGTTGGTTCAGCCAATTAGGACGGATTTATCGGAAGTAATCGCTGAAAACTTCGGCGCGAATGCGACGTACGTTGAAGGCCTACTCAGCCGTTTTCGCAGTAATCCCGAGATGGTCGACGAATCATGGCGTGCATATTTCACGGAGTTACTCGGGGACGGCGAAACGGCTCAGGCAGCGGGAAGCGAAGTCTCACAAGCGGCCAAACCAGCAACCGAAGTAAGCGTTCCCGGCAACGGTGACCGCACCACAGCGAGTGCGGCCAGTCGAGCAACTGTGGCTGAGAAAACGAAGCCGGAGCAGCAGCAACAAGCGCAGCCAGCTCCAGCAGCGACAACCGACGTTGAAGTTGTTCCCATCCGTGGCGCTGCTCTCAAGATCGTCGAGAACATGGAAGCGAGCCTTGCGGTTCCCACAGCGACTTCGCAGCGCCGCATCCCCGTCAAACTACTCGACGAAAATCGACGGCTCATTAATAAACACCTGCAGGAAAATTTTCGCGGTAAAGCCTCCTATACACACCTGATCGCCTGGGCACTATTGCGTGCACTCGATGAATTCCCTCAACTTAACGACGGCTACGATCTCGTTGAGGGATCACCAGCGCGTTTACGTCGCGCCGGGATCAATCTCGGCATCGCCATCGATCTTACAAAAAAAGATGGCACGCGAACTCTGCTGGTTCCGAATATAAAAGGCGCGAACAAACTTCGCTTTTCACAATTTCTGGAAGCCTATGACGACGTCGTAAAGCGAGCGCGCGACGGGAAACTTCAGATCGCAGATTTTCAGGGCACGACTATCTCGCTTACTAATCCCGGAACGATTGGGACTGTGGCCTCGACGCCAAGATTGATGGCGGGCCAGTCGCTGATCATCGCCACCGGCGCTATCGAATATCCAGCCGAGTATCAGGCGATGACAGCTGACGCAATTTCTCAGCTCGGGATCAGTAAGGCCATCACGATCAGCAGCACCTACGATCACCGGATCGTTCAGGGCGCCGAATCGGGTGCGTTCCTGGCGCGGGTTCACGAGTTGCTCGCAGGCAGGCTCAGGTTTTACGACGACATCTTTGTCGACCTGGGAATTGCACAAGTTCCCTACCGCTGGAACGTCGATAAGAACCCTTTGTTCGAAGCCGGCGATAAGGTGCGCGAGCAGATTTCGAAGGAAGCCGGCGTCATTGAACTCATCAATGCCTACCGCGTGCGTGGTCACTTGATCGCTGACATTGATCCGCTTCATGCGATGCCGGTGCTTTACCACCAGGAACTCGATATCGAGACCTACGGACTCACCATCTGGGATCTTGATCGAGAGTTTTTTACCGGCGGTCTTGCAGGAACGACAGTCGCCACCCTACGCGAAGTTCTCGACATCCTACAGCGAGCCTATTGCGGCAAAGTTGGAATCGAGTATCGACACATCCAAAGCAAAGACGAAAAGGTTTGGATTCGCGAGCAGATCCGGCGCGAGTTCGTCGATCCCGAGCCGATACCCGTCGAAATCAGGAAGCAATTACTTTGGAAGTTAATCTCCGCCGAACAGTTTGAGCGCTTTCTACACACGAAGTATCTCGGCCAGAAGCGATTTTCACTCGAGGGTTCCGAAACAATCATTCCGCTACTGGATCAGTTGATCGAGCGTGCTGCCGATCACGGCGTCGAAGACATCAAGATGGGCATGGCGCATCGCGGCCGGTTAAATGTGTTAGCAAATGTGGTTGGGAAGTTCTGCGAACGAATCTTTGCTTCGTTTGAGGGTTCCACGCACCCCTCCTTCCCTGCTGATGAAGGCGACGTGAAATATCACCAGGGAGCAGTCGGCGAGCGCGAAACCAAAAACGGGAAGAAGGTGAAATTAACGCTATCTCCAAATCCAAGCCATCTTGAAGCAGTGGATCCGATCGTCGAAGGAATGGTCCGCGCTACGCAAGACGACTTGAAAGACCGGGTCCAGCTACCTCGCGAGCAGGTCATTGATCTGTCAATGCCAGTGCTTCTTCACGGCGATGCAGCGTTTGCCGGCCAGGGTATCGTGATGGAGACTCTCAATCTCGCCAGCTTGCGAGGTTATCGAACCGGCGGCACGATTCACATCATCATCAATAATCAAATCGGATTTACAACTTCGCCAGAAGCAGGACGCTCGACGATTTACTCGACCGACGTAGCTCGGATGACTCAACTGCCCATCTTCCACATCAACGGCGACGATCCTGAGGCTGCATTTCGCGCCCTAAGAATCGCGCTCGATTACCGGCAGGAATTCAATAAAGACGTTGTGTTAGACGTGGTTGGCTTCCGCAAACTCGGTCACAACGAAACTGACGAGCCCAGCTACACCCAGCCGTTGATGTATCAGCGAGTGAAAGCCCATCCCGGAGTCAGGACGGTTTACTCCAATCGTCTCATCAGGGAAGGCGTGATCACCAAGGCGGAGGTCAACGATCTGATAGCCGAACGTGTCCGACGTTATGAGGAAGCGTTAGGGCGCGCGAAAGAGGTGGTGGCTCAGAAAGAAAAAAGGACCACCGTCGCAGTGGTTAAAGAGATGGATGGTTCGACAGTCATCGACACCCCGGTCACTGCAGACGTAATCAGAACGATTGGTGAGAAGATCGCGATCGTGCCCGAGGGGTTCAACATCAATCCCAAGATGGTGGGCCAACTGGCGCGACGCGCCAAGATGGGTTCGGGACAGACTCCAATTGATTGGGCATTTGCCGAGGCCGTCGCGTTTGGCAGTCTGGTCGTCGAAGGGGCGCGAGTTCGCTTGAGTGGCCAGGACTCGGGCCGTGGAACTTTCAGCCAGCGTCACGCAGTCTTATATGACACCCAGACTGGAGCTGCATGGGCGCCACTTTCGGAATTACGCTCCGAATCAAAGCCAGAAGCGCGATTTGAAGTTTTTGACAGTTCGCTTTCAGAAGAAGGCGTACTCGGTTTTGAATACGGCTATACGGTCGTCGCGCGTGAAGCGCTGGTGATGTGGGAAGCGCAGTTTGGCGACTTCGTCAATGGCGCGCAAACAATCATCGATCAATACATCGCCGCTTCGGAAGACAAGTGGATGCAAACGTCTCGGCTGACGATGTTGTTGCCGCACGGTTACGAAGGTCAGGGCCCCGAACACTCGAGCGCCCGGCTGGAACGCTTCCTTCAATTGTGCGCCGAAAACAATTTGCAGGTTTGCAATCCGACAACGCCGGCGCAATATTTTCATTTGCTCCGACGACAGGTGAGACCAGGAATGGAACGGCCGCTCGTGGTCATTACGCCGAAGAGTTTGCTGCGACTTCCAGCTGCCACTTCGTCAATTAGCGACCTTACCACTGGAGGATTCCTGCCTGTCATTGATGATCAGCAAGTGGAAAACTCTGACGCGGTAACGCGTCTCGTGTTTTGCAGCGGGAAGGTCTACTACGATCTCATCGACGCCCGAAGTAAGGCAGGTGTTACAAATGTTGCCATCGTGCGTCTGGAGCAGTTCTATCCATTTCCCGCACAACGACTGCGCGAGATCATGACGAAGTACTCGAAAGCGCAGCAGCTTGTTTGGGCGCAGGAAGAACCAAAGAACATGGGCGGATGGACGTTTGTCGAATCGCGGCTCGAAGACATGCTGCCGGCGTGTGCTCGCCCGATGTACGTTGGCCGCGCTGCATCCGCTAGTCCGGCTACTGGCTCCTATTCAATACATCAACTAGAGCAAGCGAAGCTGGTCGCTGAAGCACTTGGAATTTCCGAGAAATCAGAAGCGGCCAAACAAGACAAGCCGCAGCCACAGGCAGATTAAGTCTCGGTTATCATTAGTCCACTTTTAGTGTTGGTTGGTGTGAGTTAGTTGTTCCGACCTGTCACCGATTACGATCCACGAACCCACACGAAATTACACGAACCACTTGAACCTAATCCTTCAATCCAAGCAAAAACCAACAGTGAAAACAATATTCAGTCTTTTTCTCCTGTCTCTCCTTGTTTCTTCCACTACTTTTAGCCGTAGCCAGGCTGGTCCATCGGCGCTTCCGGCAGAAAAGCACCTGGCTAACATCAAGCAGCTCACCTTCGGCGGTGAAAACGCAGAAGCCTATTTCTCAGCTGATGGAAAGCAGTTGATCTTTCAATCAACTCGTGACGGTCGCGGCTGCGATCAGATCTACACGATGGATGTCACGGGATCGAATGTGCGCATGATTTCGAATGGTACGGGGCGTACCACCTGCGCATATTTTATTCCCAGTGGTCGCCGGACACTCTATTCCTCGACGCATCTCGGTGGGAAAGACTGTCCGCCGCGGCCCGATTTCTCGAAGGGCTATGTCTGGGCCGTCTACCCATCGTTTGATATTTTCACCGCGCGGCCGGATGGCTCCGATTTGAAACAACTAACCAAGACAGCCGGATACGATGCCGAGACAACGATTTCACGAGATGGCAAACTTGTTTTCACTTCCATGCGCGATGGAGATCTCGACATTTATACAATGGACGCCGACGGCAAAAACGTGCGCCGGCTCACAAGCGAGTTGGGCTACGATGGTGGTCCATTCTGGTCCTTTGACGGCAAGCAAATTGTGTATCGCGCCCACCATCCGCAAACGGCTAAAGACCAGGAAGATTACAAAGCGCTGCTCAGCCAGAATCTGATTCGTCCATCGACATTGGAGATCTGGGTCATGAATGGGGACGGCTCAAACAAGCGGCAGGTGACGCGAAACGGCAAGGCCAACTTTGCGCCGTTCTTTTTCCCGGACGGCAAACGCATCATATTTTCGTCGAATATGGACGATCCGAAAGGCCGTAATTTCGACCTCTATAAAATTAACGTTGACGGATCTGACCTGGAACGCATCACAGACAACGAAACATTTGATGGTTTCCCCATGTTTTCTCCTGATGGGAAGAAGATCGTGTTTGCCTCAAACCGGAATGCCGCCACGAAAGGCGACACCAATATTTTTATTGCAGATTGGGTGGAGTAGCAGGGCAGGCAGCAGGCTAGATTACCGAAAACAAGAGGCAAGTAAATTTATCGCGAGTTTCTGCGTCCTGGCACCTGCTGCCTACCCGGCACTCGACACACAGATGAAGAAAGAGGTCCCTCATGTTTCGTAAATACTGCCACGCTGCTTTATTAATAACTTTCGCGTTTGCGGTCGCCTTCGGGCAGGCCTCCCCGGCCCCCGCACCAAGCATCGAGCGGCTTCGTGAACATGTTACGCACCTTGCTTCAGATAAACTCGAAGGCCGGCGCACTGGAACCGACGGCGCAAAGCTAGCCGCCGAATATATTGCTCGGGAATTCGCCCGCTACGGATTGCGACGCAGCAACGGCTACGACACCGCTGGAATGTCACGCCTCGAGGCTGACTCCCCCAATCGATATCTGCAGGCGTTTCCGTACGTGGCTGGAGTGGATCTGGGCAAATCAAATGAATTGTCATTTTACCCAGCCAATGCTTCTCGCAATCAATTTCGAGTTAGTGAAGATTGGCTTCCTCTTGGCATGACGTCCAACGATCGGATCGAAAAAGCCTCGGCCATATTTGTCGGTTACGGCATCACGGCAACTGAACTCAATCACAATGACTACGCAGGTACAGACTTCGCTGGAAAAATAGCAATTGCCCTTCCCGGTACTCCTGACGGAGATAATCCCCACGGACAATTCGTTCGCTATGAGGACGTTCGCTGGAAAGCGATCGCCGCAAAAAACGCTGGGGCTAAGGCGCTACTCGTAGTCGCACGCGACGACATTTTCAAGAACGACTGGTTGGCGCGTCTCACTTTTGATAACCGCGCGGGCGATGCTGGTCTACCTGTCGCGCTAATCTCACGCCAGGCTGCTCTCATCCTGCTGAGCATCGCTAACGACGCGGCGCTCGCAGATCTTGAAAAAGCAGTTCTGAGAATTTCTCAAAACAAGCTAAAACCACCTCCCGACTGGAGCCTCGAGAAAGAGACGGTCCGCTTCCCGAATCCGATCAGTGGCAGCCTGAGTTTTTCGACCGATCTAGTGCGGCGTAAAGTTTCGGCCACTAACGTTATCGGTATTCTCGACGGATCAGATCCGGTTCTAAAAAAAGAAGTGATTGTGATTGGGGCCCATTACGATCACCTCGGACTTGGCGGCGAGGGCAGTCTTGCACCTCAGGAGAGTGCCATTCATCACGGCGCCGACGATAACGCTTCGGGGACCGCTGGAGTGCTCGAGCTGGCGCGCGTGTTTTCGTCACGAGACATGCGGCCGCGGCGCACTATCATTTTTATTGCTTTCGGAGGGGAAGAAGAAGGTCTACTTGGATCAAACTATTACGTGAATAATCCTATTGTCCCGCTCGCCAATACCATCGCCATGATCAACATGGACATGATTGGCCGGATGAAGAATCGAAGCCTGACTATCGGCGGGGTTGGCACTGCCCCGGAATGGCGCCCGATGATTGAGTCGGCAAACTCTCTGCAGGGCGTCGTCGTTACGGCTACGGCTTCGCCGAGGTCAATCGCTCCCAGAGGCATGCCGATGGTCGTTTCAGCCAACGGCAGTACGATTGTTACTAACGATACAAGCAAACAATTTCAGCTTACCCTTAATGAGGACGGCTACGGTCCCAGCGATCATTCTTCGTTTTACTCAAAGCAGATTCCGGTGCTCTTCTTCTGGACCGGAAACCACGAGGATTATCACAAACCTACCGACACGGCCGATAAGATCAATTACCAGGACGAAACCCAAATCCTGAAACTGGTGGGCCAACTGATTCGAGACGTTGACGCTGCTGAGAAACGCCCTACGTATACGGTTGCCAAGGCCGCGTCACCAGGGCGCTCCACTGGTTTTCGGGTCTATCTCGGCACCATTCCTAATTACGCTGATTCAGACAACGGATTGCTGCTGGATGGTGTACGTGAAGATTCTCCTGCTGCCAAAGCCGGACTAAAGGCTGGTGATCGAATCGTGAAGTTGGCCGGCAGAGAGGTGCGCAACGTTTACGATTACACCGCTGCGCTGGGAGAAATGAAAGCTGGAGAGGAATACGAAGTTGAACTGATGCGCAGCAACGAACGACTGACGTTAAAGTTAACGCCTGCTGCTGCTCGAAGGTGAAAGGGTAAGGGGGAACGGGAAAGGAAAGGCCAGACACGGGTTAGCCAATTCCCTTTACCCTTTCCCCTTGACCTATTTGCGAAGATTGTTTTTATTACCAGCGCGGTTCGCGATCGCCGCCGCCATAGCCGCCACGATCTCCGCGATCTCCACCGCGTCCACCGCCGCCGCCATAACCGCCACCACGTCCACCGCCGTAACCGCCACGTCCGCCGCGGTCTTCTCTGGGCTTCGCTTCGTTGACTGTCAGGTTTCGACCGCCGAAATCCTTACCGTTGAATTGCTCGATAGCCGCGGCAGCTTCTTCCGGAGTTGCCATTTCCACAAAAGCAAAACCTCGAGAACGGCCGGTATCGCGATCTTCAATCACCGAGGCTGATTCCACTGTTCCTACTGCCGCGAAAGCATCGCGCAGTTCCTCGCTCGTAGTACGGAACGAGAGGTTTCCGACGTAAAGTTTGGTACCCATTTTGTCTTTTATCCTTTAGATCGAACGAAGCGCGGGCAAAAACCAAATCGCAGACTCAAGCGGGGAGCTCCTTGACTGTTCAGGCGAAACGCGACGCACCCGGTGCTCTAAACTTCTGAGCGGCTTCAAACAAGTTAACAACTGCCTCACTCTCTCCTCAGCCGAACGCGGGTCGCTTTGCGGTCACGGACAGGCGCAGTCACCACTGATGCGCGAGAGCAGGGAAACATGGACGCATAAGTATGCCTTAGCCCCCTCCGGGAGTTCAAGTTTTAAGGCATTGGCCGTCCCTCGATAAGCGCCTCAGGCCTCTCCTTGGAGTGCGCCGCCTTGTCGGCGCTTTGGTAGCGCCGCGCGTTGACTAATGCGTTTCAGGTCGCGCAGAGCCGCGACCGGACAAAGCGCCGACAAGGCGGCGCACTCCAAGGAGAGGTCTCTAGCGAATCGGTCCGATTGCCTCCTTAAGCCTCGTGGCTTATATTGCTTCGCAATCAATTACTACTAAGCGAAAGGTCTGATTGGCAATATGTCCAAGTCTGTTCCTATCACTGTCGCACACGGCGACGGCATTGGGCCCGAAATCATGGCGGCTACCCTTCACATTTTGAAGGCAGGGGGCGCTGCGCTCGATATCGAAGCAATAGATATCGGCGAGAAGGTTTATCTCGCTGGCAACACCTCGGGGATTGAAGCCAGCTCCTGGGATTCTCTGCGACGCACCAAAGTGTTTCTCAAGGCCCCCATCACCACTCCCCAGGGCGGAGGATACAAGAGCCTCAACGTCACAGTGCGGAAGACTCTAGGGCTTTACGCGAATGTGCGACCGTGCGTTTCTTATCACCCGTTTGTGGACACCAAGCATCCGGTTATGAATGTTGTCATCGTTCGCGAAAACGAAGAAGACCTTTACGCGGGCATCGAACACCGCCAAACCGAACAGGTCGTCCAGTGTTTGAAGCTGATCTCCCGTCCCGGTTCGGAAAAGATCGTGCGCTACGCTTTTGAATACGCTCGACGAAACAATCGTAAGAAAGTCACCTGCTTCACTAAGGACAACATCATGAAGCTGACGGACGGATTGTTTCACAAGGTGTTTGACGAGATTGCCAAAGATTACCCGGAAATCGAAAACGAGCATTGGATCGTAGACATTGGCGCTGCCAAGCTTGCCGATACTCCAGAGGTCTTTGATGTCCTGGTAATGCCCAACCTTTACGGCGACGTATTGTCGGACGTCTCCGCCCAGATCGCGGGTTCGGTTGGTTTGGCTGGTTCGGCAAACATCGGTGAGCACGTTTCGATGTTTGAGGCTATTCATGGCTCCGCGCCGCGACGTGCAGGTCAAAACCTGGCAAATCCGTCCGGTCTACTGCTGGGAGCGATCATGATGCTGGTTCACATCGGCCAGACCGATGTTGCCGAACGCGTCCACAACGCCTGGCTGAGAACCATTGAAGATGGCGTGCACACATACGACATTTACGATGAGGGCAAGAGCAAGCAGAAAGTAGGCACAAAGGAGTTCGCTGAGGCGGTCGGTGAGCGAATGGGTCAGCTACCGCAAACGCTGAAAGCCGCGAAATATAAATCTGCCGAAGACGTGACGCCTGTTACTGCGGCATCATCATCAGCTCCGGCCAGAGCTAAGAAGGAGTTGGTTGGGGTTGATGTATTCCTCGATTGGACTAAAGGGACTGCAAACGATCTTGGTGATGCGCTAAGCAAACTGAGCGGCGACGGAACGAAGCTAATGATGATGAGTAATCGCGGAGTCAAGGTTTGGCCGGGCGGTCATGCCGAAACTTTCTGCTCCGATCATTGGCGTTGTCGTTTCATGGCCGGCAACGAGGGTGGCACCATTTCACATGCGCAGATTAATTCCCTGCTGACGCGCGTGGCCGAGGCCGGTTTTGATTACATCAAAACCGAGAATCTCTACAACTTTGACGGCGAACGCGGATACTCGCTGGATCAAGGAGCGTAAAGCGAAGGAGACGTAAGGCAAACTGTTAGTTTGCGGACGCGTAGACATTGCAATTTCGGATTTGGATTTGCTAACGACACAGCAAACTAACAGTTTGCTTTACATAGGCGGCGGACCACTAAAAAGGGGGAAATTATGAGCAACGAAGGACAACAAGAGGCTCGCGACGAGCAGCCGCAAACCGACTCAGCCAACAACGAGCTCGGCCCTACCGACAAACTGCGGGAAGGTGATAGCTCGCCGGCCCAACTTTCGGTGCCGGGAGCGCAGAATCCTGCCAGCGAAGAAATCAAGGACGAACAGAATCCCAACACGGAATAACGGTAAAGCAAACTGTTAGGTTGCTTGCCGGGGACAAGAAACTGCGTACGAAGGATTAATCGTACCATCCGCAAACTAACAGTTTGCGTTACGTACAAGGAACAAAATCAAAGTGAATTCAGAAACCTCAACGTCTCTCGTTGCAATTGTCATGGGTAGCAAGTCTGACTGGGAAACGATGCGCCATGCTGACGCCACACTCACCGAGTTTGGCGTTTCTCATGAGTGCCACGTCATGTCTGCACATCGCTCACCACAACTTGCTTCGGAGTTTTCATCAACCGCTCAGGGTCGCGGGATACAGGTCATCATTGCCGCCGCTGGTGGCGCCGCACATTTGGCAGGCGTAATCGCAGCACACACGACGTTGCCCGTCCTCGGTGTGCCCATGAAGAGCGATGCTCTGAATGGAATGGATTCTTTGCTGGCGACGGTGCAGATGCCGGCGGGAATTCCCGTTGGTACGCTCGCAATCGGCAAGCCCGGCGCAATCAATGCCGCGCTGTTCTCAATCGCAATTCTGGCAAACAGTCGCGCCGACCTGCGCCAGAAGCTAGAAGAGTTTCGCCGGAAACAGGAAGAGCAAATCCGAAATACCACGATCGAGTGATTCCTGGCCTGCCCCGCAATTCAAGCCGTTGGAATTGAACCAGACCGCAGCATCCTCACGGGTTGGGAAGGTGGACTTGTCCCCGCTCTTCGTTGCGCATTTCAGAACTCTAGACCACTCCGCGACTGGTAAATTTACTCATCGGAGTACCGTTACGAAGAGCGGGCACAAGTGCTCCTTCCTGACTGTGAGAATGGCGACAGTCTAAGCCCGGCTACGCGTCAACAGTGCAATCACCGCGACAAACAGCGCCGAGCCAATGATTGACCAGATGATTGGAAAGCTGGTAGTTCCAATCTGAATGGCGAAGAGCTCCGGCAACCCCATCTGTCGCGCCAGCCACATTCCCAGCACAGCGCCCACAAAACCCAGAGCAATAGACACCAGGCATCCACCTCTTGAGAATCCTGTGATAGCTTGCCCCAATGCCCCACAAACCCCAGCGATTATCAGCAGCACAACTACGTCTATTAAGGTCATGTGTTCTCCCTATTCAACCTAAGATTTCGAATGGCCTCACGTTACTCGCAGTCGGGAAGGAGGACTTGTCCCCGCTCTTCGTTGCGCAACTCCTACCTATGAGTACAACGAAAAGTCTAATCCATCGCGACTAGACTTCATCGCAGCAGAGCGGGGGCAAGCCCTCCTTCCCAACTGTGAATGGCCCGCCGCCTTCTTCTAAATGGAACCCGCGATAGCTGTGTCACTTTTCGTTCTTATAAACCTCGCCGCCCTTCATCACGAACCGCACCCGCTCCAGTTCACTAATGTCCCGCAAGGGATCGCCATTGACGGCCACAATATCAGCGAACAATCCCGGAGCAATAGCGCCAAAATCGGTCGAGCGCTCCAACAACTCCGCCGCCACCACAGTTGCTGATTGGATCGCCTGCATCGTCGTCATTCCGTAACGCACCATGTAGGAAAATTCTTTCGCCTGGTTTTCAGTCCATGCATAACCGCCCGCATCCGTGCCATATGCGATCTTCACTCCCTTGCGCACCGCAATTCCGAATGCTTTAGCTTCGAGGTCCCGCATGGTCAGCCAGATTGGCGCGCCTGCCGCAGCCCGACCTTCAGCCACGTACACACCAACATAGATCGTCGGACACCAGTAAACTTTTTGGCGGATCATTCGATCCATCAGTCCTTCGTCAAGGCCGTAACCATGCTCAATCGAATCAGCGCCCATTCTCAAAGCGGCATCGATTCCCTCCCAACCCATCGCGTGCGCCGCCACTCGACGCCCTAAACGATGCGACTCGTCAACCAAGGCCTTCATTTCGTCGTCAGTGAAGTTTAACCATGAGTGCAGCTTGCCATCCTTCATGAAATAGCGACGATCGGCGTAAAACTTGATCCAATCCGCGCCATACTTCACCTGTTCGCGGACGGCGCGCCTGATGTTGTCTGGTCCATCGACGATTTGGACACCTTCCGGCATTTTCAATTCCCAGGAGTAACCGGAAAGCGGATACATGCCGGTGGCAGAAAATGCGCGTGTCGAAACAAACATGCGCGGACCGGGAATCACGCCTCGATTGATTGCCGTCTTCACATCCACGTCGGCGTACATGGCGCCTTCGGTTTCCAAATCGCGCATTACCGTGAATCCGTTCATCAGTCCAATACGGGCCGCCACAGTGGCACGAATGGCGCGATACGGAATGGATTCTTTCAAAACCTGTTCGTCGTATTCAGCCGTGGTGATGTCGCCCTGCAATAAAACATGGGTGTGGCAATCGGCAAGACCGGGTAAGACAGTGGAGCGAGAGAGATCAATTACCGTGGCCGACGCTGGTGCGGCACTTTGTATTTCCGCCATCGGCCCAACGCTCTTGATTCGTTGGCCCTCAACCAGAATCCCCTGATTCTCCAATACGCGGCCTGCGCGCACATCGATTAGACGTCCGGCTTTGATGAGAACCACTGGATCAGGGACTTTGGTTTGACCCAGGAGACCTATTGGAAAAAGGAATAAAACTGCAAGCGGAAGCGCAAGTTTTTTCATCTTCTTCTCTCCATAAAAGAATTTGTAGGTCACTTCGATTTCCTCAACGTGGGGAAGCTTATCGGCCTCAGTTTCCCGCAGTCGGGAAGGAGGATTTATCCCCGCTCTTCGTCGCGCAAAAAATCTCTCATGAAATAAAACGCCAGGTCGATCTCAACGCCATTACATACGCGACTAAGAGCGGGGATAAATCCTCCTTCCTGACTGTGAGAACACGACATTGACTTCGCTTTTTGCAGGTGCCATTCAAGGAGATTGGCGGCCCCTACAATTGCTTCTTCTTAATCCACTCACGAACCACTTCCGGTATCCCACGCTTATTCGCGTCAACTTCATAATTCAACTGCCGCATTTCATCAGTGGTTATTGAGCTGGCCAATTTTGCCAGCGCTTCCCGGAGCGGCGGCACGTTGTTGAGCGAATCTCGTCGCGCAATGTATACCGCTTCATACGGTGGAAAGTAGCGGCGGTCGTCTTCGAGTTGGACCAGATCAAGCGCTGCAATTCTTCCTTCAGTAGAATTCCCGGCAATCAAATCTACCTGGCCTGATGAGAGCGCGATGTATGTGAGTGAAAGATCCATCTCGCGCGGCTGTTCCTTGAACTTCAGTCCATATGCTTTTGAGAAACCTGGATAACCATCGGCGCGCGACATAAAATCCTGGCCAAACCCGGCTCTGAGATTCGGTGCGTGCGCAGTTACGTCCGAAACTCTCTTCAATCCTAACCTGCGTGCATCTGCGCCCCGGACGAGGATCGCAAAAGTGTTTTCAAAGCCAAGCGGCTCGCTTAGAGTCAGCTTGAATTTCTCCTCATATTCCTTTTTGACCTGATCGTAAACCTGGCGAGGATCAGTGATCGGGGCGTGCTTAAGTATCGCGGTGTAGGCAGTGCCCGTATATTCCGGATAGAGATCGATCGTTCCTGCCAGCAACGCGTCGTGAGGTAAGTTTCCTCCCAACTCATACTTTCTTTCCACCGCGATGCCGGTTGACTCCAGGATTTGCGATGCTACTTCCGCAAGGATTACTGATTCAGTAAAATCCTTCGAACCGACAACCACTCGCGAGACGTTGGTCGCTGGAGTTTCGCGGTAACCCTGCCATACGACGAAAGCTGTCGCCGCCACCAGAAGACCGATCACTACCAGGGTTGCCGGTTCCCACTTGCGATGCGCGGAATCACGCCGTCCGCCAATTGATAGTCTCTTTTCAAGCAAGCCAAGACCGAAATCTGCTGCGAGCGCCATTAGAGCAGCGAGCACGGCGCCCGCAAGTAACAGGTTATTGTCATACTGCCGGAGCCCGCGAAAGATGTAGACCCCGAGGCCGCCTGCACCGACGGCGGCGGCTATCGTCGCGACTCCAATCGCAATCACCATTGCCACGCGCACTCCGGTGACTATCACACTCATTGCCAATGGCAGTTCGACCTGCCAGAGAATCTGACGGTTCGTCATCCCCATTGCGACTGCTGCTTCGCGAACATTTGGATCGACACCGAGAATTCCGGTAACGGTGTTACGAATGATCGGCAGCAATGAATAGAGCACCAGCGCAACGATCGCGGTACGCGCGCCAATTCCTCCGATAAATGGGATTGGGATTAGAAATCCAAACAGCGCCAGGCTCGGAATCGTTTGCATGACATTGGCAATACCCAATACTGGACCACGTAATGATTCCTTTCTAGTGAGTAGCACTCCGGTGGGAATCCCAATAACGACTGCTATGAGTGTCGAGACCAGTACGAGCGACAAGTGTTGGCGCAGCAGCGTGAGCAATTCGGGCCAGTTTGCAACGAGGAATCTCCAGAAGTTCATTCTGCTTCCTTCCTCGTTGACGTGAATGCTGACGGTAAGGCCAGCGTATCGATGAAGCCGAGCGCTTTTTTGTCCTTGGATTTCAAGAAGTCAGCGGGGGTCTCGAGTAGAAGAAGCCTGCCTTTGTCCATCAGTCCGATGCGTGAGCCAAGCAGCAGTGCTTCGCGCACATCATGCGTGACAAGTACCACTGTCTTCCCAAGTGTCCTCGCCAGATTCGAAAACTCTCGTTGCAGACCGGCGCGCGTCATGGGATCGAGAGCGCCAAATGGCTCGTCGAGCAAAAGCAATGAGGGATCCGCAGCGAGCGCGCGTGCGACACCTACGCGTTGTCGTTGTCCTCCGGACAGTTCTGCCGGAAGCCGATCAGCAAAGTTGTTTGGCTCAAGACCCACGAGGGTAAGTAACTCGCGCACGCGATCGTTGCGTTTTGTCTCGTCCCAGCCCTCAAGCGAAGGGACGAGGCCAACATTTTCAGCTACATTGAAATGCGGGAATAACCCACCCTCCTGGATTACGTAACCGGTTCTGCGCCGCAGCCGAATTGGATCCCAATCCGAGGTCGGCTTACCTTCAACGAATACCTGGCCAGAGGTTGGCAAGTAGAGACGATTGATCAGTTTCAGCGCGGTGGTTTTGCCGCAGCCGGATTCGCCAAGCAGTACGAGCGTCTCGCCCTGGTTAACTGTGAAGCTGAGATCAGAGAGGATTGGAGACGAAGAGCCGGCGTGAGAGAAACTAACGTCACGAAACTCAACCAGCGGATTGTTTGATTGAGACATTTCCGGTCTGGTGTGACAGGATTCACAAGATGAACAGGATTAAGAAGGTGATGACCTTAGCTGAGTTGATTTTCTCAAATCTTGTTCATCTTGTTAATCCTGTCCAAAATCTCCTCGTCAAATCGCCATCAACAGATTGCTGCTGAATCTCTTCTGCGAATCAAGCCAGGTGCGTGCATGAGTAAATCCAGTGTCGGCTGCCAACTGGGCAATATCGTTCAGATCATACTTGTGAGAGTTTTCAGTATGAATCTGCTCGCCTTCAGCAAAATCTACCGCCATGTCGACTGATTTGATATTTACAGTTTGCTCTCGAAGGCTTTCGATATAGATCTCTACTCGTCCTGCTTCTTCGTTGTAGAAGGCATGATGGCGGAACGATCTTAGATCAAAGTCGCCACCGAGTTCGCGGTTGATGCGGGCGAGCACGTTTAGATTGAACGCCGCAGTAACACCAAGCGCATCGTTATACGCTGCTTCAAGTACCTGCTTATCCTTCTTTAGATCGGCGCCGAGGAGAAGGGCGTCGCCCTGTTGCAGAACTTCGCGCAACGCACGCAGGAACCTGAGCGCTTCTGCAGGATCGAAGTTGCTGATGTTTGACCCGAGGAAAAGGGCGAGGGTGCGACCGCGTTGCGTCTTTTTCAATTCAGCCATGCCCGCAAAGTAATCCGCTGCATAGGCTTCGATAGTCAATTGTGAATACGACTGCAAGAGAATTCTCGAGCTGCTCTCCAACGCTGTGGCGGAGATATCGACCGGAATAAACTTAAGTGTTTCCTGTTTTCTCAGCAGCGCCTCAATCACCAGGCGCGTCTTTGAAGCACTACCGCTTCCCATCTCAAGCAACAAAGTCTCACCTTCCACGGAAGCAACAATCTCGTCCGCATAACGTTGAAGAATCTCGTTCTCAGCCCGGGTCAAATAGTATTCGGGCAGTAGACAAATCGCGTCGAACAGTTGTGAGCCGAGTTCATCGTAGAAGTACTTAGGTAGAAAACGCTTTGGTTTTGATGACAAACCACGGCGCACATCTTCAGCAAGTCCGGCTCGGGGATCTCTCGTGACCAGGTTGTGAAGCAGGATTTTCTCCGGCTGTGCTTTGGCAGGTTCTGTTTTCGACACTATTAGCCTTCCCTTGGTTATGCTGAGGAAGGGACACTTGATCCCTAATTGGTCGGGCCATGATACCTTAATAGTTAACCCCAAGTAACAGGTAGAATTCCCGACTGACGATCTGTGTAGACTGCTCTACTCTGCAAACCGTGGTTATAAACGAGAATTGAACGCGCTCATTTCCCATCTGTCGTTCGCGGTTACACTGTATGACAAATATGAAGCGCCCGGCCCACGAAGCCGGGCGCTTTCGTTTAGTAGGCTTGGTGTCCGACATGCTTAGGACTCTCTAATGAAGTTTCGTCGACGCGTAGCGTCCGTATGAATTTAGCCCGGTGTTTCAACGCCGGGCTCTGGTGCTCAAGAGGGCTCGTCGCGTAGCGACGATGGAATTCATATTGTTTTCAGGCGTCGCTACGCGACGCGGCTAAATTCGCTTGCTGGTTCCCGGCCTTGAAAGGCCGGGCTAAATTCACACCGACGCTACGCGTCGACGAAACCTAATCAGAGTTTCCTTCAGCTTGTCGCTGAGATTGTGAATACTCATTGCGCGATAATTAATGGACCATTACATCAGCCGGGTTTGCCCGCGGCGCGGCGACAGCCGAAATTTCATTGACACTCGGTCGGGAGGCGAACATAATCTGCAGCACATCGAGCATCGATAACTGAATACTCGCCGGTCAGGTTTTCTACCTCCCCCCAAAGTGAGAACCTACAGCGCTAATCAACAATGTTCTGTTGCGTTGGGCTCTATTCAGAATACAGGTTGGTGTCAGACTCTTCGTGGGTTTGCCCCATCGCCACCCTTTAATGACTTCCGTATTTCGACACGAACCGAATAGGAGTGAACCATGGAGCGTAAAGCCGGATGGCTGCTAATCGTCTGCATCGCTTTGGCCGCAGCGTCGTTGGTGTTGCCGACAAGTCACGCCGAGCGATCGCGAAGTGCGGAATCAGCGCGTCAACACACGAATGCCCTTGGGCGCAGCGTAGATCTCTTACGAATCAGGGAACGAAACAATTCACTTGGAAGCTGGTTCCCTTCACTACGAGCCTCGGCGTTTCGGTCGTTCAGGGCGTCTCACTCGATCGTAGAAGACGTTCCACCCACCTGTTCACAGGTAGTCACAACCGGTCCGCCGAAGAAAGTTGTCTTCACCATTCAGGATACAGGCAGCGGTTTAGATGCAATCGTCGTCAACAGATCCCAAAACGCGATTACAGTTTCGGACGCTTTTACACCGGAAATAACTGAACCTGTTACGGTCGACTCCACCAAGGTCGATGAAGCATTCCCCATGATGATTGATCTAACGATCACCGACGTGGATGGCAATGTTCATCAGTGCAATTTTAGCGACGCAGTAACGTCGGCTGGGGCGACCATCGTCGAGGAAAGCTGCTCACCTGCGAATGGTGCGATCGATCCTGGCGAAACGGTGACGATCAGCTTCTGCGTGCAAAATCTGGATAGTCCGTCGCCGGACCAGGACACCGCAGCCCTAATTGGAACACTGCAATCCAGCGGCGGTGTCACCAGTCCCAGCGGTCCCCAAAGCTATGGCGTGGTCGTGGCAGGTGGGCCACCTGTCTGCCGAAACTTCACGTTTACAGCCAGTGGGTCGTGTGGCGGAACTGTTACCGCGAGTCTCGACCTGGTAGACGGCGATACCAATCACGGCACGGTTACGTATGACTTCACCCTCGGCGTGGAAGAGGTATGCTGCGCCCCAGCTGAGTGTTCGATCACGTGCCCGGCGAACGTCACCCAGTCAAACGATCCGAATCAGTGTGGTGCGGTAGTAAATTACCCAGCTCCAACCACGACGGGTGATTGCGGTGCGGTGACCTGTTCTCCTGCTTCCGGATCATTCTTCCCGGTAGGCACAACCACAGTCACCTGCCAGGCGGCCGGTGATGGCCCAAGCTGTACGTTCACGGTGACGGTAAACGACACGCAACCGCCGACGATCACTTGTCCCGCAAACCAGGTAGTTACCGGGGCACCCGACACGACCAGCGCAGTTGGCAACTACCCGGCGCCAGGGTTCACTGACAATTGTCCGGGGGGAAACACGGTCTGCGTTCCGGCTTCGGGGTCCTCGTTCCCGCAAGGGACTACGACTGTCACCTGCACGAGAACCGATAACTCAGGGAATACCGCCACCTGTTCATTCACGCTAAGGGTCAACATACCGCCGGGCGCGAATGACGATCACTATTTCACCTTCCTGAATCAACCGCTCAACATTGCTGCGCCGGGAGTTTTGACTAACGATACCGGTTTCCCGGCACCGACTGCGGTGCCAGGTGGAGGTGCAACTACGGCAGGCGGGACCTATTCATTGAATGCCGATGGCAGTTTCAGTTACACGCCGCCGCCGGGCTTCACCGGCAATGACGGCTTTAACTACACGGCTACCAACACTGCCGGCAGCGACACGGCCCATGTAACCCTAACGGTGACTGATCCGGCTACGATTTCTCTACGCATCAGTGAGTTCAGAGAAAATGGACCAGGCGCTGGAGGTTTTGGGGCTGGTGTGGAGAGATCGTCTAAATCGGGCGACGACATAGTGATCGAGGTACTCAACCCGGCGCGAGATGAGTTCATCGAGATCTATAACCACACACCAACGGACGTGCAGGTCGGGACCACCCTCGCCAGTAACAGCGGCGGTATAGGTGTCTTT
>DATEPB010000073.1:0-37915 GCA_035273425.1 Pyrinomonadaceae bacterium | reverse complement strand
TGTCCAATGTCAGGTTCCTTAACATACTTTCAACTCCTTGGAGTGCGCCGCCTTGTCGGCGCTTTGGTATGCGGCGGCCTGGCGCCGCGATGTTTCGCAATGTCAGCTTGATTCAACCTCGACCAGCTACGACCGAGTCGTAGCGACCAAAGCGCCGACAAGGCGGCGCACTCCAAGGAGTTGGAATTAAACGTAGAGCTCTTAAAAGAAAACTTCGCCCCTGGCCACGATCACCGACTGGCCACCCACGCGGATTTGGTCAATGCTTCCGGCGGTGCCCTTAACTTCGAGATGAATACGACTGGGGCGACTAATGAAGTCGCCTTGTTCAATTACAAAATCGTGCTTTCCGTCGACGGGCTTCGTGCCTGAGGCACCATGGTAAACAAGGTAGCCACCAAGTGCGCCACACGCGCTGCCGGTCGCCGGATCCTCAGGAATATTGTCAGCAGGCGCGAAGAATCTTGCATGGGCGCGCGCGTCGCCAATCTCAATCGTCTCGCAAGAAAACGCGAGGCATCCGGCGGCTCCGAGCCGGGTGTAAATCTCTGCCAGCAAGGTCGAATTAACGCGACAATGGGAAAGGTCCGACAACGAACGAATTGGAACCGCCAGACATGACAGGCCGGTGGTGATCACTTGCAACGGCAAACTCTCATCAAGATCCTCACGAGCCCGGCCGAGTGCGCGTGCCAACTCTGCTTGTTCATGGCTGTCATCGATCTCGTTGAGTATCTCGAATTTCCCCTGAGTCATTACAACCTGAAGGGGCGCGCCATCTTTGAACTCAATGTCGACGGGCAGTATGCCTATTCCGACTTCGTGATGAATTCGCACCCAACCACTTCCACTCTCCGGGGGAGTTACCACACCCTCATGCGCCAGTGCGTTCCAGGTTCCCACAATCGGATGACCCGCAAACGGAAGTTCCCGCGTGGGTGTAAAGATGCGCAAACGTCGCAACACGGCGGGTTGTTCTTTCGTTGGAGTTGGCTCCGCTGCCTGCGCGTCTCTGGTAGTTTCGTCGTTGGCTGACTGCTGCTTGCTGTTTGCTGCTTGCTCCCCGGGACTAAGCACAAACACCGTCTCCGAGAGATTCATCTCTCGAGCAATCTTCATCATCTGCTCATCGGTTAAGCCCTCTGCTTCCGGAAAGACTGCCAATGCGTTTCCAGCAAAGGGTTCATCGGTGAAAACATCCAATTGGACAAAACGATATATGGCCACAAGCGGGTCCTTCTCTTATTAGGATGTCGTAATGATCAATTTAGTTCAGCGTGAGGTCAAGAAGGCAGTGGGCTTTGCTCAAAAAAACGTCCAAAGTGATGGGCGTCGAAAAATCGAATAACGTAAGGCGAGCCCCTAGTAAGGTGAAGCCAATTTTTCAGGCAAAGCGCTCTTCATAAAATAACTTAGGCGAGCGCAAGGAAGTAAAGGCCAGAATCACCAATCCAATCAAGAGTGGCAAGGGCACGAGGATACCCAGCAATGGCTTGTAGAAAAGACTAATGAAGCCGACTAACGCCGTGAGAGTGAAGAAGAATCCAATCCGAGTTAGCTTTTCGTGGAGACCGTAGAAAGCGGTCGCTAGGATCGCCATGGACACGAAAACTAAAGTCCACTTGACGACTGCCGCATCTCGTATGTGAAGTGCGGATAGTTGCTCCTGAGTAATCGCTGCGTTGTTTACTACGCTCAACATGCCGAGGTTTTCCCACACGTCAAACGCCGCTGCGCCACTGGCCGACACGGCCGCAACCGCCGCCAGGTAGAATGCCCACGGGCAGTTTCGATCCGACAACAGGTAGCTGATAGCCAGAAAGAGAAGCCAGTAAGAAAGGATCCAGACGAAATCGATGTAGATCTGAGTTCGCATGGCGCCACGATTTTGGGAATTGTTCTTATCAAGAATCGCAGCGACCTGTCTCGTGGTTTCCACAAATTCCATCGCCATGACGGGTGCCCCGAATCCACCCGTTTCAGCCGGTACCAGTTTCTTGGGATTAAACTGAAAGCTGCCGAGCACAACCATCAGGAGTGCTCCGGCAAGGACCACCAAAGACAGAATCCCAATCATGCGCATTAACTGAATCATAACCAGGCCTCCTCGCGATGATTAGTTAAAGGTTGGTGAGGAAGGTCCAAATCGAATTCGCAAATTCGATAATGCGAGCCAGTATCCCGCTAAAGCCAAGTGACACGAGTGTGTGCGTGCCAACACCTGCCACTACCAACACCATCAAAACCGCCACTGAAAGGAAAACGTGTTGCCACCGATGTCTTAGTCGCATTACGTCACGAAGCAACAAGATCGCGACGTTCGCCAGCACAGTTAGGATTAACGCCTTCCAGGCGAAGCTTTGGATCTCTGGTGATGTGAGGATTATCGACGTCACCAGGAGTAAGACTTCGAAGACGTAAAGCAGTTTTAGCCAGTGCATGACCAGCAAATTCAGGATGCCGCTCGGTACGGCCACTTCAACCAAACCCCAGAAGATTTGACCCAGCCGTGCGATCCATGCGAGTCGCTTTCCTTCGAATCCGCTTTCATTCGCCAGGTCTTCAAATATTTTTCCAATGATCTGGGTTGACCGCGACATCGATCGAAGCATCAGCTTCGGATCGAGTTGCCGGTTAACTTCGTAACCCTTCCCCACAAACCCCAGCAGTTCTTTGTCTTTCACAGTAGAACGCATGATTTCTTCCAAACGAGTTTTGACTGCTGCCTTTTCCAGCGGGTCCATAGCTTCCTTGACTGCCTCGATGTTGGCTGAACCGCCGCTGGCTCGCAGTAAAGCGTCGCTCAAAACGCCCTGGAGTTCGCGTATTCCTTCAGGCTTGAGTTCCTCCTTCAGGATCTCCAGCTGCGCTTCTTTGATCAATTCCGTGCGTATTGGCTTGTTGACAGTGCCGGGTAAGAGGCCTGCAATTAGTCTTTCGACGCCGTCGAGCCGTCCCCACATGATGTCGTTCTGCCGCCACGTGCGATCAAGAAAAGCGCCGAAGTGGTGTAACGAAATACCTGCCAGCTTGAGACGAGCTTTTCCTGGCCCTTTGTCTCGCGCCTCCTTGCGCTCGTCGATCAAACTAACGGCGTCTTCGGGACTGATGCGGATTACTTCCACCACGTCAGCCTCACCGTAGTCCGTTTCATACATAATCGGAAAACGAATCTGATCGTAGTCGTCAAACTGGTTGTAGTAGTAACTCAGAAAGCCTCGCGAAATTTCTGCGATTTCGGAGGAGAGAAGGGGTGGGTTTGCGGCGATGATTTCTTTGCCACGTGGGCTGATAGGTTCATACTCAGCGTAGGGATTCAGCAGCGCACTGGTTTGTCGCCTCGTGACCTCAAATGCGATCTCGAGTTGATTTCTCAGTTCATCAGCGGTCGCTTTGAGGTTGTTCCAAATGCGCTTCGTTCCATCCCGTTGCAAGAGTACTCGAGCTCTCTCAACGTGATCGTCTTCGTTCAACTCAGACTCGACTGTTATGGAGCGGCTTGTGCAGTTGGCTCCAGACTCAGGGGACATGCCCAGGATTTCTGTAAGGTCCTGGGGTGTGATTCCAATCTGAGCAACCAGGTGGAGTAGGGGATTCGGAGCGGCCTCAATCGCCTGTTTGCCACGCGCACTCCGCATCTTTTCTTTCGATTTCTGGGTTTCGCGAGAGCGCAACCATCGTCCTGAAGTCCGCAGATTCTTGAAGATTTCGTTTAATTCGCTTTTGATGAAGATTAGAACCGGTTGCAATTGCAGTTGCTGATCTTTCAGGAGCAACAGGCGTTCGCCATACTGCTGTAAACGAATCTGCGGAAACTTTCGGAGTATCTCTTCGTCCTGTTCAAAATCACCTTGCTCCTTTCTGAGCTGTTTCAAACCGCTGGCAAATTTCTGCAGTTCCTTCACCAGTTCATCGTCGAATTTAGACAGCTGGTCTACCTTCGCGCGGGAAAAGCTCAACCGTCGTTGTCTGTAGCCGTAGTCATAGCTCCAAAGGAAACGGTTTACAGTTTCTTTTCCTTCTTCCGTGTAATCGACATAGTTTTCTTCACGCCAGAGTCTGACCAGAGACCGGATCGCCAGGAACTGATCAGACTTCTCATCGAAGTTTGCCAGGCGCGCGACGAGACGAGCGATTTCATCTGTGACTGCCGAGATTCTTAACCGGCGATAAGGCAGGAAGTATCGACTGTTAGCGTTGACCATGTCAGCCAGATCCAGTTTTGCCCATGAAGGAGGATCGTGAGCTGTGTTTCTTTCGATCGTCTCATATTCGCCGCCCGTCCCAGTGCCAGTGCCAGCTATCGAGCGGGACGCAGACTGTTCACTTGAGCCGGTGCCCATTGCTCGCATGGAAAACACCGGAGACGCAGGACCAAGATATTCAGTTTCAGTTCTGTTTTGGAAGTGAGACCTAATAGCCTCGGGAATATAACGATTAACGTCGCGCTCAATACCGCTGATAATTCGGTTTACACGTTCGATCAGCTGGTTGCGGTCCAGAACGCGTTGCAAGTCTTCGCGAATAGTTTCGTAGGTGGGAAGGTCCAACAAGGCGGCCTTAACATTCTGGAGCGCGTTAGGTTTCTGAAGGTCGGAGCGTTCGTCTTCCGGATGTTCTGGTGAAGGCTCGATGTAGATTAGCTTGCGATCGACCGGCACATCCGATTGTCGATTTGCGAGAGTCTCGGTTGCATAACTAAACGGCTTATTATCGAGATAACCGCCATCGCCAAATGAACGTCTTGAAAACCTTGGGGGACGGATCGGAGAACCAGTATTTGGGTCCAGCTCTTCCTGAAAGTAACGCTGCAATTCTTCAGTGGTCTCATCGCCGGTGGGTTTTCCAAACAGTTCGAGTACTTCCTTGGCATCGCAAAGGCGCATGGGCTCAAACGCGAAAGGGAAGGAAGAAGTACAACGAGCTGCAAATGCCAGGAACGGATTGAGCTCTCCCGTAAAGTCGTTAAAGTGTCGCCCGACAACCTCGTGCTTTGCATATTTGAAATGAAACACGTTGCGATGTCGCCGCTCATAAACGACCGCGTCCGAGAGGCGCAGGGGCACAGGCACGCCCTCAATGTCGGTTGCTGTAATAAAAAGATCCAGCTCGTCCACGTAAGGTGAATTGAACTCCTTTTTACTTGGCCGCGCTTTTTCCATGTCTTCCAGAGACTTTAGCAACTTCAAATACATCCGGCGGCTATTGAGTAGCGATTGAGGAGGCGATTGGTTCTTCAAGTGGAGTCCCATCACAGATTGTTTGTCGTTCAAGAGCAGCGCGATGTCACCCTCGTTTACCCATAAGTCTTTTAGCTGATCGATCGGCTGGTTATTGGCGAAGGCTTTGGCGAGGTAGATAGCATTGATACCACCGGCAGACGTGCCCGAGAGGATATCGACCACGAACTTCGTGGTCACTGACTTGTTGCTCTCTTCGAGCAGCGCTTCGAGCTCGCCTACGAGCGGTGCCCACGTCGCCGGTTCATCCTCGACATAACTCTTGCCCTTCTCCTGACACTCTTTCAGACGTCGGCTGTCATCCGAAAGCAGGTGGCTCAGCTTTCGGTAGACGCGTTCGGTTCCCTTAAGTGCGCGCTTCGGCTCGACACCTGAAGCACTGGAAAGCTGCGCTGGTTTTCCGTCAGCGCCTTCTCCAGCTTCGGCGGTGGAACGCACCATCCGGTAAAGCTCCTGGGCAACGCCGTTAATGTAAATCGCCAGCGACACGCCGCCGTACATGACGACGGCAAAACGCACTTCTTTGGTGTAGTCAGTCTGAGGTGAAGAAGGGTTAATCATAAGCGCCCTCCGGAGGTAAGAAGCTGTCAACGGGTTTAGGGAACCTGGTAATTCTCGGACGAGGATCCATTAAGCAGGTCTGGCAAGGAGAGTGGCGTGAGACTATTTCGGTTCTTGTAACGCACCGGCGATGGAAACCGAGCCGTCTTTCCGTGAGAACCTTGCTCGCCCGTTTTCGTTTCCCTCGCACAGGAAACATAGGAATCTGAAAAAGTAAGAACTGAAATGCGAGGCCACCATATTTCTGTTCCCGGTCAAATGTCAATAATGCGAATTGCATCGGTTGACTTGTTCCCCAATCCCTTATGACAGAGACATTCGTTTCCGTTTCAGGTTCATCTCTGCGCGCAGGTCGAGTAATTAGAGTTTGCTTTAGCGCTGAAACGTTTTCGTGTCTGTAATCATTAAGGAGTGGGAAAGAGATTCGGCAGGTAAGAATCGACGGTTGGAAAAGTTTGACAGTGCAGGTCGGCACATAATAAGGCGGATGCCGCAGACTTCACTATTGCGCCGTGCGCCACTCGCACACTCCTTAAACTGACGCGCGCGCTACTCTTAAAATCGCGAACACCGCCCTTTGCTCAAGGCAGATCTGAATACAAGCGCTCTTGGAATCAAAATCTAGTGTTTCCCTCAACAAACAGCGATGAATGAATCCGACCAAAAACTCTCAATGCCAGTCCTGAGGGGCACAACTCTCGGCAGGATAGTGTTTTCTCTACTAGTCGCCATCGCCCTGTTTGGATTTTTTCCGGGTGTCGCTCGAGCTCAACCTGCACCCACGATAAAGGAAGTTCAACCAAGCGTCGCTCAGAGGGACGGCCATGTAAAGATCTTCTTTAGTCAGCCGGTCGAGCCAACTTCAGTCATGATAGGAACCGTCAATGTGCCATTCCTTTCTACCCAGTCTCCGATTGACAGCCTTGAACTGACCGTGCCCATGAGCGTTGCGTTCGGCCGACAGGCAATAACTGTCGCAGCTAAAGACGTTCCTCAGTCGATCTCCACCGCCGTAATGGTTGCTCCTCAAATATTGGGACTCAGAGCACACAAGGATGGCAAATTGGAACTGAGCCGCGTGGTCCTTTCCGGGGGAGAAGTCTTAATTCAGTTTAGCGATAAGATTCCGACGGAGATAAAACAGAGCCTTGAAGTAAAGCTTATCGAAACCAAACCCGCCACACTTCCGGGAAACCCGAATCCAACACAAAACCCCAGCCCCGCGGAACAGAACGGATGCGCAGATCGGCAAGACCTAATATTCAGTATTCCCGAAGACGATTACTTAGTCGTAAGGATTCCAGAGAAGTGCTCAACAAACATAACTTTTGACCTTGCGGTGATTAGTTATGGAACGCACCTTGAAAAACAGACCCGGATCAGAGTGCAAAATTTGAGCCATTTGTTAACGCGGGCATCGCTTATTGTCGTCGGGTTAATTGCGCTCATCTATTTGCTCTACAAGTTTTTCTACCGAGTTCCCGCCGGTAAACCACGCTTCACATTCCTTAAGACACTCTTAGTAGAGCAGGAAAACCAAACGTACAGTCTTTCACGCGCTCAATTTGTTGGATGGCTGGTAGTAATCGTTTGGTGTTATCTCTTTTTGTACTACGCGAATGGCTTTATTGAACGAAACTGGTCTTACCCCAAGCTGGGCAACGCCATGTATGCCTTCATGATCAGTCTCGGCACCTTGATCGCGGCGCAGGCGACAAACCGAGGTATGGGTGTCAAGGGTGCCGGAGAGGAACATCCATCCCTGGCAGACTTGGTTGTTCATGGAGGGGTCGTGGCGCTCGATCGGGTTCAGCAACTCATTTGGACATTGATCGCCCTGGGTATGTTCGTTCGCATCACTGTTGATACCTACGACACAGCTTCAGCTTTGCCCGCCATTCCCACTGAGCTATTGGCGCTGATGGGTCTGAGTTCCGCTGGTTACCTCGGAGGAAAACTTGTTCGTGGTCCAGGACCGATCATCGAACAGGTAACACATCGTGAACGAGAAGGCAAAGTAGTTTTGAACATCAAAGGTCGACATCTTTCGAAAGAAGGATTTATTTGGGTTGATGGCGTTCAGCAACCCAAGGATCAGATTACGAAGATGGCTGATGACGCCGACGAACCAGCCCAATTTGCAAAAGAGCTAGAGCTTTCGTTTGCAACAACGCTGGCGGAGTGGAAGGCCAAAGATCATGACATAAGCATCGTCAACAGCGATGCACAGCGCGCTGATTTTCGAATCCCAGCGGAAACAAGCGGCCAAAGTGGCGTGGGTGAAACGGCTGAGATCAGCGAAGTAACAGTAGGACAACCCGACGCAAATGGGAATGTGACCCTCACTATCGAATGCACTGGCGTATCACCAGGTGCAACCATCACGATAACTTCGGAACCGTCGTTCCACCCGGTGCAAGACAGCGCAGAGCCAAATCTCTTCACCGTCCAGGTCTCGACCGATTGGACGAAAGAAGCGCATCAATTATTGCTTCACAGCAACGGGAATTTAAGTTCCTTTACCCATCCGCCGAGCAACTAGAAAGACAAACAGACCGCAGGATCAATTCAGTTTCAGAGTGAGGAGAACTTGATATGGCTACGCCCACAAGTATCAATAGCAGTGGTGGAGAACCCCAGGTTACGGTCAAGGGTACCAACCTGATTCGGTACAGATGCAAATTCAATTTGTGGAAACCGGAGGGTCAAACGTGGCCGGAGACTGGTAAGCGCAAAAAGCGGATTCATGACGTGACCTTTGATATGAATCATCCACCCACCGACACGTTTTCTCTTGGGCCAGCTGCCGGTCTTACTGACCTCACCATGACGTGGGATATCGACATGATTGTGCCAGGCGGCGGCGGGCCTCTGCAGTATTCAGTGTCCGTGGAAATCAAGCAGGACGGAGATGCTGCCATGAATCCCGAGTGGCGCGAGTCGGGTCCAATAACCAACGTCAAAGCAGCTGGAGACTTCACGAAACTGCAGGTGACTAATCCATGAAGACCCAAAATAATTACATGACTCGCTTCCTGTTGATGGTCTTATTTCTACTGTTGTCGTTTGTCATTCCGAGATTGGCAATAGCTCAGCAGCCCACGAACACAGTCAGTACCGCTGCGCTGTCGGGACCCGAGTCGAAGCATATCTCTTCGATACGTAGTCAGGTTACGCCAAACGGATCGCGAGTGATTCTCACACTTAGCGAATCTCTGGCCGACTACGGGGCATATCGAAACGGCGACAAGTTTACCGTCCTGCTACCCGGAACTGATCTCTCACTCACAGAAATCAATGTGAAGGGCGCTGGCTTTACTAGCTCCAAAGTAGAGTCGCGCGGCAACAACCTGTCCCTTTCGTTTCAGCTTGAAGCCAATGTCAACGCCAGCGTAAGCCAGGTCGACAATCGGCTCGAAGTTTCTTTTTCCAGGCCGTTGAAGAACGGAGGGCTTGCTGATGTAGAAACGTCCAAGACGAACGACGAACCAGAACGCCCCACGTCAACACCGGAAGTGGCGAACCCATCGACGTCACGGGCGTCTGCGCCTCTTCCTGCAGCACCACGTTCCGAAGCCTCGGCCATTCCGCTAATAGAAGCCACCGGAACGGATGCTGACAACATATCGCAACGGGAAGTTGATTTGTCGGTTCCGGAGTCGCCTGCATTCACTGTGCTCGGGGTTACACCTGAGACGGTTACGCGTCCGACCACGCCGCGAGAATTCGCGACCTCGCTTTTGAATGGCGTGGACCAAAGAGGGAATTTCCAAACAGGTCTTGCCCTGGACTTTGTTCCCTTTCTTACGTTCTTCGGCGATCAAACATCGCTATTTAGTTACAAGCGCAGTCGCCTTGAGCGTTTTCTAGCTCGTACACAATTGTCTTTTGCCACTACGAAAGGTGCGACCACTGAAGATAAGTCGGCCCGACTTGCTCTTGGTGTGAGACTGACACTGCTCGATAAAGGTGATCCTCGGCTCGATGAAGAGCTTAATAACTGCTACAGGGACGCGCTTAACGATCCGAGGTTAGACGATTTTGACACGCCACCTAATGCTGAAGCTCCAGAAGTAAAGGCCCGCCGGCTAGCGAGCCGGGAGAAAATACTTGCGGAAGTTGTAAAGCCCTGCAACGACGAAGCACGGAAACGGAACTGGAATGGTACGGGTTGGATCGTTGGTGCAGCTCCGAGTTGGATAAGCGAAACGGGTGAGACAAAGAACTTTCACTGGAATGGAGGAGGCTTCTGGACCTCGCTCGCATATGGTTTTGAGGGCGTTAGTGCGTTGCAGGATAATTCGCAACTCATCCTGCACGCTCGATATCGTAACAACGAGATCGTACCCGACACCGCAAATGCCGGACAGTTCCTATCACAGGATAGTTACTTTTTTGGTGGCCGACTTCGGATAGCACCTGGATCTGGGGCCAAATCGATATTCTCCGTTGAAGGTAATTACATTCGTTCACGACTGAATAAAGGTCTGTATGACAACTCAACTCGTTTCTCCCTTGGGTTGGAACAAAGAATCGCCGATGGCATTTGGTTTTCACTCGCTCTCGGCGGACAGGGTGGGCGAGCGGACGGCGAGAACAAGCCGTTTGTCCTAACTTCGTTTAAATGGGGATTTGATAAGAAAAGGTAAGAAGGCAAGAAACTTGAGGTAATACAGCGCCCACACCACTCGTCAACATTTCCTCAATCGATTTTGATAGAACAATAGGCGTCAAGCCTCCGGAACGTTTCCGAGTTCGCCTTGTCGGAGCTTCAACGTTCAGTCCAACGTATCTTGGGGCGGTGGTCAGTCTTACGATTACCTAGCGAGCTAACACTGCAGAGATTGCTTGCCGGCAAACTGGTCCCCAGTATTTCCGCGCCTTGAAACCAGGTTCCAGGCTTGGTCCGCTCGCGCATTTACGTCCCGTGGTCTCATTATCCGCTTCACCGCCGGCGGTGTCATTTGCCTCATTACAGCATCCGGCCATGCTGCTATGACCTTACCGCTCAGATCGGACACTTCATGTGTTAATTCGATCGGACATATCTTCTAACGGCAGGTCACGCGAAACATCTTGACAGGTGTGCCGCTCACAATTATTGTGCGTCCGTTCTCACTGTCTTCATAACTAAAGCGTGTGCCACAGGCACGCTGAGACTCATAATTAAATTCAACAGCGTGCCCTCCTCGTTTTGGTCGCGCTGGTCAGAGCCAACAAGTTATTTGCGACGCCCATTGATTCGAAGTGCCATAGTGACCTCACCTGCACCACGCGTTTGAGAAGTCTCTGGAGGCTTCACAAGTTCAGGAGTCCTCATGCTGAATCTCGATCATTGCTGTAGTGGTGTTACTGCTGTCCTACGTTTAGTACTCCAATCAATTCAAAGCTTCATTCTTCAAATTTCTACTGTCCAAGTGTCACCGAGGTTGAGAACCGCCGAAGTAGGGGAGACAGCCCCTTCCTCAGCAAGATGTTTTCTGCGGTTTTTTAAACTCGTTATGTAACTGGAGGCGTGATGTCTAACCAACCCACTCAACCAAATGTCACCGTGGAGCCAGTCAAAATTGCACTGACCACCGGCCCGAAAAAGTGCAAGCCGTTCGTCATTGAAGTAATGGTGTTTGCACCTGCCTCAGGTTTCAAAATCGAAGTCCTGATCGAAAAAAGTTGCACTCCGCAAGCAGACGCCGTCTGGAAAATCGTCTTCGATCTTTACAAGCGAAAAGAATCCGGTAACGGTTTCGATCAACTCGTTCACGTTTCGTTCAAAGGCGGCACGCCGGTCGAGCAGAAAGGAATTCAGGCGACGGCAGCAAACGGTCTCAACGACAAACAGGCAGATGTGATTGTGAATGAGGCTGGCCCGGCTGTGTTGGAACTGAAAGATGCCGGCACGATGACTCAACCAGAGTTGGAAGTGGTCAAGAAGGAAGTTGTTTCTGCGTCGACCAAGATCGCTAACTTCGCGTTGGAATCGTAATACCTGACTTCCTTCAGCAGGATCGCGGAGAGGATTGAAATGTACCAGAGTGTGCCCGGATGGTCCTTCGCAAGGAGGACCGCGCTCATGGCCTTAATTACACTACTCCCAGTGGCGTGGGTGCGAGGCCAATGTGTAGACAGCAGCGAAGTGAACGGCTTCAAGGTTCGCGCTGTCAAAGTCAAGACTCTTTTCGGAGGCGTCCCTAAGGAGCTTCGCAGAATATTGGACGGACATCGCAATGAGTCTTACTCCGCGGACCGTGCTTCCCAATACATCCACGAAATCAGGGCGTTTTACTCCTCGGATCCGGCCCAAGCGAAGTATGAACGTTTAATCGCAAATAAGCTGAAACTCTCGATCAAAGCCGGCAGGACCGGGTTGGACTGCGTTGAGAAAGTGACTTCGGACAACTGCGTCAACTGTGTTGATGTAACTATCAAACGCTACTTCATCGACATCGATGCCTTAGACTCGAGCCCTTACCTTTTGCTTTTTCCTCGAACAGCGCTCGCGGCTTTTTATGGCGCGATGCCCAAGCCACTGCTTGCACTCAACCCGGGCCTCAATGCACGTCACGACAAACGTATCGGTCCGGCCGGGTCGATAGATACGGCGACAGATCTTCTCGACCTAGGTAGCATCCTCGCTCCCAATGCAGAACCGACAGCCGAGGCTCCTATGGCGCCGGTAACGCCTGTCGCCCAACCTGCATCCTCGCCCGACGACAGCATTGAGATCACCGTTCCAGGAGGCGCGGGAAATCCGGTAGCGCCAACCGGTACGTCGGAAGAACCCCCAGTCGAGCTTGAGAGCAGGGATACCAAGCTTTTGCTGACGCTACGAGGTTGGCAGGGCATTACCAAGGATTACTACGATACGAGTTCCGGACTTGCACTCGAACGAACTCAAGCTCGCGGCCTTTTTCAGAACCTCGCTCTTAACGCCAGATTCGATGCCCGAAAACTTCCACTGGGCAATGGTGACGCTTTTAGGAATGCGCTGTTTGCCGGTTTTGACACAGACCTGCGCCTCGGATCGAAGCCATTCAAGCTATTAAACATGGGAGGCAGATACCGCTGGTCGCGCAATCGCTTCATCAGCGCAGATGGGAGTCTGCCAAACGAAGCCAGCACGGAGAGTGGCTTTGAGGGTCGTGCGCTTGCCGACGGCAATCTCGCCGGAGGACTGATTCGAGCCGCCTTATGGTTCGACGGAGCGAGGCGCGATCGAAATCTCGGAAGCTATTCGCGCGCCGCCATGACGTTTGGTTATGGCAAGGAACTTATTTTACGGCGTAAGAAACACTTCCACGAAATTTCACCGCCGGAACTTGCCGAATCATGCTGGACATCTTACCCGGACTCTTCAAAGCCAGATGAAAAAATCAAGAATGAATCCACGCTGGGCATCGATTTGATCGCGGGCGCCGGTCGCACCTGGGGAGACGTTCCGGAATACGCCAGGTTCTACGGCGGACGTCCTGCAGGGCAGTTTCTTTATGACGAACTGAACGCGGAAGATCTAACCACGTTTCCTTTCGGGCCGGCGTTGCGAAGCCTGGGTCAGAATCAAGCGGGTGTTGTTCGGTCACCTACGAACCCGATTAGCGGTGGGACCTCTTACTGGCATGCCAATGTCAGCGTGAGCATTCCTGTGACAGCGTGGTCGCGTCCTTTAATTCCGCATGAGTGGGTGACGTCGTCACCGAAGAGGCCGGGCGATGAGGAGTTTGATGGTCACGTACCTGATGGCGCGAATATTTGTAGAGATTTGAAGTCGACCATCAAGACTCTTGTGGGTGTTAGTGGCGTCAACCTTATGGTAAACCAGCAAGCGCGTGACTTGCTGACGGAGGAACAGAAGAAAGACTTGCGTTTACGTAACGTCGAACCTCGGACGCCTGAACAGCAGGCACGTCTGGATGCAGCTGAGCAGGCCTTGACCGCCGCCAAGACACGTCTGCGCCCCGAGATAGAAGGCCTTTTTGCGGGGGAAATCTTGCCAATCACCAATTTCATAGCTGATCATGCGAACATTATCGCGGTAAAACCCTTGGTGATGTTTGATGTGGCTCACCTATCAGACGCACGCGTTAGCTCGACTCGTTATGGATTGGGCGGGGGTTTACAAATTGACGTTGTGCTGGCGCGCTTCGAACTTGGTTATATGGCCACGCTTCGGCCCGAGCCCGGCGATGCTAAGGGCAGTTTTGTAGGACGTCTCATCTTAAAACGTTTGTTTTAGATCGTAGCGAAATGCCGATTGGAAAATCTTACGCAATGCCTGAAGAGACATTAGGTGTTCTTCTGTCTGTTCAAGCCTTCTGTAGCTTCATTGTCCGCAACGCAATCAACAGGGACCTTAACGCAGACTGTTGGGTCGCTTCTCAACACCGATAGATCGTCTTATCGAATTTTCCTCGCTGGAGATCAACGATGCCGGTACTCCGAGAAGGGTCGAAAGGCCCCCAGGTAGTTTCGCTTAAGAAGAAACTGAAGGCACTGCGTTTTGATCCGGGTCCCCTTGACGAAGATTTCAGCGCCGTCACCAGAGCGGCCGTGGTTGCGTTTCAAAAAGTTAAGGGCCTCACCCAGGACGGTATTGCTGGACCGCGGACCTTAAGCGCCCTACCGAAGAACGATCTCGATCTCCCGCTACATCTTTTCGAAGTTCTGGAAGAGGAACACATTGCACTCTACGGAGAGCTCAAGGAAGAAACTGTCGTCAGGCTAAGAGGTCGTGATCTGGAGGCACGTGAAGTAACGTCGGCGCTCGATTGGAGGTTTTATCAGGGGCACATCAGAAATTGGGAAGAGTTTAAGCGGCATCTGATTTCGGGACCGAAACTGCCCGAATCACTCACCAGGTTACTGGTGAAGGAAGACATCGCGAAGTGGAGTAAAGAGACTGAGGCGTTGGCTTTTCTGAATCGATTGCTTGGAGAATACTTCTACGACCGGGAAGACTTCAGACACTTCGAGTTCACCAAGGCCACCGAAAAGATCTTTGAGCTCTATCCCGCGAAGGACAAGCTGGACAAAATTTCATTTGAAGAACTACAGCAGCTAAATCGTCTTCTTTTGGAAGAGCTCTTTCCAGACCACCTTGAGAGTGCCCGTGAAGTTCGCCTCACCGCCATCTATCAGAACCGCCACGAAAAACCATCGGCGGCGCTGTGCCTCTCAGGCGGGGGAATCCGTAGTGGAACATTTGCACTCGGACTCATGCAGGGACTCGCGCGACACGACCTGCTTAAGCAGTTTGACTACCTTTCAACTGTGTCTGGCGGAGGATACATCGGTGGCTGGCTTTCGGCGTGGATTCATCGCCACTCCCTACCAGATCGCGGTCTCCCTGGAGTCACCAGCGATTTAACCAACGCGTCACCAAGGAAAAAGATTGATCCCGATCCCGCCGCGCTCCGTCACCTTCGCGAGTACAGTAATTTTTTGACGCCGAAGGCTGGGTTGATGAGCGCGGATACCTGGACCTTCGTGGCGATTTACGTCCGCAACCTGTTGCTCAACTGGTCTGTCATCGTTCCACTCCTATTGGCCTTCCTCTTGATTCCACGTTTTCATGTGGCTGCGATCCTGGTGAATCCACCTGAGCCGGTGGTCGATGACGTGAAGTTGTTCGTCCCACCGCAAATAGGAAACTACCTTTCATCGATCCCTTACGCAGACGTTTTCAACCTGAGGCACTTACTCTTATTGGCGGGGTTTGCTGCAGCAGCGTGGGCCATAGCCTACATTGGGTTTAGCCGTCCCGGTTTACGAAATACGCTGATCGAGAAAAATCCCAGTTGGAAAGAAAGAATGGGCCAACGAGGCTTTGTGAAATACTGCCTGGTCCCATTGGCAATCGCCGCATTCCTGTTAACCACTTATTGGGCCTGGAAAAACAACGACAGCGAGAAGACCTGGTGGCACTTTGCACTGTGCGGAGCGTTGATGTCGCTGGTCGGAATGTTCTGGTCGAGTTTCATTCTCAGGGACTGGCGAGGAAGCGGTCTGTGGATACCGCGTCTGCTGCTTACGCTGGCGGGATTTACCGGTGGACTCTTCGCTTGGGTCGCCACAAAGGTCGGCGGGAGTGTAACTGTCGTCGATGTCGATCAAAGCTGGGCCACCGAGTTTTATGTCGTTTATGCAGTGCCATTGTTTCTTCTGATGTTTATGCTGGCGGTAATCGTCTTCGCCGGCATTTCCAGCCACTTCCTGACTAACGTTACCGATGAGGATCGTGAATGGTGGGCACGCTTCAGCGCCTGGATGTTGATCTCTGCATTGGCGTGGATCCTGCTCAGTGCGTTAGTCATCTTCGGACCGCTGGGGCTACTTCAGTTTCCAAGACTCGTGGCGGCTGTCGGTGGGATCTCAGGTCTGGTTGCAATTGTTCTCGGCCGGAGTGCGAAGACTCCGGCGACAGCGGAAAAAATGGCGCAGGGCGATTGGAAGTCTCATCTTTCAAGCTTCCTCTTGCCTCTCCTGGCGATTCTGTTCCTGGCCGTTGTGGTCGCTTCGTTATCGCTGCTGACCAGCACCGTCACGCGGCCTATTGTCACGGCCCTTACCAAGCCCGGCCACGAACTACAGTTTAGCCGGCGAGAATTGGGCTCGGAGTTTGCGCCTAACACCCACCAGGTTTCGCAACCAGTGCCGCTTCCAGTTGAGTTTTCAAATACCAAAATAGGCGACCTGCTGCCGGTTGGGAAAACAGAACCTGCCACACCGCGTCAGATCACTGATGCTGATGTGCAACACATGCGGGCGATTCACTATCCGCGTTGGTGGTTCTTCCTGGCTTTAATCACGGTGCTTTTTGTGGTGGGGATAATGCTCTCGCGAGTGATCAATCTCAATCTCTTCTCACTTCACAATAGTTATCGCAACCGGCTAATTCGAGGCTTTCTGGCAGCGTCGCGCGATCGGCGCCGGCGGCGCCCAAATCCTTTTACAGGCTTTGATGCGGCAGACAATGTTTCCATGCACGAACTCAGGCCCGCGTTACTCCACGAAGTAGACTTCATAGACCTCGAGGGCTTTGCCAACCAGCTAAAAATGGGTGGCGAGGCATTGGCAAAGTCAGCCGAGAATAACCCCGCAACGAGTCAATCGCCGGAAGGTGATCCGCCACAAACCGCATCGCAGTTTCTTTATACGCAATTGTCTGACAAGGGGAAGGAGGCAGTGGACAGCTACCATGAGCCCACGCCTCTATCTCCGAATCACCGCGTCGATCTGATGGAGGACATGAATCGGATTCTGGAGGCCGATGAGATTAAGCTCTGGACTGAACCGGGCTTTTACACTCCTCTGGAACTCGCGGCGCCAGATCAACCTGACGCGCCTCCACTCTCGCAACGGCGCGAGTACCATATCCATCGCAACCGTCGTGCGCTTGAGCAGCACTATCCTCAATTCATCGTGCCCTCCAATTACCCTCCGCACCGGCTATTGCATGTGGTGAACACCACCTTGAATTTGGTTGGCGGCGATAATCTAGCCTGGCAACAACGAAAGGCTGAATCGTTTACGGTCTCACCACTTCACTGTGGCAGCTATCGGGTGGGCTTTCGGCGCTCGAAAGACTACGGAGGCGATGATGGGATCTCGCTCGGCACCGCGATGGCAATCTCGGGAGCAGCGGCGAGTTCGAACATGGGCTACTACACAACTTCGCCCGTCCTGGCTTTAGCGCTAACGCTTTTCAACGTGCGACTCGGGTGGTGGTTGGGAAATCCTGGTCCTGCCGGAAGTCACCCGTACAAAGGAGTGAAGACTGACGATCGTCCGGGCGAGTCGTCGAAGAAGATCTACCGGCGCATGTCGCCCACCCTGTCCATACTCCCCGTTTTCTATGAAGCGTTTGGTCTGACGGACGATCAGAATGAGTATGTGTATTTAACGGATGGGGGTCATTTCGAGAATCTTGGCCTCTATGAAATGGTTCTGCGTCGTTGCAAATTGATCGTTGTTAGCGACGGCGCCGCCGATGCTGATTATGAGTTCAACGACTTAGCCAATGCGGTTCGCAAGGTTCGTATCGATCTTGGCATTCACATCGAATTTCCCGACGTTCCGATCTATTCTAAGGCGCCAGGAAAAGAGGGTGAGGGCGGCTCTTATTGGACGATTGGTCTCATCCGCTACTCTAATATCGACCGACGCGCCGATGGGCGAAAAGCCGAAGACGGGATTTTGATCTACATCAAGCCTGCCGTCTACGAAGATGAGCCGGAAGACGTAATCCACTACAAGCGCACTCATCCGGCGTTTCCAAACGAAACCACCGCCGATCAGTTCTTCGACGAACCGCAATTTGAGAGTTACCGCGCACTGGGCTCTTACATCATGGATCGCATGTGTGGCTCGCATGCAGGCGACTTGGACCTGGTCCAATTCGTGACCCAGGTTAATCAGAATTTCCTGCGAATGGCACCTCAGGTACAAAATAAGTATCGTGAATTCTGGGCCACTAAAACCAATGTGACCCCTACTGAACCCGCACCGGTTACTAGTGGGTCAAGCAACGCATAAGTAAACAACGCCGATTTCTAATCAAACATTCTTTCTGGAGAATAATCATGCCAACACTCAAACAAGGCTCAAGCGGTCCCGAAGTAAAGAAACTGCAAACGAACTTACTGGCACTCGGATTTGATCCCGGAGGCACCGACGGGAAATTTGGTGCGGGCACCAAGAAGGCGCTGATTGCCTTTCAGAAAAGCAAAGGGCTCAAAGCTGATGGCGTGGCCGGCCCCATAACGCTTGGTGCGCTGGAAGCAGCGGCCGCAGGCGTGCCCCCCGTTGTCGATGCCGGCCCATCGACAGGTGTCCCGGGGACGACTGCATCACTGCTCACCGAAGAGGATTTCGTGGCCGCGGCGAAGTTGCTGGATTGTGACGTAGCAGCAATCAAGGCAGTCGCAGAGGTTGAGAGCGCCGGAAATGGTTTTTTGTCTGACGGGCGCGTCAAGATTCTTTTTGAAGGCCACCAGTTTTATAAGTTTACTAAGGGAGCGTTTGCTGGGTCGCATCCGACGATCTGCCACAAGAAGTGGACCAAAGTGAATTACACCAAAGGGCCCAATGCAGATGTGCGCGGAGCCGGCGAGTTGGCCCGTCTGGAGCAGGCAATGTCCTTGAATCGCTCCGCCGCTTTGATGTCTGCCAGTTATGGCAAGTTTCAAATCATGGGGTTTAACTTTCCGGTGTGTGGTTTCAGCAATGTCGAGGATTTCTTCGATGCGATGAGGTTAAGCGAAGGGACGCAACTGAAGGCTTTTTGCAGTTACATCATCGGCAACGCGATCGACGATGAATTGCGCGAACACAAATGGGCCGGTTTCGCGAGGCGTTATAACGGCTCAGAATATTGGAAGAACAAGTATGATCAGAAACTAGCTGCCGCCTACAAGAAATATTCCGCCTAAGGGTTTGCCTATTTAAACGGATTCCAAAATCGTCGGAGTTTGCAACTCCTGGGAGTGCGGCGGCCCGGCGCCGCTTTGGCCTACATGCGCTAGTTTCTCGCTGGGGCCTGATATCCAGCGAGGCCAAAGCGCCGCCAGGCCGGCGCACTCCAAGGAGTTGTTTTTTTGTTGGTTGGAGCTTTCGGTCTGGCACGGCGCAAACTGACAGTTTGCGTTACGCTAAATTTCACCTGACCGTTATAATCCCGTCGTTTTGCCGAAACCCAATAACAATCCGAAGAACGATTTGCGAGGCGTTTTGCTGCCCATCACAACTCCGTTTGATCAGCATCAAGCCATCGATATCGCGGGATTGCGCTCGAATATTCGGAAATGGAATGAAACTGGAATTATCGGTTACGTCGTATTGGGCTCCACTGGCGAGCGCGCTCATCTGGATGAGCAAGAGTTTGCCACGGTTGTGAGCGTTGCTCGCGAACAGGTTCCGGAACACATTCTTTTTATCGTCGGGGCCGGTCAACAAAGTACATTCGGAACCATCAGGGAGATTCGACGTCTCATCACGATTGGACCAGTCGATGCCGTGCTGGTGATCACGCCAAGTTTTTATCGGACGAGCATCACGCCGACTACCCTGATTGACTATTACCAGGCGGTGGCTGACGCCTCAACGGTGCCGGTGATTCTCTACAGTATGCCCGCGCTAACCGGAATTACTATTGACTCCGAAACTGCCGCGCGACTCAGCGAGCATGAAAACATAATTGGAATTAAAGACAGCTCTGCGAATGTCGACGGCCTTAAGGAAACAGTCAGACAAGTGCGCGATGACTTTGCGGTCATGACGGGCAATGGCACTGTGTTGAGTCAGGCACTTGACGCAGGTGCTTCCGGAGCAATTTTGGCAGTCGGATGCGTGGCTCCGCGACTCTGCATTGAGATCCTAAACGCGGTTGCAGAGGGTGATAGTCAGCGCGCCGCACAATTACAGTCCCACCTTACGCCACTGGCAGCGGCCGTGACCACGCGCTTCGGTATAGGCGGTCTTAAGGCAGCTTTGGATCAAATCGGATACTCAGGAGGTGCCGTGCGCGCACCTTTGCCCGCACCGGATGAACATGCACGCGAGGAGATTCGCTTGAGGCTCCAGGAAGCGCAAGATGCGTTGTCGCCGGCATTGGTTACTCATCCTCAAACTGCTTAATGTGGTATTCCCATGTTGAAACTGGCAATTCCCGTTTTGCACATCAGTAGTGCAGCGAACGCGGAGAAGTTCTATTGCGACCAGCTCGGCTTCCAGCAAGAGTTTGCGTATCGCTTTGACGACGCTCAACCCGATCCCTGTTATATGGGCCTGACTCGGGATGGAGTAAGTTTGCACGTGTCTTCGTTTTCCGGAGACGGAGTTTTCGGTGGTGTAGTGTTCCTGGTAGTTGACGATGTCGACTCGCTGTATGCAGCCCTGATCGGAAAGGGAGTGACCATTTCACTGCCACCAACCGATCAGAGTTGGGGAAACCGCGAGATGTATGTCACGGATCCGGATGGCAACAGCCTCCGGTTTGTCCACAGCCCAGGTTAGTCGCTACGCTAGCAGAAGGTGAGTTGCCCGCGTAAAATGCAGCCATCAGGAGCAATCATAAATTGAGCACCGCGGAAACAGCTTGTTACAGCACACCCGAAGAATCAGGACTAAGGGTTGAGGGACTGTCTTTCGAACGCATTCCGAATCAATCACGCCTTTTCCTCGAATACCTGCGCGATCCTCTTGCTCTTCGTGAGTTTTATCCTTCGGCGGTCCGATTTCATCACGAACTGCCGGCACGAGTGCCCGAAGTGCTCGCAGCTCATGAGACCGACCGAAGAGTGCTGTGTGATGCACTTGCGGAGATGAATGCTTCGTGGGGCGCCGGGAGTGAAACGCTCAATAACATTGATCTGTTGCGACAGTCCGACAGTGTGGCCGTCGTTTCCGGCCAACAGGCAGGAGTTTTTTCCGGTCCGCTTTACACAATCTACAAAGCCCTCGCGGCCGTAAAACTTGCCGGTTGTCTGACGCAACGGGGGACCAGGGCCGTACCTGTTTTTTGGATAGCCACAGAAGATCACGATTTCATCGAAGTTGCTAAAGCAGAATTCATTGGACGTGATTGTAGATTGGCACAGGTTGAGGCTCCTTCCGAGTTGCATCAGGAAGGGCAGCCGGTGGGCCGGGTCGCGATCGATGATTCTATCAATGCAGTGTTATCGCAATTGTTTGAGACGCTGCCCAGTTCAGAGTTCACTCCGGATCTGGAATCCATTTTGCGGAACGCCTGGGCTCCGGGAAGAAGTTTCGGTGAAGCCTTCGCGCGAATGTTGACCTCGCTCCTGGGCAAACATGGGTTGGTGCTGCTCGATCCGTTGGACCACCGGCTCAAGAGCCTGGCAGCACCGCTTTATGCGAAAGCCGCGCGACAGGCCCATGAAATTGCTACGGCAATCGAGCTCCGAAGTAAGAGACTCGTCGAAGCAGGCTACCACGCGCAAGTCACACCTTCAGAGAATTCGTTTCCATTATTTCTGCACGACAACGACGGAGCCCGGCATGCTCTGGTGCGCACGGCGCAAGGTAAATACGCAATCAAGAATGGCGACGAAGAGTATACGGTCGATGAGCTTTCAACCCTGGCACTGTCTGAGCCCCAACGTTTCAGTCCCAACGTAACTCTTCGCGCGGTGGTCCAGGATTACCTGCTGCCCACCATTGCTTACTACGGAGGCGCCGCCGAAATCGCTTATTTTGCGCAAACGGCTGAAGTTTACCGGCTGCTGGATCGGCCCGCGACTCCGATTCTTCCGCGTTCGAGTTTGACGATTGTTGAGTCGCACACAGGTCGAGTGCTGGAGCGCTACGGCCTTCGTTTTGAAGACCTGTTTGTTGGTCCTGAAGCGGTATTGGCGCGCGTAGTTGAAGAACACCTGGGGGCGCAAACCGCTCAGTCGTTTGACAAGGCAGAACAGACCTTCAACGGAGAACTGGATAACCTTCGCGAGCAGCTACGCGCGATCGATCCAACTCTGGCTGATGCGCTCGAAACCGGTCGTCGCAAGATCAAGTATCAAATGGATGGACTGCGCACGCGCTTTCATCGAGCGCAGATGGCCCGCGATGAAGCCGCTCACCGGCAATTGCTGCGTGCTTTTGAACAACTTTACCCCCACAAGGAACTCCAGGAGCGCCACATCAACATCACGTCATTGCTCGCCCGCCATGGCCGCTACGTTGTCGACTGGATCTACAATGCGATCAATATCGGATCGAATGAGCACCAGATTGTCTATCTCTGAACTTTGTGCTTTGTGCTTTGTACTTTGTCAGTTGTTAGTGGTCAGTTGTTAGTTGCACTCTTAGCCTGGCGCCCATTTATCGGCTCACTCGAGAATTAATCTTCATCAGTTCAACCCATACAACAACCAACAACCAACAACCAATAACGGACAACTGACTACTGACAAAGATCAAAGCACAAAGCACAAATCAAAGATGTCAAAAATTCGCCTTCTTCCAGACCACGTTGCTAATCAAATCGCTGCCGGTGAAGTCGTTGAGCGGCCCGCGTCGGTAGCGAAGGAGTTGGTTGAGAATGCGATTGATGCCAATGCCAAATGGATCACTGTGGACGTTGAGGCTGGCGGGCGACGGCTGCTTAAGGTTTCGGATGACGGCGACGGGATGGTCCGGGACGATGCCGTCCTCGCCTTCGAACGTCACGCCACGTCCAAAATCGCAAAGTCGGAAGACCTGGCCTCGATTGCCACGCTTGGCTTTCGTGGCGAAGCACTAGCCTCCATTGCTTCGGTCGCTCGAGTTGAATTAACGACGAAGACTGAAGATGCCGCCGCAGCCACTCGCGTAGTCATCGAAGGCGGCAAGATGCGTGACGTTAAGGATGCAGCGCATCCGCGAGGCACAACCATTGTTGTGCGTGATCTGTTTTTTAATGTGCCTGCACGGCGGAAGTTTCTCCGATCGGAAGCTACCGAAAGCTTTCACCTTACCAACCTGGTTACGCACTACGCTCTCGCACATCCAGCGATTTCCTTCACTTTGACTAACAACGGCCGTGAAATATTGCGAGCCACTCCGGCCAGAGATCTGCGCGAACGGGCCTATCAGATTTTTGGCGCGGAGTTTCTTGACAATCTGCTCGCAGTGAACGGAGGCGACGCCCGAGTTGCGCATGTGAGTGGTTTCGTCTCAGCCCCGCGCGATCGACGTACCTCGCGTGATGCGCAGTATTTGTTCGTCAACGGACGCTTTGTGCGCGATCGTTTGATCGGACGCGCACTCTCAGAAGGCTATCGTTCAATTTTGCCGCACGGTGTTTATCCGGCGGCGCTGCTGTTCATCGAAACGCCGCTGGAAGAGGTTGATGTCAACGTTCATCCGGCAAAGACGGAAGTAAGATTTCGCCGGGCAGCCGCGGTGGCTGATTCGGTCCGCGAAGCAGTTCGCAGCGCGCTGGCCAGCGCTGGTTTCGTTCGAGTCGACGCCCGCGAACAATCTACGCCGATGGACCAGCCTGCGGATCTCACGCGAGTAGCGACGATGTCAGCGGCGGCTAGTGAACAATCCGGTAACCCGAGCAGTGGAGCACCGGCTAACCCTTCTCAGGTGGTACCGCGACCGGTGAGCGGGCCAGACCTTACCGAAGGCTTCCAACCCAGGATGGAGTTCTCTTCAATAACGATTCAGGAGGAAGACTTCGACGAGGACGAAAGCGGTCCCGATGTAAATGTTAGTCCGAGAAAATCGGACACGATGCGCGACCTCGAAGCAATCATGCGCGAGGCTTTGGTCCCTGAACCGCCTTCAGAGCCGCAGTACTCTGCTGTTTTTGAGGATTCAGCCCAGGATGATCAGAGTCAGGTTATTAGTAGTGCGGCCCTTCCACCACTCAACTCAGCCGCCAGGTTTGCGCGTGAAGTTTCGACTGAGTCGCTGTCAGCGGACATTCGTCCGCTCGGCCAGCTCGACGAGAGTTTCATCATCGCGACTGACAATGAGGGCTTGCTACTAATCGATCAGCACGTGGCCCATGAGCGCGTATTGTTTGATAAGTATCGGGCGCTAGAATCCGAGCGACGTCCTGAGTCGCAACAGCTTCTTATTCCAGAGACTTTTGACCTGACACCGGCGCAGGCAGCCGTTTTTGACGGCATCGCCACCGAACTCGAGAGTTACGGATTTGAGTTAATGCGTTTGTCCGGAAGGACCGTGGCGATCAAAGCTGCGCCCGCAGATCTACCGGTGGGCGAGGGCCGAAACATGTTGGCGGAACTGTTAGACACAGTCGACGCCGAGAAAAAGGGAAGCGCACGTGAAAACCTGCGCGATGAAATTGCTGCTTCACTCGCGTGTCACGCTGCGATCAAAGTGAACATGACGCTCACGCCCGAAAAGATGCGCTGGCTGATTGATCGACTTCTGAAAACCTCTTCACCCACCACCTGCCCCCACGGCAGGCCCGTAATTCTCCGCCTCGCCACTCGCGACATCCTAAAAGGCTTCCATCGGATTTGAATGAGCGGCCTTAGTTCGCGCGGTCTGCCCATTGTCTGAAGTTACTTGTTGGCTCAATTTCTTCAATTTGTGATAGCTTGTGCCAGCCCGCCAGTTCACAAAGTTCTTAACTCTCTCTCGCCGGGAGGTAGCCTTTGGACCAGGATTTCAAGTACGACGTTTACATTAGTTACGCAATGCCCGATGTCGAATGGTGTGACGTCCTCGGCAGGAGACTTCAGCAGGCGGGCCTGCGAGTCTGGTTTGACAGGTGGGAGCTTAGAGCCGGTGATAGTATTCAGAGCAGGTTGGCGGAAGCGCGGTCTGCAGCCAGGACCCGGCTTGCGATTTTAAGTCGCAGCTACTTTGCCGGTAAGACTTCGGGGCCCGAAGCGGAACTTTTCATTGAGGAGCATGCTGCGGACCGGACCACTCATCCTTTGATCCCTCTGTTGATTGAGGACCTTGATATCCCGCCTAAATATCGTGACCTTATTTACATAGACTTTCGCGATCCGGAACAATTCGAACCAAACTTCAACACGCTGCTCGCGCAGCTCGATAAGGGCGAAGGCGTGCCTCCTCCAGTACGACCTAAGCGAGTATGGTTAGACCTGATTGATGCTACTCCCGATCAGGTGCTGCCCGAACAACTGTGGAAACGAATAACGCTTTCCGGCGTGAAGGATAAAGATCATGTTTTGCTCGTCTCTGACCTTAAGGATCACCCCGACCCAGCACACCAATCCGCCCGATGGTTTTTCCATGGAATCTACCGGGTTGAATCTACGGAGCCGGAGAATGCTGCGATCCTTGCTGTTGAGCTTCACTTTCAAAGTCAGCCAGTGTTGGATGACCAGGTTATCGCTAAGATCGAACGGGGCTTCGCTGAAGCAAAAGAATTTGCTGAAACACTGGAAGAGGAGAGCGGCGCCTTACAGGACTTGGAATCAACTGGACTGCTCAAAAAGCTTGCCGCACTTCTGGTCGAAAGCAATATCAAGCAAGCAAACCAAATTCGAACTCTGCTGCTTCAAAAACAACCCCCAATCGCGACCCACCTCCACTCTGATATGTGGACCCTTGAAGATCGCCTTGGCTATTCCCTTTATGCAAAGGCCATCGCAGAGTTCATCTTCCACAAGCAGACTAGTGCCCCGCTAACCATCGGCGTCTTCGCTCCCTGGGGATACGGCAAGACAACTTTCATGAGGCTGGTTGAAAGCCACCTGAAGTTGAAGGCAAAACAAATCAGCGAGAATCCGCAAGCGTCTGAAGCCGAAAAGGAGGGCTCAACTGCTTCAGCCGTCCAGGCGAGTAACCCTCCTCCGAGCATACAAACTGAAAAATCGACCAAAGTATGGAATCGAAATCTATTCCGCTCAATTTGGAATAAGATCAGAACCGGAGATTCGAGTCCGAGTCCAGCAATCCCTCCGAGAGCAACGTTTGCGCACCTTCAGCGGTGGCTCGAAAGCGCTTCAAGTCACCCCACCCAGTTGACCTACCCCACTGTTTGGTTCAATGCGTGGAAATTCCAAAACAGTGAGCAAGTCTGGGCCGGCATGGCACAAACGATCATTTCGCAGTTGGTTGAACAGATTCCCAGTACTCTCGAGCGAGAAAAGTTTTGGCTACAGCTACAAAGAGAGAGACTTAACTTCGACGCCATAAGACGCGACATCCATCGGGCATTGTTTGAGCGATTCCTCCCAAAAGCGTTGAAGTGGTTAGTTAGTTTTTTTCTGGCATTGCTCCTATTAGTTGTCAGCCTCTTTGTCGCGAACCTATTGAATTTCTGGGCTGGCCTCATGCTCTTCAGTGCGGCGTCCCTTACGGCCACCTTGTCAGCAGCCAAAACTATATGGAAGTGGTCCGATGCGAGACTTGAGGTATTAAGCAAGCCTCTCGAAGGGAAGTTTGCCCAATACATCAGACAACCGGATTATGAAGCCAAACTTGGCTATCTGTTCGAGGTTGAGCGAGACGTACGACGAGTTTTCGACTTGTTGGTAGCGAAAGACCGAAGAGCTGTAATTTTCGTGGATGATTTAGATCGCTGCTCCCCTGGAAAAGTGGCTGAGGTCATCGAGGCCATTAACCTTTTCATCAGTGGAGACTTTCCGCAGTGTTACTTCGTCATCGGCATGGATGCACAGGTTGTCGCCAGCTCTCTGGAGGTCGCCTATAAGGATCTTACCGCAAAGTTGGGAGACTTAACGCGAGCTTACGGATCCCTTGGCTGGTATTTCATGGACAAATTCGTGCAGCTGCCATTTGTGATTCCTAATATGAATTCATCTCAGCGCGAGACATTCCTCTCGCTGCTCTTCGTCCAAAGTGCCCCTAAGACGATGGATGATGACACACGAGCTGCGGTTGAAGCTGCCGAGCAACGTCTGCACGGGGGATTGACCAATAACTTAATTGTGTCACAAAACCTTGGGCGTTATACCGATGATTTCAAGATAATTAGAAAAGCCGACCCGACAAAGGCAAACGATTACGCTTACCGCCTAATCGAGGTGGGAGCTCGCCAATTTGCTGACGATGATGCCGAAATACAGCAACAATTGGTCCGTTATGCTTCTTACCTTGGCAGCACTCCTCGCGGTCTAAAGAGGTTCGCTAATCTCTATCGGTTCTACCGGTTTGCGCAATGGTCGCGAGAATTCCAGGACCTCAAGGCGGCCACACCCGCAGCCCTGGGTTTTTGGCTAGTGATCATGTTGCGATGGCCCCAGATGGTACGTTGGATCCAATGGGACGGAGAAACCCAAGTGTTCGCCGCCAGTTCCCCACTGGAAAAAGCAGAGAAATTTCAAAGACTGATCGCTGAAACTGCTAACTACAATGGATGGATGCTGAAGTTGACGACGGAGAAGATGGACCAGATCGGTTGGACCAAGGACCAGCAACTGTTTGATTTCGTAAAGTCACAACAGGATGACAGCAATCTTCTGACTGACGCGGTTGAAATGGGTATATGGTGAAGCAGTCAGCAGTCAGCAGTCAGCAGTCAGCAGTCAGCAGTATTACGGATTGAGCAGTTCGAGGTTTCCGTTTTTATCGCGCGCGCCACTAGGTCCCTCCGGCTTCCTGCTTACTGCCTACCGCTTGCTGCCTACTGCTTACTGCTGACGGCTGACTGACATCGGGCAATCCGTTTTGTCTATGATTGCGTATATCAGTTTGGGAGATGAAAAACATGTTCACCGCTATGTTGGTTGGTTCGGCCCTTCTTTTGATCGGCTTTTCATTCGCTTGCAACACCGCCAGGGCTACAGCCTCCAAGATTCCAGACCCTGTTGCAGATGCGCCTTTGGCGAAGCACAAGACTGAACAAACTGCAGTACTTGCGGGAGGTTGCTTCTGGGGAATAGAAGCTGTTTTTGAACACGTAAAGGGTGTGTCCGACGCAAAGTCCGGTTATTCGGGTGGGACAGCTGCTGATGCGGACTATAGCAAAGTAAGTAGCGGGCAAACCGGTCATGCCGAGGCGGTGATCGTTACTTACGATCCTTCTCAGGTTACATACGGCCAACTGCTGAAAGTGTTCTTCTCGGTGGCCCATGATCCGACTGAGCTTAATCGCCAGGGTCCTGACAGAGGCCCGCAGTACCGTTCCGCGATCTTCTATGCAAACGAAGAACAGAAACGAATTGCTGAGGCTTACATCAAGCAGTTGAATGAGGCTAAGGTTTTCAATGCGCCTATCGTGACTCAATTAAACAAACTCAAATCGTTTCACGAAGCTGAGAGTTACCATCAGGACTACCTGGCCCATCATCCAAATGAGCCTTACATTGTCATCAACGACATGCCAAAGGTTGAGAACCTGCGCAAGGAACTGCCGAACTTATATAAGGCTAAGTAGTTAACAGGTGTTCAGAGTACAACCTTTAGGTTGCGTCTTTCTGAGGCAGTAGTCTCGCCGTCTGAAAAGCAGCTGCAGCACAGTGCGGAAAGCCTATGGCTTTCCATGTATTCACTTTTTTCTTCCGAGGCTCAGCCTCGAAAATTGTTTGAAGCATAACGGAAAGGCAGAGCCTTTCCGCCTGTGCGGCGGCAAGCCGCAGGCAAGATTCTACAAGTCTTCGAGAGTCTTCATCACCAGACCCAAATCTGAGAGGTCGGGCAGTAAAGCATCAGGCTTACATTCCTGCAATTCTTCCAACGGATAGAACCTGCCGGTATTCACAGCGAGTGAGCGTGCGCCGAAATGCTTTGCACACTCAATATCATTGGGTGTGTCTCCAATCACAATGAACTGACTTGGCGCGAACTCGGCGTTGAGATGTCGATTGATTCTTTCGGCGGCTAAACCAGGCAAGTCGCGTCGGTCGTGCGATTCATCTCCAAATGCGCCGGGAAGCGGAAAGAATTCGGCAAGATTGAGGAGCTCCATCTTCAAGTAGGCCGCCGGCTCAATGTTTCCCGTGACCAGTGCCGATTGATAACGCGGATGTTCGGTTACCGCTTCCAGCACTTCACGAACCCCGGGAAGGATCTCAAACACTTCATCACCGTTACCGGTAAACTTGTGCATTGCCTTCATGTAGCTCTCGCGTAATTCGTGAACGCGTTCGCGAATGTGTTCGTGAGTAAAGCCTTCATTTTTCAAAGCTTCGCCCACAATCTGAAGATCGGTCATTCCGGATACGCGCATTTCCGGTAGCCGGCCGGCGGTACCGAAGACTTCTTCGAGCATGGGAATTGTGTAGTCCTTAAACGAACCCACCCGGGTTGAACGCATCAGCGTCCCATCAATGTCCCAAAGCAAAATGCGTAAGGATGAAGGATGAGGGATGAAGGATGAAGCAGACGCGGTTTGGCGTTGTTCCGGACTGTCCCCTCGTAAGTCTTGCTCTAAGGTTGGCATCGATACTCCTTGTTCATCCTTCATCCTTCCGCCTTCATCCTTCATTCAATGACCGCCAACACATCCCCAGCGTTGACCGTCACTCCCACCTCAGCATTGATGGAAGAAACAACACCCTTTTTCGGTGACTTGAGTTCGTTCTGCATCTTCATTGCCTCAACCACAACTATTCCCTCACCAGCTTCTACCTGAGCGCCCTGTTCCACCAAGACGCGAACAACTTTTCCAGGCATCGGCGATATGATCTTAGCCGTGCCGTGATCCTGAACCCCTGAGGCATCACCACTACGAAGCCTCTTCGGATCGACGATGGAGATGTCGTAGCTATGGCCTAGCAGCACAACTTCAAACGAATTGCGCGAGTTGTGTTTCGTATCGACCCGGCACCGAAATGCTTTCGTTCCGTTGATTAGCAAATACTCTCCGTGGCCAAGCTCGCGAACCTGGAGCCCATAGATCCTGCCATCGACATTCGCGCTAACAGAACTCTCCCCTCCAGCTAGTGAGATGTCGTGGTCGGCCCCGGCTTGTTGAGCGATGAGTTTCATTGGTTGAGCCAATCCTAGTTCTGCGTCCTACTGAATTGTTCTAACCCACGCAGCCTGCCGGCCGTCTTCCAGCGGCTCTCAACTGTCGCGGAATCTGCAGCCACAGCGGCCGCGCCCGGAAGCTTCGCATAGTGAATCGCCGCTGCAATGATCGCGAGATCCTGTTCCACTTGATCCGGAGCCACATCAGCTCGCCGCTCGAGGAAACGCGAAATAAATCCAGTGTCTAGATGGCCAGTCTTAAATTCTTCATCGCGAACAATTTCACGAAAAAAGGGAAGCGTGGTTTTTATCCCACCGACTTCATACTCATCGAGTGCTCTTCGCAACCGAGCTATAGCTTCATCTCGCGTACTCCCCCAGGCAGCAAGTTTTGAGATCATTGGGTCGTAGTGCATCGAGACTTCCACGTCATGCGCTACCCCGCTGTCGTCGCGTATCCCCGGGCCCGACGGTACACGCAAATAGCTTATTCGGCCTGGGGAAGGAAGAAAGTTGTTCTCCGGGTCTTCCGCATAAACGCGGCATTCGATCGCGTGGCCATTCCAGCGCACCTGGTCCTGGGTGAACGAGAGCGGCGCACCCGCGGCCACATTGATTTGTTCGCGCACCAGATCTATCCCAGTTACCAGCTCGGTGACTGGATGTTCAACCTGGAGACGCGTGTTCATCTCAAGGAAGTAGAATTCGCGAGTGGCGTCAGCCACCAGAAATTCAACCGTGCCGGCACCGACATAGTTGACTGCGCGTGCCAGTTTTACGGCAGCTTCGCCCATCCGTCCGCGAAGCGTGGCCTCATTAATGGGCGAGGGACATTCTTCAATCACCTTTTGATGCCGACGTTGAATTGAACACTCGCGCTCGCCCAGGTGGACCACATTGCCCACGGCGTCTGCGAATATCTGTATCTCGATATGTCGCGGCCGCTCGACTGCCTTCTCCAAATAAAGCGAGTCGTCACCAAAGGCCGAGGCAGCTTCCGACTTCGAATTGTCGAACGCCGACTGCAGTTCGGCGGGTGACGAAACTAGTCTCATGCCTTTGCCCCCGCCACCTGCCGAAGCCTTGAGCATCACCGGATAGCCAAACTGGCTCGCGATCGATTCCGCTTCTGAAAGTGATTTCAACGGTTCGACCGTTCCGGGAACAATTGGGACTCCAGCTTCAATTGCAGCGCGGCGGGCACTGGTTTTTGAACCCATGATCCGCATCGCCTTGCTGTCGGGGCCGATGAATACCAGTCCGGCGTTTTTGACAGCTTCGGCGAAATCAGCGTTCTCGGCGAGAAACCCATAGCCCGGATGAATCGCCTCCGCGTTGGTTTCTCTGGCTGCCTCAATCACCGCTGGAATATTCAAATAACTCTGAACAGAGGGAGCCGGGCCAATGCAAACGGCTTCATCTGAAAGCCCTACATGTACCGCCGCGGCATCGGCCTCCGAGTAAACAGCGACAGGAGCGATTTCCAAATCGCGACAAGCACGAATGATGCGAACTGCGATTTCACCGCGATTGGCAATCAGGATTTTTTTGAACATTGAAAGAAGTAAAAAGCAATCAGCAGACAGCGATCAGCAGGATGTTGTTCAAAGCCGCGGGTAATGGATAACAACTTCCACCTTTGCGTGTCTACAAACAAGAAACCCCTCTTCGCCTACGGAGAGGGGTTTGTCTCGAAAACTTGTGGAGATACGCGCTACCGCTTGGTCGCTTTCGCAGCGCCTGTCGTACTACCGAGACGTCGCGGTGTTTCTGAAGCCTTGGTGATCAAACCGTCGCGCATGATCAGATCGTCTTCGGTGCCCAACACTTTATCCGGACCCGGCATTTGAAGTTCGTAATTCGTAAACGAAATTCGTTCCGTCGGTACATCATCGGCAGTTTCGCTTGAGGCATTCATGATCACAGCGCCGCGCAACGGTCGAGGTTTCTTGGTTGGTGCAGCCGCCAGATCAGCACTTGGTTTGTAGCCATTCTCATCCAGCGTTGCCAATGCAGCTGCTAATGAGCCATCAGGATCCGGCAGTCGCTTCAAATCGTTCAAATGACTGGGTAACGTCTCATACTCTTTCTGATAATCGGTGTAGGCGCGATCGACTCGATGACCATGCGCTCTAAAGCCGGCTTCAATTCCCAAATTACGCTGGCGTAGACGCTCAGGTACCGTCACTCCAATTAAGACCAACACGAGGAGGGGAATTGCGGCGCTGGCCAAATAGCCACGAAGCGCAGCGCGCCGGCCACAGAAACGGGCAGGTGCCGCGACGATTGATCGATATAGCCTGCGACTGCCAAATAGAACTCCCAACGTTACCGGAATCATCAGCCATTTAAGCTGCCACGCTGCTGTCTCTGCGGCGCTTAGCCAACGCAGGTAATCGAAGGCCACGGCGCCCGCCGCGTAGAAAGCCTCTTTGGTAGTTTTTTCAGTCGGCAGTTTCTGAGTGAAGGAACTAACGGTTTGGACGACGAAAATGAGAACCAGAAGTGATCCGGTAACCGCGAGGACTAACGAGCGGCCAAATGATGGCAGTTCGTGGTCGGGTCGCGGGAGGGCATCGCCTACCGGATGAGCGCCACACGACTGGCAGCCTTGACCGGTGACATGACTCATTATCGTTTCAGATTTGAAACCACAGCAGGGGCAGATCGTCACAGTATTTAGTTCCTCGCAATTACTCGGGAATAGTAATTGTCAATTATGAATCAGATCAGAGCGGCGAAATTCTTTTCACTATTTCACCATTTGCTATCACTCGCTGAACCCTCTAACCAACCTTACCCGCTAATTGCTGTTCGGCTCGCCGTTCAGGCCCGGTGTTTGATGCAGAAATGGTTGTTTTCGCTTCTTCTTCTGGCTCAGCTTTTATTTTTTTTAACTCGTACCACGTGTGGTACATGCGATGAGCGAAGGTCCAGTAAGAACCAATCGCCAACACCCACAGGACAGCCGGCATTCGATTGGCGAAGAAATTAGTCGAACCCGGATGGGTGCTTAAAGCGCCAATTATGAAAAGAACCACCCGCTCGGGACGACGCAGAAAACCCACATCGCATTTAGGTATAAGGCTTTCGGCTCTGGCGCTGGCGTAGCTTACCATAACCGACCCCATTAGTCCTGCTCCCGCGAGGAAAACATTCAGAGTCGAATGAAGCTCCGTATCGCGCGCGTAAAATACCATCAAACCGACGAAAACCACCATGTCGGAGAGCCGATCCAGCGACGAGTCGAGAAACCCCCCAAACCGCGTGACTCGGCCCGAAAGACGCGCGACCTGACCGTCCAGCATGTCAAAAAGGTTTGCAATTATCAGGACGATCCCGGCCCAGAAAAAATGTCCGTAACCGAACAGCAACCCGGAACCGACGTTAATGGCCACTCCAATGACCGTCAGAATGTTGGGATTGATGTGACCATACGCGAGCCAACGCACCATCGCATCGATGATCCGCTGCGCACCACGACCTATGCCACCTACAAACATTCCGCTTCTTCAGTCTCCCTTTACGACATTATGCCGAAAAACGTTCGGCGGTTACAGGGTTTTCCCATTAGTTACACGAGAGATCTTCCACGAACTAAGACGAAGTTTCATACAGTGTTGTTTCGTGACTCTTTGTAGACCGCCTCACGAACAACCAGTACTCCCTACGTAACTTCTTTTTGAACTTGATCGTGGATGGTGGTCAGCTTCTTAATCTCAAAATTGCGTGCGCCGGCTGGAGTGCGAACCAGAACTTCATCGCCTTCTTCCTTTCCCATCAAGCTTCTGCCTACCGGCGAGGTGGTAGAAATAAGACCCTCCTGGGGATCGCTCTCTTCCGGCGTGACCAGGCGATATGTCACTTCTTCATCTTTTTCTCCATCGAAGAGAATCAGTATCGATCCATAGCCGGCTTTGTCGCGGGAGATCTTTGACAGATCGATCGACGCAATCTCGCTGATCCTTTGGCGCAATTCCACGATGCGTGCTTTGACTACGTTCTGGCGATCAAGGGCAGCGCGATATTCGGAGTTTTCGCGAAGGTCGCCAAACTCGAGTGCTCGCTTAATCTCTTTAGGTAGGTGAACTCTCAATTCACTTTCGAGCTCATCCAATTCCGATTGCAGTTTTGCTTTGATATCTGTCGACAACGATTCACCCGCTTTCCATCATTGACGCGAGGACCTGATTTGTTACAGCTTGCGACGCGGCTTCTTCATCAAGCTCACGCCATAATCTCATGCACCCCGGTGATAGCTTGACTCATCTGGGGCGCCAAACGAAATCCCGGTATCTCGAGCCGTTCGGACAAGCTGACCGTCGGACGGGACCGTCTTAATATTTGCTACCGCCTGGCAAATCGGAACCGTAATCACATCGCCCGCTTGCAAGGCTACCATTACCCCACGTTTTCCTTCGACCACAGCTCGCACGGCACATGATCCATAATTAGTCGCCAACATGCGATCGAAAGCGTTTGGCCGACCGCCGCGCTGCAAATGGCCCAGCACCACGCAACGAGTCTCTTTGCCGGTAAGCTCTTCGAGACATCGCTGGCAATACGACCCGATTCCACCCAGCCGAGGAGCATGCTGGCGATCGCCTTTGTCCTGATAAATCAACTCGTGGCCAGACTCACGCGCGCCCTCAGCCGCTACGATGATGCTGAAGTTTGATCCGGCTGCGTCTCGAGCTCGAATTCGATCTGCTACCGACTGCATCGTGAAAGGAATCTCAGGAATCAGGATGACATCTGCGCCGCCGGCAATGCCCGAATGCAGGGCAATCCAGCCAGTGTGGCGTCCCATCACTTCGAGAATCATCACGCGTTCGTGCGACTCAGCGGTGGTGTGGAGCCGATCAAGCGCATCGGTAGCAATATCCAGGGCGGTGATGAAGCCGAACGTTAATTCGGTGCACGCGAGATCGTTATCGATGGTCTTGGGAACTCCGACAACCGGAACACCCAGGCGATCGAATTCCATTGCTATACCAAGAGTGCCTTCACCACCCAACACGATCAGTGCGTCGATTCCAAGGCGGCTCAAATTGTCAACGGCTTCGCGATAAACCTCGGCGGGTTTTGTGGTCACGCCCTCTTCAGTTAACTCGACAAACTTACCGCGATTGCGCGTGCCGAGGATGGTCCCGCCGCGGGGCAGCAAGCCTCGCACATCGGCAGTGGTCAGTGGTCGCGTTTGCGTTCCGTTCAAAAGGCCTTCGAAGCCGTCTTCGATGCCGATCACTTTCATTCCGTATTGGCCAGTCGCTGTAGTAACAACTGCGCGAATAACTGCATTAAGACCGGGGGCGTCACCACCACCGGTTAGTATTCCTATCGTTTTGGCCATTCTCTCAGTTTACTTTCACTCGAAAATTATCAGGGCGTACGGAGTACAAGCTCTTTTTTAGCTTGCGGCCGGCGGAAGCAGCTGCTAAGGCTGGACTCTGAACACCTTATTATTATCCTAACGCCTTCACACGTGGCGGTTCGTGAAACTCACCGTACTCGGGATACTCATTAGTTACAAATCGTCCCGGCCGAACATCCTGAGTCAGTAGCGTCAACGCATCTTTCAATATCTTCTTCTGTAGGTCTCGCATGCCTGGCTTACCCAGGCTGTTTCCGATTTTGAAACCGTTTGGATAAATGGAGCGTGGCGGTCGCATCTGCGCAGACACTTCAGGACTCACCGTTATCAACACCGTCGGAATCCCCTTCATTTCAATCTCTCTTTGGACCGCGACGACCGTGCGGTGGCAAACGCTTGGTCAACCACCGGTCAGGACAACGACATCCGCGCGCGAGACCTTGTCAATTACATTCGCAATCTCCCTCGCGGTGCCTTCGTACATCGCCTTTAGCTGCATAGTAAAACCCATGAAGCCCACGTGGTTTTTTGCCACTCCGCGAATAAACCCTTCCGCTTGAAGATCTCGCAGCACGTCAATCGGAAAAACCACATTGATGTCTTCATCGGCATCACGATGGTTGTAGTGATGGTGCGTGACCATCAACTGAGATGATTCGACGTCTTCCGGGATTATTCGATATCCGAGGTCTCCAAGCTCATCCGCAATGTTGAATGGTTCCTGTTCCTGCAAGTGCACTCCGGCAGCAGTTACCAAGCCAACCGTGCTCTTGCTTAGTTCGCCATCAAACGGCGTGAACGGAACGCATTTTCTAGAGATGGCCATAGCTTGTTGGTGTCAGGTATCGGGTGTCGGGTCACACGGCGACCTGACACCCGTCACCGTTTTACAGTTTTCTCAAAACGTCAAACAATTCCTCGTTGTCCGGTTGATCTGCAATGTTGTGGATGTCGACGAATGCTAGTTTGCCTTCCTTGTCGACGATGAACAGTGCACGCTCGCTGATGCCATCACTTTCGCGATAAGCACCGTATTTTTTTGCTACTTCACCTTTGGGATGAAAGTCGCTCAAGAGATCGTAAGACAGGCCACCAAGGCTTTTGGCCCAGGCAGTGTTGCAGGGGACGCTATCGACAGATATACCCAGGACCTGGGCATCATAGCCTTTGAAGCGTTCGAGGTCGGCCTCGTACGCAGGCATTTGAGCGGTTCACACAGGCGTCCAGGCCAGCGGATAAAATGCCATCACCACGTTGTTCTTGCCGCGGAAATCCGAGAGCTTAACCTTCTTGCCTTTTTCCAAATTACTTGGCAGCTCAAAATCCGGGGCAGTCTCTCCCACTTCAGGCATAGAGAATTCCTCCCTTTCGAAGATGTTTGACGTAAATTGGGGGCTGATTCAGTGATAAGAGTAATGGACTGACGTGCCGAGTACAACCACGGGCGGAGATTTTCCATTTATCGCTTCTGAACGAGGCGGTGACTCTCGCATTATCAAGTGGTCCTGCGTGTCCAATGGAAAATGAGAAATGCCAAATGAGATATGGAAAATGAGCTTTCTTGTAAACAAACTCGGCGTAGACACATACGAGAACTTGGTGGTTGACCCTCCGATCTTGGTCGCGTAGCATGTTCCCAGAATCGTTCATCAACTCTTGAGTAACCAGGGTGTTTTAGGATTGGAAATAGACGACGACGCAAAAGAGATCGTTCGCGAGATCGGCACAGCGATTAATGAGTCTGTCGAAAACTCAACTAAAGTCGCTGAAGCTATCGAACGACTACGTGATGCTGGTTACGAAATGGAGTTGACGCTGCGCCTGGAGATTGGCTTGCGACCACATGCCGGTGAAGAAGCGGCGGATGGCGGAGATGGAACCCTCGACCTCACCGATGAGGATGTCCAGGTACTGCAACGCATGAAGATCCGCATCGATCCCGAAGAAAAACTCTGACTACCTCTTTACTCTCAGACATCTAATGTGACCCGTTCCTCACAGTCGGGAAGGCGGACTTGTCCCCGCTCTACTGAGCCATCTCCAAGCACCGGATTAATTTTTCAATTCAGGTTCGGCGAAGCCGGTCAAAGTTGATGAATTAATCTAGTGATCCTGAGTTTCAGCCGAAGAGCGGGGACAAGTCCACCTTCCCAACCCGTGAGGAAGCGAGACTTGAATAAATACCTTTGAATTCTAAGTAAGAAAACCTGGCTCCCATTGTCAGAACTATTTAGAAAAGCCCTCTAGCTAAACTATTTAGAAAAGCCCTCTGAGTTTAAGTTTGGCAAGTAGTAGCCTTGGGCTCAGCGAGCCCAAGGCGGTCCTTTGCCGAAGCTGAAACTGCGCCAGGCATGATTGG
>DATEPB010000072.1:0-19953 GCA_035273425.1 Pyrinomonadaceae bacterium | reverse complement strand
TGATGGTGTATGCACAATGATCGAAGATTGATAACAGGGTTTGTAAACGACCTTTTTTATAACGACCGTCTTCATATAGTCACGAAATGATGCAAGCCACGGCCATGGCAAGAGACGTTCTTCCGACAGAAGTCTCTGAGGACCAAAACACCCAGATTCTATTTGCTCCGGAAGCCGTCTTCGACGAGTGGTGGAACGCCGTGGAAAGCTTTCGCAACCCTGAACCGGAAAAACCTGTCTCCGGACTCCAGTTTAGCGGCCAGAATCTAACGTTTGACGAGGGCCGCAGTTTCGACCGGCTGTGTGAAACCGTTGACGACGTGGGGGTCCTTGTCCTGGCCGAAAACGGCAATCTGGAGGCGGATATTGTCGTCAATAGCGCGTTTATCGATGGGGTTCTGAGGGGAAACATTACCGCCACCGAAAGAGTGGTGGTTGAAAATCACGCGGTTGTAATCGGCGATATTAATACGCCTCGGCTGACCATCAGAGGTGGCGCGATCATTGAAGGCGATTGCTATTTTGAAGATTCACGGGAACGAGAGCACCCTCCAGTGTGGGCGGTGTTGAAGGGCAGCCTCGCGAAAGTTTGGAGAGGCAGACTCTTTCACTAGCGCCACCCACTCGGACCGTTAGCCCTACCCATTACCATTACATTTGCATTGCAAGGCTAGACACTAAAAGCTCTGTTTGTCTATTATGTTTATCCAGCTTTTGATTCTTGGTCAACACTAATCGTCAGGCTGGAAATTCCACTAACACATGCCGCGTCGTTTTGTTACTTCTACCATCCCCATCGGATGGTGACTGAATATCGCGGCTCCCCTAAATTACGGAGGTTTACACATGCTACGGATTGGAAAGAACCCTAAAGACTCGGCGGAGCCTGAGATCAGAACCGAACGATCGGATGCGCCCCCCTTCAGCGCTCCCCGCACTTACACTCCTCAACCCGCGCCGGACGTCAGATCAGACGTCAGATCACAAATAGAGCATCCCGCGCCGGCAATGAGAGCAACGACGGAAAGTGAGAATCTCGCCCGCGAGATCAAAGAAGGAAACTTGAGTGGCTTTGTTGGTAGTGGAACTGTTGTAACCGGTGAGGCCAATTTCAAAGCCTTGATGAGAGTCGATGGACACTTATCAGGTCGCATCACCTCCAACTCGGGAACGTTAATTGTCGGCGCGAATGGCAAAGTGGACGCTAACATCGAAGTGGCCGTCGCCACCATTCACGGCACTGTCAACGGAGACATCATCGCGAGCCAGCGTCTTGAGCTCGGCCGCGCGGCCAAGCTGAATGGAAACATCCAAACGGCTTCCCTCGTGATCGAGCCAGGTGCATTGTTCGAAGGCACCTGCAAGATGATCAAGATGATGACCGCGGCCACCGGCAAGTCGAAAAGTAACGGACGCGTCGTTGAAAGCGAAGAAGCGGCCGCCTCAAATGCAGTAGAAGCCGACGCACCAGAAATTTCAAGCCTTTCAAGTGTAGCCAGCTAAAGCATGTAACCACCTCGGTACAAGGCGCTTCGCCCCCAACGGGCTGAGCGCCTTTTTTCATGAGGTCAATACCAAGCGGTAGCGGTGGGCGTTTTGCTTGCCAAAATCGTTAATAGACCGCCGTACTTGGAAACCACCCACCTTGACATTACATACACGCCTCCCTAATACATATATCGCAACTCCCCAAGAAAATGACTACGGGTCGGAACTTTTCGTCTGCACTTTCGAAAATGTTGATATCTCGATTTAAAACTGCTTTGACCTTCCTACCGCTACTCCTTCTAGTCGCTACGTTCGCCCTGGTTAGTACAAGTACTGCGTTGTCGCAGAGTCGTTTGCCAGCTCCAGCCAGGAGGTCTGGCCCAACTGCGCTTAACAAAAATCTCCTCATACAGATTGTCAGGGCGGAGGATGAGCGCCGCTGGGACAGCAGCCTGCAGCGATTGTTTACACACCAAGATCCGGCGGTTCGAAGCCGGGCAGCTTTGGCCGCAGGGCGTATTGGCAATGAAGATTCGGTTGACGATCTGATCCGATTGCTTCAACAGGACACCAACGACGAGGTGCGAGCGAATGCCGCCTTCGCGCTCGGCGAGATCGAATCCGCACTGGCCAGCCAGGCTTTGGTTGCCGTACAGAACCGCTCAAATCCTGCGATAATTAGGGCACGCGCGATTGAAGCGCTGGGCAAGATTGCAGCGGCCCTACCCAGGGAACAGGAGACGCGCGCGCGGGAGTTGGGTGCAGTGATTCTGGACGCGCTGAAATTTGAAGCTCGTCGTCGTTCCGCGCCGGATCGTTTCATGATCTTAATCGGCCTGACAGCCGTGCTTCGCGCCAAGTCGGCAAACGCTGGCCCGATTGTCGCCGAGTTTTTGAATTACTCGGATCCGCGAGTGCGTGCAGACGCGGGCAATACCCTTGCGCGACTGCGGCTGAGTGATGGAAATGACCAACTCCGAAGGATGATTCAGAGCGATCAGGACCCTGTGGCAAGAGCTAACGCGGCTCGTGTGCTCGGGGCAACGGAAGACAAGCAGGCGTTTGATCAGCTACTCAAAAGCGCCTTAGGCGATCATGACGCTCGTGTTCGCGTCAGTGCGATACGCGCTCTCGCAAGTTTGAAAGACGCACGCTCTACCAATTCACTCATTGAACGAGGTGCAAGTCTTGTAGCCCAGGCCAAGCAAACCCGTGACGCGGTTCCTGGGCCACCACTGCAGGTCAATGAACTACTTGAAATCACTACTGCACTGGGCCGTGTCCGCCAACAATCTAACGACGAGAGAACTCTGAGATGGTTGAGAGAATTACGCCAGACTGTAGGACCTGGGGCGCCCGAACTTGAAATTGCGCAGGCGAGAATTCATCCCAGTGCGTATCTCAGCGAAATCGGCACTGGTCCTATGGCCCGCCGCAATGCTCAGGAAGCGATATTGTTGGATTGGCGTCGTGCTTCGAGCTTGGCCCAGGGGCTGGGTGAAATCGCATTGCTTCCCGACACAACTCGAGAAAACAAAGCATTGCGGGCGCAAGCTGAAGATATCCTGGCTGCCATGCTTGATTACCGTAACTCCGGTCTCACCATCAATACACTCGTGGCGGTTCATTCCGAGTATGCAATCCCCGACGTGTTACGTGCTTATGCTGCCTTCAAACCAGGGCCCCTGGAAGATACGTTGCTCAAGCATTTGAAAGAATCCGACGCCATCATCCGGGGCACCGCCGCTGAACTACTTGGAGAGCTACCCCTGAACTCGACGAACATTGACGCCCTTAGCGATGCTTTGAAAGTTGCTTTGGAAGATAGAGAGTACAACGACGCCGCACTCGCGATCATCGACGCACTGGCAAAACAAAAAAATCGAAACGCCAACCTGGCAATTAAGTTCGGGTTGACCTCTACCGACCACCTGGTCCGTAGAAAGGCAGTCGCAGCGCTGAAAGCAACTGGTGCCGGAGATTTCTCCTCAAGCATCGGGACCGCAAAAACGCTTAACACCACGGCAGATTACGAGCGCGCCCTTGCCCGATCCGCCAAACCGGTCAACGCGATCATTTCCACTTCAAAAGGGATGTTCACGATTCGCTTCTTACCAGAAGTGGCGCCGCTTACTGTCGATAACTTCATTCGACTGGCGAACCGGGGCTATTTTCGAGGCATTACCGTTCATCGCGTGGTCCCTAATTTTGTAATCCAGGATGGCGATCCGCGTGGTGACGGAAATGGTGGTCCTGGCTATCAGATTCGTTGCGAGATCAACCAGGCTCAATACGCTCGTGGAGCAGTCGGGATGGCGCTTTCCGGAAAAGACACTGGAGGCTCACAATGGTTTGTGACGCATTCGCCGCAACCGCACCTGGATGGGGGTTACACTGTCTTTGGCACGGTCGTCGACGGAATGAACGTAGTCGATTCGATTGTTCGCGGCGATGTGATTCAGGGAGTCGAAATCAAGGAGGCGGTTCAGCCACGATTGAGACGCAGACGATAATCGCAGCATGAATATCTTTAACCAACCCAGGCGAGAAAAGCAGTTGAGTACAAGGCGAATCCTTGTAACGTCAACGCTGGTCTGTCTGGTGGTGGTGAGTGTTACTGAGCTGGCTTTCGCGCAACGTCGTCCCTCAAAAAGTCCCCTACCCCAGCCTGCTCCTTCGAAAATTCAGAAACCGGAATCGAAGTCGCGATACAAGATCCAGCTCAAGATCGACTTTGATGCGCTCTCGTACAGCGGCGTTGAGCAAGTGCGTTGGACTAACGATAGCGAGCGTCCGGCGACTGCGCTCTACTTTCACCTTTATTCGAACCTGCGACCAGAGCAACCCGAGGCTGTAACGAATCCCAGCGCGTTAACTGCCGAAGCGGAAGAACCGCGGATTCAGATCACCGAGGTTCGTGCTCTTGATACCGGTGCTCCGCTCTCATATTCACTCGACGATCGAGGAACGATATTAAGAGTTACCCCGCTCGAACCCATCGTCTCCGGTGCATCAATCGAAGTTGTCATTGGTTTCAAAGGAAATGTTCCTGAGGTCGATGCTGAAGAGACGGGACTGACCACTCATGTGGTAAAGCAAGTAAGTGCGGCGCTACGCGGTGAACGTGAAATTCGGCGACCCAGAGATCTGAATTTTCGATGTCGTGGCGTCATGATGCTCGGCACAGCGTATCCGGTTCTCGCCGTCAACAACGGGGGTGAATGGGCGCGCAAACTCGAGCCCAGCGTTGGAGATGTCGTCTTTAATCAGATCGCCGATTACGAGGTCAAGATTGAAGTGGCACCTGGAGTTTCCGTATTCACGTCGGCCGGCGCAACTCAGGAGCCGGAGCAATTGAACGTCTTTGCCGCAACTGCATTGAGAGACTTCGCCATCGTTGCGGGCCGAACCTTGCGCTCAGAACAAACTCAGGTGGGCGAGATCACCTTGCGCTCCATCTTCCTGCCGGAACATGAACGAGTCGGCAAACGCGTTTTGGTGATGGCTGAAGAAGCTCTCAAGCTCTTTCAAGCCAGGTTTGGCAACCTGCCGTTTAAGACAATCAACATCACCGAAGCGCCACTGGTTGCCGGCCTTGGCAGCACGGAATTTTCAGGGCTAGATGTGATTGCGAGCGCCTATTACGTTGATTTCGATTCTCCGGCGATGCGAAATCTTCCTGAAATCATTCGTGAGCAAAGACCCTCGGTTGAGGAAAGTCTCGAATGGAGTGTGGCCCACTTGATAGCGCATCAATGGTGGGGCGCGGCCGTGGGCAACGACCCGGCGCGCGAGGCGGTACTGGATGAGGCGATGTCGAGTTGGTCGGCACTGCTTTATTTTCGTGAACGGCACGGAGAACAGAAAGCGGCGGCTATTCAACAGGACCAATTGCAGGGCGTCTATCGACTCTATCGCACCTTTGGCGGCGAGGATATGAATGCCAACCGCCCCTCTCGCGACTACAAGAACAGTTTTCAATATGCCGCCGTGGTTACGACCAAAGGCGCACTCATGCTGGTGCACTTAGAACGGCTCATGGGGGCCGAAAAACTGATGGCTGCCCTGCGAAACTATTACCAGGAAAACTTGTTGAAGATCGCCACCGTAGACGACTTGCGAGGTGAATTAATTGCCGTCGCCTCAATAGAACAGCGACGCGCGGTTACTCGCGCCTTTAATCGTTGGCTCGACAGCCGTCACGGCGACCAGGACATTGCCAAGCCCGATGCGGAGTTGGCGACGTCTCTTGGGTTACCATCCAAGCCCAACCAAGAACGTGGCGATGGGAATGCTCTGGGAGCGTTAGGCCGCGTAGGAAAGTTCTTCTGGCAACAAATGACGCGAATCAGGTAGGCCGGAGAACTTCTGTCAGATACATGCAAGCTTACAAAAAAGAACAACTGGTAGAGAGCAGGCGAGACGTCAAGATCGATGAAAGTCTGGAACGACTGAGCTGGTTAATGGATGACTTTATCCGACTACCGGTAATCGGGTGGCGCTTCGGACTCGATGCGCTGGTGGGTCTCATTCCCGGTTTTGGTGATGCCGCCACCTCTCTTGTTTCGTTTTACGTTCTGGCTTCAGCGGTACGCTACGGTGTGCCTAAGGTCACGCTGTTGCGCATGGGCATGAATCTAGGCATCGATTATCTCGTGGGCTCGCTTCCGTTTGTGGGAGACGTCTTTGATGCCTGGTGGAAATCAAATCAGAAAAACGTAGAACTGTTGAGCAAACGAGCAACTGTCTCAGCTGATGAAGCCAGGAAAGGGACTATCAGCGACTGGCTGTTCGTGGGCTTAATTATTCTCTTGTTAATTCTGATTGCGGTGGGTGCGGCTGCCGTAAGTCTTTATCTGCTGGTACTCATCGCCCAGGCATTCGCCCCGCAATAGCGCCACACGGGACGCCCGATCTAAGATCATTCAAGCGGTCGTAACTTGGTTCAGAACGCGGTCAAGAGTCGACTTCAACAAGTCCAACCCTCGCTCTCCTGCGGCAAAACCTCGGAGTTTCCCCTCAGCATCGAAGAGATAGTAAGCCGGTACATATCCCTGATCGTTCTGAAATGCGTCCTTGAGCTTGTGCTCGTTATCAACCGCGCAAGGCTCGGTAATATTATTTGCCGCGATAGCATCACGAACTGACTCCACGTCAGTATCGGACTCATAGCGAGGCATGTGAATCCCAATCACGTTTAGCCCGCGGTCTTTTAGCTCATCTCGCCACTGGCCGACGCGCGGCATATTGTCTTTGCACATCCCGCAACTCATTGACCAGAAGTGAACCAACGTTGGCCGTCCCTTTGAGGCCGCCTCCGCATGAGATTGCGATGCATTAAACCACTCAACAGCTCCGTCGAGCCCTGGCATCTCTGTTCCAATTCTCAATCCCATAGTCTTCCCCTTCAACTCGGAGAGTGCCGAGTGAAAGTCGATTCCGACTCTTTCACTCGGCACTCATCACGATCACTTTCTTTACGCGTTTAGAGTTTTCTGACCGGGCTTCCATTCCGCCTGGCACAGGCCACCAGTTTGCAGTGCCTGAATCACGCGCAATGTTTCTTCGGCCGAACGGCCCACGTTAAGATCATGGACCACTTTGTAACGAAGAATTCCTTCGGGGTCGATGATGAAGAGACCACGCAAGGCGATGCCGCGATCCTCGATCAAAACACCATAGTCCCGCGCCACGTTCTTGGTGGCATCAGCTGCCAGGGGATATTTCAATCCTTCGACTCCGCCTTTATCGCGCGGCGTTTGGAGCCAGGCACGATGTGAAAATACTGAGTCGGTCGAAATGCCGATGATGTCGGCTCCGATGCCCTGGAAGTCTTCGTAGCGATCACTGAAGGCTGTCAGTTCCGTCGGACATACGAAAGTAAAGTCCAACGGGTAAAACAGGAGCACTACCCACTTGCCCTGGTAATCTGCAAGCTTCACGTTCTCGTTAAGCTTCTCGATATTTTTCGTTGAGGCCATATCAAAATCAGGCGCTGTCTGGCCCACCATTGCTCTTTCCATTGCTGTTGCTGTTGCTGTCATGAATCCTCCACTTTCAAAATGCTGACTTGTCGAAAACCAATGGTTATTACTTGCGACACTCAGGACACAATCCTCTGAGCGTCACATGAACTGACTCTGGCTTGAACCTGGACTTGCGTGCGGCTGCTTTCAATAGGTCAGCAGCTTCCGGCAAGTCGAAATCAACCAGTTTTCCGCAATCATTGCAGATGGCGTGATCGTGACGCCCAGTCTCGCGGTCGTACCGACTGGCGCTGTCGCCAAACTTAATCTCATGCACCAAGCCGGCGTCCTTCAAAAATCGTAGAGAGTTATAAACCGTCGCGTAACTAATGGTAGGCAAACGTTGCAACGCGGCCTGGAAGATCTCGTTTGCCGTTGGATGATCTTCTCGATCGCGAATTACCTGCAAAATCGCCTCCCGCTGGGGCGTTAGCTTCTCTTCTGACCTGAACTGTTTTACCGGCTTTGCCATCTTTATGGATTTAGACTAATTCTAAATTGACAATCATGTCAAGCGGAGGGTGAGACGTGGCTCGGGCTATTTACGGAACTGGGTGTGTAGCGGCGTAACGCGTAATCGTCTCGACATAACTCTCGAAAGGCGGGCATGAAATACCATGAGGCTCAAGCAGACGCCGGGCTATTGTGGTGTCGTAGGTTTGCTTCAAGAAGAAGTAAGGAACCGCGGAGTGAGGCAGGTCGGTGATCTTAGGTGAGAGCGGCAGCATCAGCGAAGTCTCTACCAGCGAAGCCGGCAGCGTCACCTTAGATCCTTTACCATCAAGTGAGTGCGCGATCGTTTCAAAAAGCTCGCGCGTCGTAAGCGGGTTGGGGTCGGCAAGCTGGACTGTTGTACCTATCGATGATGGGTCACCCATCAGCGCGGCCATCGCTTCGACCACAAAATCAACCGGCACCAGGTTGAGGGTTACCACTGAGTTGCCGATGTTGAAAGCAGAGAGGACAGTAGGCCATTTCAGCAAGTAGCGAATCAAATAATATATACCGTCATACTTTGCTGTTTCGCCGGTCCGCGAGTCGCCACAAACCACCGCTGGACGATGAATAGTAATCGGTAGTTCTGACTTGAGACTCTCGACTTCCATCTCCGCCAGATACTTCGTTTCTTCATAATGGTTGCGGAACCCTGCTTCATGCCGTAATTCAGTTTCGAGAATCACGCCAGTGCGTTTGCCGGCGACATAGCAGGTTGAGATGTAATGGTAGTGCTTCAAACTGCGCATCGACCTGGCGAATTCGTTAACGTTTCGGGTACCACCAACATTCACCTTCATTCCCAGATCCTGCTCAACTGCTAAGTCATAAACTGCGGCCAGGTGAAACAAGACAGTCGCGTCGGCTTGCGCAATGGCAAGGTGCGGGGCTGAAAGACCAAAATTTGGCGCGGTGATGTCGCCTGGCATTACCAGGAAAGCAGATCTTGCCACGCCCGTTTCCTGAACGATCGTTTCCAGCTCCGCGTTGGCACGCTCAAGAAATGCGGGGTGGATCAGGAGCAAAAACTTCCCACCTTCTTCAGCCAGCCGTCGTAGCAGCTTGCCGGCAATAAAGCCGGGGAAGCCAGTCATGAAAAATGTTTCAGTAAATGCCATGCAACCGAAAACCTTTTGAGCGTTAGCGAGAGAACCTTCGTTCAGTCTTAATGCGTGAGTATAATCGACTCCTCCGAGTCAACTACAACTGAGCTAATATCAACCAACTATCGATCGACTGAGGGAGAGCATTGGATGACTATATTGAACCGATTGATGCCCCGCAAACTTGCCGTGCTGTTCGTCATCCTGGCCGCATTGGTTTCGCTCGCTGCACAGGAAAAGCACGATTGCACTGTCAAAGTAACTTTGCTTCAGGTGAACGACGTCTACCAGTTCGCTCCAGTAGATCAGGGCGCGAGCGGCGGCTTAGGTCGACTTCTGACGCTCAAGAATGAGATTCAAAAAACATCTCCAAATACTCTCTTTCTCCTCGCTGGCGACACAATCTCGCCATCCGTGGAATCCATAACTTACAAGGGAGCACAAATGATCGACGCCTGGAATGCGGCAGGTCTCGATTATGCAACCTTCGGCAACCACGAATTTGATTTTGGACCGGACGTGTTGCGCGATCGTATGAAAGAGTCTCAATTCAAATGGATCGCAGCAAACGTAATCGACAAGAAGACAGGTAAGCCGTTTGGTGATTCTCTTCCCTACATCATTCGCGAGTTTGAAGGAATCAAGGTGGGAATTTTTGGCCTCGTCTTGCCTGAGACACGGACGACATCGCGTCCCGGACCTGACGTCGATTTTCTCAATCCCTGCGAAACGGCTCGTAAGATGGTTTCAGAATTACATCAACAGGGTGTGAAGAGCATTGTGGCGTTAACGCATCTCTCGATGGCTGAAGACAAAGAGGTAGCCCGTTGCGCCGACATTGACTTGATTATCGGGGGCCACGAACATTCCCTGCTCGAGTCGTCGTCAGGAGGTGCACCGATTTTGAAGATGACAGCAGACGGTCGAGAGCTCGGGCAAATAGACCTCCATATTTCGAAGGATAAGGGATCTGTCGAAAGTATCGATTGGAAAGTAATTCCCGTAACCGCGAAGATCAAAGAAGACCCGCGCTTTGCTGCAATCAATCGCAAGTATGGCGCGTTGCTCAGAGAGTTAGCTCAGGTTATTGGCCGCACAAGTGTGGAACTCGACGCCAGAAGCGCGGTCAACCGGAGGCAGGAAACAAACGTGAGTAATTTCGTTGCAGATGCTTTCCGCTCCGCCACCACTGCTGAGATCGGGTTCACTAACGGTGGGCTAATTCGCGCTGACGACGTTTTGCGCCCAGGTCCCATCACAAAACGAGACGTGTTGGCGATTCTTCCATTCAAGAACAAAGTAGTAAAATTAGAGGTGACCGGAGAGTTGTTAAGGCGCGTTCTCGAGCACGGCGTCGCCCGCAGTGCTGAAGACTCAGAACCGGGCCGATTTCCACAGGTTTCGGGGATACGATTCTCCTTTGACGCGAGCCGCCCGCCGGGTTCGCGCATCATAGAAGTAACTGTGAACGGTAAGCCGCTGGAAGAAAGAAGGGAGTACACTCTGGCGACCACCGACTACGTGGGCATCAATGGCGGCGATGGTTATGCAATGCTTAAAGAAGCCCGGGTGTTAATCAACGCGGAGCAGGCGAAGTTTGATTCCGACATTTTGCGGGCGGCAATCTTGGCTCGCCGGGTTATCGCCCCACGAGTTGATGGAAGAATCAAGAGGCTGGATCAGGCAAACATTTCTAAGGCCGAGTGCGATAAATGAAACGAGAGCCTTATCAGGATGACTCATCGCCGGCGGCGAAGTATGAAGCTAAGCAGCTTTTCCAGGAAGCCTATCAGGCTCAGCTAGCGGAAGACTTTGAGAAAGCGATCGAGCTTTACCAGCGCTCCATCGACACCTACCCCACAGCCGAGGCGCATACATTTCTCGGTTGGGTCTATAGTTTTCAGAACCGCTACGATGAAGCAATCGAAGAGTGCTTGGAAGCTATCCGGGTCGATGAGACGTTGGGAAACCCCTACAACGATATCGGCAGTTATTTATTAGCGAAGGGAGATTCCTACAGTAGTGTTCGCTGGTTTAAGCGAGCCTTGTTCGCCCCGAGATATGAGTCTTATGCGTTTCCGCATTTCAACCTCGGTCGAGTTTACGAAACTCGTCGTAAGTACATAGAGGCTGCACGACACTACGGCAAGGCCCTTGAACAACAACCCGGTTTCACGGAAGCCGCCTCCGGGCTTCATCGAATGCAGGCGCTGTTGAATTAGCGACTGAGTACAGGTAGTAATCAACGTGCGCCATAAAACCCTCGTTTACCCACCTGTGATTCTTGTTTCTCTTCTCGTCTTATTCTCATCGACGTCAGCTCAAGAACCGTGTCTCAATCAAGACGAAATCAAGAAGATGGTCGAGCAGGTGAATTCGCGCGCTCCGGTTGCCTTTGATAAGAAGCTAAATCGCGAGCTGCTGGAACTTCAAGAGAAAATCCAGGAACAATTGAACCAGGCCATCAGTGAAGATCGAAAGCAAGAAACGCTGATGAAACAGATGCGTATCGCGCGCGAAAAAAACACCTTACGGCTCTGCAAAATTTTGAAGCAATATGGATGGCCCACCACCGCCCTCGCCGGCAAAGAGGGCGTAGGAGCAGCTTTCTTTGTGGTTCGAAACAGCGTTCTGGCGCAATTAAGGGCCGACCTCAAGCCGGTGATAGTTGCCTCGGCAATGGCCGGTGATATCTCTCGACCGGATTTCGCCAGCTATGTCGACAGCCTGCGGCTCAATGCCGGCTTGAAACAGTTGTTTGGTACACAGGCCACGATCATCGATGGATTTCTGGTTCTGTTTCCCATCGAAGCCGAAACCAAAGTCGACGAGCGGCGTAAGCAGTATGGATTACCGCCGCTAGCTGATTTCCTCCGGTTCCTGGAATTGAAGTACCGGTTACCTCTCGTAAAGTCGACTGGCGCACTGACAAACCAGTTTTCTGACAGAGTTAAGTCGTCAATTGCCCAGATTTCATCGGGGATGCTCGATGGTGAAACGGTTAACGAAGATGAGGTAGTGCGCGTAGAGACTAATCTCGTCAGCCTGAACGTGAGCGTTCATAGCAACAAACTGAGAACTCAGGTGCAAACCCTGTCGCAGAACGACTTCTCCGTGAGTGAAGATGGACACAATGAGACCATAACGTATTTTGCGACCATGGACGCTCCGTTTGATTTGGTACTCCTCATTGATTTGTCAGGTTCGACGAGTTCCAAACGCAAGTTGATTCGCACATCCACCCGTCGCTTTATTGAAGCTACAAGGCCGTCTGACAGAGTCGCAATTGTGACCTTTTCCTCCACTCCAGAAGTGCTATCGCCGTTAACTGACGACCGCGCCAAACTAATCGAGAGCGTCAACGGAATCGGCGACGAGGTAGGCGGATCGAGTGTTTGGGACGCGTTGAAATTCACGCTTGATCGGGTGCTGGAACCAAGGACTCTGACGCGCCGCCGCGCCGTAGTCTTCATGACGGATGGCGTCGACAATGCAATGGCTGACTGGCAGAGAGGTTCAAGAATCAGTTTCGCGGATCTGGTGGAAGCGGTTCGTCGCGATGACAGCTTGATCATTCCCGTCTACCTCGACACTGAGGGCGACGAGTTTAGGGGCTCTTACAACAGCCGTATATACGAAAACGCTCGTAAGACGCTCACGCGATTGGCAGACGAGAGCGGCGGACTCTATTACAAAGCGAAGAAGATCGAAGATCTTGATGGCGTGTACGGTCAGGTGATTGCTGATCTCGGCAAGATTTACAGTTTGGGATACAAACCCTCAAACGATAAACGCGATGGCACCTGGCGCACCGTTAAGATTCAAGTGCCTACCCTCCCGGACGTTTCAACTCGGGCGCGACCAGGTTACTACGCTAATTGATAAATGATCCGGAAGTTTCAGTCCTTTCCCTTGTAAACAACCCCGTTCTTCATCACAAACACGACCTTTTCCGTCGCATGAATATCTCGAAGCGGGTCGCCTGAAACGGCGATGATGTCGGCCCATTTACCCGGCGCTAATGAACCCAGGTTTTTTTCCCATCCCAACAACGTGGCGGCGTTAATGGTGCCTGCCTTGATCGCATCCATATTGCTCATGCCGCCCCATTCGACCATCAGCACAAACTCGCGCGCATTTGTGCCATGCGGAATCACACCCGCGTCCGTTCCCAATGCGATTTGAACCTTATTGGCAACTGCGATTTTGATTGCTCGGCGCATCGCCGCGGCTGCTGCCAAAGCTTTCTCAGCACGAAGCCCCCTGATGATGCCATTCTTTGCAGCGCGTTCGACTGCTTCGCCGGCCATCATGGTCGGCACCATGTATGTACCTCGCTCAGCCATCAGCCGCGCGCCTTCTTCATCAAGAAACGAGCCGTGCTCTATCGAGGCCACCCCTGCACGCGTCGCGATTTTTATTCCCTCGGTCCCATGCGCATGAGCGGCCACTTTGCGTTCGTGCTGGGCGGCTTCGTCTACCAGCGCCTTCATTTCTTCATAACTGTATTGAGTGGTCCCTACTGCGTCGCCTTCAGACAGCACGCCGCCAGTGGCGCAGGTCTTGATCACATCGGCGCCGTACTTCACCTGGTAACGAACTGCAGCGCGAATCTGATCTGGCCCGTTCGCAATCCCGTCTGCAATTGAGCGTTCCAACAAACCAGGGCGAAAGCCGTTGTTATCGCAATGTCCGCCGGTGATTCCGAGAGAGTGTCCCGCCGTAATCATGCGTGGCCCTGGAGTCCATCCTTCATTGATGGCCTTGCGTAAAGCAATGTCGTTGAAAGGACCGGAGGCGCCTACATTTCGCACCGTGGTGAACCCGGCCATCAAGGTGCTGCGTGCGTGGTTAACGCCGAGGATCGCGCCAAACGCTTCGTAGTCTTTGACCGCAGCCATGTCGCCTTCGGGATCGCCGAGCACACGACCGATCAAGTGGGTATGCGCGTCGATGAATCCCGGCAGTAAGGTAACGTCTCCCAGGTCAATAACTTTTGCGCCGCTGGGGATCCGGACCGAGTTGGCATCGCCCACCGAAGTGATCTGGTTGTTGGTGACGATGACGATCGCGTTGCGAATCGCAGGCGCACCGGTTCCATCAATCAGTCGTCCGGCACGCAGGGCGACGATACCTTTGCCTTCAGGCGGCTCGGGCCGAGTGCCTGGAATCTGTGCTATTGCGGAAACGCCAAAGCAACAGATCATCATTAGACCAATCAAAACCGATCGGTATTTTTTCACTGTTGTGATCCTCGATTATCTTTTAGTGGAAGCTGTGGTCGCATTCTAGTGGAGATTCAGCTTCGCGAAAAGCAAATAGGGTTGAATATCAAAATCCAACGAGCCAGCGAAGCCGGCTCGTTGAATTGGTTTACCTGGACTTGATTAAGAGGAATACGCCGTGATCGCCGTAGGTTATTAAGGGCCGATCTTGATCTTATTTCTATTCTCATCAACTGCGACGTAAACAACTTCAGCTTCAGTAACGCGGACTTCCTCAGTCGAGGTGCCCACTCGCTCTGTTTCTACAATTACGCGGATCGTAATTGAGGTCGTTCCGATCCTCACCGTCTCCGCATAGAAGCTCACCAGGTCGCCGACGAAAACCGGTTTGTGAAAAATCACCTCGCGCATGGCGACCGTAACAAATCGTTTCATGCGCGTATGTCGGTGCGCTTCGATTGCGCCCGCCATGTCGATGTAGCTGAGTATGACACCGCCGAAGATTGTGCCTGCTGAATTGGTATCACGCGGAAGAAGGGTAATGCGAATAGCTGGATTGCGTGGTGATGGAGCTTCGTTGGTTTCATTCATATTGTTGATTTCTGTCTTGGCTGCGGTCAAAAGGCGGCTGCCATGGTCACTTGATACCGCGAGCAGCTCGAATCTCCTTGATCACCCCATCAAACTCCTCATGTAACTGAGGATTGAGTGAGAACCCCTGATCAAAATCCTTTTGTGCAGCTTCCGCCTGTCCTTTGTTCAAAGCAAGCAATCCACGTAACACGTAACTGCGCCCAAACTTCGGATTTAGTTGAATCGCCTTATCATAATCGGCAAGCGCCAAATCTTCTTTACCGAGTTGCGCATAACCCAACCCGCGATCAGCATGATTCTCAGCGGACGGCTTCAGCTTCAGGGCCTCTGAAAAATCGGCAACAGCCTCAGCAATTTTCCTTTGCGCAAAGTAAACCCCAGCACGATTGGCGTAGGCACCGTCGGTAGGCTTTAGTTCAATACTACGTGTGAAATCGGCGATAGCGGGCTCAAAGTTCCTTTGGCTGGAATAGGCTACACCTCGATTGTTGTAAGCATCGGCATCCTTAGGATCAAGTTCGATCACGCTGGTAAAAGCAAACACGGCACCCGACCAATCGCTGGCGCGCAAGAGCTCCAGTCCTCGGTTGTATTGGCTAACCGACGCAGCAATCTTCTTCGAATCTCCGGTTTCCTTCCTGAAGTTATGCGCTTCAAAAACAGGTGAGCCTGACAACGCATTCACCTTGAGAAAGTCCCACGCTGTCGAATTTATTTCCCGGGCCCGATCGTAATACCAGTGAGTGTGGTTCGGAATTTCCTTCAGCTCAACCGGAAAGTTTGCCGCCTTTAGCACATCACGAGTCTTCCTGACCACAGGTAGCGGAAACAGCGGATCCTCGGTTCCGACTTGAATCTGAATCGGCGTTTTCCTCTTGGCGATGTTTATTAGTTCTGCGCCGTTTGTGTTGAGCGCGCCGGCATGCACCGCAATGGCGGCGAAATATTCTGATTCATATAACGCCATCAGCAGGGCAACCCTGCCCCACCCGAATGACCAAACAGGTAAACGCGCTGAGGATCGATCGGGTGCTTCGCTTTCAACTCCTCCACGAGGTCGCGTAAAAAGACGGGTCCATCTACAGGTGTCCCCCAAACAGCGGAGTTCAGGGAATCTGGCGCGACCATTAGAAACCCTTCCTTATTCGCCAGATCCTTCCACTTCTCCGCCAGTGACAATCCAACCCGATTTGAACCGTGAAGCAGAATCAACAGCGGAACCGATCCGTCTGGTTTCAGTGTCGCGGGAACATAGAGGTAATAGGTCCTTTTCTTGCCCTCGGAATCGAATGACTCCTTCGTAATCTTTTGACACCAGACACTCGCAGGGTAAAGAGCGAGAATAATTACAACCCAGATGAGCCGATGTTTCATGACGCACCTTGCAGCGTTGCTAGCTGCTGCCTTTCCCATTCGGTGATTGCCTGTTTTAACTCGGGGAGATGTCCTTCAAAGAAATGGCCGCAGTTACGGACCACCTTCACCGCAACACTCGTGTGCGGCTTGAGTTTGTCTGCCAACGCCTGCAAACGCTCTAGCGAGCCAAATTCATCCATATCTCCATGAACAAAGAGAATTGGTTTGCGGCAGGCTTCGAGAAAACTAAAGTCGTACTTGTCTACTGGCGTGCCGATGCTGATGAGGTTGACGACGCGATCATCAGCAATGCCAACTTCCAATCCAACTCGTGCGCCAAACGAAAAACCGCAAAGCGTGACGGGCTGATTAGGAAAGTTTGTCACCAGATAATCCAAACCAGCGCGGACGTCTTCGAGTTCACCTCGCCCATCGTCGTGCTCGCCGCTACTTTGTCCGACGCCGCGAAAATTAATGCGTAGCGTAGTTATTCCGGCGTCGTTTAGTGCGGCCGCCGCTCGAAACACTACCTTGTTGTGCATGGTTCCGCCGCCAAGCGGATGCGGATGGAGCACGAGCGCAACGCCATTAACTGGCTCGTGAGCGTCCTTCAGAATCGCTTCGAGCCGGCCGTGGCTCGCAGGAATAAACAAATTGCCTGCTGGATACATCGCTGTTGTTGTAACGCAAACCCGTTGGTGCGTAAACCCGCGCCGGTAATTTCCAAATGTATCTCGACCAACTAACAGATTAATGTGCTGACTGCAAAGTGATTGACTTCCCAACTCTGAACGCTTAGGTTTTTCCCTGCTCAATCAGATTCTCAGGCACCAACAATCCATCGAACCGTTCGACGACTTGTGCGTCTCGCATAGCTTCAATGGCAAAGAAGAAATCACCGACTCAAGCCGGCGACCAATCGCGAGCAGGTTTCGAGGACACGGCCGAAAACTACCGCATTATCGCTCAAACAGCATCCGACGCCATCATCACTATTAACGAAGACAGCACCATCCTGTTTGTTAACGAGGCCGCGGTGAAGATCTTCGGATATTCAAGCGAAGAGATGCTGGGATCTGATCTCACCATGTTGATGCCGGAGTATCTTCGTCATCTACATAAAGCCGGCCTTCAAAGTTACCTGGACACCGGAAGCAAACACATTTCATGGAGTGCGGTTGAGCTACCCGGCTTGCACAAGAGTGGCCGAGAAATACCTCTGGAACTCTCCTTCGGTGAGTTTCACTCACAGGGCCAGCGTTTCTTCACAGGTATTGCTCGCGACATTACGAGACGTAAGCGAGATGAAAGCCGTCTCGCTTTGCAACACTCCCTCGCACAAATTCTTTCCGAAGCTACTACGCTGGAGGAAGCAGGATCCAGATTGCTGGAATCCATCTGCAATAACCTTGGCTGGCAATTTTCAGCGCTTTGGACAGTACAGCGCGACAAGTTGCGATTAGTCACCTATTGGCGACAGCCATCGTCTAAGGGCGCTACTGAGTTTGAGTCAGCTAGCATCCTTCCAGAATATGATCCCTCTCTTGGCTTCCCGGGACAGGTGATGGCTGAAAGGAAACCATTGTGGGTTGTCGACTTCGGCCTTGCAGCATTCCCAAGATCACCGGTTGCGGCTCGCGGAAACCTACATTCCGCGTTTGGTTTTCCAATCATCCTCGGAGACGAAGTGCTCGGCGTGATTGAGCTTTTTTCTGACGAGACGAAAGAAGCCGAAGAAGAGATGCTCAACACGTTGGTCGCGATAGGTAATCAGGTCGGTCAGTTTATCGAACGCAAGAATAACGAACAGGAATTAATTGCTGCCCTGGCGCGCGAGCGCGACGCGCGACTCGAAGCTGAAGGTCTCAGTACTCAACTATCAGCGCTTCAAAGAATAACCAATGCCGCACTCGGTCACCTTACTGTCGATCTCGTCTTGTCAGAATCTCTCGATCGAATCCGAGAGGTCATGAATGTTGATACTGTAGCTATTCTGTTGCTCGAAGCTGAAGGGAATGAATTGGTGGCGTGGGCTGCCAAGGGCCTGGAAGAGGAAGTGGAACAAGGAGTGCGGATTCCGGTGGGCAAGGGCTTTGCCGGTCGTGTCGTAGCGGAAAAGCGGCCGGTGATTATCGAGGACATTCGTAAAGCACATGTCCTCAATCCACTTCTGGCTCAGAAAGGAATCAAGTCTCTGCTTGGTGTTCCATTGTTGGTCGAAGGTCGAGCTACAGGCGTGCTGCATGTTGGCAAGTTGAAGCTGACAACGTTTACTGACCAGGATGTAAAGCTGCTTGAACTTGCTGCCGACCGAATCGCGTTGGCTGTAGAAAATGCCCGGCTCTATCAAATAGAACAAACCGCCCGCGCCGAAGCCGAGGGTGCTAACCGGGCTAAAGACGAATTCTTGACGATCCTCTCGCACGAGCTTCGCACGCCCTTAACACCGATCATAGGTTGGGTACACATGATGGAGACCGGCATCCTGAAAGATTCCGAGTTTCATCGGGTGCTTTCTATTGTTAATAGGAATGCCTACAGCCTCAAGCGATTAATCAACGACCTGCTGGACATGTCTGCGATTCTGAGCGGCAAGATGCGAATAGACGAGGCGCCGGTTTTAGTCGGCAGTCTGCTGGAGGAATGCGTGGAGACAATGCGTACCTTCGCCACTGAGTCAAAGGTTCAACTGCATCTGAAGGTTTTGGCCGAGCCGGATGAACAGATGGTAATTGGCGATCGCAGTCGACTACACCAATCCTTTTGCAACATCCTCCATAACGCGATCAAATTCTCTCCCGCGAATTCAACTGTGAGGGTTACCTGCGAAGCTTCCGATAGTGAAGTCATCGTTAGCTTTGAGGATGAGGGCGCAGGCATACCGGAAGAGTTTTTGCCACACGTGTTTGATCGGTTTCGCCAGGCAGACGCTTCACGAAAGCGTGCTTATGGCGGTCTTGGTCTGGGTTTATCACTCGTCCAGAGTTTCGTGGAAGGACATCATGGTGTCGTCGAAGCCAACAGCGCTGGCGAGGACAAGGGAAGCACTTTCGTGATCAAACTGCCACGCGCAGCGACTGGAGGAAAAGCGACTGATCGATCTGCTGATATTCGCTCAGGTGAGGCCAAGGCACTTACCTGCGTCCTCATAGTAGAAGATCAACCTGACACGCTCGAAATGCTTAGGCTGAGTCTGGAACAACGCGGCTTCGAGGTGCTGGCTTGCGCTTCAGCACACGAGGCTTTGCAGATGCTTGAAAAGAATCGCGTGGATATCCTCGTTTCAGACGTCGCGATGCCGGTGATGGATGGATTGCAGTTGATAAAGAAGCTGCGTGAGAGAGAAGACTTCAAGAACACACCAGCGATCGCTCTCACCGGATATGCTTCGAACAAGGACGTTAACTCAGCACTTGCGGCAGGCTTTGATCTACATTTACCCAAACCAATCGACCCAACTGACCTGGTTAATGAGATTCAAGGGCTCTTGAAAGCGACAAGCGTGAGGACCTTCGGCGAATGATGTGTCAGAACTATTTAGAAAAGCCCTCTAGCTAAACTATTTAGAAAAGCCCTCTGAGTTTAAGTTTGGCAAGTAGTAGCCTTGGGCTCAGCGAGCCCAAGGCGGTCCTTTGCCGAAGCTGAAACTGCGCCAGGCATGATTGG
>DATEPB010000071.1:0-223872 GCA_035273425.1 Pyrinomonadaceae bacterium | reverse complement strand
TTGGCCCACCCTCGATTTGTACGTCGCAAGATTCCTGAAGGCGCACGCGCGACCAAAGCGGCGCCGGGCCGCCGCACTCCAAGGAGTTGCCTTACGCGGCGTTACACCTTCTTCAGTTTACGGAACCGCCGAACGACCATGTCGCGGCGGAGCGGACTCAAATGACGGATGAACAGAATACCGTCGCAGTGATCGGTTTCGTGTAGAAAACATCGGGCTGCTAATCCGCTCGCTTCGCGTTCAAAAAACTCTCCCGAAAGATCCTGCGCTCGGAGCGTCACCCTTTCAGGTCGTTTCAAATCTGCATGCACCTTGCCCACAGACAGGCAACCTTCTTCGCCGGTTTGCTCACCCTCGGTCGAAATGATTTCCGGGTTAGCAGCAACCAACTTGATGCCATTGCAGTCCATCACAAATAGACGCAGGGCAACACCGATCTGCTGCGCGGCCAGTCCGACGCCCTCGTCGCCATACATCGTTTCACACATGTCCTGAACGAGGGTCTTCAAGTCATCGTCAAAATCAACAACTGGTTCGCCGGGATTCAGAAGTACCGGGGCTGGATATTCAACGATTGGTCGGATGGCCATGGGAAACTTTTTACAGGTGTTCAGAGTACAACCTTTAGGTTGCGTCGTTGGTAATGTGCAAAGTATCGGATTAGAGAATCTCTGTGCAACCTCCGTGCTCTGGCTCCAGCGGAGCCGAATGTTTATAGACAACACAGCCAAGATGGTTCGGGCGCTCCAACGGAGCGCGATGTTTTAGAGCAAGGGGCTCTAAGACAGAACATTTCGCTCGGCCGGAGCGAGGAGTTGTTTTGCACTCGCGGTTCTATAAACATTTCGTCCCTACGGGACGAGGCGGCTGGTTTAGAAAATCTTGCTAATAAACAAGAGGTTAGACCTTTGTATTACAGAGGATGCCCCTAGGCGGCCAGGCGATTCTTAACCTTCAACCGGCGTATTCACTTCATTCATGTTGATCGTGTCACAAGTTGGTGTGACAAGTGGGAACTACTTCGTGCGTGCCCTATAATCCACTACATGGAACAGAAAGATCCGTTCGCAACTTCAGCGCTCCCAGGCATCGATTTGAAATCCCAAGAATCAACGCCTCGAGTGGAAGAACCACCGCGAAACAGCGGCGGTTTGGAAGTGACGATGGATCAGGAAACGGCGCGCAAGTTTCTGATTCTGGTGGTTGACGACTCGGTGGACAACGTTACCATGATGAGCCTCAGTCTTCAGCACGAAGGCTACCGGGTAGTGACTGCCACAAACGGTGAAGAAGCGATCACTGTCGCTTTACACACCAGGCCGAACTTAGTCCTGATGGATATCAGCATGCCGCAGTTGGATGGATTGGGAGCGACGCGAAAGCTTCGCGAACACGAGGAGCTACGGAATGTGCCGGTGATTGCGGTGACGGCCCATGGCACGGAAGGTTTTCAGCGGGCCGCCTACGATGTTGGGGTGTCAGGCTACTTAACCAAGCCCATCGATTTCCCGCGCATGCATAAACTCGTGGCGCGGCTGCTTGTGCCCGGGGCTTCCGGCCATCTGACCGGGATTAAATGAACTAAGCTTCAACCAGCTCTTCTTCTCGTTCGCCCAAAAACTCAATCGGCTCAACAATCTTTCCAGCGATCGCCGAAGCAGCCACAACATAAGGTGAAGCGAGATAAAGTTTCCCTGGGCCACTGCGGCCGGGGAAATTACGATTCTGCGCGCTCACAGTCACAGTCTCCGCAGATGGCGACGCACCTGGTCCGGCATTAATGCAGGCACCGCACGATGGGTCAATCAGTTCGGCTCCGGCTCTTTCAAACACATCTATATAGCCACGCTCGCGTGCGTATTGCTTAATCTTCTGTGATCCAAATTGGAGGTAAAGATGCACGCCTGGTGCGACCCGCTTCCCCTGGTCCAACGCGCTCTGTAGCACCTCGGCGTACATGTCCATGTCGGCCATCTTCCCGCCGGTGCATGAGCCACCATACGCCGCATCGATGCGCACTTCTTCCGGAAGCTGATCGATAGGGATCCCGTTGCGAGGATCGCCGGGAGTCGCCACCATTGGCCTGATCTGGTCAAGGGCTATTTCAAAGACTGCCGCGTATTCCGCATCAGGATCGCTAAACGTAAATCCCTTGCGCACTTCGTCTGCGTCTAAGTCCCGTGTGCGCACAATGTAATCAAGCGTTACATCGTCAGGTTCGATGATTCCGGTTGTGCCGCCAGCTTCCACCGACATGTTGGTGAGAGTCGCGCGCTCATCCATGGACCAGTTCTTGAGATCTTCGCCGGCGAATTCGAGAACTTTGCCGATCCCTTTGCTGGTCTTCATATAGTCCGAAGCGAGAATGACGAGCATCACATCTTTCGCGGCCACGTCTGATCGCTTTTTGCCTTTCAACACATAGCGAACAGTTTCCGGCACACGAATGCGAATATCCTTCGTGTACCACGCGTTTGCCATGTCGGTTGAGCCGACTCCAAACGCGAAACACCCAAGCACACCCGCCATGCAGGTATGTGAGTCAGTGCCGATAACTATCTGCCCGGGCAGCGCCAGATCTTCAACTACCGCATTGTGGCAAATCGCTTCTGATCCACCTTCAGGACTTTCGCCATAGAGTCGAATACCTTGCTTCTCGGTGAAGTTTTCCTGAGTCGTGGCCAGGCCGTTCGCTTTTTCCAGAAGTCCCATTTCGCGATGCTTTGGCGACATCACCTTGCTGAGAAAAGTCAGGTGATCTCGGAACGCGAAGACTGATTCCGGTTCTGAAACACGGGCATCGCTTCCCAAAGCTTGTTTGAAAAGCGACTCAGCCATCGGCGTGACGTATTCGTGAGAGAAGCGCACATCAGCAACTGCGAACAACGCGTCGCCTGGCTTTACCGCATCAACGCCAACTTCGCCGGCCTTCACAAACGCATGGCGCGCGATGATTTTTTCCACGATCGTCATCGGCCGTTTGGGAGTTTCGTTGGCGGGAGGCGTAACTTCGCCAGCCAGACGCGCTTTGTTGTAATTGAATAAGCCGCCGTGGGAAACAATATCCTGAGAAATGGGATCGAGACCCTTGGTGAACTCGGAAAGAGAAATCTCCTCGCCACTTCGGATTCGTTCAACCAAACCCAGGTCGGTGGATGTCAGCAAACCAATATTCTGGGAGTTTTGTCCGTAAATCTTCTCGATGCTCTTCGCGATGACGAGTTGTACGCCCGCAGCCTTTTCCGCGTAAGGCGCAGTTTCACGCGACGAACCACATCCTTTCGACAGACCGGAAACAACGACTGCGAAGCCTCCCGTTTTGATCTCGTCTTTTTTAACCGCGCCATCCCGCATGCCGACGTAGACGTATTGGCCCAACGTCTGGTCGTAATAAAAGCAGACCCACCCGGGCGTGATCTCGTCCGTCGAGATGTTGCTCATCAGAGGCAAATCATCGTTTGCCAACCTCGCGGCAAGTTCCGATTCGATCCGAGATCGTTCGTCGCCTTCCGCTTCCAGCTGCTGACGAATTAATGACGTGTCTTCAGTCAGGAAGAGAATGCGGCCGGTAAATTTGATGTGTTCTGAAAGTTTGTTTGATTGGTTGGAAAGCGCGCCCGTGGTCATCAGTTATTCCTGTCGAGGTTAAAATTGCTACGAGAAAGTATAACCTCTGCGATGGAAAAAACTTAATGAGGTCGCCTCGAACCAAACATCATTAAAGGCTGGGAGGGTACTGAGTGCCTTGGGCCCCTTACAGGTCAGGAAGGAGGATTTATCCCCGCTCTTCGTTGCGCATCCCCAGTCATCAAAGTGATGAGGGAACTCATATCCGCAGATGCCCCGGCAAAGAGCGGGGATAAATCCTCCTTCCTGACCTGTGAGGAAATCGAATTAGGAGTGAACTTGCGGACTCTTTTCCGTACCGTGATCAAGGCGCTGTATAGATCACTACACGCTTGCGGCTGGCGGCTCCCATGAGTGCGCCACCAGCGGCGCCGATGCCCGCGCCGAGAGCCAAGCCTACCGGTATGAGGATCTCGCTGTCGTCAGCCTGTGGATCGCGGAGCGTTCCTCCAAGCAAACCGCCGACTCCAGCGCCTACGCCAGCCCAAATGAGTGCCCATTTTCCCTTGTTTGCTTTGCCACGCGAGTGTTCGACACGCGCGATGCTGTCGCGAGAAATGTTGACGACCTTGTTGTTCCGCGAAATCGTAAGGTTGGTTTCGTTGGCTTCGATCATCTTCCCTTCGATCGTCTTGCCATCCTTCTGTTTCACGATCAGTCGATCATCCGCAGGAACGGCCTGCACTGCCGACCAGCCGGGACTCTGGGCGAGGGCCACTCCCGACTGGGCAAACACGACTACACCTGTGATTAGCAGGGTGAGAATCCTGGTTTTCATCCTAACTCCTTGAACTTTGATGTTGAGGTATACGGGATCGAATCGGCATTCCGGTTACTACGGCGCAGAATAAATAACATCCCGCTGCCGACGGGACATGCCGAAGATTGCTCCGGCCGCGGCGCCAATGCCTGCTCCAAAGGCTAAACCGATAGGTATATAGATGTAGCTGTCGCTGTCTCCGCTTTGCTTTGTGGCCCCAATGCCAGCGCCTGCTGCACCCCCGGCTCCGGCTCCAATCAGTCCCCATTTTGTCTTCTCCGCCTTACCGTGCGAGTGCTCAATCCGCGCGATGTTGTCTCGAGAAATGTTGACGACTTTCTTGTCTCGCGAAATCGTCAGGTTGGTTTCATTGGCTTCGATCATTCTTCCGGTGATCGTTTTTCCGTCTTTCTGCTTCACTATGAGGCGCCCGTCGGCCGGCACGGCCTGCACGGCTGACCAGCCGCTTCCTTGCGCGAGGGCCACTCCCGACTGAGCAATTAAGACTACCCCGGTGATTAACAAACTGAGAATTCTTGGTTTCATAATGGCTCCCTGAACTGAACTTTGCTTTTCCAGCAGCGAAGGAATGGCAATACGCGTTCCCACAAATGGGGCCAAAAAACCACGGTTGGAGCGGTAAAAAGAAATCCAAGTCTGGCTCACCCGCCACAATCTGCCGACAGGTGACAAGATTGCCAGTCGATTTCATGTGGACTCTTTCAAAGGCATGCTGGGTGAAGTCTGAACAGTCGGGTTCCTAACAGGTCGGGAAGGCGGATTTATCCCCGCTCTTTGTTGGAAGAAAATCATGGACTGGAGATGCGCAAGGACGAGCGGGGATAAATCCGCCTTCCCGACCTGTGAGAGACCTGAGGTCATAACGAAAGTGAGCGGTAGCAGATCAGTGTGAAGCGATCCCACGGCCCGTCCCCGGAAACGTTGACCTTATTCCGCGGTTGAGGTAAACAACTGCCTACAATTCATGGCTGCCTCAATCAAAACCATCACCAAAGTTTCGGAAGCGGGAAATCGGTCGCGGGAAACGGCTCCTGACGTTTTCGAGCGGCTCAATCGCGCCCGCACGTTTATCGACCGCTGTTACGATCTGCCGATCAATCTCGACGAGATTTCCAGCCAGGCATGCTTCTCTCGGTACCATTTTCTTCGCCTCTTTCGGCAAGCATTTGATAAGACGCCACACCAATATTTGGTTGAACGCCGGATTGAACGCGCGAAGGAATTGCTCAGTACCAGAGATCTTAGGGTTACAGATATTTGTTTTGAAGTTGGCTTTGAGAGTCTCGGATCGTTCAGCAGTCTCTTCCACAAGACTGTGGGTCACGCGCCCGTCATTTATCGCGAGAAGAGTCGCGAGACGCAGGCTGCGAAACGCAAAATACCAGGCTGTTTCCTCGTGATGTACAACCTGGATCAGGCTCCGTAATCAAAAGAAAGCAGTTCAGAGTTCAACCTTTATTAGGTTGTCTTTCGCTCGCCTGGGACAACCTAAGGATTGAACTCTGAACTACTTGAGTAAAGCCTCACACCAAGCTTAGCAATTTTGAAGAAGCGCAATTTCAACTCCAGCCTCTATTCTGATTCAAATTCTTCAAGGAGACACGCCAATGATTCGCAAGATGTCGCACGCCACAATCTTCGTTAACAACCAGGAAGAAGCACTGGCATTTTACCGAGATAAGCTGGGCTTCGTGGTTCACACCGATGCCATGGTGGGCGAAGACTTTCGCTGGCTGACAATGAACGTGCCGGATCAGCCTGACTTCGAAATCGTCCTGATGGAACCAAAGCCCGGAATGTTGATGGATGAAGCCACAGCGACTCAACTGCGTGCGATCATGGATAAAGGCGTGCTGGGAGCTGGAGTCTTTAATACCGACGACTGCCTTGGAACCTACGAGGAGATGAAAAGTAAAGGAGTGCAGTTTGCTTCCGAGCCTGCCGAAAGACCTTACGGTATTGAAGCCGTTTTCAAGGACAATTCAGGAAACTGGTTTAGCCTCACGCAACCGAGCGGCGAATAGTTAGGCGTGATCTGATTCTTAGACCAGGCGAAGTACGATCCACGAAGGTACGCGAAATTTCACTAAGCCTTTTAGTGTTCTTTGGTGTAACTTGGTGGATCGTATCGTCATTATCGCTGCATATGTCTCGACACCTGAAGTGGACGGATCGCACGTTTGATTTCAATTTTCCGGTCGAAGTGTATCCGGAGATGATTGAGCGGTTGCGGGGAACGCCGGCGCGTCTTGAGGATCGGACAAAAGGAATTGCGCCTGAGCTACTGACGAAACGTGACAACGAAAGGTGGTCCATTCAAGAGAACGCGGGACATCTCCTCGATCTGGAACCGCTTGTGGCCGGGCGTTTGGATGAATACCTCGCCGGATCGAAGACGCTACACGCCGCGGACATGACGAACCGAAAGACTCACGAGGCGGATCATAATCAATCATCGATGCAATCGATTCTCTCGAACTTTCGCCGCGAACGAATGAACCTCGTAATGAAGCTGGATAATTTGTCGGCCGAAGAGTTTGGTTCTGTTGCTTTACACCCGCGTCTGAACAAGCCGATGCGCTTGGTCGATATGCTGTTTTTTCAAGCTGAGCATGACGATTATCATTTAGCCAGGATCAGCGAGCTGATCCGCGCGCATGCAGTCACCTCTGGTTAGTGCTATTTCGCGTGCGTTCGTGGATCGCTCAACAGCTTGCGAAACGATGCGATCCACGAACACACACGAAACCACGCTAAACTGTTAATGCTCGTCGCACCGAGATCTTCTACCCTAACAATCTCTTTCGATTGGAGCTCAATTGAAAACTAGAAGCCTTTTATTCATTATCGTCCTTAGTGTGGCTGTGACTGGTCACGCACAGCAGTCGCTCGACGCCATGATTGATCGCGAACTCGCGTCGCTCATTTCCACTTACAAGACACTACACGCTTCGCCGGAGCTGTCGCATCACGAAGAAAAGACTTCCAGTTTCTTCGCGGGCCAACTTCGCAGCCTTGGTTACACGGTTTCGGAACGCGTGGGCAAATATGAGAATCCTGAATGGACCAGCTACGGCGTTGTAGCGGTGTTGAAAAACGGCGCGGGACCAACGGTGCTTCTGCGCACAGAGCTTGACGCCTTGCCGGTCGATGAGAAGACCGATTTGCCATATGCGAGCAAGGTCAAGACAAAGAACGACGCGGGAGTGGAAGTGAGTGTGATGCACGCATGCGGACATGATGTTCATATGACGAGCATGCTCGGCACGGCGAAATTGCTCGCGGAGTTGAAAGGACAGTGGGGTGGGACCCTGGTGATCATTGGCCAGCCGGCCGAAGAAGTGATTGACGGGGCGAGGAGCATGATTCGGGCTGGGCTGTACGAAAAGTTTCCGCGGCCTGATTACGTGATTGCGCTGCATGACAGCGCTGATTTGGAAGCCGGCAAGGTTGGCTACACGCCGGGCTATTCAATGGCAAGCTCCACTTCGGTCGACATAAAAGTTCGTGGTCTTGGCGGCCATGGCGCGCGTCCTGAAACCACCAAGGACCCGGTGGTCGTTGCGGCTCAAATCGTCCTTGCATTGCAGACGATCGTAAGTCGTGAAAATTCGCCACTCGATCCCGCAGTGGTCACGGTCGGTTCAATTCACGGTGGCACGAAACACAACATCATTCCCGGCGAAGTGGATCTGCAATTGACGGTGCGTGCGTACAAGGAAGAGGTTAGAAAACGAGTGCTGGCTTCGATCGAAAGGATAGCGAAGGGCACTGCGCTCGCGGCGGGTATTCCCGAAGATCGGGCACCCATCGTCAAATACAGCGAGACGCAGGTTACAGCTGCAACCTATAACGATCCTAAACTGACCGAACGATTGGGCGCAGTTTTTGTGAAGACGATAGGAGCCGACAATGTGGTCCTATTGCCACCGGTGATGATGAGTGAAGACTTCGGTTACCTGAGTCTCGATCAAAAAATCCCCGCGACGCTTTTCACGCTCGGAGCGGTCGACCCGGCAAAGATTAAAGCCCACAAGGAAACGGGTGCCGCGCTTCCTTCTTTGCACTCAGCGCTGTTTGCACCACTCCCGGAGCCAACCATTCGAACGGGCGTAAAAACAATGACCGCGGCGGCGTTGGATTTGATGAAAAAATAAGCGAAATGGGGAAAGGGGAAGGGCAAAGGTCAAGGGTAAAAGCCACCCATCTTTTACCCCTTCCCCTTGTCCCCTTACCCTAACGCATCCTCGAGACTCGAGATCGATGCTCCACATCCACAACGGCGATTCCTCAGCCGATACCGCAGCCCAGTCCACAATTCCCGGTGAACACTTTGCGTTTCGCGAAGCATTGATTACTGGGCCAACCCCGCGCGGTTTGTCTCCAGTTGAGTGGCGGAGGATTCGTGCAAAACATCTATTCGACACTTATGGTGTTCCCCTTGAAAGATGCGCGCAGGAGTTGTTGGACCAGGAAGAAAAACTGACAACGGCCCATCAACACGACGAAGTGGTCCTTTGGTTTGAGCACGATCTTTTCTGCCAGCTTCTGCTGATTTATCTGCTGAACTGGTTTGCACAAATGGAGCGGCACCCCGAGGCGCTCACCCTTATTTGCATCGGCGAGTTCACTGGAAAGCCAAACTTCAAAGGGTTAGGAGAACTGACACCCGAAGAGTTGGCTTCACTCTTTCCAACTCGCCAGCCCGTAACGCCAGATCAACTGAAGCTCGCCACCGAGGCTTGGAAAGCTTATACGGCGCCGGCCCCGACTGAGATTGAGAATCTGTTGGAGAACAGCACGGCCTCGTTACAGTTTTTGAATGCAGCGTTACAAGCTCACCTGCGTAGATTTCCATCGACGATCAACGGTTTGGGGAGCGTGGAGTCCACAGCGTTGAGATTGATCAACGATCACGTTCAGAGCTTCGCAGATCTCTTCTCCAGCTTCAGCGATCGAAATTGGGTTTATGGATTTGGCGACGCGCAACTGTGGCTGGCATTAAAACGAATCGTGGATGCGCCACAACCGATGCTTCGTTTGAAGGATAGCGGCGCCGGCGAGTCGCCTGAGCGCCGAGATAGTGCCCGAAGCTGAGTTTGAGATAACTGAGCTTGGCGCCGCCGTACTGGCAGATGCTCAGGATTTCATCCAGCTAAACGGCATCGATCTATGGTTGGGAGGAGTGCATCTTGACGGTGCCAATACCGTTTGGCGTTGGGATGAATCGCGACAACGTGTGATTTCGTGCAATGCCGTGTGATTCCGTGGATCGTGTGATATCTAGTTGAAGGGACGATCCACCAATTCAAACGAAAAGGCACGAAACACAAACCTCTTCACGATTTACTATTCACCATTTACCATTCACCAATTCTATGGATATCGAATCAATCCGATCCTTCTGCCTCTCACTTCCACACGTGGACGAAAAAGTTCAGTGGGGAAATGATCTACTGTTTCGCATCGGCGGCAAGATGTTTGCGGTTGTCGGCCTCGAGCCGAGCCATGGCGTTTTAATGTCTTGTAAATGCACGCCGGAGAAGTTTGCCGAGCTGGTGGAACAAGACGGGATCATCCCGGCGCCATACGTTGCCCGCTATCATTGGGTCGGCTTTGAGCGACTGGATGCATTGCCTGAACGTGAGCTAAAAGCCTTGCTTCAGAATGCATACCAACTTGTCCGCGAGAAACTTCCCAAGAAGATCAGGGACGGATTTCAGGAAACGCCCGCTCTATCCAGAAAGGGTCAGAAGGAGCGTTGACAGCGGCTTGCCGCCGCACAGTGCGGAAAGCCTTCGGCTTTCCGGCGGCTACCCCCCCTCATCTCTCCTGAGGCTGAGCCTCGGAATCGGATCAAACCACTCCCGGAAAGGCTGAGCCTTTCCGCACTGTGCTGCGGCGAAGCCGAACGTCACCTACGAAACAACTGCAGGGTAGCAGAAGGTCACAGCCCTTTCACTTGAAACCTCAATCAGGTGTATGCGTAGTAGATAAGCACGAAGCTGACTCGCATAAATCTTGATCTTTATGCCGTTTCTCGAAGCCTTAAAACTTGCGGTTGCAGCGATCCTGTCACACAAGCTGCGCTCTTTTCTGACTCTGTTGGGCGTGATCTTCGGGGTGGCAACCGTCATCGTCGTGGTCTCTCTCATCGAAGGCTTCAATTCTTATGTTGACGAGAAAATCGCAAACATCGGGACCAACGCGTTTTCGGTAAGCAAATACTCTATCGAGGACTTTTCGAGTGTTGAGGCGTTAAATGCGGCTCGTAGACGCAACAAAGATGTGACCATAGACGACGCGCAGGCACTTGCGTCACGCGGCGGTTCAATTCATGAGGTGGGTGCGAAGGAAGACATCGCGGGTGACATCAAGTTTGGGTCAACCAATCTCTTCAGAGTCCACATCAGTGCGACTACACCAAACATTGCTGAGATCGAACGCATCGAAGTGGGCCTGGGTCGTTACTTCACCAAAGCCGAAAATGACAGTCGCCGAAACGTAACTTTCATCGGTGCGGATGTCGCCGATAAATTGTTTCCTACTGCGAACCCGTTGGACCAGACCATTCGGATCGACGGCCGGCCTTTCATTGTGATTGGCGTCGGCAAAGCGAAAGGTTCTGTTTTTGGTCAGCCACAAGACCTGTATGTCTCGATGCCGTTGAATACTTTTCTTGGTGCTTACGGTTCGCGCCGGTCAATCAATCTCAGCGTCACTTCCACAAGTCCGGAAGCCTATCTGGACGCCGTCGAGGAAGCCCGCGTGGTAATGCGAACACGGCGCAAACTTGGGCCAAACGAAAAAGACAACTTTGGCATCATCACGCCGAGTGCGATCAACGAGCTGCGCGATAAGATCTTTGGCACCATTCAAATTGCAGCAGTGGGGATCACGTCAATCTCACTCGTTGTCGGCGGGATCGTGATCATGAATATCATGCTCGTTTCGGTGACTGAACGAACGAAAGAGATTGGCATTCGCAAGAGCATTGGCGCGCGGCGCGGCGACATACTCAAACAGTTTCTGGCGGAGTCGACACTGTTGTCGCTGATCGGAGGTGCGATCGGAATTTCGATCGCGTACATCCTGGCGAAGCTGGTGGCAACGCTGACGCCTGTGCCAACTGTGTTGCCCTTGCTGGCTGTCAGCGTGGCTCTATTTGTGTCGGCGAGTGTAGGTCTAATTTCCGGTGTTTACCCGGCGTGGCGCGCGGCGCGGTTAGATCCGATCGAAGCACTGCGCTCGGAGTGAAAACACAATTGCTTGGAGTGCGCCGCCTTGTCGGCGCTTTCACCGGTCGCGGCTTTGCCCGACCTGACACGAATTACTCAACAAGCGGCGCCGAGCCGCCGCGGCCAAAGCGCCGACAAGGCGGCGCACTCCAAGGAGTTGAGCTAAGGCGATCTTGTAATCCTGTCGATTAGTTTTCTTATGAATTTCTTTCGCAGCAATTTTCTCGAGAACATTCGGATGGGGCTGGATACGCTCTGGCAGCATAAGCTGCGTTCGTTGCTTACGATCCTCGGCGTCGTCATTGGCACTATGACCGTGATCGTGATTGCCGCTTTCGTTTCCGGAATCGACGCGCGCGTCTCGAAAGAGATTGAATCGTTTGGCACCAACTCAATCTACGTCTACCGATTCGATCCAGGTTTCAACTTCAATCCCAGCCAGGAAGAGCGAATGCGGAAGCCGATTAGTTACGAAGACACAAAGGCGATCGAGACTGAATGTCCGTCGGTGCAATACGCGGCGGCCTTTATGTCTCCCGTAGATTTCTTTGGCGGGCCTTTTACGCAACGCGTCAACGTGCGCTATCGCGACATCGAGATGACTAACTCAGCGGTGCAGGGTGCGTCGCCTTCGTATTTCAAAATGGGCGTCACCAACATTGCGGAAGGTCGTTACTTCACTGACGAAGAAAACGAGCGACACGCCAACGTCCTGGTCATCGGTCGCGACGTTGCCAACGTTCTCTTTCCCTTCGAAAACGCACTCGATAAAGACATAACGATCAATGGGCGCGCCTACCGCGTGGTCGGTGTTTTAGCGGAGCGCGATGTTTTCCTGGTCGGCGCCGAGGATCCGAATAATGAGAACAAGGCGGTGTATCTGCCTTACCTAACGTTGCGGAAGTTGTATCCGGACGTGGACGACAACTTTGTCATGGCCCAGGCGCGCCCCGGACAAATGAAGGCAGCGGTCGAAGAGGTTCGCGATGTATTGCGACGGCGGCGCAAAGTGGCCTTTGAAGCACCGGACAATTTCGGTATCTCGACTTCTGAACAGATTCTCAATCAGTTTGCGGCCATTACCGGCGGCGTGTTTGCTTTGATGGTGGCGATCTCGAGCGTGGGTCTTTTGATTGGCGGCATTGGAGTGATGAACATCATGCTGGTGTCGGTGACGGAACGCACTCGAGAGATCGGAGTACGGAAAGCGATTGGCGCGCGCCGCCGCGACATCATCATTCAATTCCTGATCGAGGCCGCTACGTTGACTGGTTTAGGTGGGCTGCTTGGGATTGTTGCGGGATCGCTGATCGCCCTCCTGATCCAGATGATCATGCCGACGTACATTCCGGTGTGGGCGCCGGTGGTCGGTTTTGTTGTTTCAGTTGGGTTGGGACTCAGTTTTGGCCTGTGGCCAGCATGGAAAGCTGCGCGGCTGAATCCGATAGAAGCGCTGCGGTATGAGTGAAAATTGGCCGCGGATTAACGCGGATGCGCGCGGATAAGCCAACTGCAGCCAGCGCTGAAATTTTTCTGATCCATTTCTCACAGTCGGGAAGGAGCATTTATGCCCGCTCTTCCTTTCATTTGTATGATGTGGGAAGGACTTGAGTCCCTTCATCTCGCCTGACATGAAGCACCTGAGTTGGCTATAAAGAAGGCGGATGCGGAAGGAAGAGCGGGGATAAATCCGCCTTCCCAACTGTGAGAAACGCAAGACTCTATTGCTCACCGAGATTGCAGATGAGACGGTCGAGGCTGTTACTCGTACCTCAATGCATCGATTGGATCCAAGGCTGCCGCTTTCCGAGCGGGATAGTAGCCAAAGATGATTCCGACCGCTGCAGAGAAGATTACTGATCCGATAATCGCGGTGGTCGATACGCTAGTGGGCCAACCCAGCAGCGACGGGATCAAAAGCGACGTTCCTAACCCCAACAGAATTCCCAGAAATCCACCCGTCAGACTAAGCACCACCGACTCGATCAAAAACTGCGTTCGCACCGCACCCGAGCGCGCGCCGATAGCCATGCGAATTCCAATCTCGCGAGTTCTTTCGGTAACCGAAACCAACATGATGTTCATGATGCCGATGCCACCAACCAGCAAAGACACTCCTGCAACACTCGCGAGTAGGATCGTCATGATGTTGTTGGTTTCATTCGCTGCTTCAGCGATGTCGGTCATGTTACGCACCGTGAAGTCGTCAGGTTCACGTGGTCCAAGATTGTGACGTTGCCTTAAGAGCTCGCTGATCTGCATCTGCGCCGTGTAAGTCGCGTCCTGCGAAATCGCCGAGACGTACGCGATCTGAACTCGCGGACTTCCTAAAATCTTCTTTTGCACCGAGGTATAGGGGGCCAGGGCAGTATCGTCCTGGTCACGTCCCTGCGCGTCCTGCCCCTTTGGCGCCATGACGCCGACTATGCGAAACGGTAAATCCTTAACGCGTACTGTTTGCCCAACCGGATCCATGCCTGGAAAGAGACTGTCGGCAATTGTTTGGCCAACCACTAAGACGCGGGCGGCGCTGCGCACATCACTCTCGGTAAAGAAGCTCCCGTTTTGAACCGTCCATTTCCGAATCTCCGGAAACTGCTCGCTCACTCCCTGAATCTGTGTGTTCCAATTCTGATTTCCGAAAATCAACTGTGATCGCGTGTTGACTGCGGGCGTTACCATCGACACTGTCGGCACTTCGCGTTTGACTGCTTCAAGATCTTCAACTGTTAGCGTGTTGGTGCCGGTGTCGCCGGTACCGCTGCGCACGCCACCCTGATTTTGGGAGCCCGCACTCACGAAAAGCAGATTCGTGCCAATGCCGGCGATTTGTGCCTGAACGGATGCCTGCGCTCCCTGACCAATACTGACCATCGCGATCACGGCGGCGACGCCAATGATGATGCCGAGCATCGTCAGGGCCGCGCGCACCTTGTTGCGCACGAGGGCTCGGAAAGCAATTCGAATGATGACTATTAGATTCATTTCTTTACTTTCAGATCACCACAGAGATCAGAGAGAACCTCACGCTGTGACGGAGTGTTGTATGAGCAATGAAATTCTCCGCCTCGCTTTGCGATCTCTCTGATCTTTATGGTGATTTGTTTCATATTGACAAACTAGAATTTGAACTCTGAACTACTTGAACTCTGAGCTACTCGAATCCGAACTACTCGTCATCCTCTTCAAGATCTACTTCCGGCATTTGCTTTAGTTCTTCCGCAGCGTTGCGGGAGTTTTCAATTGCGTAATCCTTTTTAATCCTTCCGTCCTTAAACACGACGACGCGATCGGCGTACTCTGCGATGTCAGATTCATGCGTCACCAGAATCAATGTGATGCCTTGCTCACGATTCAGGCGTTGGAAGATCTCCATCACTTCAACTGAAGTACGCGAGTCGAGATTTCCAGTCGGCTCGTCCGCCAGGATCAACGCGGGCTGATTAACCAGCGAACGCGCAATTGCCACGCGCTGCTGCTGACCGCCCGATAACTGATTTGGATGATTGCGTTCACGACCCTTCAGCCCGACCGCAGCGAGCGCTTCCATCGCACGTCGATGACGTTCACCGGTTTCCACACCGGTATACAGCATTGGCAATTCGACGTTCTCCATCGCTGAGGTTCGCGACAGTAGATTGAACCCCTGGAATACGAAACCGAGTTTGCGATTACGCACATCGGCGCGTTCGTCTTTAGACATCGACGAGACATCCTGGCCATCGAGAATGTACGTGCCCTTGGTAGGACGATCGAGACAGCCAACGATATTCATCGTGGTCGATTTGCCCGAGCCTGACGTTCCCATGATCGCGACAAATTCACCCTGCTTGATTTCAAGCGATATTCCGCGCAATGCATGGACCTCAACATCACCCATCGTGTAGGTCTTGTGAACATGATCGAGCTTGATGACAGTCTCTGGGGCTTGACCTGTCAGCACAGATAGGGAGCTGAGAATAGCCCCTTCATGCGAGTATCCGGTTTGAATGATTTCACTGCTCATACAATGCTAGACACGTATTGGTGGGATTTGGTTACAAGAAAGAGGCCGGAGTGAGAATCTCATACTGCGAGTTCTCACAAGTGAGAAAGGAGGATTTATCCGAGCCGTTTCCTAGCTCATCTGCAAACCAACAAACTAACTATGCAACTTTCGCTTCCCACAGTAAGAGCGGGGATAAATCCTCTTTCCCAACTGTGAGAACCAAGAAACCTGGTACTGATGCAGTCCGTGCATCAGTACCGTCTGCGACCTGTCGGTATGCTTTACCGGCTTCCTATCTTCGGCCTCCACCACCCGGAGTTCGCGGCGCTCCACCAAAACCAGGCGCGCCTGTCTGATTTCTTTGCGTTGTACTACTGCTGCCCGCGATGGTCTCGCTGGTGATCACCATTTCGCCTTCTTTCAAGTTTCCCTCGACGACTTCCGTCGCCACCCCATCACTCAACCCGACAGTGATGCGCCGACGCTCAGGTTTGCCGTTCTGGCCCATCACCCAAACGATTCGCGTTTGACCTGGCAGAACGGGCGCGCTTGGCGGTGCGAAGTTGCTGGCGCGTTCTCCGCCTTGTCCGCCTCGCTGCGCTCCGTTCTGCGCGGCAGCATTGCCCCCCGCATCTGCTGCCGTCTGGCCCTGGGAAGACCTACGGGATCCTCGTTGACCGTTATTCTCGCCGCCGGAGCTGGTCCGCAAAGTTGCGTCCTGCGGTGTAAAGCGCAGAGCAGCATTTGGCACTTTCAAGACGTTACTGCGTTCATCGATGGTGAACGTCAGATTTGTAGTCATGCCCGGCTTGAGCTTCTCTTCGGGATTACTCACCTCGATAGCGACGTTGTAAGTCACCACGTTCTGAGTGTTCACCGGGTTCAGGCGAATCTGCTGAATCGTGCCGGTGAAACTGTCGCTGGGAAACGCATCTACACTAAACTGCACACCCTTTGCTTGTTCGACTAAACCAATGTCAGCTTGATCGATGTTCGCGATCACCTGCATGCGCGTCAGATCGTTGGCAATCGTAAAAAGTGTTGGAGCCGACAAACTCGCCGCCACGGTTTGGCCTACATCAACGTCGCGCGAAACCACGATGCCATCGATCGGCGATTGAATTGTGGTGTGCGTCAAATTGATCTCAGCGAGATGCAATGCTGCCTGTGCTTGCTGCACCTGGGCTTCAGCTTGTTGCACCTGCGCCTGTGATTGCTGGACCTGCGCTTGAGACTGCTGCATCTGGGCATTGGTTTGGGCGATTCCGGCGCTGGCTGCTGATTGTTCACTTACAAGCGCCTGATTCAACTGTGCCTGTGCCTGGTCAGAGCGGGCTAGGGCAGATTTGTAAGCGGTGTTGGCTAAGTCGTAATCACGCTGAGCGATCACGCCGGCTTTGAGTAGTGACTCCTGCTGTTTCAGGAAGGCCAGGGCATCGTCGCTCTGAGCTTTCATCGCAACCAGATTTGCTCTCGCGCTCGAGACGCCGGCTTGCTGGTTCTGAACTGTTGAGTTTGCCGCGGCGCCTTTCGCTTGCGCATCGGTGACACCGGCACGCGACTGGGCGACTGCGGCCCGCGCCTGGACCAGACCGGCCCTTGCTTGTTCGAGATTAGCTCGCGCCTGGACCACCTGTGCCTGGCTGGTAGAGGGGTCGAGTTGTGCGATGACCTGACCCTTCTTCACTCGCGAATTGAAGTCTGCGTTGAGCGCTGAAATTGTGCCGGATGCCTGGCTACCGACCTGCACGGTTGTAACTGCCTGGAGTGTGCCGGTGGCGGTCACGGTGTTGCGAAGATTGCCGCGTTCAACCTTTGCGCTCAGGTATTGCGCAGTTCCTGCCTGCTGGCTACGGAAAGCAAATCCAGCAGCGATAACCGCGGCCATTGCAACAGCAGCAACTACGTATCGGCGCCGGCCTTTAGTAATAAATCGCAGCCAATCCTTCATTTTTCCTAATGAAAGAGTGCTTGTGGGCAGGTGTGCAGTTTTAATGATTTCAGTGCTCATAACCTACTAGACACGGGTAGGCGTGGTTTGGTTACAAGCTAAAAGTCATGATTGAGGCACTAATCTGAGAACAAAAAAGTTAGAGACCTCTTTGGCTCTTCGCTGGTGAGGAATGAGGATTTATCCCCTCATCTAACTGATGTACACCCATTCATAGAAACTAGATAGCCTAGCCCTCTCACAGGTTGGGAAGGCGGATTTATCCCCGCTCTACTCTCGTATCTCACAACATCTAGGCAACTCAGGGCCGCGAGCTCCGGCTCCGTCCCACATCGGGCGGCGAAGCGACCTTAAGTTGCAGAGTTATCGAGATGTTGTGAGATACGAGAGTAGAGCGGGGATAAATCCTCCTTCCTAACTTGTGAGAGGCTATGCGATCTAAATTCCATCTTTGGCTCTGCATCAGTGCGATGGGCGGGGATAAATCCTCCTTCCTAACTTGTGAGAGGCTATGCGATCTAAATTCCATGTTTGGCTCTGCATCAGTGCGATGAGCGGGGATAAATCCTCCTTCCCGACTGTGATGAACGGATCAGGCCTTACCCTGCTTAGGGCCTTTCTGATGAAAGATTCGGGACTAGCTCAGTCGCGATGATGGGTATCCGATGTGAATGTGGGGGCCGGTGGAAACACCCGGAATCGCACCGCGGAAAGCGAGAAATGGAATTCCCTTGCTCTGCAGATAAGCAATCAACGTTCTTCCTTCCGCGCTGTCAGGATGAACACCGACGTCCGCAGAATTTCGATGGTCCCAACGCATGGCATTGTGGGTTGAGCTTTGGCCCATGGTGCTGATCGGCAATGGGCGGCCAAAAGTGGATGAGAAAAACGACTGCACTGAACTAATGTTGGAAAGGGCCCAGCCATGCCGGTGTATCGCATAGAGGTCGGTTTCAACAGTCTTCGTGAATTGGCGGCCAATAAAGCCTGAGTTTGCGCTAGTTTCTTTTCCGTCGCTTCGGCTGCCTTGATCTGGGCAATTAGATTGTCTGAGTCAGCCATCTGTTGGCGAGTGCTTTCAAGCTTCGCTTTGGCGGCGGCCAGCGCTTCCTCGCCCGCCGTCAGTTCGTTGCGAGCGATTAAGCCCTCGGCAACCAGCTGGCGGAGTTGTTCGAGTTTCTTTTCAGCGCTGGCGATTTCCTGTTCCTGAAAGACAATTACTTCCTTTGCGCTGGCCTTGTAGGTCTCAGTCGCGGCGATCAGGTCTGAACGTGTCTGGGCTACCTGGTTCGCCGGGGCCGACTTTGTTGCGGCAGCCTTAGTCTGGGCCGACACCACGCCGGGCAGCGCAATTAAGGAGAATAATGCGAGAAGAATCAGCCGATGGGTTGGGGTAATCATTGGTCTCATCGTCTTGTAAGACACGGTTCACGAAGGAAAAGTTACGCCTGGAGAGCGAAAAAGTTCCGCGCTGGAAGCTCGGGAGGAGCCGGGGGTGATTTGTGCGGAGCCCAAACTCAAACCATTTTCCATCTACCATTTTCCATTTCTCATTTTTCATTGCCGGAACTTAAGGCCCGAAGTTCAGAGTTCAGCCTTTCGGCTGCAGCTCCGCAACTCAACCAAGCGGCATTTCGGTCACAACAAACGCAAGCAAATAAAGCTTGAACTCTGACCTTCGGGCCTTAAGCTCCGGCAATGACAAATGGGAAATGGAAAATGATATATGGAAAATTAGGGAAAATGGCTGCTTCCAGCTATCGATGGATAAATTCAGCTTTGTAACCATTTCCCGCCTCAGCGTGTCTAGCACTTCAGAGGGAGGCTCATGAGCGCCTCTACTAAATCAAGGAATGTTAGGAGTAATGGAAAAAATGTCGAAATTCTCAAGGATTAGGGTGCTCGCACTAGTCTCCCTGTCGAGCATTGTGTTGGTCGCGTCTGTGGCTTTCGCACAGACAACAACCACAACAACCCAGGACAATCAGCAGAAAACTCGCGGCGAATGGCGCGGGAAGGGCAAAAGAGGCGGTCATCACGGCGACTTCCGCGGAGGCCGAGGTGGCTTTGGCGGCGGCGCAATGTTTCGTCAACTTAACCTGACGGAAGATCAGAAAGCCAAAATGAAGCAGATCAGGGAAAGCTTCGGCGAGCGCACCAAGTCGCTGCGTACGGAACTTCGTGCCAAACAGCAGGAGTTGCGTCAGGCGAATTCTGGCGGTACGTTCAACGAAGGACTAGCCACGCAAAAACTAACTGAGGAAGCCGGACTCAAGGCAAAACTGATGGGCGAGCAGTTTAAACTGCACCAGGAAATGCTCTCGGTTTTGACGGCGGAACAGCGCACTCAGATGGAACAGTTGCGTGAGCAGATGAAAGCCAAGCGATCGCAGTTCAAAGCCAACCACGGCAAGCGATCGAAGGGTGTTGGAAGTCAGGATCAGTAACGCGGTCCATCGCAGGATGGCGGACCGGACAGCGTTCCCGAGTCCGCCTTCCTACACTTAGACTGATAGCACGACGTTTGTGTTATTTGAGGAACGCTTCTGAGCATCGATTACGATCAGGGGTCGGACCTGGAGCTGGCGCAGCTCGCACGCGAAGGTGACGAGCTGGCGTTTGCAGAAATCGTGCGCCGTTACAGTCCAAGGGTTTTTCGGTTTGCCAGTCGATTCTTCCTGCAGCGTAGCGTAGTTGAAGAGGTGGCCCAGGAAGTTTTTATGAAAGCCTTTTCTCAGCTAGACAGTTATGAAGGCCGCGGCTCAATGGAAGGGTGGCTGACACGGATCACCACCAACACCTGTCTCAACATGTTGCGCAGCGCTAAGGGAAGACCCGAAATGACCGTGTCAGATATGACGGTTGATGAGAGCGCCTGGCTTGAGAATAAATTGGCGAGTTCCGCTGAAGAGAGATTCAAATCCAGCGAGCAGAGTTATGTGGCTGCAGATCTCGCGCAAAGGGTGTTTGGAAATCTGTCGGCTGACGATCGTTTAGTATTGACCCTGGTGGATGGCGAGGACGCTTCGATCAAGGAAGTGGCGGAGATGACGGGTTGGTCACAGTCGAAAGTGAAGATACAAGCTTTTCGCGCGCGTCGGCGAATGCGTGCTGAAGTCGAAAAATTGTTGGGCAAGAGGCAGCGATGAAAGACAATCACATTATCAATCTGCTCGAGAGCGTGCCGCTTGCAAGTTTGAGCGGCCTTGAGCGTCGTCAAATACTGCAGCACACCACCGACTGCACGAATTGCGCCGGGGCCTACAAAGCTGCGGTTGTCGCTTCGTCATTGCTGCGAGAGGGTGCGGGCGAGGTTTTTGAACCGTCGCCGTTCTTTCAAACGCGAGTGATGGCTGCGATTCGCGAACAGCAGAGTGAGCCGCGTGGGTTAGCGAAACTATGGCGCGCAGCGGGTGCGCTGGTTTCGTCACTCACTGCCACCGTCGCACTCCTTGCAGTCATCAGTCTCATGGTTCCGGCTAATCAGCCGACGGCGGAATCGTCAACATTCAGTGCATACGCCGCCGAAGACGTAATCCTGGACCAGACTGAGGTTCGGCAGGAGCAGGTTTCTGATGCAGAAGTATTGTCTGCTCTTTATCAGGCGGATGAGGACTAAGGAATGATGGACACTAATCGCAAAAGCAAGTGGCAGGTAAGGCTGGCGGTGCTCCTGGTTTTTGTCCTCGGATGCGTTGCCGGCGCGCTGGGCCTCAACGCTTATCAGAAATACTCTCGCAGCCGCGCGCAAACAACTCGTCACGAACGCTTCGAGCAGATGTTGAATCGCATGCAACTCTCGGAGGAACAAAAGACCCAGGTGCATCAGATTCTTAGCGAGACCCGGGAGCAGTTGCAGTCGTTGCGCAAGGAGTCTGAGCCTCGCTTCGCAACAATTCGCCAGCAAGCTGATGAGCGACTTCAGAAAGTTTTGACCCCGGAGCAGTGGAAACAATTCCAACAAGAGCGCGATGCAAATCGCGGCCGAGGTGGCAGACGCGGCCGTCCGTAGGCCTCTCCTTGGAGTGCGCCGCCTTGTCGGCGCTTTGGCCGGCGGCGCTTCGCCGCCTCGCCGAACAATTTCAACATCGGTGCGAAAGTGCGACGGCGGCGCCGCGCCGCATACCACAGCGCCGACAAGGCGGCGCACTCCAAGGAGTCGCGTTACGCACACTGCGAGGTGTTATTAGAACGTCGCCAATCGAACTTCTTGCACCATAATTAATTTTTCCTTCGGACAACCCCGCTCCAATATTTCGGATTCCAAGGGCCAACTACTCCCCGCCTAGCTCGTTTAAATCCCAATCGTCCGGAGGTGCTCATGAGGTCCAGGTTCTCAAGTTCGCTCCTCGTTCTATCGCTACTCGTATTCTCGCCCGCCCTTGGCAAAACCGCTGATTCGAATCCCGCAACACTCGCCGCCAGTGCGATCTCTGCCGACAAGGCAGAATCTGCTCGGGCTATCGCTGAACTTCGATCTATGGGCCCTCCCGGTTTGAAAGAGCTGCGACAAGTTTACGCAAAACAGATTCAAAGGCACATCGACTTCCCACTCGAAGCGGAAACCCCGGAATGGATTCGCCTCCAGGTTGCGCTCGATGCAGTCAGCCAACAGAAAGATAGTTATCTAGGCGGCCTTTATTGGTACACCGACTTTGAAAAAGCAAAGACCTTCGCTCGAATCAGTGGCAAACCAATTTTGTCCTTACGACTGCTTGGGAAGTTGAGTGAAGAGTTTAGCTGCGCCAACAGCCGTTTTTTCCGAACAGTGCTTTATTCAAACGCTGCAGTCTCCCAAAGATTAAGGGAGAACTTCATCCTTCATTGGCAGTCGGTTCGTGCTGCGCCGCGAGTAACCATCGATTTTGGAGATGGACGAAAACTCGAACGCACGTTAACCGGCAACAGCATTCACTACATTCTTGATTCTGAAGGAAGAGCGATCGACGCGCTGCCAGGTCTCTATGGACCACAAGCGTTTCTCCGTTTGTTGGAAGAGAATCAGGATCTTTTGACGCAGATGTCGAAGGAAGGCAAGCAGCAGGCGGAGGCACGTTTGCGCGAATATCATCGCAACCGCGTCAACGCAATCAACCTGGCCTGGCTCGCGGACGCCAACAAGATTGGCAAAGAGATTCCAAAGGACCTTGTCGTGATTCGCAATCAAGACGGCACTCCACAGGCCCTGGCGGTCGCTTCGCTCGCAATCACCAAAGCTTACACAGAGCGAACTGTTCTGAGATCAATGACGGCCGGGTCAGAAGCGCTGGGCGCAATCACTGATGAAGCAGATTGGCGGAAGATTGCCGAGCTTCACATGGAGGACGCGCGGTTGGATGACCAGAGCATAGGCCTGATCAAACGTCAGACTTACAAGATTATCGAGGCCGCACGCTCAAAGCGGGGTACGGATCTGGAGTTTTGGACTCTCTTGCAGAAGCTGCATAACAACATCGCGCTTGATACCGTTCGCAACGAATACTCTCTGCACACGAAGCTTCACGGCTGGTTGGTTACTGATGTGCGTAAAACCGACCTTGAAGCTTTCAACAATAAAGTCTATGCGGAGCTGTTTTTGACGCCCGCAACAGACCCGTGGCTGGGGCTGTTTTCGACCGATACCTACGTAGCACTCGACGGTGGTGGAATTCGTTGAGCCCAAGCGCCAAAAGGCGCAGATAGCGCCAAGGGCGCGAAATGTGAAAGCCTGGGCCATCGGCCCAGGAAGATGCGAAAGAAACACTCAATAGCGCTGAAGGCGCCAACGTTTCGTTTTTGGATTTATTCCGCGCTTTCAGCGCTACGGAAAAAACCAGACGCCCTGGTCATGGGCCGCTGGCCAGGCTGTCACATCTCGCACCCTTGGCGCTCTGAGCCGGCCGCTGATTTCCAATGGCCGTATCCTTTCGACATTTGCCGGTAATAACAATTAAGGCGGCGTGTCTTTGACGGCGCCCCACGCAACTCCCCGCATCAGTCATCGCCCGTTCACTACGGAGGCATCTCTCCAATGAAGCTTGCACTCGCTCTTATCGTCACAAGTCTGCTTAGTCTGAACACCCTCTCCGGCCAAACCCGAACCTCACCTCGCAAGTCGAAAAATCATGCTTCTTCGAGTGCCAGCGTGGTCCAACAGCTTCCTTTGCGTCGCGTCATTCTTTACAGCAATGGCGTCGCCTTTTTTGAAAGGCGCGGAACTGTTTCCGACAAGGCGGAAATCAATCTCGCGTTTAAGCAATCGCAGGTGGATGACGTTCTTAAATCGATGCTGGTATTGGATCTGGGCCGCGGGCAGATTGGCGCCGTCGGCTACAACTCATCGGCACCACCATCGGCGCGCTTGGCAGACATTCCCTTTTCAATCGAGGCAGGGACCGATGACGACACGCAGGGAGGACTGGCCGCAGTGCTTCGTCAGTTACAGGGGGAGCGGGTCGTAGTTACTACGAGTACCCGCGCTGTAACTGGTTCAATTTTGACACTGGAGGAGCGCAAGGCCACTCAGGTCGATGCGAGCAAGCCCGCTGCTCCGACTCAAGCACTGGTGATAGCCACGGCCGCCGGGGAGGTTGTGAGCTTCAACCTGACTGAGGTGCGATCCGTGAAGTTGGTGGACGAAGGTGCGCGACACGATCTGGCAGAGTTTGCCAGCGCGTCTGCTTCGGCTCGCCGGCGCGATGCCAAGACGATAGTTATCAGCTCCGATGGCGTAGGACAGCGCGAGCTGGTGGTGAGTTATACGATTGCCGCACCCATCTGGAAGACAACATATCGAGTTGTCCTTGATTCCTCGGGCAAGCCGTTCTTTCAGGGTTGGGCCATTGTCGATAACGTCGGCGAAGAAGATTGGCAGGACGTTTCGCTTTCGCTCTTTTCAGGCACACCTGTTTCGTTCATTCAACCCCTGCAACGGCCGCTCTACCGTTATCGTCCGGTGATTCCGATTCCGGAAGACCTGAATCTCGATCCCCAATTGTACGAGCCTCGTGAAGGTATCGGCATGGGCAGTGGTGGAAACAGTGGAGGCGGACATGGAGTTATAGGTGGAGGTGGTCCGGGAGGGGGCAGCGGTGGTACAGACTACAGCAAGGCCTATTCAGGAAATGAAGCTGTCGCTGTGACCACTTTGAGTGATGCGGTTGCGAGCGAGGACTCGGGCGTTGCCACCGCGGCAACCGGAAACGATGTCGGGGATCTGTTTGAATACCGCATTGAGCAGCCAGTCACCGTGCGGCGCGATCGTTCGGCCCTGATTCCAATCCTGCAAACACGAATGGAGGGAGAGCGAGTTTCAGTTTACAGAGAGTCGGAGCGAGCGGATCGACCGATGAGTGGGTTGCTTCTGAAGAACACTTCTCCACTCACTCTTGAAGGAGGCGCGCTTACCGTGATCGAAGGCGATGCGTATGCTGGCGAATCTATGGTCGAGAGACTTAAACCGGGCGAAGAGAGATTCATTTCTTTCGCAGTCGATCTTGCCACACTCGTAACGGTGCGAAATCATGGCGGTCGCGAACCGGTGTTCCTCGTACGAGTAGTTGACGGCACGTTTCAAGCCCACTATTACGAGGCCCAGAAGAAGACTTACACCTTCACAAATCAGACTGACAAACCGCGCATAGTCTACGTTGAGCATCCGTTGCGCGACGGCTGGAGATTGACCGAAGAAACACCCAGGCCGGTTGAGAAGACGCAGAACGCTTACCGTTTCCGCGTCGAGCTCAAACCACGCGAAACAGTGGAATTAAACGTCGGTGAGCAACGGGCTTTGAAAGACACGTATATGCTCGCAAATTTGACCCGGTCCAATCTTGAGTTCTTTATCTCCAGGCGTTACCTGGATGACGCCTCGCGGGTCGAACTTGAAAAACTTATTAATCTTAAGGGCAAGATCGCGGACATCGGGTCCGAATTGCAGGAATCTGAAAATGAGGCGGGTGAAATAGCTAAGGACCAAGCTCGGCTTAGGGAGAACATCAAGGCGCTTGGACAAACCGCTGACGCGCGACAATTGATAGCACGCTACGTGGCGAAGGCCAATGAACAGGAGACGAGAATGGACCAACTGGCAACCGAGCGCCGGGGAAAGCTGGCGACTCGTCAACTTCTGCAATCGCAGTTGGACGCGGCGATTAAGGCTTTGTCAGTTGATCGCAAACTCCAGTAGTGCACAATTTCAAAATTCAAAGCCAACTCCTTGGAGTGCGCCGCCTTGTCGGCGCTTTGGCCAGATGCGACCTAGTCGCAGCTTGGTTCGCTAGAAAGCTTTATGGAGCTCGGTAACGTTTAGTCAGCGAGCGCGGCGCAGAGCCACCGCGCGAGGAAAGCGCCGACAAGGCGGCGCACTCCAAAGAGTTGAATGATTTCTCACTTCATAGCCGCAATGATCGCGTTTGAGAATTCGGCGGTCTTCGCAGTGCCTCCGATATCTTTAGTTCGCACGGTTCCTTCTTTGAAAACTTGCAGGAGTGCATTCTCAACTCGATCAGCGATCTCGCGTTCATCAAGGTAACGCAACATCAAAATCCCTGACTGAAGCAGAGCAGTTGGATTAGCAACTCCTTGTCCGGCAATGTCAGGCGCCGAACCGTGCACGGCTTCAAACACCGCACCCAGTTCACCGATGTTCGCGCCAGGCACCAATCCCAATCCGCCAATCAATCCCGCACACAGATCAGAAACGATGTCGCCGTAAAGATTTTCTAGCAACATCACATCAAACTGTTCGGGACGCATAACAAGCTGCATGCAGGCGTTGTCGATGATCTTGTCGTCAGCCTCGATCTCCGGAAAGTCGGCGGCAACTTTTCTGAAGCATTCAAGAAACAGTCCATCGGAGAGTTTCATGATGTTGGCTTTGTGTCCACAGGTGATCTTCTTCCGTCCTTCGCGTCTCGCATATTCAAAGGCAAATTTCGAGACGCGCGTTGAAGCTTTCTCGGTGATGATCTTCAGACTCTCAACTACACCAGGAACGACAACGTGTTCCAAACCCGCGTAAAGACTCTCCGTGTTCTCGCGAACAATAACTAGATTGAGTTCAGGAAAGCGACATGGAACGTTAGGAAGCGCGCGAATAGGCCGCACGTTAGCGTAGAGATCGAGAGCTTTGCGCAGTCCGACGTTGACTGACGTGAATCCCTTACCGATTGGAGTGGTAACCGGGCCTTTAAGCGCAACCTTGTTTCGCCTGATCGACTCAAGCAATTCCTTTGGCAGCGTTTCGCCAAACTTTTCTACCGCCTGCGCGCCTGCATAATGCGTTTCCCATTCAATATCAGCGCCCGCGCCTTCGATAATTCTGACCACGCTCGCTGCTACTTCTGGCCCGATGCCGTCGCCGGGAATCAGTGTGATACGATGATTCATATGTTGTCCGTCGTTAGTTGTTAGTAGTCAGTTGCTCTTGTAGTTTTCTCTCTCTCCCCAACTCAGTCCAGCTTCCAGCATAAAACGACAACTGACAACTGACAACCGACGAAGTCCTTCAGCCGTTATGAGTACGCTTAAAAAATCAGCCACAGTTGTCATCATCGGCGGCGGCGTCATCGGCATGGCTGTCGCTCGAGCTCTCGCCTTGCGTGGATTGCGCGACGTCTTGTTGATTGAACGCACCAGCTTGGGAGCGGAGGCTTCATCTGCGGCCGCCGGCATGCTCGCGCCCCAAGCTGAAGCGGATCGTGCTGACGACTTTTTTTGGTTCACCTGCCAGAGTCGCGATATGTATTCGGAATTTGCGAATTCATTGCGCGCCGAAACCGGTATCGATATCGAACTCGATACGACCGGAACGCTCTATCTGGCATTTACTGAGGATGATGTACGCGAACTTGAACACCGGTACGAATGGCAAACGGAGGCTGGGCTGCCAGTAGAACAATTGGACGTGGCTACGGCGCGGGCCTTTGAGCCGTGCATTTCACCAGAGTTGCGCGCCGCGCTTAGGTTCCCGCGTGATATGCAAGTTGAGAATCGCCGGTTGATAAGTGCACTCGCGGTTTCAAATGAGCAATTCGGGGTACAACTGGAAACCGGCACTCTCGTCAACTCGCTAAGGCTTGATCGGGGAAAGCTGGTTGGTCTTGAGACTTCGCGCGGCTTTGTCGCGACTGAGAATGTGATCCTCGCCGGAGGCGCCTGGACTTCTCAGCTGGCGGTAACAGACCCAAACGGTGCAAAAATCTCAGACAAAGCCATGCCCACCGTTCGCATCGAACCCGTTCGCGGTCAAATGATCTGCTTTGAGTCGAATCCGCGAATTTGTAGTCACGTTATTTATAGCCCGCGCGGGTACCTGGTGCCGCGCCGGGATGGGCGGCTTTTAGCTGGCTCAACCACCGAACACGTCGGTTTTGATAAGCGGATCACCGCCGATGGCGTCCACAGCATCATGTCGGCAGCCCGCGAGATTTCTCCGCTGGTTGGACCGCTCCCAATGACTGAGTCCTGGGCAGGCTTGCGGCCCAGAGCTGCTGACGGTTTGCCAGTATTGGGTCCCTGTGCTGAAATTGAAGGGCTGTTTTATGCAAGTGGCCATTATCGGAATGGCATTCTATTGGCGCCAATAACTGGCGAATTAATCGCCGAAGCGTTAATCAACAAAACCATTTCTTCAACACTCAAAGTTTTTTCGCCTGACCGTTTTAATCCAGTTGCCGCGAGTTTGATTTCAGCATGACCATTATCCCGCAACGCATATTCCTACTAAGCCTTTCGATCTTCGTATTGTCGACCGGCAACGTTTACGCGCAATCAACTCCAAATCCCGCGCCGACTTCGCCACCAGCTGCCATCGCGGCGACGCCTGAGACGCGCGCCGCCAAAGTTTTGTTTAGCGAGGTTAATACCTATTTGGATACCAGGTATGCCGAGCTTAATAAGCAGAAGGTTCCCTACAGTCTGCCGCTTGCAGAACAAGTGAAGCAGGAGAGGAAGGATCTGGCGGCGAAATACGCGGCTGTGCTGGAGTCGCGTGGTGGGTTGTCAGAACTCGACTCTTACTACCTTGGCATGTTGAACCATCTCGCGGGTAATGGCGATGCGGCTCTCGAAGCCATGAGACGTTATCTGCGAACCAAGGACGCCGCGGGAGAGAGTGCACAGATTGCGCGAGCAGTTTTGGTGTTGTATGCAACCCGCAAGAATCTCATTCCGGAAGCTGAAGAAGCCGTCACGGCCTTTGGAAAAAGTCAGCCACAGAATTTGACCGAGTGGTTTGGCATGGAAACGCTGATCATGGAAGCGTTGCGTAAATCGAAAGACTACGAACGCATGTTGAAGCACGCGCAGGAAATGCAAAAGTTGGCACTGCAGGTAGCTGACGACAAGAAGTTTAATGCCTTCAAGCGTGACGATTTACTCTTCAAGAGTGCTTCCGCGATTTCTGATGCCTACCTCCAGTTGAATAAGAAGGACGAGGCATTTGCAACTGTCGTGGAGTTACGAAAGTTGGCTCTGGCGCTACCTTCCGGGAATCTTTTGCGATTCGCGAACATCCGACTGCTCGGGCTTGATCGCACAGTGGACCTGCGAAACGGTTTCGACGACGACTCGGCAGTCACGCGTGCCATTCCTGATATCGTGGCGAGTCAATGGATCGATCAAGCACCATTCAAACTATCGGAGTTGCGTGGCCGCGTTGTGTTGATCGATTTTTGGGCGCACTGGTGCGGTCCATGTCGCTTTACATTTCCGAAACTTCAACGCTGGCACGAAAGCTACAAAGACAAGGGCCTGGTCATTCTCGGGGTCACAAACTATTTCGGGAATGTGGAAGGCAAAAAAGTTGGTCGAGCTGAGGAGCTGGCCTATCTCCGCACCTTCAAAAAGGCAAACCGCCTGCCTTATGGTGTTGCAGTTTCCGATTCCGGAATCAACGACATGAACTACGGTGTCTTCTCAATTCCCACATCCTTTTTGATTGATAGGCAGGGAAAGGTTCGCTACATCTCGCTGGGAACCCATGAGCAGGAGATTGCGGCGCTGGAAAAAAAGGTGCAGCAACTGGTGGCAGAATCGCCCGAAGAAAAGACAGCAACTACGAGCAGCGCACCCGTAAAGACGGGTCAACGCTAAATGTTCTTGAAGTAGAAATATGGAAAACGTCACGTTCTTAACTATAGGAATTTCATTTCTCGCCGGAATTCTTTCTTTCTTATCTCCGTGTGTCTTGCCGCTTGTTCCAGGCTATATCTCTCTGATCTCGGGAGTCAGTGTCGACAGTTTGAAGGAAGGCGTGAACAGCCGTCGGGCTGTGATCATGAATTCGCTGGCTTTCAATGCCGGCCTTTCAATTATTTTTGTAGCGCTGGGAACAACAGCGGGCCTGGTTGGGTCGGCAGTGCTTAGTAATCCATGGGTGCGAATTATCGGTGGTCTGGTGATCATCGCGTTCGGATTACAGCTGATCGGGCTACTCAAGATTGGCGCGCTTTATCGCGATACGCGAGTCTTCTCAGATAACGAACCGCGCGGAATGTTGGGCTCACTAACCCTGGGCCTGGCTTTCGCTGCCGGATGGACGCCATGCATTGGTCCAATCCTTGGCGGCATTATTGGCTTGGCGGCGACGTCCGGAGGTTGGCGCAGCGGCTTGATTCTCTCAGCGTTTTATTCGGCCGGCTTAGCGGTTCCGTTTCTGTTCACCGGCCTGGGCATCAACCAGTTTCTGACCTTCTATGGGAAATTCCGCAAGCACCTGCACAAGGTCGAAGTCGTCTCAGGAATAGTGCTGATCGCGATTGGTCTCCTGGTAATGACCAACCGCGTCACCCTTCTCGCCAGCTCATGGTTGGCCAGCGTACTGCCAAACCTGGAATCGCGTTTGAAGATCGACGACAGTAATGCTCCTCCTAAAACCGTAATCGCCAGCACAAATGCGCAGCCCGCGCCGGACGTGCAGTTTGCGAAACTCGAAGGTGGCAACCTAAGACTATCTGAGCTGCGTGGTCGAGTGGTGGTCCTGAATTTTTGGGCAACCTGGTGTATTCCTTGTCGCTCTGAGATTCCGGCGCTTAGTGCGATGGGGAAATCGCTCGCCGGTGACGGGCTGACTGTGGTCGGAGTTTCCTATGACGACACCGCCGAGATGGTCCAGGAGTTTCAGAAGGATCTCAAACAGGATTACATCGTGGTGCTTGGCGGGAAAGATGTGGGCTCGCAGTTGCCGGCCTCGCCTTTGCCGACGACTTACATCATTGATCGCCAGGGTCTTATTCGAGAGAAATTTATTGGAGAGAGATCGCAGGCGGCTTTTGAAGCCGTAATTAAACCCTTACTCCTCGAAGGGTCTACTACCGCACGCAAGTAATCGCTGGTTTCTGTAAGGAGGTTCTCATCATGCGGAAATTCATTCTTGTGATGATGGCAGTACTCGCGCTGACATCTATTGCGAGCGCGCAGGGTGGTCATGAATATTCGCCCCTCGTTGAAAAGACCGTTAATTACAAAAATTGGACGTACAAAAACCTAAAGGATGATCAGCCTGTTGATTTGCGAACCCTGGTCAAGGGCAAGAAACTTGTGATGGTGGTCTATTTCGCGCCATGGTGTGGGAACTGGAAAAACGAGGCGCCGGTCGCCGCAAAGCTGTATGAGAAATATAAGAGCCAGGGGTTTGAAGTAATCGGCGTAAGTGAGTATGGCTCGCGCGATGAAGTAAAGGCGTATTTTGGCCCAACTGGTCCACCTTATCCGGTAGTCAGCGAATCTGAGACTCGCGAAGACCGCGATAAGACTCCGCATTACGGTTATCGCCAGCTAACCGGAGACACGCGCCGTTGGGGCTCTCCATGGAACATATTCCTTGAGTCTGCCACTCTCGCGAAGACTGGCGATGTGTTGACGGAAAAAGCCTGGGTCGTAAATGGCGAACTGATCGAAGAAGACGTCGACAAGTGGATCGCTGACCGCCTAAAGGCCAGCACCGCTGCGGTCATCGAGCCGTGTAAGGAATAGTCTAGCCTCCCCATTTGATTCTCCCCGCGTGATTGCCGTTGATTTGGGCGGCGGACAGTAATGTCTGCCTTACCGCTTATGGTCTACCTTTCTAACGTCCTCGTATTACGCATCGTCCTGTGGGTTTTTTCGGTAGTCGTAATAAGCGGTCAGACGCCCGTCTTACAGCAAGGGACGAAACGCCAACCAACTCCCACACCGGCGTCACGCCCCAATCCTGCACCGGACGACAAGATTGATCGCCCCACCAGCGAACCCTACACCGGCAGCCTATCGATCTTCGAAAATCCCAAGCGCGACGATAAGCTGCAGGTTCAACGCGTTATGGACCTGCTGGCGATTCGGGAGGGCTCGGCGGTCGCCGATATCGGAGCAGGCAGCGGCTGGTTCACTGTGAGAGCGGCGCGCCGCGTTGGTTCGAACGGACTGGTCTATGCGGTGGAGATCAATGAGGAGTATGTAAACCACATCAAGTCTCGCGCCGAAAAGGAAGCGCTTGGTAATGTCCGGCCTATCCTGGGGAAAGAAGACGATCCGCTGTTATCCGCAGACAGCGTTAATGCAATCCTCATTTTGAAAACGTATCACGAATTTTCGCAGCCCTTGAAGATGCTACGGGCAATGCACAAGGCGTTGCGCAAAGACGGCCTTCTGGGCGTGATCGATCGAAACGGATCTGGAGATGATCACGGTCTTAATCGTGATGCGGTTGTAAAAGAGGCTGCGCGGGCAGGATTTGAATTGGCCGGTGAGCACGACTTCGTTAAACCTGACAACATGGATTACTTCCTCATCTTCAAAAAAGCACCTGGCCGTTAGCGCCCATACTCTTCTTCTCTTCAAGATCGGTCGGATCGATTCAACGCCCGCTTCGGCTTTGCCGCCGGATGTGAGGCGGTGGCTCTCCCGCCGTAGACGTCTCCAATTTGATATAGGGGGCTACGCCCCTTGACTCGGGGTTAGCGCAGGGCGTAGCCCGAGAGTTTCTAAGGGCGTGATCGGCGGGGCAGAGCCACCGCCCTCACATCCGGCGACGAAGCCGGGCTGGACGATTGTGTCGCGCCAAGGTTCTTGATGAACTGAGGCGAGGGTCATCGAGCTTTTGAAACGCTAGATTTTAGATTTTCTTAGTTCGTTGCTAAGATTGCCGACTATTTTTGTCGGTCCACTTTTAACTATGAAACTTCGTTTGCTTTATCACGGTCATTGCTTCGATGGAGTTGCCTCAGCAGCGACCTTCACCCGTTTTTACAAAGAGCGGATTCACCCTGAAGCTGAAGTAAGTTATGCGGGACTTCTCCACCGTCCCGGCAACTTTTTTGATCAGACCTTGTTTGACGGCGACGAGAACGCGATCGTCGATTTCAAGTATGCCGCCTCCGATAAGTTGACCTGGTGGTTTGATCATCATGAGTCGGCGTTTTTGACTCCGGAAGACAAAGACCATTTTCTGGCCGATCAGTCGGGTCAGAAATTTCTGGACGCGACTCGCAAGTCGTGCACCGAATTCATTGCCGCTGTTGCGCGAGACAAATTTGGGTTTAACGATGAGCCGATTAAATCTCTGGTCCACTGGGCCCACATTATTGACGGCGCCCTGTATGAGTCCCCGGCGCAGTGTGTGGAGCTTAAAGAGCCTGCATTGCAATTGATGCAGGTAATTGAGTCGGATCCGGATGACAGTTTTGTCGAGCAGGTTATTCGTGAATTAGCGGTGAAATCGTTGGAAGAAGTTGCAACCAGCGAAGAGGTGCGGCGAAGATTTCAACCGATGCTAAAACAACATCTGGAGACTCTTGAGGCGATTAAGCGCAAAGTTGTTTTTGACAATGGAGTGGTTAACTTCGATCTCGTTGATGAAGGTTACGAAGGCTTCAACAAGTTCATTCCTTATTATCTGTTTCCCCAAGCTACTTATTCAGTTGCCCTGACCCGCGGCTCGCAACGCACTAAGATTTCCGTCGGTTCTAATCCATGGGCCCCGCGTCCACGCACTCACAACATCGCCAAGATCTGCGAACGCTATGGCGGCGGCGGTCATGCAGTCGTAGGGGCGATATCGTTCAAGCCTGATGAGGTAGAGAGAGCTCGCGCAGCGATAAAAGAAATTGTCGCTGAGCTTTCCAACTAACTTCGGTATTTAGAACATTATAGGATTGAGCCTCGCAGGTTTCTCGCATTTGGGAAGGAGCAGTTGTGCCCGCCATACTTTCGCATCTCTAGTTCTTACAGTAATGGAGAACTCAGGTCCCCTATGAGAATTGAGGTTTCAAATTGGTTTCGTCAGTAGAAGCCCATCTAAGAACGGGCACAAGTGCTCCTTCCCAACTGTGAGAAACCTCGAAGCCTCAAAAAGACTTTGCAGATCTTACTGCTTCCAAGATGCGGAGCCAGGTCTACCCAGCCATGATCGCTTCGATCTCATCTGGATCCTTTGGCACTTTCGTCGTCAACACGCGAGGGCCGTTTGAGGTGCACAACACATCGTCCTCAATTCTTACCCCTATCCCCAGAAATTTGTCAGGGACATCCTTCGTGTCGGGCGATACGTAAATACCCGGCTCAACCGTCATCACGACACCTGGCTCAAGCGCCCGTGATTTCTTGTCGACGTAATAGACGCCGACGTCGTGTACATCAATTCCCAACATGTGCCCAAGCCCATGCATATAAAACTGTTCGTACTTCTTGTCTTCGATCAGTTTTTTGGGCTCGCCCTTCAACAGACCAATCTCGACCATGCCTTCGGTCAACACCTCAATCGAGTGTTGTTTGATCTGCTCGTGAGTGGTACCTGGACGGACCATCTCTACACAAGCCATTTGCGCTTTTAGAACGACATCGTAGATCTCTCGCTGGGCCGGAGAGAACTTGCCGTTGACCGGGAACGTGCGCGTGATATCCGACGCATAGCCTTTGTATTCCGCGCCTGCATCGACCAGCAGCAATTCGCCGTCATGCAATTCGTCCTTGTTATCGACATAGTGCAGCACCGTCGCATTTGCGCCGCCGCCCACAATCGATGTGTAGGCGGGTCCCGCTGCGCCCTTTTGACGAAAGACTCGCTCCACCAGGGCTTCAATCTCATACTCCATCATCCCAGGCTTTACCGTCTTCATCGCTTCAACGTGCGCTTCCGCGGCGATGTCGGCGGCCATCTGCATTAACTCAATCTCTTCGTCGCTTTTTACCACCCGCATCTCGTGAACAATTGACGCAGGGTCGATGATAGTTTGCGGCACCTGGATCGGTTTTCGGTTCATGGTGCGAACGCTCGCGATCTTTGCGATCAGCTTCTTGTCCATTTCTTCGTTGACGCCAAGGCGGTAATAGAGAATCTCCGCGCCATCCAGTACCTCAAGCAGCTTCTCTTCAAACTCTTCAATCGGAAACGCTGCTTCGGCGCCCCATTCACTTTTGGCTCCGTCAACTCCGGCACGTTTGCCAACCCAGATTTCCTGAGCGGGATCGCGAGGTCGGACAAACAGCGTGTATTTGTGCTCTCGTCCTGGAGCGATTACCGCGATCGAGTCCGGTTCCTCAAAACCGGTCAAGTAGAAAAAATCTGAATCCTGACGGAAACGATAATGAGTATCGTTTGAACGAGTAGTTTCTCGGGCGCTCGGGATGATAGCCACTGAATTCTGGTCCATGCGGCGCATGAATTCAGCGAGTTGGGATCGGATCATGAAACAGCTCCTCGAAAAGTCTGGTTGAAATTGGGGACGGCCATTGTAACCGAGCCTTTTAAGCCGCGGAAACGAGCTCAAAGAATATTTGGCAGGATTACACGATTCACAAGTGGACCCAATGTACGACATGCTTCAGCTTGTCGCTGAGATAAGGAGATCCAATGCCGGGTCATCGAGATATCATGTGTTGAGCATCATGCGGCCACGACAAGCTGAAGCATGTCGGACATCGGAAATGTCTACTCTTTGAGCGTTGTTTGTTGGATAATTAGGCTACCCCATGAGCGTTCAACCTCTAACACTCCCAAGCTCCAAAGATAACGAGATTATTTCTTACAATCCGGCGACTGGCGCTGAGATTGGTCGCGCCCCGTTATCGTCGATAGAGGACGTTGAACGAGCGGTGGCGCGAGCGCGCGCAGCTCAACCCGCATGGGCCAACCTTTCATTCCGCGAACGGGCACGCGTTGTTCTCAAGGCTCGCCAATTTATGCTCGACGAGAGCGAGGCGATTGCGGAACTGGTCTCTAAAGAAACCGGCAAACCGACGACCGAAGCACTCTCGATGGAGGTAGTGCCCACGCTCGACGCGATGCATTACTTTGCTCATGCGTCAGAGAATCTGCTTCGCTCTCAAAAAATTGACATTGGCCAGTACGGAATGATGGGCCGCTCATCTCGCATCGTTTTCAAGCCGCTCGGTGTGATCGGAATCATCTCGCCATGGAATTTTCCCTTGGCCACACCGGCCGATGAGATCGTGATGGCCCTGATGGCTGGTAACGCCGTAGTACTCAAGCCCAGCGAGTTGACGCCCCTCATCGCACTGAAGATCGGAGAGATCTTCAGTCGTGCTGGTCTTCCGGCGGGCCTGTTGGAGATTGTTACCGGTGACGGTTCTACTGGGGCGGCGTTGATCGACGCGCGGCTCGATAAGATCATGTTTACCGGAAGTGTGGCCACCGGCAAACGCGTTGCTGCCGCGGCCGCACAATATCTCACGCCGGTTGTGCTTGAGCTCGGTGGCAAGGATCCAATGGTGGTGTTAAGCGACGCTCACCTTGAAAACGCCGCGCGCGGCGCTGTTTGGGGTGCATTTGCCAACGCTGGTCAGGCGTGTGCGTCAGTTGAGCGTTGTTATGTCCACGAGTCTATCGCGCCGGTATTTATCGAACGGGTCGTCGAATTAACAAAGGAACTGACACAGGGACTCCCGGACAACATAGAGGTTGATGTCGGGGCCATGACGAATGAACGCCAACTCCAGATCGTTGAAGAACACGTTAATGATGCGGTTCGATCTGGAGCGAAAGTTCTTACGGGCGGACACCGCACCGCGAACCTTGGCGGGTTCTTCTATGAGCCGACAGTGCTGACCGACGTCGATCACCGAATGATGATCATGCGTGATGAAACGTTTGGACCGGTTTTGCCGATCATGACATTCAACACGGCCGACGAGGCAATCCAACTCGCTAACGACAGCCCTTATGGATTAACGGCGAGTGTCTGGACCAGAGATATCGCGCAGGGACGGCGCGTTGCCGATCGTATTGAAGCTGGAACTGTGATGGTCAACGAGGTGGTCTACACTCACGGCATCGCACAAACGCCCTGGGGCGGCGTCAAAGACAGCGGTTACGGAAGAACTCATGGCCGTATGGGGCTGCTCGAATTAGTGACTCCACAACATTTGCACGTAAACCGGATGTCGTTCCTTCCCGACCTTTGGTGGTTTCGATATGGACCAAAAGCCGGCGAACTCTTCCGCGGCCTGGCTGCGACTTTCACGACCGGCTCGATTCTCAAGAGCGCCCGCTCAGCCCCACGGATGTTGGGCCGTCTGCTGCGAATGCGGAAATAGAACCGCGATCCTCTAATCAAGCTAACGAATACTGCATCAGTACCTCCAGACTGAGCTTGCCAGAAGAAGCAGCAGCGAGCGATATTCAGCCAAATGCTTCGAAAAGTCATCAAAAGGCTCCGGCCTAACGTGCGGCATGACCTTGAATCTTTGGTCGCGTTTTCTATACACCACTCACTTTCGCGAAGGTGTTTGAACTCGATTTATTCAGCGGCCGATTGGAGCTGGAAGTCTCGGTTTTATTTTCGGTTCCGGCACCTCTTTCCTGAAGACTGCATCTTTGACCGAGACGCAACATGGACAGCTTCGTTTGGAGGGAAGCGAGTAGTCCTGCCTCTGAGGTCACGGTCTGATTGGTATAACGCTGTCTGCCTGTTAGGACACGACGCGGACGTGAAGCTTACCTACGAGCGTTTGATTAAGACCGGACGGGTGGAGACGTTTTTTGACATCGGCTCTAACGTTGGGCTTCATTCACTACTATTACTGGTTCACGGGATACAGGTAGTGTCGTTTGAGCCAAACCCTGCATGCCACATCGCGTTTCGCGAGGCATGTAAACTAAATAATGTCATTCCTGATATTCAGAGCCTTGCTCTAGCGGACAAAGCGGGGGAAGCCAAGTTGTTTTTCCCTGATCAGCAGACGGACTTGGGTACGACCGCGCCCCAAACCAGCGCTTACCTGCGCGAATACCAAAACATTAAAGAGATTACGGTACCCAAAATAACGCTGGACACTTTTCTAGCGGACACAGGTCATCGTCCTGATCTGATAAAGATAGACACTGAAGGCAATGAGCTAGATGTACTAAAAGGAGCACGCCGTGCGCTCGGAGAAATGGGACCAACTATTATCTTTGAGAGTTGGCCCGGGTACTTGAGAGCCGAACTGTTTAAGTTCCTGACTGAGGCGGACTACCTGATACATAATCTCTCGGGTGAAGCGCTAACAGAAGGCGGGTTCGCCAACTCTCTGGCAACCAACTTTCTCGCACGACCCGCCTGAAACCACGCCAATTTAGCCAGCGCTTGATCTGTTCCAACCTTCGCCTTAGGATTACCGACTTATCTTAACGACGAGGCAAACGAGTTTTGTGGAAGAAATACATGCATGGGCGGGAATACGCGGCCCACGCGCTTGATAACAATCGCCTGGTGCGGCCCTTTGATTGGGGTCTGGAATTCATTAGCGACCATGTAAATGGCCATGATCCGAGGCATGTAGTCGAGGATTATTCGAGAAATGCCGTTGAGCATAGTGAAGATTTTTATGCTCTGCCGGAAATTCGCGACTTTGAATTGAATGGCGATCAACTCACCTGGACCAGCGCGATTTCCACGTCCTCCCCGGAGAACAATCTGGCTCGCGGCCGCTTCTTTCCGGTCAGACCAGAACGTGCGCGAACTCCAAGGACAGCCGTGGTTGTGTGCCCGCAATGGAACGCTCAACCGGAAAGCCATGTAGAAGCTTGCAAGATTTTCAATTTCATCGGAATGTCCGCCCTTCGCTTGACGCTGCCATATCACCAGGAACGTCGACCACCTGAACTTGAGCGTGCTGACCATCTTGTTAGCACCAACATTGGTCGCACGATTCAGTCGATGCGCCAGGCAGTACTCGATACGCGCGCCGCGGTAAGGTGGTTGAAGGATCAGGGTTACGAGAGGATTGGAATTCTGGGAACCAGCGTCGGTTCATGTATTGGCTTTCTCGCTTTCGCTCACGAGCCTTTGATCAATGCGGGAACTTTTAATCTGGTTTCGGGTTATGTCGCGGACGTGGCCTGGCGAGGGCTTTCCACCCGTCACTTGCGCGAAGGCTTTGCGGACCATGTAACGCTGGATGAGTTGCGCAGCTACTGGGCGCCCATTAGTCCATTGTCGTTTTTACCCAGAGTGTCGCAAATGGAGCGGAGACCGATGCGTTTCATTGTTGCGCGGCACGATCTGACGTTCCCTATCGATCTTTCTGTCGACGTGATCACTAAAGCTAGGGAGCATGGGCTTCCGCTCGACGTGGTCTGGCTCTCTTGTGGCCACTACACCATGGCACACATGCCCTGGAAAGCAATCGACGCCTGGAAGATAGCCACCTTCATGCGAAAGCACCTGTAGCGCAAGATTTCGTTCCCCAGCGCGTTCTACCAGGGAAAGTAATCCGTCCACTGGACTAAACCTCAGGCTGGTGAACCGCGTGAATCGCATTCCCCATTTAAGATGGCTCTTGTTGATCCTGGCCGTTGGAATCCTGGCTGGCGGTCTGATTGCGATCCGTGCAAAGAGAGTTCGTGTTCCGGCTACCTCGACCTGGCGCTCACTTGATCTCCCGGTGCGCGACATCGCAGCCGAGGAGTATTCCATTTACTCAACCATAATTGACCGTCTTCACGCCGAAGATCGTCTGCGGGCTTATGTAGTGAGAGACCACACATTGCCTTGTAAGCGCGTTTACGAATGGTGCCAGCCTGGACAGTTGCAGAATCGAATGCCCCGGCTTCAGTCGGAAACACTTAACGATTACCTCGTGCAAAACCAGCAGTCAGTTGCGCTTAGTAACTCCTTCAACAATCAGCCACCGGTGGCGCTGGCATCTGATCGAGATTTGTCGAAAATGCTAATCGCGACGAAACGTCAAGTTGATTTTGATTCCCTACCGAGTCGCAAGATCAGCTGGAGTTTGTTTTATGAGCAACATCAACTCACTCCCGGACTTATTTCATTCTCCCGGGTCGGGTTTAATGCCTCGATGGACCAGGCTTTTGTCTACACCGAAATCCAGGCCAATGATAATGGAACATGGGGTCGCTATCTTGCCCTGGCTAAAGAGTCTGCCGCCCGGTCGTCTGGGCCTGCTGCGGGAAACGGCGGCTGGGTAATCAGTGAAAAGGTTGAATCGTGGATGCCTGAGGCGCCGGCCCCAAGTATCCAACAAGGCGAACTCGGTACGTTAAAAGGTCGTATTCTCGATGCCAAGGCTGAAGGACTCGATCGGGTTGAACTGAGTGTGATTGTCTGTGGTTGGAACATTGGGAATCTACGCACAGTGCTCGCCAGAGATACGCTCATGCTTGCTCGAGTAAAAGACAAGAAGACGTTTGCGGGCACCTATGATTTGACTACCTGGTATAAATTCCAAATCGTCGATGCTCTATCTGAGAAGCCGCTGCCAAAAATCCCAGGCTACGAGTCACCGCATCCTGCCCCTCAGGAAATGCAGCCGATTAGAGACGACGAGTTTGTAATTCCAGAAACTAATGGCCAATTGGAAATTGATGGAGTCACAGTCAAGCAGTACTCGAACGGAGTGAATTACAAAGTCGGCGATACATATTTGATTTTCCTCAACCTTTCCCCTGCAACTCGTGTTGCTTTTCGGTCAGGCACAGATCCGCTGGGCGTTTTTTTGGTTCACAAAGATGGTACATTCTCACCTTATCTAAAGGAGCCATACTCGCTGGGTGACCAGATGGCCAAGCGCTTTGGAAACTCAACTGAGAATTTGCGAAACGCTTTGAAAAACTGACCTAACAGTGACAACACTCAAACTGAATTCAATCCTTGACCAACTCGATGAACTAAAGGGTCGTTTCGACGCGCGCTCATCACGGGTCGTAGAGAAGACCATTGCCCGTCTTTCACGATTAAAAGTTTCCGACGCAGACACCCTAATTCGTTATCACGAGTTGCTGCTATTTGTTCGTGCCTATCCTCAGAATGCTTCTATTGTGAGAATTGTGGAAACGGAGTTAACGTCATTCTCCGAAAGAGTATCAGCCCTACGAGACGAGGATGCGGACCTCACGGCGATGGAATCCCCCGAGGTCTCTGGAATCGCCGGCACTTCGGTGGTTGATACTTTTACCTATCCGATTGTGAGTTGGTTAGTGAAGCATCAGCCGGGACGGGTGGCACTGGATTGGGATTGGTTTGAGGATGAATATCGGTTAGCTGCGAGTTGGCCGCGTTTCATGCCGCTGCTTGAAGAGGATGCCTCTGTCGAAGCTAACGTGCCTTACTCTGAATGGTTGGGGGCCGCTGCAGGAGGCAACAAAGAATTGTCCTGGTTGATTAAACGTTTCGAGTCGCTACCCAGAACTGAGAAGGAGAAAGCTGAGCTTTACGAGGCGCAGAAGCTATACGTTCGTTGGACGCCCACCTATCGAGCCTCGCGGACGGGTATGCGTCTCGCCGGATCGAAAAAGTTTTATCATCGCGAACCGCTAATCCAGCGTCGCGATGTCTCGTTGCCAGATGAACTGCAACAACCCGCGCCAGCGTTGCAACAACTTTCAGCAAAGCAGGGAGAAGCAATTCTCGATATGACGCGCGAGGCCTCGACGATTCGTTATCGCGAGCTTTTCGGATTTACCCATGGCGATCCTCGCAGAGTCTTCAAGACCAGTCTCGGCCGCGGGGTAGAGCTTTTCATAGCCGGGCTCCCACCCAATTGGCGATTACCGTTGCGCGCTTATCATGCGGCGATGATTTTCAAGAACGGTGTCGCAATTGGATACTTCGAAGGCCTCTCGTTGTTTGAAAGAATGGAGAGTGGCTTCAATCTCTACTACACATTCCGCGAAGGCGAAACAGCGTGGCTGTACGCGAAGATCCTGAATGTGTTTCGCGATCTCGCCGGGGTAACTTCGTTTGCAATCGACCCTTATCAGATTGGATATGAGAATGAAGAGGGAATTGAATCCGGCGCGTTCTGGTTCTACCGCAAACTCGGATTTCGACCCACCTCTCCGGAAATTCTGAAACTTGTCAGAAGGGAAGAGGATCGCATTGCGAGTCGGAAGGGTTATCGCACTCTGGCGCGCACTCTTCGCAAAATCGCAGCCGGTCCGATGATTTTTGAGATGGACCAGACCAAGTCGGGCGACTGGGACCGATTCCAGTTACGGAGATTAGGGTTGCGAGTTCAGAAACTAATGGCGGCGAAATATCAGGGCGACGTGGAAAAGGTGACGAAGGCTGCTGTTAAAAACGCCGTGAGAGTTTTGCAGATTGATCTTACGGGCTGGAGCGCTGCAGAGATGACGCCACTCAATACTTTTGCAGTTGCGCTGGCGTTGGTTCCCGACCTCGACAAGTGGGATCTGTCTGAGAAGAGGCAACTAGTAAAGATCATTGAAGCAAAGAATCGTGGCGATGAAACCACCTACCTCAAACTGATGCAGAAGCACATGCGATTACGAGCAGCGTTGATCAAAGCTGGATCGTGAGGTTGTCTTGCGGCTTTGCCGCCGCACAGTGCGGAAAGCCTACAGCTTTCCGTTTTGTTCGATCCCTAATTCTGAGGCTGAGCCTCAGAAAAACTAACAAGTGACGATCCGGAAAGGCTGAGCCTTTCCGAACTGTGCGGCGGCAAAGCCGCGATGTGTTGCCCAAAACTCAGCGACACGCCTTGATACGGTTTTCCAAAATCTTCTCTTCCGACAAGTTTTCCAGCTTCTGGAAATACTCCGCGTTTCTGTCCAAAGCCTTTTCTGGCACCAGTCCGACGATTTCCGTCCCCACTATCTCGACCCCCAGCCGACTCGCTGCATCGCGCACTGCGTTGTAGGCCTGGGCCATTCCGGTCGCTTCATAGTTCACCAGGTTCATAGAGACCTGGACCAAACCTCGCGTTGATAAGACAAACCCGAGCGCTTTTAGGAAAGGCAAGCCTCCATGACGCGCCCGAACAGTGCGAGCAATTGAGCGCGCTATGGTTACGTCGGAGGTTCCCAGGTTAACGTTGAATGCAATCAGAAAGGGTCGCGCGCCCACGGCGATGGCGCCCGCTGTTTCATGGACCACGAGGGGACCGACATCAGGAGCCCGCGCGGGTTCAACGGCAATCTGCTCGCGCAGCAATTCAAGCGCTCCGCGTCTGACGTCTTCCAAATTAACGCGGTCAGACTTCAGGGCTGCACGTTCGTAAAAGAACACGGGGATCGAGAGTTCTTGCGCAATCCGACGTCCCGCTTCATGTGCAATAACCACGCAGTCATCCATGGAAACCCCGTGGATCGGAATAAACGGAAGCACGTCGGTGGCGCCGAGTCGCGGATGCTCACCACGATGCTGACGCATGTCGATCATTTCCGCAGCGACTCGGACGGCGGTTACCGCGGCCTCAACAACTCGTGCTGGCGAGGCGGCGAAAGTTATGACTGAGCGATTGTGATCAGGATCTATGTGAGTATCAAGAACACAGGCCGTGTCGACCGCCTGAATTGCATGGACCAGACGCGCGATTGTCTCTGGCTTGCGTCCTTCACTGAAATTAGGGACACATTCAACCAGCGCATTGCTGATTGCTGATTGCTGATTGCTGATTTGAGTGTTCCTCATCAGTGTTTTAGCTTAACATTGTGAATCAAGGATCCTCTGATTCAAATCGGCAATCGAAAATCGCCAATTGGAAATTGAAATGGCCAACGACCGTTTCATAGAACAACGCAAGGGTGCCTGGCAGCGGCTAGAGGACTTGCTCAAGTTGCTGGACGGCAGTTCGTTGCGGCGCTTGCACCGCGAGGAAGTTCGCGAGTTGGGTCGCATCTATCGACGCACTGCCTCCGATCTGGCGATTGCGAGAGCCGAGTCTCGCGACCCAAGGCTCATAAACTATCTCAACAGCCTCGTCATCCGGGCGCATGGCCGAATCTACCAGGCAGAGACGCAAGGCGGATCGCGAATAAAAGCCTTTTTTGTACGTGAGTTTCCCGAGACGTTCCGTCGCACCTGGCGCTATACCGCTGTCTCCTTCAGTGTGTTTGCGTTGTTTAGCGTGATCGGGTTTTTGGGGACGAAATACGATCCGGAGTTTTCTGAGCTGGCCGGTGTTCCGCCTGCGTTTCGCGAAATCTACATTGAAACGAAGACTCACTGGTGGGAAGACCTCAACCAGGCCAATCAGGTCGGCGCGAGTTCAATCTTTACTCACAATATTCAGGTGACGATCTATACCTTCGCCTTTGGTGCTCTGTTTGGCATTGGAACCCTGTTTTACCTGGCCTACAACGGGCTGGCGATAGCGTCGGTATTGTCGCTTACTCATCAGGCCGGATTTGGCAACGCTCTTCTGACATTCATGGTGGGTCACGGCGTGATCGAACTTTCCTGCATCTTCATTGCCGGCGGTGCAGGTTTGTTAATCGGCACCGCGATGCTTATGCCAGGTGACTTGTCGCGCGCAGACGCACTGAAGAGCCGTGGCAAAGAGGCCGTTCGTTTGATGATGGGAGTGGCAGTGCTACTCGTGATTGCAGGAATTATTGAAGGCTTTATTTCGCCCGCACCTATTCCTGCAGCGATCAAGTTCAGCATCGCAGGACTCACCGGCTTGGCACTTTACTCTTATCTCTTGCTTGCTGGCCGCGGAGAATCGCAGCCGTAACGGCAAAGGAGCATGGGTAAAGGGGAAGTGAATCTAGGGGTAAAGGGGAAGGGGTAAAGGGTAACGTCAATCAGTACGAAGTTCTCGGAGGTGCTTTCTTGATCGACTCGATCTGACTGAAGAGCAAGCGGCTGATGGTTAGGGCCTTCAGGCGAAGATCCTCATAGGTGCTGGGCTGAAGGTAGCCTACCTCTATCGCAACCCGACAAAGGCTTCTAACTTCCCCAGCGGAACCTTTAGCTATATTCAGAAAGAACAAGTACTCCTTGCGTGAGGAACGTTCAAATCCTTCAGCTATGTTAGTTGGGATCGAAACAGCCGCCCGTCGCAATTGATCCTTCAGACCGAAGTCATACTTAAGTCTTCCTTCCTCCGTTATCAAGTAGATCTCTTTCACGAAGGTTATAGCTCTTTGCCAGACAACGAGGTCCTCAAAGGACCGGATTCTGGCACCTAAGGAAGCGTTCATGTCTCTTAGGCTTTATCCTTCCGACCACACTTTGTCCAGCACCAGTCGAGCTACTTAGATTCTCGAAGATACAAGCAGTTTTTCAAGGGAGGGGAGTCATTCCACATTACCCCTTCCCCTTTACCTTTCCCCCTTTCCCCAATTTGGATTGGCGCTATGGGGCACAAATCCCGCTCCCGTTGCAATTGACTGTTGAGGGGCAAGTGGTCTGCACGGCACATCCTCCTGGATTGACGCACCCGCAACTTGCCGCCGTCGCAGGCGTTGGCACAGCCAACGAGACGACCAGAGGCAATGCCACTTTGTCCAGCCCCAGGCCGAGCTACTCAGAGTTCTCGAGATACAAGCAATTTTTTATCGAGGAGATCCTTAGCTCTTTCCCCTTACCCATTTCCCTTACGTTTGCCTTACAACAAACCACGCTCTTTCACTTGAAGATATTTTTCGAGGAGGGCGGGAGCGAGAGCGGCGGCTGTGACATCGAGTGCTAAACCTCCCTGCGATTCCACCAAACGCAAAGCAGCTTCGCGCAAATGCATTATTTCTTCGGCGACTGACTGAGTGAATAGTTCGCGAGCCGTCGTCGGAGCCTCACTGACCACACCTTTCAAATCGCGATCGGCAATAGTGACGACGAGCGGAAGGTGACGAGGGCGCAATAACTTTAACGAAGTCAGCAGTTCTTTTGAACCTTCCTCGTCCACCAGATCTGTTAATAACACGACGAGAGATCGTTTCTTACTATTCGCGGCGATGAACTCAAACGCACGCGAATAGGAAGGCTCGATCATCTCAGGCTCGACTCCATAGAGCGCCTCCAACGCGGCGTCCATGTGATCGCGACCACGGCTCGGCCCGAGGAAACTCTTAATTCTTCGTCCAAACACCAGCAAACCGGCGTTGTCTCCGGCCCTTGCCGCTGCCGACATGAGTGCAAGTGCAGCGTGGACTGCGGAATCCAACTTGGTTTCCTGATCGATACGCGCCGTCATCAAACGGCCGCCATCGATGGCGATCAGAATTGTCTGGTCGCGTTCGATCTGATATTGCCGGGTGGTCAACTTTCCGCGTCGCGCGGTTGCGGTCCACGAAATGTGACGCAGTTCATCACCGCGTACATAGTCACGCAGCGACTCAAATTCGCGACCCTCACCACGCCAGGACGTTTTCCGGTGAGATGAAACGAGTGACCTTGCCCCCAGAGCTTTAAGTTCTGCTTCGCGGGCGCGTCGCATGTTTGGATAAACTTTCACTGACACAGCTTCACCGGCTTTTGCTTCACACCAAACGAGTTTCCAGCGTGACAGATAGCGCACCGCAATTTGTCCAAACTCAAACCGCCCTCGCTTTGGCGGAGTGAGCCCATAGATCAGCGCCAGCGAAGTTTGGGCATCAACGTGCAGATTCGCTTCGCGCAAGCCTGACAATTTCATCTGGGGAGGAAACTCATCCTTGACGACGAGCGAGACCGGGCGGGCGCCGGCATTTTGCACGTTAATGTGCACCTCAGTCTCAGCGCCTACGGCAAACCGACCTGAAAAATCGCGAGTGATTCGAAGAGTGTTTGGTAAAGGGCTGCGTCGTGCATCGATGATCGCAGCCAGGATTAGAGTGAGGTCATACGCGAGGGTTAGCCATCGCAGCCAGGGCCGGCCCCAGGAAAGGGAAAGCATCACCAGACTGACGGCGATCAGCAGGAAGAAGAGTTTACTGAAAACGAAGCGCATGGTGACTCTCGGTTGAAACCGCTGGACGTTTGTACAGTTGAATCACCTTATTTGAGCCACCACGCGAAACGCAAGTTTTCAGTTGCCATCGGTAGGCGAAGATACGTTGAACGCACTCGCCTCAATTGTTTGATCAAAAGCAAATTGGTTGAACTCGATCGTGTAATCGAGTGTTTGCGGTTGTGCTTCAACCACTATTTGTAGCTTATATGATTGAGGAAGAGTCACTTTGCCGACGGTCTTGAAATTGGAAAACTCCTCGGTCAATTTGTAGCGGCTCAGCGTCTGGCTGGTGGAGTTCGGTCCACCCATCGAGCTGCTTGGTCGCGGCCCCATTTTGGGAGAGATGGTGTATTCATACTCGCTGCGAAGGTGTTGAAAAGTCTCAGCATCGAAGTAAAGATTCACCTTCAAGTCGCCCCTGCGCGGTTGATACTTGAGTCGGTGGACTGGCCGGCCATCTATCTTGTCTGTGCCGGAATAACTAAGCTTCCCCTTCTCGGGATCCAAACTTCCCAGAGGCCATGCAGAAGAGAGAGCCCCACCCACCAAACCATGTTTGAAGATCAGATCCTGAGTCACGAAAAAGTTTGTGAGCGCGGATCGTCCTCCCCTAGGGAGGTTCGCAACCGTTAATCTGTCACCATCCCAAGCGATTTTTTCATACGGATAATTATCCGAATTGAAAACCATGGTAAGCAAAACTTTTTGACCATCCGAAGCGAATTGAGCGGGGCCTGAAACTTCACGTATCGTTCCCGCAATTTTCAATTTGGTATTGTTCTGACCGGTAATCACTCGCGTCTTACTCGCGGCAATGTCTTCAGGCTTACCAATCGAAGCGAGATGCTTGGCAACAACTTCCTCTGGTTTCATCTTCTCGTCAGGGTGGGTGGAGGCTAGTCCTGTTACTCCGAAGCATAGGGCTGAGAGCAGCAAGGCTAGTAAGAGTACGCGGGGTGAATGTTGCGATGTGTGTATCAAGTTGAACTTCTCCTTTGGGTTTATTAATTCACCGATGTTGTCATCGGGCTTATCTCAAAGCAACCTAATTCGTAACAAGCCGGTTAGTCCTTGGGCTGCTGGCCAATCATAACTGGGAGAGTGATTGAGACCGCGCGAACGTGATTGCTGTTAAGATCTCGGTGGCTATGCGAACGGGACCTCAACTTCCTTTCGCCTGGCTTATGTAGTCCTCAAGTTTCTTCCGGTCGGGATAATCAGGTTTCTTTTTTAGGAATTCCTGATATTCAATAGCCGCCTTGTCTTTCATGCCGGCTGCGTTATAGAGCCAACCGAGTCGAAGATGTGCTTCAGGCCGTCCCTGGCGCGCCGCTTCGTTGAGGTGAGGCACGGCTTTGGAGCCCTTCTTTGTCTGTAAATACGCTTCGCCCAGCAAAAGGTTTATCTCACCGAATTCCGGCTGCAGTTTGAGAGCTTCGGTTAGGGGCTCAATCGCCTCTTCGAAGCGCTTGAGAGACGAGCGCAGTCTGCCGAGATTTAATAGTGCGTTAAAGGTCGGCTTCAGGGCCAGCGCGGAGAGATATGCTTTTTCGGCAAGATCGGGTTTCTGCTCGACCATGTAGACCGTGCCCAGCAGTGCCCAGACCTGGAAGTCTGCTTTGTCGTTTTCCAAAATCGAATTCAGGAATTTTGCAGCCTCGTCATACTTCTTCTTTTCAACGGCTTCCTGAGCTTTGGTGAAGAGTACCTGGTTCGCACTCGAACGAGAGTATGCATCCGCGGCTGAGACGACTCCGGGCTTCGACTTTGCGCCGGAGTTCTCCCGCCAGGTGAACTCGAAATCCTGCCGAAAACCGTAGAACGGTGATAGGGCTCCAGGAAGAATATTGAGGCGCACGCGTGAGACTTCACGTTGATCAATTTCGGCCACAATGTCGTAATCACCTTCACCCAAATTAGTAAAACGGTAGCGTCCACCATTCGAAATGGTTTGTCGTGCTAACTCACCAGTCCCAACTTTGCTGAGCACGATCGTGGCTGAACTGGAAGATGCGGAATTTGTATCGGATTTTATCTTTAGCTCGCCCCAGATAGCGTGATTGTTCTGGGCTGTCACGAGGCCAGGAGTTGCCAGGATCAAAACCGCCAACGCGAATTTTAGGACAATTGTGGGCCACGTCCGCTTTGGTTCAGGGTCGCACCGTGCAGTCGTGAAAGAAGATGTATTTGCCCGGAAGGTTTTTGTTTTCATTGTGCTTCTCCCTTCGAGGATTACCGCCCAACTAGTAAGTTACTTTGAAAGAGGCTCTTTGCCTGCGGGTCTATAAATAGGATAAGTCCGTCAGGGCCAGGAAAAAAAGGGCTCCCGAAGGTTTCGGGAGCCCAGAAAAGCAGATCAGAAATTTCGCTTCAACTAGAAGTCATAGCGAAACGCAAACTGGAACTCCCGCGCCGCGGTTGACGACGCAGTGATGTTTCCAAAAGTTGTCCCGTTGATGTTCGCGTTTGGTAACGCAAAGTTGTTGTGGTTGAAAACGTTGAAAGCCTCGGCGCGAATCTGCAAGCGATGTGTTTCTGACCATGGCATCTTGAAGTTCTTCAAGAGAGCCATGTCTGCGATCCAAAGATTTGGTCCGCGCAGAATATTACGATTGCCGATTTCACCGTGACGTGGGTTTTGCAACGCTCCGGCTGCCGCAGCGGGATCCTTGAAGAACTGGATCACGTTGCCGACGTCATGAACTCCGCCTTGCAGCGAACTCACGCTACCGGTCAATTGGCCAGGGCTATCAAAAACAAACCCAACCGGGAATGAACCGGTCGTAGTGTTGAAGGCCAAGCCACTTCGATAGTTGAAGATACCTGTTAGTTCCCAACCACCGATGATCGCTTCCTGCCAGCCATTGGCGCTGCCGCCAATCATCTTGCCTCGTCCGAATGGCAGTTCCCAGATTCCGTTGGCGTTCACGATATGGCGTACGTCGAAGTCTGAAGGACCTCGGCAGACGCGCAGATTGCGAACGTCGCAAACCAGGCCGCCAAACACTGTGTTAACAATGCTCGACTGATTATCAATCGATTTGGAGAAGGTGTAGTTGAGGTCAAACTGGAAGCCTTGCGAGAAGCGCTTGCGCAAACTCATGAGCATGCCGTTATAGCTGGAGGCTCCTGCGTTTGTAATGTAAGCGTTGGTCGAAAACTGTCCACTAAGGCCAACGTTAGGATGGAGCAAGAAGTTTCCGTAGAGAGCTTGAACTGCATCAGCGGTGTCGCCGATTTCGACCAAGCTACCAAGGAAGTTTGCTACCAGTTGGGTGCAGTTCGCGCCCAAGCCAAAAGCGGAGCAAGGTGCGCCGTAGTTTGCCAGTGCGGCAGAGCCGATCTGGTTTTCAAACCACGGTTGGACCGTGATCGGAGAGCCGTTTTCAATCTGCCTTTGCAGGTTATTGAAAGCGGTGAGCATGAACTGGTTGGAAGCTGGATCTCTAAAGTCCAGAATCTGCGCAGCATCTGCCTGCGTGAACAGCTTACGTCCCTGACGTCCGACATATGACACTTCGAAAAGGAAGTTGCCGGGCATCTCGCGTTGGATACCAAAGCTGTACTGAATGGAGTAAGGCGTTCTAAACGTCTGATCCACCGCATAGTTGGTTTCGCCAGTTTCGTTTCCGACTGGGAACCCACCGGTCACAAACGGCGTCAGAGGACGCGTAATTGCTGGCGGAGTGTTAGCAACCGGAAGCGTGGTGATACCAGTGAACCTCGGATCATTTAACAGAGCGAGGGTCGGATTGGCGTTACCAAATAGGGTGGTGGCCGAATTGTCAAACAGGTAGGAAACCTGGTCCTGAATGAATGTGATGGCGCCGCCGACGCGGTCATAAGTGACCGAACCGCCGCCGCGAACCACAGTCTTACGGTCTCCAAATATCTTACCCATGAAGCCTTCCTTGAAAGAAGGATTCCAGGCCATGCTCAGCCTGGGGGCAAAGTTATTAAAGTCTGGTTCATACATTCCGCGAGCATTGTTCGCTTTACCGCACAGGTCGTATCGGAGGAATGGCTCAGCGTTAGGACCTGCGATTCCAGCCGCAGCGTTACGAACGCGGGTATCAAACAAAGCCTGAAGGTCGACGTCATTGCAAGCCTGGAAGCCATCAGCTTCGTAGGGTGGGCTGTAATACTGCCAACGCATACCGGCGGCAATGGTTAGGTCGTTGCGGATTCTCCAGTTGTCCTGAGCGTAAACTTCATATTCGTTATACCTCCAATCACGAGTCTTACCCGTTCCCGGCGGAAATGCTGCACCGGAGGTGTCGTAATTGTAATTGGTGGTAAGCGAGGCAATGCGCCCCAGAATGAAAGTAAACGGCGAGTCGAAGCTGGCTTGACGAGTCGCGCCGGCGCCGATGTTTGCCGGTCGCAACGAGGCATTGAGTGCCGCGTTAAGACCGCCGAGACCGATGGTTGGGAAGTTTAAGTCGTTGGTCAAGCCTGGTTGCTGCTTGATCGGCTTAAACTGACCGCCAAATTGGAGACTATGATCTCCCTTGGTCCAAGTCAGATCGTCGCGAATCGTAGGTACGAATACGTAGCGATCCTGAGTGCTGATACCTGCGTACGGCGCCGTCAGACCTGCTCCGAAAGTAAACGACTGAGGGAAAGCAGGTGCGAACGGACGATCAAAGATTGCTCCCTGACGAGTGACACCGACGGTTGCCTGATTGGCAATCATTGGAGTCACGACCCAGGTGTGGCCGACTACCCAGGCGTAATCCTGGATCACAATCGTTCCACTCTCGGGGTCTTCAGGAAACTGCTGGGCTACCGTGTTCACGGTGTCCGTCTGATTACGACGGGCGATGTTGAAGCGGCCGAAGAATTCCTGTTTGTCGGTCGCATTCCAGTCAATTCGGGTCGTATAGGTGTTTTCTTTACGGCTCGAAGGTGAGTTGAAACGGAAGCCTGCAGTGTTAATTCCGTTGCCGGCGGAAAAATCGTTCGGCAGCGGGTAACGGCTCTGGATGAAGCTCAGCAATTGCGGGCTGGCACCGACTCCTCGTGGGTCCCTGGCCTGAACCTGAGCTGGTGTCAACACCGTGATGCAGTCCGGTCTGGTCGTAAGACGAGCATTGGTAGGACAGCCCGCTACGTTATTCAAATAAGCTACGCCACCCGCTCGCAGGTGCGCGAGGGGAACGATACGCAGGTAGGAAACACCCTGGGCGTCGCGGCGTCCTTCATAATCAAAGAAGAAGAACAGATCGTCCTTCATAATTGGACCACCGATGCTGCCGCCAAATTGATTACGCGTCAGTTGGGGTCTGCGGATATTGTTCTTGTTGTTGAAGAAGCTGTTCGCCGCAGTATAGGCAGTGCGATTGAATTCACGTAAGGAACCGTGAAAATCATTGGTGCCGCTCTTGGTCACCAACTGAATCTGGCCACCACTGCTACGACCTTCGTCTGCACCAGGATTGGTTGTAACTGCACGGAATTCCTGGATGGCGTCGATTGGGGCATTACCGACGGTGGCAAATGCCTGACCGGTAGTTTGGTCATTGGCGTCGATGCCATCGATGGTGATGTTGCCCTGGTCAGCACGCGAACCGGTCACTGAACCGATGCGGTTGCTGCCAGTACCAATCTGACTTCCAACCACGCCTGGCTGAAGGCCAAGTAGCGAGGCTGGCGAACTACGAATTTGGATGGGGAGTTCCTTCATTCGCCGTTCTTCTATGATGTTTGAGATAGTGGCATTAGTGGTATTAAGAGTCGGTCCCGTTTCAGCTGTAACAGTGACGGTATTGCTAACCTGTCCAATCGTCATCTGCACATTGTGGGTTTCGGTAACTCCTACACCGAGCGACACGTTGGTCACCACGAGAGTTTCAAAACCTGGGGCCGTGAAAGTAAGAATGTAACCCTGAGCGGGTGCCACTTTCGCGAACTGGTAAACTCCCTGATCGTTGGTCTTTGCTGAGACCTCGAAACCAGTCTTCGGGTCGTTCAATTTCACATCGGCGCCATTAACAACAGCGCCGGTGGGATCTGTCACGATACCCGTCACGGCCGAGGTGCTTTGCGCTAACGCAGCTGTTGTAAACAAACAGAGCGTTAGCGAGGTAAAGATGAACCCAAGCACAAATTTCTTCATATCTTTTACTCCTCGGAAATTAAGGGGTTTTGCAATCAAGTGCCATTTCAAATCCTTCGGCACGGATCACACAAAACTAATTCGGACGCAGTAAACTGCTTGATAAGTCTTAAGGGACGTAGCAAGGCCTAAATGAGCATTCACCAAAATGGCAAGTATCATGCCGCCATCCGGATTCTCGTAAAACCTCACTTTTTTCGTGAGTCAGACGGGAAAATGGATCAGCATTCATGCGTTAATCTTTCGATTTTTGGATGATTATTCAAATAAGTAAATCGTTGGTAGATCAGGACCTAAGCCAGATCGGGACCTGGAGTTGAGGTGGCCGGCGATGAGGATGGACTAACCGCAGGTTCTAACGGGGAACGGGCGCAGACTTCAGAATATCGGTGATCACAGCATCCGGTGTGGCGCCGTCAAGTTCTGCTTCTGCGCGCAGCGATAGCCGGTGGCGAAGGACAGGGCGCGCAACGTCGCGCACGTCATCCGGCGTGGTGAACTCCCGACCCCGAATCGCTGCTAGTGCTTTCGAGCATAAGAGCAGGGCTACGGAAGCTCGAGGGCTCGCGCCGTAATGAATGAAGGGATGAGTTCGCGTGCGCCGCACGAGATCGACGGAGTAGTGCTGGACACCGGGCTCCATCCGAGCGGTGGCAACCGCGCGACGGCAGCGAGCGACTGCATCGGCGTCAGCAAGAGGTTGAATGTCGACTTGATGCAAACGTCTTGAGTTGAAGCCTGCGTCCCAATTCGCAACCACCTGGCGTTCGTGTTCTTCGCCGGGGTAATCGAGAAGAATTTTCAACATAAACCGATCCAGCTGCGCTTCCGGCAGCGGGTAGGTTCCTTCGTACTCGATTGGGTTTTCAGTCGCCAGCACGGTGAAGATGGGTGAAAGCTGATGACCCTCTCCGTCAATAGTGACCTGACGCTCCTCCATTGCTTCCAATAAGGCAGCTTGAGTTTTCGGTGGGGTGCGGTTGATCTCGTCAGCCAGCAAAATGTCAGTGAACACGGGACCCTGTCGCAGGTTGAAGCTCGAAGTGGCGACGTTGAAAACATTCGTGCCGGTAATATCGGAGGGCATCAGGTCCGGGGTGAACTGGATACGGCCAAAGTTTGCGCTGATGATTCGAGCGAGGGTTTTCACGGTCAGCGTTTTTGCTGTTCCAGGTACGCCTTCGATAAGCGCATGGCCTTCTGCAAATAGCGCGATAAAAATCTGCTCGATGGGATCATCCTGACCGACGATGATTTTGCTTAGTTCGCGACGAATGTGTTCGACTGTGGAGGAGACGTATTCAATCATTTGCTTAATCGGGTCTTATATTTTCCTGGTGTCTATTTTGTACTTTGTACTCTGTCCTTTGTACTTGGTGCTTTGCGCTTTGCTCTTTTGAGCGATTGTCGCGTGTGTGGATCAATCAGTCTAGTCAATAACGCTCAACCTCGACCATGACGCACAAAGCACAAAGCACAAAGATCAAAGCACAAAGTATTTCAGATATTCAGCGCCGACTGTCGAATATCTCGCGAACGCATTCGCAATCCGAGTGTACTTTCGATTTCGCGCAGACGCTTGACCAGATGTATCGACTGCGACTCGCTGATGGCCGCGCCGTTTATCGCTTCTTCCGCTTGCCGCATCAAGGTCTCGAGTTGATGACTGTCCACTGACGATCGTTCGGCAACTCGTTTGGCAATTTCATTTCGGGGACTGTTGTAGTCCATCCCCGCATATCGCGCCAGTACTCTCCTTGTTCGGCTGTAAACATTCTCGATCGCCAGATCAAACGAGCGCGCTCGCTGCTGTAGTTCCGCCATCGAGGCGACAAACTCCAAACTCGATCGGCGATCGACTCGTGGCAACGGCAAAGGCCGAGCAAACCTTCGCCCGCGTGTCCAAAGCAGCAGGATTATCACCAGGGCGATCTGGCCGCAAATTGCCAAAACCGGAGTGCCTGAAAAATAGCTGGCAAACGCGTTTCGCGAAATGCCACGTCCTTGATGGAATTCATCGAACGCTGTGACGCCGTCGTTACTGGACAGCAGGTTGATAGCGAGTTGCAGATTATCATTTAGGGCAATGCCGCCGTTGGCCACGATGAATGGATCGCTAAGTAAAACAATCCGACCCTGCCCGTAAGAGTAATCGACGAGTAATGCGTTGTCGCCCGAAGTGAGATGAGTCACCGGTGCTGGAGAAGCAGGCACCGTCTCGCCATCCGTCTCTAAGTTGTTTTGTTCGTCTTCGTCGGATTCGTCATCCTCGGAAGGACTTGGTTCTGCCTCGGTGTCATTCTTACTCGCTGGAAAGATTTTGATGGCCGACATGAAGCGCGACGGCATTACCGATTCCACCTTCTGAGTGAGCAGTGTTGGCTGCGTGGCGGGGAGCGGCTGCACATCCTTAGTCATCAACTCAGGTTTGGCCGGGTCCGTGTCAAAACCTGGATAGTTCACGTACTCAGTGGTTACGACCCAATCGCCCGAGTGGGCCAACACATGATCTTCCGGACGCCGATCGATTAACACCAGCCTGCCGCCGTCTTCAACCCAGTGCAGCAAACTCGAAGCTTCATCATCATCTATAGTGACTTGGGTGTCGCCGATGATCACGAAGGTCTTGACCTGGTCGCCGGTATCGCCGAGAAGTCTCTCAGGAGCCTCGCGCCATCGCATCACTTTGTAACCAGATTCGCTCAGGAAATCGTAGAGAGCGCGAGTGCCGGTTGCACCAGCGTTATAGGTTGATCGATTTGGCGACAACTCAGAATCCTGGGCCTCGTCCTCACTAACATAAGCGAGCGAATTGATGGCGACGAGAATACCAATCGCCAAGAGAATGGTTATAATTAGGCCAAATCGACTTCGCATGATTGAAGACTCGTCCGCTGCGTCAACTTACCTTAACGTTCGCTGATAGGTGGACCGAAATGCTTGCCAGTCACTTTCGGATGCCTGGGCCAACCCATACCAATGCCTTTCAAAACTATCCGTAAGCTGTCTAACGTTTCCGTAGAGCGGCTGATTGGAATAAACGGCGCTGAGATAATCACGATTCGTCTTGTGCTCGGCGAGGTGGATGACTTTGCGATCGCCCAGCTCGACCAACAGCGCGATGTAAGCTTTCCGAATCGCCGCTCGTAATTCACCCCGGCGTGCGAGAGCTTCGGCTTCCGATAACAGATCCAAAGCCGATTGATCAGGTGCGAGAGTTTCACCGAGAACGATACGGGCCTCTTGCTTGACCCTCTTCCTGGGCTTCCGGTTTCTCAACAGGCGCGGCAAAAACATCTTCAGGACCAACGCTAAGACCCCAAGCGCAAGGATCACCACGACCACCTGAGCAATCTGGCTGAAGATTCCTGCGCGGCCCGGGGACACCGGCTTAGGTTCAGGAAATAGACTTCGAAGCCATTCCAGAAAGCGCTCCATCAAGCGCGACAATGCACTTTGTCCCTTAGCTTTCCTGGTAAACTCGGGCCGCAGCAAAATCTCCTTCAGCTTACGGTTTGCCTCGTCCTTGTCGTTGGCTCGAGTCGGACTCGCTTTCTCCAGTTCATCTACGCGCTGCTCCAGAGCTTGGAGTCGTTCAGTGATCTGTCTAAGCAAATCAGGACGCTCCTCGTTTTTTGCTTTCGCGAATTTGTCGAGGTCGAGATGCAGCCACGAGTTGTTAACGGTCATGGTTGACTCGCCTGACTCGATGGTCTGCGAACCCGGCACAAGTCTTCGCACACCACCAATAGTTTCGGTGCGGCGAGTTTCATAAGCCTCATCGCTTTCCGTTTCATCAGCTACCGACAAGCTGTCGAGCGCACTGACGGCCTGGCGAAGATTTGAATGGTATTGATCGATTGAAATCGCGTGTACGGTCGCGGCCACAGTTAATAGAACAATAATGCTTGTGAAGACTCGAGCGAGAGGGCGGCTGTTCAACCTAACCAGTTTTGTCGTGGGGAGTTTTTCCATTGACCGTTACGTATGTGTGGAGCTAACGCCGAAAACCACTTCCAACAAAACCAACCTGCGTTCGGGAGCCCTTTCCTGGTTCAACAAATATCGCCGTACCGAGTGGCGATGCCACATTTATGTCAGGCATGGGCGGCAGTTTCTGCGATGCCAGCAATTCAATATCGTAGCCCTCGTGTCTGACACGCTCGTCTACATATAGCAACGACATTCCGAGCATCCAGACCGGAGCCAGCAGAATTGAGCTCAAGGGTTCCATCACGCTGTAACCAATGGCGTACCAGACGGGCCACTGCACCGCACCCCAGGGCGCCGGATCGATACCATTCAAATAACCATACCAACTCAACGGAATTATCAGAACCATCAAGGCGGAGTAAGTGGCGAAAACAATGAAGAGGACCATAGCCATTAGTCGCCGCACGTTGCCTCTTGCGAGTGCAAAGCTCCGATTGATTGACGGGAAAACTCTCTTGCCCTCAACCAGCATCACCTGCGGTACATATGCAGCACGGCCCACCATGAAGAAAAAAAGCCACAGGGCGACGACAGTTCCCGCCGCTGCACCAATGCCGCCGACGATAACGGAGAACCAGATCGGAGCCCACTGTCCGAGAAGAACGGCCCCGAGAACCACAATTGTCGAAACCAGGTACCATCCAAACAAGGCCACGCTGATAGCAAGACCCAGCCACAGCATCATCACGATGCTTGCGCCCAATAAACCCCAGAAGCGCGATCTCACTGCCGCGTAGGTCGCGCGAACTCTAACCGGTTCATCCCAAAGCAGGTGCTCTACCAGGTTTCGGGAAGCGCCGCCCATCACAATCAGACTAAAGAGGTGTCCGGCCGTCCAAACCAGAGCGCCAAACACGGTGAGCATGAGATAGAAAGCCAAATCGGTGCCGCTGTCTGAGGCAAAGAGTTTGCGCCACGCAACCGCCAGCAGCACAGAGCCCAGCGCTGAGACGAACACCGGGGGTGCTGCGATTTTGATCAATACAAATAGATGACGACGATAGAGACGAACAGCGCGATCGATGAGATCACCTGCACCGAGGGGAACTATATGAAGGTCGGTGGCACTTGAGCTGGCCATAGTGAGCGACGGTCATCAAAATCTTAACACGCGCCGGTACGGAACCGAGCGCGTGATAAGCACTTGAGTGATGCCTGCGAGTGATTAGCGGAGGGACATGGGTTCGCCGAGTTTGAGGAGTTAGGTGGTCGAATGTAAAGCGGCTCTGCCGCCGCACAGTGCGGAAAGCCTTGGGCTTTCCGTTCACGACCTATAACTTCCCGAGGCTGAGCCTCAGAAAATGATAGAGGATGATTCGGAAAGGCTGAGCCTTTCAGCACCGTGCGGCGGCAGAGCCGCAGTTTCAATAGCATTGGCTCTGTGGCTCACCCGATTCCGGTGTATACGACCAAAATCGACGAGTCACAGAGCCTGCCTGGACCACCAAGAGACTTACTCTTAAAGCTCCAAAGTGGGTGTCACCAAAACACTGCGGGTTCCACTAATCAACTACTAGTTTGAACTCACCGTATTTGCGATACCCTTGTTTTGCAGAACTATGATTTCTACCCGCCGATTCCGCGCGCGTCCCGCTGCGGTTTTGTTATCGGCGGCTTGCTTGCCCTCTTCACCAAACCCAAACGGTTGAATCAGCCGCCGCAGATCCATGCCATGGACAGTAACCAGGTATTGAATTACGGACTTCGCGCGGCGTTCGCTCAGAGCGCGATTTTTCGCCGTCTTTCCGCTGGTGTCAGCAAATCCCACCACTTGATACAGCCAACCGTTCGCGTTCCCCTTGGCCCTCTCCGCCTTGGCCCAGGCAGCTGCTTCATCCATCGTCTGCTTAGCGGCTGGGCTAAGCGCGCTGCTGTTTACTTTGAAGAGGACCGGGATTGTCTTAATCATGTCGTAGTCATCGAGTCCGTTGATCCGATTGTTGGCCATCGCGGCAGACTTGAAAGCTGCATCCGCCTGGGCTTGTGCCGCATCCGCTCTGGCACGGGCATCATTGGCAAGGGCAGTGTTCTCCGCAATTTGTGCTGCCATCCGCTCCGCATTCTCCGCGGCTTCCTTGATCCTCGCCAGGTTTTCCTGGGCTAGTTCATCTGTCTGCTCGAGAGCCTGAGCGCTTCGCAGATCCTGCTCATCAAACTTAACCGAGTCCGCAACAAGATTGCCCTCGGCGTCTCCTCTTCCCTCAGCTTGCAGGCGCAGACCGCGCATGATGTAGGTCACCGGGTATTCTTTCTTCCCTCTAAGACCTCTGCTGTGCGAACTGACTTTGGTGGAGGCTGTCATTAGCACTGTAGTCTCGGCGCCGCCGGGATCCCGTACCTTAAATGTATCGCCACTGCGAAGACTGACGACGCCCTGAATCTTTGCCTTCTGGCCTTGAGGTACCTGTACGGCATGGGCCTTAGTTGCGCTTTGCGCGAAGGACTCGATTGCGCTCATCAGCGTAAAAACAGCAGCCAGCGCGACTGTTAGCGCGATTGATTTTCGTTGTCTCATTGGATGTCTCCTCTTTAGTTGGTAGCGGGCGAAGAGTGGGGCCTCCCTCCATCCCTTCCAGATCACTGATCATCGGGTCCCCAAATCACTTTTCGGCCAATTCGAGGCCATCCTAGTCACGGTAGGAACACGTTTCTACTGTCAATTGTGACAGCCTCCCTACTGACCAGTTGCCCGAGCGCTGGAACGACTTCGCGGCGAGCGACTGTTAATTTTGACAGTTCTAAAGGGTCTGAACATGCACCTAGGATGGGTACATGGCAGGGCGGTAGCTAGGTGAGACGCGCCAGCTTGCAGGAGGAATGGCGCGTCTCACCCGCGATGGTCGATCTGTTGACCGCGCGCGATCAATCTCAGGAAGGCCTCGAGCGGACACCCTACCTGGTTTCACGTCAAAAGGAGACGGCCAATGAAGAGAATAATCGGATTGGTTTTCGCCATCGTATGTCTGGGTGTCACTGTATCGTCGCAAACGCCCACCGCCTTGACCACACCCACCGCTGAGCGCTTCAGCATGGTCGCCACACTACCGCGTTCAATCACATCCAAGGCCTGGGCCGAGGTCCGAGTGTCCAGCTATACGAGCAATGCCGTTGCCCGGCGATTTGAGGATCAGCTCAGAGAGGGAGGCGAGGACGGTTTGGTTAAGGCGCTGGAGAACGCCGAACCAATAGGGGACGCGACGCTGAGTAGCCGGGTTGGCTCTTTCGACCTGAAACTAATCCGCTCTCGCAAGACGTCGTCGGGGCGACGCATCGTCGCTGTGTCGGATCGTCCGATCGGCTTTTTAGAAGCGTACGGTGCGAACAGATCGAAGGAGTACAAACTAGGAATTCTGGTCCTTGATCTGAAAGTAAAGGAAGGGAAAGAGGTGGGTGAGGGCATACTCCTCTACGCCGCCAGGGTCAAGATCAAAAACGGCAAACTCGACATCCAGTACGTGGGCACGGATCCGATCAAGTTGAGAAACGTACGCAAGGAATAAGTGGCAAAACGTGTCCGAGCTGACAGGCAGCGATTCTGAATCGGCTGTATCAACCAACCTGAAGACGACTGCACCCCGACATGTTTGAATTCTTCTTTGATTACCCACTAATTACAGGATCGGCAATCATCGTGGTGCTCTGCCTTTACGCGGTGGTCGGGTTGTTGTTTGTCCGGCGTCGCCTGCTGCCGCGGCTGAGCATTGAGGGGTCAGATTCGGAATTCACAGGCGCGATGTTGCAATCGGTGATGGTGTTCTATGGCCTGGCCGTGGCGTTGATCGCCGTGACCGTTTTCGAAACCTATTCCGAAACAACGAGCGTCGTTACAGGTGAAGCCACTGCACTTAACGCCATTTACCGCGACGTAACCAGTTATCCCGAACCCATTCGCACCGATCTCCAGAAGCGACTGCGCGACTACACAAGATATGTCATCGAAGAAGCGTGGCCGTTGCAGCAACAGGGAAAAGTCCCCGGCGGGGGCATCGAACACATGAGTGAGTTTCAAGCGGTGCTGGATAAATTTGAACCTACGACCGAAGGTCAGAAAATCTTTCACGCGGAGACCATGCGGGCTTACAACTTGCTGATCCAGTCGCGCCGTCATCGACTCGACGCAGCCGGCACAAAATTACCAGCCGTGATGTGGGCTGTGATCGTGATCGGTGCCTTCATCGGACTCAGCGCAGCCTTTTTTTTCAAAGTGGGAGAGGTGCGGCTGCACTTAATCCAGGTGTTGCTGCTGGCTGTGTTCATCGGGCTGGTCATCTTCATGATCCTGACTCTCGACCGGCCGTTTCGCGGCAACCTGGGAATTCGGGCGGATCCGTATCAGTTGGTTTACGACCAACTTATGAAGAACAATCCGTGACGTGTTGCGCCTTTCTAGCCTACTGGTCCAATCTCGCAAAACACCCACTATCAAAAGAAGTCTTCCGCATTACGGTAGTTCGATCGCATGTCGACGCGAAGCGATTTCATTAACACCGCGGCTTTAGCCCGGTGACCCGACAACGGTTTCTCTTAAGTAACCTGTAAACCGTAAAACGGTTAAGGAAAGTAGGAGCGCTTCCTTTTCACCGGGCTGAAGCTACGGTGCGAACGAGATCGCTCCGCGTGTTGTTTCTTGCACGAATGCCGTAATGCGGCGTCGCCGCGCCGAGCGTTCGCTGTTTTTGTGCAAAGCCTCCCCGCCGAATTAGCTCTCCGCAAACGTCTTCAAACCTTTTCCTTACCCTGTCAGAAGTGACAGTTGGCAGCCATTTTGAAGCGGAATAGGATCACGCCAAATCACGTCGTGTAAGCATTTTTTGACATGTGTCTTGCTGATGAGAGGTGATGGAATTCGCGACATTTTGAAGAGTTAGAACGCCCAACCCAATGAATTCTCAAAAAGGCATGAAGACAAAACTCAATCGCCCAACATTCAACAAGCCCTCAGCAGCAATGCTGTTGGCACTATCTCTCTCACTGCATTTCGGGAGCACCGCAGTGTTTGCTCAGGAACCGACGCCGACTCCCGCACCAGCCGAGGCGGTCGAGCCTGCGCCAAAGATTCCGAATGATCAATTGGACTCATTGGTCGCGCCAATTGCTCTCTACCCGGATCCGCTGTTGAGCCAGATTCTGGTGGCTTCTACTTATCCTCTTGAGTTAGTCCAGTTGCAGCAATTTCTGGTGAGTAAAGGCGCGTACCTGAATGAAAAAGCCGTGATCGAGGCAGTGAAAGCTGAGGACTGGGACGCGAGTATTCAGGCAATGGCGGCGCTGCCGGCGGTGGTCAAGCAACTAAGCGAGAACATCAAGTGGACCGCCGACTTGGGAAACGCTTTTTTGGCTCAGCAGAGTGATGTGATGGACGCGGTGCAACGCCTGCGCACGAAAGCCAAGGACGGCGGGAAGTTGAAGTCCGATGAGAAGATGAAAGTAGAGACACAACAGGTCGAAAGCAAGACAGTGGTCGTAATTGAGCAGGCCGATCCTGAAGTGGTCTACGTGCCGTCATACAACCCTGCAGTCATTTGGGGAGCGATGGCTTACCCCTATCCCTATATGTATTACCCACCCTACGGATATTACGGAGGTGCCTATCTCGGATACGGCCTAGGCCTCGCGGTTGGAGTGGCCTGGGGCGGCGGCTGGGGATGGGGAGCCGGCTGGGGAAACAACGATATCAATATCAACCGGAACAACAACTTCGTAAATCATTACAACAATAGGAATATCAACCGGGGAAATCAGGTCAATCCTCTCAATTCCGGTAACAACACCTGGCGGCATAACGCGCAACATCGGGGGGGCGCTCCTTACGCAAATAGAGACATCGCAAATCGATATGGCGGCTCGGCTCGCGGGGATTCGATATCGAATCGCCGGGCGAACGCGGGCCAGAATCTCGGCGCCAACAGACCGCAAGCCGGCACCCTGGACCGCAGCAGCTTTGGTCTTGGCGCTAGGGACCTGAGTAGTTCCACAGGCAGCCGCGGGAACTTTGGCGGGAACCTGGGCGGGGACCGTATTGGCAGTCGGGACGTTTCGAGAGGTGCGAGTCAACGGGGATCAGGCTCTTTTGGTGGAGGCGGATCCTGGGGAGGCGGCGCTGCCAGAGCAAGTAGCACGCGCGGAGCTTCCAGCATGGGAGGCGGCAGTTGGGGTGGTCGTGGCGGCGGTGGTTTTAGTGGTGGCGGAATGCGAAGCGGCGGTGGAATGCGAGGCGGTGGTGGCAGGCGAAGGTAATGAAAGAAAGGGTTTGAGGAAAGCAAATGAAAACAGAGCCGAACTACTCAAAGATTCTCTGGGCCGCTCTCGCGAGTGACCTGTCGCAGAAGAAAACAACAGCCTCGACATTCAACAAACAACCGGCAAAGAGCCTTTTGGCGGTCATGGTGGTCGGTCTGCTCGCGTTCAGCAACATTGCGGTGGTTGGTAAACCGGGCCCGAGACCTGAATACGTGCCAGAGCCAGCAGTGGAAGACGCGCCACTGATTTCACATGATCAGTTGGACTCTTTGGTGGCGCCAATAGCCCTGTATCCCGATCCTCTCTTAAGTCAGACACTGGTGGCTTCTACCTATCCGCTCGAACTAATTCAGCTTCAGCAGTGGTTGGTTAAGAACAAAAATCTAAAGGCCAAAGCTTTGACGGATGCGGTCTCTAAGCAACCCTGGGATCCGAGTGTTCAAGCTATGGCTGCGCTTCCCGACGTGGTTAAGCGACTTGCTGATGACATTCAATGGGCCACAGATCTTGGAAACGCTTTTCTCGCGCAGCAGAGTGACGTCATGGACGCCGTGCAGCGGATGCGAAAAAAGGCCCAGGGTACCGGGGCGTTGAAGTCGAACGAGCAGATGAAGGTCGAGACTCAGGTAGTTGAAAGCAAGACGGTCATCGTCGTGGAACAGTCAAATCCCGAAGTGGTTTATGTGCCCTCCTATAGTCCCACGGTTGTTTACGGCCCTCCTGTCTATCCGTATCCCCCAATCTACTATCCGCCATACGGGACGGGAGCTGTGGTGGCAGGCGCAATCGGATTCGGCGTTGGAGTTGCTATCGGCGCAGCGTGGGGCGGCGGCGGCTGGGGCTGGAACTCTGGCTGGGGAGGCAACGACATCAACGTCAACATGAATAACAATTTCAATCGCAACACGAATATTAGCGGTGGTAACCGCGTTAATAACATTCAGGGTGGAAACCGCGTCAATCAAGGCGGTAACAAATGGCAGCACAATGCGGCGCATCGCGGCGGGGCGCCATACGCAAACCGGGACATCGCAAATCGCTACGGCGGGACTGCGCGCGGAGATTCGTTAGGCAACCGTCAATCAGGTGCTCGCCAGCAAATCGGTAGGCAAGGCGGAAATCTTCCGAGCACACGTGATTCCAATCGTGGGGGCGTTGGCGATAGATCAAGCGGTATCGGGGATCGCGGCGGTGCCGGTGACCGTGGCGGCACCGGGAATCGCGGGGGCGTCAGCGATAGATCAAGCGGTATCGGGGATCGTGGCGGTGCCGGAAATCGCGGAGGCGTCAGCGATCGTTCGAGCGGACTTAGCGGCGGCAACCGCAGCGGCGGTTTCGGCGGTGGCAGTGGCAGCATGGGCGGTGACCGCATCGGCAGCAGGGATGTTTCTAGAAGTTCTGGTTCACGAGGCTCGGGTTCCTTTGGTGGCAGCGGTTCCTTTGGGGGAGGCTCTGCCCGGGCGAGTAGCTCGCGAGGTTCTTCAAGCATGGGGGGCGGAGGCTTCGGTGGTGGTAGTCGCGGTGGTGGCGGCGGTGGGAGCTTCGGTGGTGGCGGTGGTGGACGCGGTGGCGGCGGTGGTGGTGGTCGAGGAGGCGGAGGCGGCGGCGGACGTCGGAGGTAGCAGCAGCTAAACCGAGCTAACGGAAGAAATGTTGGAGGCAAAAAAATGAAAACAGTACTGAACAACTCATTCGCAACGAGGATTCTCCTGGCCGCTTGCGCGATCGCTCTCTCTTGCGGCCTCGGATCAACCGCGTACGCGCGGGCGCAGCCGAAAGCAAAAGCGGCTACCCCGCCAGTCAAACAAAAGAAGTTCGCCAGCTCAAAAGAGGCTGCCGATGCACTGATTAAAGCGGCGGGAGAATTTGATGTGCCCACGCTCCAGGCGATTCTGGGACCACACGGCGCCGACATGGTGGCAACCGCAGACGAAGCGCAGGACAAAGAAAGGGCTGCCACGTTTGCAGCGAAGGCAGCGGAAAAGACGACGGTGACTCCCGATCCGAAAAACTCTCGCCAGTTCTTCGTTTCGGTGGGCAATGAAGAGTGGCCGTATCCGGTTCCGATCGTGAAGGGACCTGGAGGCTGGTATTTCAATACCCTGGCGGGCCGCAAGGAAATTCTTCATCGTCGCATTGGCGCCAACGAGCTGGACGCGATCGCTGTCTGCCGCGGTTATGTGGAGGTGCAACAAGCATATGCGCTCCAGAAGCACGATGGAGTCAATCAGTATGCGCAGCGGATTATCAGCACTCCCGGAAAGCAGGATGGGCTTGCCTGGCAAAATGCGGACGGCACCTGGGGTGGCGCAATCGGCGAAAAGATGGCCAAAGCCCTGCAGCAGGGCGCCGCGAAACAAGGCGAACCCTACCACGGCTATTACTTCAAGATCCTGAAAGGCCAGGGGCCCGCAGCACCGCTGGGGAAAATGGACTTCCTGGTGAAGGGAGTAATGATTGGCGGCTTTGCACTCGTGGCTGTGCCGGCTGAGTACCGCGTGACAGGTGTGAAGACTTTTATCGTCAGCTACACGGGCATCGTTCACCAGAAGGACCTTGGGCCGAATTCGTTGGAGATTGCCAAGAAGATGGAGTTATACAACCCAGACCGCACTTGGGTTCCAACAGACGATTCGTGGTAGCAAACCCTCACTGAATCATACGAAGCCACGCGAATGATCTTCATTCGCGTGGCTTCAAGTTTTTGGGATTGAGGTTTGAGAACTTAAGCGATTTATTCCTGCTCGCCCTCACCAACCGGTTCCGCGCTCGTTCGGATGTTGGCAATATTCCCGGGACGCACTTCAAACTCCACGTATACAGGTTTCTCATTTCGCAGCAAATCAAGAATCTGAGTGTAGTCAGCCGCGGAGTAATGACATGAAATGTAACCTGATCCTTTTTGCGTGTCGGCGACTGGCATCGTGGTGTTGTTGTGGTGAAAATACGCCGCGCCGATGAGCTCATCATTCTCATTTCGCAAACCAATGATGGCCCGGTAAGGATAGGCGGCTACGTTCTTACCTCCTGCGTAGTAGGCCACGTCGTATTTCTTGATTTCGATAATTGCCATTGATCTGAAGCTCTCCTTCTTTAAGCCATTATTCTCTGCGGCTTGCCGGTCGCACAGTGCGGAAAGCCTTCGGCTTTCCGTCCAAAGATCTATAGCCTCCGGAGGTTTAGCCTCAAGGAGAGAATAGAGGACTGATTTGGAAAGGCTGAGCCTTTCCGCACTGTGCGGCGGCAGAGCCGCAGTTTTCATTGTGAATTCAAAGCTCAGTCTACAACATAGAGGACAATCCCCAATTCCAAACAACACTTGGGATTTGTAAAACCGGGAAACGAAGGAGACCGACTAGTATTCCCGAGCGGCTTGCGGAAAGCTGTAGCGTGCCAGGACGACTGTGATGTTGTCTTTGCCGCCGTTGGCCAACGCGAGCGTCACCAGTTTCTGACATGCTGCTTCGGAGGATTTCGAGTCCAATAGTACGGCAGCGATAACGTCGTTACTGACCATGTCGGTGAGACCATCAGTGCAGAGCAGAAGTTGATCTTTGTCCGTAAGGTGAAGCCGTTGAACCTGGGGATCAGTTGGTTCACCTGTTGATCCGAGCGCTGCAGTTAGCACGTGTTTCATCGCCTTTGTGGAAGTGTCATCCGGTCCTGCGATGCCTGCGTCGATCAACGCCTGGGCCAGGGTGTGATCCTTTGTCAACTGGTGAAGCATCCTGCCGCGCAAGAGGTAGGCGCGCGAATCGCCAAGGTGACTAAGAAAGAGATCAGTACCCAAGCTCGCAGCCACGGTCAGCGTGGTGCCCATCCCGTAGAAGGAACGATGTGACTCTCCTTGCGTTCTCAATTCCTCGTCTATCTGGCGAAAGCGGGTGGTCATTCGTCGCATAACCACGGCGGCATTCTCCCGTTTGTTCATCTTCATGATCCAGTCTGGCGTTTGGGCGACGAGTTCCAGCAATTTGAGCAGCGCAATGTTGCTGGCAACCTCCCCGGCCGCCATTCCACCCATCCCGTCGGCTACCAACAGCCCATACGCAGTCTCGTCAAAGCCCTTAGGAAGGAGGACCTCGGCCACGTTCGACAGAACAGTCTCAAGCGAGCGACTCATTCGGACCGCGAGGTAATGGTCCTCGTTTGTGGCTCGTACATGGCCGCGATGAGATTCCGCTGCCAGATCCACTTGCACCAGCGCGGAAGGAAAGTTATGTGGATGCAGTTCCGCGGTGGGTGTTTCGTCAAGCCCGGTCTTGCGATCATTGGTTTTATAATTTGCCGTACTCATGAGTAGCCTTTCTTAGCAAACGCTCAACTCCCTGGCGTGGCGGCGCACTCCAAGGAGTTGATGTCAAACTATGTTTAGTTCCGGCCGCTCCACTATGGTCAACAAGTCCGCTTGATGAATCATCGAGGAATGCGGCCGGAACCTGTGGTGTTCTCGAACCCACTCGAGACCACCAACCGGCCAACTCCTTGTTACTGGTAGGTACGCCTCGCCCCTGGGCGTACCCATTAAGGAGTTGGCCGATTCTCAAACCATCATGAAAACCTAATTCGTCTAAGCGCTCGGGGCGACGTTCAAATGACGCTTAGCGAAATCCAACCGTTGAAACGCTGTGGTGGACAGGTGTCTGAGGGGTCGGAGGGAATATGTCCACAAGGGCTGCGCTTTCACTGTCATTCTCCTCATGCGAAACATTTCGTCCTAGACCTATTAAGTCATGCTACCGATTGCGGATTTGGAAACTACTGGCAAAAAGTACAGGTAGTAAAAATGCGGCCCCCTCAGTCCGTGGCGGACGAATGACAAAGGCCTGAAGTTCGGAGTTCAACCTTTATTTAGGTTGTTTCTTGCGTCGCCAGACGCAAGCTAAAGCTTGAACTCTGAACTTCAGGCCTAGTCTGACTTGTTCCGCGTAACGCCCACTGAAAACCACGTTGTGCAGGCACCTAAGCCTGTTAATAGTGACAGTTATTCCCAACCCACTGCCCCTATAGAATCTTCGCCGCACGAGACTTGATGTCTGACGTCTTAACCTGACGTTAGGGAAGCGAGGGCCAATGAAATTCAGGCACAGACTATTTGTCGTAACTGCGACGCTCACGATCTTTACGTTGCTGGCGGAAGCGAACCCGGCTGCGCATCAAGGGCTTACTTCTCTCACCGCGAACGCCCGCGGCAAAGGCACGCTGACAGTGGGTAAAGAGGAATTCAAGTTGAGCAATGTGGTAGTGAAACTGAACGAAGACGCCACCTGCGAAATCGTCTTGATTACCGATCTCCAGTTGTTTATTCAGTGCACCTGGACAGCTCCCGCTGATCCCAGCAAAGGCATCGCTTTGAAGATCACTGGCGGAGCGAACGAGGGCGGCGCCACCGGATCGGGGAAGCTTCTCCTCAGGTCTGATCAGAAAGCAATCGACAGGCTGTCGTTGGAGGGCAGCAGCAACACTGCGAAAAGAAAAATCCGCGTTGAGTTTGTCGCCGATTAGGTTGAGGCTTGGCTAATTGGTGTAAGGAGACAACATGAAATCTGCCCTGACTTTTCCACGTCTTATCTGTCTGGCGATTGCGCTATTTATTCCATCGGTCGCGCTCGCGCAAAAGACATCCGTAACTCACGACCCGGCCGCCAATTTTGTGAACTACAAGACTTTTAGTTTTGCGAGCGTGACCGGGGCGCGCAATCCGTATGTGAACGACCTAATCCTGAAGGCGTTGGAACGCGAGCTCACGGCCAAAGGTCTCACCAAAGTAGACGCAAACGGAGATCTGCGCGTGTCTTATCTAGCGGCCACGGGTTTCAATCTTCAGGTTGCCGACGTTGGACACACGGCCAACCCCTCATACAGTGGGATGATGCCAACCGGAGTGGCAATGTGGGACGTGACTACCGGCACGCTGCTGATAGATCTCTATGACAAGACGGACAGGATTGTCTTTCGCGGCAGCGCCAAGGACGTGCTGCAACGTTCGCCGAGCGCCGATCTCCTGGCGGACGCCAAAGTTGTGACGAAAACGGTGAACAAGGCCGTAGCCAAAATTTTCAAGAAGTACCCGGTCCCGGGTAAACAGTAAGTGACATCACGCGTCTCATGTTAACTGCGGCTCTGCCGCCGCACAGAGCGGAAAGGCTTAGCCTTTCCGACTCACTCTCGATCTTCCCTGAGGCTGAGCCTCAAGAATTCATAGCTCCGTGAACGGAAAGCCGAAGGTTTCCGCACTGTGCGGCGGCAGAGCCGCAGAGAGAGATAGGTGCAAAACCATGAAGACAAAACTTTACCGAACGACATTAAACCAGTCTCTAGTCAGACCTACATGCGTGAGCACGTGGGTAATGCATCCGGTAAGAAACCTGGTTGCAGTTCTAATCATTGGACTGCTCGCCTTAAGCAACCCCGCGGTCTTTGCACAGACGCCGGATGCGTCGCCGGCACAAGACGAGAAGGCTGCGCCAAAGATCCCGAACGATCAATTGGACTCGCTGGTAGCGCCAATTGCTCTTTACCCGGATCCGCTGTTGAGCCAGGTGCTGGTGGCTTCCACTTATCCGCTCGAGTTAATCCAGTTACAGCAGTGGCTGAATATGAAGGGCCAGCAAATGGATGAAGCGGCGAGGGTGGCGGCGGTGCAAAAGCAGGACTGGGACCCAAGCATTCAGGCGATGGTGCTGCTGCCGGAGGCAGTCAAACAACTGGCAGCGAACATCACCTGGACTCAGGATCTCGGAAACGCTTTTCTGGCCCAACAGGCTGACGTGATGGATGCGGTGCAACGCATGCGCACCAAAGCGAAGGACGCAGGGAAGCTGGCGTCCAATGAGCAGATGAAGGTGGAAACAGAACAGATCGAAGGTGAGCCTTCGTGGTAATCGAGCAGGCCAATCCGGATGTGATCTATGTGCCGTCTTATAACCCGGCGATCATTTGGGGAACAGTGGGTTACTACCCATATCCGCCTATCTATTACCCCCCTTACTCCGGTCTGATCGCGTTTGGCATCGGCATCGCGATCGGAGCAGCCTGGGGCGGAGGCTGGGGTTGGGGCGCCGGCTGGGGTAACAACGACATAAACATTAACCGAAACAACAACTTCGTCAGCCACTACAACAGGAACAACATCAACCGGGGGGATCGGGTCAACCCTCTCGGTTCCGGGAACAAGTGGCAGCACAATCCGCAACATCGCGGTGGCGCGCCGTACGCAAATAGAGATATCGCGAACCGGTTTAGCGGAGCGGGTCGCGCGGATTCGATTTCAAACCGAATGGCGAATCCGCGGCAGAATCCTGGCCGGCAGGCCGGCACCATGGACCGGAGCGGTGGTGGCAACCGCGCCAGTCTCGGTGGCGGCAACATGGGCGGGGATCGCATTGGAAGCCGAGATATTTCGAGGGGCGCCACCCAGAGGGGCAGCGGTTCCTTTGGGAATGGCGGGTCGTGGGGTGGCGGAGCCGCCCGGAGTAGTAGCATGCGCGGTTCTTCCAGTATGGGAGGCGGTGGCTGGGGTGGTCGTGGGGGCGGCGGAGGCATGCGAGGCGGTGGCGGAATGCGAGGCGGCGGAAGGCGAAGGTAGTCAAAGAAGTTTTTTGGGGAATGCAAATAAAAGCAACCGGACAAGCGCTGAAGGCGCGCATAGAATTTTGGAGTGTTTCTATGGCCGTTAGAGCATTGCGCGCCTTTGGCGCTTCGAACAGCGCTGATGCAACTGAGTCAAGTACGTTATTGCCGTTTCAACGGTTAGGACAGCAGAAGCGCCTCGTTTTTTCGCCGGGCTAAAGCCGCGGTGCTAAAAAGATCGCTCCCCGTGATGTCTCTAGAATGAATGCTGTGATCGGCCGCCGAGCGTCCAACTTTTTGTGCAAACCGCGATGCGATCACTGCTGAGAGTTGGTCTAATCCTCAGTCCTGACGCGGTCAGATTTCTCGTATAGCTGTAAAAAATGACAGTTACCTGCCCCAAACCAATCCGATAGGCTTGGGATTCAAATTATCTGGCGACCCGACTTTACCCAATTGAAGCGCCCGGAGGTCTCTGATGAAATCCAAACTTATTTTAGGCAGCTCAATATTGATAGCTACTGCCGGATTCCTGCTCAGCGCTGGCTGCGGCGGTAAGGCCGATAGCGGGAAGAAAACCACCGCCGCTACTCAGGCGCCAACCGTAGGTGTGGCCGAAGTTGTGCAAAAGACCGTGCCCATCTATAGCGAGTTTGTCGGCCAGACCGCCGCCAACCAGACGGTTGAGGTTCGCGCGCGGGCGCAGGGGATGCTTGAGAAAGTTCTCTTTACTGAAGGCGCCGCGGTAAGGAAAGGACAGATCCTTTTCCAAATTCAAAAGAGTGAATATCAAGCAGCACTCCTGGCGGCGAAGGCGGCTCTCGGAAAAGCTGAAGCTGATCTGGCTCAGGCCAAAGAACGCACCGATGTGATTCAGGCCGAGTCGAACTTGGCACAGGCTCAAACCGGACTCAGCCTGGCGCACTCAAATCATGAGCGTTATCGCCCACTCGCCAAGCAGAAGGCAGTCACGGAAATCGATCTGGATACGGCTCGCGCTGCGGAAGACGCTGCCAAGTCTGAAGTGAGTGCGGCCCAGGCTACCCTGGCGAACCGCACAGCGGCCGTTAAGTACAACATAGCGAAAGCATCTGCGGCCGTGGCCGCGGCGAAGGCAGACGTGGCTATGGCGGAGATAAATTTGAACTACACCACGATCTATTCTCCGATCAGCGGAATCATTGGGTTGCAGCAGGTCAATGTTGGCAACCTGGTTGGCAAAGATGGACCAACACTGCTGGCGACCATCTCATCGTCAGGTACGCTCGACGTCGACTTCAACATCAGTGAAGCCTATTTGCTGAAGCTCACAAAGACTGGCCAGGCGGGATCCAGAGCCGGGGTTGGCTTTGAGTTACTCCTTTCGGACAACACCGTTTATGAACATCAAGGCCGATTCTCAGTGCTTGATCGGACCGTCGATCCAAGGACGGGCACCATCAAAGTCCGAGCTTCATTCCCCAACGCCAGCAATCGATTGCGTCCTGGTCAATTCGCGCGCTTACGCGTAGCAGCCGAGGAAGTGGCGGATGCGGTCCTCGTCCCACAAGTGGCTGTGCAGGAATTGCAGAGCGCTAAGTACGTGCTGGTCGTTGAGGCCGATAACAAGATTTCCCAGCGGACCATCAAGGTTGGCGACCGTTATGAGGACTCATTCGTCGTGACGGAGGGACTGAAAGCAGGCGAGCGCGTGGTGGTAGAAGGCGTGCAGAAGGTTCGACCCGGAATGACTGTAAGCCCGACCCAGAAGCAGGGGAGCGCATAAGCGATGGGGAAATTTTTCATCGGTAGGCCCATAGTCGCCATCGTCATCTCGATTCTGATCGTCATGATCGGCGTGGCGACGGTCTTGAGTCTAGCGGTCGAGCAGTACCCGTTCCTGGCGCCACCGAACATTCGCGTTACTGCTAACTATCCCGGCGCATCCGCAGAAGCGGTAGAAGGATCGGTAGCGACCCCAATCGAGCAGGAGGTCAACGGTGTCGATAACCTAATCTATATGAAGTCGTCGAACACCAGCGACGGCCGTATGCTGCTTGACGTCAATTTCCAGGTGGGAATGGACCAGGATACTGCCAACGTGCTCACCCAAAATCGGGTCTCGTCGGCACAAGCTCGCTTGCCGGCTTCGGTTACCCAACAGGGAGTCACCGTCAAGAAGCAGAGCCCCAGCATCCTGATGCTGATCTCGCTCTACTCTCCCAAAGACTCGTACGACGCTAACTTTCTCATCAACTATTGCGGCATCAACCTGCGGGACCAATTGCTCCGCATCCCTGGTATTGCCCAGGTAGATCTCTTCGGTGGCACGGACTATGGCATGCGGATCTGGATGGATCCCGACAAACTGGGCAAGCTCGGACTCAACGCGTCGGATGTTATAGCGGCCATCAACGAGCAGAACATTCAGGCACCGGCGGGGAGGATCGGCGGTTCGCCCGCGCCCAAGGATCAGCAGTTCACTTACACGATCAGCGCTCCGGGTCGCCTGATCACGGCCGAGGAGTTCGAAAACATCATAGTCAGGCAGAGCGCGGATGGCGCCGTTGTCCAGATCAAAGACATCGGGCGCGCTGAACTCGGCTCGCAGGACTACAACTCCTTCGGTCGTTTGAACGGCAAGCCAGCCGGCTCAATGGCGGTCTATCTCCTGCCCGGAGCGAACCAGCTCAAGGCAGCGGAGGCGATTTACGAGACCATGGACCACTCCAAGGCTCTGTTCCCGCCCGATCTGGATTACAAGGTGGTTTACGATACCACGCCCGCGGTGGAGGCTTCGATCGAAGCAATCGTTCATACATTCGTCGAGGCGCTCATCCTGGTCACGCTCGTCGTCTTCATCTTCCTGCAGAATGTTCGGGCAACTATCATCCCGCTGATCACGGTTCCAGTCTCTCTTATCGGAACGTTCATCTTCTTTCCGTTGCTCGGCTTTTCGCTCAACACACTTTCAATGTTCGGTCTCGTGCTGGCCATCGGCATCGTGGTGGATGACGCGATCGTGGTGGTCGAGGCGGTCATTCACCACATGGAGCATGGATTGGCTCCGAGAGAAGCCACCCTCAAAGCGATGGAGGAAGTAACCCAACCGGTCATCGGAATCGCACTGATCCTCAGCGCTGTGTTCGTGCCCGTGGCTTTCATTGGCGGCCTGACCGGACGAATGTATATGCAGTTCGCGCTGACCATCGCGATCTCAGTCCTGATCTCGGCATTCAATGCGCTGTCGCTAACGCCCGCACTCTGCGCCATGCTGCTTAAACCGCCGAAACCAATGAGAGGGCCGCTGGGCGCTTTCTTCCGCGGCTTCAACAAGGTGTTCGACGTTGTCACCAAGGGATACGTGAAGACCTCGGCCATTTTTGTGCGGAAGGCGATTCTGTCGCTCATCGTCGTGGGGGTGGTGGTGGTGGGCGCGGGTGGATTTGGCGCCATGATCCCTGCTGGTTTTGTACCTGAGGAAGACCAGGGAATCGTAGGGGTTGGACTTCAACTGCCGCCAGGTGCGTCGCTCCAGCGAACCGACGAGGTAATGAAGAAGGTAGAGGCGATCGTCGAGAAGGTCGATGGGATGGAATCCTACCAGACCATCGTTGGCTTAGGCATAGTCACCAACACCTACCAGCCGAACTATGGAACGATCTTCATGCGGCTAAAGCCGTGGGACGAGCGCAAAGATCCAAAGCAGAAGGTAAAGGGCATCATGGCTTCGCTACAGAAGCAGTTTGCCACCATTCCGGAGGCGATAGTTTTCCCGTTCAATATCCCGACGTTATCAGGTTTTGGGGCGTCGGCGGGATTCAATTTCCTGATTCAGGATCGCAGCGGCTCCATGTCGGTTCAACAACTGGGCGAGCAGGCCCAAAAGTTCATGGTTGCGGGGCGACAACGGCCTGAGCTGGCGAATTTGAACACCTCTTTTGATCCAAACTATCCCCAGGTAAAGGTGACCCTGGATCGCGAGAAGGCGCGCACGCTGGGGGTACCGGTAGACGAAGTCTTCAAGTCGATGTCCTCTTTCCTGGGCGGGTCCTTCGTCAACGACTTCAATCGCTTCGGACGTCTTTATCGCGTCTATGTTCAGGCGGACTCAGGTGCCCGGCTCAGGCCCGAGGACATCGGCAAGATCTACGTGAAGTCGAAGACTACCGGCGAAATGATCCCCCTTTCCACTCTGGTTACCGTCAGTGACGCTGCGGGGACAGAGATCACGACCAGGTTCAACCTAATGCGCTCGGTTGAGATAACTGGGGTGCCCGGCAGCGGGTATACGTCCGGGCAGGCGATGAAGGCGCTCGAGGAGGTCTTCGCGGCAAACATGCCGAAGGAAATGACCTTTGCGTACAACCAACTGTCCTATCAGGAGAAAGTGGCGCCGCCTTCTGCGCCGACTTTGATCCTGGCGATCGTGGCCGTCTTCCTGCTGCTCGCGGCGTTGTATGAAAGCTGGAAGCTGCCATGGGCGGTCCTGCTGGGCTCGCCACTTGTAGCGCTGGGCGCTTTCTTTGGGGTCTGGCTGATGGGCATGGACAACAACGTCTATGTGCAGGTCGGCCTGATCATGCTGATTGGCCTGGCAGCCAAGAATGCAATTCTCATTGTGGAGTTTGCCAAAGCGAAGCAAGACGCGGGCATGTCAGTGGAGGATGCCGCGCTCGACTCAGCCCGCTTGCGTTTCCGCCCCATCCTGATGACAGCCTTTGCTTTCATACTCGGCGTTGTGCCGCTGATGATTTCAAGCGGAGCCGGCTCGGGAGCGCAAAACGTTATGGGCACCGCTGTCTTCTGGGGAATGCTGGTCGCAACGTTCCTCGGTGTGCTCATCATCCCCGGCAACTTCACCTTCATGCAAAATCTAAATCTTCGTTTTTGGAAGAAGAAGCCGGTAGTTTCCGAGGCGGTTCCCGAACCTATGCCCGCCGGAACAGGAGGTGGCCACGCGTGAGACATCGGCTTGCTGTTTTGGCACTAGTCATCCTTATGCTCTGCAACCTGGCGGTGGGCCAAAAGAAGGTCTATCAGCCACCGGCTCCCCAGACACCACCAGTTTATCGCGCCGACGAAACGCTTCAGCCAGGAGCGCAGTCGTTGGGCGACCTCCAGTGGTTCGAAGTCTTCAAGGATGAGCAGTTGCAGGTTTTGATTCGCACCGCCATCTTTCAAAACTATGACGTTCGCCAGGCCATGGCCAGGATCAATGCGGCCCGCGCACAACTTGGTCTGGCCCGAGCTGATCAGTATCCAAACTTTGCTGTCTCAAGCAACATTACCACCCAGCGATTATCAAAGGACGGCTCGACTGGTGAACTGGCTGACGGAGCGCAGCGCAATATCAGCTTCGGCCAGGTATTGCTCAACCTACTTAATTTCGAGATCGATATCTGGGGTCGCGTAAGGAAGATTAAGAACGCTCGACGCGCGGAGTTGAAGGCGGCCGAAGAGGACCGTAGCTTTGTCCTTGCGACAGTCGTGAGCGCGACCGCGACTGGTTACTTCCAATTACGTGAGTTGGATCTCGAGTTGGAAATCGCCAGGCGAACGCTGGCGACACGTGAGGAATCGCTGAGAATCATCAGGCTTCGAACCGACGCCGGACTTGCAACAGCGCTGGATCTCCGTCAGGCAGAACAGCTGGTCTATTCCGCGAGGGCGACAATTCCCGATATGCAACGCGCGATTGAACAACAGGAGAATCTGATCAATTTGTTGCTGGGTCAGAACCCGGCGCCAATTCCACGCGGTCGGGAACTGGTTGCTCAGGAGCTCACGCCCACGGTTCCCCCCGGCCTGCCTTCAACTCTCTTACAACGCCGGCCTGATATCCGCTCCGCCGAACAGACCCTGGTGGCGGCAAACTACAGCGTTGAAGCAGCCAGGGCAGCATACTTTCCACGAATCTCATTGACCGGTTTTCTCGGAGGTGATAGCACCGCGCTCTCAAGTCTTTTCGCCGGCGCCGGAAGTGTTTGGGGGTTTGCGCCGCAACTGACGCAGCCGATTTTTACTGCCGGTCGATTGAAGTCGAATGTAAAACTCAACAAGGCGCAACAGGAATCTGCAATCATCGGCTATCAGAGCACGGTACAAGGAGCATTTCGTGAAGTCTCAGATGCTTTGGTCGCTTATCGCAAAACTGTTGAAGTGCGGGTTGAGCAGGAGTTGCTCGTTCAGACTCTAAAGGAGCGCTCCCGTCTTGCTTACTTGCGATACGAAGGTGGTGTCGACAGCTTACTCAACGCGCTGGATGCTGACCGCGACTATTTCGAGGCCCAGATCGGTCTCGCTCAGATCAAGCTGGATGAATTAACCGCCGTGGTCCAACTGTACAGAGCGTTGGGCGGCGGCTGGCAGGTATAAAGAAGACTCGCATCAGGCGTATAGAGTACAACCTCAGGTTGCTTCTCGGAATCCACTCAAGCTGTCGAACTCCACAACCGCAAGCTAAAGCTTGTTACTCTAAACGCCTGATGCGACTGATCACTTATTTCTTTTAAGGACGACTGCGGTGAGGTCATCCATTTGTTTGGTGCCCTGGCAGAAATTGATCACCGCCGCGTGCAGTCTCTGAATCACCTCAGCGGCGGAGTAATCGCAAGCCTCGCGAAGCACAGTTTCCAATCTTTCAAATCCGAAATCCTCACCCTGCGGATTCTCCCATTCATAAAAGCCGTCGGTAACCAGCACAAACATGTCACCGGGGGCGAGACCCACCTCGACTGCCAGACCGTACTTGAACCCGGGCAACAGGCCCAGTGGGATCCCCTGAGCTTCAAGGTGTTCAACTTCGCGAGTGGCTGCCCTGTACACCAGTAGCGGGCCCTGGCCCGCCGAGAGCATTTGCAACTTCGACTCTGAAGAATCAATCAGGGCGACCGCGAAAGTGACGAACCTCTCTGACGGAAGATCTTCGAAGAGCAGTTGGTTGAGATGGTCCAGCACGGTGGTCGGATCACCGTTACTAAGAAAATTGGACCGCGCATAGGCACGACACGCCGACATTACCAGCGCTGGTCCAATACCGTGGCCAGTAACATCGGCAAGGCTGACTGCGAGACGTCCATCTGGTAACTCCTGGTAGTCGAAGTAGTCTCCTCCGGTTTGATCAGCGGGTTGGTTCCAACCAGCAAGATCGAAGTTGCTTAGCTTCGGTGAGCGGGATGGGAGCAGACCTTGCTGGATAGAGCGTGCGATGTCGAGATCGTGATTCACCCGCTCGAGCTCCCGCTGCAACTCGGCTTCCCGGAGCGCAGCCAGCACATGCGACCTTATCTGTCCTGCCACAGCGGCGGCGATGATTCCGCCCGTAAGGATCAGGCCGGCATAGAAGAAGTACACGCTCCGTGGAAACACAGCCGCTGCTGAATCGGGGTTCGGATATCGCGCGAAGGTGTAGAGGGTGATAGCGATGTATCCCAAGGCAGAGAAGATGCCGGTGAGCACTGAGAGGATAGGACTCAACCGAAGCGTCGAAAGGATGATGAAGAGGAAATAACCAAGGACCGCCGGCGCAACCAACGAGCGGTAGGGACCTATGAATTGACTCTCGGTTAGTAACAGCAGCCCCACTGTGGGAAACAACGACTCCATCAGCACGTTGAGTACCCACACCGCAGTGGGAACATCTCGCCCCAGGCGGCTTGCTCGTTTCACGATAGACAGGACCACAGCCTCGCCGCCCACGGCAAACGAGAGCAAGAGCGCTTGAGTTACCAGGAGACGGTACTCACCCGCCAGGAGGTCGCGCGCAATCGCGAACACGAGGGTTGCACACAACACACACAGCAAACCGATGATTCGGTACGACTCGCTCTTAAGGGCCGCGCGCCTGAAGGCTTCGGATTGAATCGGCTGCGCATTCATTTGGTTAGCATCCAGTGGTTGAAGATTTAACGGCTTGCTTTCAGCTCAACAGATTGAACCAAATTTCTTAAATCCGTCCCTGTAAGAACTAACAGTTACCAATGCATCCACTGCGTTCTAGACTCCTGAGGCGACTAGCATCCATCCAAATTCTCTCTACGCCTCGATGCGTGAGGGTGCCTCCTCTAATGGTCGATGCATGGATCCATTGAATTGGGAGAGAAGCAACCGGACTTAACGCGATTGAACCTGCACGCTAACCGCAGTGGTCCAATGAGTATCGCGCTGAAGCGGGGAAACGAACAATGCTGCGAGGATTGCTTACCAGTGCCGTTTTGATTTCAGTGTGCTTAATGATTCACGTCCTCGGGCTGGTCCTAATCGCCGACTGGTTGATTGATCACTCGCTGAAGTTAAAGCTACGCGTCACCTTCTGGCGATCCACCGTGATTCTCATCTCAGTCTTTGCCATCCTCACTGTCCTGCACCTCGTGGAGACATTTGTTTGGGCAGCATTCTACGCATGGTGGGGGCTCTTTAGTGATGTCGAGAGTTCCTGGTATTTCTCGCTGGGAAGCTACACCACGATTGGCTATGGCGATGTCGTGCTTCCGGCAAGGTGGCGAATTTTAGGCGGCTTGGAAGGCATCAGCGGCGTGCTGCTATGTGGGCTTTCAACTGCATTTCTCTTCGCCATCGTTAATCAAATGCTTATGAGCCGCCTGGAGCAGTCAAGGAATTCCGGGGGGAGTGTTCCAAGCGACGCACGCTAATCGGGTGGAGTCGAGCCGCGGAGCGTTTCTCGAGCGGAGGGAAATTGGGCGATGTCACTAAAACCATCAATCCACTGGCTGTTTATTTTCATTCCTATCACCGTGGCACTGGAGCACTCAGGGCGTGTGTCGGCGCCAGTCCTGTTTTTCTCGGCGGCGATTGCAATTATTCCCATCGCGCGGCTAATTGTGCTGGCCACTGAGCATCTTTCCACCCGCACCGGCGATGCAGTCGGCGGCTTACTCAACGCTACTTTTGGGAACGCACCGGAATTGATCATCGCGTTCGTGGCGTTGAAGGCCGGTCTCTACGAGATGGTGCGAGCGTCCCTCATCGGGGCGATTCTCGCCAACCTGTTGTTGGCCATGGGCATCTCGTTTCTCCTCGGAGGCCTTCGCTACCGCGACCAGAAATACAATGCGACCGCCGCGCGGGCCTACAGTTCGATGATGTTAATAGCGGTGATCAGTCTGATCGTACCGAGCGCCTTCAGCCGATGGTTCGCGCCGGAAAGTACGATCCGCCAGGAACAGTCACTCAACGTCGGTGTTGCGGTAGCGCTGCTGCTGGCCTATGGCCTATACCTTCTGTTTGCGCTCAAGACGCATCCGGGGAAGTTCGCCAGCGTGGACATCGAGAGCGAGGCGCACGAACACGGTAAACAGTGGAGCGTGGGGCGGGCTGTCGGCGGACTCATCGGCGCGTCGGTGCTGGCAGCGTGGATGAGTGAGATCCTCGTCGGAGCTGCTGAAGGAACCGGTAGAGCGCTGGGGATGTCGCAGACGTTCATCGGAATAGTCTTCCTGGCGATCGTCGGTGGCGCCGCGGAAAGCGGCTCAGCCATCGCGATGGCGCGCAAGAATAAGGTGGATTTATCCCTCGGCATCGCGTTGGGTAGCTCCATCCAGATCGCGCTCTTCGTCGCACCAATGCTGGTGTTGGCAAGTTATTTCATCGGGCCTCAACCGCTGGAACTCTCTTTCAACAGAGCCGAGACTGGCTCGTTGTTCATGGGCGTGTTGATCGCCACGATAGTTTGCGGCGACGGCGAAGGGAACTGGTACAAAGGCGTTCAGCTGATCACGGTCTATACGATCATCGCGCTTATGTTTTATTTCATACCCGAACTGACGTAGCAGGTGTTTAGAGTACAAGCTTCAGGTTGCGTCTCCGAATCCACTCAAGCTATCGCATTCCTCAGCAGCAAGCTAAAGCTTGTACTCTAAACACCTGTAACTGATGTCCGACATGCTTCGGCTTGTCGTTCAGATTGGAAGAAAACAATGTGAGAGCAAGAGATTTCTCTGTTGAATGTTCCTAATGGTGAACGACAAGCTGAAGCATGTCGGACATCAGGGCGACCCACCTCCACCCACCTGTCACTATTGACAGTACCGTCCAAATCTTCAGTTGCTATCCTCCGCGAAAGAGCTCCGAGAGTTCCGTCGAGCCGAACGAAGCAAGTCAAAAGAGATTAGTGAAAGTGGTTGATGCCCAGTCACGCACGCTTCACCCGTCTCCGAGATATGGAGAGAGGTCATGCTCAAAGACGACCAGAGGTTGGACGTAAAAAGCGGTTCTCCGGCGATGGCCCAAACGGCTAAAGAGATGAACAGCAAGTACAAGGAAACAAGCGAAGCCGGCCTGGCTTTATCCGTGGTGCTCTGTTGATTAACCGAGTCGATTAGTCAGCGCAGAAGCAAAAGGACTAGAGTCGATGGCAGCGGCGGCAACAGCAGAAATGATTGGAGCACGCGATTCGCGCAAGAGCATCGGTGTGGCTGTTGTTGCCTGGCTGGTAACAGCGGTCTTCTATTTCTACCAGTACTCTCTTCGGTCCGCGCCCGGCGTAATGATGCCGCAGTTGTCAGAGGCGTTTGGTCTCAGCGCAGTGGGCGTCGCGTCAATTCTTGGGCTGTTCTACTACGGCTACTCGCCTTTCAGTCTGGTTGCAGGCGCGGCAATGGATCGAGTTGGACCAAAGCGGCTATTGCCGCTCGCTGCCGCCACTGTCGGCATTGGGTCGCTGATGTTTGCAACCGGTGATCAGGGGATAGCAAGTGTGGGAAGGTTTCTCCAGGGCGCTGGCGGCGTGTTCGCTCTGATTGGAGCAATCTACATCGCCACCCAGAACTTTCCTCCCTCCAAAGCTGCCACACTGATCGGCGCTACTCAGATGTTTGGCATGGCAGGCGGATCGGCGGGCCAGTTTGCGGTTGGGCCAATGATCTCGGGCGGCCTCGGGGTTCGGGAGTTTTGGTTAGGGATGGGCGTCATCGGCTTGGTGATCGGCGGCTTCCTCATCTTTCTTATACCGCGGGAACCGAAGGCTGCGCCTGCGGACAACAAGGCGAACGGTCTGGCCGATGCATTCAAGGTGGTTTTCAAAAACCCGCAATCGATCCTATGCGGATTAATTGCGGGCCTGCTTTTTATTCCCACCACAATTTTGGACATGATCTGGGGGGTCCGCTTTCTCCAGGACTCGTTTCAAATGGACTATGCCACTGCGGTCATGCGATCAGCCTCGGTGCCGTTTGGTTGGATCATTGGTTGTCCGCTGCTTGGTTTCATCTCAGATCGCCTTGGGCGTCGAAAGCCTGTGATCATTGGAGGCGCCACCGTGCTCCTGACGTGTTTGGCTTGGGTCCTCTTTGGCCCAGCAAACATCTTTCCTCCGTTTACGATCGGTCTGTTGACCGGGATTGCCTCAGGCGCAGCGATGTTGCCCTACACGGTAATCAAGGAAGCCAACCCTCCTCAATTTGGCGGCACGGCCACAGGCGTCGTCAATTTCATAAATTTCACCTTCAGCGCATTGCTGGCGCCAGTCTTCGGACGGCTGCTAGTGCGTGCATCAGGTGGAGCCACAGCGTTGGAGTTCGAAGATTATCAAACCGCGTTTGTGCCTATGCTCTTTGGAGTTGGGATCGCAATAGTTCTGAGTTTGTTGCTTAAGGAAACCGGCCCCGCCGCCCACCGCGTTTCCGATTAGGAGTGAAGATGAGTCAGCAAGTTGGAACTGGAAAATATGAGCGACTTCTGGCGCGGTGCCAGGGCCTGGAACCGATTCCAACTGCAGAGGCCCACCTCTATTCAACTCCTTGGAGTGCGCCGCCTTGTCGGCGCTTTGGCCAGCTGCGACTGTGTCGCAGCTTGATGGGCAAAAGGCTTCATCATGAAGCTCAGTAGTGCATATGTAGCAGCGCGGCGCGAAGCGCGCGCGCGACCAAAGCGCCGACAAGGCGGCGCACTCCAAAGAGTTGAAATACTGTGAAAGGGAGCCTCCACACAGATGAGTTGATGTCGGCGATTGTTTCAGGCGAAGGTGGGCTGCGAACAGTACGCCGTATCGCAGACAGTGTGCGGTCACGAATTGCCAGTTGTGCGGTTGCGATGTTGGTGGCTCACGCACGGCGCGCGAAGCCGTAGGAGATTGGTATGGACGATTACGCCCTGGTGCTCAACGCCGGATCATCAAGTCTGAAGTTTTGTGTCTTTCAGCGGCCTGCGGGTCAAGGCTGGCGCTTGGAAGCGCGGGGCCAGATCGATGGAATCGGCACTTCACCGCGTCTATCCGCTAAGGACGCCAACGGTGAAAGTCTGGCAAAACAAGATCTGGATGCCGCGGTTCGTGACGGAAGTGACGCCCTCGACGCACTCGCGTCCTGGCTGCGATCCAAATATGGTGGGTCGCGGGTGTTGGGTGTAGGACACCGGGTGGTCCATGGGGGTTCCCGGTTCAAAGGACCGACCATCCTTGACCAGCAGATCGTCAGCGAGTTAAGGGAACTGGTTCCGTTGGCTCCGCTTCATCAACCTTACAACCTTGCAGCCATCGATGCAGTCTTCGAGCGACTGCCCGGCGTGCCACAGGTTGCCTGCTTCGATACCAGTTTTCATCGTGGTCAGCCTGCAGTTGCAGAACTCATCCCGCTCCCGCGTGATCTTCGCGAAGCAGGATTGCAGAGATACGGCTTTCATGGACTGTCATACGAATACATTGCTTCGGTTTTGCCGGAGGTGGCACCGGAGATTGCTCACGGTCGCGTTATCGTGGCCCATCTCGGCAGTGGCGCGAGTCTGTGTGCCTTGAAAGACGGAAAGAGTGTAGATAGCACACTGGGTTTCACCGCACTCGATGGCATATGTATGGGTACGCGGCCTGGCTCGATCGATCCGGGTGTGGTCCTGCACCTCTTCCAGGGTCTCAATCTCTCGGCAAAGGAAGTCGAAACCCTGCTCTACAAGAAATCCGGTCTCCTCGGAATCTCAGGGATCAGCAACGACATGCGCGACCTGCTTGGCAGAAGTGAACCTGAGGCACGTCTTGCAGTGGATTACTTCGTCTATCGCGCAGCAAAGGAAATCGGCGCGTTAACCGCAGTGCTTGGTGGACTCGACGGATTGGTCTTCACTGCGGGCATCGGTGAGAACTCAGCCGAGATACGCCAACGGATCTGCACCGCCTCAGCTTGGCTGGGCATTGAAGTCGATGACAGGGCTAATGCGAATCGTGAGTCGAAGATTTCCACCCCGCAGAGTGCGGTCTCGGCCTGGGTAATTCCCACGAACGAGGAACTGATGATCGCCCGGCACACCGGATCGCTACTCGGCCTGGCCAAAGCAGCTTAGCGGCAGCTTGATGAAGGAACATTAGGAGGATTGTGATGGCTAGTACTGCTCAACAGATTCTTAGTGAGAAAGTCGTTCCCGGATGGGAAGAGTTCAACATTGGTCTCTGGCAGAACGAGATCAACGTACGCGACTTCATTCAGCAGAACTACGATCCGTATGAAGGCGATGACTCGTTTCTCGCTGGCGCAACGGAGCGGACTACAAAACTGTGGGCCCGTCTGAACGAGCTCTTTATCGAAGAGCGTAAGAAGGGCGTGCTCGATATCTCACAGATCCCCGGCGCCATCACTTCGCATGGGCCAGGCTATATCGATCAGGCAAATGAAGTGATCTTCGGCTTGCAGACCGATGCACCGCTCAAGCGATCCATCATGCCAAACGGTGGCCTGCGCATGGTTCTCAACGCCCTGAAGACTTATGGCTACGAGCCTGATCCAAAGATCGTCGAAGCCTTCACGAAATATCGAAAGACACATAACGAAGGCGTCTTTGATGCCTACACCGCCGACATCAGACGTTGTCGTAGTTCACATATTCTGACTGGACTGCCCGATGCCTATGGGAGAGGTCGAATTATCGGCGACTACCGGCGGGTCGCGCTGTATGGCGTTGCCCGGCTCATTGAGCGCAAGCAGGAAGAGAAAAACAGTCTCGATTCCGCGATGTCCACCGATGAGATCATTCGCGATCGCGAAGAACTCAGCGAACAACTTCGCTCGTTGAAAGAGTTGCAGGAGATGGCCGCCAGCTATGGATTTGACCTTTCTGGTCCTGCTCGGACTGCACGTGAGGCAGTGCAGTGGCTTTACTTCGGTTACCTCGCCGCGGTGAAAGAACAGAACGGCGCGGCGATGTCGCTGGGCCGAACCTCCACGTTTCTTGATATCTATTTCCAACGAGACTTTAAAGCGGGAATTCTAACCGAAGAACAAGCGCAGGAAATCATTGACGACTTCGTCATCAAGCTTCGCATCGTCCGCTTTCTTCGCACTCCGGAATATGACGAACTATTCGCCGGCGATCCGACCTGGGTTACCGAGTCGATCGCCGGAATGGGCGACGATGGGAGACCGCTGGTAACGAAAACGAGCTTCCGGTTTTTGCAGACCCTGTACAACCTTGGACCAGCGCCTGAACCAAATCTAACCATCTGGTATTCACCACTACTTCCGGATGGCTTTCGTAATTTCTCTTCCAAGGTTGCGATTGACACGAGCTCTATTCAATTCGAGAACGATTCAGTCATGCGCCGCGCGTGGGGGGACGACGGAGCGATTGCCTGCTGTGTTTCACCGATGGTAGTAGGGAAGCAAATGCAGTTTTTCGGCGCCCGGGCCAACCTGGCTAAGTGTCTTCTTTATGCAATCAACGGCGGCCGGGATGAGCTCACCGGCAAACAGGTGGGACCAGCTTCACCTGGAGTTGAGGGTGAGTTTCTTGAGTTCAACGACGTCATCAACAGGTTTGAAAAGATGATGGACTGGGTGGCTGAGGTTTACGTCAATGCCATGAACATCATCCACTACATGCACGACAAGTACGCCTACGAACGCGTGGAGATGGCGCTGCATGATTATGCACCGCTCAGAACGATGGCGTTTGGCATGGCCGGCATGTCTGTAGTCGCCGACAGTCTGTCAGCGATTCGTTATGCAAAGGTTCGAGTAATTCGTGATGAAACAGGACTGGTGACTGACTATGAAACCGAGGGCGAATACCCTCAGTTTGGCAACAACGACAATCGAGTGGACCAACTTGCAACGTGGCTCGTTAGCACGTTTATGGGTAAGTTGAGAAAGTATCCCACCTACCGAAACGCGCTGCACACTCAATCAGTCCTGACGATCACTTCGAACGTCGTTTACGGAAAGAGTACCGGTAATACTCCTGATGGCCGGCGACAGGGAGAACCGTTTGCACCGGGCGCAAACCCAATGCATGGACGCGATAGCCACGGCGTTATTGCATCGGCTGCTTCGGTAGCCAAGATTCCTTATCGCGACGCTGCCGATGGGATATCTCTCACAACCTCGTTGGTGCCGGAGGGCCTGGGCAGAATTCCTGCAGATAGGATCTCGAACCTGCGCGGGATACTCGACGCCTTTTTCGGCGTTACGGGTTACCACATGAATGTGAACGTGTTGAATCGCGAAATGCTGATCGACGCGATGGACCATCCGGAGAAGTACCCGCACCTGACTATCCGCGTTTCGGGATATGCGGTGAACTTTGTGCGACTAACGCGCGAACAGCAGATGGACGTGATCTCTCGGACGTTCCATGGAGGTCAGTCATGATGAGCGCACGCAAAGTGGTGGAGCCAGCTCCGCTCGAAGCGACAAGTCCGTTCGAACTGCGCGTAAACCTTGGCGCCGGGCTTTCAGAAAATGCGGTAAAAGTCGCACTGGCTACCGGGAATATGGGATTTCTTCACTCATTCACAACCGGGTCAGCCGTCGATGGACCAGGTGTTCGGTTGGTGGCCTGGACCTCCGGGTGTCAATTCCGCTGTTTGTACTGCCACAACCCCGACACGTGGAACATGATGAACGGCATTCCGGTGACGCTGGAACGTGCAACTGAAGCCCTTGCCAGGTACCGCCATGGACTCAAAGTGATGAACGGTGGTTTTACGTTGAGTGGTGGTGAACCGCTCATGCAGGACCGGTTTGCAGTGAAACTCTTTTCAGCCGCAAAGGCGATGGGTATTCACACGGCTCTCGATACCAACGGGTATTTGGGCGAGCGACTTACCAACGAGGAACTGGAGAAAATTGATCTGGTGCTACTGGATATTAAGTCGTGGGACCCTGAACGTTACCTGCACCTCACGGGCAAGGACGTTCGTCCGACACTGGATTTCGCGCGTCGTTTGGCAGCGCGAAATAAGTCGATCTGGCTGCGCTTTGTTCTGGTACCGGGATTAACCGACGACGCCAACGACATCAAACAGATCGCAAAGTTCGCCGCCAGCCTCGGCAAGGTCGAACGCGTTGACGTGCTGCCATTTCATCAGCTGGGTCGCTTCAAATGGAAGGAACTAGGGATCAGTTACGCACTCGACCATACGGAGCCCGCTCCTCATGAATTGGTTGAACGCACCTGCGCTCAGTTTCGTGCCGAGGGACTCACGGCTTATTGAAAAAGGATCGCTCTAACAAGGCCGCCAGCACAGTCTAAACGATTTTCCATTTCTAGTTAGCCGGTTGAGGACTATCCGCAGATACGCAGATTTGAGGGACTGCTGACGTTGTTCACCTTCGCCTTTGTAGGTTGGTCGGAACAATCTGCGTAATCGTTGTAATCGGCGGATAGTCCTTTTGGTTGCACAACGTGTCGAACTCGCGTTTGGTCGGGCAGAAAATTGGCGCTTGTAGTTCGTTAGGAGGGCATATGGTTGCGAGTCAGTCTGCGGTCAGCAATTTGAGTAGCTACGGCGTGGCACGCTCAACGATACAGGGTGCACCCCTAAACGATGATGAGGCGCGCAAGACGCATGCCTTTTGGCGCGCCTGTAATTACCTCGCACTGGGGATGATCTACCTACAGGATAACCCCCTGCTTCGACGGCCGCTTGAGGCGGAACACATCAAGAATCGGATGCTTGGACATTGGGGGGCCAGCCCCGCCCTTTCCTACATCTATACACACCTGAATCGAGTCATAAAAAAGTTCGATGTCGATGCGATTTTTATGGCGGGCCCGGGGCACGGCGCACCCGGCGTGCTCGGCCCGGTCTATCTGGAGGGCGCCTACTCAGAGATCTATCCTGACAAGAGCCAGGACGAGGAAGGCCTGCTACGTTTCTTCAAGCAGTTCTCGTTTCCGGGCGGCATCGGAAGTCACTGCACGCCCGAGACGCCTGGCTCGATTCATGAGGGAGGTGAACTGGGCTACGTCCTTTCACATGCTTGCGGTGCGGCCTTTGATAATCCTGACCTGATCGTGGCCGCGGTTGTCGGTGACGGGGAAGCCGAAACTGGTCCGCTGGCAACTTCCTGGCACATCAACAAGTTCCTGAATCCAATTCGTGACGGCGCGGTCCTGCCGATTCTGAATCTCAACGGCTACAAGATTAATAATCCAACGCTGCTCGCTCGCATCAGCCATGAGGAGTTGGAGGACCTCTTCAAGGGTTATGGATACACGCCCTGTTTCGTCGAAGGGTCTGACCCGGCATCGATGCATCAGGCGATGGCCGCCACGCTGGATCACTGCGTTGAGATAATCAGAACAATTCAACAGGAAGCTCGCGCGACTGGCGAGGCCACCAGACCTCGATGGCCCATGATCATTCTGCGCACGCCAAAAGGCTGGACCGCACCCGCAGAAGTTGATGGACACAAGGTCGAAGGACTATGGCGATCACATCAAGTGCCGCTCGCCAAGGTTAAAACCAATCCCGCGCACCTGAAGCTATTGAAGAGTGGATGCGCAGTTACCAACCCCAGGAGTTGTTTGATGAAAGTGGTTCGATTGTTCCGGAACTGAAAGATCTGACGCCTTCAGGCAATCGCCGCATGGGTGCGAACCCGCACGCCAATGGCGGACTACTGAAGAAGACTCTGCGCATGCCCGACTTCCGTGCGTACGGCATCAAGTTCGACAAACCCGGACAAGTCGAAGCTGAAAACACGAGACCGCTGGGTGCCTTTTTGCGCGATGTGATGAAGGCAAACATGAACACCTTCCGCGTTTTTGGTCCGGATGAAAACACATCAAACAAGCTCGACGCCGTTTATGAGGTCAGCAAGAAACTTTGGCTGGCTGAAACTTTTCAGGAAGACAACGATGGCGGCCAACTGTCGACCGACGGGCGAGTCATTGAAATGCTAAGCGAGCACACGCTCGAAGGAATGCTGGAAGGTTATCTGCTGACGGGACGCCATGGATTTTTTTCTACTTACGAAGCGTTCGCACATGTTATCGACTCGATGTTCAATCAGCACGCGAAGTGGCTGTCGATCTGCAATGAGCTTTCCTGGCGGCAAGCTATTCCTTCACTGAATCTGCTAATCACCTCCACAGTTTGGCGGCAGGATCACAATGGATTCACGCATCAGGACCCCGGATTCCTGGATGTGGTCGTCAACAAGCGCGCTGAAGTCACTCGCATTTATCTGCCGCCTGATGTCAACAGCTTGTTGTCCGTAGCCAACCACTGCCTGCGCAGCGAAAACTATATCAACGTGATCGTTTGCGATAAGCAAATGCACCTTCAATACCTGGAAATGGATGCCGCCATTACGCATTGCACGAAGGGCATCAGCATCTGGGGACCGGCAAGCAACGACCAGGGTCAGGAACCCGATGTGGTGATCGCTTGCGCCGGCGACATTCCTACCAAGGAAGCGCTCGCAGCCACGGCGATGCTGCGCGAGGAATTTCCTGATCTGAAACTCCGTTTTATCAACGTCGTGGATCTCTTCAAGCTGCAATCGGACAGCGAGCATCCACATGGTCTGTGCCATCGCGACTTTGACAGCCTGTTTACAACTGACAAGCCGATTGTCTTTAACTTTCATGGTTACCCCTGGCTGATTCACCGGCTCACCTACAACCGGAACAATCACCGGAACCTGCATGTTCGTGGTTACAAAGAGCGCGGCAACATCAACACGCCGCTGGAGTTGGCAATTGAAAACGAGATCGATCGGTTCACCCTGGCCATCGACGTAATCGATCGCGTGCCGCGGCTACAGGCGATCGGGGCGCACGCGAAAGAGAAGTTCCGCAACATGCAGATCAGCTGTCGCCGGTATGCGCACGAGTTCGGGATCGACAAACCCGAGATGGTCGAATGGCGATGGCCCTTCTGAAACGCGTCGCGGTCTCGGGTCCGCTGGCAATCAAAGAATCAACGTGGCCAACCATCATCATCGCTTCCTCCCGATTTGGAAGTCGATTTGCCGGGCGTGACAGGATGTTTTATGTCCCGCGTTTTATTAACCAGACGCCGGACTCCGCCTCTCCCTTTGCTGGTAGTCGTCGTCCTTCTTCTCGCGACAGGGAGCGCATTTGCGCAATCATCGAGTGCGCCAGCCGAGAAAGAGTTCTGGCCGGCCTTCACTGCCACCTTCGAACTTGGACCAAAGTTTCATGTGCAGGCGATTGTTGAGAAGCGCGATGGCGAGAGACGCTTACGTCTTGTGGAGAACGAGAGCCGTTTTCAGCTACCAGGCGTTAAGAAGAATAAAACGACCGGACGCGGACAACGAAGAAGAGGACCGACATTACATTGTGATCGGAGCCGGGTACGAGTTTCTTAACACCAATGACAAGGGAGCTACCACTCGAGAACATCGACTGATTTTTCAGTTCACCCCGAAACGCTCCATCGGGTGGGGCGTGCTCTTACAGAACCGAAATCGATTAGAGTTTGTGACAAAAGCGCAGGTCTATAATTTTCGTTTTCGTAACAAACTCATAGTTTGATCGTCCCTTTCAGGTGCATAACCTGACATTGATCCCTTACGCCTCCGGCGAATTGTTCTGGGATCGAAATGCTCACGCGTGGAATCAAAACCGCTCCGCTTTCGGCGTAAGACTGCCTTATAAGAAGGCGCTGGTCTTCGACTCATACTACCTCCGCAAGAACTGCAGTGGCTGCTCACGCACTCAGGTGAATGTCATCGGATTCACAGTAAATTGGTATTTCCGACAAAGAAAAAAATGATGAACCTGCACCGAAGAACTCGACAGTGAACTTCACACCAGGAACGCTCCGAATTCAGTATTTCACAAGGAAAACCTGTAAGTTTTGACAGGTACGCATTTAACTCGAACTGACTAGCATTCGATTACCCACAACTGTTTTTCTACGCACAGTGTCAGAGGTGTCTATGAAGAAAGCACTAATCATCTATTTGACTCTCAGTTGTCTGGCCCTTGGTTCCCTCGTCCACGCGCAGGAGAAGGTGCGCGTCGAAAAGGATCTACTCGGGGAAAAGAACATTCCTGCCGACTCTTACTACGGCGTGCAAACGGCTCGCGCACTCGAAAATTTTCCAATTTCGGGAGTGCTGATTAATCACTACGCCGGATTCGTCGAAGCGTGGGCCATTGTCAAACTAGCGGCGGCACGTGCCAACGCCGACGTTGGGGCGATGAAACCTGAGCAACTGGCCGCGATCGAAAAAGCCTCTCAGGCGGTGCTTGCCGGAAAATACCACGATCAATTTGTGGTCGATTGGTACCAGGGGGGCGCGGGAACTTCGACAAACATGAACGCCAACGAAGTACTCGCAAACATAGCCCTCGAACTTTCAGGACACAAGAAGGGTGAGTATCAATTCGTCGATCCGCACGATGCGCTAAACATGTCTCAATCGACTAATGATTCTTATCCCACCGCGATCAAAGTCGCATTTCTTTTGCGCAACGACAAATTGATCGATGAATTGCAACAGCTGGTGAAGTCGTTCCGGGCAAAAGGCAATGCCTATCTGGAAATCGTCAAGATGGGCCGGACCGAAATGCAGGACGCGGTGCCCATGACTGTGGGCCAGGAATTTCACGCCTTTGCCGCGTCGCTGGAAAGCGAAATCCAATTGTTGCGCGACTCAGAAAAATATCTATACGCAGTCAACATGGGTGCCACCGCGATTGGTACCGGCATCAATGTGCCCAAGGGCTATCCGGAGAAGTGCGCGGCGCATCTGGCGAAACTAACCGGTAAGCCCATCGTCCCTGCTACGGACATGTTGGCGGCAACCTGGGACCAGCAGGGTTTCGTTGTTTATTCGTCAGCGCTCAAGAGTCTCGCGGTGAAGCTTTCAAAAATTTCCAGTGATCTGATTCTGCTCACCTCCGGGCCGCGCGCGGGGCTGGCCGAGATTAACTTGCCGGCACTACAGCCGGGCTCGTCAATCATGCCGGGTAAGGTCAATCCCGTGATTCCCGAGTTGATAAACATCATTGCCTTTCGGGTTATGGGAAATGACTACAGCGTCAGTCTGGCTGCACACGCTGGCCAACTCCAGCTTAATGCGTACGAGCCGCTGGCTGGGCTCGCAGTCCTGGAATCCCAGGCTCTGCTTTTCTCCGGCTCAAAAGTCCTTCGCACGAAATGTGTCGACGGCATCACTCTTAACGAGAAGGTGCTGGAACGCTACATGGCGACCACCGTCGGCATTGTCACGGCGCTCAACCCCGTAATTGGTTACGAAAAGGCGACAGAACTGGCCCAGGAGGCCCACAAGAGCGGAAAGGGAATTCTGGAAATCATCCGCGAGAAGAAGATTCTCACGGAAGCGCAAATAAAGGATCTGCTGGATCCGGTGAAGCTCACTGGATTGGATAAGAGTAAGTACAAGAAATGATGCAGAAGCGAAGCAATGAAAGGCAGGAATCATGAATAAGAGAAAGAGTCGTAGCCTACTGCTTGTATTTTTCTTGGTTGCGAGCGTGCAGTATGCCGCTTCACAAGCACGGAAACCCAACGTCGTGATCCTGGCAACCGGCGGCACGATCGCCGGCGCAGCCGCTACGGGAACGCAAGCGGGCTACACCTCGGGCGCCGTCACCATCGACGCCATGATCGCGGCCGTACCTGGAATCAAGGATCTCGCCACCATCAAAGGCGAGCAAATCTCCAACGTCGGATCGCAGGACATTTCGTTTGACATCATGCTCAAAGTCGCGAAGCGCATTAACGAGCTGATGAAACAAGATGACGTTGACGGAATTGTCGTCACGCATGGAACCGACACGATGGAAGAGACCGCCTACTTTCTCAACCTGGTCGTGAAAGGCAACAAGCCCGTCGTAATGGTTGGTTCGATGCGTCCTTCGACCGCGGTAAGCGCTGACGGCCCACTGAATCTTTATAACGCGATCGGGGTGGCGATCGATCCGAATGCGAAAGGGCGCGGCGTTCTGGTGGTCATGAATGATTGGATTCAGGCAGCACACTCTCTCACAAAAACCAGCACCACCGCAGTGCAAACCTTTATGTCACCTCTCCGCGGAGTGGTCGGAACCGCCAATTACGGGAAGAACGATTTTTACAACATGCCGGTATGGAAGCACACCTCAGCGAGTGAGTTCGACGTCGCCGGAGTTTCGAAACTGCCGCGCGTCGACATCGTCTTTGCATACGCCGATATGCCTGCTGACCTGGTCGATGCTTCGGTCGCAAATGGAGCGAAAGGAATCGTGATCGCCGGCGTTGGCAACGGCAACATGAATAAGGCCTCGCTTGAGGCTGCGGCAAGAGCAGCCAAAAAAGGAGTGGTAGTCGTTCGCAGTAGTCGCGTTCCCACCGGCAGTGTCGGACGCAACGTCGAAGTCAACGACGACGAAATGGGTTTCATCGCCTCAGATGAGCTTAATCCACAGAAAGCGCGCATTCTGCTTTCACTCGCGCTGCTGAAGTCCCGTCCGCAGCCGGAGATGCAGAACTTGTTCTACACATATTGAGAATCGCGGGCCAGAACCGTATGAGAATCGCCCTTGAACTGCTCATCTTCTTCGCCTGCATTCTCATTGGCGCGCGTCTCGGCGGAATAGCGCTGGGCACGGTCGCTGGGATTGGCCTGGCCATTTTCGTCTTTGTGTTCGGGTTGCCGCCGGGCGGACCACCTCCCGGGGTACTGGGCATGATCATCGCAGTCATCACTGCCCTGGCCACGATGCAAGCCGCAGGCGGCCTCGACTACCTCGTATCTCTCGCCGAAAGGGTCATGCGAAAGCATCCCCACCACATTGTTTTCATTGCTCCGATCGCCACCTATTTGTTGGTTCTGGGCTCCGGCACGACCCATGTCATTTATGCGTTGCTGCCGGTCATATCCGAGGTTGCGCGTCAGGGAAATGTCAGGCCTGAACGGCCTCTTTCGATCAGCGTCATTGCGGGTTTTCATGGAAATATCGCTTCGCCGATATCCGCAGCGACGGTTGCGATGCTCGGCCTGATGGTAGTGAAAGGCATTTCGTTGCCGCGCATGCTCATGATCACAATCCCCGCGACCTTCATCGCAGTTTTGTTCGGTGCATTGTCGGTAGCGTGGCGTGGAAAGGAACTGAACGAAGACCCTGAATACCAACGACGTTTGGCCAGTGGCGAAGTCAAACCTTCCGCTGTGTTGGTCCAACCGCAAGGCAAGAGTCTGCGAAATGCGCGCGGCTCGATGATTCTCTTTCTGGTTGGGATCGTTGCGGTTGTGTTGATTGGACTCTTCCCCGCTCTTCGTCCCACTTACCAGGTCATCAGCGACGGCGGCATTGACACCGATCAGGTCGACATGGGCTACGCAATAATGATCATCATGATCGCCATCTCCGGATTGACAATGATCTTGTTCCGCACCTCGCCTGAAACCACGCTAAAGGGAACGATCATGCGCAGCGGAATCACCGCGATCATATCAATTCTCGGCATTTCCTGGTTGGGCTCATCCTTCTTTGAAGGTAATCGGCTGACGATTGTCAGCGCCATCTCAAACCTGGTTAATGTGTACCCGATCGTCTTTGCCGGCGGGATGTTCATTCTCTCCACCATGCTCTTTAGCCAGGCTGCGACAGTTTCGCTACTAATGCCGGTGGGCCAAGCGCTGGGTGTTCCGACCTCGATGCTGGTGGCGTTTTATCCCGCCTCGAATGGACTCTTCTTTGTACCAACCTACGGGACAGTACTGGCGGCTGTTTCTTTCGATCAGACAGGGACCACGCGGATCGGAAAATACCTGCTGAACCACAGCTTCATGCGGCCGGGATTAGTCAGCCTGGTAGTAGCAATATTGATCGCGTTCGGGTTAAGCAAGTTGCTGCTTTCATAAAGGGAGAGATCGATGAAGATTTGCTTTCATGGCGCCACCGGCGACGTTACCGGCTCGGCTTACCATGTCGTGACTAAGCACGCGAGCATTCTCGTCGATTGTGGGATGTTTCAGGGGGGCAAAATAGAAAAGGCAAAGAACCGCAGAGAAGCAAAACTCGAAGGGGGTAGACTCGATGCGGTGCTATTGACTCACGGTCATCTCGACCACGTGGGACGGCTGCCGATACTCACGAGGAAAGGATACGAAGGTCCGATCTTCGCAACCCAACCGACAATCAATATCGCCACACTTATTCTCCGCGATTCGCTCTCATTGCAAAAGCAGGATCTGGAACGCGAGAACAAGGAGCGCATTCGTCAGGGACAGCCCCTGCTCGAACCTCTCTTCGAAGAGCAGGACGTGCGCAATCTGAAGCCATTAACAAGACCAATCAAGTACAACCAACGAGTCGACGTGGCGCCGGGAATCCAGGCACGTTTCGTTGACGCAGGACACGTGATTGGTTCCTCCAGTATCGAGTTAACCGTGCAGGAAAACGGCCGTCCGAAAGTGGTGGTCTTCTCAGGCGATCTTGGACCACGCGGGGCGCCACTACTCAATGATCCCGTTCCATTCGAAAAGGCCGACGTGGTGATCATGGAATCGACGTACGGCGATAGAGATCACAAATCGCTTCGTGAGACAGCTATAGAAGGACGAGAGATCATCGCCCGGGCGATCGAAAAGAAAGCCAGGATTTTGGTGCCGGTGTTCGCTGTCGGGCGCACACAATTACTGCTTTACCTTCTGGCCGGCGCATTCAGTCGAAAGACACTGCCTAAGTTTCCGATCTATCTCGATAGTCCGATGGCCATCGAGGCGACGAAGATCTACGGCGCGAACAATGAACTCTTCGACGAAGAAGCACGAGAGATGGTGACGTCCGGTGAACTGAGGAAGAGCCTGTCGGTTGCGCGGGCGTGTCCCAAGCCGGACGATTCCCGCGCCCTCAACGATATATCTGGTCCAGCGCTGATTATGGCTGGTAATGGCATGTGCAGTGGAGGCCGGATTGTTCATCACTTGCTAAACAACTTGCCAAAGCCCGAGACGGCCGTCCTGATTGTTGGTTTTCAGTCGGCGCGATCTCTCGGACGACAGTTGGTCAATGGTGAAAAGGAAGTGCGCATCTTTGGCCAGCGGGTTCCGGTGCGCGCTTCGATCCACACGATGGGCGGTTTCAGCGCCCATGCCGGACAGAAAGACTTGCTGAAATGGTTTGATGCGGTAGCTCCCTCGAAGCCCCGCACGATCATTACTCACGGCGAAGACCGAGCAAGGGCAGTCTTTTCTGGGCTCATCCGATCAAAACATGGAATACAAACTGAATGCCCGCAGCTGGGAGATGTGATTGAGATTTAACGTTAGGAGCTCGATGTAAGCGCTAGTTCCGCTGCGTCGCAGAGCGACGGTTGAATTTAGCCCGGCCTTTCAAGGCCGGGATCGACGTAGCAAGCGAGATCACGTCGCGTTAGCGACGATTGAATGTTTCAGCCGTCGCTGACGCGACGATCTTGTTGGCACATCTGATCCCGGCCTTTCAAGGCCGGGCTAAATCAAACTGCCGCTACGCGGCGAAGATAAGCTCCATCAGCGCGGCTAAGTAGGAGAACAAATGAGCGAAAACCACAACACTGCGTCATCAACAAACGCTGTCAGCCTCGCCAATGAAGAGGCCGTCAAGAAGGTCTTAGTCGACTCCGTCCTTGGACTTTGGGACGTGGTCAATAATCTGACTCGGCTAAAGCCATCGCAACGAGATCGTTATCGCGTCACAATTTTCGGCTCAGCCAGAGCCAAGCCCGGCACCGTTGCCTACGAAGAAACAAAGCGAGTCTCAAAGGCACTAGCTGAGATGGGCTGTGACATCATTACCGGTGGTGGACCAGGCCTGATGCAAGCGGCAAACGAAGGTGTGGCATCAGGCGAAGGCGGCAAGTCGATGGGCATTCGCGTGGACCTTCCTTTTGAACAGGAAGTAAATCCGTTCGTCGAACTTGCATTTGAACATCGCACCTTCTTCACGCGTCTCCACCATTTCGTGCTGGCCTCCGATGCGTTTGTTGTGGCGCCGGGAGGGATCGGCAGCGTTTTGGAAATCATGATGATCTGGCAGTTGCTTCAAGTTCGGCACCTCGAGCATACGCCGCTGATTCTGGTGGGAAAGATGTGGCCTGGTCTGATCGAGTGGGCCCGCAGTTCGATGCTCGCGTTTGAGACTCCTCTGGCGAACCCTGAAGATTTTGATATCCCCCGCTGCGTCGCCAACGGTGATGAAGCGATCGAGTTGATCCGGCAATACCACGCGAAGTGGAGCGCGGAGCACAACGCCAAAGGTCACGCCGGTTAGAGTTTTGACTCATCTCGCTGGATCTCGATTCGAGACCTCCGCGCCAAGAGGAGACGCTGAGATGACTTTGAAAGTTCTACTGCTCGCCATTCCACTTACATTGTTGGTGCACTGGTTTGCTGGCACGCACACAACGCTCGTTTTCTTTTGCAGCATGGTCGCCATGATCCCGGCGTCGTTGTACATTGAGAAGTCTACCGACTCGCTTGCAGAGTATCTCGGGGAGAGTACTGGGGGACTGGTCAATGCCACGTTCGGGAATCTCCCGGAGATTTTCATCGGCGTCGCCACTCTCCGTTTAGGTTTGCACGACTTCCTCAAGGCCCAGCTAGTCGGCGGCATCATCGTTAACCTGCTGCTTGTTCTTGGACTGGCCATGTTCCTCGGTGGCCTACGCTATCGTCTGCAAGCGTTCAGTACGGTCAGCGCACGTTCTTACTCATCGCTGATGTTTCTGGGAATCGTCGCTCTCTTGTTTCCTTCAGCCTACTTTGCAATGTCGCCCGATATGGACACACAACGGCTCGTGATGTTGTCCATCTGTGTAGCGCTCTTCCTTTTGGTCACCTACGTGCTCTACCTGATTTTTAGTCTTCGGACGCACAAAGACGTCATCGACACGCCCGAAGAGGCAGGAGATGCGCAAGACGACGACAAAGGGCATTGGTCTTTGCCGGTTGCCATAGCTGCCTTACTCGCGTCATCGCTGTGTGCCGTATGGCTAAGCGACATCATGGTGGATTCGGTGACGCCGGCGGCCAGCGCTCTCGGTCTCAGTCAGGTCTTCATGGGCATTATTCTGATGGGCACGATCGGCAACGTCTCGGGTATGGTTACGGCTATCAAAGCAGCGAGAAAGAACCGGATGGACCTCGCGTTCAGCGTTGGTGTGGGTTCGAGCGTGCAACAAGCTCTCTTTGTGGCCCCAGCCTTGATGCTCTTGAGTCTGGTGGTGGGTCAGACGCCAATGGATCTTGCATTCAAGCCCGGAATGGCGGTGAGCACCCTTCTTTGCGTCATGCTCATGGGCGCACTCATCTCTGACGGCCAGAGTCATTGGATGAAGGGGATTCAACTACTCGCGTTCTTTGGAATCCTTACGAGCGTGATACTCGTGCTGACGTAAGACCTGCCCCCCTGGGCTGTGTTGGCCAACAACGGTACAGAACCGGCCCTTCTTGCGGTAACCGTCACCCACAGGATCAAATCCTACTTGCAGCACCTGTCACAATTGACAGTTACCTGGCACTTCACCGGCGCTAGTCTCTCCGAAGAGAATTGAGTTCGAGATTTTTCTCCGTTGCCTCACCGAAACGGAGGTGGTATGAGAGCGAATGTCTTAAGAAAAGGCATGCGAGATGCCGGGGCAAACGTGAATGAGGCTTCGAGTTGCGCAGGGGATCATTTTTGGCGTTACCCTCGGTCTGGCCATAGGTGTGGGTACATACACCTTCGTCTACGCTCGCGGTTATTCCTACCTGTCCGATAACGCTGAAGGCTGCGCTAACTGTCATATCATGCGGGAGCAGTACGACGGCTGGTTGAAATCAAGCCATCGAGCAGTTGCCGTCTGCAACGATTGCCACACACCGCCAGGACTTGTTGGCAAATACACAACAAAGGCGCGGAATGGCTTCTGGCATTCGTACTACTTCACCACCGGTTGGTATGAAGACAACATCCACATCACACGCCGAGGCGCAGAGGTAACTGAAGAAGCTTGCCGCAAGTGTCATCAGGAGATCGTGGATGCGATTGAAGGCCCACACCCAGAGGTTGCCACGAATCAAACAAGTTGCATCCGGTGTCACAACTCCGTTGGACACATGCATTAGTTGGGCAGGGTTTCAGATTTAGAAAACGCTGACGGAAAGGGGAACCAATGGCTGAAGACAAGAAAAACGACGATGAGGTAGGTGACGTCAACGCCCCGCCATCGAAAGTTTCTCGCAAGCGACGCTTGCTGCGCTTCTGGGGGCTCGTAGGGCTGTCTATCGTCGCCACTGTCTTTGGCCTTGCGCTTCTGGTCAACATATTTCAGCGGAAGCAGGAAGCACGTAACCCGTTCTTCAGAGTAGTTGAGTTGAACGACGATACTGTTGATCCAGCAGTCTGGGGCAAAAATTTTCCGCTGCAATACGACGACTATCTGAAGACAACCGATCAGGTGCGGACGCGCTATGGCGGAAGTGAGGCTGAACCCCGCACGCCGACGCAAGCAGATCCGCGTTCGATCGTCGCGCAGTCCAGACTCGAAGAGGATCCACGGCTGAAGTCGATGTGGGCAGGCTATGCTTTCTCGAAAGACTTTCGCGAGGAGCGCGGCCACGCTTACATGCTCGAAGACCAGACGTTTACGGAGCGCCAACAAGTAGCGAAGCAACCCGGTACTTGTATCAACTGCCACGCTTCAGTCTACGTTGTGTACAAGCAGCTTGGTGGTGGCGACATTATCAAAGGCTTCGATCAATTGAACCAGATGCCATACTTCGAAGCCCGAAAGGTGGTTACCCATCCAGTTTCCTGTATCGACTGCCACGATTCGCAGACGATGCAACTCCGGGTAACTCGTCCTGCCTTTATGGAGGGCATGCGCGCTTTCAAAGCTTCTCAGGGCATTCAGAACTACGACGTGAACAAGCAGGCGACCAGGCAGGAGATGCGGGCATTTGTTTGTGGCCAGTGTCACGATGAATATTACTTTAGCGGACCGGATAAGCGGCTGGTCTATCCCTGGGCCAAGGGGCTTCAAGTCGAAAACATCCTCGCCTTCTACGACGAACAAAAGTTCAAAGATTGGGAGCATGCCAACACCGGTGCATCAGTGCTCAAGGCACAGCACCCGGAATTCGAAATGTGGAATCAGGGGATTCATGCGCGATCAGGCGTGGCTTGCGCTGACTGCCACATGCCTTACAAACGAGAAGGAGCGCTAAAGATCAGCGATCACCATGTGCGCTCACCTTTGCTTAACATCAATCGCGCCTGCCAGACGTGTCACAAATGGTCGGAGGACGAATTGAAGGCGAGGGTAGAGACGATCCAGGGTCGTACCCACAGCTTGCGCAACCTGGCAATGGATGCACTCGTCGATCTGATTAACGATATCAAGGCAGCCAGAAGTGCGGGCCGAACTGATGCGGCAGTGACTGCAGCGCAGGACTTCCAGCGGCGGGCGCAGTTCTACCTCGACTTCATTGAGTCCGAAAATTCAAATGGGTTCCATGCTCCTCAGGAAGCAACGCGAATACTGGGAGAGTCAATTAACTTTTCACGGAAGGGGCAGGTAGCGTTGCGCGGTGGCGTGCAGCCAGCGGCGGGTCAGTAGGCTGAGACAAGCAGTTGACAGGATGGACAGGATTTTCAAGATTTCCGAACCAGCAAAATGAGTAATGCATCTTGTCAATTCTGTAGATCCTGTCTGTAAAGGGCGGTTGTCGTTTCGCATCCGGGGAGATTCAAAATGATGAAGAAGCTATTTCAACTGCTGATCTTCTCATTCGCCATTGTGGCGCTGTCGTATCAAGCTTTCGCTCAGCGTAAGGACGACAACTCGCAACCGAACCCACTCGTGCAGCTCTTGCAGACGAAAGGCATTATTACCGAACAAGAAGCCGCAATGATCAGCGAGGCGTCTTCGCCTGCTCAGGCCGAGCGCCGATTGGCTGAGCTGTTGGTATCGAAAGGCTTGATCACCCGTCAGGAGTACGAGCAAACGCTTTTGGCCAGAGACGGGAGTTCTGAGTCTCCTGACGCATCAAGTCCGCGCGTGATCAACGCATCGCAGGTTTCTGAAGGATCCAACGTTGAACCGGCAGAGACGCTTGGCGAGGCGCCAGCGAAAGATGCCAGTCCCGCGCAGTCCCAACCTGACGGCGTCGTAACCACGGTGTCGAAACTACCCGTAAAGATTTACGGAAGCATTTTATTCAGCACCAACTATCTAAGCGCCGGCGCCAACAACAACGACATTCCGCTGTTCGGGCAAAAACATGGAGCGTCTTCGGACCAGAATCATCAAAACTTTAACGCCACGCTGCGGCAAAGCCGATTCGGCCTGCGCTACGACGGCAAGATCTTTAATGACGCAAAGCTCACCGGAGTTTTCGAATTCGATCTGCTTGGTGGCAAACCCGCGTTTCCCAACGGCGTAAACTTCGACCTGTTTCGACTGCGGCTCGCCTATGGCCGCATCGACTGGGCAAATGATTCGTTTGAAGCCGGGCAGGACTGGGCAGTCTTTGCTCCGCTCAATCCTACTTCGCTGGCGTCGTTTGCCATTCCCGGTTTTGCGACTTCAGGTAATCTTTGGAACCGGATGCCGCAAATACGTTATGAGCATCGCGAGGGCGAGAAGTCGAAGCTCATCTTCACGGCGGCGATTCTCGATCCAAATGCGGGGGACAACACCGGCAACCCTGCCTTTCGAGTGATCGGGCTGGGCGAGCGAGGTTCACTTCCCGCTTTTGAAACGCGCCTGGGGTTCACAACTCCCGGTCATGGCAAAGAATCATCGGCAGGCGTGAGCGGACACTATTCCCGATTGCTGGGCGTTCCCGGAGATCCCGACGGCACAACGTTGCACAGTCCTATCGATTCGTATGGCGTAAACGCGGATGCAAATGTTTGGCTCTCTTCGGGCTTCCGGATTACTGGTGAGGCATTTTTCGGTCGCGCCCTGGGAATATTTTCAGGGAATATCGCCCAGAGCGCAGTTGTGATTGCCGGTCGCGCGCGAGGTATAAACTCCAATGGCGGTTGGGTCGAACTGCACGGTGAGGCGCCTACCGGCTATCAAGGATCGTTGAAGAACTTCAGTATGAATTTCGGTTATGGAATCGAAAACAATCGTGATCAAGACTTGCTTATTGGCCTTCGCAAGCGAAACCAAACCTACATGGTAAACGGCCAGTACAAATTCTCGCCCAACTTCACGTTTGCCCTCGAGTATCGCAGGCTGTTGACGACTTGGTTCAGAGAGCCATCTTCTGACCAGAAGCTGAATTGGGTCAGCCTTGGATACTTGTATTCATTCTGACGTGAGCAGCTTTGCACAAATACTCCGATCCCGTGTCGACCGAAGTGATTTCATTAGCAAAACCGTTTCAACGGTAATTACATATTTGGCTCACCTTAGTGCTTGAACAGCGCCGAAGGCGCGACAGTCAGTAGCTGCGGCCGTAAGGCCGTGGATCAGCGTTCGAAATGAAATCGAGGCCCCTAGGGCCGGCATTCGTCAGCGGTGTAAATGCAATTACTGCCGCACCTTCGGCGCTCGACCATTTTTCTTCCACTATCCACGGCCTCACGGCCGTGCCTATTCAATGGCGGTCCTTCGGACCTTAAATCCCTGCACCTTTTCCGAAGCGTTTATTCAACTCGGTGAGTTAAGTATGTAGTAATCGGGGTCGATCGATTTCGCCGTTGAACGCCTTTCAGACTGTCAGAACTGACAGTATTGAGCGATCTCTCCTTCCGTTAAGATCGTTGAACTAATTTGGGAATGTGGCGAACCCTGCGCACAGTGGAACTTAGCGAAGGGGGACCATGGGCCGCGGAACCGAACGTTTACTGGTTTATTGACCACAACGTCTGTTGACCACAACGTACAAACTTGAAGGAGACAATTGAAATGAGAAACAGGAAATCAACGGCGGTACTAGTGGCTCTAGCCTTTGTGATGTCACTGATGACCGCAATCGGAGCGTTGGGCCAGGGTGCAAAGAAGGCCTATCCAGTACAGGTCCCACAAGGCCAGAAGCAAAAGGTTCAGGGTGTCGTCAGCATACGTGACGGTGATGGGTTCAAAGTCCGTGATCCAGCTGGAGCCGAGACTACGGTGCTTATGACCTCGAGCACTAAGGTTACCTCGCACGGGATGAGCAAAAAGGACTACGCCGTGACCTACATCATGCGCGGGCTGCGTTTGCAAGCTCAGGGAAAGGGAGATGCCCAGGGGAACCTGGTAGCCGATTGGGTCAGGTTTGATGAGCAGGACTTGCGCAGCGCTCAGGCTCTCGAACAGACCAATGAACTTGCCGAAGAGAACCTGGCGAGGATTAAGGAAGCGGAAGAGAACGCGGCGCGCATGCTGAAGCAGATTGAGGAAAACACCGCGCTCGCCAATGATGCGCGAGCCAGAGCGGATGCGGCACAAGCCCAGGCGGATGCAGCTTTCAAGTCTGCGGCAATGGCCAACAACCGTATCAACGGACTCGATTCCTACGACACGATTAAGACCACCTCGGTGCTCTTCAAACTAAACAGCGCCGTGATTGACCCCACCGCCAAGGCCACGATTGATGAAGTGGCAACCTGGGCCGTTGCACAGAGGAAAGCCGGGAACGGAAACGGTTGGATGTATCAAGTGGTGGGATTTGCGGACACCAGCGGCAAGACGGCGAAAAATCGCGCCCTGAGCGAGAAACGCGCACAAGCCGTAATTCGATACCTGGTTACTACCTATGGCATGGATCTGCGACGGTTGATTCAACCGTTTGGATTTGGTGAAGAAGGCAAGCAGGCCGCCGACAACAAAACTGCAGAAGGACGCGCGAAGAACCGCCGAGTTGAGATCATCATTCTGCAAAACAAAGGAATCGCAAATACGGTGAGCGCAACCCCGTAGCCTGTCAGCCTCTGTTAATGTCGAAGGAAAATAGCCCGTAATTCACTGCGCTGGGTAAGCGGCAGTAGTAGTGATCGCCTGTCTGCTTACCCTCGACTGAGAGAGTTTCTCTCTGCTTGCTCTCACTGTTCAATCAGCCGAACGTCACCCAGGACGCGCCCAATGTTTGAATCTCTCTTCGATATTCCGCTTTGGGTCGCCGCCCTGGTGATCATCGGCACGTTGTGCGTGTTTGCTGTGGTCGGGCTGTTGTTGGTTCGCCGCCTTATTTTGCCGCGCCTACGAATTCATGTCGAGGATTCGGAATTCACCGGCGCACTGATGCAGTCGGTAATGGTGTTCTACGGTCTGGCAGTAGCGCTGATCGCCGTAACTGTTTTCCAAACCTATTCCGACACCATGAAGATCGTGGAGGCAGAAGCTACCGCCCTAAATGCGCTTTACCGCGACGTGACCAGTTATCCCGAACCGATCCGCTGGGAGCTGCAAAAGGACCTTCGCTACTACACGATTCAAGTTATCCATGAAGCCTGGCCGTTGCAGGCGCGAGGCGAGATTCCGAAAGCCGGGCTCAAGCACATGACCGGCTTCCAGGCGGCGCTGACGAAATTCGAACCAGGTACCGAAGGCCAGAAAATTCTGCACGCCGAAACTTTGCGCGCCTACAACCAGTTGATCCAGGCTCGCCGCATGCGCCTTGACGCGGTTGGCACCGGATTGCCGAAGGTGATGTGGGCAGTCATCGTAGTAGGCGCGTTCATCGGGCTGAGCGCTACCTTCTTTTTCAAAGTAGAAGATGCGCGATTACATATCATCGAGGTGCTGCTCCTCGCGGTGTTCATTGGAATGATTATTTTCATGATCTTGTCCCTGGACCGGCCGTTTCGCGGTGATCTGGGAATTCGATCTGATCCGTATCAATTGGTTCACGACCAACTGATGAAATAGTCCCTAAGTTTTCCAAAGGAGACTTGCGATGAATAAACGCAGAGTATCGATCGTGATGATACTTGCGGTGCTCCTGCTCGTCGCGGCTCGCGCAGACGCGAAGACGAAAGCGGAGAAACAAGCCGAGGCCCGTAACAACGCCCAGCAAACGATGGCCAAACTTTACCAGGCAAGACCCTCTGCAAGGGCCACCATTAAGGCGGCAGCCGGATATGGCGCCTTCAGTAATTTCGGCATGAAGATTCTGCTCGCCGGAGGAGGCAAGTGACAGGGTATTGTCGTCGACAACCGCACACAGAAGGTTACGTATATGAAGATGCGCGAGATCCAGGCCGGCCTGGGGATGGGGGTCAAGAAATTCCGCACCATCTTTGTGTTTGAAACCAAAGGCGCCATGGACCACTTTATTAACAACGGTTGGGAGTTTGGCGGTCAGGCTACGGCCGCGGCGAAGTCAAGCAATAAGGGCGGCGCCTACCAGGGAGCGGTACAGGTAAGAACTGGTGTCTGGATGCATCAGCTTACCGATAAAGGGCTCGCGTTGGAGCTTACGGGCAAGGGCACCAAGTATTACAAAGACGATGACCTGAACTGACGGCAGGCTCAATTTAAGAGAGCGCTAACATAAAGTGATCAGATCTGGCTGGCTCGAAGGTCGCGCTCAAATCGGATCAGGTACTTCGTTGCTTATCGACAGCTCGTGGCTTTGAGGCAAAGGAAAAGTGCGGCCACTAGCCCTGGCTCGCAACGTGGTGGCGTCGCAGGCCAAAAGGATGGAACTGCCATTACCAGACTGCAGGAAATCACTCGAAGGCCTTCGGCAATCATCAGCACTCTCGCCGGTTTAATGTTGCTCTTTTCGTTTTCAAGCCCGACGTTGGCCCAGGACCCTCAAGCGTCACCGCAGCCTCCACCACCCGAAGCAAGCGCCGATGACAATCCTACCCGCGCGGTTTTTTTCAGTGTGCGGGAGGAATACCGAAATTTGAGAGACGGGGCGTGGAACAATCGGATTGTGTTGCGGCGGGACAAAGTAGTGTTGAAGGGCAAGAGGGTAGGTGGCCGGACGGGCTTCCTGCTGCGAACCGATATTCCGATCACAACCACGCACCTGGGATTAGAAACCCATACTGGTTTGGGCGACATCTATGGTCAGGCCCTCTACATTCCTTACCTCAGCCGTAAATTTGCTTTCGTCACCGGGACGGGCATTGTTCTGCCTACCGCAACTCACAAAACGCTGGGATTTGGGAAATGGCAAGTCGCGCCGCTGGCAGTGCCGGTGTGGTTCCTGTCGCGTGGGAAGGGCTTTGTCTTCGTAAAGATTCAGGATTTCATTTCAATCGCTGGTGTGGGTGACCGGCCCGACATCAACTCTTTGTTCATCAATCCGACCTTGAACTACATACCGGCCAGGCGTTGGTTGGTTCAGCTTGAAGCTGAATCAAGAACCAATTGGAAGAACGGTAACCGCACAGATTTCCGCGTTGGTTTCGGTGCGGGAAAGGTGCTCAGTCGCAAACTGTTCCTGGGAGTCAAATGTGAAGTTCCGATGGGCGGCACTAGGCCAGGCGATTGGACACTCAAGGTCACTAACATCTTTTATCGCCGCTGATGTAATAGAGGACTTTGCACACGACGCGGCCTGCCTTGTTTGTCCTCGGATGTTACGCAAGTGTGACCCGGTGGCTACTTCTCGGGCTCGTTGAATGTCTAGTTTTCACCGACCTTTTGAAAAAGAAAATGCCTCTCAGCGATCGTTACCAAACACCCCACGCACTGAATAAGAGCTCGAAAAGTCACCTCGACCTGGCCTCTGGTCGCCTCGCGCTCGCCTGTAAGAAGTGACAGTTACCCCGGGGAGTTTGACCTTGGTAAACTGCCGCGCATCTTGCTGATTGCAAAGTCCAATGACGGTCAAAAGGAACACAATGACAACAAATCCAAACAAAGCGCGCGCCTTCGGCGCCATCATCTTACTGGCGACTGTCTGCACAATCAGCAGCTCAGCTCAGTCATCTACGCAGTCATCAGCCCACTCCGCAAAGCTACCTGCCGCAGGGGTCGATCATTTGAACTTCAAACCAGGAGCAATGCTCGAGCCGAGAGAAACAGCCCCTGAAAAGAAATCTGCTTTGTCCGCTGAAGGCGTTGACAAAACAACTGGATCAAAAGAAGTTTCAGAGCCCGATCCGAAGGCGAAGGATTCAGCGTCAGCTCAACCTAATGCTGATAAGACAGTGACAGCAATAACTACCGAAGCCCCAGCTGTAACCAGGAATGCAGTTCCTGCAAGTCCGCAGAATACGTCATCAGACGAATGGCAATTTCAACTCACTCCCTATTTCTGGCTCGCCAGTCTTCACGGCACCGGCGGAGTTGGCAACCGCACCACTGAGGTTGATATGAGCTTTGGCGATATCTTTGATGCGTTGAAATTCGCCTTAATGGGCGTGTTTGAAGCACGCAAGAACAAGTTCGTGGTGCTGGTGGATACTGAATACGTAAGCATCGAGGATGAGAGGGCGACGCCTGGGCCATTCTTCTCAAACGCAACTGCGAAGTTCAAGACTTTTATTTTTAACCCTGAGGTGGGCTACCGCGTTTACGAAAACCCGGATAATGGCGCCTCTATTGATGTGCTGGGTGGCGTTCGCGTCTGGCATGTGAGCACGCAACTCAACTTCGGCGCCGGAATTCTACCGGCACAACAACTCGATGGTAGCCGGACGTGGGTAGATGCGACTGGCGGATTGCGCGGCAAGGTAGCGGTGTCTGAGAAAATGTTCCTGACTGGCAAAGTTGATATCGGCGGCGGTGGCTCGCAGTTCAGCTGGCATGTATTTGGCGGCGGTGGCTACAACATCACTCCGAAGATTGCGCTCATAGGTGGTTACCGCGTCCTGGATGTGGACTACGACAAGGATAATTTCATCTACGATATGAACCAGCGAGGGCCGATCTTTGGAATAGGATTCAGGTTCTGACCTGCAACCCGAGAGCGGTCACGGCTGGATTTGAAGGTCATTGCCACTGCCGGGCAGCTTACTCCCGCAAGCTAGTGAACGCGAAGGCGGGAACTACTCCAGAATTGAGATTGAATTTCTATCTGCGGCTCCGCCGCTGCACAGTGCGGAAAGCCTTTAGCTTTCCGTTCACCGACCTATATCTTCCTGAGGCTCAGCCTCAGGAAAAGAAAGAGAATTGACTCGGAAAGACTAAGCCTTTCCGCACTGTGCGGCCGCGAAGCCGCAGAGAAAAATCTGAGCACCCTCCTCGCATTGGATAGTTTCAAATGGCGTTCTAATCTAACCCTTGAACTCGGCTTCCGCTACGAGTGGAACATGACTCCCACCGAGCGCTTCGATCGCTTCTATGTCTTTGATCCAACCCATGTCGCATTGGTTAAAGTCGGTCGGGATATTGATCAGGTCTACGTGGCTGAAAATTTTTTGCATTTGACGGCGAAGCCTTAGCGATAGAGACACGCAGCCTGAAACGCTGAAAGCGTTCGCTAATTTCAGCCCCGGGTTTGCTTTGAAACCCTGGGGAAGACGAGCCACCCATTTTACAGACGAACCCTGAAGGGGTTCCGTCGCAGTAACCGTAAACGCGCCGCAACTCTTTCAGAGTTGAGACAAGACAACATGCGCTCTTTCCCAGGGTTTCAAAGCAAACCCTGGGCTGAAATTAGCCAACGCTTTCAGCGTTACTCTCAAACCAGGATCCCGAATGGTTTCGATTACCAAAGGAACGTCATATGCCAGACTCAACCTGGATCGTGCGCACGACTGGTAAGTAAGCGCGGTGAGGTGGCCCATGATGGACAAATCAGATCATTCTCGTGCACCTAAGAGTCATCTGGCCTTGATCGGTCTTACCGTTCTGGCGCTGGCGGGCATTTCTATTGCCGCCTGGTATTACTTTGGGCGCGTAGAGACGACCCGGGCGAACGGTCATAACCATCCCGCTCAACCCTCTACAAACAAACCCGCGAACGCTGCGAACGCGCCACCCGTGATCGATCGATCCGCGCCTTCGGGCCCGGCGCCCGAGGGAATGGTTTGGATCCCCGCCGGCGAGTTTTCAATGGGCACTGAGGAAGAAGGCTTTCCCGATACGCGGCCGATCCATCGTGTGAAACTAAATGGTTTTTGGATGGATAAGACCGAGATAACAAACGCGCAGTTCGAGAAGTTCGTGAAAGCGACGGGTTACGTCACGATCGCGGAAAGGAAGCCGCGAGCCGAGGACTTTCCGAACGTGCCGCCTGAAAAACTTGTCGCCGGATCAATCGTGTTCACACCGCCAAGAGATGCCGTCCCGCTAAACAATTACCTGCAGTGGTGGGCATATGTCGCAGGCGCAAGCTGGCGTCATCCCGAAGGTCCCCAAAGCGACATCAAGGGCCGCGAAAATTATCCGGTCGTTCACATTTCGCATGATGATGCACAGGCGTATGCGAAATGGGCCGGGAAGCGATTGCCGACCGAGGCGGAGTTCGAATGGGCAGCGCGCGGCGGCCTGGACCGCAAGAAATTTGTATGGGGCGATGAATTCAAGCCAGATGGGAAATTCCAAGCAAACAGCTTCCAGGGAAACTTCCCGAATAAAAATACCGGCGAGGATGGATATATGGCTTCGGCTCCGGTTGGAACGTTTCGGCCAAACGAGTTTGGCTTGTATGACGTGGCGGGAAATGTTTGGGAATGGTGCTCCGATTGGTACCGGGCGGACTACTACCAGGCTCTTTGGGCCCAGGGCACCATCACATTAAGTCCGCAGGGGCCGTCAAACAGCTCAGACCCAAGCGAGCCAGGGATTGCAAAACGAGTGACCAAGGGCGGTTCGTTTCTTTGCACAGATCAATATTGCGCTCGTTACATGCCGGGCGGCCGCGGCAAAGAAGCGCCTGACACAGGTACGAACCACCTGGGCTTTCGCCTGGTCCGCAGTGTGAACTGACCTTAATGGACGATCGTTAGCACCTGTAATTTGCCGGCGAAACCGACCCGCAAACCGTACCCCGTTAAACGTAAAAGCCGTGGAGAAATTTTCGATCGTCAGGTTCTATTCGGCCTTGATCGCATTAAGGAACTTGCACCGCAGCACCCGGAGTGGAAAGAGCAGGAGCCTTATAAGTCAGTACTTGCGGGAGACATAAAATCCGCGTTTGCGGGAGGCGCAAAATCGATGGTCGCGATCGTCGTCGCCGGCAACACGAACATCACTCCGGATGGAGTTTGATCAGATCGTAAAAAAATGGATCGCGACCGCGAAACACCCAAAGACAGGACGACGCTACACCGAGATGGTTTACCAGCCGATGCTCGAGCTGCTCGCCTATCTGCGGGCTAACGGGTTCAAGACTTTTATCACTTCGGGAGGTGGAGTTGATTTCATTACGCTCGTTGAGGTGCGGAAAAGCTTTGCTTTCCGAAAGCCCCAATCCTGAATCGCGGCTACGCCGCCGAGCTTCCGACAAGCCACCTGTAACAACTGACAGTTACCGCCCCTCCTTCTCATCAATAAACTCCAGATCGAGATTGAAGTTAGTGTAAGCGGTTCGTCTTCAACGACGGCGCTTAGACCACTGCCTGCGTGACGGAGATGGCGGGCTCGACATTTACCAGGAGAATAGTTATGAGAAGAACTTCAGGAGTTATAGCCAGGATGCTCACGCTGATGCTGTTGTTGACCCCGATTGCAACCATCCGCGTCGGTGCACAACAGCAGGTGGTCGGACCAACTGATCGCACGGTTCTGCCAATCCAGTGGCCCGCAATACCGACTATCACTGAGATGGATGCGCGGAACGCGAAGACACCGGCCCGCTACGAGGTAACCGCGCCGAAGGGCGCCCCGAACGTTCTGATCGTCATGATCGACGACATAGGGTTTGGTATGTCAGATGCTTTTGGCGGGCCGATCAATATGCCTACTGCAAAGCGGTTGGCGGCCGGCGGACTCAAGTACAACCAGTTTCATACAACGGCGCTTTGCTCGCCGACGCGTTCGGCTCTGATGTCTGGCCGCAATCACCACCGGAACAATTTCGGTTCGATCGCAGAGTCGTCAACGGCCTTCCCCGGCAATACGGGGTCGCGTCCAAATAACGTTGCTTATACCGCAGAGATGGTGCGTCTTAACGGTTACAGTACTGCGTGGTTTGGCAAAAACCACGAGACTGCCGCGTGGGAAGTCAGCCCGTCAGGGCCGACGGACCGCTGGCCGACGCGTTCGGGCTTTGACAAGTTTTACGGCTTTATGGGCGGCGAGACGAACCAGTGGGCGCCATTCGTTTACGACGGCATGACACCGGTCGAGATCCCCGAGGACCCGAATTACCACTTCACCACGGATATGACCAATCAGGCCATCCAGTGGGCGCAAGCACAAAAATCGCTGACGCCGGACAAACCGTTCTATATCTACTTCGCGCCAGGGGCGACACACGCACCGCACCACGCTCCCAAGGAATATATTGAGAAGTACAAAGGCAAGTTTGACGGCGGCTGGGACAAGATGCGCGCTGACACCCTCGCGAATCAGATCAAGCTTGGAGTGGTTCCGGCCGGAACGAAACTCGCTCCCAAACCGGAAGACATCAAGGATTGGGACAAGAATACTGCGGACGAGAAGAAGCTTTTTGCCCGCCAGATGGAGGTTTACGCAGGCTTTGCCGAACACACCGACATGGAGATCGGCCGCCTCATCGACGGCGTTGAAGCGACGGGCCAGCTCGACAACACGCTCATTTTTTACATCATCGGCGACAACGGAACGAGCGCCGAGGGCGGAATGTTCGGCATGTACAACGAGATGACCTATTTCAACGGCGTTCCCGAAACCGTCGAGCAGATGCTGAAGAATTACGACAATTGGGGTGACCATAGCACCTATCCGCACATGGCGGCCGGCTGGGCAGTTGCCGGTAACGCACCATTCCAATGGACCAAGCAGGTTGCCTCGAACTATGGCGGAACGCGAAATCCCCTGATCGTCCACTGGCCAAAGGGTATCAAGGGTAAAGGCGAAGTGCGGTCGCAATGGCACCATGTAATCGACGTTGGTCCGACAGTGCTTGAGGCGGCCGGTTTGCCGGAACCAAAGAGCGTAAACGGAACGCCGCAGATACCGTTCGACGGCACGAGCATGGTCTACTCTTTTAACAACAAGACGGCAGCGGACACTCATAAGACTCAGTACTTCGAGATCTTCGGCAATCGCGGCATTTATCACGATGGGTGGCTTGCCGGAACCGTCCATCGACCCGCATGGAAGCAGTTACCTAGCCGACCGCTCAAGGACGACATTTGGGAGTTGTATGACACTCGCGCCGATTTCAGTCTGGCCAACAACATCGCCGCCCAGAACCCGGCAAAGCTGAAGGAGATGCAGGACCTGTTCATGAGCGAAGCAGCCAAGAACCACGTACTTCCGATCGATGATCGTGTGCTGGAACGGATGAATCCGGCAACCGCTGGCCGGCCCGACCTGATGGGCGGCCGGACAAGCCTGACGGTCTATCAAGGCATGAAGGGAATGTCGGAGCAGATCTTTATCAACACAAAAAATAGGTCGCATACGATAACCGCCGAAGTTGATACCGCTGGCGCGAGCACAAACGGTGTCGTGTTGGCACAGGCCGGACGATTTGGCGGCTGGAGTCTGTATGTAAAGGACGGCAAGCCGATCTACACCTACAACTGGCTTGGCCTGAAGGAATTCACAGTCGCGTCGACGCAGGCTCTGCCTGCAGGCAAGGCGACGATCAGCTTCGATTACGTGTATGACGGCGGAGGCGCCGGTAAAGGCGGCAAGGTTACGATCTCTGTCAACGGGCAGCAGTTCGCCACCGGCCATATCGAGGCGACCCAGGCCAACATCTTTTCCGCGGACGAGGGGGCTGATGTCGGTTTAGACGAAGGTACAGCCGTCTCTTCGACTTACCAGATACCGTTCAGGTTCACGGGCAAGATTCATAAGGTGACCATCGACTTGAAACCGGCGACGGTAGCCGAGGCTGTGGAAGCGGAGAAATTGCGCCGTCAAAACGCAATACGAATGGCAGGGGCAAATTAACAAGCCACTGTTCGGAGGTTCGCGTGGCTGATCTTTTACCACTCGTTCGATTCTCTTTTCGGCAGAAAAATTGATGATGCTGCGCAACGCGTTAAGTAATCTGGGACGGTGGCGGCATCGTGACGATTGAGAATTGTGTGGCTGTTCAATAAAACGTTTGTGTCGGACAGATCTAACACAAAATCCGTATTTCTACGGATTGTGAGGTGAAGGCGCTCAATGTAGATTCTCCAAGCTCGCACGTTGGGTTGCTCGATGGTTCGCCTTGAGGCGTCAGATAGTCAAGGTTCGGTCTTTGTAAGGTTTCAATTCCTCACCTCACGCTTTCATTGCGGCTTAGCCGCGTCAATGCAGCAGTCAAGTCGCTCGGGGCCTTCGATAAATGCGAAGGCCCCGAGTTTTGTGTTTGGCAACGATTTTCTTACCCCCCCTCGCTTAGACGAGCCTGCGCAAGCCTGTTAATAGTGACAGTTATCTGGTGCGGTCCAACTCGTTACACTCAAACATGCTTCTGGTTCCGCTATCCGCCGATATCGTAGATTGCACAGATTAAGAAAAGCCAGGCCACTGACGTTGTTCAACTCACACCCTCTGCCGGTTGATCTGAGTAATCAGCGAATCTGCGGATAGTCGATGACGATGAGAAGTGAGTGACAAGTGCGTCGAGGCTTGAATGAAACTGCGTGTCTGGAGACTTGTTTGCTTAGCGGCCTTGGTGGTCACCTTCAGTTCAGGCGTCCACGCTCAGCAGGATTCTGATCCCGTAAAGCAAATCTGGCCGGAAGTCGATATTTATGTTCCGCTAAACGAAAAGTTCCGGCTCTTTTTCCTCGCGACGACCACAAAAGCTGAAGAGACCAGGAACAACACTGAAGGACAAGTTGGGGCGCACATCGATTACCACGTTAACAGCAAGGTCAGTCTGCGAACCGGCTATCGTCATGGCTTCTCACTGAGTGGCGACGAGCCCTTCAAGGAACATCGTATTATCTTCGAGCAAACGCTGCGTCAACCTCTGCCACTTCAAATCCTCTTAACTGATCGTAACCGTCAGGACCTGCGCTGGGTAAATGGTGAGTTTTCGGCACGCTACCGCAATCGCGCCACGCTCGAAAGGGAGTTTAAGGTTCTGAATCGCTCCCTCACGCCCTATGGATCCGCTGAGGTCTTCTACGATAGTCGGTTCAACACCTGGAACCGGAATCGTTTGGCAGTCGGTGTTCAAATCTCTTTGAAGAGGGGGCTGCCGCTGATTAGCCTAATCCATCCAAAAAAACAATTGGTGTTGGACATCTACGGGCTGCGTCAAAACGACAGCCGCTCGCAACCAAATCACGTCAACGTGCTGGGAATTGCGCTAGGTGTTTACTTTTAAGCTTGAAGGAAACGGCGACGCACTTTACCTGGTCGAAAAACTGTCAAAATTGACAGTTATCTCGCAGTTTTTCCTGGCATAGACTCTTGTCGAGAACCCACGACACGGATCTGGTCCACACAACGCAGAAGTTGTGGTCCGTGCAAGCAGCGAAGGAGAATCGAGATGAAAAGGACTTTTGCACTTACGGCAGTCGCGACGCTTGCCATGGTGTTTCTGACTAATGCGACTTCCGCTCAGGGTCCCGGTACAAATGCTACCAAAAAGAAGCCAGTTTTCATCCAGGCGCAGGCGATGGGGACATCCCAGCAACTGGGCCGGAGTGTTACTGTGAACATCATCATCGAGGAATATTCCACGGCTGAAGATCAGAAGGCGTTACTCGAAGCCTTTAACGCCAAGAAAAACGAGGGTCTGGTCAATGCGCTGTCCAAAATGAAATCGAAGGGCCGGCTAGCTGTGACTGGCACTCTCGGTTATGACGTCTCCTACATCCGAAGTTTCCCCCAACCGGATGGCAGCACTAAGCTGAGGATTGTCACCAATCGTGCGATCAGGTTTGGTGAAGCATGGGCCGACACTCGCTCAATGGAATACAGTCTGTCAGCTGTCGAAGTGATTCTCAGTCCAGATAAGAAGAAGAACTCGGGGACTCTGCTACCTGCGTGCCAGTTTAAGCTCGATAAGGAAAACCAGATCGAGATCGAGCTTTTCCAGAATCCCTGGAAACTCGTGAACGTGCAACTCCGGTAACCCGTTTAGCTCCTGTGTTGACACTATACTGGCCTGGACCGCTTCCGGTTCTGTATCTGTGTCAGGTTTGCGGTTCAAACTCGACAAGAACCACCTCAACTACCGCATCGATTTGCGGTTGGGCCAAGAAGGGCAGACATTGTCGATCGGAGTTGGCGAGGCGTTCTAATCTTTAGCTGCAGATTTCATCGATTTCCCAGGCACCGTCAGGCTTCATCCTCACGCCAATTTCCAAAAGCATGTAAAGTGGGGGTGATTTCGACCTAACCCATGGTCCAAGTCCCGTATTTCTACGGATTGTTAGACGTCCATTCACGGTGTAGATTTTCGCCAGTTTCCAAATGTCTACTTCGCTGCCCTTCGGTTCAGGTTCGGTCGCTCGGTAATATACTCAACTTGAAGTCAGCTCGGCCGTTCCTGAGACGGGACTTGTAGATTAATCCTATCCCGGTCATCTCTTCACCCACGCTAAATGGGGCTTAGTTGAGTCCCTCGGGATAATTGCCCCGAACTGGGAGTTTTCTAGCAGAAGACTCTGGGTATTCGTCTCAGGCGAAGGGCGCTAAACAGCCAAGAGGAACATGCTTTTGCTTTGTCCTGACGAGTGATTTCGCAGTTGACGAACTGCGCCAAAACTTATGAGACGGCTCCCCATTCTCCCATCGTCTCCGCGATCTTTTATGGATGCAGTCCGCGCGTCCAGGTACGTTTTCGGACAAATCCCAGTTGGTCGAAGCGCCACTAATCTCGCTGCTCAATGCCCACACACTCTGGTTGTTGCGTGCGCGCTGAGGTGCACGGACATTCTTTTCTCAACCCGTCTGTTTAGAATCCGCCACGCGTTCCTCTTCCTGATTTTGACGGCGGTGCTCTCGGGCTGCTCGGCAACTGCGCTGGCCCAAACCCGACATAAGAATGTGCTGATTCTCTACGACGAGAACAAGGACTTTCCTGGACTCATTCTCTTAGATCAAACCCTGACATCAACGCTGAGAGCCGGTACCTCAGGGCGACTGGATATTTACAGTGAGTATATGGACCTGTCACGTTTCCCTGAGGAGAACAACCGCAAGCGCTTGCGCGATTATTATCAGCAGAAGTATGAAGGCAGGAAAATCGATGCGATCGTTGCTGTCATGGGGCCGGCGTTCAATTTTATGCTCCAGTACGGCGATGAACTCTTCCCCGGCACTCCTATCGTTTTCTGTGGAATTGACAAGCGCGAGATAGAGAATCGAAATCTCGGCCCAAATGTCACTGGTGTGTTGGTGAAGCGTGCATTTAAGCCGACGCTTGAACTGGCTCTGAGACTACAGCCCGATGTCCGTCAAGTCGTTTTCATTAAAGGCACGTCTGACTTTAGCAAGTACTGGGGAGAGCAGGCCCGGCTCGAACTTCGCGAGTTTGAGGGTCGCGTCGCGATTTCTGATCTGAGCAACCTTTCCATGGAAGACATAATGAAGGAAGTGGCGCGATTGCCGCCGCACACCATTATCCTTTACCTACACGTATTCAGGGACGGTGCCGGAAAAGCGTTCCAGCCGAATGAGGCGCTATCTCTCATTGCTGCTGAAGCGAACGCCCCGATCTATGTGTTTCTTGACCAATTCGTTGGTAAAGGGCCGGTTGGAGGTCACGTATATAGCATGGAGGCGCAGGGTGCCAAAGCTGGAGAATTGGGACTGCGTGTCTTAGGAGGAGAGAGTCCCGCGAGTATCGCAGTACGTGATGAAGGAACAAATGTTGACATGTTTGATTGGCGACAATTGCAACGCTGGGGCATAGACGAGAGCAGACTCCCGGCCGGCAGCATCGTTCGCTACAAGGAGTTTTCGGCTTGGGAGTTGTACAAGTGGCGCATTATCGGAGCGATCGCCCTGATCGTGGTCCAGGCGCTGGGCATTGTCTGGCTGCTGTTTACGCAAGCCACACGGAGACAAGCCGAAAAGAAAAGCGCTCGCTTTGCACTCCTTGTTAAATCAGAACATCAGCACCTTGACGAAATCGTCGCCAATGTTCCAGGTATCGTTTGGGAATCCAGATTTGAAGACGGCGATCCCACCCCGAAGACCACATTCGTGAGTCCTTACCTGGGAAAGATGTTGGGGTATACCTCAGCCGAGTGGATGTCACAGCCTGGCTTCTGGCGCTCGATCGTAGTTGACGAGGATCGCGAACAAGTGGAGACAACGATCGCACACGTTCTGGAAACGGGCGAAGAAGGAATTTTGCAAGCTCGTCTTCGAACCAAAGATGAACGCGAAGTATGGGTTGAGTCACACTTGACCGCAATCTGTGATGAGGACGGTAAGCGGGTGGGCTTACGAGGTGTCACGATGGACATCAGTGATCGCCGGCAAGCCGAAGCAGCATTGCAGGAAAATCGGGCCCAGCTAGCGGGCATCATCGGGTCGGCAATGGATGCCATCATCTCGATTGACGAGCATCAACGAGTAGTACTCTTCAACGCAGCTGCCGAAACCATGTTCGGGTGTTCCGCTACCGAGGCCATTGGCCACTCACTGAACGTTTTCATTCCCAGCCCTTTCCGGGATGCACAACAGGACTATCTCTCTGCCTTGCGACAAAAGGATGGTACGGGAGTCTCGATCGGTTCGTTTGGTTCGCTTACCGGACGACGTACTTCAGGTGAAGATTTCCCGCTTGACGTATCTATCTCAGAGGTCGAACTGAACGGCGCGCGGTTCTTCACAATCATTCTGCGCGACATCACCGAGCGCCTGCGAGCTGACGCGATCCTCCATGAACGGCAGCAAGCGCTAGGTGAAGCCCAGCGGCTCGCCAAGGTAGGCAGCTGGGAATGGGATCCGGCGACTGATACCGTCACCTGGTCGGATGAGTTGTATCGAATCATGGGGCGCGATCCCGCACTACGGGCGCCCAGTTACGCGCAACACCCGTCTTATTACACTCCGGCAAGTTGGGCACTCCTCAAAGCGGCGGTAGAAAGAAGTCTCGGGGACGGAAGCCCGTACGAACTCGAGTTGGAGATGATCCATGCTGACGGCAGCCTTCGTTGGACGAACGCCCGCGGCGAAGTGCTGCGCGACGCAGATGGAAATATCATTAAATTGCGAGGCACTCTTCAGGATATCGCTGAACGGAAACACGCGGAAGCTGCTTTGCAAAAGGCCATGGAAGAGGTGAGTGAGTTAAAGAACAAACTCGAAGAAGAAAATATCTACCTGCGGGAAGAGATAAAACTCGCGCACAACTTTGACGAAATAATTGGACGAACCGACGCTATCAAATACGTCCTGTTCAAGATCGAACAGGTCGCGCCAACCGATAGCACTGTACTGATAAACGGGGAAACAGGCACCGGCAAAGAGCTCGTTGCCCGGGCGATTCATAGCTCCGGCTTGCGACAGGATCGGCCGCTGGTAAGGATCAATTGCGCAGCTTTATCTCCGACGCTGATTGAGAGCGAATTGTTCGGACATGAGAAGGGCGCATTTACAGGCGCTACGGGGCGCAAGCTTGGGCGGTTTGAGTTGGCCAACGACGCCACCATCTTCCTTGATGAAATCGGCGAGCTGCCGCTGGAACTTCAGGGGAAATTGCTGCGCGTGATCCAGGAAGGCGAGTTTGAGCGCCTTGGCAGCTCAAAAACCATTAAGGCGAACGTTCGCATCATTGCCGCTACCAATCGAAATCTGAAAATGGCCGTGGAGCAGGGCTCCTTTCGAGAAGATCTTTGGTACCGCCTGAACGTGTTTCCGATTACCGTTCCGCCGCTTAGAGATCGCATGGAAGACATCCCGGGTTTGGTCGAACACTTCGTGAAGAAGTTCTCTCAGAAATTAGGGAGAAGAATCTCTTCCATTTCTCCGGCCAGTATGAGAGTTCTGCAGGATTACACCTGGCCCGGAAACGTAAGAGAGCTCGCCAATGTGCTCGAGCGTGCGGTTATTAACACTAACGGCAGCGTACTCCGAGTCGTTGATCAATTCGACAAGCCTCGCGCAGAGGAGGTCTCGAGGTCAAACAAGACTCTGGAAGAGATGGAAAAGGAATACATTCTTCGAATACTCGACAGCACCGGCTGGAGAATCGAAGGCCGAAGGGGAGCAGCCTTAATACTGGGGCTTAATCCAAGTACTCTTCGGACACGGATGGCCAAACTGGGAATTCAAAAACTCAATCACGACCCGACGATCGCCGCCGCAGTCAGTTAGATTTCTAGTATCAATCCACGCTAGTCCACAGTTCTTAACCCACCGTTAACGCTTTCGGTCACGACATAATGCTGAATCCGCGAAATGCCGTGGAATAATTACGGACCCTTTTCCTCATTATTCACATTAGACCCGGACCGCAAAGCTGCGTGACGAAAGCGTTTATGCCTCGCCTCGGGTGGCTCTACAATTCTGTGCACACGTCTTGCACTACTACAACTCGAAGCATCAACCCTGTAGTAACCGAAAATCAAAGCAAGTTATCCGGTCGGTTTTCTTCATTAATACCATCAGTTTCAAGCGGGCAGTCACTGAGCAATTCCCCAGTTGCGTTGGCTAACCATGATTGTGACTACGACAAGAATTACTGTGTCATCAGCGAATCGGAGCGAGCTCTTTCAAACGATCTTGATGCTACTAGCGCCGGTAAGGAGCGAGCACGGATGTCTCAGTTCCCATTTCTATTTGGACTCTGCCGACTCCAATTCCGCAATCCTAATAGAGGAGTGGGAAACCGAGGAGGACTGGGACAACCATTTGCGTTCTCGGGATTGCGCGGTTTTGCTTGGCGCAGTCAACGTCCTCTGCCGGCCAACCAGCGTTGAATTCAAATTGCTTTCATATGTCGCCGGTAGTGAGGCGATAACGGCGGTACGCTCTCAGCGCCAGTCGCAATATTAAGGAGCACAATGGCTCTCCCCTACGCCAACAGATCACGATCCACGCGGCTAATCTCCCTGCCGAAAGGTCTATGTGGCACGCGACGACGCAAGCTAGTCCGTCGTTATAAGACGCCGGACCAATCGAGAGCCCTTGCGATCTCAGACTCGAGACCTGAACCAATCGCAGTCCGCCGCGGCCGCCGCCAATCTGCTCTAGAGATCGACAACCAGCCGAAGGAACAGACGGAAAACCGCGAAATGTTCCTCCAGGCCATTGTCGAAGCGTGTGCCTCTAACGTGGCGGTCTTGGATGAGCTGGGCAACATTCTTTATGTAAGCAAATCGTCTCGACCGCCGGCAGAAAAGTCCGGTCCACAAGTGGGAAATCATCCTCTGGATCTGCGTTACCTGGAAAGACTGAGCGGTCCAAAAAACGGTCGTTCCGATCAGAGGTCGGCGCTCGCCGAAGACATTCAAGCCATTTTAGATGGTAAGGTCACGGAGTTTCATAACGAGTACTTGTGTCCGAGCCCTTTGGGATCCAGTCGGTTCCTGGTCCATGCGGCGCGGCTGGACTTACCCGGAAGCGACGGCGCGTTTCGGGTTCTGGTAAACAGCTCGAATATCACTCGCGCGCGGCAAACGGAAGAGACGTTGCGCGTCTTAGGCGGCCGGTTGATTACCGCTCAGGAAGAGGAAAGAAGCCGCGTTGCCCGCGAGCTCCACGATGATCTGAATCAGAGAATGGCGCTGCTCTCGGTCGAACTTGAGCAACTATCACTGAGGTTGCCGCCGAGCCAAAAAAACCTGCGCGCGTCCCTCAACAACGTGAGGGAAAGAGCGCAGGAGATTTCTTCTGAGATACACCGCGTGTCTTATCAACTTCACCCTTCCAAGTTGGACCATCTGGGCCTGATAGCCGCCGTAAGGAGTCATTGTATGGAGGTGTCAGCGCGCCATGAGATCAAGATCGCGTTCAAAGAAAAAGGATGCAGTGGCTTATTACCAAACGACGTGACCCTTTGTCTGTTTCGAATAGTTCAGGAGGCATTGCGCAACGCAATCAAGCACAGCGCTGCGCGCGAAGTTACCGTGGCACTGGCGGGCACACCAGACGGTATCGAACTATCTGTTTCGGATAACGGCAGGGGCTTTGACATGAGTTCCCTTGAATCCAAAAGCGGTCTCGGGTTGATCAGCATGAGGGAGCGTTTGAGATTGGTAGGTGGGCTGATCTCAGTTCAATCAAGCGCTCGTGGCACTAAGATCGAAGTGTCGGTTCCGCTAAACGGATCAGGCAATCGATCTTTGGAAATCCCCTTAGCCGTAACTGGCAAGGTGTCTTACCTACATCCGTTGAGTCTAAACGCGGGAAACAAATCCGCCGCAACCGGCAAGATTAGACCAAAAAGCAGCATGCCGGGCCACGAAATGCGAAAGGAAAGACTACGATGAAACGCGCCAGAATTATTCTCGCCGACGATCACAATATCCTGGTTGACGCCTTCAAAGCTTTCCTTCAACCACACTTTGATGTCGTGGCGACCTTTAGCAATGGACAACGGCTCGTCGAGGACGCACCAGCACTGGCGCCCGACGTAATTGTGCTCGATGTTGGCATGCCAATCATGAACGGGTTGATCGCCGGGCAACGGCTTAAGCAGCGACTGCCTCGAGTCAAACTGATCTACCTAACGATGAATCTCGATCCTGACGTGGCCGCCGAAGCCTTTCGGCTGGGCGCGTCAGGTTATCTGGTTAAGACTTCGGCCGCGTCAGAACTCGTTCATGCGATCAACGAAGCTTTGCTGGCGAGGTCTTACGTCACGCCGGTTATGACCAAGGATATGGATGGCTCGTTCGTTAAGAATTTTAAGCAGCGGAAAATCCCGCACCAGTTAACTCTCCGGCAAAGAGAAGTGCTTCAGCTCCTGGTTGAAGGCCGCTCAATGAAGGAAGCAGCCTATCTCCTGAATGTGACCCCGCGCACAGTTGCGTTCCACAAATACACCATGATGGACCAGCTCCAACTCAAGAGCAGCGCTGAGTTGATTCAGTTTGCGATGAAGCTGTCGACTGTCGCGGCTTAGGATCTGGCGACGTTCGCTCGATGCGCGCTCCGGATGCGAGCTTAGAGCAGCCGCGAGAGAAAACCAGAAATTGCCAGGAAGTCTCCCCAACTTTCTTTGTGCGATTGATTTTGCGCTGCCTTTCAGTATTGCTCGTCCAGTTCTACTCCATCTGGATCCACCTATCATTACGCTAGCCTGTCAGTTTTGACAGTATTTTTACTGGCGCCTTTCTCCTAGGATCACTCTCCGCACCGCCCTGAAAAGAACGACATATGTGGCTGCCGACTGTGCGGTTCTACGGCTGTCTCATTGGCGAGGGCACCCATTGGGGAGGCAACGTGGCACGCGTCCGCATATTACTGGCAGATGACCATAAAGAGATTCGCGAGCGGGCGGTACGTTTGCTTGAGCCGGAATTCGAAGTGGTGGGAGCGGTGGCAGATGGCTATGCGCTGGTAAAGGCTTCGGCGCAATTGCTGCCCGATGTTTGCGTCATTGATATTTCGATGCCCCACTTAAGCGGCATAGAGGCTGCCATTCAACTGAGAGAGAACCGCTCCCAGGCGAAAATAGTTTTCTTGACAGTTAATGAGGATTCCGATTTCGTTAGCGCCGCGCTACGAGCCGGAGCGATGGGCTACGTAGTTAAGTCGAGAATGGCCAGCGATCTGTGCGTCGCAGTCAACGACGCCATCAACGGCAACCTCTTTGTCTCACCATCCTGCATTTTCAGTGTGGATCCCGATCTACTAAAGCCGCTTCCGTAAAACATCCAAGTCAGAACTCATTCAACTCCAAGGAGGGCGGTGGCCTGGCACCGGTTTGGCCAAACTTCTCTCGTTCGAACATCGAGGCGTTTGAAAGCTGAGGTTGTGACAGGGACACCGATGGCCAAAGCGGCGCCAGGCCGTCGCACTCTAAAGGAGTTGAACCGCCAATTTGCAGCACCCAAAGGGCTGCGTGTTACACTCCCAGCCGTCACACTTTTTGTCTTTGTTCGATATCGCTGGCGCAGACGCCTTACTCCGAAAGCGCCATCATGTTGTTGTGCCCCTGTAGCTCAACGGTTAGAGCAGCAGACTCATAATCTGTTGGTTCGGGGTTCGAATCCCTGCGGGGGCACCAATAGAATCATGGACCTACGGGTAGCCTCGCTGCCCGCTCATTCTGTGCGTGCCTATAGTGTGCCGAGGAGTTTTCGAGCTCGTTTGTGGCCGCTCTTTGCATGTCGGGCAGGACGTGACCTGTAGACATCTAAAGAGAGAACGATGCTAGCGTGGTCGAGTCTTAGCTTTTTGTTGCAACCCTTACTGCCAGGTCGGCTCGCTCACAGTCCAAGACGTCGCAGACGAGATCCAGTTAACGTCATTAAAAACCTTGACTTTCTGTCTGCAGGGGAATTATGTTCCGGTGTTTTCATAGGGCTGAATTCTCAAAGCGGGTCCGCTTCCTCGCGACTCCAAAGCAGCCAGTGCTAGCTTCTCTTGCTTGTAACTCCTTGAACTAACCAGCCTCCTGCTGGCTGACTAGATCAGAGAATCGTCGTCTCGCTTCTGTGCAAATCATGGCCGATCCTCATATCTCTCACCGCGGTTCAACCATGCGCGACGATGCAGTCTTTATTCTGCTGGCAGTCGGTTCGACGACAGCCCGGGCAGCCGACGATGAGGCTGAACCACCGTTCGCAATCATCGCTTTTCTGATCGCCGTGCTCACCGGACTGCACACCTATTATCTGGGCCAACCCTTCTTTGCTTTAAAAGATTATGTGGGACTGTTTCTCTGGGCGGTCGGCACAAAAGTTGTCGTCGATACTATCAACACTGCCCTTCAATTCGTTCTTAGAAATAAAGTGGCCGGCAGGTTCTCCCCCTCATCCTGCTACGGCTGCATCTTCAATCGAGCTATATCTTGAAGGAAGGCACAAGATGGCGGACGATTTCACTCCTGCTGATGCTACCGATGTCGCACACAAATGCACTGTAGCGACAACGCTCAATAACCATCCGCTTAGACCAAACGACACGCTCGCGGATTACGGCGTTTCGACTAGTGAACATATTCTGTTGATTAAGACGAGAATCAGAACTAACTCCGATTTCGGATTGCCGTATCACGACCGTTCGATCGATCCGAATGCGCTCAAGGATCTTGATCTTGATTGGAGAATGGCCGACCTGTCGAACGTTGTTTTTGACGAGTCTTTTGTCAGTCCCTCGGCGATGCCAATAGTCGCAGCCAGGTCTGCTGAGCCACGGACCAGGATTCCTTCAATCAGACAGGGTGGCGGCGTGAGCCAAAGAACTCCCAGTGCCCGGCTCATCGAATTCACGCGGCAGAACCCGATTGAAGCTCTGCTAATCTCGACGACAATCGGAATACTGGTCGGCTTCCTGCTTGGCCACGGTCGCCGCTAGCTCTCTACCGAGTGCTTCTTCTTTTTTTTCCACGATTCGGCAGCTTGCCGGCTCAGCATCAGTATTGAACGAAGACCATTACTAAGGAGGCATCAAAGAAGTGCATAGATCGAAACAATTGAGCCCTTTGCTCGTGATGTTGTTAGTGATCTCCATCACTAACTCTTCCGCGTTCGGCCAATGCGATCCACCGTTTGGCAGGATCCGAAATAGCGAAGGCTCCACTAAGATCGATGTGCAATTAAACTTTCCGATTACGGACGACGAGCTCAAGAATCGGGCCGCGCCTGAGCGGTGGCTTCTCATTGATGTTTCAACCACGACACCGGAAAGACCTCTGCGAATAGTGAGTGTTAATTCTGATCGTTCAAACCTTCAGCAGGACATAGTTCATCTGACTTTATTCTCCAACCGGCTGCTGGAACTTGGTCACGAATACAGGCTGTTCGCTCCTTTTTTGACCTTTAGTGGCTGCAAGCCGAAGGCTGTGTCAGAGGCGGCTTTTTCGGTGACGGAGAAACGGGCAGTCGGCACGGCGGTTGTGGCAGCGCCGTTGGCACGGCCTGAAACTAACTATTTTAAGAAATCACCCTCAAAAGGCCGGGCCGACTCTAATGTCTATCTTTCCGGGCAAATCGAGGGTGCCAACCGCGGCAGCCCACAGTTTGCCGCCGATATAAAACTGGAGTCCCCCTTCGACACTGCTGGGTTTTTCCACGAGCTTGGTCCGTACTTCAACTTCAAGGCAAGCACTGCCAGTGCTGCAGACGCCAACTCGATGAGTTTCGGTTTGAAGTTGCGCCATGCTTTTCCGTTCAAGATTCGCACCGTCGAGGGCACGACTGAGATTGCGCGGGATCAGCCGTTTCTATCTGGCATTGTCTGGGAAATTACTCCGGGATTTGAATCAGACAGGCAATTCGACAACATCAACCTGGTGGCAGGCAACAAGTTTGTTTTTGTGCCTCGTGTGATCGGCAACAGCAACCGCATTTACTTCCAACCATTCATTGGCTTCGAGGCAGGACGCAATCTAAAGAGCCCTGTGAGTGCCGCCGCTCACCGAAATATTGCTCGCGGCACGATCGGTGGCAGCCTGTATCTCAACCTGCTACCGAAAGCGGACAAAGCGCTTTCCCTTCAGATTGATTACATAAGGCGCTTTTTACTGCTGCGCGAAATTAGTTTTGAAGAAGATAAGGATAAGAAACTCGTGGCCCTACCGGTGGGCCGTGGCCCACGTGACCATCTAAAACTGACGCTCGAATACGATTTCTCCGACTTTATGGGCACAGGGCTTAACTATGAGTATGGACGGCTGCCCCCTAATTTTGAGTTGGTGGATCATAAATATGGTTTCGGTCTCATTTATAAATTTAAGACAAAATTCAAACCTTGAGCATTCCAGGGCTCAAGTGGACGTTGGTTGGTTTCCTATTACTCTGCGCCCAGCCGATGCACATGATTGGATCCAGATCTGCAGTCAGTTTTCGGTAGGCATGCCCTGAAATGGGATCTCGTATTTCGACCAAGATTACTCGGGCCGACTTCATTTTCTGAAATCGATCGAATTGTCAGCGCATAGGTAGCGAAGGGAGTAATTGCGGACCAGCAAAACGAATTGAGCCAAGCCGCCAAGGCTAAGGAGATGTTGCCTCATGACTTCTAAAATCGATTTAAGGTTGGAAGACGAGATGGTTGGCCCCAGCGCGTGGCGTTGGCTAAGGCTTGCAGTGGTGCTCAGTGCTCTAGTGTTCGTTATTGTCTTCAACCACGGCGCGATTGCCGAGATCAAGAGTGAACCTACTCCTGGGCCGTCTGACACAGTCGCACCATCTAACCCTTCCGTTCCGGGTGGGAGTGGCCCGCAAACCAATCAGGGTTCAAGGCTGAAGAAGGTCGCTCCAGAGTCGGTAGTCGTACAAATGAACAACGGCGTCGGGCAAGCGACCGTTGTCTATTACCGCAAGGCCGGAGAGGCCGCGCCCTCTTTAGATTGGACCGAAGCCATCGGATCAGCCAACTCGATCGCCAAAGATAAAATCACGGTGAAGTGGGTGGGACAGCCACAAACGGTGGGCCAGTATGAGCTCGCCACTCTAAGCATTAACGTCGCAACGAGCGACTGGGTCGAGCCAAATGTGACCTATAAGGTAACAATTATCTTCATCTGGCCCGACGCGCCGGCGCCGCAAACAGAAACGTTCACCATCACTAACGCTGTCGTTGCGGACTTCAAGATTTCACGCACCAAAATTGATGCAGTGCTGATGTCGGGACAACCGACCAGCGCTGATTTCATCGTTAGTAACTCGGGCAAGGAGAAGATTACCAAGCTCACTTTTTCGAGCACCGATCTCGAAGACTCGGCGACACACCGTCGCGCTGAGTTCGGCGCAGCGCAGTCCTCGACCATTACGTTGGAGCCCGGTCGTGAGCAGTCGGTCGCTGTTACACTGCCACGCCCCTCCTACGCCGGCACTTACATTGGAACACTCAACGTGATCGCCAACGAGCGTGTGCGGCAATCCATTCCGCTTTCAGTAATTACCAGGGGACCGACTCTTGGAAGGTGGAATTGGCTGCCCTGCGTATTGTTCTTCCTCACGCTCACGTTCGGCTACCTGTTGTCCCTCTACCTTGAGCAGTGGTTCGGCCTCGGTGGCCTGGAGCGCGCGCAAGCGCTCGTCACGCTCGAACGGGCCTGTGCCGATATCGTTAAGACACTAGAGAAGATGAGAGCCTGGGAGAAGGCGCATCCGGAAATTGAATTAGACGCGGCAAAGGTTCGGTTAGACGGCGACCGGCGGGAGTTGAGCGAAATACTTGAGCATCCGAACAAACTTTCTAATGACGTCCTTAAGGCCAACCTTCCGCGTTTTACGACCGTCGCTGCCTCCGGCACAATACTCTATCTGAAAGTGGAGACCGCGACCTTGCAGTGGCACTTCCAGAAGCTCAAGCCCGTCATCGACGCGCTGGATGCCGTGCCTTTTCCGGCTGCTGCGGATGGAGTAGACAAATACCGCGCGGCGCTCGATAAGGTCCTCGCCGATCACGTCAACAGTCAAACCCCATTGCCCCAGGGAGCGCCGATGCCCAGTTCGGACAGACTCTCCGAGCGAGTTTCGGCTGAGCAACTGGAAATCAAGATCGAGCGCATGAACTTGCTGAAGCGCTTCGCAGTTGCAGGCGTGGTATTCATCATGGGCTATATGACACTTTACTGGAAGGATCCTGACTTCGGCACGCTGCCGGACTACTTTGCAGTATTCCTCTGGGCTTTCGGCTTATCAACAACCGGGGCTGGGATCCTGACAAGCGCGAAGTCTTCTTTCACGCGGCCCACCTGACGGGCACTTTCAAACGGAGCAGCGCGCGAGGCGAAGCGTTTACATGGAAGCAACCTTAGACGCAAACAGGCTACGGCTGGGCGAGCGATTGTCTGTCTCGTTCCAGCGGACGCTGCGCCTTCCTGACGACGGGCGGACCTACCCTTTGCCGCCTGGGCTAGGAGCTTTCCCAGTGCGCCGGGTCGCTGATTTCGCGGATCGCGTTCCCGCTACGTGGCGCGAACGGGACGGCTTCTTCATTCCGATGTATCAGCGTGAGGCGCTTTGGTTGGGCTTCACTGCAGCTGCGTGGAAACCCAACGTAGTAAAAGTTGGAGTTGGCAGGGTCAACGCCGTCTCCGGCGATCCGTGGAATGAGAAGTTGCACGATGATCCGCAGGACTACGTGGTTTGTCCGAATCAACCATGGCTCGATGGCATCAACGCGGGCGAAGGGTACATTAGACAATTCGTCGCGATGCCACTTGGTCTCGGTTACACAGTCGAAGGCCAGTTAACCGGAAGCGAAGAGTTCGGCGGCATTCAATTGCTGGCTTACGAGCCGAAGCCGGGTCGCTTCCCCGACCAGGCGCCGCCAACCGAATCGTCACCGACAGGTATGCCTTTGAGGTTGTCGGCTCCGATGACTGGGCCATCTGCAGAGATGGGATTGGCCGTTGGCGGGCGGATGAAGCAGAAAATCTACCCCGACCCATACGGTTGTGAAACCTGGGACGAGCAGAATTTGACACGCGCGTTCGTGCACATTGTTAACAGTGAGCAGTATGAAGCGATCACAGGCGAGAAGACTCCACTGACGCCTGTCAGCGCGGAAACCTACACGCGGCACGGGCTGCCGTGGTTCGATCTCTATGACGAGCATGCCGGCGACCTAAAGGCCGCCAAGCGGCTGCGGCGGGTGAAGTCAATTAACGAGCGCGACGAGGAAGGCGGGACTTCGCTTGAAGAGGAGTCGCTCGGTGACGTGCCGGATTCGCAGATCAAAAAACTTCGGCACGGAAGATCCGTGGACAATTAACGTATTAGTAACAGCACTATAAATTGCCGTGCGTCGGTGCGAACCGTGCGCGCGTAATCGTCGGAACAAATCAACTCACTCGGAGGCGGGGACGGCGCAAAGGGCCCTACTCGTCATGACCACGCGGCGGGCTAGGCCTTTATTACTCATACGGATTACCACTCGCCGCTCAAACCAACAGCCCGGGCGCAAAGACCCGGCAATCACCCTTACCCAAGAAAGGATATTCTCATGGCAGATCAGCAAAACAAGTCAGGACAGGCCCCGGGAAGTGACCTGAGCAAGATTCATGCGTGCATGGATGTGATGCCGCCGTTGAAACTCCAAAAGGAAGCCAAGCGATTGGCCATCGAGGAGAACCCCGCTAACGGCAAGGAAATCGAGGATCCTCAAACCGGAACAAAAGCCTTCGTGTTGACGAGCAAACTGTGGAGTCCGGGCCGCACCTTGCGCGTACGCTTCCTTGGCGGCACGTCTCAAGTTCAGGACAAGGTCATCCAGTATGCCAACGAATGGAGCAAATACACTTCGTTAAAATTCGATTTCGGAGAACACTCCGACGCCGAAATTCGCGTCGCGTTCGTCAAAGATGGCTCATGGTCTTACATCGGTACAGACTGCCTGTCCATCCCGGAAGACCAGGCGACGATGAACTATGGTTGGTTCGACCAACCAGTACCTGAAGACGAGTATTCGCGCGTCATCGTCCATGAATTTGGTCATGCCATCGGGATGCCGCATGAGCATAATCATCCGGATGAAGAAATCCCCTGGAATCGGGAAGCCGTCTACCGCTACTACATGAATCCCCCGAATAATTGGACTCAGGATCAGGTGGATAACAACCTGTTCGGAAAATACGATAAATCGCAGACGAGTTACAGCGAGTTCGACAAGTATTCGATCATGCTTTACCCGATTCCCGAAGAGTTCGTGACGGACCCCAACTTCGCCGTAAGCTGGAGCAACACGGAACTGTCGACCACTGACAAGGAGTTCATGCGTACGATTTATCCGTGAGACAGCCACGCCCGCCCACGATCACAGCCAGAATAAGAGAGGGACACAACTCACACTGTTCTTCTTCACCTACAGAGCCTGAAGTCCCGCGCCGGCGCATCGCACTTGCGAACGGCGCGGGAGGAGGAAAGCCATGCCGCCCGCAATCTACGCCCTACTCATCGGGGCAGAATATTACTTTCCAAACGTCACGCCCGAAGGCGCGATGTTCGACAGCCTGAAAGGCTGCGTTCGGGACGTCAAGCGCATCGAAGAAGAGCTGCTAAAAGAGCGGTTGAAGATTCCTGACGAGCGCATCCTGAAGCTACATGCGAGTAACCACGCTGACAGTCCTGAATCGCCACCGGAGCCACCCGAGCTTTGGCCCACTTACGACAACATAGTGAAGAAATTCCAGGAGGTGCGAGACATGGCGCCGCCAGGCTCGCAGGTTTACATCCACTATTCCGGGCACGGCGGACGCACGACCACGAAGTATAAAGAAGCCAAAGGCGTGGGTGGCATTGACGAAACGCTGGCTCCGATAGACATCGAAGACATGGCTGTTTCGCGCTACTTGCGCGACATCGAGCTGGCGCGCCTGCTGCGAGAAATGGCCGCCAAGGATTTACTGGTGACGTTGGTGCTCGACAGCTGTCACTCGGGCGGCATGACGCGCGGCCGAGGTAACGATGTTGCCGTGCGCGGCACCGATCAGATTGATGTGCGCGTACGCGACCGCGACAACGAGAAAAGTCTGGTCGCGCCGGATGAGAAACTCATCGAATCGTGGAATGGAATGGAGGCAGCGGCCACACGTAGCGCGAAAGCGACCAGCGGCTGGATGCCGGAGGCGAAAGGCTATGTCATGCTGGCTGCCTGTCGCGACAATGAGTCAGCCGTTGAGTATGCGTTCAACGGTACGGATCGCAGCGGCGCGCTCACCTACTGGTTGCTTCACGCTCTACAAGAGCTTGGTCCACAAGTCTCCTGGAAGCAAGTGCACGATCGCATCCTTGGCAAGATCAACAGCCAGTTCGTTCATCAAACGCCGCAGGTTGAAGGGGATGTCGGCCGGAGCGTCCTGGGTTTAGAACAGATTCCGCCCGCCTACGCCGTCAAGGTCTTGCAATACGATTCAGTTGGGCGTCGGGTTGAGTTGAACACGGGCCAAGCGCTCGGCGCCGCCAAGCAAGCTGGCTTCGCTATCTTTCCGACCGGTACGACCGACTTCACCAAGATCGACCGGCATCTGGCCCTAGCCGAAGTTACCGATCTGGGTGCGTCAAAGTCATGGGCCAAGGTAACGGGGGGAGCGGAAGGGTTGAACCTGCTGGGCGGCGAGCCGGCGGTGATGATTGACTCGGGCGTGGTGATGGTGCGCGGGCAGGTGCGACTCGTTGAGGAGGGGCCACCGCCCCCGAATAACGAGCGCGTCGCTGCCTTGCAAGCGGTCGCAGATGCCATAGTTCAAAACGGACGCGGGTTTTTGACGTCGGTGGGACAGGACGAAGCGACAAATTACCAGGTAGCGATCAGTGACACCGGTGAGTATGAAATCCTGGACGCGCAGGGCATAGCTTTCAAGAACATCCGGCCGGCAGTGAAAATTAACGACGCGGGCGCGGCAGAAAAAGTGGTAGCGCGCCTTAGACACCTCTATAAGTATCACACCATCGAGCAGTTGAAGAATGCGAACATATTTTCGCCGCTCGCGGGCCAAATAATCGTTGAGACCTTCAAGGCCCCACCCGACGCAGAGCAATTCGTTCCACCTCCTAAAGGGAAAGTGCTGGAACCGCTGGACGCCCCCGGCGGCATGTTGATGGTTAAGCCAGGCGATAGAGTCTATATCCATATCAAGAACAACTCGCAGCTTGATCTGAACGTGGCTATGCTCGATCTCGATTCCGATTGGAGCGTGAGCCAAAACATGCCACCTACTCAATTTAACAAAGACCAAATGCTGCTGGAGAGCAAGAAAGATCTTTGGCCGATTCTGACCATGAGATTCCCAAGCGCCAACTACACGGAGGGCCGTGAAATTCTAAAGGTGCTGGCCACCATCGGCCCAGCCAGCTTCCGGTTCCTCGAACTGCCCGCGCTCGATGAGCAAGTCCAGAGTCTGCGTTCCGTTGGGAGGCAGACTAAGGGAACGCTCGAACAACTCATGGCAGACTTCAACGACGATACTCCCCGGAGACGCAGCGCCGCGATGGAGATGTCGGCCAGTGCCGAGTGGACTGTGGCTGAGATCACACTGCACCTTCGCAAATGACAAGACGTGCCGCTATCGAAGTTGTTCGCTAAAGGGCAGTCGCAGATTAAAGTGACATTGCGCGAGGGGCAGGGATGGTGCGGAAATCGTTACAGGCGGAGCGTCGGGTCGCCGTACAGCACATAAGCAGCCCAGGTGATCTGATCGTCGTGCTTGTTCTTGATCTCAAGGCGAGCGAGTCGCAGCGCTTCACCTATCATGTAGCCACGCACCACATTATTGTAGAAGTGAACCGCGAAATCGGCGGCGGGTTTGTCGTAGATGGGCCAGAGTGAGCCAACGCAGCCACGCGCGCCACCGTAAATAAAAGCAGAGGCCAAGCCCTCCGCTTGCTCCTGCATGTAGCCGATAGTTTGGGGCTCTTCCTCATTTGCGGTGGTCCCTGACTCACAAGCATTTAAAAAAACCAACGGTCGTCCTTCAAGCAGACGCTGCACTTTTTGCGCGAGAAACTGCTCATTGCCGTCGAGCAGCAAGCTACTCAGGTCAGCGTCGTCCTTGTCAAAAAAGGCATGCCCGGCAAAGTGGATCACTTTGAAGTTGCCTTCGCGCATCACCTTGTTCAGAGCGCGGCCTGTAACCTGGGCCTCGGTTATTTTGATGACCTCAACCTGCTTACCCCACTTCTTCTTGAGTTCCTCTTCGATCTGGTCTACCTCGCGCTTTGCAGCACTCAGTCTCTTTTTCTCATCTTTGTAGTGTGGATCGGCGTAGATGAGAAGGAAACGAAGGACTTCATCAGGGTGCTCGCGGTGGTGGCGTGGGAAATATCGTCCCATCGGCATGCGCGCAATCGGACGTTCAAGACACAGAAACTTATCCACACCGGGTTGACTTCTATCCTGATACGACATTAGCTCCCATGGCAACATCAGGTCATTGGTGGTAACCGTGAGAGAGCACGGCGAGGCGTTGAGGTAATCCTGCATTTGGTGAGACATGAAAATTCGGTACATGAAATCGCCGACGTTTTTCACCAGGTCGTTAAGACCTTCCGGATAGAGTGGGCCCAGAGGCGACGTTGGTGTCATTACTAACTCGGCTTTACGAAGCGAGCTGCTGTCAGGAGTCGAAGCTGAACCGTCCAAGTTCGCGGCGACTCCTATAGCTTCGACCGTGTCCGCCTGGCCGTTCCCGTCCGCGGGCGCCATCGGCGGCGCTTCGGATACGGTCGCATCGCTGCTCTTACTGGTTTGGAAGCTGCGTGTCACTCCCCGATTCACGGCATTCGTGATTTCGCCGATCACAGCCGCCATTTCTTTACGGTCGAGTTCGACTAAAGCACACTTCTCCTGAATGTTGATCCCGTGGGCGCCGGAATCGCTCGCAGTCCGCAGAAGCACGGTGTAACGATAAAGTTTGCGGCCGTCCAGCGGGGCCTGAAGCAACAGTAGGTCGGCTTGACGTTTGAATTGAACAGTTTTTTGGGTGAGCTCAGGAATAGTCTTGAGCCACTGCACCAAGGTGGTGCGGTCGGCGTCAAGCCCGTCGAGGAGTTCCTTTAAACCAGTGTGTTTTCCCTCGTTGAGTTCGCGTTGTATTGTGCTGAGAAGCCCGTCTATCCGGACGAACTCATTTAGCTCCTCACGAATCGGGGCTTGCTCTCTTGCCGCCTTGTCCAGCTCCAGCTTAAGAGCTGTCATCAGCGGCGCCCACTCATTGAGTCGGGAACGCAATTGCTGAATGATTTCTTCCTGCTGGCGTAGGATCTCGTTCTGACTCGCCGCCTTTTTGCTCAAGACATCTTTAATGCTGTCGGCCAATTCCCATCTCACATCTGATAGCGCAAATTCCATCGCTTCAATGTGTTGGGCAATCTGGTCAAGTCCCTTTGCTGAACGCAACGCGTCTATCTCGGCCAACACCGTGTCCTGTAATTGCTGGAGCCTATTCACTTGCAAAACCTCTCCGTCAACCACAATCAGCTTGACACGCGCGATCTGCTCTATTTGAGCGCGCAACTCGGCAATCAGAGACCGTCGACTCTCAACCAGTGCCACAGCGTTTGAAACCTGGGCGACGTATTCAGGAACTGTATTTGGCATGAGGAGGGCTCACTTCGAGTCTGTCTTAGCCGAAATCACTTGTGCGATCTAAGGATTGATGCCAACAAGCCGGTTCAAGCACTTGCGGCGAACAGCGCACCTGCGTGAGGGGCGCTTGCTGCTACTGTCGAGAAGTGGACCAACCCGTATCTATTTGGCGAGTCGTTCCAGACCCGAGGTAAGGTGAGCCATCTCGTCTTGCAGCTGCTTTACTTGAGAGTTTACGAACTCCGGAACGTCATCTCCATACTTGTTTACCTCATTTAGCAGGACCCGGTAGTTCTCTTCGGCTACGGACAACAACACTCGCAACTTTGTCCACTCACGCTGAGTCGAGGGATTTGAAGGCACCGCCGTACCAAACTCGCTGACGTAGCGGTTGGCCGGTTTCGCTGACTTGGTTTGCTGTCGGAGCGTCATTCCGTCGGGTGTTTGCAGGTAAAAAACCGGCATTCCCCATTCCTTTCCTCCCGGATATTTCGCATCAATCTCCTTACGTCCCTGAGTCACCGCGGCTTCGAGAGGCAAACCTTTCACTAGAGGGGAGTAAAAACCCTCCGAGAAAGATTGGTAGGCTGCAGGCGTATTCAGTCCGCGCCAACCCAGGGTCGCGGGGCTCACCTCGGTGAGCTGGCTGGCGAGCCAGTCAGTACAGTCGCCACTCAGGTTAATGAGTTGAATGTCCCGTCTGTTGATCACGGTGCGCAGAAGGTCGAGATCGACTCTCTGTGGAGTCCGGTTTGACCCTGAGTTTTCGTCCATTAGTACTAGCGACTGGGGCAGCGAAGGCCTGTCGGTGGAGAAGGAGGTGATCGATCCCGATCCCGTTCCGCGCGCCAGCACTGCATCGGTCGCTCCGCTGAGGCAGAGGTGTAAAACGTTATAGGAGTCATCCTTCAACGCCTCTATCAGTGATGTCGGCGAGGCGTTGTTGACGACCTTTACGACTTCGAGTAGCCCGTCGCTACTTTTTCCAAGCCGTTGAAGCATGGCGATCTCTTCAGCCGAACCTATGTCCCACGGTCTCACCTCTGCTTCGACGACCAACACTCGGAGTGGCGGTTCAATGATCGCCGGTCGCGTAGGTGTGGCTGTCGGCCAGGCCCACTGTCGCGCGATCGGAGTACGGGTTGAGAGCGACAGAAAATCTTTTCGCGCTGGCTCGAAGAGGAACTCCCAGGGCAGCGCTGCGAGAGCTGGGTGGTCAATCACGAAGCGCACCCGTAAATTCTTGCCCTTGCTTTGAGCTATGCCGTAAGACTGGTGGTAAAGATCGGTGATGCGGCTTTGCCAAACCGAATTGTACAACCGCTCCCCGAGGGCCCGAATCTCGTCGCTGGTAGAGCGCTGGATGCTTAGAGCAAATTGGGTGTTTGCGCGGGCTACACCCGCGAAGGCTTCTTCGATCTCCAGGCTTGTTACTGGAGGGTAGTAATCGACGACCACCGTTTCGCCCCCCACCGAACTTGCCATGAGTCTAAAACTCATGTCGGGGGAGTTTGGTTGCTCACCACCGGACAACTTGATGCGAAACTCTTCGTAGCCAGTCGCCTCGTCGTAGTCTGTACCAAACATTTCTCACCTCAATTGCGGTTTGTTCGGTCTCGTCATGCGCGTATCATCCAGCTTGCCCCCGCAGCAGTCAAGGCGCGATCCGCCACATGAATTTTGGCGAAATACTCCTACGAAGAAACGCAAGGTACGCACAGAATTTGCAGACGAACGGATCTTTCGGTCTTCTCAGATAACATGCCTACTCTACGGTCGCGGATATAAGTCTCGTATAAGCTTTTTGTCCGACTCCGAGAGCACTGTCGCCAACTCCAGGATGGGGGCGAATGTATCACCCAGGAGAAAATTCTTCGGGATAGTCATACGCATCATGATAGAGCGCCGATCAAACTCCCGATAGTCGCCGCGGTATGTCCTGAATACTTGCGAGTCAACTACGTCGCGAGACCAGTAATTTGGCGGGCCCATGAAACTGGTATACACAGCCTTCTTATTCCACGGGATATTGGCGTTGGGATTCTGATGCTCGTTGATCAACCCAAGCATATACCCAAAATTTACGAGCACCGTCTGCCGGAAATCGTCCCCGTTAATATTTGTGTTCGAGGCAAATCCGAGATTCATGCTAGGCTCAGCCTTCGGAATTGCCAGCGCATCCGTTCCACCAAACGACCACGATCCGTCATTCTGATCGAACTTGATCCGAATTTCGGCGTCGGGTGAGTTGTCGAAAACGAATTTTATGTTGGCCCCAGTCTGCGTCCATTCCTGCGCTACCTGTTCGATTCTCTCCTGCAGAGCCCGACTGCCGCCTATAAATTTGAAGTGAAGAGTCTTTCCATTCTGCCAGAGCTTGCGCTGAATCTGATCGCCCTCTTTGACTGGTCTGCCGCTCGTGCTTTCCTGCTGCTGCTCAGAAGCAACACTCCTCTCCTGTTGGTTTGTTAGTTTTCGTGTTCTGTCCAGTTTGAATGTTTCGCGATACGACGCGATCTGTAAGCGCGTATTCGGATCAGTCGTCTGCTTTTCAATTTTTTCTAATTCCTCGGCGCGGCGTTCTTCGAGAGCGTCCAATTGCGCCTGGAGGGCCTGTATTCGTCCTAGTTGTTCCATAACGATCCGGGATTGCGTTGTAGCTCTTTCTTCGGCTAACTTTGCCGCTTTTAAGGCATCCATGGCTCGACCTTCTTCAATCGAAGCCACCCTGGCGGCTTCATCGGCACGTTTTTTCTCCACGGATGCCTCCAGGTACAATTGTCTCGCCTCCGCTTCCGCTTTCATCGCTTGAGCTTCCCTCGTGGATGCGAGTTGCGACGCTCTATTCGCCTGAGTACGTTTGCTCGAAGCATAAATACCAAAACCCACGGCGCTAAGCAGCAACAGGACCAACAGCGTCAGCCCGAGGCGAAGGCGGCGATTCTCCCGGGCTTGCGCTACGAGGCGGCGCTGGCGCTCGGCTTCGGCCAACTCGGCGGCTGCCGTGGCCTGCTGCGCTTCGGCCTTAGTGATGGCCTCGTATTGCGTTCGCCAGTTGATGATTGCCAGTGCCAGCAGGTCGTGGAAGACTTCGTAGCGCGACTCGTCTGGCCGGTCAATCGAGGGTACGGAGCGAAGGATGCGCGACTTATCAAGAGCTTCAAGTACGCCGCCGATTTGCGTCTCGGTGAACCTCGTCTGACTGATCAAGTCTGACTTAAAATAGGCAATCTTAGTTCCTGACGGCGTAACCAGATAGTCGAACACTCGGAACGCAATGCTCTTTTGTTCCGGCTTGAGTTGCTCGAGCGCGTTGTTCAAATAGACTTGAACGATGTTCTTGATGCCCTTTAAATCTTCCAACGTTTGGCTACGCAACAAGCGCGATCCATCTTCGCGCTCCTTTTCCCAGAGACGCGTCATCACCAACTGCAGGTATGGCGCTTCTACACCTGCTACACCGTCTTGCCCCTCCGTCGTGTCGCGCGCGGCGCGGACCTGCTTAATCACCTCTTCGACTAGCTCAGTCTCGATAGTGTATTCGCTTCCTGCCTGCTCGAAGCCACAGCGTTTGTTGTACTCGTCAATTGGCTCTTTGATGGCCTTGCGGGCAGCATCAACGGTCATGTGTCGAATGCGCAGCAGGTTGTCGAAGAGATATGGAACCTGCGATTTGAACCGATCGAGTTTCGACAACGCATCGTCGCGGAGCGCGAGGAGAAACTTCGCACGTAGCTCGGGATCGTTGACCGCGCGCGGGAACTCTTCGGCAAACGTGCCCGGGCCCTGCTCGTTAGGGTGGTACTGGAAATACTCCTCGAATTGATCGAGGATGATTAACAGCTCAATGCCGTATCGCTCCGTCCACGCTCCGATGATGTGCGCCAGATTGTTTGAGTCGGGTACGTCAAGCAAAGACTTCACTTGCAGCGCTTCAGCCATCGCTTCATTGATGCTTCGGAGTAGCCCTTGAATCGGATCGTCGCCCCAGGTGCGGAAGGTGACAACGGCGAAATCAGGCTTGCCATATTCCTGTGCGTCCTGGCGCGCAAGCTCGCGGAGCCGGTGCGCTGCCCCAGCGTAAAGCACCGAGCTTTTTCCGACGCCGCTGGCGCCGTAAAGCAATGTCAGACGTGAAGCGCGCAGGTTCTCGACGATCAGATCGCGCTCGGTCTCGCGCCCGCGGAAGAAGGGAGCATCGATCTCGCGAAACGGGACGAGACCGACAAATGGCGAGGGGGGACAGTCGGGCTTGTTCATAACTCAAACCTCGCGGGCGGGCTCGCGATCGGTACCCCATCGAGACGCTCGCGCAGGCCGCCGACATAAGTCTCAAAATCAACGAGCAACGGCTGCACACCGGCCGCTCGCCAAAACCGTTCGTCGATCGGTTGTGGTTCGGGATGAACGGCCCACGACCCGCGATTGGCGCGGCGGCTCTCCCAGATGCGATAGAGGAGAGCACGCAGGTGCCAGTTGCGCAGGCCGGAGCCGAGAAACAAGTGATGGCTAAGCTTGAGCTTGCCCTTCAATTGCGGAGGCAACAATCCCGACAAATCCTTGTACGTCAGATAATCCGAGAAGTGGTCCTCGATAATGGCAAAACGCTGCTCGACTGATTCGACCGCTCCAGGCAGCTTGAGGATGATTGGGTCTGCGTCGGACAACGGCGGATAATTGTTGGGATCGGCAATCTGCGTCGGCGGTGAGATCTGCGTTGCGCCTGCAAACTTGGCGTGGAAAAACCTCCCAGATTGTTCTCCGCTGATAACATAAGAGACGACATGGAACGCCTGATTGATTTCCTTAAAAGCGCGTTCGAGCAGGTTGTCGTACGTTGTAGTGGCAACGACGAAGCGGAGGCGCAGCTCATCGTCTCCCTGATAACCCTTCTCGCGCAGGACGGCGGGCAGGCCAGCGAAGAAACGATGCAGCGGAGTTACCTCATGGTGGTGGTTGAAGATACTTTTAAGCTCATCGTAAAGGTTGCTAAGTCCTTCGCGGTTAACTGCGGCGTACTGGCAAACGCTAATTAGATCGAGAGGTTCGTCGGTGGGGTAAGCAAAGACGCCGGCGAGATAAGTGGCCAACTCGCGGCTGCTAGGCAGATTGGCGCCCGGTTGCCAGCGAGGTTGGGGCAGGCGCCCATAAAGATTCACGTCGAGACCGAGGAAAGGCACTAGCCTGCCGTCAAGCAGAACCCGGACGACCGCCTGGTAGTGTTCGTCTAGCTCCGAGTTAACGCGCGTCGGTGCAGGCGCCAGCCGTGGTTCGCGCGGTTCAAAGAGTTGTCCGTCTTCAGCTCGCATGAATAGCACCGGTGTAGCCCACTCTACGTCGTTGCCCTCAGCGAAAATTGTGGAACGCCCGTTTGAAAGAGCAGCCTCAATCGGTAGACCCGCAACGAGCCCACTATAGAACTGGTATGAGAAATCTATGGCTGCCTTATCCGTTATGCGGTATTGCATAGCTATAACCGCTGGAATTGTGGCCTGTCGTATCAGACTTTGAGCGGCACCGGTGTAACTGTCGGTCTCATCCGTCCGCGCGCCTTCGCATGAGTTTAGGACGACTAGGCGCAGCGATCGGTGGTTCTGCAGCATTCCGCTTAGCCGTTCCGCACTCAATGCGCGCATTTGCTGCCCGCTCGCGTCCATCATCAACAGGGAGCTTTCATGTGTGGAAGGGTTGTACGCACCATGCCCGATGAAGTGGAAGACGTGGTAGGGCCTATCATCCCGCCGCTGCATCAAGTGCTCGCTCAGAGCCGAAGCGCTGTTTCCGCTCAGACGCTCGACTTCTACTTGCCCGGCTGCGACCAGCTTTGCGAGCGCTCCGGTCAGCCGACGCCACTCCTCTTCAACATCGAGTTGAGCTAGCTGCGGCACATCGGCGACCATGACCAGTATGCGTAGTGGACCCTCAACCGTAACCCGTTCGGAGGGCTCGCCCACGTTTATGTAGCGCACGACGGGAGACTCTATCGACTGCGCATAGAAATGGTTAATCTTATCGTTGAAGAGGAGTTCCCACGGTAAGGCAGCTAGTTCCGGTACGTTAGTAAGGTTTAACCGCAGCCGGAGGTGAGCGCGGTTGTTGCGCGCCTGATCCAGGCTCCGGCGTAGCGCCCCGTAGATCTCGCGCTTGAAAACAGCATTAAAGATGTGACCGCCCAGCGCCTTCGCTTCAGCCAACGTCGGCGGCTGCAGGTTCTCAATCTGAAACATCTCGCCGCCGAGCACGAGTTCAGCCTTGCGCGTTGGGGCGTCGGGAGCTGGTCCATTGGGTCGGGCAGGCAGGGGTCCGAAAATCTCCGCGCGAGTAAAGCGGTCTTCTACAGTACCTCCACTGGATCCTAATACCTGTGCTCGGTATCTCCCCTGCTCGTCTGGCGGTTGAATGATGAGATAGAAGTCCTGATAAAGAATGCTGGGCAAGGCAAAGCTCCACAATCAAGATGAGGCATCTCTCGAAATGAACACCCAAGGCGGCGTGAGCCGGAACTCCTGGCCGAAGCTGCAGTGCATTCAGGCAAGCAATAGTGGCAGGTATCTCGCTGCACTGAACTTCGCGGAGCCATGAGTGGGGTCGTGCCTATGCTTCCATTATAACCCACGTGGCTGGAGACGGGGGTGAGGTTCACGTCGATGTTCGTGTCGAATAGAAAGCTTTTCGACAAAAAGAAATCAATAGAAACGCCGGTCCATCATTGCAAGTACCGCCGCTGCCGGAAGAATGGTTACGAGATTTACGTGATGAATCTTCGCTAGGTGTCCTTAATTCGTGGGGCCTTCTTGATTTTTGTGCTTATGACGACGCCGGATCGGAATTCGGATGGGTGCCAACCCAGTGCATAAAGATCTCGTATCCGAGCGCCAGAGCCGTGGCGCCCACAAACATTCCCAGGATTCCACCGCTCGCCATGCCGCCCAGTGCCCCGAAAAGAATCACCGGCATCGGAACATCAACGCCGCGCCCAAGCATCATTGGCTTCAGGACATTGTCGGCACTGCCTGCCACTAGCAGGATGATCGTATGCAAGATCGCGGCGCCGGTGCTGTAATCGCCGCTGGCCCAGATGTAAACAATGACTGGTAGCGTAATTAGCAGCGCTGGCACCTGAGCAATACCCAATATGAGCGCGATTATCGTCAAGACGCCCGCCACCGGTATGGCAGCGAACAAAAGCGCTAGCCCGATAAGCAGCGCCTGAATAGCGGCTACACCGATTACCCCCAGCGCAACAGATCGGATGGTTGCAATTGAAAGCTTTGCGAGCGATTCTCCGCGGGATGATCCCGCGATGCGAGAGAAGATGGCCCGGCCGCTACGCTCAGCTCTGTCGCCGTAGGCCATTATGATGTTGGCAACGACGAAGGAGACCAGGAACAGCAACATGGTCATGCCAATGCTTGCCACCATAGAGAGCGCCTGCCGAGCCAAATCGCCAACCTTTGGCTGCATACTCTGAACCAGAGCAGGGAAGTCGGCTTGAGCCTTCGACCACTTGTCGTAAAGGTTGGGGCCGACTACCGGCCACTCCTTTATTCCTTCTCGTGGAGCTGGAATTTGCACTGTGTTCTGTTGCACTGCTGTGACGCCACGATGAACGGAATCCGCGAATGAATTCATTAGCAGCCATGTCGGAAGGACGATTAATGACACGCCCAGAATCACCAGGATGATCGAGGCCAGCCCTTGCCTTCGGCCAATCCGCCGAGCAACCCATTGGTGCACCGGGTAAATCGTGATCCCCAGGATGATCGACCAAACCGCCAAGTTCAGAAATGGCGAAAAGACCCGAAAACACAACACCGCCAAGCCGCCAACCAGCGCGATGCGAATGACCGTGTCCCATAAATTCGACGCCGGCTGCCGTTCAAATTCCGAGTCTGACTGCGTTGGTTTTATCGGTTTGTCCTCTTAGGATCAAGCGCAGATTTCATCTGAACCGTACTTCCTTCCCCACGCAATCTGCGTTAGTCGTTTTCTATTTGTAGCACTGCATACCGGGTCGAGAGTCCTGTTAGTTTTGACAGGGAGCGGGTCTGACCGAAACGTGCTTGAGGGAATGCCGTCGGGCGGTTTACGACTTGGAGCGATCAAGGTGGGCGCGATTTGTTGGCGGCGACGACGATAGGTAACGAATCGCGGTCAATGCGTAGTCAACCGAGGTAACATCTTTGTGCAGTCGAGAACCCCTCCTAATGCTGATGCATTAACCTGCCGAATACGAGTAAAGCAAACACCAGAAATGTCATTAGCGCTCCGGCCCACACCAGAGTAGTTGACCGCGATGCCGCTGGCGGCACGGTTGATTGTCGGCCGGAAGGGTCCACGGCCACATCCGAACCTGGCTGGGTATTTTGAGCAGCATCTTCATTTTCTTGATTGCGAATTCGGGAGACGCGGGCGATAAGCCGATAACCGGTCTTAGGAATGGTCTCTATGAAGCTGGGATCCTGAGGATTGTCATTGAAGATCTTCCGCAGTTCTGAGATGGCGCGGGCCAGAACGTGTGGAGTCACATGCGTATCAGCCCAGGCGGTTTGTAGCAGACAGTCTCTCGTAACCACTTGCCCCGGGTAACGGGCCAGGATGAGAAGGACCCTCATGATCTTGGGCTGAACTTGGATGACTTTTCCCTGAAGCTCGATTCGGTTGAGTTGTGGCCGGACCAGCCAGCCTTCAATCATAAAGTCGCTTTCCAGAGTGCTCCCGTTTTCATAATTCTGTTCGTTTTCCATTTTCACTCCATTCGTTCCGACTGAATTCGCGCACATGTAGGCGAGGTATTCAACTTAGACGAAATGTGGGCCGAACTAGTTCTGGCGTCTTTCGCATGATTGCACCGGTTCTCCCACATTTCTTGCTGTCGAACCTCAGCCTATTCAAAGCAAGCTCAGAAAATGATCACAGTTTAATTAAGGGTATTACGCTGTGGGTCGCGTATGACTCTCAGGCTGAAAAGCCCAATTTAAGCTATGAAGGGAGATTACCCCGTGCGCATCAACCTGAGTCCTGCTTTCGCCTTGCTGGTCTTCTTGTTTTTGGCAGTGCCGGCGCCGTCTGCGAAACACGTTGCCGGCGGTCGCTGGAAGAACACCTCGCCCGGCCGCGTTGCGGAAAAACTTTCCGATGCCAGGTTCCACGGCGTATATGAGATTGGCGCCAACCGTCACATCATCATCGCCAGTTGCGACAAACACCTCAGCCGACAACAGTCATCGCTTCTTTGCTTCCTGGATCCCCCCACAGGACGAGTAGGAGTTTTGCAACGCGCCTCAGACAACACGTTCACCTTCGGCGCGAATAGGTCCGTTGGTGGTGAAGTTGTCTTCCTCGAGAAGCCAGATGGAAGCGTGGAGGGGCTTCGCTGGCAGGACGGGGCCAGTTCACCGGTTCTTGCGAGAGCGACGAATGCCACTGGTTTTGAGGAGGTCGTGTTCAATAACCGCAGCGTCAAGCTTGTCGGCAGGCTGACGAAACCACGCACTCCTGGGCCGCATCCGGCGATAGTCATGATCCACGGTTCGGGTAAAGGTGGACGCGACTACGCATATTACAGCCTCCTTGCCACGCACCTGGCGACGCAGGGAGTAGCGGTCCTAACTTACGATAAACGCGGCTTCGGGGCTTCGGGAGGCTCGGGACAGAATCCAAATTTGCAGGATTTGGCGGATGACGCTCGGGCCGCGGTGGAGTACCTCAAACGACGCCAGGATGTGATCGCTGATCGGATTGGCCTTTACGGACACAGCCAGGGTGGGTTTATCGCACCGCTCGTGCCCGCGCGCGGGACCGAAGTAGCCTTCATATGTCTCCTCGCCGCACCCGCGCTCCATACCTGGGATCAGGAACTTAACGAAGCCGAGAGTGATATGCGCGGCCGAGGCTTTTCCGAAGAAGAAGTTGCTGATGCGCTTAAATCCATGAGGCTGATGTTTGGGGTTGTTTCCAGTGGTCAAGGATTGCAGCCGCTGCGCGCTGCTGTACAGGTAGCGCGTTCGTCGCGCTGGTGGGGAGTGGTAGAGCTAAGTTCATCCAAGAAGGACCTTAAGCAGTGGCGATTGAGCGCTTATGACCCGCGGGCGGCACTCGAAAAACTAAAGGTGCCCGTTCTCGCTTTGTTTGGAGAACGCGACTTGATCGTACCGCCGAAGCAGAACGTCCCAATGTGGGAGCGTTACCTTCGCGTTGCGGGCAATAAGGACTTTACGCCGCGGCTCGTTCCAGGCGCCGACCACGGGCTGTTCCTGGTAAGAGGCGAAATTGTCGGACATGGCACAAGTAACGAGAGGTCGGCGGACGCTTTGCAACTGGCGCCAGGAGTCCTGAACGAAATAACTAGTTGGATAGCGAGGCAGGCTGGCTTGAAGGTGGCGCAGAGTAAGCTCGCGACTGAAATTGACCGCGAAACGCTGATCGGAGCTTATGCAATGGAAGTCAATGAAACGGTCACGGTATTCAAATTTGGAGAGTTTCTGATGATGGAAGATTTCACCACCGGTCGGAAAGGCGGACTCTTCCCGGTGCCGGAAAGGCCAAATGTTTTCAATCTGGTGGCCCATGGACCGAAGCCTACGCCCGTTCAGGTCATCTTTGAACAAACGTCTGAAGGCCCGCGGGTCATTTTGCGAGAGCCTGCTCAATCCGACAGACGCGGGCACAAGATCAATCTAAAACAGGAGGATGTTAAGTTCGCTAACGGTGACACGATGTTGGCCGGAACTCTCGTTACCCCTTCGAAACCGGGTCCCCATCCAGCGATCATTTTCGTCCATGGTTCCGGTCCCGCTACGCGTATGGCCTTCATGAGTTGGGCCATGTTGTTCGCCCGCCATGGCATCGCCGCGCTCGCTTACGACAAGAGAGGTACTGGCAAATCAACAGGGGACTTTCGCACTTCGACCTTTGCGGATTTGGCCGACGACGTGTTGGCGGGCGTCCACCATCTCAAGGCTCGCGGTAACATAAGAGGGAAAGCGATAGGACTGCTCGGTACTAGCCAGGGTCCCTGGATAATCGGGCTTGCGGCTACGCGTGAACCTGATCTCGCTTTTCTTGTTTCGTCGAGTGGCGGCCCGGTGACCGCTGCACGACAGGAGGCCTATCGACGGCTCTGGCTGGTACGCGACGCAGGGCATTCTGCCGAGAATGTGAAGCTCGCCGAGCTTGTTCTTAACGAATACTTTGAATACCTGAGGAGCGGCGGCAAGGATCGCGTAGACGCCGTCAAGGCTCTATGGCAGACGCACAAGGATCAGCCCTGGTTCAAGCTCCTTAGTCTTCCGGCAACAGATCCGACCGTGGGGGAATGGCCGCCGGCTCGGCGAAATTTTGCGGCTGAATTATTCTTCGACTCCCCTGCTCACTACCGTCAATTGAGATTGCCGATCCTGGCTTTGTTCGGCGAAGCCGACAAGATCATGCCGCCTCAGGAGGCAATAGCCGCCTTCAAAACCACTCTGCCAGACAACGGAAAGGGGCAGTTGACTGTAGAGGTATTTCCTGGCGCCGATCACGGATTTATGCTGCCGCCGGTTCCAGGCGACATCGCCCGCGTCGCACCAGGTTATTTCGACAAGATGATCACGTGGGTGAAGCGGCAAGTGAAGGATGGCGGAGTCGATCCTAAGAAGTAGGACCCCTCATTCGACATCCAGTTGTCCTATCGAGGAATTGACATGGGGCTTTTGCACAAGAAGTGGTTTCAGTCCGCGTTTAGCGGACTGGGCTGTACAGCCGTTTTTGTGCGAGACGTTTGCCAGGCGCATCAAAAACGCTCCATCAGGCTAAGAACAATCCTCATCCCGTGGAAGAAGGCCCCTGCTCAATCTGCAACCCTGTCTTGAATAACGGCAACTTGCGACTAACACGTCAAGAGCTGCGAAAACGCAGTGGCCGGGAAATTGCTCCGAACGGCGCGTTGTGAATCAACCATCTTCAACCATCACGACTTTCATGTTGCCTGGCGCTTACGCATCAGTAAGGTGCGCGCTGTTGGGGCATAAGGTCCACCAAACCAGAATCGCTAAAGACGCTTCCACGCCTTGTGTTCGCTGCGGCGCTGCAATTCTTCATCAGGACCACAGCGTTTCACGAGTCGCTCATACGCTGTACTGCTTTTTTGGTTGGCACCACTACGCCCCGGTTGCCAGTCGCGCAGCTCACAATGAGTACGTCTGCGAAAGGTGCGGGCACCCGCTGCTTTTCGAGAGAGCCGCCGACCCATATTCAAAACAGAACCAATTTAAAAAGAGAGTGGACTATGCCTGCGGCCTCCTGGGCCATCGCGTCCATGTTGTGGATTCGGGATCCAAAACGACTGAATACGCGTGCCGATGTGGACACTCGTTCGTCAAAGAACAAAGAGGCCTCACCTTGATCCGGCATCCGCTGGCGTGCGTGCTGCTTGGCCACTTCCTCACAATCAACCAGATTCGAGATAACTGGGCCGAATACATCTGCTTTCGTTGCGGTCATCCCTTCTGCTTCCGGCTTGCCGCTGGCGACCTCCCTAAATCTGATGCGGAGCCACGACTGCATGTTTGATTACGTGCAGACAGAAGTTCGCGAGCGGAGCAACTGGCTTAGTTACGTTGCCCTCTTCCGCTTTCCCTATCACAGTAGTTTCGTCGGAGTTCTGCTTGGCACTCTGATCGTCACCCGCCATTGGTCAGGAGTGTTGCTCTGGCGCACGTTCCTGCTCTACGTGTCTTTGAACGTGCTGTTATACGGTGGCCTTTATGCACTCAATGCGATTACCGATGCAGAAGCCGACAGCCGTCACCCACTGAAATACACGCGTCCGGTTGCCTCCGGTGAGATTTCGCGCAAGGCCGCGGGGGTATTTGCCGCCGGTCTAATTGTCGCCGGTTTCGTAACGGGTTGGGTGTGGCTGGGAGCGGAGATACTTCCTGTTTACGTTCTGTTCCTCGTACTGAATCTGTCTTATTCCCTCTGCTTCAGGAATCTCTTTGTCCTTGACGTGATCTTCAACAGCGCCACGCATCCGCCGCGCTTCTGGCTCGGAATGTGGCTCGCGGGCGGCGGCTTCGAATGGCAGTGGTTCGTTCTGGTGTTCCTGTTCGCAATAGGCATGTCCGCCAGCCGTCGCTCCGTAGATCTAAATCACGGCTTATGGAAATCACGTCGATCACTTCCAAAATACTCAAGGGCTGATCTATTTGTTATTAAGAGCATCGCCTTCGGCGCGATTCTCTTATTTTGGATCGTCATTCAACCCACCTTCCAAATTCCCTACATTGTGACGGGGGGCGCCTACGTCGTGTGCGTGGGTGGAATCGAAACCGTACCGAAGATTCGAGCGGTCTTCGAAAGAATGTGGCTGAGATGAAACGCGCCGGTTTTCTGGTCACGTCGAGTTTTGCGCTCGTCGCCTGCATCTTCTTTCTATGGATGTTTTTTGTCGCGGCGACGCTGGAACACACGGCAGAACTGGGCGGGATCTCTGCTGCTCCCGGCCGAGATGCGCGCGCCGTTGCGTATAAGTTTGCAGCCAGGTGGCGGCACGGCATGGCCGGGAATTCGCCACTCTACATGCCCGGTTTCTTCGTAGTCGCAATCGCCATGTGGTTCTGGTGCGCCGGCAAGGATTTGCTGCGAATGCTCGGTGAGGGTCTGCCTATTCTTGGTGCGGCAGCCGTGGGCGCCGCCATCCTCGCGCCTCATGCTGCGCCTTGGATCCTGTCAGACTTCGTCGCGCAAGAAGGAGTTAGTGTCTCTCACGCGGCGGCGTCGGGGACGTGGATAGCTTGGGCCCAGGGTATTTACAGTTTGCTGACGTGGAGCACCGTCATCATTGCCGCGAGGTGGTCCATCAGGCTCAAATCTCCAAAGCCTCTGCTAATTCCTCTCGTATTAAATCTTGTTCTCGCGTTGGTGCGTCCCTGGACGGTGGCGGATTTTACTTCCCAGTGGTTAAGGCAGACCCTCGACGGCGAACCTGCCGCGGTGTTCTCGTTCCTGCTGGTGCCGATCCTTTCAGGCTTTCTGGCGTGGGTGGAGCTACGACGACGGCGACAGAAAACATCTGCAATCTCTTCTGCACTCTCTTAAGCCGATTCACTTCCTAGATCGCAGACTATGCTACACAGTAGTATGGTCAGGAGATCAGGAAGGGCCGTTCATAGTCATGAAAGCAATCAAAACTCGCAGGGTTCAGACGAACAAGACGAATTATATGAGTGACGAAGCTTTTGCTGACCTAAAGGAAGCAATGGAAGGTGCTGTCGCTTTCGAACGTGGCGAGCGGCGCGATTTGAAGGTAACTCGAATCCAGGCTCCGCGACCGCCAAAAGCAATGTCACCTAAAGACATTTCTCGCCTCCGACAAAAGGTCAACTGCTCGCAAGCCGTGTTTGCGATGATGCTGAACATCAGCCCTAAGACAGTCCAGGCTTGGGAACAAGGATCGAGAGAGCTAGGCGACGCCGCGCTGAAATTGCTAACGATTGCAAAAAACCATCCAGAGGTGTTGCTAGAAACGTGAGTAGGATGCCCGCCTGTAGACGAGCGACGACCCAAAGTCCCATTCATCCCATAATGCGAAGGCCTTGCGACGAATCGCAAGGCCCTCTTCAGTCCAGCCGCCAAAACTCAAATCTACTTGAACTTGAAGTTTGCGCGGTGAATGGTACCGTCGTTTAACTCCACGACGAGTTGCCGGCAAGTACCAGCCCAACTTGCGTCGGTTTTCCAGACGTAAATGTACTGGTCAGTTGATGGATTGTAACTAAGGCTGCTACCGCCTGCGGTTACAGTCTCCTCCAAGTCCACTGCCGGATCGCTGGAGTTGCAAGCGATCGGTCCGGACGAAGGCGACCCAGGTGCGAAGATTCCCAGACCCTTATCACCGCTCAAACTGAACTTGACGGGTATGGCCCTGCCTGCCTGTACAACATTCAACGCCGGCAAGTTATCTACAGGTTGGAAGAAACCTGCAAAGTTGTATTGCACGGTGACAGTGAAGCTGCAATTGGATATATGGCCTGCACCATCGTCAGCAGTTGCGGTGACCGTAGTCGTGCCGACTGGGAACACTGACCCTGAGGCAGGGGTGCTGTTCACAGTGACACTGGATGAACAACCATCAGTCGCAGTTACGGCTGGATAGTTGACCACCATCGATGTTGCATTTGAATTCATTGGTAGATTGACGACCACATCAGCAGGACATGTGATATCCGGCGCTTGTGTGTCCTGCACGGTGATGACGACATCGTCCGTATCAGATCCTCCACCGGTGTCCGTAACGGTGAGTGTGATGGTATGTACGCCCACCGGCAAATCAACGGTCAGCATCGCACCGGTGCCAAGCGGTGTCGCTCCTTCGGCCCAGGAATAGGAGTTGATGCTTCCACTGCCCGCGGTGGACGCTGAACCATCGAGATTCACGGATGTAGTTGCACCTGCACACTCCACGGTTTGATCGGCGCCCGCATTAGCAGTTGGGGCCGCAGCAGTCGTGCCGAATTTCTGAATGCGGGCATTATTCTGGTCTGCGACGTAGAAGAACGTGCCGGATGTGTTGGAGGCAACATCCGCTGGACCCATAAATTGTCCATCGCCGGTGCCTTCACTCCCGCAGACTTCGATGAAAGTTCCGGTGTTGGAAAAGAGTTGAACACGATTATTTCCGGTGTCAGCCACATAAACTGTTCCCACCGTATCGACTCCAACGCCTTGAGGTGAGTTGAACTCACCATTCCCGCTTCCCACTGTGCCCCACTTAGTAACAAATGTGCCGACACTATTGAATTTCTGAATCCGATTGTTCCCGGTGTCGGCTACATAGATGTTGTTAGCTGAATCGATCGCAATGCCAGTGGGGATGCTGAACTGGCCGTCGCCGCTTCCACCGGAACCAATCGTGCCGATCGAGGTACCGGTGGACGAAAACTTCCTTATTACACTGGACCCTGAGTCAGCGACGTAGATATTGCCTGATGAGTCGACAGCTATCCCCGCTGCCTGCCCGAATTGACCGCCTGAGCTTATAGTGGCGCCAAATGCAAACTGAAATACCCCACTCGAGTCAAACTTTTTCACAACATTACTGGTGGATTCAACGGCACCGTCCGTTGCATAAACATTACCGCTTGCATCGGTGGTGATTCGGAACGCGCTAATGAACCCTTGAGCCGTACCATTGTTCTGTCCAAGCCTTGCAAGGAAGTTGCCGTTAGCGTCGAATTTAAAAATTTGACCGTTCGTATCGCCTGAAGGGTCCGCGACGTAAACGTTACCGGACGGGTCGACTGCAATTCCTCTTGGCGTAATGAGTCGGTCAGATCCAAATGCAAGAATGAACGTGCAGGCCGCTGCCGCAACCACACTAACCAGGATCGCGGTCGTTAAGGTCAGGAAAAATGGCAACCAACGAGATTTGCCACGCTTATGAGACGAACGCGCCGCGAAGCGGCGAGGGGAGGAAACTGCTTTCATTTGAAGCTCCTTTGGTTTTTTAACAAGTCAGAGATAGTGCGCAACGGGTGGATGCGCTTTGCGGTCAAATCAGTCCGAACTTCTTACGACGGAGGAGACGATGGGGCGTGGATCCGATCTAGTTCGGTGATATGCGGGAAAAGATAATGTCGGTCCCCGAAATTTGTCAATAAAAAGGGTAGTGAGTACTGGTGCAGTTTGGCTTCTCTCATTCACACCGTCGCTTCAGCGCGGTGTTCCGAGGGCCCCAAACCGCGACGAGAAACCGTTGAAACGGCGATTACATATTTGATTCACAGAGTTGAAAAACGCGCGAAAACGTAGCAAGGTTCAGGTCCGAAGGACCGTCTGTAAATAGCCACGGCCGTGAGACCGTGGAACAGTCGGAAGTAAAGGTTGAGCGCCGAAGGTGCGGCAGTAATGCAACCGAAGCGCGAACGACTGCCGGCCCTCCGGGCCTGATCTCATCTCGCTCTGATCCACGGCCTTACGGCCGCAGCTACTGACTGTCGCGCCTTCGGCGCTGTTCCTGAGACCAGATGCCTTAGACTTCTTTCAGGTGGCGTCAGCGAGACGTGACCTGGATCGTCGCAGTGGCAGAGTTACCCGCAGCGTCGAAAGCCCGCGCCTGAAGCTGATATGACTTGTTTGGTGCGCTGGGTACCTTCCAATTACAACTATATGGTGCACTCACGTCAGTACACTGCAACGCGCCCTTAACAAAAAACTCAACGCGTGCAACACCGGTATTATCGCTCGCCGAAGCTGCGATCGTCACAGTCGCTTTGCGCGCCACAATCGAGCCATTGGCGGGACTATCGATCGAAACGGTGGGTGGAAGGTTGTCACCACTCGAAAACCCAATCCTATTCACCGAGCCGCTGCCTCGAGCCAAGTAATAAAGGGAACCATCGCCTGAAACCTTCAGGTCAACTGGAAGGGAGATGCCGGTCGCGAAATCCGCTACTACATTTCCCGCCGGATCAAGAGTCCGAATCCAGCCACCGCAGAAATCCGCAAAAAAGTATTTGCCAAGATAGGTGTTGGGAAACTGCATGACCGGTGGGTTGTAAAACGAGCCTCCGGTAATCGCGCAGGTTTGCGCGTCGTTCGGATAGGCAAAAATCGGATCGCGGAAGCTGGCATTGGGCGGGTTACAGAATCCTTCGCAAATGGCCCAACCATAGTTCGAACCCGCTATCCCATCGTTGATTTCTTCCCAGGTGCTCTGTCCGACGTCGTTGATAAACATGCGACCTACGCCAGGCTGGAACGAGAAGGTAAATGGGTTGCGCAATCCCAACGCCCAGATTGCACGGTTATCTCCAGCGGCTGTGTTGAAAAATGGGTTGTCTGTCGGAATGGCTCCAGAGGATGAAATGCGAAGCATCTTGCCCAGGAGATTTTCAAACGATTGAGCATTAGCACTGTTGGCATTGTCGCCTACTGCAACGTAAAGATTGCTGTCAGGCCCAAAGTGAAGCGCCCCGCCGTTGTGATTTGTGGCGCCACTCAGATTGTTTAGTTCCATCACGATCGTCTCACTGCCCGACACAGCGACATCACCGGCTGCTGTAAAGCGGCTGATGCGGTTATGAAGCGTTGGAGTCGTCGCGGTGTAATAGATGTAAACAAATTGGTTGGAGACGAAATTTGGATCGAATGCCACTCCGAGCAAACCTCGCTCGCCTGAAGGATCGACGGTAACGGTTAGAAATGGAGTTGGCAGCAGGACACCATTCTTAATGATCCGCAGCTCGCCTCCTTGTTGACACACAAAGATACGACCATCAGGAGCCAAAGCCATGGCGGTGGGATTACTTAAGCCCGCGGCTACCAATGAATCGGTAAATCCTGAAGGCACGGTCGCAGCTTCTGCCACTCTCACGCTGCTCCACCACATAAACAAAATGACAAAAAGGACGCCGCCGGAAACAAGCCGTCCCGACATTTGTGAATCTCTCGATTTCATACAAACCTCCAGATAAAAAAGGTTGCGGGGGATTTCACGTCGGGAACGTTAGGTCGTCGGGAGGTTATGGGGCAGAGCGAGGTTAGCAAAGATTACCAGGCGTGTATTTCAAAAGTTTTACAGGGGATAGAATCTTCGAGTTGATGTTCCTCCTCCTTCACAGGCTGGGTCGGTTTTACGACCCTAGCCAACCGCTCAATTTAAGCTGCCAATCTTTTTCCTGGGATAACGTTGCAACATTCCTTCTTCCTGCATCACTTTCTCGATGCCGTTAATGTCCATGGGAACGAAATCAGAAATGATGCGGGCGCCGGTCTCGGTGATCACGATCATGTCTTCCAGGCGCACATAAATCTTTTCCTCCGGCACCACTAGCGCCGGCTCAATCGTGAAGACCATACCCGGACGCAATGGACCATCAAAAGAACCAACATCATGAGTAGCCATTCCTACCCAGTGACCTAGTCCACTCCTTGGGTTCGCAGCTGACCTCTTGTAATTCGACACAAACTCTCGTGCAGCCCGCTCGTACTCGGGCTTCGAGAACTTCGTACTTGCGAGAGCGGTTTCCATGTCGCGGGCAGCTTCCTGCTTAATAGTCGGCGCCGTGACGCCGGGTCGAATGTGTTTGAGGATTGCCTGGTAACAAGTCAGGTAAAAACCATATAACTCACGTTGCCAAGGGCTGAATTTTCCGTTCACTGGCCACATCCGCGTTACGTCCGCCATGTAGTAACCAACATCGGGGGCGTAATCCATCAAAAGAAAATCGCCGTCCGACATTTTGCGCTGACCAGCGTTGTAATGCGGCCAGTAAGCATTTTGTGCGCTGCCGATGAGCGAATAGTAGGCGTCGCCCTGAGCGCCCTCGCGATAGAAAACGTACTTTGCGACCGCGTCTAGTTCGTACTCATAAATTCCAGGGACTGTGGATCGCATCGCCTCCATGAGAGCGACACCTGACAGCCGCGTTGCTTTCTCGATCATGGCGATTTCTCGCGGACTCTTGATGAGGCGCAGTTGATCTAGTGTTGGAGTGAGATCGTTGACAGTGAACTGCGGGAAGCGAGTATGTAGTGACTGAACCAGTAACCCTTCTCGAGAGGCGCGACCATCGAATGGATCAGCGGCATAGTCACCAATAACTCGAACCGCCAGATCGCGCGACATTGCAGCGCCTTCAGCCGGGCTAAACGGAGTGTAAATCGTCCGCGCATTACCGCGAGCGAGACGCGCTAAAATTTCCAACAGCAGATCAGTGCCGGCGACTTCATCGATTCCACTGAGCTTTTTAACTTCGTCGGCATCTTCAGCTGAAAGCACACGTCCTTCTGATCGTTCACGCCCTTCATTGCGATGAGGCAGAAAGAGAATCGCACGCTTTGAACCCCCATCGAGTAGTAAGTATGCGTGAGGGACTTCGATGCCAGACAAGTAGTAGAACTCGTTTGATTGCCGAAAGCGGGTATAGCCAGCCGGACTCGAGGCGCCTTGAATTAACGCGATGGCAGAAGCACCGATTGATTCGTAGACCCTGGCGCGTCGAGCCGCGAACTCTGCAGGTGGAAAGTCGCTGCGAAATGGCGAGAAACCGACTTGGGCATCTACTGCGATGGTCGTGACTAATAAAAACAGGCAGGCGGGGATTAGTTTTCGCGGCATCGATTCACCTCGACTTGTTTAGTTCAATATCAATTTCACTCGTCGGACTCACCTGCAAGAGTCTTGACCATTGTTGCTTGAGTTTCACTCTTGGGTTCGAGCTCTATCGCACGCCTCAGTAATGGTTCTGCTTCAGCGGGCCAGACTGTTCGATCCCACGCCGCCAACGCCTGAACTGCCATATTCCGGTTGCGTACTGTGGGGCTTTGCAAGGCCGCTCTGATTAGTGGCCACCCCTTGCCTGGAAATCGTCTAAGTTCCTGCACAACATTCTCGAGTGCGTTGTGGTGCTCAAACCCAGGACCAAGCCCCAGCACGTCTGCCGGTCCAGAGGCGATCTTCTCCAACGGAAGTGTTTCCTCTGCAAATTCTATTACTCGATCAACCCGATCATGATCGTCGGTCTGCATCGCGAAGTACCACAGATCTTCACCGCGCTTAAGCCGGTCGAAATAAACTTCCCACACGTCAATCCCGAGTATGCGGGCAGCTTCTGTTGCCCTCCAAAAAATCTCACGATCCTCACTGTTGAGCCCCTCGCGGACTTTTGGCTCCCACCCCGGTCTGGACAGAATCGCGCTGGCCAAGCCGAGTATCCTCGCCCTCCGTTCGAGCCAACCTAGCGCGGGATCTTTTGCTTCAGTCGACTCTTCCTTGAGGAACTGCTCAATCGTGCCGACGTGAAGAAACTGTTGAAGATCGATAGCGCTCGATTGCAAATGAGTGAGGTACAGCTCGGTTGCTTCAGCACCGTCCGGATAGGCTTCGATGCCGTCGAAGGGGCCACCACCGCACCCAACAATCAGGGCAGCCAGGATTGCACCGGCGCCCCTAAGAAGCTTCTCGTCGGGTTCAGGTCTACGAAGTGCGGATAGCAGTTCTCCCGTTCGGGCGCAGATGAGCGCCGTGTATTCGTACATGATGTCATTCCGGTATCCCTCGCGGAGCATCCACGCCTTGATTTGTTCATCCTCCGTCTCCGCAAGCCGCTCGACGATGTGAATCCGGCCCCACCCCTTCACTAAACAAGCAAGCGCCCAGAGCGATAACTCCGGTTCTGCAGCGTTGTTCTGCAACGCGACTGCCGCGAACAACGTGAACTCCTCGTGTCTTCCGAGAGTTAGCAGCAGATCGCGATCATCGCCCCCGTGACAAGCTCCCATCAGCGCTATAGCGCACTTGATGGGCTCACGGTCCGCGGCATTAGTAGCGAGCCAGTCTGCAATAGTGTGTATTCTTTCAACATTTAGATCATCATCAGCAACTACAGTCTCTAACAGAGGGTCCACGTAAGTTAGGGCGGGCTGTTCCAGCAGCAGCGAGTAGAGCGCATTCGCACGTTCGTCAGTAGCTTTTTTGGTGAGTGCTCGAAATGATCCGAGGATCTTGTTTGCTATTTCTGCAGCTTCGCTGCTACCAACGTGATGCCCAATCACGCCGTCATATGCGCCCGGCGCCCAACCGATCTCTTTGCCACCTCGAACAACGTCCTCGTCAGGAAGCAGATCACCTTTTTCGCCTAGCCCCGGCTCTCCCGGGCGAATATTCGCCAGAATGTGCTGATAGATCGACGGCCGGTCGCCCCAGGGACGTTTTACGCCTTGAAGATCCCACATGCCACCGCCGAAGAATCGAAAATTCATAGAATCACATCAACTGATTGAGCGCTTTGGGTGAGAGATCTACGAGACTGGCAGTTACCGGATCAAATAGAAAGCTGTTTGTCGCGGGCGAAACCACTTCATTCCATCCTTGGTTAGATACGCATCGTCTTCCATCATGATCGTTACCTTCTGCCCACCCCACTCTTTAACAGGAGTGCTGGTGTTCAGTTCGATGGAAGTGTAGGAGCCCTCTCGAAACGGTGGTTCCAGTGCACCTCCAGTTGACGGACGGCGAAAATCGATACTAGCGCCTAGAGCATGTCCCTGATTGCCGACCGAGTGGGAATAGATCATCGCTTCAATTCCAAGCTTCTTCATGTCAGCCATGGTGGCATCGTAAACTTCGAAACCCTTCGCGCCAGGCTTGATGTGTGTGAATAGCGCATCCTGCAATCGATTCGTATTCACCAGGGCCAGCTTGAGCCCTTCAGGTGCATCCTTCTCGCCTTCTCGCAACACATATCCCATCTTCTGCCAGTCGGTGCTGAGCCCCAGGTAATTCAACCCGCAATCGATGTGAATCACATCGCCGCGCTGGATGACGACAGACTCTTCAGCCACGCTGAGAAACTGCTGAGTCTTGCCAGTCTCCTGGTTCTGTCTTTGAATGCGCAGATCGGGCTGGAACCAAACATCCAACCCTGCATTGTTAACCTGTTGCAGAAACCACCAGCGAACATCTCCGACGGTGGTCTTTCCTGGCGTGATCACTTCGTTTGAGAACGCGCGCTGCGTCAAGACATCTGTAAGCGCCACCGCAGTTCGGTAATGCTCAAGTTCGTCGGGCAAACGTGTGTCCATGTATTCGATGATCAGAGGAGCGGCAGAAACGAATCGTGATGCATAGTCTGGCCCAAGAGTCTCCGCTAAGAATTTGTATGCATCATGCGTGAGTCCAGTTGTGGCGCCGCGCGTTCCGCCCATATTGAGCGCAATGGTTTTCGGTTTTCGTTCTTCGACAACGCGGCGGAGTGTGGCCGCGATCTCTCTGCTCGGAGGATTCAAGATCTCGAAATAACGTTTCAATGCTTCTTCGGGATAACGAACTAACGCGATTCGCTCGAGTTTCTCTCCACCACGATCCGCGAAGATAAAGAAATCGCGCCGGCCCTGATAGGGAAGAGGTGGAGCGATAAATGACGTCACGGGATCGGCATGAAATTCTTCATTCGTCACGATCCACATTTCAATCTTTTGCTGACGCATCATCGGAAGAAGCATTGTCTCCAGCCGCTTCTTCAACCAGCTCTCGCGTACAGCCTGTTGTTCGCGCACGGACAAAAGTTTCGGAAGAGGCTCTCGTGGCTGAGAATGGACCGATGCAGATAGGGCAAGGAACAAAAGAAGACTGCTAGTTATTAAACCGCGAATTGACATGGACCGTTTCATGTATGTTTCTCCAAAAGAGGCGTCGATTTTAATTTGCCTTAGCCCGCGGAGCGCGGCGATAGCGTAAAGCCTGGGGTGGCGCGAGGCTTTGCGAGCGGAACCCCAGGCTCCGTGGAAGACCAGATTGCAGCCCACGAAGTGGGCGACAGATTATTCAACAACGTAACGTGTGGCGTTTCCGCTATCGCCGCGCTCAGCGGGCTAAGGCAAGTAACTGATGATGAACTTCAGGAGACGCTGCTGCATAGTCATGCCTCACTTCGTGATCGCAGCAACAAACTTCACTGAACGCGAATACTTCCCATCAGTCAGACTGCCATCGTTCTCATCAACACCGCGCACGATTTCATTCTCAACCTTATATTCCTTGAGCTTCATGCTACCGCTCTCCTGGTACTGGCTGGGGTGAAAGCGGACCCACATGCCGTTTTCTTCGATCACGTATTCGAGACCACGGATCTTCTCGCTCTCCAGGAGTGTGGGCGACTTTATTTCCTCTGCCACTGCATCGGCGGGAATTGGCTTGTCAGTCAGGAGAATGACTAGTGACTCGGTGCTGAAGCGTACTGCCCGACCTGCATAGGCATACTTCAACTCAACGACTTCGCCCTTGGCGGTATACGTGCCACTCGCCTGTCCTGGTTGCAGTTCGCCAGGTTGCGTTGGTGGCGGAGTCGTCTCCGCTTTGGCGGGCGATTGCTTGTTTTCACTTTGAGCTGGCTGATTACTTGTGTTGCTTGCTGTCGGCTGCTTATTGAAGGAACAAGCAGAAATTGTGACGGCGATCATGAACGAGAGAGCGTAGGGTAAGATGCGATTCACCTTTTAAACTCCTCAATTAGATTATTGGAATGAAGCGAATCGTATCACAGGGTAGAGTCAGAGTCGGCGCGACGGGGAACGGACACGTGCGGTGAAGAAACTGATTACGACTACAGTGCGTTGTAAAATTCGTTGACAGGCCCTTCAGGCGCAAACTTATCGATGGCAGGGTAGGAAATCATGCTGGGTAAACTAATAGGCGGGGCTCATGAGCGCCGATCCTGAACAGAATGCTCGGCGCATTGTGAGTGCTGTTTACGCCGGCTCTCTGACTTACCTGGAAGAGACGGCGCTCCACGATCTGTGCGAGCGAGTCAGGGAGGTCGAAGATGGCGGTCGGATCGGCGTTCTGCTTGAATGCGGCTGTGCATTGGGCGGGTCGGCCATAGTGATGGCGGCAGCCAAGTCGAAGCAGCGCCACCTTTACGTGTACGACGTATTCGGTATGCCGCCGCCGGCAACGGAGGACGATGGCCCGGACGGTTTGCGACGTTATGAGGTGATTAAAAGCGGCCAGTCCGAAGGCATTCATGGCAGCCTGTATTACGGCTACGTCGAAAATCTATTGCAGGTGGTGACAGAAAATTTTCGCAAGCACGGACTGCCCATCGCATTTAATAAGGTTCACTTAATCAAAGGCCTGATTCAAGACACACTTCGAATCTCGGAACCCGTGGCCCTCGCGCATATTGATTGTGATCGATACGAGTCTGTTATGACATGCCTGCAGCGCGTCGAGCCTCACCTCATCAAAGGTGGGGTGATGGTCGTCGACGACTACCTGTCAAAGTCGGGTTGTCGGAAAGCGGTGGATGAGTATTTTCGATCCCGGGCGGGCGAGTATGAGTTCGTCTTCAAGTCCCGACTCCACATTGTCCGCCAGTAAGATCAGGGTCCAGACTGCCCTCGAACAGGCCACGCTCAAAGTGTAACGTTGTTCTTATTTGGATCGTCCTAGGCTTTGGTTGATTTCTTCTCTAAGCCGCCGCAGCTCGGACCACATATAGAGGTCAGCCTGGAGAGGAAAGTCAGGCAGTGACGCAGCTTATGCAGCACTCTTGAATTGAAGCTTCGCTCGTACGCCCAAAGACGCAAGAACGCGCAGCATAAGATCGGTTGAGATGTCGAGGGTGTTGCGGTTCAGAATGGCAGTCACGCGAGTGCGCGACGTGTGTGCGAGCCGCGCAACATCCGAATGGGTCAATCCCTTCTTCGTAACGACCTCGATGATCTTATCGTTCAAGTCGCTTCGGAACTCGATCTCCATTCCGTCGGCGGGAGTCAGTCCCAAGGCCTTGGCGAGCTCATTGGAATTGCGGGCGATTGTTGGTCTAACTTTCTTCATCGAGGATCTCCTTAAGTCTTCTCTGCGCTATGGCCATCTCTTGCGGCGGCGTCCTTTGCGTTTTCTTCGTGAAAGCGTGGAAGATCAAGACGGAATCAGCCAGCTTCGTAAAATAGAAAACTCGAAAGGCGCCGGAGCGATCCTTTACACGCAATTCCTCAACGCCTGATGCAACCGAAGTCATCGGTCGCGCTAATGGCATTGAGAGCTTCTTGCCTTTCTGGAAGTCGAAGATCAGCTTCCCGAGTTCACGCCGTACTTCTTCGGGAAACTCCCTAATGGCGTCACGAGCCTTGGGGTGAAATACAGCTAACTTCACTTCGCCAGTGTCTCAGATATGGGACACCTTGTCGAGCGACCCAAAACTCGAACCCAGAACGCATCATGCAGGAGACCAGAGGTCGGTCACGACGGACTAGCACAGTTACGGCTTAAGTGTTCGTTTTCAATGTTGACTTCTTTCCAAAACCGCCGCCGCCCGGAGTCTCGATGCGGATGCGCTCGTTGGCTTTTAGTTCCCAAGTTCCTTTTGAACCAATCGAGCGTGAGCGACTGCCGTTGAGGATTGAAGCGCGGCCTGCCTTGCCGTCATCGCCGCCTGATAGTCCGTAAGGTTTTTGCTTTCTTCGATCGGACAATAGAGACATGCGCGCGGGTACGAGTGTTTCGATCTCACGAACAACACCATCGCCGCCATCGTGCTTTCCTCTACCACCGGAGCCTTTGCGAATGCTGTACTCGCGTACTCGTAAAGGATACGCGTACTCGAGCGCTTCGGCCGGTGTGTTGAGACTGTTGGTCATGTGCGTATGGACCGCACTCATCCCCTCGCGGGCGGGGCGTGCACCCATGCCGCCGGCAACTGTTTCGTAGTAAGAAAATTCAGTGCCCGTACGTTGGTCGATTCCCCCAATCGTCAGATTATTCATTGTTCCCTGACTCGCCGCCGGAATTCTTTTCGGGAGGGCCTGCGCCAACGCTTTGAACAAAACGTCGACTATGCGCTGCGACGTCTCCACATTCCCACCAGCCACGGACGCTGGATGTCGCGCGTTGACCACGGTGCCCTCAGGTGCGACCACTTCGATTGGCTGCATCAAACCTGCGCTGGCTGGAACGTCATCACCAAGCAGGCAACGAAAAACATACGACACGGCAGAAACAGTTATCGCCTCGACCGCGTTGATTGGACCAGCCACCTGCGGTGCGCTTCCGGTAAAGTCAACACGTGCTCGTGAGCCGCTGATCTTGATAGTGACTTTGATCGGGACTTCATCGCTGGAGACACCATCGTCATCTAGCGCATCCTCCGCCCGGTAGGTGCCATCGGGAATCACGTCGATTGCGTGTCGCATTAGCCTGGCCGAGTAATCAATCAAATGCGCTGCGTAATCCGTTGCTTCTCTGATGCCTCGGCGATCGACAATCTCAAGCAAACGAATCGCGCCTGTGCTTAATGAACCAATCTGTGCCTGGAAGTCGCCACGACGTTCCTCATGACTTCTTACATTAGCCAGAATCAAACTCATGACGTCGTGATCAATCTCGCCGCCGCGCACCAATCGTACCGGAGGAATGCAAAGACCTTCGCCGTAAATGTCTGTGGCGAGGCCCATCGAGCCGGGCGTAGCGCCTCCGATGTCGGCATGGTGAGCGCGGTTGGCGACGAAGAAAAGACAGGATGCAGGCTGCAGGCGGCGGGAGGCAGCTGCTTTTTCTGCGGCCTGCCTCCTGCCTCCTGCCTCCTTCCCAAACACGCCGCTCACGAGTGTGACGTCCGGCAAGTGCGTGCCGCCCGCAAATGGATCGTTTAGTGCGACGACGTCACCCGGTTGAAGTTTGATTTGCTGCAGAGCCGAAGCGACCGCCATTGGCATTGAACCCAGATGGACCGGCATGTGATCGCCTTGTGCGATCACCTGCCCATCACGATCGAAGACGGCGCATGAGTAATCGCGCCGTTCTTTGATGTTTGGTGAAAACGCGGTCCGGCGCAGGGCGATGCCCATCTCCTCCGCCACCGATGTGTAGAGGGCGCGGTAGATTTCGAGTGTGGTTGGATCGAAACGTTTCATCTGATTCAAAAACTAATAGCCGGGCTAGTTGTTCAACTCACAAATTCGCAGTCGGGAAGGAGCACTTGTGCCCGCTCAAGTTGCAGTTCTGCAGTCTCAGATGGCTAATGTGCCCTAACGACATATTGTTCCCAGGAAGAGCGGGGATAAATCCTCCTTCCTGACTGAGCGATTATTAAGCTGCTTCATTGATCCCAGGTTCATTAACTTGGATGATCAAAGCTCCAAAGCGATCAACCCGAACGGCCGCTCCTAAAGGGACCAGCGTGGTCGCAGAATATTCCGTCACGATGCACGGCGTGCGAAGTCGTTCGCCCGGCAACAATTGCTCTCGTTTGTAGACCGCTGCGCGCAGTTTCTTACCTGAAAAATAAGCTTCACCAAAACTAGCGGGCTTGGCGAATTTCTTCGACGATTTGAGTTCGCGTTGTGGAGCTGTCTTCTTAACAAGCCCACTGGAGCGCAATCTCATACTAACAATCTCGACCACACCCGCTTCCTGCGAATAACCGTAGCGCTTCGCATGTGCCTGGTGAAAACGGTTGGCGAGATTCGCTTCCGCCCAGGGAATCTCCAGTTCAAACGACTGGCCTTTGTATCGCATTCCCAGAAAGCGCTCGTGTTTTTGCGTGCTTTGCGTGAATCCTTCATTGCGAAGAATCAAGCTTGCGCTTCGTTCCATATCGCGGAAGCTCTTTCCGAGCTTGGTTTCAATCCCAGGCTGCAGTTCGACCATGATGGTGCGATTCTGATCCTTAACCACGTCGGCGGCCAGAACCCCAATCGCTGAAAGCGCGCCGGCAGCTTTGGGAATAATGATTTGCGGAACGCGCAGCGCCTGGGCCAACTCAACCGCGTGGAGTCCACCAGCGCCGCCAAAAGGAAGAAGCGCAAACTCGCGACTATCGTAGCCACGTTCGACAGAAATGCGGCGCAGCGCTCGCTCCATGTTCGTGTTAACGACCGAGATCACTCCCTGCGCCGCTTCAATTGCAGTGACTTTGCGATGAGCAGCTGTAGACATCTCCCGCGCCAGTTGCGAAAGAGCTTTCTGCGAACGCGCTTCGTCCAAAGTGAAGTCGCCGCCCAGCAATCCCGCGCCGCCAAAGTGACCCAGCACCACATGAGCATCAGTAACGGTCGGCAGGAATGAATGGCCGTAACATGCTGGACCAGGATCGGCGCCCGCCGATTCCGGCCCCACGCGCAATGAGCCGCCTTCGTCCACCCGCGCGATCGATCCGCCGCCTGCGCCGACGGTGTGTATGTCCATCAATGAAATCGCTACCGGCAAGCCTGCAACGACCGACTCGTTTGTCATGCGCAGTTTGCCGTTTTCACAAAGTGCGACGTCGGTGGACGTGCCGCCCATATCAAATGTGATTACATTCTTGAATCCTGCAATGCGGGCGTTTTCCAACGCGCCCACCACTCCACCCGCAGGTCCTGACAAAATTGTACGCACCGGTTCTTCTGCAGCTGCGGTTGCCGAAATACTGCCGCCGCTGGACTGCATAACGCGCAGTCTCGAAGTGTGTTTCGAAAGCCGGCGCAAATACTCACCCATCAACGGTTGCAGGTAAGCGTTGATCGTAACGGTCGAGGTTCGTTCGAACTCGCGGTATTCAGGAAGAATTTGATGCGATATCGAGAGGGGGACGCCGAGACTGGATAGTGCGCAAGCGATCAGTTTCTCGTGGCGTGGATCCAGGAAAGAGAACAACAGGCAGATTGCAACTGAATCGACCTTTGCCTTTTGCAATTGCTTTGCGAGTTTAGATAGTTCAACTTCTTCCAGTTGCACCAGCACTTCACCGGTTACGACGATCCGCTCGTTGACGCCAAAGCGAAGCTCATCGGCAACGAGTGGTGGTGGCTTGGTTGCATCCAGGTTGTAGAGTTCGGGTCGCGCCTGACGCCCGATTGCCAGCACGTCTTCAAACCCGCGCGTGGTTACCAACGCGGTGCGGGCCCCCTTCCTTTGCAGCAACGCGTTGGTGCCGACAGTGGTGCCATGGACCACTTCCATCTGATCTAGCGATGTGCCCGTCTTTGTCTGAATGGTTTTGAGTCCTGATGCGATCGCGCGGGAAGCGTCAGAGGGGGTCGAAGGAAGTTTGAAGATTTCGAACCTTCCATTCCAAGAGAAAACAAAATCAGTGAAGGTCCCACCTGTGTCGACGCCCACACGAACCAATGAATCACGAGTCGACGATCGCCGACGTTTTGGTTTCGTGGCACTCATTTGAATTTTTGTGACATGGGCCAGTGGTGATGTAGCGCAGCCAATATAGACAGGCACAGGAATGTTGACAAGATGGTGACGGTGACATATATAGCCATGACTTTTTTGTCGTGCGACGTTGCGTCATTCAACTCCTTGGAGTGCGACGGCCTGGCGTCGCTTTGGCCAAACTTGATCGCGTTCGAACATCGATGCGTTTGAAAGCAGAGGTTGTGGCTAGCCCGGCGAAGGCCAAAGCGGTGCTCCCGATACCTCGCCACCGTACTCCAAGGAGTTGAATGCATCGCGCGGTGCATTTGTTATCGATTCATTTTCGTCATTGAGGAGATCCAGTGAAACACAAAAGACTGAAAAGCAACTTAATTGGTTTCGGGTTCATGATTCTTTGCGTGATTGGTTGCAGCCGGCTCAACAACAACACGTCTAAACCTGAGTCGACACCAGTTAGTACAAATAGTCCCGCTGCCCACAGCGAACCAGTCACTGCTGATATTGCCGGAAGCTACAACGCTACCGGGACAAATCCAAACGGCAGTCCATACCGAGGGACACTCGAAGTAATCAAGCGTGGCGAAGTGTTTCAGTTTCGATGGACTGCGGGCCAGCAGTACGACGGCGTCGGCGTACAGTCAGGGGATGTTGTGGCAGTGGCTTTTACGGAAGGAAACGACGGCAAGGGCTGCGGCGTTGTTAGTTACCGAATCATGAATGATGGCGAACTCGACGGCAGATGGGGTTATTGGGGCGTGGACCAAAGCGGCGATGAGAAAGCTACGCGGACCGGCGGTTCAGGTCTGGCGGGAGACTACAACACCGCCGGCACGAATCCAGACAGGAAGGCATACAAGGGCACAGTCTCGATTGCGTCGAAGGCCGGAGGTTATACGCTCGAATGGAATGACGGCTCTACTGGATTTGGAATTGAAAGGGCGAACAATTTGTCAGTCGGCGTCGGTGGTGCCAAGTGCGCGTTCGTCGCTTATGAAATTAAGTCAGACGGAACGCTCGACGGTGTTTGGGGTGGATACGGAAGCGAGCAAACGGGGACGGAAATCGCGAGGAAGAAGGATTAAGCTCAAGTCGAAAAGAAAGGCAGATTTTCCATATCTCATTTATCAGTTCTCATTTGTCATCGGGAGGGACTTGTAGAGTTACCTGGATGTTGTGAGATAACAGAGGGAGCGGGGATAAATCCTCCTTCCCAACTTGTGAGAGGCGAACAACTCTAACTAATCGAGGGGTCTACATGAGTGAGGATACGAGAGTTGAACTGCAATGTGCTGCTAAGAAATACGGCGGATGGCAAATGAGAACTGATAAATGAGATATGGAAAATCAGCTCTCTTTTCCAACCCAGTCAAGATTCAACCTTAACAAAGCAGCCGCTCTTATTCGATTCGCGCGCGGCATCGAGCACCAGCTGAATCTGGTATCCGTCTTCGAACGTTGCCGCACCTTCGACTATCTTGCGATCTTCCTGTAGCGAGTTAACGATTTCAGCTGCGAAAGATGTGAAGCCTCTGGACCAACTGCCATCCTTCATCCCGGGTGCAATCGTGTCCTGGTCTAACTGAACCGGTCGCCATGCGCCCGAACCAGCCGGTGAGTGCCACAGCTCGCCAGTCTCCTCAACCATTAATGCTCCGGTCGTTCCGTAAACTTCCAACTGATTTAGGTGTTTGCCAGACTCAACCACCGACAGCGAGGCCGTGCCTGTAGTTCCACTGCTCAGACTCGAATCGTGAAACCGCAACATCATCTTTGTCTCGTCATCGGTAGTGACGCGACGCGTCGTTCCAGTCTCCTTATGAGGTCGCTCCGCTACATGGGTCGATAACAGGCATGAGACCTCGCTCACTTCGGTTTCGAGGATCCAACGAAACGAATCGACTGCGTGAGATCCAATCGCTCCGAGCGTTCCGCCGCCCATCGCCTCGTCAGACCACCAATCCCACGCGCGTTCCAGCACCCCACGATAGTCGGAACGAAAAACGTAATGACAGTGTCGGACTTTACCGATCGCACCCTTTTGCAACATCGCCTTAATCGTTTGCCGGCTGTTCACGAAACGCAATTCATGATCGATCAAGGCCAGCACGTCTGCCGCAATGGCTCGCTCCGTCATACGTTTCGCTTCCGCAGCGTTCATGGCCATTGGTTTTTCGCACAGGACAGCCTTGCCGTGTTCGAGAGCCGCGAGCGTGATCTCTTCGTGAGTCGAGGGAGGTGTCACCACGCTGACCAGATCGATGTCGTCACGAGCGACCAACTCTTGCCAATCATTAGCGACATGCGGGATGCCGAATTCCTGAGCCACACTCGCAGCATGGTCACGGCGACGACTGGCGATTGCTACGACTTCGGCGCCAGCGCAGTTCTTAAAGGCAGGGATTTGGGTTGAACGAGCAAAGCCCGCGCCGACGACTCCGATTCGAATTAGTTTTTCAGACACGTTTCGACTCTCTCTAGAAGTAGGAATGCCATCCACATGAGTGTGTTCAGTTTACTCCGGTGCCACCAACGACAAAAGGTCTCTCCTTGGAGTGCGCCGCCTTGTCGGCGCTTTGGCCGTTGCGACTTTGTCGCAACTCGCTGGAGCAAAATCGCCTGGAGTAACGACTGCGACTTGTGGCTGCTTGGTTGACCCTAAACGCGACACGGCGGCGAAACCCGCCGCCGAACCAAAGCGCCGACAAGGCGGCCCACTCCAAGGAGAGGCCTTACGTCGTGAGTCGTCGATAGATTCCCGGCATGCGTTCGGGGAGGGAAAGTACATCGTCGATGATCGTGTATCCAATTTCACCGTAGAGATCTTTAAGCTCTGCTTCCGACTCACGATCGATCGTTATGCAAAAGGGTGTGATGCCTGCAATCTTCGCCTGTCTTAATGCTTCACGCGTATCCTCCCGCGCGTAACGCGCGTCACCGTAGTCATGATCGTAGGGCCGTCCATCTGACAGGACGATTAGCAAACGCGTGCGGGCCTGTTGCTTCGCCAGTTTTGCGCTGGCGTGTCTGATCGCTGCGCCAAGCCGAGTGTTGTTCTGAAAACTGATACCGCCGATTCGCTGCTTAACTTCGTCTGAATACTGTTCGTCAAAATCTTTCACCACATAGAACTTCACGTTGCGCCGGCCCTCCGAAGTGAAGCCGTTGATCGAGTACACATCGCCCACAGCTTCCAGGGCTTCACTCATCAATACGAGGCCTTCTTTCTCAATCTCAATGATGCGGCGGCCAGGACGCGTGTAGGGTTGCAACGGATGACGCCCGATAGTTCTCGCCGTTGACGACGACTGGTCCAATAAGAACGATACGGCGACATCACGCTGGCGGCGAAGACGTTTCGTGTACAGGCGTTCAGATTGATGGCCGCCTCCGACTTTCGCGGCGCGACGATCAATCACATAGTCAACCACTGCGCTCAGATCAAACTCTTCTCCATCCAGCTCGTTGGTAACTCGCAACAGATCTTCTGGCTTCATCAATTGAAACTGATGCCGGATAGATGAAATCACTCCCTTGTAGCGCTCTCGCGTTTGTTCGACAAACAATCGATCACCTTGCTTTACGTGTTTCTCGACTACGCGGCACCAGCCCAGACGGTGATCGGTCAACTCGCGATCCCATTCGTCGTAGTTGTAGGCGACCTCGCCTTCTTCGATCGCCTGTTCTGGGAGTTCCGCTTCGGTCCACGCTTCAGCGCCGGCGAGTTCGTCCGGCTCTCCGTGAGTGTCCGGATCGTTCCAGGCAGTAAACAACTCACGCGCATCGCGTCGCGCTGGCATCTGCTCGGCCGGCCGTCGATTATGGCTTTCCGTAGAGATTGAGTTTTCGTCCTCAGCTTCCGATGGCTCAGGTTGCTTTTCGATCTCCTGAACGGAATCGTCGTTTGGAGTAGTCGATTGAAACAATGAATAGACTCGACTGGTAGCCATCAGGCTGTCGGCCACTGTCGTCGCAGGCTTTGCTAAATAATCTGCGGCAACAGTTTCCAACTCGGAAACGATTTGTCCGTAATAGGTCCGTGAATCGTCGAGAGCGCCGCCTAAAAGCGTCGACTGAAAAAGCAATTCGAATGGAAGCAACGCGGCAGGCAAGTCAAGAATGGACGGACGACCGTGGCGCAGGTGTTCGCGAATCAGATCCAGATCGCGTGCCAGGCCGCGATACGTTTGGCGCAGGCGTTGATCGATTCGATAGTTCTCGAGTGTGCCGAAGATACGTCGAGCGAGATGCGGATGCGGAAACAATCGCAACACGCTCTGGAAATCGATGTCCCCGGGGCCGGCATTTCTGACGTCGGTCAAATCATTTGCTTCGGGAGGAGACACCATCTCATCGGCCACGGCGAACGCGTCAAGCGCAGCAGAGTTTTCAGGCGAGTAGGTTTCAGTGATGTTTGTATGAGCTGCACCCAACTCTGGAGTGTTGTGGTCGTATGTGCCGAATTCGATTTGACCTGCGGCATGTGCGGCCAGGACCTTGTAAAGACGAAAGTCGAGTTCGTCGTCGCCAAACTCAGAAACTTGTGATGGCAGGTGAATAGTGCGCCCATCGGCGATGCGCGATTCAAGCGGCACGGCGGCGAGTGGGCTAATTTCCACCTCGTTGCCCGTCAAACCTTCGACGTAAAGCTGCAACAGGTGATGCACCCGCTCGAGTGGCAATCCCGCGCCGCCGCGATTAAGTACTTCGTGGCTTCCTCGCGTTTCCAGTGCGAAATAACTACGGCGTGCACGCGAGTCGGTACGGTGAGCAGTCAGCCCCTGTTGCGCCCATTGCTCAAACTGTTCGATCGTAACCGTTCTCAACGCGAGCGCGCTCGATCGAAAACAGGCGAGTGCCGCTTCGCCGTCCGTCTCGGCGATTTCCCCCGTCAGTTTGAGCACTCGAATCGCAATATCAATCAGCTTCCCGCGTTCAGCCTCACGCCCAAGCGTATGAACGAACCGCGGACCACTGCGCACAAACGCAACTAGACTGGCGTTGCCGTGAGCAGCCACTGTCCAAAGCAGGCGCACCCATTCGTCAAAGATCTCAGGGAGAAGTCGCAAAATCTCGCCACCGGTGATTAGCACTTGAAGTGCGGAACCGCCGCCGCGTTCAAGAAACTTGATTGTTTGATCGAGCAGGCGCAACGTGTCGGTCGCATTGAGTTTGGCGAGAGTGGAGGGAAGCGCGGCCCATGCGTCGGCAGCAATGCCGCCGGCCCGCATTGCAAATTCAGTTGCGAGCTCGATGCCTTTGTTGGTGACCTCCACGCTGTCAAAGCGTTCGAGTGTTGCCATCACTTCGGGAGTGCGTTCAAGAAATTCTGCGCTGTGTTTGGCAGACCGCCGAGCAATTTCACTTGCTACTTCGATGACCCTGGAAAAATCATCTTTACACTGCATCACATTTCCCAGATCGGGAATCGTGCGGAAAGACTCGGTGGCAATCGATGTGGACAGAGATATTTGGCGCGCGCAGAGTTGAAAGATACCCGGTCGAGCGTCAGCGGAAATGTTTTGGAGATGTGCAACGCCTTCGTTAAAAAGAGTTACCGCGCTTTCCACATCACTCATGGCGAGCTTGCGGCCCATATCACCCCATGAACGCAGTTCGGCAGGTTGCAGGACATCGGCCGCTGCCGGCACTGCGCGTAAATACTCGATGCTGGCGCGCAGAGAAACTCCGGAGATAGCAGCCGCAGTTTCAATTGCTGCGATGGACTGATCGCTGGGAAGCTTTGCGAGTTCTGTTGTTAGTTTGAGGAACGATTGACGTTCGGCACTGTGGGGTTCGGACGTTAACTCTTCGTCTGACATTATTTGATTCTTAGCGAAGCTGGTGGTCCCAAATCTCGAGCGATACGATCCACGGAACTACACGAATGCTCATGAAATAATCCTAGATGACCGTGGTAATAATTTCGCGGATGCTGCGTTGCAGTTCGCGGTCGTCGGTAATGGGCGCACACATCGCCGTTTCAGCAGCAGTGATCGGTGGAATTCCAAGATTGATTAGTTGGGCGGCGTAGATCAGCAAACGCGTGGAGACGCCTTCTTCCAGACCATGACCTCGCAGGTTGCGCACCTTCTGACCGATCAATACAAGATCACGCGCGGTGCCTTCGTCCACGCCGCCTTCACGAGTAACGATCTCGGTTTCCATCTCAGGGGGCGGATAATCAAAATCGATCGCGACGAAGCGTTGTCGGGTCGATTGTTTTAGATCCTTAAGAATCGATTGGTAACCGGGATTGTAGGAGACGACCAGCATGAAATCTGCTGGAGCCTCGAGGATCGTGCCGCGCTTCTCAATCGGTAGCCGGCGCCGGTGGTCGGTCAAGGGGTGAATGATAACGACAGTATCTTTTCGGGCTTCCACCACTTCGTCGAGATAGCAGATCGCCCCGTGACGCACCGCGGCAGTTAATGGCCCATCGTGCCAAACAGTTTCTTCACCTTCCAAAAGAAAGCGGCCGACCAGATCGGTTGCGGACAAGTCTTCGTGACAAGCGACGGTGATTAGGGGACGCTCCAGGCGCCATGCCATGTGTTCGACAAAACGAGTCTTGCCGCAACCGGTTGGTCCTTTGAGAATCACCGGGAGGCGGGCGCTGTGGGCGGCGCTAAAGAGATCGATCTCGCCGTCAACAGGCAAGTAGTAAGGCTCGTCACTAATGCGAAATTCTTCGATAGCACGTTCTGGCATGGTGTAGCTGGCAGCTTTCGGTCGCAGAGATTAATAATAAATAAGTTGTCGTGACGATCTTAGCACTCGCATGGAGGCGGGCCAAACGAGGGGTATTCGTTACGCATCTTCAACTCATTGGGTAACGATACAACACGCATTTCCTCACAGCTCAGGAAGGCGGATTTATCCCCGCTCTTAGCCGGGCCCACATAGATTCTTATGATCAGATTCAACGAGCCAGCTTCGCTGGCTCGTTGAGTTCGCTAATCAGAATCCAGGTCGCGCGGCTAAGAGCGGGGATAAATCCACCTTCCCGACCTGCGGGAAACTGAGAGTTGATCAGTTACTCTACCGCTCTACCGGAAGAGATCCGGCACTACCCCGGCACGTTGGGGTCTGTACCAAGCCTAACCGCGCTCGGCTGTCTAGTGTAACCCTATGACCCAGTTGTATAGACCACTCGTTATGCGACGCAAGCCCGATGATGAGACGGTGTGGCGCTTCATCGCGTCTCAGCAAGATCTACCGTTCACTTATTCAGAAGTGGGAGCGACCAGAACATTCGCGCCTTCGGGATACGTTGTCGATCACAATCGGCAGTTGTTAGGGAATGGAGGAGCAACCTATAACCGCGCAGTGGCAGCTTTGTGCAATTGGAAACACTTTGATCTTGGCTGGGTGAGAATTCGACCGGCGGATGCGCCAATTGTCACGGGGACCACGGTAGCCGTGCAGGCGAGCACTTTCGGATTGTGGTCGTTGAATGCGTGTCGGATTGTTTACTTACTGGACCACGATGAGAACTTCAAATCGCGATTTGGATTCGCTTACGGAACGCTTCCCGCGCATGCCGAATGTGGTGAGGAACGCTTCACTATTGAATGGCAGCACGACGATTCAGTTTGGTACGACCTTTATGCGTTTTCGCGTCCGCAGCACCCACTTGTCCGGCTCGGTTACCCCTACGCTCGCCGCTTGCAGAAACGTTTCGCCAGAGAATCGTTAGCCGCTATCGCAACTGCGTCACGATAAACAAACTATTTTTTCGCGAGCACCACGGGTGCGTGTTCTGCTGCTCTGACACGTTCAAAGAAATTGCGCACAACTTGATATTGATTCGCCGGGATCGTGCCGGCCTTCTGCGCGAGTGAACGGCTGAATAACAACTGACCGCCCTTAACTTCGTAACTAGTCTTGTAGGTCCCGAAGGGAGCTTCTAGTTTTACTGGGTCCGGCATTTCATCAACTTCAAAATCGGCAGGCAGTGTTACGCGAACGGTTTCAGTAAAAGCATGGGATTCAAGCACAACCGGATGTTGGCGAGTAGCCTCCGTGAGAAAAACGGATTCGCGGCGCGAAACGATCGCCGGCTTGAACACTAATAGACGGTCTTGCATAGCCTTCGCATAGGCAGCCGCCGTGAAATCGACGTCAAGACCGAACCCTCCACCTACATTGTCGTCAGTGGGAAGAAGTTTGGAGACCTTGGCGCCGGATGCACCTTGCGTTACCCAATTCTCGATCATGCCTTTGTATTCGGAGCTCGAGAGGTGGCGGAAAGCGCGCCGCTCGTTAACCGCGGTTTGGCCAATCGATCTCTCCTTCACCATCGCTGTGATCGAACCGTCGGAAGCAAGCACTACGTCGGTCTCGCGATCGAGCTGACTTAATCCTGGAGCGAGCGTTGGCATGCGCATCAGCGAGCCCGCGTCTCCTGCGACGACGAGGGCAAAGCTGCCCTGTTCGTGATCGGGTAAATCTCCAACCGCAGTGCTTTCATCAGTCGCATCAAAAATCAAAATGCGCCCGAGAGTTGGATGCTGGATTACAGTCGGCGCCTGGGTTTCATCTCCAACTTTAACGGCGATGATGCAGTGATTAAATTGTGTTGGTGATGGCCATTCTTCCCGCACGAGGGTGGCATCGCCAGAATAGATGAAAACAGGGTATGCGGTTATGCCCAGAGTCTTGAGCATAGCCCGCATCAAGTTGGCTTTGTCTTTGCAGTCGCCATAGGCTTTGGCGAGAACCTGGGAAGCTGCATGCGGCCGGTATCCATTTCCTCTGCCGACACCGATATCGATCGAGATGTATTGCAGGCTCTGCACGAATCTTCCGATCGCTTTGATCTTGTCGAACTCGGTTTTTGAATTGGCGGTCAGGGCTCGGGCCTTGGCAGTCACCGTTTCATCTGCAGTGGCCTGAGGATCATGCAAGTCGGTTCCCCAACGCGAAACCTGGGCCCAGCTTTCAAATGCCTTATGACCAGAGCTTCCACTTTCAGCGGGGAAGTAGTTGATAGCTAGCTGCGGCGCAAGATTGCGCATGGTTGGACTCGCCTCCTCACGTTTGATCGGAGGCAGATCCCGTAGTTCCCAAACGTAAGTTGATCCACTCAACGAAGGCGCCACGTTGGCGTGGTTGAAGATCACACTTGTGGCCTTCCAGCCAGTAGGTAGAGTCAAGGTGTAACGCGAAACAACGGTGGGCAGTAGATTCTGGAAGTTCCAAACGTCCTGGTTGAAGAGCGGCATCTCTTCACTGACGGATTGATAACCAAATACAACGCCGGCCTCGGCGTCATCGCGAGCATCGATTGATTTGACGCGATACTCATCATAGATATCGTTCGGATCAGAAATAACATCCGCCGTCGCGTCTTTGCCGTATTTCTTGACCGAACCGTTTATCCGAATCATCCACGCCGCCATCTCTCGAACCTTGCCAGTCTTCGTAAGATAAAGCTCGTTGGCCTGGGCGTACCTGCGACCTTCACGCGTCAAAATCCTGACCGCGAAAGTTGTAGTCGTAGTGATCCGTCCATCGTTACTCAAAGTTACTGCCTGTTCCTTGCGAAGTACCACCGCCGTAACTTCCTTATCGAAAGTTGGTGTCTTAACTGCCGCAGCAGCTTGCAACCAGGCCGGTGCTTCATCGGCGGGAGCAGCGAACGAGGGTGAGACGCTCATCGTGATGAGGAGGCCAGCGAGAAAAACCATGTTACGCATTTTGATTTGCCCTTTTGTAAAACCGGGTTGAGTAACTACCTGGAAACGGTTGCCGCACTTTGTTTGAGTGTGATCACGTGGCTGTCCTGTTTATGTAACTCATCGAAATACGACTTTAACGTTTGGTAAGAATCTGACGGAAACAGGATGTTCCCATCACCACCAAAGAAAAACGCTCGTTTGTAGATGAGGGTCTTTCCGTCAGCCGTGATGGCGGCACTCGGTTTATAAGCGCTAATCGGCATTGACGCGAAAGGCGCTGGTGACTCAGGGCTATCAAGTGCAAACCCCGGCGGCAAGTCGATCACAACCTCGTCTTCTTCAGACCATGGATAGTTGAAATAGATCGGATGCTGGCGTGAACTGGTCGTGAATTGAGGTCGCAAATTAAACTGAAAGAACGCCGGCTGAATGAAGAGTCGCTTGCCCGTTCGTTGAGCGTAACCGGGAACCTTGATGTGATATGTGTAGACGTAAGGCTTCAATGGGTCAGAGACATTCTCAATACTGATCTTGCTGATTTCCGCCGTACTCATGCGCGACTTTACGCTGTCGCGCAGGGTTTCTTCCCGCTGATCGGGCGTGTCGTCGTCGTCCCACTCCTTCTTATCCACTGCGAGATGACCAAAATATTCTACTTTCACGTCGCCTTCGATTGAGCCGTCTTCATTAAGACGTAATCTAGCGGTTCGTTTTTGCTTCGACTTTTCAGGTGACGAAAGAGGTGTCTTCACCCAGACAGGTTCCTTTGGATCTGATAGCAAGGCATCTTGACTTTCTTCCTGCCAGCGCAACATTCCGAAGGGCACATGGGTAGAGGCGGGATCGTAGAATCTCCACTCGTCTCCAATCTTTACGGCGATGTCAAATGTTTGAATAAAGTAGTCGTCAGGGAAGTTCTTGTCGAAAAAGACGTCACTGCGATCTGCAAGATTGATGATGCGTGCGTCGAAACCCGCGGCAATTGCCATCGCTCCAAAGAGCATGTCGATATCAGTGCCCGTTCCCATCGCCCGTTTGAGAGTGTCTGCCGGAGACTTGTTTTCTTTCAGTTTTGACCGTTCCTCGGCGGTCAAGCCTGAAGCATCGTCGTTTACGTTCTTGATTTTTGAACGGCAAAACTCAAATAGTCTCTGAATCTTTTGTTCCGGATCAGTGGCATCACCAATCGCCGTCACAACCGCCTGCTTTACCTCATCGCTAACTTTCATTCGCGACTTATTGTTCTCGTAAGCCTTCTTCCCAAAGTCCTTCCAAAACTTGTCGCCCGTTAGCTGGGTGTCTTCTGAGTAGTAAACCAGCATCCACGGTCGCACCGAACTCTCAGGTGGCATGCGCGGCTCTTCGCGAAATGCGGGGACGTTGTACATGACGGTACTGTAAAAGCCGTCTTTGTCCTTAGCGAATGGAGTTGAGTTGGCATGGAATGTTTTAACCCTCATTCCATAGGTGAAGCCCGGAAGTGAAAGGGGCTTAACGTAGTAGCGGACGGCTTGAACGGGCACATCGCGTTGGAAATTAAGCCGAAGGTAGAAAGCCAGACTGTCGTTTCGCACCTCTCTCCAGCGATACTCAATGATTGAACCCGGTTCGACACCCGGCATCGCGAAAGACTTGGCCTTTAGCCGGCGATTCCCCTCCTTCACGATCACTCGCTCGAGAATATCTTCCTTCTTGACTTCGGTAATCGTCCCGTCTGGCTTGATCGTCCGCGCGGCAATGTCCTTAATACTCCAGTTGTTCAAGAAAGGTATGTCGACTTTGCTTTGCGATTCGCGTCCGCGCTCAGTGAAGATTTTTATTTTGACGTAGTGAGTGAGTACAGTACGGATGGTACCGCCTTCAACCACGTCAGAAACCTTCACTTCCCAAAGAATCGCTTCAGCATCGGCTTCTTTTTCGACAACGGGCGCTTTCAACGCTTGATCCGCTGGATCAATCGGCCGCCAGTCCTCACCGAATGCGAAAGCAGACGAGGGAATGATTAAGAACACACCTAGAGCCAGGAGCGAGGCTATGCGAGGAAACTTCATAAAACACCTTTCACAGTAACTGGATTATTCGGGCAGGAACCTTCGACAATCGATTCGCGTGGAGCTAAATCATTCGGCGACAGACCTGAGGACTAGCGCGGGCAGGATTCTAAATCAGCAGCCAGAAAGCCCGCAAGTTGAACACGAAGCCCTAAGAAGCATATTTGCCCTAATTCGTTGCTTGATTTGAAGCGGTGGTTAGGAAAGGCTTAGATCCTGGGGTAAGTCGCCAAAACTGCTCGCTATGATACAATCTGCGGCCATTCGCTAGTAAATAACAGCAAATTCCCTTCGCCCGCATCCAGGAGGATGAAGAAATGGCTACCGAACTCAAGCGAGCTACAACCCCCATTGATCGAATCGAAGAACTGCTGGGTGAGAATGCCCGAGCGCTGCTCGACCACAAGTCTTCGGGGATCCCAAAAGAGCAACTGAACCTGCCCGGACCTGATTTTATCGACCGCGTATGGGCGATTTCGGACCGGTCGCCGGCGGTGTTGCGTTCGCTTCAGTCCCTTTTTGATAACGGGCGACTTGCGGGAACCGGATACCTTTCAATCCTGCCCGTGGACCAGGGGATTGAACACTCCGCTGGGGCTTCTTTTGCTCCTAACCCTCAATATTTCGATCCCGACAACATCGTGAAGCTCGCTATTGAAGGCGGCTGCAACGCTGTGGCGTCAACCTTTGGCGTATTGGGCACGGTAGCTCGTAAATATGCGCACAAAATTCCTTTCATCGTGAAGATCAATCACAACGAATTGTTGACGCTGCCGAATAAGTTTGATCAGGTTTTGTTTGGCACTGTGAAGGAAGCCCACGATATGGGCGCAGTTGCTGTCGGCGCGACTATTTACTTTGGTTCTGACGAGTCGACGCGGCAGATCACCGAAATCAGCGAGGCTTTCGCTCACGCACATGAACTGGGAATGGCCTGCATCCTCTGGTGCTACCTGCGGAATTCAAAATTCAAAACTGCCGAAGGCGACATGCATGCGGCCGCGGACTTGACCGGGCAGGCAAACCATCTCGGGGTGACCATTCAGGCCGATATCATTAAGCAAAAGCTACCCGAACGAAACGCTGGTTACACAGTGGTCGAAAAAGAACTTGGCAAGTCGTATGGCAAAACCAGCAAGATCGTTTACGACAAACTGTCATCTGAGAGCCCGATCGATCTGGTTCGTTACCAGGTGGCAAACTGCTACATGGGTCGAGCGGGATTGATCAATTCCGGTGGAGAGTCGAAAGGCGCAAGCGACCTGGCTGAAGCTGTGCGCACGGCTGTTATCAATAAGCGAGGTGGCGGGACCGGTTTGATCTCAGGAAGAAAAGCATTTCAACGTCCGATGAGTGAAGGGATCGAGCTCCTGAATGCGATTCAGGACGTCTATCTGACACCTGAAATCACTATCGCTTAACCGTGTAAACCGTTTAGCGATCGGCTGGCAGATTGTAGGGGTGGCCTCCGTGGCCACCCCTTGGTTATTCATGGAGTCTTTATTTCCAAGAGGGTTGGCCACGGAGTGCCGACCCTACAAATGTTACCTAGTCATTCAATTCCAACTAGTGCGAGTTCCAGTAAAAGTATCTTCTTGATCCCTCTGTAGAGTGGTTCGATCTCACAACTCTCAGTAAGCGCATGCGAATCGGCACACGGCCCAGCTCCGGTCGAGATCGAAGAGACCCCCTCGAGCAACGCCACGCTAGAATTATTTGATCCGGTATTTGTGATCGGCGGATCGAAACCCAACGCACGATGGACCGCTTCAGCGATCTTTACGATTTCCGAATCGCGATGACCGGGGATAACTGCCGCGCGTGAGGTCGAGATCACGTCGGTCTTGATCGTCATATCCACTCGCTTTGCTTCCTCTTGCAGAATCAAGGCAATCTTCCGCTCAAGGTCAGCAATCACTTCGTTGCTGGTTGAACGCAGGTCCAATGTGAACCACGCGTCGGATGCTTTGGCGTTCACAACTTCAGACCCGCCCATCATCCCAATATTCAGATTAGACGAAGGACTGGTAGGAATTTTGAGCTCATAGATCCGGGCGATCGCGCGGGCCATTGGCAGACTTGCAGAGTAAGGAGGAGTTCGAGAGCGAGTGTGCCCGCCGGGGCCAATAAAGTGATGCCGATACCAATTGATCCCGATGCCGGCGTAAGTGAAACCTTCATAACCGCCGTCAAGGGCGATGTAGTGATTGATCTTGTGCTTGTTATCTTTGATGAATTGCCTGACGCCTTTGAAAGTTGTTTCTTCTTCGACCGTGAAAACAAAGATGAGATCGCCTTTGGTCTTAATGTCTGCCGCTTTGAGGGCCCGAATAGTTGCCAGCAGAGCTTCGATGTTGCGCGTGTCGTCGCCTACGCCCGGCGCGTGAACTCTGCCTTCGCGAACAGTAGCCTTGATCTTGAGCCCCGGTTGGAAAACGGTATCCAGATGCGCATCAAACACGACGACTGGTCCACCACCCGTTCCTTTTCTTACGGCGATTAGATTTCCGACAGCGTCGTAATAGACATTGTCCAGATAACCTCGCAACAGTTTTTCCAAATGCCTGGCCCGTGCCTGTTCATGGCCGGATGGCGCATTTATCTCAGTAATCTCGACCCATTCCCGCAGTATCGAGGCCCGTTCCCTATCGATGTAATCGTTCGCTGCTTTTACTTTTGGATTGTCTTGAATTGCTTTGACACGATCTGCCAGAGGCGAAGGCGTTTGGGCCAAACAGTTATTCGTGGCCACTAGCAAAAGCAATCCAAGAACGATAAGGCGAACCATCACAATCATTCTTTCCTCTTTTACAACGCAACTTGCAAGGCATGTAGCCTTCAAAATAATAGCTAGACGTCAAAGACATTCTAGAGTTTACTTCATCGAGACCAAAGTAGTGCGTTAATAGAAAAAACGAGACGAGTGAAACTGCATTGATGCCAGCACCTGACGAAAAGGGCTTGAGCGCCAAGATACTTGATGGCGCCATCATCGCCTGTTTGTTCTTGTTCGCAGTGGCTGCTCCTCATTCGATCGCGGGCGCGCAGTCTTCATGGTTGCTGGGCATGGCACTATGGATATCGCGGTTTGCGATTCGTCCACGCCCTGTTATCGAGCGAACCCCAATCGACTATTTTGTGTTGGGCTTCTTTATCCTCAGCGGACTCTCGGCGGTCTTCTCTTATTCTCCAATGATCTCAATCGGAAAAATGCGTGCTGCCAGCCTCTTCACCATAATTTACTTGGTTGTCCAAAACGTCCGGTCGATGCGGCTGGTTAGACTGCTTGCTGTCACCCTCATTAGTTCCTGCATGATCAATGTTCTATTCACAGCGAGTGAGCGACTGTTGGGAAGGGGAGTCAAGATCGATGGTTTGACCGAGAACAGTGTGCTGTATAAGGCCGGGCTAAGAAATGGCGATACGCTTCAGACTTTGGATGGGGAAAAACTTCATGAACCTCAAGACATTGTTAACGGCCTTTCTCGACCGAGCCAGCTTCCTGCCGCTGTCAAAATTTATCGAGTCGAATGGGAACCGACCTTTGAGATCCCGCGCGGCGATCTCTTGCCCAGCAACACTGCACTTGAACAACTGGGGTTCACCAACTGGTCGCGCGGACGCGATTGGCGCGCGTCCGGATTCTTCGGTCACTACGTAACCTACGCTGAGGTTTTGCAGCTCGTGCTCGCGTTGACGCTCGGCCTTTTTGTGAGCGCCCCGAAAAAGCGAGATTGGACCGCAATTCTCTTGTTAACCGCAGTGGTAGGTCTGGGATTCTCACTCCTCATGACGGTTACCAGGGCGGTCTGGTTAGGATGTTTGGTTTCCTCCTTGATCATTCTGGCATTAACGATTCGCCGGCGAACCTTGTTATTGATCGGTGCTTTCGCAGTGCCGTTGATATTCGGAGGGCTCTATCTCCTCCAACTAAAACGAAATGTTGGTTTCTTCGACCGGCAGGATGCCTCAACCACTTGGCGGGAAACAGTTTGGCGTGGCGGTTTCAAGTTGCTGGTAAGCAATCCGCGGCATCTGCTGCTTGGAGTGGGCATGGATTCAATCAAGGGACACTGGCGGGCGTGGGGATTGTTTGACGGCGGCCGCATCCCGATGGGTCACATGCACTCCAATTTTTTGCAGATCGCTCTTGAGAGAGGTATTCCCGCTCTTTGTTTGTGGTTGACCTTTCTGGCTGCTTACGCTCGGAGCCTTTGGCGTTTACTGCGCAGCGCGGGTTCAAACATTGGCTGGATGGAGCGGGGGATATTGTTGGGCGCACTTGGCGGCCTGGCAGGGTTTTTTGTATCCGGCATCGTTCATTACAACTGGGGTGATTCAGAAGTTGTGATGGTTCTCTACTTCATTATGGGCATGGTACTTGCCATAGAGCGAGAGGCTCGAAAACCTGATCGCGTCAAGGGTCGCACGGCCTAAACCTGCATGGTTAGCGATCACTCAGCGCGTTTTGATCTTTGTTTTCCAGCCCGTTTCATCAAGGAGTTATTAAATTTGAGAACAAGATCTGCCAGAAATTAACTTAAGGCCGCCTCATTGATGACAGACGTTCCTCCCAAACGATCTATTAGCAACTTCGCGAAACGCTTTACAGCCTGGCAAATGCTTGCCAGACGCGACTTCCGTTTGCTTTGGCTGGGTCAAAGCGTTTCGATTCTCGGTGATCAATTCTATCTGGTCGCGTTACCGTGGCTAGTACTGCATTTGACCGGTTCGAGCCTGGCACTCGGAAGTATCTTAATGACTGCCACGGCGATGCGCGTAGCATTTCAACTTGTTGGCGGGGCGATCAGCGACATGGTTTCCCAGCGCAAGATGATGATTGCTTCGAGCCTCGTTCGGGCGGTGGTTTGCGGCACTCTCACTGCACTTGTCCTTGTTGATCGCATTCGCATTTGGCACTTGTTCATTATCGTTGCTGTGTTTGGCATGGCAGACGCCTTTTTCCTGCCCGCGCTCAAAGCGTTTATTCCGGGAGTTATTCCAAAAGAACGCCTGGTTGTTGGTAACTCACTTCTCAACACAAGCTCCCTGCTAGCCATGTTTCTGGGCCCGTCGTTGGCCGGAATCTTTATTTCTGTAGTTGGCACCGGGGCCGCCTTCGCCTTCGATACAGCCAGCTTCCTTTTTGTGGCACTTTGTCTCCTGCTGATGCGTCGTCAGTCTTCATCCGAAGCATCGCCGGAGCAAATCGCGGCAAGGGCTGATTCGCGTCGCAAACACCTGCTGAGTTCTATCGGCGAGGGTTTGCGATACACCTACTATGAGCCCACGCTCCGGGCTTTGCTGACAATTACAGCAGTCGTGGAATTTGCGTTTGCGGGTCCGTTCACAGTTGGGCTGGCATCGCTGGCTAACGTCAAGTTTGCTGGACAAGCCGTGGCTTTCGGTGCGCTTTTATCATCACTTGGCGGAGGTCTTTTGGTTGGAACGCTTGTTGTCGGGGCTACACATGCAAGGTTCAGCTTCGGCAAAACTATTTTGTGGCTAACGACCGGACTCGGTTTCGGGCTGACATTGCTGGGCGTGGTACCCAACGTGTTTTGGGCGTGCGCGCTGATGGCTATCATGGGAATAATCGCGGGATATACACAAGTTTTGATGGCAAGTTGGCTGCAATCGAAATCCGATCCTCATTTGCGGGGAAGAGTGATCAGCGTGGTTATGCTCAGCGCTTATGGCCTCACGCCACTTTCCTACATGCTCACCGGCGCGCTTACTCAGATTAGCGTCTCGTTCATGTTTATCGTCACCGGCCTGTTGTTGCTCGTCGCACTCGCGATTTGCGCCTTTGGCTCTTCAGGAAGAGCACTCATCCTTAGCAACTAAAAACAGAGTGATGCTTGCCTCGGTTTTGCCGCGGATGTGAGGCGGGGCTCTGCCCGCCGCAATCTCGGCTATTCACTTTGAGGGGCTATGCGGCGAAGCCGAACGCTCACAGGTCGCAAACACTTTTGAGGCAAAGCTATTGGAGTGGATACTTCGTAACCACCTGTTACTGCCGTATACACTGTGAGACAAAGAGTTCAAACGCGCCCATTTTGTTAGCTGAATGTCTTAATACAGCTTGATTCTGCGTGGATCGGCCCACCACTGTATATCTAGTAACCAATTGACGCTAGTCGCCTTCAAAAGAGGCATCCAAAAAAATGAGGTCTGTAACTTATTGCGGAAATACGACTTGCGGGCGCTGCTAGGTTCAAGGGTTCAATGGCACAACGGTTGATAATAGGAAGACCGAATCGCTTAATTGAAAACAGTCGGCTTGAAAGAGAAAAGCTTAATCGAGGCGACTAAGACAAGTAACTGTTCGACTTCCAGGAGAAACTACAATGACAACCTCAACCGAAAATCGCGGAATCATGTTAGCTGATGTTTGCCGTGGAATTATGCTCGCGGACGTTTGTAAAGGAATCATGGTCTCGGACGTTTGCAAGGGCATCATGCTCGCGGATGTTTGCAAAGGAATCATGTTGTCAGACGTTTGCAAGGGCATCATGTTGGCTGACTAAGGGAAAGTCCTCCCCCACCTTCGCCCTCCCGTCTAGTAGCCCTGTGAAGCGCCTGGAATTGGTCGAAGCACTAAAAACGTCTGGTTCGGGGAAAGCGACGAGAGTCGTTTTCCCCGATTGACGTTTTAGCAGTAAGAATCGATCGCCCACTCAACTTCTTCTCCTAAGCAACTCCATCCTCGTCCTGGAATTCTCCAGCCATCGTCTATTTCGATCTACTGCGCGCGCATATTTCAGCAGATGAAAATTCTTCGGCAAGGCGGTATGACCTTGCTTAGGAACGTTATGGTTGACAGCTAACCTGACCCCTGTTCAAATTATCAAACTCTCATTCACCATTTCGTTACGTATCATGAATTGGTTGACAGGTTACGCACTCCTACGAGTCTGTAAGGGGCGAGAATAATGTTCTGGCAAGACATACGTTACGGCCTCAGGGTCATGCGCAAGAACCCTGGCTTCATCGCCATCGCTGTGCTCGCATTGGCTCTTGGTGTTGGAGCCAATACGGCCATCTTCAGCGTAGTAAACGCCATCCTGCTCCATCCGATTAATTACAATAATCCGGACCAACTCGTGATGGTTTGGGAAAAGAGCGCTAGGCGCGGTTTCGGACAAATTCCCACTTCACTCCCAAACTTTATCGATCTCCGAACCGATAATAAGTCGCTTCAGGACCTCGGGGCGTTTTCAGATAGCTACTTCAATCTCACCGGTGGCGAGCAACCGGAACGAGTAATCGGGATTCGAGTCAGCGCGTCGCTGTTATCACTGATCGGCATTTCACCTGCGCGAGGAAGGCTGTTTGTTGCCGGCGAGGACCAGCCGCAAGCGAGCCGTGTACTCATTTTAAGCAACCATCTTTGGCAACGAAGCTTCGGAGCGGACCCAAACATCGTAGGCCAGAACGTTGCGCTCAATGGAAACAGTTACACGGTGGTTGGCATCATGCCACCGGATTTCAAGTTTCCTCCCGCATTTTCCGCGACCGTGGCTTCGTCTCAATACGCAATGCCAAAGGCGGATCTTTGGGTTCCCATCACTACCGATGCCGTCCCCATGCTTCGCGACATTCGCACGCTCTTCATGATTGGACGGCTAAAGCCTGGAGTCACTCACGAGGCTGCCCAGTCAGATATGAACCTCATAGCCAATCGACTGCAGAAAGAGTATCCGGCTGTTGACGGAGACATGCAGGTTGATGTCGTGCCGCTGCGTCAGCAGATCACCGGCGATATTCGGCTGGCATTGATCGTTCTCTTCGCGGCGGTGGGGTGCGTTCTGCTAATCGCCTGCGCAAACGTTGCAAACTTGCTTTTGGCCAAAGCATCTGGACGGCAAAAAGAAGTAGCGATTCGAACGGCTCTGGGCGCCACTCGTTTTCGGATCGTGCGCCAACTGTTAACGGAGGGAATGCTGCTGGGTTTGGCTGGGGGGTTGTTGGGATCACTGCTGGCGATCCTGCTACTTAGGCAATTAGTGATTTTCAGTCCTGCGAACGTTTCGATTCCGGATAACATCGGTATCGATTGGCAAGTGCTCGCGTTCACTCTTTTGCTTTCGTTGTTAACCTCGTTCCTCTTTGGTCTGGCTCCTGCACTACAAGCTTCAAGGTTGGATCTGAATGAAACTCTAAAAGAGGGTGGCCGAGGAAACTCCGGAGGTTCAAAGCAGAATCGACTGCGAAGCCTATTGGTGATCGCTGAAGTTGCGCTAGCCCTCGTGTTGTTGATTGCGTCGGGCCTAATGATCAAGAGCTTCTTACGTTTGCAGGATGTTAACCCCGGCTTTAATTCTGAGAACCTGATCACCCTCGAGATGCAGTTGCCGGAAGGGAAATATGCGGACAAGGAACGGCAGGCGATTTTTCAGCAACAACTGGTCCAACGCGTGGCCCAGGTGCCGGGCGTTCAATCAGTCGGAACAGTCGACAATCTTCCGTTTAGCGGTAATGAGTTCAATATCGGGGTGACGATTGAGGGCCAGCCGCCGTTGGGAGCCGCTGAAAGACCGCGGGTCTTTCTTCGGAATGTGAGTTCAAACTATTTCGAGTCGATGGGAATCCCACTGCGGAAGGGGCGCAGTTTCTCTGACAATGACAACTTAAATACTCCGCTGGTCGCGGTCATCAATGAAACAGCCGCGCGTAGGTTCTGGCCGAACGAGGAAGCCCTGGGAAAACGACTCAAGCGCGGAAGGCCAGAGAATCCCTGGATCACTGTCGTTGGCGTTGTGGGCTCGGTTAGCCACACTTCGTTACAGGTAGCATCTCAGCCCGAACTGTATCTTGCTTATCAGCAGAACCCTGGATTGAATCTGACTTTGGTTGCCAGAACCACATCGGATCCTAAGACATTTGCCGGTGCCGTTCGACGAGAGGTTTCAGCGATTGATAATGACCTACCAGTTTCAAACTTGAAGTTCATGGACGAGATAATCGGCAAGTCGGTGGCCCAGCCTCGTGTCTATGCGTTATTGCTGGCTATCTTTGCGGCCCTCGCGCTTATTCTGGCCTCGATCGGGATCTACGGCGTGATGTCTTACTCAGTGACTCAACGAACACATGAGATTGGCATACGAATGGCGCTTGGTGCGAGACCGATGGACGTTTTGAAACTAATCGTCATGCAGGGGATGGCCTTAGGCATTGCGGGACTCGTCATTGGTCTGATTGCTTCGTTTGCGCTGACCCGTGTTTTGACCAGTCAACTCTATGGTGTGACAGCTACGGACCCGGTGACATTTGCAGCGATTTCGATATTACTACTGTTGGTGGTGCTGTTGGCTTGTTGCATTCCCGCATTGCGCGCGACCAAAGTTGATCCGATGATTGCAGTGAGATATGAGTAGTAGGGCGGATTAAGAAGTAATGGATATCAAGCGTCCTCCTAAGTCCAAACTGAAGAAACGCGCTCCCACTGTGGCGCTGATCGTCGTAGGTCTGGCGGCGATTGCGGGAATTACTTTTGGCCTGTCCAAACTTAAACCTGCGGCACCAACCCTCGATCGTTCCACTGCGGTGATTGACACAGTTAAGCGCGGCCAGATGGTGCGTGAGGTCCGAGGTATTGGAACGCTGGTCCCACAGTTGGTTCGTTGGGTTCCTGCTCCGGCAGATGGCCGCGTAGAAAAAATTCCGGTCCAGGCGGGAGTGGTTGTTGGTTACGACACGGTGATTGCCGAACTGTCCAACCCGAAGATGGAGCAGGAAGCAACCGATGCGGAGTTCCAGGTGAAGGCGGCTGAAGCTGACGCTGAGAGTTTACGCACTCGTCTGGAAAGCGAGTCGATGACGCAGCAATCAAACATTGCCACCATCACCGCTGAATACAGTCAGGCCAAGCTGCAGCTCGACACCGACGAAGTGTTAGGCAAACAGGGTTTGGTGCCCGAGATTCTGCTCAAGATTTCACGCATGAACGTTGCCAATCTCAACAACCGTCTGAAAGTAGAGCAGCAGCGACTGGCAATGGGCGGAAAGTCGGTAAAGGCTCAGATTGCCGCGCAGCAGTCTCGTATTCAGCAGCTGCGCGTGCTCGCCAAGTTGAAAAGAGAACAGGCAACTGGATTGAAGGTGCGAGCGGGAACCAGCGGTGTCTTGCAGGAAGTTTCTGTGCAGGTGGGCCAGCAAGTCACACCCGGTTTCAACATCGCGCGTGTCGCCGATCCAGCCTCGCTAAAAGCAGAACTAAAAATTGCTGAAACGCAGATCAAAGATGTAAAGCTGGGCCAGGTAGTCGCCGTTGACACGCGAAATGGAATCATTCAGGGAACGGTATTGCGGATTGATCCGGCTGCAAGAGAAGGCACTTTCATCGTGGACGTCGCGTTAACCGGCCCACTTCCATCAAGTGCGCGGCCAGACCTTAGTGTTGATGGCACCATCGAGTTGGAGCGGCTGAGCAACGTCTTGTACGTGGGCCGTCCCGCGTTTGGACAAGGGCAACAAACGGTTGGACTTTTTCGCCTGAATCCAGATGGCCAGGAGGCGGTGCGAACGCAGGTTACGCTGGGACGTAGTTCGGTAAGCACTATCGAGATCGTTAATGGGTTGGCTGAAGGCGATAAAGTGATTCTGTCAGACACCTCTTCACTCGATAGCTACACTCGCATCAGAGTGCGTTGAGTTAACCGGCATCGAAAATTTCGAAGGAGAGAAAGATGAGTTCATCCGATCCACTGATTCACCTTACTGATGTGAAAAAGGTTTTCTACACCGATGAGGTGGAGACTCATGCGCTTTCAGGAATTCAACTCGACATTCAAAAGGGCGAGTATGTTTCGATCGCTGGACCATCGGGCTGCGGCAAATCAACCCTGTTATCAATTCTCGGTTTGTTGGACACGCCCAGCGACGGCGAATACGTATTGAACAACACTCCGGTGGCAAATCTCTCGTTGTCTGAGCGCGCGCGGATTCGCAATCGCGAAGTCGGGTTTATTTTCCAGAGCTTCAATCTAATCGGTGACCTTACTGTTTATGAGAATGTAGAGCTGCCGCTTACCTACCGCGGAATGAGCTCCGCCGACAGGAAACAGAAAGTTACTGAAGCCCTCGAGCGGGTCGGCATGGGGCACCGCGCTAAACACCTGCCCAGCCAACTTTCGGGCGGTCAGCAGCAGCGCGTAGCCGTAGCCCGCGCAGTTGGAGGACAACCGAGTATCCTGCTGGCGGATGAGCCGACCGGAAATTTGGACTCTACAAACGGCGAAGCGGTGATGGAGTTATTGCGTGAACTGCACCGAGGCGGATCAACGATCTGCATGGTGACTCACGACGCGCGCTATGCTCAGCATGCTGATCGGATTGTGCATTTGTTTGATGGCGTCATCGTCGAAGAGGAAAAAACAAACGGCAAGTCGGCCGAGGCGCACAAAGCTACTGGGAATTGATTCCTCACCTGAAAAGGCTTGGGAGAAAGAGGCGGGACCGATCGTGGTTCAGCCGGTGGCGCTTAGTTGGTAGCGTTCGAGCTTGAGGTACAACCCGCGACGGGTGAGCCCCAGTTCACGGGCCGCACGCGATATATTGCCGCCATGCTTACGAAGTGCATCCGCTATCATTCGTCGCTCAACATCCGCCAAAGCATCAGCCAGAGTTACATTTTGCAAGGCACTGGACGGCATTGAGTTCAATGTTGATACCGCTGAACTCGGGGTCGTAGGTGCGGAAGTTCGTTTCAGTTCAGGCGAAAGATGATCTGGGCTGATAACGGTGGAGTCCTCGGCGCGGGCCACGACTCGCTGAACCTCATTACAGAGCTGGCGAACGTTGCCGGGCCAGTCGCTAACCATCAACAAATCAACCGCCTGCGGAGTAATCTGAATGTCCTTGCGTCCGAACTTCGCCGAGTAGTGATTGATGTAATAGTTGACGATGGTCGGTATCTCTGAGCGCCGCTCTCTTAGCGGCGGGACGCGCAAGCGAATAACATTTAGCCGGTAGTAAAGATCTTCGCGGAAACGCCCATCGCTCACCATCTCTTCTAAATCAGTGTTAGTTGCCGCAATGATGCGCACGTCTACTTTGCTGGGACGCTGTTCACCCAGCGGTTGAATCTCGCCTTCCTGCAGAAAGCGCAGCAGCTTTGGCTGAAGATCCAAAGGCAAGTCGCCGATTTCGTCGAGGAAGAGCGTGCCGCCGGCAGCTGTGCGAATAACGCCAGCCGAGTCAGTGACCGCGCCAGTAAACGCGCCGCGCCGATATCCAAAGAGGTAGCCCTCAGAAAGTTCCTTCGGCACTGCGGTACAATTAAACGGGACGAAAACTTTTGAACGACGCGAAGACAGAGCGTGAATGGCCCGGGCTACCAATTCCTTACCGGTGCCCGACTCTCCTGTAACCAAGACAGTCACATCCGACGATCTGATCTTGTGGACCTCTTCGACCAATTTCGTCATAGCCGGACTGGAGTGGATGAAGCCGGGCATCAGGCTCGCGCCGGCCAACTCATCGGGTTGCTGTACCCGAGAGCCCTTTTGAGTGCCCGCCCGAAGCGCGCAAACGTCCATCCCCAGTTCAGCGATCCGCGTCAGCGGATCCAGCGAAAGTCCGCCGGGAAGCTTGGCGCGGTTAGCCGGTGAGATATAAAGAATTGCGCCCGGCGCATTAGACGGTCGCAGCTGAATAAGGGCCGCGTCGCCTTTGCTTGCATAAGCCTGCATCTCATCGTCGTTCATATCATCGAGCTGATTGGCAATCTCTGCGCCTTCAGCCGGCGTACAACCGTGTGCAATAACCACTCGAAATCGCGAGTTTTCACCGGGCTCGGTAATTAGAACTCTCTTGGCATTCGTTTCCTGGCGCATGATCGCTGCGAGTTCGCGCAATAAGAGTTCTCGCGAGGCAACGGCCTCGGCGAGTCGCAGCGTAAGCAACTGCGTCAGCGCAGATTGTTCTTCACTTCTTTCCGGCGCTGATCGATCCAGGTTAACCAGAACTGATTCCGCCCGAGTTTGATCGAGCTTGGCTCCCAATTCGCGGAAGGCGTTGATCGCACGGGTCAGGTGTTCGATAGCACGACCGGACTGGCTCGGCGCGTAGGCGCGGCCAAGTTCACAATGAGCACGCGCGGCTCGATAACGATCACCGAGCATGTCGAAGATGGACACGCTGCTGCCAAAATGTTGTGCCGCAGAAGAAAAGTCTGATTGATGCAGAGCCAGCATCCCGAAGATTCGATGAGACTCACCAGTGAAACCCAGGTCGTTAGTGGACTCAGTCGTTTCATCCGTCAACTTCTCGAGGTGCTCTGAGCACTTGTCGATCTCGTTGTTTCGTAGATGAGCTTCTGCAAGGATCAATCGCGACTCGCAAATTGCCTGGCGATCGCCGATGACTTCAGCCAGCCCCATTGCTTCCTGGGCCTGAGTCAGGGCCTTCGAATGGTCCTCCATAGCCAGGTAACAACGAGCGAGTGTTCTTAACGCCTGACACGCATACCATTTGTTTCCGTTTTCATTTGCTAGCGAAACGGCGCGCAAAAGATATTCTTTGGCTTCATCGAGTTCGCCGCGCAACATCAACAGCTCGCCCAACGAGTCGAGAATCATCGGGACTTTCTGTGAGCGTTCGTCAGCTTCCGAAGCGAGAGACAAAGCTCGCTGGAGGGCTTCCTGGGCGCGACCCCACTGGCCGATCAGGATCAGGTTAATACCGAGGTTGTTGTAACCATCTGCCGCATTCGCCTTGTGGTCCGTGCGTTCATAATAGGTGATGGCTTTCTCGAGGTATCGAATCCCTTCCTGGGGGCGTTTAAGAAACCAGCACGCCCCGGCCATGTTGGCGTAGACCTTCCCGAGCATGTAGCTGGCGGGATGATCACCGGTAAGTTTTAGGGCTTGTTCGAAATTTTCAAGCGCGCTGTTATGGTCGCCTTCCTGAATCTGCGCGATGCCCATACCAAAATAGGCTTCTGCCAATCCGCGCCACTCGCCGGTCTGACGAAAGTGCTCGAGCGCTCGTTGGGCATAGTCGAGGGCTATCGGGTATTCGCTGATACTGCGATAGACACGCGCCAATGCAGCGTAGATTGGGCCAAGTTGGTGTTCCGACTCACCCTCTGAAAATTCTTTCAACGCGCCCTTCAAGATCGAGATCGCTTTGGGATGATCGCCGTTGTAGTTGTAAGCCAGACCAATTTGAACTTTAAGTGACTGAAGAGTCTCTTGATCGAGTTGCGCTCGCGATTCGGGAGATTCGTACATCGCCACAGCGGCTAAAGAATCGCGATACTGCGCCTGCATTTCGAGGGCCTTCGATAAGGCACAGCGGGCGTGAGCGAGCATGATGGGATTCTTCTGGGCGGCAGCAATAAGCGAGGTTAGCCGTGCTTTTGCTTCGGCGGACAATCCCTGATCGAGGAGCGATCGGACTTCGTCTAATTCCTGGTGGAGATTCTGGTTTGCGGACGGACGGGTGTTTGATCGCAGACGCACGCGGGCGTCTGCGAGATCTACCACACCTTTTCCACTGGTGGTGTCTTCTGGCTCGGAGGTTCCCCCGAGACCTGGGTTCTTAGCCATTCAGTCCCTTAAGACGTTCAATTCAGGACACTTTTCATTACCTGACTGCTTTTGTGGAATGCAAAGGGGTGAAGCGGCGTTTTCCCACTTGCCGCTCTATGGTTGAAAGTACCAATAACAGTTGAGAATTTAACATACGACCTATGGGCCGTCCACCTTGGTTATTTTCCGAACCGATTGGAAAAAACGAGGATCGCATCGCTCACTGGACGCTCACCTGTCTGGTCGGACGGCCGGTTAACTATCGTGTGGTGCACCACCATAGTGGTCGAGCCGCCGCCATCAAGGTTAATTGCATCGACCGCCCCAAGTTCACGCAGGAGCTCCGCCAGCTCCTGCAAAGACATGCCCACACTGACCCCAGGCTGTCGGCCGTCGACCGTGATCAAAAGAAGCTTTCCAGACTCAAGACGCGCGATGGCGGTACGAGGATGACGAGTTGTAGCAAAGCCTTCAATCATCCTTTCACGTTTGTCAGTAATGTCTATTTTGCCGGCCTTGATGAGTTGAGGTCCCGCCCCCAAAATATTTTGAGCCCTGGTCCACTTCGTATCGTCGGTTTGCGACTCAAGCGATCTCAACCGCCAACGAAAACGAACCAAGGAGCCTTTTCGCACATTTCGTTTGGTCCAATCACGTGCTTCACCTACAGCCGACACCACGAAACCGTCAGACGGTATTTCACTGCTACCCGTCATATCCGAAATTGAGACCACTCTGTTTTTGCGTACCACCAATTCAATACCATCGGCATTGGTTAAGGTGGTGCGATGGAACTCGGGAGTAAAGACGATGAGCTCATTCTTCGAAATAGCCCTGTTAACTCCATGAACTTTGTGCTTTCGCGTTCCAAAAGACAGTTCGCTTTCATATCCGAGATGGCCAAACACGATTTCGGTACTGCTTCCCTTATCAATCAGGCCGACGCCGGCGCGGTCGTTATGAGGTTCACTAATCAGCTTGCCATTCAGAAGCACTAGTCCCAGCGACTCGCCGCGATACGTGCCTGTAGTTCTGAAGTAGCCGCCGTTAATTGCCGCTGTAGCTCCATGCCTGGCTGCTAACGAGCTCACGGTTTCGAGGCCGAGGCCTGCATCGAGGGCTCGCACGATCTTGATGGTCGCTCGGTCGAGATCTACTCGCAGGGCATTGATGAACCATGGACCTGTGGCGACATTACTGGACGAATAACCACGTGTAGCCTGTGCGAATTCCAGACCTGGTGCCGCAGTTTCAAATTTAAGTGAGGAGGCGGTTTGGCTGGCGGTCTGGTTCTGAGCAAACGGAATTGGTCCAGTCGCGGCGCTGAGGACTAATAGAATTAGTCCCGTAAGAAATAGGGGCCGCAGGAGCCGGGCATTCCTCGTGGAAAAAAGCGATTGCGGAGTCGCTTTTGGATTCATCAATTGGTCTCCTTTTCGTTTTTCAAGGCCCGGATCTGTACTCAAGCTCTTGTCAGGCCCAACATTATCAACAATTAAGGGCGGTACCTTACCTTGACACTCTTTCGGGCTGGCCGCTATCATCTCCGTTTCCGTCGCTGGCAGAAATTGTCGCCTAGTGCTCTATGTTTGAGTCCTTATCGGATAAGTTAAAGAGGACGCTGAAGAATCTGCGCGGCGAGGGCGTGCTCACGAAGGAGCACGTCGATGCGGCGTTGCGCGAAATTCGTCTCGCGCTGTTGGAAGCCGACGTCAATTTTAAAGTCGCAAAAGACTTTATAGCCTCTGTCAAGGAAAAGGCCGAGGGACAGCAGGTTTGGCAGGAGCTGAAGCCTTCCGAACAGGTCGTCAAGATAGTTTTTGATGAACTGGTCGATTTGCTGGGTGGGCAGTCTTCGAGGCTGGTATTCACTAAGCAAACCCCGAATGTAGTCATGATTGTGGGCCTGCAAGGCTCCGGTAAGACTACTTCGACGGGAAAAATTGCGCGCTGGCTGGCGAAAAACCAGGATCGAAAGCCGCTTTTGCTTTCGGTTGACGTTTACAGGCCGGCAGCTCGAGAGCAGCTAAAGGTTATTGCGAAAGCAACGGGCCAGCAGATCTTTGAACAAACTGATACGGACGATCCGCTCACCCTGGTGCGGAGTGCGGTAAAGCACGCACAACAGACCGGTTTCGACACCCTGCTCATTGATACAGCCGGACGTCTTCACATCGATGAAGAGTTGATGGACGAACTGGTGAGAATCAAGGGTGAGACGCACCCAGTCGAGATTCTTTTTGTCGCGGATGCTATGACCGGCCAGGACGCGGTTCGCTCGGCCGAAGAGTTTCATCGGCGCATTGGGATTACCGGAGTCGTGCTTACCAAGATGGACGGAGACGCGCGTGGGGGCGCGGCGCTATCTATCAAACAGGTTACCGGCCAGCCGGTTAAGTTCGTAGGCGTAGGCGAGAAGTACGACGCTCTTGAACCTTTCTACCCTGATCGGGTAGCCCAACGAATATTGGGCATGGGCGATGTGTTATCGCTCATTGAAGAGGTTCAGTCGAAAGTCGATCAGTCTGAAGCGGAAGAGCAATTACTGAAGCTTCAGAAAAACGAATTTACGCTCGACGATTTTCGTTCGCAGTTGCGCCAGGTCAAGAAACTTGGTTCTTTCTCAAAGATTATGAAGCTCCTTCCGGATCAGCTCCTCGGCGGTATCGGAATGCCGCAGATGGATGAAGAGCAGACGAAGGAAATGGAGAAAGAGCTGAAGCGCACCGAATCCATCATCGATTCGATGACGCACGAGGAGCGAACGGACCACAAGATTCTGAATGCCAATCGGCGTCGGAGAATTGCGCGAGGTTCCGGTACTTCCGTTTCAGAAGTTAACAAGCTCATCAAGCAGTATACCGAGATGAGGCAGATGATGAGGCAACTGTCTGGGTCCGGTATGTTTGGTGGCGGTGGCCTAAAAGGGAAAATGATGCGTCGCCTCACCGGGATGCCTGATATGGGTGACATGGGAGGCAACGGTGACGACCTGCCGTCGATGTCTTCATTACCGGGTTTGGGTGGGACGTCACGGAAAAAGAATAAGAAGAAGCGAAAGAAAAAGCGAAGATAATTTACGGAGGTAAGGATTTGTTAGCGATTAAATTAATGCGCACCGGCGCCAAGAAACAGCCTTCATATCGTGTTGTGGTGAAGGAAAAACAGTCGAAGCGTGACGGTGCCTATCTCGAGAATCTGGGTACCTACAATCCCACGCGCGAGCCAGCCGAAGTTAAGTTGAAGATGGATCGCGTGCGCTATTGGATTTCAAAAGGCGCACAGCCTACTGATACTGTGAGCAGGCTAATCAAGGTTGGTGGCAAGCAAGAGACTGCGTCACAGCCCGAGGCCTAGGATTCGACGCAAAGGTAATGAGAGAAGCCATTGAAATGGTCGTGAAGGCGCTGGTTGACGACGTCGACGCAGTAGAAGTGCGCGAAGTAGATCATCAGGGCTCAACTCTCATTGAGGTCCGCGTCGCCCCCAGCGACATGGGAAAGATCATTGGCAGACAGGGCCGAACCGTGAATGCCTTGCGCTCGCTCGCGCATGCCGGGGGTTTAAAAGCGAGACAACGCTTCATCCTCGAAATAGTGGAATGACCTCGAAAGATCACGGACTAGTCATTGTCGCGCGGGCGGTGAGAACGCGCGGCCTGGCAGGTGAACTGGTCGCCGAGGTGTTAACGGATTTTCCTGAGCGATTTGAGAATGTGTCTCAGTTGCAGGGCGTGAGAGGCGATGGCGAACTCAAAACATTCGACCTCGAGAGCTATTGGTTTCAAAACGATCGCATGGTTTTGAAGTTCGCGGGGGTTGATAGCATTGAGGCAGCCCAGGGGCTCGTAGGATATGAATTCGGCGTGGCCGAAGCAGATCGAGTCCCACTTTCCGAGAACGAGTTTTACGATTGGGAACTGGCTGGTTGTCAGGTTGAAATCGAAGGTGGAACGTCGGTTGGCAGCGTTCGCGAGGTGCTGCGAACCGGTGGCGTGGATGTGATCGTAGTTGAAAGCGAGGCGGGTAGGGAACATCTTATTCCGCTGGCTGACTCGATAGTGATTAGCATAGACACTTCGGCGAAGATGATATTGATCGATCCTCCCGAAGGCTTGTTGGATTTGTAATAGTCTTTGAAATGCACCGTGTTGCGCTGCGATATCATAACGATTTTCCCTGAGTTCTTTAGCGAGGCGTTTAACTACGGGATCAATCGGAGAGCGAGAGCAGCCGGACTCGTCGAAATGAAGGCGCACGATCTGCGCCGATGGACCACCGACAAACACCACATTGTCGATGATCGCCCGTTTGGCGGTGGTGAAGGAATGGTGCTGAAGCCGGAACCGATCTTTGCTGCGGTTTCGGAGCTGACAGGATGTGCGCTCGGGGAAAAGTATTTACCCCAAACCCGCGTAGTTTTGCTGTCAGCGCAGGGTCGAGTATTTACGCAGGAAGCTGCGCTGGATCTTTCAAAGAGTTCGCAGATTGTGTTTGTCTGCGGTCGCTACGAAGGCGTTGATGAACGTGTTTGCGACGCACTGGCAACTGACGAGATTTCAATTGGAGATTATGTCTTGTCAGGAGGCGAGCCGGCGGCGCTGGTAATTATCGACGCTATTGTCAGATTGCTACCGGGAGCGTTGGGCAATGAGAGCTCAACGACAAACGAATCGTTTGCGACGGGGGGGTTGGACCACCCCCAGTACACGCGTCCTACCGAGTTTGCCGGGATGAATGTACCCGAGGTCCTGTTAACTGGTAACCACGCGGAAATTGCGCGTTGGCGGCGTGAAGCCGCATTGAAAAAGACACAACGGAATCGGCCAGACCTTTTGAAAAGCGAGTAATGAACTAAAACGGAAATGCCTTTTGTAATTGAGGCCGCCGGCATATTAATGGAGTAACGAGATGAATAGACTGGATAGCATTGAAAACACCCAATTGCGCACGAACGTTCCTGATTTTCAACCGGGCGATACCGTTCGAGTTCATGTTCGCATCAAGGAATCGGAAACCAAAGAGCGTCTGCAGGCATTTGAAGGAGTAGTAATTGCTCGCAAGCACGGTGGTGCTCGCGAAACAATTACCGTTCGCAAGACCAGCTTCGGCGTCGGCGTGGAAAGAATATTCCCGCTTCACGCCACTATCGTTGACCATATCGACGTGGTGAAGCGTGGGCGTGTTCGTCGCGCGAAACTGTATTACCTGCGCGGGCTCCGAGGTAAGGCTGCGCGCATTCGCGAGCGTGATACTCGTGGTCAGCAGACTGCGGAGTCTCAAGCTGCCGGCAAGAAATAAGCAAGGCCGACTTAAACTTAGTCGGCGCCTAAACGCTCAATGCTCTCCGCATGCTTTTCATGAGCTGCGGAGAGCGTGCATTTGCTGGCCCACCCCCTTTTTGCACTAAACTTCCTCACCGGATTCTCAGCGTTACTCTTACCCAGGAGCCGCCGATCCCTTGCGTATAGCTATCGATGCCCATTCGGTTGGGACAGGACTTGGTGGTAACGAAAGTTATGCGACCAACCTCATCGAGGCCCTCGCCGAGATCGACTCAATCAATCAATATACGATCTATGTGACGAAGCCCTCCGCTCGCTCGCGGTTTGAGAACCGGTGGCCAAACTTCAGTGTCAGATCAACTCTTCCACACACCCCATTGATACGGATCCCGTTAACGCTAAGCCGCGAACTGCGAAGACGACCGGTTGACGTTCTGCACGTGCAGTTTACGTCGCCTCCGCTCGCACCGTGCCCGGTGGTCGTCAGCGTCCACGATTTGTCGTTTGAACATCTTCCGCAAACGTTCAAACGTCGCAGTCGCATGCAACTCCGAATGACTGCACGCAGATCAGCACGGCTGGCGGCACAAGTGCTTACGCTTTCCGAGTACGTCAGGCGCGATGTAATTCAAACCTACGGCATACAACCGGAAAAAATTACCGCGATACCAATCGCAGCCGCTGACCACTTTTCTCGAGTTGATGATCGAGGCGAACTGCAACGAATAAGACAAAAATATGGGATAGAAGGCGAGTACGTTTTGTCCGTGGGGGCAATTCAGCCGCGCAAGAATCTTCCACGTCTACTGGAAGCATATTCGTTCTTGCGCCGCTCGCGGCCGGACGTTAAGCTCCCCGAACTAATCCTGGTTGGCAAGGCTGCATGGCTCTATGACGAGACATTAAGAAGAATCAGCGAGCTCGGACTTGTTGACTCGGTTAAGTTAGCCGGCTATGTGCCTGAACAAGATCTAGCGGCGTTGTATTCTGGTGCTCATTGTTTCATTTACCCTTCATACTTCGAAGGCTTTGGTCTCCCTCCATTAGAAGCAATGAAGTGCGGGGCGCCGGTTATCGTTGGCAATCAGACCAGTTTGCCGGAGGTCGTTGGTGACGCAGCAATCCTGGTTGACCCGTTTAGCGTTGATGATATTGCCGCCGCGATACTAAAGGTCATAACCAACTCGACGGTGCGAGCGTCGTTGCGGGCCGCGGGTCTCGCGCGAGCAAAACTATTTGATTGGAAAGAAACTGCGCGCCAGACATTGGCGGTTTATGAGAAAGCTGCCGGGCAGCGTCGCTAGTACAGTTTGAAATTCTTTTAGTTATGCGGATAGCCATTCTGGGAACGCGCGGAATTCCCGCCAGCTATGGAGGTTTCGAGACCTTCGCGGAACACTTAGCGACGAGGCTAGCGGCGCGAGGACATGAAGTGACCGTCTATGGTCGCGCGCATTACGTTTCTCCGCGCCAACTGGAATATCTCGGCGTTCAGCTCGAGGTGCTTCCCACTATCCGTCACAAGTATTTCGACACCGTGGTCCATGCATTCCTGTCCGCACTACATGCGATGTTTAGGCGATTCGACGCCGTCTTGATTTGCAATGCGGCTAACGCGCCATTTGTTCCCATTCTAAGATTGACCGGAACTCCGGTGGTTCTCAATGTCGACGGACTTGAGCACAAAAGGAAGAAGTGGGGGTGGTTGGGTAGGCGTTATTACCTGCTTGCCGAGCGATTGTCCACGATTCTTCCAAACGTCACCGTAACTGATGCACGTGTAATTCAGGATTACTACCTCGCCCGCTATAACGCCAAATCCACGATGATCGCATACGGCGCCGAAGTTGAGCGCCGGCCGGATCGTCAAGCAGTGCGCAAGTGGCGAGTTGAACCAAATCGTTATGTGCTTTATGTCTCTCGCCTAGAGCCGGAGAACAATGCTCATTTGGTAATCGAGTCTTTTAAGAAGGTTCGTACTGCTTACCGGTTGTTAATTGTTGGAGATGCTCCATACGCGCGTGAATACATTGACGACCTGAAGGCACGAGCCCGAAGTGATCGGAGAATCAGTTTCACTGGTTTTGTTTTTGGGCAGGACTATCGAGTGCTGCAACAAAATGCTTATTGTTATGTTCACGCCACCGAAGTTGGAGGAACCCATCCGGCGCTTTTGGAGGCAATGGGTTACGGGAACTGTGTCCTAACTCTAGATACGCCGGAAAATGTGGAGGTTGTCGGCGACGCCGGAATTCTCTACAAGGATGAGTCTGATCTTACGGAAAAACTGCAAAAGGTGCTGCGCGATGGCTCGCTCGTGCAAAGCTATCGGAACCGGGCACAATTCAGGGTACAGAGGTTCTACGACTGGGACCGCGTGGTCGATGAGTACGAGGCAGTTTTCTCTCAACTAGCCGATCTGCCGCCTCGCAAAACCCCATCAACAAGTGAATTATCCCGCCGTGAACAGTCAGTGACGGCGACAAATAAATAGAAATAAGAGCAGTACAAAAGGATAGCCCCGCTAATCAATTAAGATTGGCGGGGCGACGTGCCTGGCAGGTTCGGGTAAAAGTTGCGGGCGGTGGCAAAGAACTGAGAATCGTCACATATGGCCGATTCCGTGAACCAGGTGGTGCATGCTAGCGGGCGGATAATGCCGTGCGGTAGGAATAATAAAAAGACCGCGACCCATCAATAACACCGTTTCCTGGCTGCTTATCGCTCGAAAACTTTCGTGATTTCAAACATGACTGCGTTTCAGTGTGCGAAATTATACTTAAACTTTGTGACGTGTCAAGGACAATCTCAACTATTTCGCAAAACTTCTGTAACAACTCGACAGACGGTGATGGTTTCGCCTAGGTGCCTGAGCGAGCTTGGGCAAGGCGCATCGCCTGTCGACGCACCATCTCAGAAACATTTCGGTTCTGATTCAGGCCTATTAAGTCCTTTGTGCGAATTCGAGGCAGGATCCCCAGAACGGTGGGAATGGGAGCACGAGGGTTCCGGACAAGATTGTGAATTATGGAATAAGAGCGAGCCCAAGCTCGATTGGCAGCGATCAGACGTAATACTTCTTCCGCCACAGTGCGCATAGCGGCTATGTTTTCGACTTCCTGATCCGTAACTCGGGGATTATTGATAACCGCAGTAGCCACCACTCGGTTCGAGTCTCGAATCAAGATGCTGCGCGCTTCGCGATCACCTTTCATTGCCAGCTTCATACGGTCTTTAACGTTCATGAACATTACGCGCTTGATTAGAGAGACTCGTTCAGCTGACAGCTCGCCCATTTCCAGTCGTTCGCTTTCCACGATCCGTTTGAAATTAGCGGCCAGCTCTTCAGGTGTTTCGACCCTTAGTTCCTCGTAACGCTCTGCTGGAAGCCATGAATCATCGATGTCTGCGTCAGACACCTCAATGTGCGAGGCGATCAACCACGCATCTTCAACACTGAAGCCTTCGCTGAGCTCAGCAGTTTCAAAAAACTCGGCTGCAGCAGTCTTTCCTCGGGCCCTCAACTCCTGAGCTATCTGCTGTGCGCCGCGTTCCTTCTCAAAGAATTCTCGCCGAGTCTCAGTTGCGCGACGTTCGGCCTCAGCAGAACGGGCGGAGTTCGACAGAATCGAATCGATGATTTTGGGAAAACGGACCAGGCGCTGCTGGTTTATGGAGATGAGATCGAGCAAACCACCGTCGTGAGTTGTTGAAGCCAAAGTTGCAATGGCAGCGTCGGAGGTGTTGCTGTTTAGGATTACTGCTTCCTTGATCTCGGGATCGCCCATCTCGGAGGTCGCCAGGTAGACCAACACGCTGTCAGCAGTGTCGCTCGCACGGGCCGCCGTCAGGAGATCTTCTTTCTCCATCGACTGAAGGGTCTCAATGGCTGCCTCAGCAATCCCGTTATCTACTTCACGCTGAAGGGCGACCAACACTTCAAGCAAGTCAGCTTGAGGCAGCGGCAATAGTCCGTTGGCTGCTGCCAATCGCGCTTGCGGGGGAGCCGTGCCGTCGAGGATTGAGCGAACGGCAGGATTTGTCGACTTAATAACAACCATAGCTGATAACTCAGTTTACAACAGTGCACTAGGCTCGTCAGATCAAACTTCGAAACCGCGTGTGGGAGTTCGGACCAGGGACTAACTAGAAAACTGTTCTGGGTATGTGAGGTGTGGCGTCGCCGTTTCTGAAGTCGTAAACAAACGTCGCGAACTGCGATACAGGTTGGCCATCTCGAACGGCGGGCTCGAACTGAATTCGACGTGCCGCATCCATGGCAGACTCAGTTAACCCGAGAGGGAGGGATTTGATTGGAAATATGTTCTTGACGCTCCCATCTGCAGACAGGATCAGTCGCAAACGCACGTCGCCCCGAATGTCCTCGGCGCGAGCAGCATCGGTATACACCGCCGCCGGCGCGCTTATTACTTTTGCTGGTTTCTTTACTTCGCTTTGGCCGAAGACACTCCGTTGACCAGGACTACTGATGGGTTGCCCATAAACGCGCAGCGTTTCCAGTCGCTCGCGCCACTTGTCAGCATTCGCAGTATCCAATTGCATGATCGCTTCCACAGTAGAGGCTGCTTCGGTAAACCTGCTTGCAAGTCTGTCCTGCCATTCTCGTAAGACAACGCGATAATCTGCGGGGTGTTCTACGCGACTGGGAGGCGAACCGATTTCTTTCTCAATGGCCAGATATTGAACCTTGAGCTTGCTTTCGAGTTTCTCGAGTGAGTTTTGAAGGGAGATCGAATGATGAGCACTGATGACGGCCGGGAGAACTGATATCGCAATTAACGCCAGCACCCGACGAAGAATTGACTTATGATGCATACCTAACCCTTGTTTGGTGTTTGCCCTAAACCCCATGACACTTCTTATATTTCTTCCCTGACCCGCACGGGCAGGGCTCATTACGACCAACTTTCGGTTGATCGCGAACCACTGTTCTTGTCTTACCATCTTCCTCGCCAGCTGCGGCGGCACCCTGATTAGGTCCCGTGAAAGTTAACGAACTCGATCGCTTCGGTAAACGACGCTGCCTCAGAGCTTCCGGAGGCTGCTCGGCGACGACCTGGAGATTAAAGAGTGATCGAATCGTAGTGGTGTCGATGCGATCCAGCATCTCCTGAAACATGTCGAAACTCTGTTTCTTGTATTCGACCAGGGGATCCTTCTGCCCATATCCCACGAGCCCGATGCCTTGCTTCAGATGATCGAGCGATAACAAGTGGTCCTTCCACTGCGCGTCGATAATGTTGAGCATGATAATGCGTTCGTAGGTGCGCATCGCCTCGGGGCCAATCTGCTGTTCTTTGTGGGCGTATTTGACCTTAAGCTTATCCCAGATCGCTTCAATGACTTCCTGAGTCGTGAGATTTTGAAAGTTGATCCGTTCAGCTTGCGCATCAAAATCGTAGATCGTCTTCAGTTGAATACTGTAATTCTCAACATCCCAGTCGTCAGGAGACGCGGCTGCGTTCAAATATTGATTGGTAATGTCTGATAGCAGATCGTAGGCAACACCCGCCGACGGAGGATCTCCCATCAGGTAGTCACGTTGATCAGGTTCTTCCATCAACTGCCGGCGCAAGCCATAGATGGTTTCGCGCTGCTTGTTCATAACATCGTCGTATTCGAGGAGGTGCTTGCGCGACTCGAAGTTGCGGCCTTCGACCGACTTCTGCGCCGACTCGATGCGTTTTGAAACCATCTTCGACTCGATGGCCACACCTTCTTCCATCCCAAGCCGTTGCATCAGAGCTTTCACCTTGTCGCCCGCAAAGATGCGCATCAAATCGTCTTCAAGCGAAAGGAAAAATCTGGACGAACCCGGATCCCCCTGGCGGCCGGCGCGACCTCGAAGCTGGTTGTCGATGCGACGTGACTCGTGGCGTTCGGTGCCGAGAATGTGGAGTCCGCCAATCCCGACGACTTCCTTGTGCTCAGCTTCGACGATTCGTTTGGCCCGCGAGAATGCTTCTGACCACTGCGACTCCGTAGCTTCGTCAGGGTCAACCTCTTCCTTCTTCAAAAACTCACGCGCCATGAAATCAGGATTGCCGCCCAACAAAATGTCCGTGCCGCGGCCGGCCATGTTGGTGGCAATCGTGACCGCGCCTTTTCGTCCGGCCTGGGCCACGATCTCCGCCTCGCGCTCGTGATACTTCGCGTTAAGAACGTTGTGGGGAACTGCTTCACGCTGAAGCCGGCGGGCGATCAATTCTGAGTTCTCGACCGAGACCGTACCGACGAGGGTCGGCTGACCACGATCGTGACACTCCTTAATTTCTTCAATGACCGCGTCCCACTTCTCAGGAAGAGTGCGATAAATCACGTCCGAAAAATCGGTGCGCACCATGGGCATGTGCGTCGGAATTACAATTACTTCTAGCTTGTAGGTTGAGTGGAATTCAGAAGCTTCAGTTTCCGCGGTACCCGTCATCCCTGACAACTTTTCGTACAAACGAAAGTAGTTTTGCAGAGTGATGGTAGCGAGCGTTTGATTCTCTTTCTCAATCTTCACGCCCTCTTTGGCTTCTACCGCCTGATGCAAACCGTCAGACCATCGGCGGCCCTTCATCAATCTGCCAGTGAAGTCGTCAACGATAATTACTTCGCCTTCCTGGACCACGTATTGATGATCAAGTCGATAAAGGGTATGGGCCTTTAAGGCCTGCTCAACGCAGTGGAGCAGCTCCATGTTGGAAGGATCGTAGAGATTCCCAACGCCCAAGAGTCGCTCAGCCTTGTCGACGCCTTCTTCCGTGAGCACAGCGGTGTGCTGTTTCTCGTCGACCACGTAATCGCCGGTTTTCTTGCCGTCGACTTCTTCTCCCTTACGTAACTGGGGAATGATGGCATCGGCTTTGTAGTACTTATCCGTGGCTTCATCGGATGGTCCGGAAATGATCAGCGGTGTGCGAGCTTCGTCGATCAGGATTGAATCAACCTCGTCGACGACGGCGAAGTAGTGACCACGCTGAACACAGGTAGCGAGATCAAACTTCATGTTGTCGCGCAAGTAATCAAAGCCGAATTCGTTGTTGGTGCCGTAGGTGATGTCGGCGGCGTATGCAGTCTGCCGCTCGAAATCATCCATGTCGTTCTGGATACATCCGACTTCAAGCCCAAGGAAGCGATGAATTTGGCCCATCCACTCCGCGTCGCGTGAAGCCAGGTAGTCGTTCACGGTGATCACGTGGACCCCGCCTCTGCCGGTCAACGCGTTGAGGTAGGAAGGCAATGTAGCGACGAGGGTCTTGCCTTCGCCCGTTCGCATCTCGGCAATCTTGCCCTGATGCAAGACGATGCCGCCGATTAATTGCACGTCGAAATGACGCATTCCGGTAACGCGAACGCTGGCCTCTCGCACTATGGCAAACGCTTCGGGTAGCAACTCATCGAGCACTTCGCGTTCTACACGCTTGCGTTCTTCCTTGTCGGTGATCCCGGCAACTGCTTGCTGGACCTTTTCCTTAAATGCAGCAGTCTTGCCACGGAGCTGTTCGTCGGTCAGCTTCTTGATCTCGGGCTCGAGTTGATTTATTTGCGCAACGAGGGGTTGGACGGTCTTCAGGAAACGCTGGTTACTGCTGCCGAATACTTTAGTTAGTAATTTATCGAAACTCATACGTTTAGTTGGTTATTTAAGTGAATTCTTCCGGTTTTGTTGATACTTGCAGATTGATTCTAGTTGAGCGTAGGGGGGCAGGCAAGCGGCCAACATTCGTCCGACACGCGTAGCTAACCGGCGGCAAGCTGTCGCTTTATCAAGTCGACAACAGCCTGACGTGGCATCGTGAAGTTGAAAGTTATCTTCTTGCCGTTGGGCTCGGCGCTGGTGTTTCTCAGGAGTATTTCCTCATCCTTGCCGGCTCTCGATTCCGCACCGATAACCAGTGCGGCGTTGAATCCCTTAGCCAGGAGGCGGGCGCTGCTGTCGGAAGAAACTTCTGATTCCACCGTTGCAAGCACCTCGCTCTCGCCCTGCTTGATTGTGAAGATCACTTTGGTTCCGGGATTGTCTTTATCAATCGGCTTCAGATAGATCAGAAATCCGCTGTCGTTTAAGGCGCCCACCATGCGCCCGAATAAATCGACGAGATTAGGATCGCCTTCCTTCTTCGTAAACTTGGGGTCCTTTAACTTCCCGTTTCCGTCAAGTTCGGCTTCAATCACAACCTCGAAAGGCTTGTCGAGATCCAATTTCCCCTGGGTCTTTAGATCGTTAGCGTAGGCGGCAAAATCTCTTAACGCTTTCTTATTTATCTCGCCTTCCTTGGGCAGCGTCAGATTGTTTTCCTCGGCTGTTTTTTCTAGCTGCCTCTGCGCCGCTTCGACTTTCTTGTCAACTGGACTAGGAGTAGGACTGGCACTAGCCTGCGCAACAGTGGTTACCGGAGAACTGGTTGGTACCGGACTCGGTACCGCCGTTGGCGCCACTGATGGTTCAGGAAAAGCTGTTGGAGGAAACAGCTCTGCCGCAGGGATCGGCGGCGGAACGGCACCTGTTGGAGGAAGCGGTGGAAACATTTCCGCCGTCTGTCCATCCAGGGCCCAATAGCCATCAGGATAGCGAAACTTGGCGCCGGAGATTTGGACAAACTGCACATCGTCACCAATTACTGTGCGGTCGTAATCCTTGTCCACAAACTTCGTATCGGATAACAAGGCAGCAATGTTGAATACGTCTTTGACACCAGGGACGTACAGCAGCGAAAGGATCAATATCAGATGGACCACTACCGACGAGCCTAGCAGCTTGAGGATTATGGGCTGCCTCTGCTCCCAGTTCACTTCGAAACCTTTGAATAGTTCAATCATTCCTTAACAAAACGCCTCGCCATTAATCAATGTTCCCCCCGTTTTAGACGCAGTCAACACGGGAACCGTTGTGAGTGAAACATGCCTAATTTAGCTACGCCCTATACGGTATCACTTTGGCCTGCGCTTGCTCAAAGTATGCGATTTTCGTGGCAAACAGATGTCTGGATGAAAAACAGGTAAAATGCGGGCTTATGCGAACAAACGATCGAGGACGGCCCCGGAAACGGGGCAAGCGTCGCGACCAGCCTGAAGCTAAGGCGCGAGACGGAAGCCGGTCGCGTCCCATGGACTCTCGGGACGTCTCAGTTGGAAGGAAGCCTCCCGCGAGTTCTCACGAAGTAAGAAAGCTGTTGGAGGGCATTGGCACCCCGCGCCCGGCTCCCTTTAAACCCGATCCGTTCCAGCTCGAAGCCCTCGCTGCACTCGAATTTGAAGATGTTCTGGTCACTGCGCCAACGGGTAGCGGAAAGACGTGGATAGCCCGGGAAGAAATTCGACGTTTACTCGCCGGTGGTCGGCGCGCCTGGTACACAACGCCTCTGAAGGCACTCACCAATTCAAAGTATGAAGAGTTTGCCGAAGAGTTTGGACCAGAAAACGTAGGGATACTGACTGGTGATCGCAAACTGAATACTGAAGCGCCGCTGATTATCGGGACGACAGAGATTTACAGAAATCAGCTTTTCGATTCACTCCGCGGTGGCAGTAGCGTCAACGCAGACCTGGTAGTTTTGGACGAAGCTCACTATCTCGCCGATGAGGATCGCGGACATGTGTGGGAAGAAGCGATCATTCTGACGCCGGCGCGGATCCGATTGTTATTGCTTTCAGCGACGATCGGAAATGCTCACGAATTTGCCACCTGGATTGAAGAAGTGCGCGGAGTTCGATGTGGTGTAGTCGGGCGACCCGGAGCGCGCCCGGTTCCGCTTCGCGCTGCGATGCTGCTGCCGGATAAGAGATTGCTGCCGCTGGTCAGCGATTCTGGAAAATTGAATCCTGAAATTACCGCTTTGGGTGAACGCGCGCGCGAAGAACGCCGCGGCTCTTCGGGCGGTCAGCGACGAAGATTCTTTCGTTAGGACCACGATGAAATTAAACATGCCGGAAATGCCGCCGGCTACATTGCTGTCGGCTCTCGATTCCTACAATCTTCTGCCCGCCATAGTGTTTTTACCGACCAGGCGTCGCTGCGATCAAGCAGCGTCGGAAGCTGCACTCATGCGTCGAGGCGGTAACGACGAACGGCGCGACCAGCGTCGACATCTGTTGCGACAGTTCGCTGAAATCCACCCGGAGGTTCGTGGCCACCGGCATTGGGACACCATCATTCGAGGTGGCGTCGCCTCGCATCACGCCGGACATATTCCTCCCTGGAAGCTGGTTATCGAAAAATTAATGAGCGAAGGCCTGCTTGATGCAATTTTTGCAACTGCTACCGTTGCTGCCGGCGTTGATTTCCCAGCTCGCTCAGTGGTGTTAACGGTGGCGGATGCGCGCACAGGCCATGGTTGGCGACAGCTAACGGCTTCAGAGTTACAACAAATGACGGGCCGAGCAGGACGCCGTGGACGAGACAATGTTGGATTCGTTGTAGTCGCTCCAGGACAACATCAGGATCCGGAGCGAATTGCTGCGGTGTTGAAGTCGCCCCCGGATCCGCTGGTGAGCCAGTTTCGCGCAACCTACACCACATTATTGAATTTGCTCGATGCCTATGGAAACTTCGCGCAAGTCCGTGAGATTGCCGGAAAGAGTTTTGCTCATCGCGAATCTGCGATTCATATTGCGCGGCTTGAGACGGAGGAACGTGAAGCCCGGCTAAGGATCAAACTACGACTAGAAGAAGCTGGATGCGATTTGCCGATGTCAACTGTGATCGGCTTCGAACGTTTGATTAGCTCGCGGACGCAGTTGCAGGATGCACGACCGCAAACTCGAGCAGAAGTTTTGCATCGGTGGTTGGACGACGTCGTCCAGCCCGGTCGCATTGTAGGAATTGGGCGCAGCGGCCGGCGCCTTGTCTTGATAACCGAGAAGCGCGACGGAAATGTTCGAGGTATTCGCGAAGATGGGCGCGACGCTGCTTTCGCATTGGAGAGAATTGGACGCGTGTACGAGCCCACGTATCGACTGAAAGAGGAGTTCATCGCGGCAGCGTTCGCTGATGTGCGGCTGCGGGGACCGGAATTAGTAATTGCAGAGCCTCGCTTGCGAGACGCTCGGGCTGAAGGTAGCGACGCTCTAGGTTTGCTCGATGATCGGATCGACGAGATAGTGCCGGGTCACTTCAGCGATGATGAGCGCTCGAGATGTACTGAAGTGCTCTGGGAATCACTGAAAGACGCCGAGGAGTTGGAACGGTCATCTCGTCGCATGGAGCGATTGCGCGACGAGGTTTGGGAACCGTTTGAACTCCGTGCGAGAGTGTTGGCTGTTTTTGGGTATATCGACTTTGACGCCGAGAAGGTTACGGATCGTGGACGCTGGCTGGCGGATCTGCATGTCGACCGACCGTTGTTAGTGGGTGAAGCGCTCGAGAGTGGTCTATTCAATTCACTTCCGTTTAATCGCATGGCGGGAGTGGTAGCGGCACTTACCGCTGATGAAGATCGTGACTATGGCGCACTCGAGCTGGAGGATGCGCTGGTGCAGGCATTGGCTCAATTTGAAGAAGTTGGTTTTAGGGTGGCTACTGAGGAGTGGAAGTTTGGCATCGAGCCTGCTCCGGAGTTGAATTTTTCCGCCGCTGCGGCCACCGCGCATTGGGCAGGTGGAATGGAATGGTCACAGCTGGTCCAGGAAACGCGCGCGGAAGAAGGCGACCTGTTCCGCATGTTGTCGAGAACGGGAGAAGCGCTTTTGCAAATCGCCGGACTCCGAAAATCGCACTCAGAGGCATCACGTTCTGCGGCCATTGCCGCCGACGCGGTATTGCGCGAACCAGTGCGCTGACGGTTATTGGGCTCGGAGCGCCAAGGGCGCGACATGTAATAGCCTGGGGCAGGGCCCAGGTAGAACTGGCTCTAGCGACGGGCAGATTTCGCGCTTTCAGCGCTTCAGAAATTCAGGGCACATTACCTGGGGCGCTGCCCCAGGCTGTTACATTTCGCGCCTTTGGCGCTGAGGTCGGAGTTTCACAGCGGACAAATTGTGTCCCAATTCTCTTTTTGAAAAAGGAAGTCAATGGCACTGATTACAGCGAATGAATTGAAGCGCAAGTTACTGATCACTGTGGACGGACAACCCTATGTGGTCCTTGAAGTCTTTTTTGCATCGCCGACAGCGCGTGGCGCCGCGACGATGGTTCGCACGCGACTTCGCCAATTGCTCACCGGCGCCGTCCTGGAAAAGAGTTTTCGATCCAGTGAAAAGTTTGTTGAACCTGACATCGAATTATCGCCGGCATCGTTTCTGTATAGCGATACCCACGGCTTCCATTTCATGGACGAGAACAGTTATGAGCAGTTTACTTTTCCGGCAGACGAGATCGAATCGGATCGTGCCTACCTCAAGGAAGGTGTGTCGTTGCAGGTATTGAAATACAACGGCGCGCCGGTGTCGTTGCAGCTTCCACAATACGTGGAATTGTTAGTGACTTCTGTTGAGCCCGGAACGCGTGGCGACACTGCCGCAGGGGGTGCTACTAAGCCAGCGACTCTCGAGACTGGCCTCAACGTGCGCGTGCCCTTGTTTATCAAGGAAGGCGAGACGATTCGCGTGAATACGCAGACCGGAGAAGTAGCGGGCCGTGCATAAGATCTCCGCGCGGTGTTGCCCATCGAACGGCGGTGGGAGGCTGCGGTAGCAAGGAGAGATTTTCCATATCTCATTTTCCATTTCTCATTTGTCATCGGGGACATCCGCAGACTACGCAGATTACAACGTTAGGAAAAGGTACGCCGCCCACGGTGTTCAACTTCATCGATGCCGGTGCTGAGTAATCTGCGGATCGCCCGCGGCGATGACAAATGAGAAATGGAAAATGAGATATGGAAAATCTGCTGTCTCTTCTGCCCCTTACCTTATTTGCCTTTGAGGGTCCCAGACTCGCAATATTTGTAGCCCCCTTCACTTCAAGTTGAACGATCAGCTGTACTCCTCTGCAACAAAACGCGGCTCGTTTAGGTACGTCACATCGACCCCTACAACAATGCAAAAGTAGCGAACCATCGCAATCAAATCTCCATCTTAGCCACGGTTTCGATTTCAAGGCGTTCTTTGAGAATCGGTTCCACCATGCGTAGCAGAAGTCCGAAGTAGTTAATCCCTTGATGGTCCTTGGACCATCGCTCACATGGAGAATCAATAATGACGTTTCCCCGTAGGTTTCCCCGTTTGCATGCTGCCAAGTTTGGCCCGTTTGCCATTATTTCCCTGTTCTTCCTGACGAATTTCACGGGTTTTTTCTTCAGTCCAGCACTGGCGCCAGCGGCATCACACGCGACTATCTTTGAAGCTATTCCAGCTGACATTCCAGTATCGGGTGATTGTGATCTCGATTGGATCATTTATCGCGCAGGTGAAAAGAGCGGCGTTGATCCGCGCTTTATTCACGCGGTGATCAAACAGGAATCACGTTACAAGAACGAAGCGATTTCACACGCTGGCGCGCAGGGCTTAATGCAATTGATGCCGGCGACCGCAAAAAGATTCGGCAACACTAATCCTTACGACGCTACGTCCAACATTGAGGCAGGGACCAAGTATTTGAAATGGCTGTTGAAGAGATTTAATGGAGACGTGACCTTGGCACTCGCTGGTTATAACGCGGGTGAAGGCGCGGTCGACAAGTACAACGGAATACCGCCCTACAATGAGACCCAAAACTACGTAAAGAAAATCGTTGCCAACTACGGAAAGACTTATCATCCGGTTGTGACGCCGGCTGAAGCCAAGCAGGTTTTTGGACTGGCCCAAGCAGCGCAACTAAATCAAGTGGCTTCAATGGGACTCTAATCGATAGTCCAAAGCGAATCAGAAAAGCGCCGCCTGTGCTTATACACATGCGGCGCTTTCGCTTTCCTGAGTTGAATTCCAAAAAGTTATCAACGCGTCGCGCAGTTCAGCGGCTTACTTGAGTTCGTCCAGCCGCGCCTTTGCTTCGATTATGTGGGCCTTCAGAGTTTCCAGTTCATCCAACGTCATTAGACCCGTAACCTTGTCGCAGATCCCGCTGGATACAGAGGCAGCGGTACCGCTAGCTCGTCCCTGACGAAAGACCACCACCTCCAGATCGCCAAGGGTGCGATAGCGAGCCTCAAAGCTCGCGAGCTTGGTTACCGATTCATTTACCCGCCCGACGGCCTCCATCCCCTTGATCAGCGGATCGATTTCCTCGTAGTCAATGTAGGATCGGTTTTGGCGCGGCGCGCTCGGCCCAGAGTCCCTCGACTCACTGATTCCTCCCATCGAAACGACAACCCCCAAAGCCCGCATTGGTGACGAGCTGTCCTTCAATTCGACCGCGTCGACGCGAATAACGGCACCGCGAACGCTGAGGTGTGCTATCTGGCTGAACCCCTTGACCAAAATTCTTTCATACCTCGACTCGAGAGCTTCCAGCTTTGTGCGAGGCTCGAATGGTTCGCATGCCAATTCGCGGCGAAATTGAGGCCCGGGCCTTTGTGCCAACGCAGTCGCACAAGTCAGCAGCAGAAAAACTGCGGTGAGAATAACGTGGCGCATTGAAGTCATGACGTTCCTTTCCTAATTGAGGATCAATGGAAATCCTGTTTGCATACACTCACACGCACCCTTACAGTTGCATTAACTCAACAAGTTGGTTTGCAGTCATCGGTCGAGGGTCATTATAGATTAGACTTTCGGAACGGAGCGCAGGAGATCAGGGGAATGCGCAATAGTCGCAGGGTGGTCATTCTGGCATTCGCGACCGCAATGGTGTTTGCGGGATGTTCAGGTGATTCTAAATCATCACTGCGACCAGATCAGGCGGGTAAGTTGAAACCAATGACAAAGCCTTCGATTAGCAATGCCGGCCCTATAACTGGACCAGTTAGATACCTTGCCCTCGGCGATTCGACCGGGGCGGGCGTGGGCGCAAAAAACGGCGGCTACGTCGCGCGCCTGTTTAGAAAGATCGTGCAGCACCAGCAGGAATCCAGGTTAACCAATCGTTGCTTCAGCGGCGCGACCACCAGTGACGTACTGAATGACCAGATGGACCAGATTAAGGAGCTTGCTCCTAATTTGGTAACCGTAGGTATTGGGATAAACGATATCGGTCACGGTGTGTCGGTTGAGACTTTTGGACAAAACTACGATCAGATTCTAAGTAGACTTCGAGAGCAGACTAGTGCAGTAATCGTGGTTACTAACATTCCGGAGATATCCAGCGCACCCAGGATTCCAGAGGTGATGCGCAGCCAGTATCAGCAGGAAATTCTCCGTTACAACCAGAAGCTTGAAGAGATTGCCGCTCTTCATGGCGTAATTGTGTTTGACGTTTACGCCATTACTCGAGAGGAACTCCCAAATCACCCTGAATATTTCTCTGCTGATGGTTTTCATCCTTCTGATTTGGGCTACGAACTTTGGGCGGAATCAATGTGGCCCACTATCGCCCGAGTTGTCGGCGCAACCGCTGGCGCAGCGATTCAAGATTAGGCCGAGACCCTGCGATGCCAATTTCCAACGACAAATTTGCGACAGCGATCACTTGCATAGATGGCCGCGTGCAGCGTCCGGTTTCTGATTGGGTCAAACTGCACGTCAATGTGGACCATGTTGATCTCGTTACCGAGCCAGGTCCGGACAAAGTATTAAGTGCTGGATCCAGGAATTTGATTGATGACGTTTTGCGCAAAGCGGCGTTTTCAGTCCGGCATCATTTTTCGCCGGTAGTCGTGCTGGCGGGCCATGATAATTGTGCTGCTAATCCGGTGTCCCGCGAAGAACACATCGAGCAAATTAAGGATGGTGTTGAAGTGATTCTTTCCTATCGTATGGGTGTGCGAGTGGTGGGATTGTGGGTTAGCGAATGGGGATCGATCGAAGTCGTGTGGGACACGCAATCGCCTGACAAGGTTAGGAGCTTCTTGTAGGGAAGAGATTAGTCTCGTTGGATTCAAGTCCAATAGGGTTGCGGATGCACCGAGCCAGCGAAGCTGGCGGAGAGAATATGAGCCCCAGGCGGAGGCGCAGCCGCAGCCTGGGGACACAGCCACAGAACATCGTGAGCCCACGAGGTGGGCGACAGAGGCTCCAAGATCATCTGTCGCCGCGCTTCGCGGGCTTAATTGTTTCGGTCAGCGGTGACCCATGGCTGCGCTTCGCTCCGCCCTGGGCTTTTACTATGCCGCCCGCTTCGCGGACTCCTTGATGAAATCCCGCGGTTCATCTGAGGCGAGTGGGTGATCCTGATGGAACGATGCGCGCAGTGCGGTCGTAACTAACTTGGTGTTAGAATGAAGCCGCGCTGAAAACTCCCCAGCCGGGCAGATGTTTTGAGGTTTTTAGCCGATTTGGAGGGCACTTATGTCGGAAGTAAAAGATACATGTCAGAACGTTATTGACGATCTCAGCGATGCGGTCCGTTATTTGGGCGATGCGTCCTACGCGATTTTGCCCAAGGACATTGCTCATAACCTGGGCGACCTGAAGAAGTCATTTCTAAAAACGGTGCGGACGCTGATCGACAAGGACATTGAGTGGGTCGAGGCTCGCGTTGAAGGTGGCGATCGCGTGCGTGAAGAGTGGCGCCAGAAATGGGAAAGCTGCAAAGCTGATGATGCGCCGGAGCCGATTAGCTGAACGGCGGGCACCTCGACAAGACTACGTCTACGAAAACAATGGAAGTCCTATTAGCTGACGAATACGGATTTTGTTTTGGCGTCGAACGGGCCGTGGAGATGGTCGAGGATGCGCTGGAAGAGGGCGTACGACCGATCCGATCGCTGGGTCCTCTAATCCATAACGCTCAGGAGATGGAGCGATTGGGCGATCTGGGCGTTTCGACGATTGATGAACCCGCTGAGGCCGACGCCGACACGATTGCGGTGATTCGCGCCCATGGTGTCACACCCCAGGTACAACGAAGCCTGGAGGAGCGCGCCGCCAAGGTCATCGACGCCACCTGTCCATTTGTTACTCGTGTCCAACACCTCGCCGAACGCGCTGCCAAGGATGGCAGGGACGTTGTAGTGGCCGGTAACCCGGATCATCCTGAGATGATCGGTGTGGTTGGATATGCTCCTGAGAATACCTACGTCGTGCGCGATGCGAGCGAGGTGGCCTCATTGCCAACGCTCAGATCTCCTCTCGTGGTTTCACAAACCACAATCAAACTCAAAACGTTCTTGGAAGTTGCTGAAGCCGTACGTGCGAAGGCTGACGCCGAACCGCAGGTCGTGAACACGATTTGCTCAGCGACGAGGGATCGACAGGATGCTGCGCGCGCCCTGGCCGGCCAGGTCGATGTTTTTTACGTCATCGGCGGAAGGCATTCTTCGAACAGCGTGAAGTTGCTGGCGGTTTGTCAGGAACAGTGTGAACGGAGTTTCCTGATCGAAACACCTGCCGAAATCAATCCCGCAGATATCAAGTCTGCCAGCCGCGTGGGAGTAACCGCCGGGGCCTCAACTCCAAATTGGCTCATTGATCAGGTGGTGGCGCGCTTGCACGAGCTTGGTGAGAGAGCCGCCGCGTAAGAAGAAACAGTTTCCATATCTAGTTTTCCATTTCTCATTTGTCAACGCCACAACTTCTCTAGTTGCTTGCATATTACTCGCAGTTCACACTCATCTAAACGCTCTCGAGAAATCAGATCGCTCAGCCTCTCACAAGTTGGGAAGGTGGATTTATCCCCGCGGTTCTCTGGCCCTACACTAGTAAGGTGCAAATCAATCGGGTGTTCTCAGGCACCTTATCGGTTGTACATAAGTGAGAAAGGGTTGAGTCCGCCTTCCCGACTCTGAGTACCTCAGCGACGTGGATTCCTCGTGTGGTTGTAGATGAGTGAGGACGAGCGGGGATAAATCCACCTTCCCGACTGTGAGAGGCTTAGAACTCTAAGTTTACCGACAGGCTCTACATTAGTGGGAGGAGCAAAGTTAAGGTGTTACTGTGCAACCAGGAAGTCCCGGGCGATGACAAATAAGAAATGGAAAATGAGAATGGAAAATCTTGGCTGAGGATGCTGACGGAAAGGCGACTGGGTTAAAGATCGTCCTGGTTGAGGTTCATCTGATCCAGGGCATTCACGATTTGACGGGCCTCTTCGGAACCATAGTCGACTACCTGCCTGCGTAAAGCGTCGCGTGCGATCTCGGAATCTACCGGGTCGCTCAGGAGTACAATCAACATCGAGGTTGGGAATTGGGCCAGCGTCTCATTCGCCAGCGCCCTGACCACGACGTCCTGTGAGCGGGCCAGTTCGCAAATCTCGCTGGGCGCAAAGCGCGTCAAGGCATCAGCCAGAGCATCGATGCGTGCGTAGTCGCGCTGGCTATTGGCGCGAGTCACGAGCTGAGCAAAAACTTCAGCTGAGCGCGTTTTCTCCTGCAAGACGGCGGCACAAGTGTTTGCGATATGGCGAAGTTCAGATCCCTTTTCAGTTTCAAGTGACTTAACGGTTTCAGAAGCACGTTCATCCAGAGCCGTTAGCAGAAGGCTCAGCTCATGATCCGCCCGGGCATCGTAAGGGGAGTTTGAAGAGCTCGGATTATTGCGAGGTTGCGCGGGCGTGGAGTTGGATTGCAGGGCTCGTTCAACTATTCCGCGAGTTGCGGGACGGAGTTCTGACCACACCGTCGCCAACCGGCCTCCGAAATCTTCAATAGCTAATGACACTTCTTAAACTTCTCCTGACGACTCTTTCGGTTTCCCGAAAATTAAAACGGCGTACTATACGCGATGTCGACATTAAAAGAATAGCAGGAAACCGGCCACACGCGGAGCACAATATTTGGAGGGGAGCCCTGGGGAGGCCTATAACCCGTTGTGGTCTTTGATTTCGGCGATATTAGGGAAAGGAATCTTGACAAGTTCACCATTAGAGCACTCAATCTTGACGCTCGGTGTGGTCAGCGCTTGAGTGGTTTTCATGCTGCGCACAACACCACGGACGCGGTTTCCGTCAACCGTGACGATTTCGATGTTGTCTTTGCCGTAAAGCGGCTGCAGGGCCGCCAATGCTTTTGTGACTTCCACGTTCTTGTTTCCTCCGCCTCAGTGCCTGAACTTTTCGCACCTATCAATCTGCACTGGAGCGCAGAACGGTTTGAGCTTCTTTAGAAAGGTTTCTGTGCGCATCACCGAGCATTAGCTGTGCCACTCGGCGCGGTGCCTGTAATCTCTCGGTTCAACTGATTTAACGATTGTTGAGACGATCCTACTATAGGCGGAAACTCTCCTGAGAGAAAGCAATGCAACCGCAAAGCTCCATTTGGCGTATAGACGCTTGACCAGATTTTCGTTTTGATCTTTAGTTATTGGACTTGAATGTAAGGTTGAAATGTCGTTAAACCCTGAAATGGATCCGTCGGTTATCAGCTGCGCCAATTGCCACGCGCCTATGCCCAGGGAGTTGCGGTTCTGCCGCAACTGCGGTTTTCGGCTGGGCGAAGGGTCCGCTGAGTACACCGAGACAGTCCGTTTTCAGAACGTTCCCGGGGCGGCAACAGCCGGGAATAGTGCATTTCCAGGTGCTTCATACAGTCCTCCCGGTGCGCTTTCGGCGTCCCAAGGTGGGCCATTAAAGAAACGAAAGCGACGCCTCAGTGGCATGACCTGGATGTTTTTGGGCCTGCTGATTTTCTTCATTGCAGCGGCCGCGATTACATCCATCATTCGACCGATTCGGCAGAATATTAGGGATGGCATTGCTCAAAGTGCCGCCGCTCCGCGTTCTTATGTTGGTGTGCACGAGTTTGACACGGCGGAGGGTGGCGTGATGCTCGACAACGTAGAACCTCCAGGATCGCCCGCTGACCTCGCGGGTCTCGTGGGCGGCGACATCATCACCACCGTTGATGGCCAACCGGTCACGACGGATGACGAGATGATGGACCTGCTGGGCCGCACACCTATCGGCAAGACAATTGAACTGATTTATCTGCGTGATGGCGAGCAGAAGACCACTAAGCTCACCACTATTAGCAAGGCAGAATTTGACAGGCTCCTGGCAGAGTACCGCGCGCGACCAGCTGGGAAGGGCCAGTTTGGATACGAAGAAGACGACTCCGAACGTGTGCCCATTCACAATACCAAAATGTTTGGAGTGCGCCTCGACAATATTTCATCGAGCATGCCTGCGGATATGGCTGGTATCAAGGTAGGCGACATTATCATTGAATTTGATAAAGTGCCGATTCGTACCACGGAAGAACTTCTCTGGCGAATACGCCGTGCAATTCCTTACAGCACTGTTACGGTGGTTGTGATGCGCGGAGAAGAACGGCTGGAGATTCCCGTCAAGATGGGGAAGGCCCCCCGGTAACCCCGGTAACATAGTCACGCATTTTTGCCTGCATCTCGCTCCGCACCTCGTCGCGCTGCTCCTCAGTTTCATCCATCTCAAACGTTTCAAAGAGCGCAAAGGGATAATCGGCCAGGAGTCGCAGCTCCCAGGCTTCCTTGCCATTATGTGAAGGCCGCGACAACCAGATTGCATCGATGAAGGATTCTTCTAACGGAATCGTTCCCTCCAGAGCAGCCGGTTCAAACTGCGCACGCGTCTCAGGCTTCAAAAGTACACGACGCAACACCCAACCATGTTTGTTGTAGACGTCCAGGATTTCGTTGAATAATTCGATCGTCACCGATTGCGTCTCCTGTTTTTTCACTCCTGAAGGTCGAGTATACATAAATGATTCGTTAGGCGATCATTCATAAGAAATGATTGTTTGACCCACGCCAGTGCGCGACACTATCATCGCTTAAGTCACCCAGTTTACTGCCAGCTAATCCCGAAAGTTGTGGTGAAGGTTTGGTTCGAAGGGCGCGCGTTCATAAGTTTCTAATCGCTGCATTGTTAAGCTCCGGGCTTTGCCAGACATCGACTTTGGCGCAGAGCCTAAAGTCGATGGGACAAATCACAGGAAAGAATCCCCAGCAGATGATGAACAGAATTGCCGAGGACGGTGATAAGCCGCCAGCTTTGTTTTACGAGGTGCTGCGAAAGGCCCTGAAGAAACGAAAGACGATGGTCGAGAGTATCTGTCCGCCTTCGGATGTCGTGGCTCGTCGAGTGTTGGAAGATTATGGAGCGATCTTCATCGCCGACAAGAAAGTGAAGATACCTCCCGTCTGCATTTTTACCAGTGAGAGCCAGGTGGAGAAATTTCAGGACGATGCCGACTACATTACCGAGACAATTGCTGGTGCTGACATCGAGTTACAGCCCGAAGCAATGAAGGCTTTGTTGAAGGCCCGCGAAGAAGCCCAGAAGGAAGGACTCGATATCACCCCCCGCGATGGGCCAGAGGCGGCCCGCCGTAGTTACAAGGATAGTTTGGAATTGTGGAACACCCGTTTTCTTCCCGCTCTGGACTACTGGCTGGAGCAGGGACGACTGAACGAAGAACAAGTCGAACAGTTAAAGAAACTTCCCCTGCACCCGCAGATTGCGCACGTACTCGAACTCGAAAAGAATGGCATCTTTTTCAGCAAGGATCTTTCGAAGTCAATTCTGTATTCAATCGCCGCGCCGGGGACTTCTCAGCACATCGCCATGCTTGCTTTCGACGTCAACGAATTTTTGGATTTGCGCGTCCGCGAGATCCTGGCGAAGCACGGTTGGTTCCAAACTGTCTTAAGCGATTTGCCTCACTTCACCTTTCTGGGATTGAAGGAAAAAGACTTGCCGAAGAACGGTTTGAAGAGTGTGGAAGTCGACGGCCAGGTTTTCTGGATTCCCAACGTACCCGACCAAACCTAAGCATATGAGCCACGCCCGATTCGATGACTCTGCGCGTGAGGCACTCACCGCCTGCGTCCGAGACATTGAGACGAACACTGACACTGAACTAGTCCTTATCGTACGCGCCCGTTCAGGTTCCTATCGTCAAGCTGACTATTTGTTTGGAGCACTGCTGGCTTTCATAGGTCTGGTGTGTCTGCTGTTTTCGCCAGTCGAATTTCATCCTTATTGGGTACTGATCGACGTTTTCCTCTTATTCGTTCTTGGAGCCCTTCTGGCTTCCAGAAGTAATGCACTGCGACGTTTGCTAACCCGCACAAAGTTTCGCGAAGCAGCAGTTCGCACACATGCAGCGTCGATGTTTTATGAAGCTGGAATTGCCAATACCGAATCGGAGACGGGCCTTCTGATCTACTTGTCACTTTTGGAACGCCGTCTCGAAGTAATTGCTGATCGCGGTGTGCTGAAAGCGGTGCCCGCACTTGAATGGAATGAACAACTATTTGAATTTCACGAGGCTGGGCGTCAACCAGATCCAGATACACTGCGCGAAACATTAAACAGGTTAGGGAAATTGCTTTCCACTCATCTTCCCGCGACTGGCAAGAACCCCAACGAACTAGCGGACCAACCCCGTTTTGAATTGGAATGAAACTGCTTGACCTTCCATTCATACCCATTCTTCCAAACGCTGAGGTGATTCATCGCCTGGCGCGGCAAACGATTCGTGGCACGCACCAAGTGCGGAAACATCTGTTTGCAGTCTCGCTGCTGCTTGTAAGCGGTATCGAAGTATTTGCTCGCGTTGGTGGTGGTCAAGGTTACGGCGGTGGAGGCGGCGGTGGCGGAGGTGACAGCGACGGTGGATTCGTTATCTGGATCGTCTACGAACTGATCCGATTGCTAATTTACCTAACGATCGAATACCCGCTGATCGGAATTCCCCTCGATATCATTGTCATCGCCGCGGTGATTTACTATTTCACCAGGAGGGCGCGACGAGCTACGACCTCGTTTAGCTCCGCAGCGCCAACACTGGGTCTAAACGATCAGTCCAGTCAAAGAGGCGCTGTCACCTCGTTTGAACAGCTTCGTCGGTTCGACCCTAACTTCTCTGAGATTGTTTTCAGCGATTTTGCCTACACGCTTTATGCAAAGGCGCACCACGCTCGTGGCCAGGGGCCTGCAGCGATTAATCAACTCTCTCCCTATCTCAGCGAAGGAACACGCAGGACATTGTTGAATATCAACGCGTCCGGTCTTAAGGAAGTAAAAGGGATCATTATTGGTGCGATGACGATCGGATCGATCCGCGGTCTTGAAACTCCGGTGGTAAGAATCAGTTTAGAGTTTGAAGCCAATTACACTGAAGTAACTCAATCGGGTGGCAAGACTGGCGAGATGACCTACTACGTGCGCGAGCGTTGGGACCTTGAACGAAAACGCGATTTGTTGTCGCCACCTCCAGCTAAGGACACTGCACTTCACTGCCCACGCTGCGGAGCAGCTCTGCAAACAGATACTACGGGCGCCTGTGCTTTCTGTGGAGTCAAAATAGAGAGTGGGGAGTTTCAGTGGTATGTGCAGAATGTCGCCTTGCTGCATCGGGAGGCCAAAGGTCCTTTGCTGACCTCGAATGTTCCTGAAGTTGGTACAAATTTCCCCAGTGTCGTTCAGCCTGGCTTCGACAAGATTCGCATTGCTTTTGAGCAGAGCAATCCCAACTTCTCATGGGGTAAGTTTCAAGCGCGCGCGCGTTTGATCTTTGACGAGTTGCAGGGCGCATGGTCCACCTTTGATTGGGAGCGTGCGCGACCTCACGAAACAGACAATCTTTTCCAGATGCATCAGTATTGGATTGACGCCTACAGGCGCCAGCAATTGCGCAACGTTCTCGACCAATGCACTGTCACCGCAATGCAACCAGTGAAAATCAAAGAGGACGCTTTCTATAATTCGATCACGCTGCGCATTGGGGCCAACGGTTTTGACTACACGGTCGATACCAAAGGAAATGTGGTCGCCGGCTCAAAAACGCAGCGGCGTAGCTGGAGTGAGTATTGGACGTTCATTCGTAATCGTCAGGCGCCTCCAGTAGCGGCGCGAGCCGAACTGAACTGTCCAAACTGTGGCGCGCCTCTTAAGGTGAATATGGCCGGCGTTTGTCAATTCTGTGGTGGGAAGATAACCTCAGGAGAGTTTGACTGGGTTCTTTCAAAGATTGAACAGGATGAATCCTACAGAGGCTGACATCTAAAAGCGGCCCCGGGTCATCGAAACCTACTCGTCGGCGGGCCAGTCCCGCAGGGAAAAGAAGCTCTAACCAGTTGATAATTTTTCCAATGGAGCAATTTGTGAAACGTAGTTTTGTTCTGCTTCTAATCGTTTTTTCGTTGCTTGGGAGTCCGGCAGCACTTATAGCTCAGCGACGAACTCCGCCGCAGTCGCGAGTCGCAGCACCGCAACAAACTGCTGCTGCACCTGCAAGGTTACCGCAAGCGCAACTCGCCAATCGTGTACTCGCTAACGGTCTCGAAATCATTGTTCTTGAAGATCACTCGATCCCGTTGATTACGATCGAATTGGCAGTCCGTAATGGTTCGTATACTGAACCTCCCGAGCTCAACGGGTTGTCCCATCTCTACGAGCACATGTTTTTCAAAACCAATCGTGCCGTCGCTAACCAGGAAGATTACGTGCGCACGATTGGAAACCTGGGTATTGCTTACAACGCGTCGACTCGCGAAGAGGTGGTTAACTATTTCTTTACCACCACCAGTCCGAACCTGCGTACTTCGCTGCAGTTCATGCGCGACTCAATCCGTTACCCATTGTTTGATGAGCGCGAGTTTGAGCGCGAGCGGCAGGTGGTGATTGGCGAGATCGATCGCCAGGAATCGAACCCCTTCTTTTACCTGAACCGCGAAATGACCAGCCGTATGTTTAGCAAGTTCACCAGCCGGAAAAATCCGCTGGGCAGCCGTCAAACGGTTTCCGCGGCCACCACCTCGATGATGCGCACGATTCAGCAGCGTTACTACGTGCCCAACAATTCGGCCCTGGTGGTTACCGGAGATGTAAACCCGGAAGACGTGTTCAAGTTGGCCCAGGAGTTTTACTCCGATTGGCCACGTCGTGAAAAGGAACCTTTTGTAGAGTTTCCCCTCGTAGAGCATCCGCCGCTCGCAAAAAGCGAAGGTGGCATCATCACGCAGCCGGTGCAGAATGTGATTGTAAATATTGGCTGGCATGGACCATCGATCGGTAAAGACGATGCGTCCACTTACGCAGCGGATGTGTTCTCTTTCATTCTGACCCAACCCAATTCACGTTTTCAGCGGGCGTTGGTCGATAGTGGGCTGACCACGGGAGCTACCATCGGCTATTACACACAACGCAACGTAGGTCCGATTCAAATCCTGATTCAAACAACTCCCGATAAAGCTAAAGCCGCGATTAAAGCTGTCTACAATGAGGTGGCCCATTTTAACGACAAGGATTATTACACCGAGGAACAACTCGAAAGCGCAAAAGCCCTGCTCGAAGCTGACGACCTCTATTCACGGGAGAAGTTGAGCGAATACGCGCATACGTTGAGTTTCTGGTGGGCCTCGACGGGTCTCGAATATTTTCGAGGTTACCTCGGCCGGCTTCGCGCCACATCGCGTGCCGACATCAGCCGTTATATAACCACTTACATCCAGAACAAACCTCACATCGGACTCGCGCTGCTCTCAGAAGAAGGGCAGGAGAAAGCGAAAATTTCCACGGAAGATCTAATAGGGCAATGATGAAACTATCTGGTTCAAATAACGGCTTTCTAAATCGGACGGGTGCGTTCGCTCAAACACTCCTGCTGGCAATCTCGCTATTAGCAGCGACCGGGTCGTTGTTACCCAGTGGCAGTGCTACGGCTCAGACCGCCCGGCCGGCGGAGAAGAGGGAAACTACAGCAGCGACTTTGCAAAATGTGCAGAGTGCCGTTGCCAGGCAGGCGGCGCTGGTCACTGAGTTTGAGGTCAATGGGCTGAAGGTGTTGGTGAAACGACGCGAAGGCAGCCTAACGGTCGCTGCCGGTCTTTTCATCAAAGGTGGCTCGCGAAACATCTCGGCGGAAAATGCAGGTATTGAAGCATTAATGCTCGACGCCGCTACTGAAGGTAGCCAGTCGTTCCCGCGCGCGCGCATGCGAGACGAACAATCTCGGATGGGCACGGTGATTAGCTCGAGCGCCAACTACGACTACTCGGTCATGGCTCTGCGCTGCACTCGACCAAATTTTGAACGATCGTGGCAGATGTTTGCTGATGTGGTGATGCGTCCCACGTTCGCCAAAGAAGAAGTTGCCCAGGTGCAGGAACGCATGGTCGTTTCACTTCGTGACGACACCGACGATCCGGATACCTACCTGCAACGGCTACAGGAGAAGGTGGCCTATGTTAGTCATCCTTATTTGAATCGTGTTGAAGGTACCGCTGAATCGGTTAGTAAGTTGACGGCAGAAGACCTGCGCGCTTATCACCGCAAAACCCTTGAGACTTCAAGACTGCTGCTCGTCATTGTTGGCGATTTAGATGTTGCCAAAGTGCGCACGATGGTTAGCGAGAGTTTTGGCAAACTACCCCGAGGCGCTTACAAGTCGGATCCAGTACCACAACTTGCATTTGAAAAGTCTTCAGTCGAAATCACTTCGCGCAGCTTGCCGACGAATTACGTGCAAGGACTATTCACCGCGCCGGCCCCAAATTCACCAGACATTTATCCGATGCGAATCGCCAGTTCGCTTTTGCGAGATCGCGTCTTTACCGAAGTGCGGGCGAAACGAAATCTTTCCTACGCACCCGACGCCTTTCTGCGAAACCAGGGGGCTAACATTGGTGGGATTTATGTGACCGCGGTGGATGCCAACCAGTCAGTGCAACTAATGTTGGATGAAATTACGCGCCTGCAAAAAGAGCCGGTGAGCAATGATGATATTCAATCGGTGGTGGCTCAATATCTAACTTCCTATTACATTGGTCAGGAAACGAATGCCGCGCAGGCGGGCGAGTTGGCCCAGTATGAATTGATCGGCGGCGGCTGGCGAAACTCGGTTGATGTGATTGAAAAACTAAGCGCAGTTACGCCGGCCGACATTCAGCGCGTATCGCAGAAGTATATGCGCAACATTCGCTTTGTAGTCCTGGGAAACCCGAAGAGCATTGATACGAGGATCTTTACGGGACAAGCTGGCGGGTAGCTTAGAAGGTATAGGGCGTAGGCTAGAAGTAAGGCAGATTTTCCGTATCTCATTTTCCATTTGTCATCGCCGGGGGCTTGGCCTCGTAAACGACTGTCTCGCTCTCCTCACTCATGTACAACCACTGGAGAATTTAGATAGCTGAGCTTCTCACAAGTTGGGAAGGAGGATTTATCCCCGCCTATGGTGCGGTTCTTCGGCGTGACATTGGCAAGGTCAAACTCGCGAGAAGAAGCGGAGTCAGGTTCGACTTCCCGACGTGCGTTACCTCGGCGCCCGGGAGTCCATTGTATAGCTGTACATTAGTACGGAAGAGCGGGGATAAATCCTCCTTCCCGACCTGTGAGAGGCGAAGCGCTCTAACGAATCGACGGAGTCTAAATGAGTGAGGAGACGAGAGTTGAACGCTCAAGTGTAGAGACACTGCGAAGACAAATAAGAACTGATAAATGAGTTAAGGAAAATCTGCTTTCTTCGCCCTTTGTCTGCGGCGACTTACTGCCCGGTCCGCGTTTCACTGACAAACTTCTCATAAAGCTTCACATCCAGTTGCCGTAGGATCCTTGCGGCATTTTGCGACTGGCGTTCGTTTCCATTCTCAAAATAGGCTAAGGCCAGGTTGTAATAAGTGTCGGCGTTGGTTGGCTTGAGGGTGGCGGCCCGTGTGTATGCGGCGATGGCTTCGTTCAACCTTCCGGCATAGTAGTACGCATCGCCCACCTTGTTGTGGATCTCTTCGGAGTCAGGTTTTAGCTCCAACGCCTGACGGTAGGCGCGAAGGGCTTCCTCAGTTTTCCCCTGTTTCACTTTGCAGTAACCAACCTGCACCCAGGCATCGGCTCGTCGAGGATTGCGATTAGCGGCTGTTTCAAAATACCCGATAGCGTTGTCGTAGTTACCCAACCACATTGACTCGAGCCCGGTGCGATAGGAAGAGTCAGCCAGGTCGCTGCCACGGTCTTTCGATGGTAGAGCAGAGAGCGGGCGCAGCTGACCTGCGCTCAGGTTAGCGACTCGCGCGGCGGCGATGGCGAGATTGATGTTTTGTCCGTTAGTCACCTTCACAGTAACCACACCGAGAACCTGCCCCTTTTGATTGAAGACCGGACTTCCGCTGTTTCCATGGGACGTGGGCGCTGTGATCTGAATTATCCGGCCGACGTTCGGAACTTCGCGAACGGCTGAAACTATTCCATCGCTGACGGAGCCTTCCAACTTGAGTGGGTTGCCGATTACAAAAATAGCTTCGCCTTCGTCAGGCAGCGTGCGGGAGAGTTCGCTGGAGCGCGATCGAGTGAGCGGCATGTTCACATTCAGCAGGCAGAGATCACCTTCTTCGTCGATATCAAGAGTACCGGTGATGGGGAAGACGCGACCTTTGCCGTCGAGCGTTTTTATCTCCGCTCGTTTTGCGCCACGCATCACATGAAGGTTGGTCACCACCTGGCCCGGGCGGACAAAAAAACCGCTGCCGGTCATCAGCGCTTCGCCGTCCTCGTCGTAGGTTGCGATGGCAACGACGAGCGGTTTTACACGCCTTACTAGATCAGGAAGAGTGTCCTGCGAATGTGTCTGATTTGCGGAGCAGAGGCCGATAGTGATCAGCAGCAACTGGGGGAAGATGCGTTTGAACATGACTTTCAGTTGTGACCGACGAATTGATTGGACGCAAGAACAGGTTGCGACGTTTTATCTGCGGGAAGACTCCGGGTCCGGGGCTTGACTGGCGCTCCTGCCGATAGGCGACTACGCCTGCCGCGCATAGTAACCCAGGAACGGGCTTATATGTAAGTTTTTTACGCATCCGGAAAAAGAAATCCCTGACATGCTTTCAGCTGTCGGTGAGAGGGGAAAGGCTAATACGAGA
>DATEPB010000070.1:0-7107 GCA_035273425.1 Pyrinomonadaceae bacterium | reverse complement strand
AACCAGGTCGCGCAAAGCCGCGACCTAACAAAGCGCCGACAAGGCGGCGCACTCCAAGGAGTTGAATCACGCGAGCACACTAGATCCAAAAACAGAGATTGTTTGAGGAACCGCCAATACCCGACGCTTCGGGTCTCTAACACCAAATGCTAAACCTTGAGCTAATCAGAGAAGCTGCGGCCAGAATCGAAGGCCGCGTACACCGCACACCCGTTATGGCTTCGCGCTCTTTCAATGAACGTGCTGGATGCGAAGTCTTTTTCAAATGCGAAAATCTTCAGCGAGCCGGTGCGTTTAAGATTCGTGGCGCCACCAACAAGATTCTTTCACTAACCCCGGAGGAGCGACAGCATGGTGTGGCAGCGTTTTCTTCGGGGAACCACGCGCAGGCAGTCGCGCTAGCCTCGAGCGAAGCGGGCGTGAGTGCAGTGATTGCGATGCCCGAAGATGCACCGAAAGCTAAGGTCGCAGGCACTAGGGCTTACGGCGCGCAGATCGTGTTTTATGATCGTCATAAACAAGATCGCGAGGCCGTAGCAATCGAGATAGCGCAACGCGATGGTCGGGTCCTCGTCCCGCCTTACGACGATTACGTGATCCTCGCCGGACAGGGAACCTGCGGGTTGGAATTCATGGAAGAGGTTCCTGATCTGGATTGCTTGCTTGCACCTTGCAGTGGCGGCGGACTATTCGCTGGAGTCAGCGTTGCGGCCAAGGGCTTGAATCCGGCCATTAGATGTTTTCCGGTCGAGCCAGATACAGCGGACGACACCCGCCAATCGTTTATCAAGGGCGAGCGGGTTTCGATTCCTCCGCCACCGACAATTGCGGATGGGTTGCGCGTGCAATCGCCTGGGACGTTGACCTTTCCTGTGCTCCAGAAAACTGCGGCAGACGTTTTGACAGTTAGCGACGACGAGATTATTGAGACTATAAAGTTTTTCCTGTTTCGGATGAAGTTGTTGGTTGAGCCTTCAGGCGCAGCTGCGGCTGCGGCGGTGTTATTTGGAAAATTACCCGCCGGCGCGAAACGAGTCGGGGTGATTGTCTCGGGTGGCAATATCGACGCTGAATTGTTGTCGCAATTCTTGACTTCGAAAGAGGAACCGGCGTGAGTTACCTCCTGTCGTGGTCGCAAGTCAGCCCTACCCCGGTTCCCATGCAGTCAGTAAGCGGAGGGACGATCATCGTCCTGCTGGCCGTGATCCTAATCTTTTCGGTGGCATTCACAGCGGGTCTGGTAATTTGGGCAATTCGGTACAAACGCCGCAAGCAGGCGAATCCGTGAGCCTATCGGCAGATTACGGAGATTTCATAAAGCCATCAGCTGCTCACCCTTCCTAATCGGTGTAATCCGCATAATCTGCGGATAGTCCTGGGAGGCTCAAGTGCTGATTCCGCGCGCCAATGTTAGAATCCGAAATACCAAACAAACCGAGAACCTTAAAGTGTCCAGAGAATTACGCGTCATAAGCAATACAGCGAAACCACGCCAACCTAAGCCTGAATGGCTGAAGATCCGTCTGGGAGATCCAGCTAATCAGAATCACGTCCTGAAGCTTATCGAAGGCTTGAATCTACACACTGTGTGTCAGGAAGCCCGCTGCCCAAATATTTTCGAGTGCTGGTCTGATCGAACGGCCACATTCATGTTGGGAGGCGACATTTGCACGCGCCATTGCGGCTTCTGCGCAGTCGGCAAAGGCGCGCCGGGTTCACTGGATGCGGACGAACCGCGAAATGTCGCTGAAGCGGTGCGACAGCTCAATCTGGCCCATACCGTCATCACTTCAGTTAATCGTGATGATTTGCCTGATGGCGGTGCAGCACATTGGGCCGACACAGTGCGTCAGGTTCGCCTGCTTAACCCCGAGTGCAAAATCGAAGTCTTGATTCCAGATTTCAACGGCGATGAAGACGCCCTCAACACGGTGCTCAACTCGCAGCCGGATGTGCTCAATCACAACACCGAAACGATTGCGCGTCTTTACCGGCGGGTGCGGCCGGATGCCGATTATCAACAAACGCTGACCCTATTGAAGCGCGCAGCCGAGCGTCGCGATCGCGAAGACCGGGGCATGAAAACCAAGAGCGGTATCATGGCTGGTCTTGGCGAGACGTTTGATGAAGTGGTCGAGTTAATGAAAGACTTGCGCACCGTATCATGCGACATCATGACCATTGGCCAGTATCTACAGCCTCACGCGCGTCGCTTGCCGGTTGAGCGTTACGTGACACCGCAGGAGTTTGAACGTTGGCGTGAAATTGGAATGGAAATGGGTTTCAAGCACGTCGAATCAAGCCCGCTCACCAGATCTTCCTATCACGCGCGCCAACAGGCTGAAGACCAGCCGGTGGTGTGCTCTGAAGAGCTTAGCTAACGAGCATTCCTGCGACCCATCGTGATGTGAGTATAGTCCGGGTTCCTCCTCCCTGCTGTTGGTCACTGATGTGCAACCATTCAAGAGTCTAGATTGCCCAGCCTCTCACAAGTTGGGAAGGAGGATTTATCCCCGCTCTTCTTACTGATCTAGAACCACCAATAGAACTCGGTGGATCAGCCTCTCGAGAGTGGTTCAAGCTAAGGGATCTAGATTCTTGAGTGGTTGTACATGAGCGAGAGGAGCGGGGGATAAATCCTCCTTCCCAACTTGTGAGAGGCTGGGCAATCTAGACTTTGAATGGTTGCACATCAGTAGCTAAGAGCGGGGACACGTCCACCTTCCCGACTGAGCGTTTTTTGCGGCTTTAGATTACTCTAGGGTCTTAGCGCTTATTTAGGAAGAGTAACACCCATATGCCGACTTCCTTGGACCAATCATGAAGGCTGTCATATTCAATCAACACGGTGGGCCAGAGGTTCTTCAATCGGCAGAGGTCTCCGATCCGAAGATCAAGCCCAACGAAGTTTTAGTTGAAGTCCGTGCTTGCGCTCTGAATCATCTCGATGTCTGGGCGCGCGGCGGCTTGCCCGGCATTGAAATTCCGCTGCCGCACATTCTGGGCAACGATATCGCCGGGGTGGTTCGCGAAGTCGGTCAGCTAGTTGATTGGGTGAGCGCCGGAGATGAAGTGATGCTCCATCCGGGCGTTTCCTGTGGGCACTGCGGGGAATGTCTGGCGGGTCGCGATAATCTTTGCCGCGACTATGACATCCTTGGTTATCGCCGTCACGGGGGCTACGCGGAACTCGTCGCTGCTCCTGCCGTCAATGTAATTCCAAAGCCGAAGAACCTAAGTTGGGAAGAGGCTGCCGCCTTACCACTGGTTACCGTAACCGCATGGCACATGCTGGTCACGCGCGCCGCGTTGCAGCCGGGCGAAGACGTTTTGATTCACGCTGCCGGAAGCGGTGTCGGATCTGTGGGAATTCAGATTGCGAAACTTCGTGGTGCGCGCGTGATCGCGACCGCGAGTTCTGACGAAAAGCTTGCCAAGGCAAAAGAACTCGGCGCTGACGAGGTAGTGAACTACAGCAATGCAGATTGGCCCAGGGAAGTGAGGCGTCTGACGAATAAGAGAGGAGTTGACGTTGTCTTTGAACACACCGGCGCCGTCACCTGGCCGGGTTCGATTTCATCGTTGAAACCCAATGGACGGTTAGTGACGTGTGGAGCCACGAGTGGTTTCGCGGCGCAGACTGACCTGCGTCAGGTGTTCTACCGGCACATCACGATTCTGGGATCGTTTATGGGCTCAAAAGCGGAAATGCTGGAGGCGATGAAGTTCATTGAGAGTGGAAGAATTCGGGCGGTCGTAGATCAAGTGTTGCCGTTGGCTGAGGCGCGTCGCGCTCATGAACTGATGGAAGACCGAGCGCAGTTTGGGAAGCTGGTGCTGGTAAATGCGGATTGGTGAATGGTAAATGGTGAATGGTGAATGGTAAATCGTGATCGTGAATAGTGAGTCGAGAACCATAGAACTGGTTCGCCACTGCTTTCGTATTCACCATTCACCATTCACCATTCACCATTTCGTCCGGATTCACTTCCCCGTAAAGTCCTCAACCACAAAGCGTTTCTTGAGCAACTCCAGGTTTCCAAGTGCCAGGTCGAAGTTCGTTCCCGCGATCACTTTTTTGCCGCCTTCCGACGTTACCCAGTCCACAACTTGAGGCGCATTCGTTCTTAGATAAGCGCCATCCTCCTTGTCGAGGGGCTTCCCGTCTTTTCTCGAGAACACCCAAACGTACGTGTATTGCCCTTTGCGTACGTATTCCAGATCGGCTTCAAAGCCCGTCTTGGCCGGAACCGGCGACGACGTAGTGTTGCTTGAGGTTTCGCTGTTGGTGGTGTTAGACGCCCCGGGATTGGTACGGCTACAACCGGCGGATAGGAGGAGCCCTGAAAGCATTAAGACGGTCAGAAGTTTGGTTAGCATGACGGTCAGATAGTAATGCAAAACGGCAACTGTTAGGAATTCTCTTTAAGGGTGACCTCTAATTAGCGCCGAAGGTTTGCGGCTTGCCGCCGCACAGTGCGGAAAGGCTCCGCCTTTCCGTGAGAGCACATTTCATTGGTGCCTGAGGCTGAGCCTCAGGACGTGCTGATATTGAGGAGTCGGAAAGCCAAAGGCTTTCCGCACTGTGCAGCGGCAAGCCGCAACCGCATATGAGAAATGCCAAACAATAAATGGAAAATCGCTGCGCAGCGTCTTACGGTTCCGGAGTCTCCTCTTCTTCAGGCTCTTCATCAGGCGTAGGTTCTTCGGATTCTGCCGGTTCCTTCTGATCGAGTATGTGCATGATCGTGCACTCACCGTCTTCATAGATTATTTCAAACCAACCACTGTGCCGCGCGTTTTCGAAAAAGTCGGGATGAGAGTTGTCAGTGAACACATAACGAGCTCCAAAGCGATCACGTATCAATGGACCGGGGTCCTCTTCTTCACCAAGAGTGATGCGATCGTAAAGTTTCGAAAGCGCCGGGTTTCGATCGTAGAGGTACGTCGGATCGAGGCCGGTGATGTACGTGTGGGTGGGATCGTAATAATAGAGGCGAGGGAAATCGTCCCAATCCGTGTTGAAGACGAGTTGACCTGCGGGCACGTTGGCTCGCATCCACGCAGCTCCCGTTTTGTAGTAGTTGTGCGGTTCGCTCGAGGCGATGTCCTTTATCGTTGCGCGCAGGTTAAGAAACAGGACCAGGCCGAGGATGATTGCAATCAAGGCAACGCAAATAGTTTCCACCAGGGCCTTGGTTTCATCAGGTTTCGATGTCGCTGCAACCTCCGACCGATCGAGAAACGGTTGCAACTCATCGAGCATGTCAGTTGGTAACTGAGTCAGCGACGAACGTGCACCCATCAACCATGGTTGTAACGAAAAGGCTGAGAACATCACTGCAAATGGTGGCCAATATTCCGCGATTCGTTTCCATCGCGCCGTCATGATCATTAGGGCCGTGGCAAATATCAGGAAGAAGAGAGAATGATGCGCTCGCTTGCGGTCCGAAGGGTCAAACGCAATGTAACCAACAACCATGGCAGTACATGCGACCACAGAATTTCCCAGAAACTCCCACGAGTCATAGGGATACCACTCTTTTCCGACGCTGGTTGAAAAGCTTGAAGGCGTGATCTTTATCCGCATGTGCTGAACGAGCAGCTGCAGGTTTTTTGGAAAGTACGGGTTGATAATCAAACCTGCCGCAGTTCCCGCCAGGACCCACGCCAGTGGCCGCCATTCAAAGCGCCGTTCAGTCCACGCAATCACCCCGGTCCAAATAATTGCTGACAGTATCAGCAAGACAAACATGTCGTAGGTAAGAGTAAAAACGAAAGCGAGCGGAATGAGCGGCCAATATTTCTTTTTGAAGAGCAGGTAAATCCCAATCACCAGGTAGATGATGGCGAAGGGCGGCGCCTTGGCCATGTTCAACCTGTAAAGAAATGGCGCTGAACAGGCGAGCAAGGCGAGCAACCAGACCAGTGAATATCGGATCCGGTAATGGACCAACAGCCAGTAGCAGGAAAAGAGTGCGATGCTGGCAAACAGGGCCGCCGAAATCTTGGCGCCCAGCCGTAGATCGCCAAACCAGGTGAAGGGGATCTGGAAGGCGTGAAACAGCAGGTGGTGATCGACAAAATGTTTCGGGTCGAGTGTGGTGAGGGGTAGCCAGTTGAAGGGTGGCGGGAACACGCCCTGACGCAGTGAATCCCACAGCATCCGGCTCCACTTGATGTGATAGTAGCCGTCGAAATCGCCGCAACAGATGGCGTCGGTTGAAAACTGAAGTCTCCAAAAAACGATTCCAATAGCAATCGCAGCGGTGCCAAGAAATAAGGCACGGATGGCAGACTCAGACTTCGGAATTATCGGAAGCTTGGATGAACTTTTCATTTACCGGGCAACCGTATCGTTCGGTCCGATACCGGTCACAGTTGTTCGATAAGCTCAAGGAAAGCACGGGGATCAATTGGTTTGGTGAGATGTTCATTGAAACCCGCAATAAGTGATCGATTGCGATCGTCAAACAAAGAGTAACCAGTTACCGCAACCATGGGAACGGTTGCGTAATCTGGCAGCTGTCTTAGCGCTTGCGCCAGCTCGTATCCATTCATTCCCGGCATGCCAATGTCCGAAATGATCACATCGAAATGATGTTCCTGTGCGAGCGCAATGGCATCAGGAGCAGATGACGCCGTCGACACTTCGTATCCTGCATGAGTCATCAACATAGAAAGCATTTCGGTCACATCGGAAACATCGTCCACCACTAGTGCCCAACGACGCTTCACTGAGCCGGCGTTATCGGGCTGGGTGTCTGCGCTTTCCGAACCTAGTGATTGTTTGCCGGATGGCAAAAACTGCTGGAACGATAAATCGTGCACCTGAGCGTGGGAGAGACAGGGCGGGGTAGGACTGGTCTCAATCATCGATACCTTCCAGAATGCCGAAGACTCTTGCTAGGGGGGAACTTAATTTAGCGCAAAAGAGTTTTCCGTGTCTACATCATTCGCCGAAGGTTGTCGTAACTAGATAAAACAGCCCTCTGCGAAACCGAATAGAAAAGCCCTCTAGGATGTCGCACCCGAAAGGGTGGGCAAATGAGAGGACATTTGTTGATGAGTGCGAAGGAACGGGAGCGGCTAAAGATCTTTGCCAGA
>DATEPB010000069.1:0-4349 GCA_035273425.1 Pyrinomonadaceae bacterium | reverse complement strand
GCTGATCTCGTGGAGGTGATGTTCTTCTACATCAGCAACTTTTTCACTGAGTACATGAATCTGTTCGGAATTGATGCCGCTGGCTTCCAATTCATATTCAACGTTTTCAAGATCGTTGAGATTGTCACTGATGTAATAGTGCCGGTTCATGCAACACCTCCCATCTCGGGTTGCTGCAGACCTCCTCTGTCCGGCAGCAGTCGGTAGCTGTACTGTGGGGAACGTTGCACACCCCGTGCAATCTGAAAAAAGTATAGCACTCACTATCCTGCGGATCGGTCGCTAGCTGATCTGCACAATGACCGGGCCTTCCGTTACGATCGGCGGTTTCGCGTGGATATTCGAGGCATTTTTCTGAATCCATTCACGCGCGACTTTCAGGCTCGCATCGCTGCCGGCCTTGTCCGTGCAAACAGTCACCGCCGTGCCACCGTCACCCGTATTCAACAGTGTGTAGCTAACGAGGCCAGGCACTGTCCGCAGGGTCGCTTCGACGTCGGCATTGCGCTCTTCCAACAGCTCGAAAAGCTGCTTTGCTCCAGTACCCAGGTAGGTTCTTATCACCGCATACATAGTCGTCTCCCTTGGGAGTGCCGCCTTTATGCCAATCCGGATCCGTTGATGGCCGCTATCACTTAAGGTTTCGGTTCGTCCTGATTTACTAAGCTTAGCCAAACGCCGGCGACAGTCGTAATGCGACGACCACCGGCCGTGTTTGGCTGAAGGCAGTCTAGTGGCAGATTAGTGGCTATGCTTGGTCAGCTACCTGTACGTGTTGGGGGGAACACCGTTCAGCAGGCTCGTGAAAACGTGATCACCTCGCTTCAGGCGTCATCACAAATTGCCCTTGTGCCACGGAGTCGTCACTAACATGAACAAAAAAGAAGCTAAAGCCAAAGTAAAAGACCTGATCTCGTCCGGAGTACCGAAATCGGAAGTATTCACTCGGCTTTCAGGCCAAGGGGTCAAGGACCGTCTGCTTGCCAGGTTGATCGCTTCAACTGCTGATCCCTACCTCTGCGATATACATGACCGCAAGGTTAATGCCGTTATTACACTCATGTTTATCCAGGCTGCACTCGTTCTTCTAGTCGGATTTATTGCAGGTTCGACTATTGGGCCTAACGCCAGATGGGTCGTTGGTGGTTTGGGCGCACTTATCCCGCTCTTGTTTGCCTGGGGGTTCTACAATCATCTGGCAGGCGCTTACAATGCATATATTATTCTGTCCATGGGCTCGGTAGCGAGGCAGGTGGACGGGTTGGCTTCAGGGTCCATTACAATGTTTATCGGCTCGGCCATAGCGCTCGGAATGTTTGCTTATATATTCTACGTTCGCCAGAAGTTATTTCCGGATTTGGCTTTTTTTTCACCGAGAAAAGTCAAAGGACAGTATGTGTTTTCCAGTTGAAGAAACTGCTAAAGATAAGTCAATTTAATGGTGCGAAGTAAATGAGGTTCTTGAGTGAGGGCGCGAGGGCAGATCTGTTTTTCACGTTAACCTGAACAGCAAGACTCGTGTTCGCTTATTTATGTATTTCTTATTCTTTGCATGTGCTCATCTGATACTCATGTGGAAAAGCTGGACGCTCAGGAACGGCCGTTGATTCGTCAATGGGACTTTTTCGGGACGGTAGCGACGGTCCGGGCCTGACCGTCGCGAATGTGAGTACCGTTTGCCTATACGCGGTATTTGCGGGGCGGATCGAACTCAGATCGAGCCAGCCGGCGTAACGGCAGGGAAGTCCTTCTCGGGATCGAACACGTTATTGAAAAAGTTCGTCAGGGAGTACATGGCCACCAACGCGACAATCTCCATGATATTCGCATCGGTGTAGCCCGCATCACGGACGGCTTTCAGATCAGCGTCACTGACCTTGCCGCGAGTCTCGATGACTTTGTGGGAGAACTGGAGGGCAGCGTCGCGCTTCGGGTCGGGGGCATGGCCTTTGCGAGCGAGAATGATTTCATCGGCCGACAGCTTGGCCATATGCTCGGCCGTAAAGCTGTGAACCGTCAGGCAGTAGTTGCAGCCATTCGCTTCGGAGACGGCGAGGCCGATACTGTCACGCGTCTTCACATCGAGCGCTTTGCTCAAGGAGCCGAGCAGAGTAGCCCATGAGTTGAACGCGATTGGACTCTGCGCGAAGGTCATCATCATGTTTGGAGTGAACCCGATGTTCCTGGTGAACGCATCGAGAGTCGGTTTCGAATCGGCCGGCACTTGTTCCGGCTTTAGAACTGCACTTCTAGGCATTGTAGTCTCCGTCAATTACCTGGTTTATTAACAGTTAAACGAGATCCAACACATCAGACAGCGGACGGCGCGGCTTCTGAGCCCAGTTCCCCGGACGTTCCGCGCCTATGGACAACAACATGACCGGCACTTCGTTTTCAGCCAGTCCGAATTCGCGGGCCACCGCTTCGGCATCGAAACCGATCATCGGCGTCGAACCCAGGCCTAGCGAGCGGGCGGCATAGATGATCGCCGACGCACCGAAGGTGGCGGTGCGTACTGCCTCGTCGCGCTGGCGCTGTGGGTGCTCTGAATACAAATCGCGCGCAGGGAGCTCCCAATCCGGCACCATCGTTGCGGGCATGACGCCCGCTTCCACCAGCGGCGCAAGGCGTTCGGGTATGACGCTGGAATCGGCCAGTTGGCCGCAGATGATGAAGGTAACGGCGGCTTCAGTGATCGGGGGCTGATTCCAGGCGATAGGACTCAACCGGGCTTTGGCTCCAGGCGTACGTACCGCGATGAAGCGCCAGTTCTGTATATGGAAGGACGTTGGTGCCGTGGTGCCGATTCGCACCAACTCACGGATTTGGTCGTCGCTCAAAGTGGCGGCAGGGTCGTAGTACTTGGCGGCACTGCGACTCACGATACATTCGATGACGGCGTTGGTCATGATGGTTCCTATGGATGAGGGGGTAGGTTTCTCCGGCTTGGTCTTTAAATCTTGTACCGTCGATGGTACGAATAAAAGAACCAAGATCACCCACCTTTGTGTGTACCAAGAATATGAATTCAGACCTGCAAATCCAGCTCGACCGAACAGCAAAGCTGTCCCTGTCAGAGCAGATTCGTTTGAGTATCAGCAGGGCAATAGAGTCAGGCCTGCTCACACCAGGTACTCGATTGCCTTCGTGGCAGGATCTCGCCGCGCACCTTGGTGTGGCGCGCGGGACCGTTCAAACGGCGTATGAACGATTAGCCGACGCCCAAATGATCGAAACATTCGGAGCAAAGGGCACACGCGTGGCGCCACGCCCCCGTGCCGCGACGGCTCAACCGGCACCACCGGGGCCTGGAGCTTTTATGAGCGCCTATGAGCGGGTGAACACTGGACCTGCAATCTTTCAGCTCGGTATTCCAGCGTTTGATGGCCTGGAAAAGCTTTTCGCACGCGCGCGCTCGTCCAATCTGTTGAAAGCAGGATCTTTCTCGTCACTGATCTATCCCGATCCTCGCGGGGAATATGAGATGCGTCGAGAGATTGCAGGCTATCTCTCCATCTCCAGAAACCTGCACTGCCTCCCTGAGCAGGTGTTCATCACGTCGGGATACAGCTCCGGCTTAGGGCTTGCACTGCGGGTGTTAGGTCTGGACGGTAAGAAGGTCTGGATGGAGGAGCCCGGATTCTTTCTTACCCGCAAGGGGTTGGAGCTCGCTCGCTTGAATGTCATTCCGATTCCGGTGGACGCCGAAGGCCTCAACGTAGACTACGGAATCGAGAAGGCCGCGGACGCTGCATTAGCCGTCCTGACCCCCGGTCAACAAGCGCCTTTGGGCTCGACTCTGTCATTGAGGCGACGGCTTCAACTGCTCGAATGGGCCGTCTCCAACGACGCCTGGATCATCGAAGATGACTACCTCAGCGAGCTGCAACTGGAAGGCCGGGCGGCCCCTGCCTTGGCGTCTTTGGACGAGGGTAAACGGGTTATCCACATAGGTTCTTTCAGCAAGACTGTGAGCCCGGGGCTGCGACTTGGATTTGTTGTAGCGCCAACCGAGCTTATTACTGCGTTCTCCGAGGTGGCGACGACGCTTGCCCCCGCGCCTTCACCCGTCATTCAACTCGCCACGGCTCAATTTATGCGTGAAGGCCACTACATTCGCCGTGTCCGTCGGCTCAAGCGATTGTATTGCTCCCAGCGCGACGCGCTATGCGAGCAGCTGCGAATGCTCGATGCAGAGTGGGTCAACGCAGGCCTGGCTGTACTTCTCAGACTCCCCGACGGGGCACCCGACGTGCAAATCGTTCGGGAAGCGATGACCTTTGGCATGGCCCCATCGCCTTTGTCAGCGTGGTTCGCGACGCCGTCCGGGAGCTCCTCCGGCCTGTTGC
>DATEPB010000068.1:0-6526 GCA_035273425.1 Pyrinomonadaceae bacterium | reverse complement strand
CAGGCGAGACCGATTTCCGCCGTCACAATAATGGGTCGCGAGTAAACGATCCCCGTCCACGTAGAACATGGTGATCTCATGTTTTGGCGGGCCCTCTTTACTTGTATGACCCTCATGCAGAATTGCGGTACCACTGGATACGGCGCGAATTGAGAAGTTGATCGGTATGTCCATAACGGTGCCTTGCCAGGAACCTACCAGGGTCTTAAGTGTCGCGAAAGCCTTTTTCGCATCAGACTGCGGGCTGGCGGTTTTCGAAGGTTCTTGCGGCAACGCGACGGTCGCCATAGCAAGAAGGCAAATTAGAATTGCTAGTTTTCGCATTGGTGCTCCTCTTGAAAAGTTTTGTTGAACTGCAATGATGTACGGCTATGCTAAGCGAAAGGTTGGGGAGGCTGTGTAAAGTGTTCGTAAAGTGATCAGCGTTTTGTAAAGACGAGGTAAAGTCTTGGTCCAAGTCGATGCTCGGTGACCAATTTTGGGTAACAATGTGTCCGACATGCTTCAGCTTGTTGTTCAGGTTGGTGAAAACTCAATTTGCGATGTTTCAAGAAGTAGCGTTTCTTGAGTGTTGTGAACCTCGACGACAAGCTGATGAAGCATGTCGGACATAAATTCAGCTGGTCGGCTGAGCAGTAGCACGGCCGTCAGGGAGGCGTAGTCGTCGAGCTTTCCTGGATCTTTTGATGTGTGACGAAAACGATCCACGAATTCACACGAAACCGCACGAAACAGTATGTTGGCTTGGATCAAAAGAAATTGGCTGGTGCTGGGATGCGTGGCGGTGTTGCTGCTCACGGTGATCGCCGGTGTGTTTCAATATAGCTGGATCAATTTCGCAAGCGATTCGCACCGACGGCAAGGACGCGAAGCCATGGAGGTGGCCCTACGAAACTTCAGCCGCGATTTCCGAGATACCCTGCTGCAACTGCCGCCTTTCTTCCGTCCACTGCGGGATGAAAGAAACGATGTCGCGTTTGAGCCATACATGCTCGGCGTTAGAAGCCGATGGCAAAGCACTTCAGACCGCTCGCAACTACTAGCCTCTATCAGTATCGGCACGCTTAGCGACAATGGAACGGTTTTCAGACGGCTGCAAACCGGCGACAACGAATTCAAAACTGAAGACTGGCCCAACGAGTTTGTCGTTTATCGTGGCCTTCTGGAGGAGCGGCAGCCTTTGGCAGGAGGCCAACCTCCACTTTTCCCGAATGGACTCGCGTTTGAGTTTTCCCAGAGTAGGCCCGTGTTGATATTTCCACTCGTTACGGGGCCCACACCAGGGTCGCAACGGCTAAGCGGCTGGTGTTTTCTCGAAGTCGATAATGATTATCTTCGCCAGTATCTGATTCCCGAACTTGTCGCACGGCATTACGGGACTGGTGCCCGTTATCAGGTAGCAGTTGTTGCGAGCGACCCATTGAGTATGATCCACAGTTTGGATCCAACGCTTACGATTGCATCGTTCTCACGGGTTGACGCCGGTATTGTCTTGCTGGCCGCAAACCTGTCGCAGGATCGTAAAGGTCTGCCGCGATCTGGACCACAACCGGTTCTGGCTGACTCGCACGGTCTCTCGCTTGCTGAGATCCGCGGCAATAGCGGAGGCACCGACGAACGGGCCTGGCTGCTGGTGGTGAAGAACAAAGCCGGTTCAATTGAAGCCCTCGTCGAAAATGCCAGACTACATATTCTTATGTTCAGTTTGATCATGCTCGCGCTGCTGGCCGGCAGCTCAGTGATGTTGATGTTGGCCACAATACGCGCGCGCCGTTTGGCGAAACAGCAGATGGAGTTCGTGGCAGGCGTCTCTCACGAATTGCGCACGCCGCTGACCGTCATCCAATCGACGAGCTACAACTTATCGCAGGGCACGATCCAGGATCCGAGCCGGGTGCAACAATATGGTGACGTGATTCAGCGTGAAGCGCGCCGGCTGATCAATCAGATCGAGCGAATGCTTAGCTTTGCGGGTATTCAATCGGGTCGTCGAGTTTATGATCTGCAACCGACCGACGTATCTGAGATAGCCGAACGCTCTTTGGCTGAGTACGCTGCGGCTTTCGCGGAAGATGGCTGGCAAATCGAGCAGCACTTTGCAGAAGATCTGCCCCAAGTGATCACAGATGGTCCTGCGTTAGAAAGTGCACTGAAGAATTTGTTTGAGAATGCGCTGAAGTATGCAGCGCAAGGCAAGTGGTTGAGCGTAAGCGCGCGCGGGGCGCAAGGTATGAAGGGCAGGGAAGTGCAAATCACTGTTGCTGACCGCGGGCCCGGAATCGCGCCGAAGGATCTGGCGCATATCTTTGAACCTTTCTATCGCGGAGGAAATTCAAGTACGACTACGAGTGGCGCGGGACTGGGGTTGTGTCTCGTCGAGCGTAACCTGCGCGCACTCGGCGGCAGTGTTACGGTCCAGTCAACGCCGAGCGGCACATCGTTTACGTTGCATCTACCGGTTCAATGAGTGGGTTTGATGTCCGACATGCTTCAGGAAGCTCTGATCAAGTCTTACGATTTGATTTGCATTAGCCCGCGGCGCGGGCGATAGCGCTAAGCCTGGGGTGGAGCGAAGCGGAACCCCAGGTCGTCGACCAGTAAGAAGAATCGAGCGCGCGAAGCGTGCGATAGCGCAAACGCGCAATTAACTGACGATAATCGGCGGTCGCCCACTTCGCGGGCTCTGTCTTGGTAGGCCAACGATCCTGGGGTTCCGCTCCGCTCCACCCCAGGCTTTACGCTATCGCCCACTCCGCGGGCTAAGGCAAGTCAATTAGTAAGACTTGATCAGAGCCCTGAAGCATGGCGGACATTCCTTTCCTATAGCGACGATGGCAAACAACATCCTCTTAATTGAAGACGACGCAGGCATCACGATGGCCCTGACGGATCTGCTCAACGCGGAAGACTATCGCGTGGAGACGGCCGCCGATGGATTGACGGGTTTGGCTCGCGCCAGCGAAGGCGACTTCGACCTGATCATTCTGGATGTCATGTTGCCGGGTAAAAATGGTTTTGATGTGTGCCGCGATCTGCGACAACGAAGTATCACGACGCCCATTCTGATGTTGACGGCGCGTGGCCAGGTAATCGACAAAGTCCTGGGACTGAAGCTGGGTGCGGATGACTATCTTTGCAAACCATTCGAACCGCTCGAGCTGCTGGCGCGTTTGGAAGCTTTGCTGCGGCGCAGCCGGACGACGGTGAGCGGGTCGAGTGCAGCGGAGCAGCTTGACGTGTTTAGCTTTGGCTCTGTGGTTGTGAACTTTCGGAGCAAAGAAGTACTCAGCAAAGATAAGCACGTTGAACTTTCCGCGCGAGAGTTTCAACTGCTTAGCTACTTTATCGCTCAACGAGGCGCGACGCTGTCGCGCGAGGAACTGCTGCGCGAGGTTTGGGGTTATGAAACTGGAATGCTAACTCGCACGGTTGACGTTCACGTGGGCTTGTTGCGGCAGAAGCTGGAACACGACGCGAAGGAGCCGCGACATTTTCTGACCATGCGCGGCCACGGTTATAAGTTTGTAGCGTAGCGCGGGATAGTTACAGCGTGCAGGTTGGAGGTCATCAGTACCATACCGCGATAGCGCATCGGTGGCGGCCACATTTCGTATGTTGATTGCGCAACAAGGACCCATGCGCTACCGCGCTATGGTACTGATGACTTCATTGCCACCACGGGCTCAGAGTCGCTTATTCGTTCCTCAGCGCGATCAGCGGATCAACCTTCGTTGCACGACGGGCGGGGATGTAGCTGGCCAGCAGCGCAACTGCGAGTGCGCCGATGGAGACCCCTACGAAAGTGAGTGCATCCGTTCCCCCAATACCAAACAGCAACGACGACATCACCTTTGTGAGTACGAATGCGCCTGCGACACCGATAATTATCCCAATCCCCGCGAGCTTCATTCCATCGCCCACTATCAACAGCAGAACGTTACGCCGCTGAGCGCCGAGTGCCATCCGAATTCCGATCTCGCTGGTGCGCTCAACCACGAGATACGACAGCATGCCGTAGACTCCCGTTGCCGCAATCAGCAATGCCAGCAAACTAACTGTTCCGGAAAACCACGCACCCATTCGCGCCGGCTCCAGACCGCGTCGGACGTTCTCTTCCAAAGGCTCTGCTGAAATAAAAACATCTTTGTCCAGGGAGCGCGCCACTTCTCTGACGGCGGCCACGCCCGCAGAAGCATTCTCATTTGTGCGCACGACAAAACTGTAACCCGTTAACTTCGCCGTAGACGCAGGAGTGTAGAAGAATGGACCATCAAGTTTACCGATCTGCCTGCTGCTGATGTCGGCGACCACACCAACAATCTCGTGCGATGTGCCAGCGTTATCTCTGAAGCGCTTTCCTATTGGATCAGCCTCGGGCCAGAAACGATTAGCCATCGCCTGGCTAACAACTGCGGGCGATTGTCCGCTACGAGCGTCCTCGTCAGTGAAATAACGGCCGAGCCGGAGTGGTATCCCCAGGGTTTGAAAGTATTCAGCGGTAACCTCGTTGGCGCTCACGCCCAACGATGATCCAGCGCCCTCGACCTCGATGGTCTCATCGCGCCCGCCGGCGAAAGGCACTGTCTGCGCGAGACTCACCGATCGGGTTCCCGGCAAAGCTCTTAATCGTTCAGACAGCTGCGCATGAAATGTTGCCGCACGCGCTTCGTCGTAACCCTGTGTCGTCAGGTCCATCGATACGACAACCAAATTCTTCTCATCAAAACCGAGGTCTGTTGATTGCGCCTCTTGTAATCCGCGCACCAGCAAACCCGCACCAATCAGAAGCACGAGGGAAACAGCGACCTGGCCGATCACCAGCAGGTTGCGCAGGTAGGGCCGCGACAGGCGAGGTCTATCTCTCGTCGACTTAAGCGCATCCGTTAAGTTCGGCTTCGTTGACTGGATTGCCGGCGCCAGTCCAAACACCACCCCAGTGATCAGAGAAATCAAAAACATGTAAGCAAAAATTGTTGCATCAGGTTTGAAGTCGACGTCGAGACCGGCTTCAGGAATCACCGACAAGAGAACCGGAGGCAACATGACCGCGAGAAACAGTCCAGCGAGTCCACCCAGGACGGCGAGCAGCAGGCTCTCCGTAAGTAAAAGCCTGATCAATCGCCAGCGGCTCGCTCCAAGCGCGAGTCGCACAGCAATCTCTTTTCGTCGCGCTGCCGCACGCGCAAGCATGAGATTCGACACGTTGGCGCAGGCAATGAGCAGGACCAGACCAACTGCGCCCATCACGAGGATTGCGATGGGTATGCCTTCGTTGCGCACTTCAGGAGAATTGAGATATGAGCCGGGCATCACGTTGACGATCGACCTGCGACCGGGATACTCCTGGTCCATCCGGGCAGCAACCAGTTGCATCTCCGCCTGCAGCTGCGGTAACGAGACGTTATCCTTCAACCGTCCAACCACAGTTAACCAACTCAAGTTTGCAACCTCCAGAGACTTGCTCTCGGGCATGACCGCAGGCTGCATCGTTACCGGAATCCAGACGTCGGGAACGGTCATCTCGGCGCCGCGAAAGTCGCTCGCCGCTACGCCAAGCACAGTAAATCGTTGCCGGTTCAGCGTGATCGAAGTACCGACTACGCTCGCATTGGATCCAAACCTTCGCTGCCAGAAACCATGACTTAGAACGGCGACGGGACACTGAAGGGGCGTCTGACATTCTTTGTCGAAAAAGGTGCGGCCGAGCGCGCTTCCGGCTCCCAGAACCGAAAAGTAGTTGTCGGTAACCATCAGCCCGTTGATTCTTTCAACGTTGTTTCCGCCGAGATAAAGTTTTACATCCGCGGAGGCGGCCAGACCGGAAACGCCTGCGGTTCCATCTCGATACTTCAGGTATTCGGGATACGAAAGCAGCTCAGTGCTACCTTCAACCTGACGCGAGAACTGACCATCCAGAGTTTGGTAGACGTTGACTACGCGGTCTGGATCCTTAACGGCCAACGGGCGGAAGGCGACGGAATACAGCAGCGTGAAGATGCTTGTATTAATGCCGATGCCCAGAGCAAGTGTTAGTAGTGCAGCAGCCGTGAAATTGCGATGCTTAAGTAGAGATCGCGATGCATAGCGCAGATCTTGGATGGTACTAGTGAGCATATATGGCTTTGATCCTTGGTCCCGGTTTGCTTAGCTTCGTGTGCTTCGGTGTGATTTCGTGGATCGAGGACTCATACGATCCACGAACCAACACGAAGCACACGAATAGACCTTCTCTATACTAAGGAGCCATTACAAAAGTTCGCAGAAATGTCCGACACGCTTCATCAGCTTGTCGGTGAGGTTAGCGAGATTCAAGGAGTGGTACCCTACTCACGCCGGGTATTGAGTTTTGAGGCGTTAACGACAAGCCTCAGGATTCTCTGAACAAGTCGATCAATAGTCGGATTTGCCTTAGTCCGCGGAGCGGGCGAGAGCGTAAAGCCTGGGGTGGAGCGGAGCGGAACCCCAGGTCGTAGACCCGTTTACGGAGTGGAGCGCGCGAAGCGTGCGATAGCGCAAACGTCGCAAT
>DATEPB010000067.1:0-52781 GCA_035273425.1 Pyrinomonadaceae bacterium | reverse complement strand
AACGCCGCGTGGTAGTTAAAAGACAACTGGATTAATTCTCCAAAGGTCGCGCAAAGCCGCGACCGACCAAAGCGCCGACGAGGCGGCGCACTCCAAGGAGAGGCTTCTTCGCTCCGAAACTTTGTAAGTACAAAAGACTTTCTCGAAAAACACTATGAGCTACACGGGACTGGATCTTAATGGAAAGGCGGCCGTTGTAATTGGCGGCACGTCGGGCATTGGCCGCGCAATCGCGCATGGACTGGCTGAGGCCGGAGCAGATGTGGTCGCTTCGGCACGCAGATTGGAACAGGTGGAGGCAACTGCTGCGGAAATTGAGCAGCGAGGGAAAAGTACGCTCCGTGTTACATCCGACGTCGGCGATCGATCATCACTCGAACACCTTCTACAGGAATGCATCAAAGCGTTTGGCAAGGTGGACGTACTCGTCAACTGTGCTGGCCGAACCAAGCGTGCCCCTACTGTCGACTTCCCCGAAGAAGACTGGAACGCGATCATCGAGACTAATCTCAACGGCACCTTAAGAGCTTGCCAGGTGTTTGGCAAACACATGCTCGAGAGAGGATACGGCCGAATCGTCAACATCGCATCGCTCTCAACTTTTGTCGCGCTTTACGAAGTTGCGGCCTACTCGGCTAGTAAGGCAGCAGTGGCGTCGTTAACTAAGTCGCTGGCTGTCGAGTGGGCGGCGCGCGGCGTTTGTGTAAACGCGATCGCTCCTGGAGTTTTTAGGACCGCACTCAATCAGAAACTACTGGATGAAACAGAACGTGGCGCTGAGTTCTTACTACGCACGCCCATGAAGAGATTTGGAAATGTTGAAGAGCTTGCTGGTGCTGCCATATTCCTTTCCTCTGATGCGGCACGCTTCGTCACCGGAGAGGTTTTAGTGGTTGATGGTGGATTTCTAGCGAGCGGCGTCAACCAGTAATTACAACGAAAGCACGGTGGGCAAAAGATAAGCGCGACCGTCCATCTCAACAGACAGTGTGGGCCAATCCGGGGACGCGGTAATGATTTCAATCTTGTCTTCAAAAGCCAGGCAGGTCTCCTCAACTTTAGATCCTGTGATCGATGGATTCCAGGCGAATGCCTGACCGCTATTAACAATATCTTTGCTCCGCGGATGCGCGACCCAATCTCGCGTCCGGTATCCGGTGGCCCCACCCTGATGGTGCAGATTTTCCTCACCCGAAAAACCTGCTTCCTTGTAAGCCAGCGCCGCCAGTTCATACAGCCTGGTCCCGCTCACTCCGGGTTTGGTCACATCAAGCAGGCGAGCTGCCACAAGAGCACTGGCTCGCGTTCGAAGGTCCAGATCCTGCGGCACCGCACCAGAACAAATTATTCGGGTTAACGATGCGATCAGCCCTCCTCTCCGCGCGCAAACTACGATCATCAAAGTCTTTTCCCACTTGAGAGCCGTAGGCACAGGATGGCGGTAGCTCTTTAGCCGGTCATCTGCTGCCACAAGCGTCACCACTGAATGCGCACCTACAGCCGCCAGCGCATCTATCGCGCGCCGAGCTACTTCCCTTTCTGTCAATCCTGGTGTGAGAGTGCGCGACATGTCACCAATCGCTTTTCCAGCATCGCGCCCCAATAACCTAAAGCGTTCTATTTCTGCCTCGGTCAATTGATATCGGGCATTCGCGACATCGCCTTCTACGAGGCGAACGTCCTGGCCCACAAGGAGATCACTGCCCAAAGGCAGTGAGACATTCAACAGCGACCGCGCAGTATCAACGATCAGTGTTGAGCTTCCCTTCTCCTCTTGCCAACTAAAATCGATCGGCTCATAACCCTGGCCATTGAGTTCTTCGGTCAACAACCGTTCCATCTCGATGCGGTTAGCAATCACAAAACGCTTACCGTCGTGCCTAAGAAAGATGGTGCCGGCGCCGGCCTCTCGTGATAAGTCAATCCCGTTTCGTCCTCCCGCCGTCAACCAGGAGAAGTTTGGTTGCGAGTTGATCAGCAATCCACCCAGGCCTGCTTGCGAGATGAAACGCAGCAGCCTTTCGGTCTTTATTTCGATTTCAGTAGTTGGCATTCGTGCTTAACCGGCTGCTTCTCCCTATTGGTCGGTTTGATGTCCGATAAGCTTTAGCTTGGCGTAGCGCCGCGACAAACAAACTAAACGAATAAGTATTTTTCCGACTTAGCGGCCGTATGAATTAGCCCGGCCTTTCAAGAGTCTGCCGGAAAATTGTCAACTCTCTGTGCATCCTCGGTGTTCTCTGTGCCTCTGTGGTGGATTTACCTGGGAAGATGACCACCACGGAGACACAGAGAACACTGAGGGGGCACAGAGAAAACGAAAAGTCTATTTTCACGACAGGCTCTTCAAGGCCAGGAAACAATCGAGTGAAATCTTCGCGTGGCGTAGCAACGCTTGAAACCAAGTGAATTCCAGCGCCACTATCAACGCCGGGACCTGCTCCTCACTTTAGTTGACAGATGTCCAATACATTCATGTCCGTGTAATCGAGGTTCTCACCACCCATGGTCCAGATGAAACAGTAATTGCTCGTCCCGCAACCCATATGTATGGACCATGGAGGCGATACCACGGCCTCGTTATTGGCCATGACAAGGTGACGCATGTCATCCGGCTCGCCCATGAAATGCATGATGCGTTGCCCCTCTTTGAGGTCAAAGTAGAAATAGACCTCAGACCTTCTATCGTGAAGGTGCGGCGGGCAGGTGTTCCAAACGCTGCCGGGGCTTAGGATAGTGATACCCATGAGCAACTGAGCAGACTTACACGTGGCCGGTACGATTAGTTGGTAAACGACGCGATCGTTTGATGTTTCCAGGGAGCCAAGTTTGAGAGGCACCGCTTTTTCAATCGAAGTGTGAACCAGTTCGAAGCCCGCGTGCGCCGGCGTAGAGGCGAGGTAAAATTTGGCAGCTTGATTCGGCCCCAGACTTTCAAATTTCACGTTCACGCTGCCCATTGGTATGTACAAGCTATCCTTCGGCTGCAATTCGAAACGTTGCGCATCGACCGTGACCAACCCTGCAAACTCGCTCACATTAACCACGCCCATCTCGCGGCGCTCAAGAAACGGTTTGCCTTTCGCTGAGGCCGGTTCCTCCTGTTGCGGAAGCGATACTGGCTGACTCACCGGCGCTGCACCTCCGATAACAAGCCGCTCATAGTGTGTGTAGTTAAGACGAATTTCGTCGTCGGCGAATAGATCTGAAATCAGATATCGGTCCCGCAAATCGTCATTCGTACTTACGACCATGGAGTCCGGATCGGTTGCGTAATAGGTTCGTCGATACATGGAGTTAGCTTTCTCTCTGATCAATCAATTACCTGAAGGATGCATTTAGGTGGACCACGGACTGCTCGAGTCTTTTGGAAATGTCGCCGGAATGATATAGCTACCGGGAGATTAACAAAAACCATTGGCAAGTTGTCAAAATAGGAAGGGCGCCGATTCTGGTCGAGTCGGAACAAGTGAACGCGCTCCTTTCAGCGACTCGCATTTTGAGAGCTATTCGGATTCTAGTGGTGGTTCAACTCCTTGGAGTGCGCCGCCTTGTCGGCGCTTTGGCCAGCTGCGACTGAGTCGCCGCTTGGTTCGCAAACAGGTTTCATGAAAGTTAGTAGGATCTGTTCGAGAGCGCGGCGCCGAGCGCACGCGCGGCCAAAGCGCCGCCTTGTCGGCGCACTCCAAGGAGTTGAATCAGTGTGTTGGGAATCTCGGCCTATTAAGGTTTGAATAAATGGCCCCAGACAAATCGACGTCTACTCACCTGCCGCTACTGTTTTCCGCAACCCTTTTCACCAGTGCCGGCCTACTGTTTTGGATTCAGCCGCTCATTGCCAAAACTCTGTTACCAATCTTAGGGGGAGCTCCGGCAGTTTGGAATACATGCCTCCTGTTTTTTCAGAGCATGCTTCTCATCGGATACGTTTACGCCCTCGCCTCCAGCAAATGGCTCAGCTTCCGAATCCAGATCGGAATGCATTTAGTTCTTCTAGTGTTGATTGCGGTCCAAGTCTTCCTGTATCCCTACGACGAACCGGTGCTCGCCTCATCAAATCAAGGAAGCCCTACACTCTGGATTCTTCAAACGCTTCTGCTTTCGGTGGGGTTACCATTTTTCATTATTTCCGCGAGTAGTCCTTTGTTGCAGAGTTGGTTTTCAAGATCACAACATCACCTGGCGGTTGATCCATATTTTCTGTTTGCAGCTAGCAACGCAGGGAGCTTGATAGCGCTCCTGGCCTTCCCGTTGGCGCTGGAACCAAGACTCGGTTTGAGTGAACAACACCGGTTATGGCGGATAGGTTTTGCCGTTCTGGTCACTCTGGCGTGTGCGATTGCCTTGTGGTTAAGACCCTGGACCAACGTCTCAGTAGATCGAACCGCCCAGAACCAACTTGAAGACTCGCAGCTTGGGAGCGATCCAATTAATAAGATCGCCTTGTTTCGCCGGCTCCGTTGGCTGGCATTGTCGCTTGTTCCTTCAAGTTTGATGTTGGGAGTGACAACCTATGTCACAACCGACGTAGCCGCGGTGCCCCTGCTATGGGTTATACCTTTGGCTCTTTACCTCCTCACTTTTGTCCTTGCGTTTACCAGAAGGCAATTTGTAACTATGGCAACGCTAAGTCGGGTGATGATTGTTGGTGCGCTGGTTGTAACCTTAATCCTCTCGATTGGTGCGACAGAACCTGCGTGGGTCTTAATTCTGGCCAACCTTGGTTTTTTCTCTATTGCCGCACTGATGTGTCACACGCAACTGGCAAACGATAGACCATCGGCCACGCATCTTGCTGAGTACTATTTATGGATTGTGGTTGGCGGCGCACTGGGAAGCGTTTTCAATGTATTGGTGGCGCCGATCTTGTTCAGCTCTATTCTTGAGTATCCGTTAACGATAGTAATGGCTTGCATGTTGATGCCTGCCGTAGCCCTGCGCGATGCAGATCTCAAGGAGAAAGTCGGTTTTCGCCGGCAAGATGAATACTTTGATTTGATCTATCCTCTCGGCCTTTTTGTACTCACAGCAATCCTGGCAATCCTGATCAACTCACGCGCGCTCTCTTCCACTATTAAGTTGATCATCGTTCCGGGTGTCCCGTTATTGCTCATTAATCACTTGTTTAGAAACCGTCCGATGCGGTTTGCCTTATGTCTCTGTGCAGTGATGTTCGCCAGTATTTATTTCATAGGAGATTCAGGCCGAACGCTCCACGTTGGTCGAAATTTCTTTGGAATGATCCGCGCATCTACCGACGCAGGCGGCCAGATTAATAGCTTGTACAGCGGCAACACCATCCACGGTCGGCAGTTTGTGGAGCTGTCCCGGCGATGCGAGCCTCTTTCTTACCATCATGAGAATGGACCATTGGGCCAGGTGATGGCCGTTTTCCATGCTGCTCCCGCCAACTCGCGCGTGGCTGTGATCGGGCTGGGTGTCGGCGCAATGGCCTCATACTCGAAGCCCGCTCAGCAGTGGACGTTCTACGAAATTAATCCGGATGTCATAAACATGGCACGCAACTCCACACATTTTACCTACCTGCAAAACTGCGCTAGTGGGTCAGTAAGAGTGGTGGAAGGCGATGCCCGGTTGAATTTGAAAAACGCTCAAGAAGGCGAGTATGGACTAATCGTCCTGGACGCTTTTAGCTCCGATGCAATTCCAGTCCATCTTGTTACTCAGCAGGCGCTTGATCTTTACCTGTCCAAGCTGGCGAAAGGTGGGATGCTGGCGTTCCACATATCCAGCCGGAGTCTTAATTTGAAACCGATCCTGGCTGACCTAGCAGCGAGCCGGAACCTCATCTGCATTGGCTTTGACGACCTGGCGCCCCATTCTATCGAGGGCAAGGATCCCTCTCAGTGGGTCGTGATGGCTCGTTCCCAACCAGAAATCAGCAATCTGTCGATCAACTCCCAATGGCAGCGGCTTGAAGGAAGGAAAGGGACAAGAGTATGGAGCGATGATTTCTCAAATATCCTTCGCGCGATAAGGTGGCAATAGGCAAGGCAAAGACCCTCGTTCGACTCGTGCTGCCAAACCAGCACACAGCTCCGATCACTAATCTTGCGGCTATCAAGAGCGCTTGCCTTTAAAACTATCGTCGAATCAGTTCACTACTATGCGGAGGAACTTCGTTGCAGCTATGTCATCCATTGCCTCGGCAGGTACGTTGATATCCCAATTCTTGTACCAAGACGGATCTTGATCAGCGGGCGTATATTTGAGTGTAATGATCTTCCCCCGATGTAGTGGGAGAACTTTCTTATATTGAGAATGCGTATTCCGAAAGATCAAGAGCCAGATGTCCTTGCCGGAGATCCACGGCGGGCTGGACTTTCTGCCCTGCAGGAAGGCTGTGATGTGAGCGCCCTTTGGGACGGCCTTTAATTTCACCGAATCAATTTCCAACCTTAGACCATCCAGCTTTTTCGCTCTTTGTTGGAGAAAACTCCAGTCGATCTTGCTCCTATTCGTGGGAACTTGTGACTGCTGGCTCCTAACAGCATCGGCATGGACATTGGGTTGAGTCAAACAGATGAATGTTATGCACAGCCACTTTAGAACCCTAGTAGTCGACTTCACATTTTCCTCCTCGCTTTTCAAAGAAGCCCTGGAGAGTTCTGGGCTCTAAACGCGGGCACGTCACTTATCGCACGGCGTGACTTGCACTTGCGTGCTGTGTGTTCCGCGACTTGGCGTATCTAGATCTCACCATCCATCGCCGGAAAACGGGGTCCGGACGACTATCGATCCATGAGGATAGACTTAAAAGACCCACCATTTGTTTCTGGCACTTGATGGAAGGGCCATCCCGAGGCTTCTCAAATTAGGGACGCCCTCAACGAAATTGAGGTGCCCCAAGTCTTGAAGTCGGCTTTAAGGAGGGTGGTGGTAGTCGCCAGTTGATTGCGAAATGGGCAGTCTTTTTGGAGTCCTTGGGGCGCACTCGTACTACTAGTCGGGACCAACCGTTTAATGCGGTTGGGATTTCAATCAACGAACTCTCAGAAACATTGTCGATTCGAACCAGATCAACCTGGCACGGGGAACCCGTTAAATTGCCGGTCACGTAGACCACTTGAGGAGTTGCCTTATTGGCGCTTACAGCAATTGTTCCTGAGCTGAGTGAAGTATCTCCTGAAGCGCCGCGCAAATGCACGATCAGATATTTGCCATCTACTTCCAGGGAACCACTCATCGCTGTAGTGCGGGATCTTTCAACTGGCAAACGCTCAAGTTGAGGTTCGAGATAAACTGATTCAGAAGGCTTTATTGTGAACCTACGAGTAACAGACTTATATCCCTTCTTCGAAACGGTTATCTCATATTCCCCCGGCGGGAAGTCTACCTGATTTATTGAACCAGGGTATGTACCAACACCCTGGTTTGCATCTATGCTCTTCACACTTATCTCCGATTCTGTAACACCGGGAGAGACACTCAGAGTGCCTTTCAAGAGTTCAAGCGCGATGCTTAGCGGCTCGTTCTCTGCTGCTTTGAGATCTATAAGTTGTTGCCGCTCCCGGTAGCCCGGCTTGCGCACAGTCAATCTATGCTGGCCAACCTTAAGACCAGTAAGCTTAGCGATTCCACTGGCATCAACAGTTTCTAATTGTTGATCGTCGACGAAGAGGAGGCTGTCTGCTGGGAAGATAGTAACTGTAAGAGTTGCTGGCTTCGGTCTTGGGGGAAGACGACGTGGCGCCCTGGTCGAGCCTGCTCTGGGTACAGTTTTCGAAGGGCCAGAGTCACGTCCGCCCTTCTCTTGAGCAGGGGAAGTGTGAGCAATTAAGAACAACGAGAAGAGCGAGGTTAGACAGAGGTTTTTGAAACTCCGCCTCCTCGCCATTGCACTCCTGGCGGCTAAGGGGAGCATCTTACGATTCTTCATCATCGCGGAAGCGATTACGGCTTGGCACCAATTGTTCAAGACCCCGTCCTCTTTCGAAAGTAGCAGAGATTTGTGCTCGCACACTCAAGATGTCTCGCAAACTGTTCAGTTCGCACGCCGAAAGCCATTGCCAGTTCCGCTCGGCATCGGAAGCTTTAGTCTTGTTTAGAAGTGATGTCTGATTCTTTAACGCAGCGAAAGCCAGTAGCCGAGTAGTCCTTCGCTCCTCTCGATGCCAAATATCCTCGATAGGTAACCGTGGCCTCATCTTTTTCCTCTTTCCAGGAACCTCCACGGATGACTTTGAGGTCTTTGCGCGAAATGGAGGACAATTGACCGCCGGGATACGCGGCCAAGTCGCTGGAGGTCCACTCCCAAGCATTGCCGATTAGATCCATCACGCCATCTGAGCTGTTGCCGTCAGGATAGGAACCTACGTCGGCGAGCCGACCTGCACTGGAGTCTCCCGCATTAGCTGCCTTTGCTCGCCACTCTTTGCCCCAAGGATATTTCCCTCCACTCGAACCGCGCGCCGCGAATTCCCATTCCTCCTCGGTTGGTAACCGCTTCCCAGCCCACCCAGCGTAGGCGTTGGCGTCGTCCCAAGTGACGCCGGTTACTGGAAGCTTTGCGGCGCCGGCAGGAAAACGGCCAGCCCGCCAACTTGTGGGAGCCACACGCTGAGTCGCATCGAGAAACTTCTGATATTGCTCGCACGTCACTTCAAACTTGTCGAGGAAGAATGGCGCGACGGTAACCTTATGAGCGGGCCGTTCGTACTCATCACCATCATCACGGCCCATCAGGAAAGTGCCGCCACGCACATAGACCATCCCCTCTGGAATTGGAAGAGTTGCTTCCGCGCGGTAGCTACTTGGACTAGACTGCGAAGAGGATTTGACAGACGGCGAACGCTGCAACCACAAATACAGGGCCCCTGCGCCAATAATGGCGATAATAAAAATGAAGAGGCCTGCGGCGAAAAGGGCATGCCACCATTTCCATTTGGAGGGCTCGGCCTCGTGGGCTGAGACCATAGGTGGCGTTGCTCCTGCTGCGACCACCTTAGACCGGAGAAACCGTTCGGAGAGAACCCCATCCTGGTCTTGTATGTCCACTTCTTGAACATAAACCGGCGAGACTTGTGACAGGTATGGTTCGTTCGCTACAACAATTTCCGGGGTAGCGATTTTCGGAGTAACAGCCTGTTCCTCCCGCGCTCTCACCTCTTCCGGAGCGAACTCAGGTCCGGAGGATGCTCCGATATCGATAGGAGTAACTTTCTCTGAAACACGATTCCCACGCGTTGCGTTCTTAGCGAAAACATTGGGACCAGACGACTCTGTAAGCGCCGCACCGGCATCCATGTTCGCGCCACAGTATTCGCAAAAGGCTGAGTCTTCGTCCACCAATTGCCTACAAAGGAGGCACCGTATCGCAATCTTTAGGCTTTCGTCCGCTAGCTGGTTTGGCACTCGTGAAGAAGCGACCGAAGGCGCGACAAACATGGCTCGGGACTCTGTTACAAATGCAGGTGGCTGGCTTGCGATCGCGACCAGATTCGCACGACAGTTCTTGCAAAACTTCCAGGTTGGCTGGACCTCCTCACTACAGGTGGGGCAGCGCAAACGGTTAAACGAGCGGGTGTCTACATCAAGGACGTTGCTCCCGCAGAATTCGCAGAATTTACGATTCTCCGGCAATTCAAGGTTGCAACTTCTACAGAGCTTCAATGCCATGGACGCTCCAATAGTCAGATAGGTGCTATAGGCTCATTTAACCGACTTTTTGATTATGACTAATCGCTGTTGAATCGAACTCTTAATTCCCTCGTCCAATTCGCCGCCGTCTAAAGTAAGGGCCTCATTGAATTTGCTCAAAGCGTTTCGATACGACGATTTTCCTTTCTGAAAATAGGCGTGACCTAACGCGAAATGAGCAAAAGCACTCTGCGGATCGATCGCGACCGCCTGGAGGCCACTCCTAATCGACTCTTCATATTGTTTGAGCGCACCATAAGAAATCGAACGTAATGCAAAGGCTCTCGCGAAATCGTGTTTCAAGCTAATAGCCTTGCTAAAGTTTTCTATCCCCTGTCCGTACTTGACAGTTTTCTGAGACTTTTTGATTTCGCTTTCTGCATCGTGCATTGCGAAAACGCCGCGTGCGAAATATGGATAAGCCCAGTCCGGCTTCAACTCTTGTGCTCTATCAAAATATTTTTGAGCAGTCGATTTTTCGTTTAGCTTCGCCCAGGTCCAACCCAGATCGAAGAGAAGGAAAGGACTGCGCAAATTATGCTCTCCAAGTGCTAAGAGATTGGAGCGCGCGCTTCTTCGATCATTTTCACTGGATGAGGTGGAAGCCAGAGAGTTCTTTGCGTCCCAAAATTTCCCGAACTTTTGCACCTCTTCATCATTAATTCGCCACCTTTGCGCTGCTTTATAGAGATGGCTCATCTCCTGTAGCTTCTTTTCGTCGAGGGGAAGACCGTAAGGGCCGACGCGGGTCAACAGATCAGCAGAACGCGCTTGGAGGTTTTGTAGAAGGCTGTCCAAAAGCCGACTCGTCTCTGGATTATCGGGGGCGTCTGTACCCAATTGGTTGTATTCCTCAAATGCCTCTACGAGACGGCCTCCGGCGATGTGCTGCTTTAGACTCTTAACGAGAAGAAGTACTGGATCAGGTGAGAGCTTGATCGTTGCCTCAGGAGTGTTGGGAGGAATCGTTATTGATTGGCTTTGATACCCGTCTTTTTTCGACCGCAGCGTATGAGTCTGATTAGGATTCATTCCATTAATAACAAGCACACCCTCACCAGTGCTTGTTCCACGGTAAACATCATCCAGGTAAACCTCTGCCTCAGCCGGCTTCGTCGCTACTATGAGCTGGGCAGAGTTACTCACCAATGCGATCGATATCTGCCCAGCGTAAGTAGTCACTGGAACAGTCTGTGACTCGTATCCGTTCTTTGCGACGCGCAATGTGTGGGGCTGCGTAGGATTAACTCGCTCAATCACGAGTAAGCCATTACCGTTGGTGGCTCCCCTGTAAACATCATCCAGATACACTTCAGCCTCGGTCGGACTGGTCACAACATTCACTGATGTGACAGCCTGTGCGAGTGTGAACTCGACCTCATTCGCTTCTCGCGTCGCAGCGACCTCAACTTCGCCTTCGCTGCTTACATATCCATCTCGCGCTACCCGGATGGTGTGTCTGCCAGGAATCAAGTCGAGCTTAAGTTCGCCTTCAGCATTTGTCTCGCCCTTCAACTCCCCATCGACAAAAACCTTGCTGTTGGGCGGTTTCGAAACCACCCAAAGGCTTACTGGCGCAAGTGGATCCCTCCGTGGCTTTGACCAGCCGGCGTTTCTTCGATTCGCTCTTCGATGGCTGGTCACTTTTTTGACTGGCTTAGGACCAGACGCTTGAGGAGTAATCGCACCCGCGCCCTGAGCCATGCCAGACTTGGCGCACACCGTGAGCAGTCCTATCATCAGCACAAGAAGCGTGAGTTGTTGGATTCTGTTCCTCATGGCCAATTGTCCAGGATTTCAATTCTTACTCGGCGCGTCCTGCGCACATCTAAAGCCCGTTTGATTGAAATCATACGGACCGCGGGCTTGAGGCCATCCTCTCCGATACGTCGCAGTGGCCTGTTGGGGACTGCTTAAGTAACACCCACCGCGAATTGTTTTCATTTTGTTTCGATCCACTTCTGATAATTGATCTTCGGGAATCTTTCCACCGTGGTACGAGTGGATTGGAGTGGAAGTCCATTCCCACGCGTTACCGACCATATCCGCGAGCCCAAATGCCGAACGGCCGTTGAACTGGCCGACGTCGGCAAGCCCCGTTGAAGCGTTATCCGCATTCGCTAGTCCCTTCCTCCACTCATTGCCCCACGGATATTTCCAACCTTCGGGACCTCGCGCTGCAAACTCCCACTCCTCTTCTGTGGGTAGTCGCTTTTTTACCCACCGGGCATAATTATTAGCGTCATCCCAGTTCACTCCGGTGACGGGCTTGCGCTCTGCGCCCGCCGGAAACGTTCCATTCACCCAACCAGAAGGCGCCTGGTAACCGGTCGTTTTCACGAATTTTTCATACTCTTCGCAGGTCACTTCGTTTATGTCTATGAAGAAGGGTTTGACGGTGACTCTGTGTGCCGGCTTTTCGTATTCATCGCCGTTATCGCTGCCCATGACGAAAACTCCGCCGGGCAAGTAAACCATGTTTGAAGGTGGGACTATTGATGGTGACGGCGTTGCGTGTGGCCGTTCACCGCCTGCAGGTTGCTGGTTCAGCAGTATTGCAATAATCACTACGGCACTGAGAGGTATCACTGCGGCGATTGCGGGAATAATCCACCGGGCGCGTCTCTTCGGAGCTTCCGAAGCAAGAGCCCAGAAAGGAAGATAGGCCGCCATCTTGGCATATCGCTCTTGTCCAAAAGAGACCGCATTCCTATCAACTCTAGAGTCAGATACCACTCGGCCGCCAGCGGTCTGTTGAAGTCCTCGGACTTCAGCCGGTGGAACAGCTGCAGCGGCTTCGTGCTTACTTCGGAGGACATCGGAATCGTAAGGCTGGACTTCGTTTACCTGGTCGCCGCGTAGCCAAGTTTCCTCGAAAAGGCGGTCTGCTTCCTTCGCCCTTTCCTGTTCTAGACCTAACAGCTCTTCGTCAGCGGCTAGCTTCTGCTCCAAGCGGAAACGCTCCACTTCGGCCGCCCGCTCTTGCTCCAGCCGCAAGCGATCTGCTTCTTCCGCCTTTTCTTGTTCTAAACGTAACTGCTTCTCCTCAGCGGCTCGCTTCTGCTCCAAGCGGAAACGCTCCACTTCGGCCGCCCGCTCTTGCTCCACTCGTTCCCGCTCCGCTTCGACAGAGAGGGTAGAAGAAGTGAAACCCACCATGTTCGCACCACAAGACTCGCATAAGACAACACTTTCCTCCATCAAGTCCTTGCATGATCGACATCGAACGAGAATCCTCTGATTCGTTCTTGCAGGTTTAAGAAAAATAGATACCGGAGGAGAGGAATTGACTGTTGGAGCCGGAGATGGCGATGTCGGTCTGGCAATTGATCCCACCTTAGTCTGTCGAGATACCGAATCAATTGTCTGTGTGATCAACCGAGCGCTGCAGTTCTTGCAGAACTTCCACTCTGGTTGCACAGTCTTGTTGCAGCTGGAACAGAGTAGTGCGCGACTCGTGGTAGTGGAAATATCAATGAGATTGTTTCCGCAGAATTCGCAAAACTTGCTATTGTCAAAAAAATTACGACTGCATCTCAAACAGGCTTTCATAGCATTATCGATTCGTTTCCTGTTAATGAGACCGCTTCCTTGGTTCGCATTGCTGTAGCCGTTCACTAATGTCGTCAAGTTGTCCGATGGGCCGCGTTAGCAAACTCACTGCATCGCGATCGTCGCCGGGCCCACACGGCGGCTTAAGTTGTTAATCGAGCTCACCAGATTCCCTGTGTTGGAATCGAGTACTGGGTATCGATGTCAAAATATCCCTTAGTTGGCTATTGAACTCTCTGAGATCATGATTGGTGTTAGTTTTCGTTTCATCTAATTACTAATAATCGCTTGAGCTACTTGTTGACGTAGTGAATTTTCAGTTCCTTTTCCCCTGTAATCAGCCACGCCCCTCCTAGTTTGGTCAGGGTTAATTGATCTTGGACTGATCCATTGTAGAAAGCGTCGTTGTCCCCTCGAAAATCGAAGGTCTTATCCAGCGTGACCGTTGCTCGCTGTCCAGTCGAATCCAGCTGAACACTGATGTTGCTCAACTGAACACTCAGGTAACTAAACTTTTGAAAGGCCCTGTTTCGATCTTCCCTGACTTTTGATGACGGGACTTGGGTGCGATTGTAGTAATAGTCCAGAGTGTCGGCGTAATAGCGCATGTGCGAGTCAACGTCCCGGTTACGCGTAGCCTGCGCCCAACCCTCGAGCGCGTTTCGAACCTCGCTGTCTGCCGACGAACTTGCATCGAAAACTGGTGCTGAATTCAGAGTGACATCCAGTTTCTGATTCCCGTTCAGTTTTACGGTCTGTTTCCAATCTCTATAGCCGTCATGCCGAACAATGACAGTATGCTCTCCGGGAGTTAAGGATGCTGTTTCCAGCATTCCGTTTGAATCATTTGTGTTCCCCATCGAGGAGTTGTCCACCAAAACTTCACTCCCAGACGGGACCGAGACCACAGTTAGTTTGTACTTCGTGGGATTAAGTTTGATATTGAGGCTCTTGCTCAAATCAGTGAACGCCACATTGAATGATTGTTTCCAATCATCGTGGCCATCACGCGTTACAACGAGGGTGTGATCACCAGTGCGAAGACGTGGAGTAGTCAGCGAGCCATAAGAGTTTGTTCGTCCCACTTCCTGACCATCAATAATGATTTTGGACTCGCCCGGCTCGGTTTGAATCGCCACCTCTACGCCCAGCGCGTACCATCCGGCTGCAACGGCCCCCGAGGCGAGGACAAGCAACACAATCATTACGGCCGCAAGTCTCCTAATTCTCTTCGCTCGGACTCTTCTGAGGTTGGAGCCTACAGGACCTCCACAGGTTCCACACTTTTCTGAACCAGGTCTGTTGAGATGGCCACAAGCTGTACATTCTTCCTGTGGAAGGGCAGCGACGTTAAAGGGCGAGAAGGGTTTGGTCGCACGCGCCAAAGCGATATCGCCCGCCCAATCTGATCGTTGTGTTTGGGCCAGGTGTTCTCGACGAGCACCCACGACCGTGGTTTCATTCAGGGATTGTGAGCATTGCTTGCAGAATTTCCACCCGCTTTGTACCCCTGCTCCGCATGATGGACAAACCAAAGAGCCGGACGAGACGCCGTGGCTCTCACTCAATTGTTGCCCGCATGCTTTGCAGAAGCTGCTGGTATCGGGATACTCGAGGTTACAAGATGAGCACTTTTTCATGGCGCTACTTGGCCTGTCGGCTACTCCTCGTCGTTGCCTTCGATCTCGGTTGGTCCAAATACATATTTGCCGGTCTCGTCTATATAACCCGTCATGTATTTCTCATCCTTACTTTTCACCAGCACCGACGACAGACCGTCAACAAAGTAATTCGCTACCTCAAATTGGGGATTAATTACGTACTTTCCAGTCTTGTCTATGAAACCGGTCTTGCCAGCGGTAGAAACAGGGGATAATCCATTTGAAAAGTATGATGCGCTCTCAAATTGTGGATTAATTACAAATGTTCCTGCCGTATCAATAAAGCCATACTTGGCGCCTTGTCTGACTGAAGCTAGGCCCTCGCGGAAGCTGTTGGCCTGCTCATACTGCGGATTAATCACGTACTTGCCGGCGGTATCAATAAACCCCCACTTCTCTCCAACCTGGACGGCTAGAGGCCAGCTAGTCAGCCCCTCGTTAATGTTGAAATGCCAAAGATTCACGTTATCGAACTGGTAAGGAATAATGAGTTTGCCGGTCTTATCTATGAAACCATATTTATTGTTCGTCTTAACCGCGGCCAATCCGTTAAGGAACGGGCGGGCGTCCTCAAATTGAGCGCTCACCACGTACTTGCCCGCCTTATCAATGAAGCCCCATTTTTGACCAATGGCAACTGGGCAAAGCCCGTCCAGAAATCCTTGGGTTAGATCGAATTGTGGGTCGATAACCATCTTGCCACTCTTATCAATGAAACCTGACTTGTTATTAAACATCACTGCTGCGAGGCCATCCGAGAATGCACTGGCGCTCTCAAACTGGGGGTTTATGACAAATTCGCCTCGTGTATTAATGAAGCCAAACTTCTGTCCCACGCTAACAACAGCTAAACCCTCAGAGAAGTCCCCCGCGCTTTCAAATTGAGGGTTGATGACTATCTGACCCTGATGATCGATATAGCCGACTCTTTTGTTCTGAGTGATCAAGAACAGTCCGCTGCGTTTAGATCCGGAGGAGCATCCGAGCTGCGAAACAATGCCGCATAATAAAAAGACGAAAACGATTGAGGTTTGTCTCAGGATATGACCTTCGGGTGTCCAGTTGGAGAAGCGCTGGCATCTAGACGACACACCTGTTAGCTGATAGTCCACTAAGCATTGCTCGTCTTGAGAAGGTTCCGATTCCAGTTTCATGACGGTCTTCATAGGTCCTCAAAGAGCCCTATCGGCTCCGCTAAACCGCAGGGGTACCCCCGGTCTAACCGCGCGGTGCTTTCATCCCGCTGCGTTTCCAGCACCTAAAAGGGAAAAAGCCTTCCGGGTGATGGCAACAACGTCGGCAACATTGCCCCGAATATAATTTTCGTCAGCCAGAAGCAAACGATCATCATAACTGGCACGGCAAAGGCGGCTCTTGACTCTGACACCAGCGAAATCCGGGTGACTCCCGTGTAAAGCATCAGGATTCCATAACAAAGGGCAAACACGACCAGAAGAGCCGCAATCTCCAGATTTGCTATTCCAAGAACACTGCTTACGAAAACTAGGAAGCCGATGGGCAGAAGCGAGGCACCGGCGATGAAGCAGTCGCCTTGAAGACTCCCTTCACCCGCAAAGACTTTTCGCGTAGCCCCGCTAGCCGCAAGGAGGCTGACAAAAGGAACCGCGCCAAAAAGGATGATCTTCAGTGAGTCGGCAAAGTCTGGCTTTGCAAAACTTGGCAGGACAATGTAGACGCCGACGAAGACGCACAAGATCGAAAATATAGCGAACACGATTCCGACGCCCATTGCTCGATGCGGTCCCAAGCTATTAAAGGCGAGGGGTAACCCCCCTACTGGATTCGTCGCAAAAGTCTTGAAGGCCAGGGTGGCGTCTCGCGAAGCTTCCTTTACTTTCGCGGTAACCTGCGGCGTGACGCGCGGTGGAGCAGCAGACGCGCCGAAGATCATTCCTTCTGGGGTTTGAGCCATTACCGCCGGAGCCGTGCAAGTTGGACAGAGTCCGGCAGGGTTAAGTGATCCACCACATTCTGTACAAAACATAATCGCGCTCCTTCACATCCAGAATGGTTATTGCTTGACTGACTGCTCCGGTGGACGATGGCCGGTAACCTCGCTGTCTCGTTGGTGGAGGTTTGTCGCATTTCTGGGGTTCACTAAGGTTCACACCTAACGCCCTCACTCGTTGCCGTCGTTCTCCGGCACGATTCTCAAATGCACCTTCCGGTATGCCACCGGCGTCATTCCATAGGCCGCCTTAAAGCTCCTGGTGAACTGGCTCGGATTTGGAATTCCCACGGCCGCGCCGATTTCCTGCACCGAGAGAAAGCTGGTCTCCAATTGATCCTTCGCTCGCTGCAAGCGCACCAAAGTCAGGTAACGTTGCGGTGACACTCCAGTCTCGGACTTGAATAGATGGGCCAGTCGCCAGGGTGACAAATTCACTTCCGCGCTCATGTCGCGCAAACCCAACTTGCGATCAAAGGACCCTTCCAGGAGCACTCGGACAACCTGAACTCTCCGGTCGCGTGTTTTTGCGCCTAACGTCCTGCGCCGATCAGGTGAGGACATCTCATCGCTCTTCTTATCCCGGTGAGTCGCCATACATTCAGCTCAGTTCAGGTCGTGCCGAGTACTCGCTGGCAGCAGCAGTTGCTGCCAGCATCGATAGTGAGGGTATGAGGTTGCGGGGTGAGAAGAAATCCTGTTTGCTTGAGGCGCCGTTTCAAGCCTTCACCTCTCGGGATGATTAGAAGCTTGCGTGACGGAAGCTTCGATTGTGCGAACAACTTGACGCGTGCTCACTTGCGTCCACCCACCGGGCGACGATTTTCAGTTGTAGTGCTCGGATAGATTGAGCAGAACTGTGACTACTTTTGGTATCGTCCGATCCGAGATGCCACCGGCTGATTGAGGATGCACTTGTAAGGGGAAAGGAAAATGAGAGCAACCACTTTCTATTATCGAATTCTGCTATTTCATTCTGCTTTCTGCTATGTCTTTGCTGATCTTGCTACGGCAAGATCTCAGCATCGCGATATGACGAATTGAGAAAGTGTTTTCGATAGTGTGCAGGGGTGGCGCCCACAAAATTCTTAAAGCACACGACGAACCGCGTTACGCTGGAAAAACCTACTGAAGCTGAAATCTCTTTGACTGAAAGGAAACTTGACTCCAAATGGTTTTTTGCTTTTGCGAGGCGCAGTTGCGTCAGGTATTGCTGAAGAGATAGTTGCATCTCGCTCTTGAACAAGTGGGCCAGACGACCTGGCGATAGATTTACTGATCGAGCCATGTCGTTTATGGCAATGTGCTTGTGAGAATTGCTTTCAAGCAGCGTCACGACGACTTGTATTCTTCTATCAAGCGGGCGGGCGCCGATTGGCTCAGTCCTTTGAACCTGTGGGGCGAGGCAAATTGGATGGACAGTGCTCGATCGATTTACGGTTGTGAGAATTCCGGGGCTGGAGAACTCTGAATGCATGGTCACCTTTCAGGCTGGTGCCTGGTAAATGTCCGCACGATTGACATTTAGTTCAGACTGCCAGCTTCGCTAACGTGTGAAGTTTGTGATTCAGTTCGCTGGGGAGAAATGAGTCGCCGCATTTCGCTGCCATCTCGAAAATACAGCTAGCGCGCTTTCGCTCTGACTTTTGCTTCGTTTCCTCTCTTCGAATCGTGGAGCTTAGGTGCATTCCGATACTGGCTCGGTGTCACTCCAAAGGCTGCTTTGAAACTGCGACCGAAGGAGCTGGCATCGGATATCCCAACCTGATTCATCACTTCTTTGACCGTCAGGAACTCCGTTGCAATTAACGTCCGCGCTTTCTCCAAACGAACCCGGGTAAGAAACCGCTGCGGCGAAGTGCACATCTCCTCCCTGAACAGATGGCACAACCGCCATGGTGATAAATTCACGGTACTTGCCATCTCCATCAGCGTCAGCTTCCGCTGGTAGTTTTCTCGAATGAACGAAGTTACAAACTTGATTCGTGGGTCCATCTGGGCAGTAAGGACTTCACGCACAGTTTCATCGAAACCTAATTCTCAGAAGCCGTGATCAGGCAGAAGAACCGCTGTCGCGTGTTTCCCTCGATAGCGAGAAAACCGAGAAGAACCACAAGGACGATTCAAACCGAAGCGGGAATCGTTGGTTCTCATGTTGTTATCGAGGGGTATTGCTCCGGCTTGGTGTAGCGAGTTGAGCCAGAGTGTTATTGCAACGAGGCGAACGGTATACCCCACCTCCAGTGAAGTTTCAACGAACTTGTGTAGGATGATCTTGCTAATCCTATGCATATCTTGCAACGCTCTCACTTTATTCGGGCACGGCTGTTCGATAAGCAATCCTCGTCGAGTAAGCATTCAACGACGCTTGATGGGTCTCACATACCCGCAGGCGAGTCTGCATGGAAGATTATTCGGATCACTTCAGCGATTATGGAAATTAGTCGGAAACATTACTGAGAGTGCTGGAGTTATCGTTGCCAACAGACTACGTACCGTGGTGATGCACAGTGTTGGAGGATTAAACACATGGGTGTCCTTTGACTAAACCTACTGTTTCCGGCAACAGGGAGGAGGCGCAGATTCTAAAGGCACTGGGAAGTAGGACAGTCAAAAGGACTTCAGTAGACGACGAATACTTAGCTGGTCATCCGCCGATCATGAAATCATATTCTTCGGTTGGACCTGAGGAACCGTCGGTGCTAATGGCGCTCAGGGTAACATGGTAAAGCCCCCGCGCCAGAGTTTGGGCCGGAAGCCTTAGCCTCACAACCTTGCCACTCGGATTCTTCTCAGCACGAAGGTTTGAAACCGTAAACGCCTCGCTTCCACCGACGCGGCGAAGTAGTGCACGGTAGCTTGGGAACTCCTCTTTTTGCGGCCAGAGAAGCTGGAGCTCAATAACGCGATAGCCGCCCTGAGGCATGATCTCGGCAGGAACACTCATACTTCTTAGTGATACCGACGGTATTATCAGAGACAGCATTTGCGGTGGATTCTCACGAAGGTTCGCGGGCGCATTGAGCTCTGATAGTTGCTGTTCAATCGCCAATCGCAGCTTATTTTCTTGTCTCCTTTGGCTATCCCACTGCACCAACCAAATCGCTGTGACTACTACAACTGACGCGACGACGGCTGCGATCGGAAGGTACATCCAGCGTTCCCTCGGCAAACGCGGTGAAATGAAGCTGCGTAATTTTTGGAGGGCGGAAGTTCCTGATGAATCTCGAAGGGCTTCTGCTTGGGCGTATTCCCTTATGGAATTTGCGATCCTTAGCTTCCTACGTTGTCGAGGTCCCTGAGCGTATTGATCGAGAAATTGAGCTGCCTCGGATTCAGAGAGACTGCCCTCGAGATAATCCTCGACCAACTCATCCTCTGCGATGAGTATTGTTTCGCTAGTTTCGGGATCGATCATGAAGAGGGTTTCGATTTGTTCCCGTTCTGAATCATCGACGGCGCCCAAGAGAAATCGCCGTGCGACCGCCTTCGTCATGGGTTTTTCATTCATCTCTTTTGCCCCCTGACTGTCTCGGCCTCGCTGACAATGAGATTTCGATCAATCCGTTTCATTTTTTGGCATACCTTCGTCGAGGCAGAGTTCGATGCACTCCTCAAGATTCTTACGTATTCGGAGCATTCTGACTCGAAGGGTCTCCATTGAAATGCCAAGCTGTCGGGCCATTTCCGCTCGATGAACAATCTTCGCCTGTTTTTCCTTAGCATAGTATCCAAGTATGAGATCTCGTTTCGGCTTAGGAAGTTTTCGTAAGCACTTGCTAAGGCACTTAGATCGCTTTTCAGATGTTTCCTCCTCAAACTCCTGAGGAGGATCTTCCGCTAGTTCGATTCCTTCGATGGAAACATAGGATTTGATCTTTTTCCGGTACTCCTTAATGAGATTGTTAGCGACACCGTAAAAAAAGAGCTTTGGATTCCCTTCGTATGTCTTAACTAAGGTGTGCACCTGCCGCAGAACTCGATCGAAGGTTTCATCCGTCATTCCCTCAGGATCGGCACACCGGTTCCATGCGAATATTCGGAGGAGCGATTGGCGAAGGTTAAGGTAAACGGAGCTGGCTAGCTCACGATCTGGGTCGAGCCAGGCAAGAAGATCATCAAACTTTTCGGGTGGAGACTCCGAAGTTGGTGGCATCTCGTTAGCGTCTGCGATAGCGATTCAGCTACCCCAAGCAATGTTGCCCAGGTTAAGCCTACCTGTTCAACAGGCGAGCGCGCCGGCTCCTTTGGAGAATAATCCCACCTACCAAAACCAGAATCAGCGCTACTGATACCACCAGAGCCGAGCGAGGTAACGGATCACTCCCAACCATAATTCGTTCTTTATATTCGCCGTGTAATACGAATCCCGCCCAGAAGAAAGGCTCACTCCATGACTTCTCTCGTCTAATTTTTTGCTTTGCCGATCTCAGGGCCGCGGCGGGTGTCATACCGTCCCGCAGCATCGATTCATATAGATGCTTCATCAATTGGGCTGTGGCCCTATCGTCGACTTTCCAAAGACTGGTTACCACGCTCTTAGATCCGGCGTACATGAAACCGCGCGTCAAACTTACAAGCCCTTCCCCCTTCATGTCCTTCCCCAGGGCCGTATCACATGCACTCAGAACTACGAGTTGGGCCGAAAGATCCAGTTTGTAAATGTCCTGTAGCGCCATAAATCCATTAATCTTGCTACCGTCGGGCTGAATCATGGACAGGACAATACCTGACAATTCCGGGTGTTCGCTGTTAAAGAAACCGTGAGTAGCAAAATGAACAATCTGGTATCCACCTACGGCCGGTTGCATGGCAGCTTCGCGGTTGGCGTCAAAAGCCCTGGCCACCATTGTCGAGCCGCGAGGCGCCGTCGCAACTATTGCATCAGCTTCCTCTGACGAGTGCACTAACCGACGTGGCCCACCGCCACGCGCCAAGCCTCGCAAAGCAACGGGGCTGGAGTATTGATCAGAAGAAGCGAGAGCCGGAGTTGTTCTACCGTCGTTTTTTAAGCGGTCATCATTAGTATTGAAGACTGGATCCGCGAACACCATCACGACCTTGTTGTTGGATACAGCTTTAACCTTCTGCCGGCGAATCGCTATCAGAGTCGAAACCGACGGAAGAGTTACAACTTCATTTGTGTCTAACAGCAAAAGCGAGTTCGAGGATACGCTTCCGCTACGCAGTTCGGCGGATTTGGACTGAGGCGACGGCAATGCCTCGAAGGGAATGTACTGCAAGATTCCTTCGGTCACGATTATGAGTCTTTTGCTGCCAATTTGATCTGCAACCGGCCCAAGCAACAACTGACTTAAAACCACCGCCTTATCCTGTCTCGCACGATCCGAGGTCTCAACGTTGGACTGGTAATCGCCGGCTACACTCTCGCCAACTTCCTGCCGCGCGGTCATTAGTTTGTAAACTTCGCCGCCCGCATTCTCCAGAGTTGAACGAGAGGGTAATTCGTAACTCCGCAGCGAGTCCGCAGTTACGGCCCAAAGATAGCTGCGTTCCTCTCCCAAAGCATATTCGAGCAAAATTGTGTCGCCATCGCGAAGCTCAGATTGGACCTGCTCCAGCGTCAATGCGGTTGATTGATCAAACACCGCGAAGCGAGGATTTTCCTCTTTAAGTTGAGTCTCTACCTGCCTGTACTCGGCCCTTAATTCATTTATCTGCCGCGATACCTCGTCCTTTTCGGCCGGGTCCTTGCCGGAGATGGAAAGCTCCATTTCGTACAGTGCGTGGGCCCGAAGCAAACTACGCAAGTGCCGCTCACGCGCTATCAGCTCAGGAGCTGCTCCCGGCCGCACGTCCGCACGCACTTCGGTAAGAATGTCGAGCAATGATCGCGCGCGAGATTTTTCGCTGGTCAACAAAGCAGCCACGTCGAATCCCTGGCCCGGCTGCTGTCGATGGAGTCGCATCAAAATATTGATGCATAGATCATAGTGCTGGCGCACGCCGGCAAAATATGAGATCCGAAAATCAGCACTGGCGACGTTTGACCGCAAGTCCTCGATGATCTTGATCGAAGCTTCTATTGAAGCCAGAGCATCCTCTAGTAAACCGGAATCACGTTGCGTGCGAGCAATGTTGTACAAGGCTGAAATCTGCAAGGCCTTGTCACCGGCCTGCTCACTTAGCGTGAGAGCGAGTTCGTATGACCTTAATGCTTGCTTGTTTTCTCCAAAGCGAAAATAGATGTCACCCAAATTATTCCATGCCGTAGCTTGCCCTCGGCGATCGGAAATCCGTGCATAGAATCTTAATATCTTTTGGTACTGTTTGATCGTTTGCTGACGGTTGCCTTGATCCGCATAGAGCGCCGCCACCTCATTGAGGGCATTCGCTTCGGCGCGTACCTTCTTCGTTAATCGGCTTAACTGCAAACACATTTCGTAGTATTCAAAAGCCTGTTCGCGATCCCCGACCAGGCGATAGACTCTGGCTACATTGAGTAAGGTCACGGAAGCAAAATCAAGACTGCCGCTATCCTGAAAAAGCTTCAGGGCCCGCCGATAATGCTCGAGAGAAGTCGCATACTCGCTTAAGTATTCGTAGGCTTGCCCCAGGCCGTTAACAGCGATCGCCTCGCTCTGTCGATCTCCGATCACCCGAAAGAGATCGATGGCTTCGTTGTGGTGCTTGATGGCCTGATCCTCTTTCCGATCAACCGAATATGCTATCCCAAGGGCACTGAGACACCACCCCTCACCAGTCTTATGTCTCATCTTTCGGTAGAGGTTGAGAGCCTGAGCGATCTCGGCAACGGCCTTTTCGGGATCGCCTAGACTTCCCGAGATGTAGCCCAGGAAGAGATGGGCTCGGGCCGCCCCACTACGGTCGCCGATCTCGTCAAAGAGTTTTAGCGACTCCTCGAATTCCTTCGAGGACTTCAACAGGTTTCCTTTCGAATAAGTGACCTCACCCAGATTGAGAAGGTTCTCCGCGTAGGTAATCTTAAGAGGCACGGGTTGGTTTGCCTGATTATCAAAAGCAACCAACTTAAGCGCCTGACCAACTAGCCGTTGGGCAGTGTCATTATCACCAAGGTAAGAATGAAGGCGACCGGCTTCGCTGAGGGCCTTAGATTCTTCAAATCTCGCGTGCGCAGTTTTTGCCTGCACCTTGGCCTTCTGATATCGCTTCAGTGCTTCACGGTATTGGCCCAGCATGAGACAGACCTCTGCGGCTTCCATCGTGGCAACTGCTGCACTTTGGAGATTCTGTAGGGAGCTCCAAATCACCGCCGCCTCGTCATACTTCTCGATCGCCTGCCGAAGCGCGTTCGCCGTCCACTCGGCACGCAGAATGGTTGCACTCGCCGTAAGCTGCTGCGCCAAGTGGATCCGATGATCCAATGGCGTCGCGCGTCTAATGGGTTCTAACCTTAATTCATAGCGGCGGCTGGGTTCGCTGAGTTCGAGTGAGTGGACTTCGAATCTGTACTTACCCGCAGACTCGGCTGGTATCGAAAGGTCTAGCACCTCAAAGCCGTAACTAACTTGCTCCAGCAATTTCACATGCCTCGGATCATAAACAGCAAAGGACAGCGCGAAATCAGCCTTATCCACCGAAAGTCGAAGGAGATCGCCAGGACTCAACCAAATATCGAAAACCTCGTTTGCCCCTGCAGTCAGTTGACGGTTGATGGCGGATCCAGCGGTAAGACTGATGGGCTCAACATTTGTTTTCGGCGACTCAGGCGGAGTCTGTGCCAGGACAGACACCAAGCAGACTGTTAAAAGCAGGGAGTGACAGAAAAGTTTCGTTGCGATACAGCGTCGCCAAGTATTGTCAGACTTCTGTCTCCTTCGAAATGCCATCAGAGTTCCGGCTTTCCTTACGGGAACGATACCCTGCAAGCGACTTGCAGCAGGAGCATTGAATGAGTCTCCTATGAGGTTAGAAACGTCTTTTAGCATGGATAACGATGTCGTTCAATGAAGACGCCGTAGGTGGATCAAGACGAGTTGTTCGCAAACTCTAATAAGAATAGAGGGTAGCCGGCTTTCGGGCTACCCTCACCAACGAGGATGTTCCAGGTGAAATGCAAGATAGCTTAGCGTCCGTCGCGGAGGCCCTTGCCGTGTTCCGCGTTCCGACCGCTTACCTTAGCACTGCCTGCTCGCCAGTCCACCATCCCGCCAACCCTGGTTCCTGCCTTTTTTCCGTACTTTCCAGGGGCGGGCGAAATTCGCCCGTGCGACTTTGTTGAACTACTCTTCACTTGCTGCTTTCTATTTGCTGGCATTTCTCTATCTCCCTTTTTAAGTGTGAGTGCTGCAGACACCCAACACGGTTCAGTAAGCCGGACGTGAATTAGCGGCCTGATGGAATCCACGTCTGCATGCCGGCTAAGAGCCTTTGAAACCTCAGCTCACAATTCCTTTCGCATGCGTCCCTCTCAATAATCTCCCTGAGCGCTTCTTCATTTCACTTCGTACGTTCTTGTTCGCGCTCTTAGCGCGCGTGCGGACAGCTTGATGTCTTCCGGCACTGGCGATGCGAGAGACGCACATCGAGTCACCAATGGCAACTTTGAAAACCTTGACCGTGAAGCTCACGTAGGACCGCGAACAACTCACTGACGAACGCCGCTCGATGTCATCCCGTCCCGGGTTTGCTTTGGTTCGTCTCACACGCTTTGCCTTCTGAAGGCTGGCAAGGTCGGACGAGGGTCTGTCGCCGAGAAGCATTAGTTCCAGCGCCGACATGTCCATTGCTTTTCGCATTGAAGAGAGCTCCAACTGATTGTGTTCACAGTCATGGCACTCTTCTGAGTTATCAGTCCCCCGTGTTCCTAATGCCGGGACTTCGGATCGAAATTTGTTGGTCTTCTTTTTCGGTTGGACGCCTCTTTCGTTGTTGCTGATGGCGTGATTCGAAAGCCGAGTCAAACTCTTTCCCGAAGACCCGCTATTGTTCCTGAGATCGCTTTCGTCACAGGGGAACCAGTCGTCAGTGATTCCTTCCCGAACGAAAAAGCCGATGCCCTTAGTTCTCGGCATCTTCGTGAGAGCAAGCTCCGCTTCTGCCGATTCAAATGCTGCTTTGACGGACTTGCCAAAACTCAAGGCGCGGTAAAATGCGCCCGCGAATGCCACTCCTTCTTTGTCTCCGATTCCTTTTCCAGCTCCCACTGAGAAATCGATTACTTGTGAAAGAGACTGAGCTTGCGTCTTCGTGAAGCAGGCATTCAGCACCACCAGACGAACATGGCTTTTGTAGAGAGCAAACAGCTTTACCATGCCGTGCTGATCTACCTGCTTTCCTCGGCCTGGCTTTCCCCCGAGAATGATCTTGTGCTGCTTACTGCCATGCCCACTAAAGTGAACAATGTGTGGCTTGTACATCATCAACAGGCGCTGAAGATCTATGGGCCGAATGGCGGCATGTCTGTGCAATTCAAACCTGTCTCGATATGGTCCCTCCTGGAGCTTCTCGAAAATTTCTCGCTCCTCTTCGTCCACCAGGATTCGACTGGTGGTCCATGGGTTCGACGATAAAAACAGTATTTTGATTTTTTCCGTCATGCTGTTCCTCATTCACGGTCTACGATTCAATGCGTCGCTGCTCACTGAGTCTTGCCTACAAGATGCTTCCTTACATTGTCGCAAGCTCTTCAGCCGCTGCTTTCAATGACCTCACCTAACTTGGCGCAGAACTTGGCCCAAACTCGTCACGCGAACGAATTTTTCCTTGGCCAGACGGATGCGAAGCTGTAAGAGGTCCACCCAACATCTCTACACGTAGAGAAGAGCGGACATCTGGCTACGAAAGAAAATTAATCAAAACGGTCTGGCTAGGTGTAACCGTTGAAGATGTGGGTTGAACACACTGGGTAAAATGTAACGCTGGATTGGTGAGCGGAGGTTTTCAGAAGACCGAGTCAGAAGTTGGCGAGACTGCGAGGGTGGGGGGCCGCGGATCTACTATGACGATCTGTTTTCCAAAGAAATAGAATTTCGAGGAGGGTGGCCTGATAGCCTTCAAACTAGCGGCCGTCCAGACTGGTCCACGCCCCCGATTGAATAAAGCTAGCCCAATAATATGGATGATTAAATTTGCTTGTATGTAGCATCCCGAGCTGTACCTGCCTGAAAGCTTCCGATCTTCCCTCCCCCGCTTTCAGTCTCTTATAGTAACCGGCCATCAAATCGCGCGTCGCAAGATCGCTGACCTGCCAAAGGCTCATCACCTGGGTTTCACTGCCAGCCAGAACCAGCGCGCGCCGTAGTCCATAAACCCCTTCGCCGTTGCTGACATCGCCAAGCCCAGTTTCGCACGCTGAAAGGACGACTAGCTTGGTTCCCGCAAGATCAAGCGCCGAAGTCTCAAGGGCGGTTAGCACGCCGTCGTCGTTGGTTCCACTCGCCCTCTGTTTGACCCCCGCGAAAACCAATCCGGATCGAAGCAGCGGGTTTTCCAAACGAACAGTGTCTTTTTCTCTGACTCTTTCCCTAATCAATTTACGACTCCGATCCTTTAGAGACATCTCGTCCGTCTGGTCGGGTAGAAAGAATCCATGCGTAGCGATGTGGAGAACGCGAGGAGAACGCACTCGCTTAACCGCGGCTTCGGTGGCTTCTTCCAGCACCAGGAGTTGCGCATCAGGCAGCATTGCTTTGATTGCGATTGCTTCTTCCATAGTGCCCGGGAGAGGCGGATATTTCAGGGCTGTAAAATCCAGAGAGCGGCGCCCAGTATCATTCTGACTTCCGGATTGATGAAGGTTGTTCGACGCTAAACTCTTGGTAGTGCCGCCATTCTGCTTCAAGTCATAAAGGGGGTTAGCCAGAATTGCCGGCGCCGAGTTCCTTTGAATTGCCGGTTGGGTTCGCAGCAAATCACGCCCACTTGTCAGATAGCTTATCGAAAACTCCTCGATGAGATATTTGTCACTCTCATCGACTAGTGCCGCGAAGGGCATTAGGTTCAGATCTCCGTCAGGAGCGATAAAAAGCTGACGACTTGTGCCGACTAATTGGCGCACGGGTCGCATCAGTCGTTCGTCAAGGGCTCGCGCGATAGACTTGACGTCAGTTCGGTCCGGGTCTTGAAGCGCCGCGCGGAGGCGTACGACATCTGCATCAATTTGTGCCGCTTCACCTAAATCCAACCAGGATGTTGGGCCAGTTTTCGGAATTAGATAGAGAGCATAACGCGGAGCTTTCCACGCGCGATTATCGCCAGCTCTCACATCAAACGGTTGATACAAAACAAACTCCAGGAGCCATGCGTCCTGAGGTAGCGACTCCTGCACCTGGGCCAATGTCACCGGTTGTGAGAGGAGGCGAAAATCTGAGCTCCGCGAACTTATATCTGTTTCGAGTCTGGCCATCTCTGCTTCCAGTGCGACGATGGTTGCGCGTCGTGATTCAACTGAATCGGTTTCCCGAGGGTTTAGACTGATGTTCGCCAGCTTTGAGCGAGTGCTGGTAAGTTGGTCTAGAAGGGAAATATCAGCAGGGGATAGCCGACGCCGTAGCAGGCCGAGGCTGTCACTCATAACGTCGAGCGTGCGTCCCTTCCGACGCAGAATGGTTGTAAATGCCAATTCCGCCGCGTCCAAATCTTTTGGCGCAGATTGCAAATGAAGTGAGACCGTGCCGTAAGTCTCGCTAAGGCGCATCTGCATGTAAAGAAGTTTTTGTTCCTCACTTCCCTGCGCGAGTGTGAGATTAAGATTGTGTTCCGCTATCTCGTTGCTTCGTTTCTGTGCAGCAACGGCTTTCTTAATATCGCCTCGGGCCTCATAGAGCATCGCGAGGTGAGTGAGCATGGTTGCCAACTGAGGATGTTTACCCTCGCCTGCCCGTTGTCGGATCTCAAGGGCGCGCAGATACGCGGGCTCCGCTTCCGCGTATTTACCTCTGGCAAACTGTATCCATGCTAGGTTGACCAGCGTCTCTGCGACGTGCCGACTGTACCTTCCGAGTTTGGCTTCGCGGATTTCTAGTGCACGCTTGAAGAATAGCGCCGCGCGATCGTTATCTCCGGTATCACTAGCCAACAGTCCCACCTGGTTAAGCACGCCCGCAACTTCGAGCGAATCAGAGCCATGCGCTTTTGCAAAAATATCGGCCGCACGCTGATAGAAGATTGCCGCTTGAGCGTAGTTGTGCGTAGTCCGAGCGATTGTGCCGAGGTTGGAAAGCGAGTTAGCGACTGAAGGATCTTCAGGTCCGAATATTTTTGTTTTTAAATCGATGCTCTTATTAAGAAGCGTCGCCGCACGAACATAATCACCCATTTGGCTGAACGCTTCCGCAAGATCGTTTATGGTCGCAACATAAAATCGCTCCTCTGTGTTGCCCAACTTTTCCAGTAATGCCAGGACACGCTCATAAATTGGACGCGCGCTCACGTAGTCGCCCTGCTGGAAATAACTCTCGGCTAATAACTTAAGAAACACGGCAACGTCACGATGTTCCGGGCCGCGTAGTTTTTCCATCAGTGCTACGGTTTTTCTGAACAGCGGCTGTGAGTTAGCGGGGTCTTCGTGCTCGCGATAGAACAGCGCCAGATTTACGAGCGAGGCAAATACCAATGGATGCGACAGCTCGAGTGCGCTTTCGGCAAGTTGATTCGCTCGTTTCAGAAGTGGCTCAGCCTTTTGATCGTCGCCGCTTTTCCAGTAAACCTCGCCGGCGGTGACCAGAACCGCAATGTGACGCGGATCGTTTGGCGCTACTGTCTTCGCGGCCATTGAAAGGGCTCGCTCAACCAGCGGCACCGCCGACTTCTCTTTTTTCTCTTGCTGGAGTTTGCTGATTTGATTGATGAGCTGGAATAACTGATCACCCTCGGGACCTTGCGAGGGGGCTGAGAGATTGTTGAACCGCCGGACAACAGCAATATCCTCCGGTCCAAACGCTCGCTGCTGAATAGACACAAGACGTTTAGAAGGAGGAATTGCTTCCGCAACTTCCTGATTCAGACGCTTTGCTTCCAACAACTGTCGTGCCTGGGGCTCAGCGAAGGCAGGATTCGCCAGAAGATTTGGGGCGTGTCCCAGGGTGATGATTACCAGGAAGAGTAATCGCATAGCACGTGCGACAAGTCTGAGCTTGCACGATGGGTGCACGAAGATCGAATGTTCCGGCAATAGGGGTGGTTCTCCTGAATTTAGTTCGACGCTCGCTTTGAGTGCGCGGTCAAATTAAAGCGAAGAGTTAGCGGGAAGCCGGGCCAGTCCGGCCGAATAACCCGCAATCACTTCCCATACCTCAGTCGAACATTCAATAGCAGCCCTTTTGTATTCGGCGTTGAGACGCGATAGATCGTCTGCGGGAGGGGATCGTCGCGGGTTAGTTGTCTGGTTCCGTCCTTTGCAGCGGCTTGCTGTTCCTCCAGCGTCCACGCTTCGCCTGCGCCGCCCTCCAACTCGAAGCGCTCGTTCGCGCCGCCCCACCTTCTCTCCCAATCTTTGACTTGACCGGACGCGATCTCCGAAGGTTCATCGGAAATGGCAAGCGCGAGCGGCGTTGAAGTAACAATGAACGTTAGTAACTCCCCGACTTGATTGGCGCCGGTTAGGCGGGCGGAGAAATAGCTGGGAACGTCCTCTTGGCCTGGAATGTCTATCAAGCGTCCGGGATGCAGTTTGTTATCAACTCCGGGCCACGGATAGATGAGCATTGCACGGCCTGTCGTGCCATCCGCGAAGAGATCACGATCCACGACATACAGGTAGCCAGTGCGCGGTGATTCGACGCTGATACGCACATAATCACCTTCGCGGAAGATTGCGTCGGCTTCGACTCGTTCCGCAACCCAGCCCGACGTCTTACCCTTTTCCCTTAATAACGCCCGGCGACCCGCGTCTTTGATGTCGCCGGGTCGTAAGCGCCAGATGGTGATGCCTAACTTCGCAATCGCGTTGGCAGCCGATTGTTTCGGCTTGATTGCTGGACTAGCTAGCCGGTAGGTGCGGGGCTTCGGCCTCGATGTAGCAGTCTTCGATTTATCACGGGGGCCTTGAGGGAATGCTTCTCGACGATTTTTCGTGAAGTCATGAGAAACAATTTTTCGCCGCGTATCTTGAGGTGGAGTGGCGATTACACTTCCAATGGTGAAGCCGATAAGTGCGATGGAAGCGAGCACTATCAACGGAAAACGAGGTTTGCAATCGTAACGAGGTTTCATCTTGTATTGGAGTCGCCTTTACTGTGGCAGCTGTTAGGGCGTTCGTCAGACTGAATTACATTCACCGATGCTCCAGTTCAACGAGCTTGACGAGCAGCTCACCACTGGCGCGGACATTTGTTCGTTGTTTCTCAGTATCTTTGGTTGTTTCAGGTTTCGGATCTGAATTCTGACGTAAGAAGTTCCTGACGTTCTCGACCACCTTAGGATCTGTGATGGCGCCTTGCTCATTTTTAAATGCTTCATGGCGCGCGATTTCAAGTTGAGTAACCGCTGTGACTGACCAAATGATCCAGAAACGTTCCGTGCCCTTCTCGCCAGCAAACTCATTCCAGTTGGTCTGAATGTTCTGATTTTGCTCAAGCCTCGCCGAACCCTGATTATTGAGCGGGGTCGGATAGATGAAGGTGAAATTTGTGCGATCCTTCTCTGGCGCACCTTCATTAAAGACATAGAGAAAACCAGCTTGCCGGCTTGAGATACTCAGCCGGAACAGATACCCCTCTTCAAATATTTCCTGCCCCGACGTCTGGAAGGAATCCTCGTAAGGCTGGCCGTCTCGCATCTTTTGGACGGTTAACCAATACGTTAGCGTACGGTGAGGTCCCGAGGCCGAGTTGGACGACGAACCGGAACCGCTGAATTTGTAGAGGCCTAAAATAGCCGCAGCGCACACGATCACGAACAAAGGAACGCCCACAATCCAGGGCCAGAACGATCGTGGTCCTCGCCCGGTGCTGGCCCAGCCAGCTCCTGACTGTGGATAGACCCCAGGAGACAATGGATCCGAGCCAGTCGGAATCGCAACATCAGTTGCGTTTATCTCGATCCGTTTCGCGCGTTCACTCGAAGGAGCTTCCTTGGCATCCGGGCTGATTACTTCGTCCTCCATCATGGCTCTGGCTAACGCATCGCCGAAATCGCTGGCGGTTTGATAACGATCGTTTGGCTCATACGAAAGCCCGCGAAGGATAATCGCTTGAGCTTGTGTGGATAGGTTGGGCCGAAGATCAGCCGGTCCTACACGCACACCTTCACGTTGCATTTCCAGCAATTGGGGACCCGAGGTCGGATTGAACGGGCGACGCCCAGTAAGCATTTCATAGGCGATTAAGGCCATCGAAAAGATGTCGCTTACAGCGGTGACCTTCTCTCCACGCAACTGTTCAGGAGACATGTAGACGACTGTGCCAACAGGCACCTCATTAATCGTACTTGGAGCTACAACCGAGTCTTTCACTTTTGCAATTCCAAAATCCACAATCTTGACCAGCTCTGTGCCACCTGTAAGAGTTTGAAGCATGATGTTCTCTGGTTTCAGATCGCGGTGAAAGATCCGTTTTGCGTGCACGTCATCCAGGGCAGCTCCAACCTGCGTCAGGATCGAAGCAGCACGCTCGAAATTCATTCCCTCGTCTGGAATCTGAGAACGCAAAGTCACACCATTTACATACTGCATTCCAATATAGAGTTTGCCGTCGGGCAAAGCGCCGGCACCCAACACGTTTACCACGCCAGGATGATCGATTCGTGACAGCGCTTCCACTTCTTGTCGAAATTTCCTCACCAGATAATCCTTTTGAAACGACGCCGGCAATAGGGTCTTTATCACGATCGGTCTATTGTGAAGGCTGACATCTCGCGCTAGATAGACGCAGCCCATTCCCCCACGGCCGAGTTCTCTTTCGATCAGATAGCGTCCATCAATAGTGAATCCGATAAGGGGGTCTAAAGAAGGAGCAGCCGAGCCTTCGCCTTGATTAGGTTTACTGGTGATGATTCTCAAACCCAATTCGAAGAGTGGCGGTTCGAGAAAATTGCCGGACGACTCGTCGGCCTCAAGCAGCGAGTTAACTTCTCGGATGAGAAGCGCATCGAACCCGCAGGCAGTCTCGAGGAACGCGCGCCGCTCCGATTCACCTACCCCTAAGGTCGAATAATAAATTTCCTGAATGCGTTCCCAGGAAGGGCGCTCCACTATATTGGCTCCTTGTGAGTGCGGCTGAAGCGGAGAAATAATCGCAAAGTTGCTAGCGCAATTTAGGTAATGAGTTTTGCGGTGAGCATCTTATATACCTGAGGATCCTCTGGCAATAGGTTTTACGCCATCGATGCCGCGGCAGTGCGGTCATTTCCGAAAGGATCCGAATTGTGTTGAGATTGCTAAGTGTCGGACGTCCGACTTCCTATTTTACATGGCGACATTTGCGCTCGGAATCCTTAACCGCTCGGCGAAAATAGTTTCTACCTCTCGTATAGGGTAGCGTGGGAATAAACATTCTTCGCTATAATCACGGCCCTCAGACAGGACTTGTGAAGAAATGCCCCGTACACATGAAATCACAGAATTGCTGCAAGCCTGGAGTGCGGGTGATGCGCAAGCTCTGGAAAAGCTGATACCGCTTGTCGACTTTGAGCTCAGAAAAATAGCGCACGCCTATATGAGGAACGAAAAAGCGGGCCACACGCTTCAAACAACCGCACTAATTGCTGAGGCCTTTATCCGCTTAATGCAAGCGGAGAGTATCCAGTGGGAGAGTCGAAAACATTTCTATGCACTCGTCGCCCATCGCATGCGCCAAGTCCTGGTCGATCACGCCCGAGAACAGTTAACGGTCAAACGAGGACACCGTGCCGAGCACATCGATGTTGAGGACGCATTCCTATCGACTGAAGCTTCTGAAGAGTTGCTCTTGCTGAACGAAGCACTGATAAAGTTGGCCGGGCTCGACGAACGCAAAGCGAAGATTGTCGAGTATCGTTACTTCGGAGGCCTCACGCTCGAAGAGGTCGCGGAGTTCCTGGGTGTGTCGCAGTCCACGGTTGAACGGGAGTGGCGGCTCGCTCGCGCCTGGCTCAAGCGCGAAATTAGCGACGGGGTCCCTTTGGAAATTAGTGAAGTGTGAGTTCGGATGTATCGACCAACGTAACGTTCCGTATCTCATCTTAACTATAACCGGGCTGCGCGATTGACTCAGCGTCGCAGTTCGTCGAAAAAACTCACTCGATCGGATCGAGTCTCGATCCAATTTTTGTTCAAGTCGATCCGCTCGCCCTCATGCGAAGCGTACTCATATGCATCTGAGACTTCCCACCAGGTCAAGCAAGCCGCATCGCGCAACGGTTCTCATCGTTCTTCTGCTGCTCAGCTGCGGCACTATGACCGCGCAAGAGACGAGAAAGGCGCAGGAAGAAGCAGCTCGAAAACTAATAACTGAGGCGTTTCAGCTGAAGGATGAGGGATCGGCTGTATCGCTTTCAAATGCTATTCAAAAATTCGAAGCGGCAAGAACATTGTGTCGCTCTTTGAATAATGGTCACGCCGAGGCAGACCTGTTAGCGCAAATCGGCTTTCTTTACAACGAACTCGAGCAACATCAAAAGGCGATAGAAAACTACACACAATCTCTGCCGCTCTATCGTGTGGCCGGTGATAAAACTGGTGAAGCCTCTGCAATCTTTCACCTTGGTTTGATTCAAGGAAGGCTAGGCGAAAAGCAGCAGGCGCTGGACATTTTCAAGCATGCATTAGCTCTCTACCAGGCAGCAGGTGATGCCAAGGGCGAAGGGGCCGCACTGGTCAGTACCGCAAATGTTCTCGTAGTTCTGGGAGATTCTGACGAGGCGCTGATTTACTATAAGAAAGGCCTGGAGATTTTTCACTCTATAGGTTTTCGAGAGGGTGAGGCGCTTTGCCTCATGGCCATCGGCGCGCATTACAATTTGGCGGGCCAAACTGCGAAGGCGCGGGAGAACGTGGAGCAAGGGTTGGCGGTATCTCGCGCTGCACGCTTTCGCGGCGGTGAAGCTGCTGCGCTCGTCGCTCTTGGTCTTCTCCATAGCTACCTGCTCGAAATACCCAAAGCGCTCGAATACTACGAGCAAGCGTTGCCGCTAGTCCGAGCCGAAAATGATCGTGCTGCCGAAGCCGTCACTCTCGATGGACTCTGTGCAGCCCATATTAGTTTCCGCGATTATGAGAAGGGTTTTGAGTATTGCGGTCAGGCGTTGGCGCTCATTCGGGCCAATGGTGACCGCGCGACTGAAGCCGGTATTCTCAGGCACATCGCGATCGGCGAACGTAATCGTGGAAATCTTGCCGCCTCTCAAACCGCGATTGAGTCTGCTATCGCAATCATCGAGTCAATCCGCACGAAAGTAATCAATCCTCAGTACCGTCTGGCATATTTTGGCACCTCACAGGACGACTACGAGTTCTACATTGATTTGCTGATGCGTCTGCACAAGCAACAGCCGAACGCCGGCCACGATGGTAAGGCACTCCAGGCAAACGAACGCGCCCGCGCTCGCTCCCTGCTCGAGGTTCTCAAGGAGGCGAACGCAGATATACGGCAAGGTGTCGATGCGGCACTGCTCCAGCGTGAGCGCCAGACTCAACGTCTGCTCAACGCCAGAGCTCAGAGTCAAATGGAATTGCTCTCGCGGCGGCACTCAGAGGCTCAAGCCACGAGGATTGCTGCGGAGATCGAAACGCTGATTAACGACCTGCGACAGATCGAGACAGAAATCCGGCAAACAAGCCCACACTATGCGGCTTTAATGCAACCACAGCCGCTGACACTAAGAGAGATTCAGACTTCCCTACTCGATCAAGACACGCTCTTGCTCGAGTATTCGCTGGGTGAAGAGCGCAGTTACTTGTGGGTTGTCTCGTCGAACTCAATCACCAGTTACGAGCTACCTAAACGCGATGAGATCGAAACTGCGAGCCGGCGCTTTTACGATCTCGTGAATACGCGGAATAAGGATGTTAAAGGTGAGACGAACGAACAGCGTGCAGTTCGCGTTGCGCAAGCCGACTTGGAAATCCCACCAGCTGCTGCGTCTCTAAGCCGCATGGTGCTTGCGCCCGCGGCGGGCCAGTTGGGAACGAAGCGGTTGGTGATTGTTGCCGACGGCGCCCTCCACTTTGTTCCATTCGCCGCGTTGCCGTCGCCAATTGTCTCGGGGCCCAGCAGCCCAAGGCCCTTGATCGCCGAGCACGAAATTGTGCACCTTCCTTCCGCTTCTACGCTGTCGGTGGTTAGGCGTGAACTGGCGGGTCGTCAACTGGCTCCCAAGAGTGTCGTGGTACTTGCCGATCCGGTGTTCATGAAAAACGACGAGCGTGTTAAGAAGGCCAAAGACAAGGAAATCGGCAAGGAAGGATCAAGAATCGATAGCGAGACGCCTGTAGTCGTTCAAAACCGACTACACCGGCAACTTGTAAAAGCGACCGCAGATATAGGTATCGCTAGTGAAGGATTCTTTGTACCCCGTCTCCCCGGCACGCGCCGGGAAGCCGAAAAGATCGTTGCTCTGGTAGCCACGCCCGAGCATCGCTTGGCCCTTGATTTTGCTGCCAGCCGGGATACCGCGACCAGCCCCGAGCTGAGTCAGTATCGTTACGTCCATTTTTCCACGCACGGTCTCGTGAACAGCGTTCACCCGGAGTTATCAGGTGTGGTGCTCTCGTTAGTGAACGAACGTGGCGAAGCCCAGGACGGGTTCTTGAGGGCCCACGAGATTTATGACCTGAGGTTTCGTGCGGAGCTGGTAGTGCTCAGCGCCTGTCAGACCGGAATCGGAAAGCAGATACGAGGAGAAGGGCTGCTAAGCCTTACGCGCGGATTCATGCATGCCGGAGCCCCACGAGTGCTCGTCAGTCTGTGGGATGTAAGTGATTCTGGAACGACAGAGTTGATGGTCCGCTTTTATCACGGAGTGATGAAAGAAGGCATGCGGCCCGCAGCGGCGTTACGCGCCGCACAGGTATCGCTCGTAAAAGACAAGCGATGGGCGTCGGCCTACTACTGGGCGTCATTCACACTGCAAGGTGAGTGGCGATAGTAATGAGCAGACCAGTCGTATTCTCTCACCAATTTCGTGCGACATAGTTCAGCAGAGATTACGCGCATGTCCTGAGAAGTTGATCTCAAATAACACATCAGCATAAGCGCACCGAATTGACGACGACTTTCTTCTAGTCAGGATTTAGCTATGCATCTGAAACTTCCCACCCACTCACACCGGGGCAGGAGCTCAACGTTTCAACGCCCTCTGCTTCTCCTCTTAGCTCTTCTTGTGGTGAGCGACTCAATCGCCGCACAAGATACGAGGCAGGCACAGGAACAAGCGGCCATGAAATCAATGACCGAAGGCCTGCAACTGATGACCGAGGGATCAACCACATCGCTTTCGAAGGCCATCGAAAAATTCGAAGCGGCCAGACCAGCGCTTCGCTCCCTCAACCTTCCTGTCGGCGACGCAGTTATGCTGACAATGATTGGCTACGCTTACAGCCAGTTGGAGCAAAATCAGAAGGCGATAGAAAAGTTTAAGGAATCGCTGCCCCTGTATCGTAGTGCTGGTGAGCAGAGGGGTGAGGCGATCGCACTGCTTCATCTTGGGCTAATGCATACCAAGCTAGGCGAAATGGAGACAGGGTTGGACTTCTTGGACCAGGCTTTGGCGCTCTTTCACTCCGCTAGCGAACACCAGGGTGAAGCGATGGCACTAGCAGTGATTGGAAGTCTTTATGTGTCTTTGGGAAAACCTGAGGAGCTGATCAGCTATTACAACAAAGTTCTCGAGATCTCTCGCACCACTGCTGCTCGTGAGAGTGAAGCCGTTGTCCTGCCTGAGATTGCCGCGCTCTATAAGCTGATGGGTCAGAATGTGGTCGATCAGCCCGAGAAAGCGCGAGAGGGCCTTGAGCAACTTTTGTCAGTGTCTCGCTCCCTTCGCATTCCTCGCGGAGAGGCTCTTGCGCTTTTATTGCTTGGTCTGGACCACAGTTTTGAACGCGAAACGCAAAAAGCCCTGTCGTATTACGAGCAAGCCTTGCCGATCTTTCGAGACCAGCATGATCGTCCCGGCGAAGGCGCTGCGCTTTTTGGGATTTGCATGAGCCACATTAGTGCCCGTGAATATCAAAAGGGGTTTGACTATTGTGCTCAAGCGCTTGCGCTCCATCGCGCCATTGGCGACCGCCAGGCTGAATCACTCACACTGAAGCAGATCGCCATTGGAGAACGCGATCGAGGAGATCTCGCCGCTTCTCTAACGGCGATCGAGTCTGCGATCGCGAATGTCGAGTCTATCCGAACGAAAGTAGTCAATCCGGAGCTTCGTCTCACCTATTTCGCCGGATCACAGGATTACTACGAGTTCTACATAGACCTGCTAATGCGTCTGCACCGGAAACAGGCAAACGCCGGCTACGATGGTAAGGCGCTTCATGCGAGCGAAAGGGCAAGTGCTCGGCACCTGCTCGATACCCTTAACGAAGCAAACGCCGATATACGTCAAGGCGTCGATGCGGCATTGCTGCAGCGCGAGCGTGAGACTCAACGCCGGCTCAACGCTAAGGCCCAAACTCAGATGATCCTGGTGTCGCAAAAGCACTCAGAGGCACAAGCCAAGGCGATAGCCGAGGAAATCCAGACGCAGATCAATGAGTTGCGGCAAGTCGAAACGGAGATTAGACAAACAAGCCCGCACTATGCGGCACTAATGCAACCGCGGCCGCTCACACTAAAAGAGATTCAGACTCAGGTCCTCGATCGAGACACGGTGTTGCTGGAGTATTCGCTGGGTGAAGAGCGCAGCTACTTGTGGGTGGTGACGTCAAGCTCGATGACTAGTTACGAGTTAGCCAAACGTGAGGAGATCGAAACAGCCGCCGGCCGCTATTACACTCTCTTGAATGTGCGCAATAAGGATGTCAAGGATGAAACCAGCAAGCAGCGGGCAGACCGGGTCGCGCAAGCTGACCTGGAACTCCCACTAGTTGCCGAGTCACTGAGCCGCATGGTTCTTGCTCCCGCGGCGGGTGAGTTGGGAACTAAGCGGCTGATGATTGTTGCCGACGGCGCTCTCCACTTTGTTCCGTTCGCCGCGTTGCCGGTCGTAAGTGGCGGAGCAACGAACACCTCAAGGCCAAGGCCATTGTTAGCCGATCATGAGATCGTGAATCTCCCGTCGGCCTCCACCCTGTCAGTGGTCCGCGGAGAAGTCGCGGGACGTACACCGGCGGCGAGGAGCGTAGTCGTGCTGGCCGATCCCGTGTTTATGAAGAACGATGAGCGGGTTAAGAAAATAGAGACAAGCAACTCCGGAACTCGCCCAAGAATTGTCAGCCAGGCACAGGTACGCGGGGACAACACATTAGACCGTCAGCTGGTCAAAGCGGCCAAAGATACCGGCGTCGCAACTGAAGGGATGTATGTTCCGCGTCTCCCTGGTACCCGTCAGGAAGCAGAGCAGATAGTGGCAATGGTTCCCGCGGCTGAGCGCCGGCTAGCCCTGGACTTTGGTGCGAGCCGGGACACAGCTACAAATGCAGAGTTAAGCCAGTACCGTTACGTGCATTTTTCCACCCACGGTCTTTTGAACAGCGTGCACCCAGAGTTGTCAGGTGTCGTGTTCTCCCTGGTGAACGAACGTGGAGAATCCCAGGACGGGTTCCTAAGGGCGCACGAGATCTTTAACCTGAAGTTTCCGGCCGAGGTGGTTGTTTTGAGTGCTTGCCAGACAGGCATTGGCAAGGAAGTCAGAGGAGAGGGCCTGGTAAGTCTGACCCGTGGATTCATGCACGCCGGAGCACCTCGAGTGGTCGTAAGTCTGTGGGATGTCAGCGACAGCGGAACAACAGAATTGATGGTCCGCTTTTATCGCGGGATGTTGAAGGAAGGTATGCGGCCCGCGGCAGCGTTACGCGCGGCGCAAGTATCACTCATGAATGATGAGCGTTGGGCGTCGCCCTACTACTGGGCGTCATTCACATTGCAAGGTGAGTGGCGGTAGGGGTCCGTATGGCCAGTGCTTTGTGTTAATGGTGTCGAAGTGAAACTCTGACGAATCAAGGCTTAGCTGCGATGAGGTACAACCGGCTCGCGGTGGCCAGATAAAGTGTGTCGCCGATCACAGCCGGACGCGTATAGAGCGGCGCATTCATCTCGATCTGGGCCAGCAATTCCTTTCGCCGCCCAGCACGAAGAACGGTCATGAGACCTTCAGCATTCCCAACGTAAACGCGGTCGCCGGCTACCAGCAGACATCCCCAAATAGCCTCATGCGTCTCGTGCTTCCAAACGAGCGCGCCAGTTGCCGCGTCCAAACAAAAAACCGTCCCGCCAAGGTCCCCAACGTACAGCAGGCCGTCCTTCACCATGGGTGTTCCCACCACGCGGCCGACCTCACGCGAAGTCCACAAGAGCCGGCTCTGCGTAACGTCTCCGTGACCGTTGGGACTGATCGCATAAACCAACGAAGGTGCGTTGCCGTGTCCTGGACTCTGCCCCATCGCAACGAAGACGCGGCCGTCGGCGAAGACCGGTGAAGCGATGATAGAACTGCGCGAGAGCACGCCGGGGCGCGGCAGTAAGCGCGCATCTTTCGGGTTGCCGTCAAATCGCCAGACTTCGTGACCCGAGGCTGCGTCGAACGAGCGCAGCCAGCCGTCTCCTCCGCCGAAGAGCACCTGCATGCGCCCGTTGACATTGGCCGCTACAGGACTGGACCATTGGCCGTGCAGCACTTGGTCGCCTGCGCCGATCGCGCTCCAGACGACTTCGCCCGAATGCTTATTCACCGCGATCAGACTCGGGGCGCGCGGCGATGGGACGCGCGTATGGCCTTCATTCTGGCCGTTGGAAGTGGAGACCATAAGCAGATCACCGAGGGGCAACACGTCGCTATTGCAGGCTTCATGGGGAAAGACACCGAGGGCGGGCATGTCCAGTTGCCAAACGACGTCTGCTGCAGCGTTGTCTTTGAACACTTCGTCCCGGTATGGACCATCGTTCTCAGCATCGCGGAAACCTTTCCTATCGAGGCAACGCAGCTGACACTCCGCGGTGACGTAGTACAAGCGATCACCTTCAACAAAAGGAGCACTTGTCGTCGAAGGCAACAGGAACTCTCTTAAGCCCCGGTCCACCCGCGGGGCCAGATCCTGCCAAAGGAGCGAACCATCTGTTTCCCGAAAGGCCAGCAGCACGCCTGAATCGTCCTGAAAGGCGGGGTTGATCTGCCGGGTATTGTCGGCGCCCACATAGACTGTGTCGCCGGAAACCACGGGACGGCCATACACTTCGCTTCCTAACTCGACGCTCCAGACAATGTTCCGCCCCGTGGTCGTATCCCAGTCAACGGGAGGATTGCCCGGGTGGACCACAGTCGTCTGGAGTTGGAGCGGGGTGGAGGGGACGGGCACTTGAGGTGAGACAACAGGCTTTGCAGACTCGATGCCTGCGATGCGATTCAACGCCCACTCAACCTGGTTACGCAATGCGGGATCATTTGCTGACGCTCTCAACGCTTCGCGGGCTGCGGGGGCCTTCGGCCCAAGATTCCCGAGGCTCCCAAGCGCCTCGGCCGCGCAGATGCGAACATAGAGGAAGTCATCCTTCAAAGCATTGATCAACTGAGGCACGGCTAAGTGGGCGGCTGGGCCAATACTTCCGAGGGCCTCAGCCGCGGACCATCGGACGCCGGGAATCGGATCGTGTAGTGCTGTGGCGAGGTCCTTGGTCGCCGCGCTCGCCTTCGGACCGATGGAGGCCAGAGCCTCCGCCGCGTAAATGCGGACGTAAGGATCCTCGTGCGTGAGAGTCTTCACCAGAGCGCGTACCGAAGGACTGGCCCTCTGGCCCAAAGCGCCCAGGGCGCGTGCGGCATCGCCGGCGACCACCTCATCCTCGTCTCTCAGCGCTCGTCTCAACGCGGGTTGAATCGATTCTGTATCGGGGGCGAGATCAATCAATTCGTTAAGGGCTCCACGCCGAAGTGATGTCCGTTCATCCCGAAGCAGTTCGACGAGGAGGGGAATGGACGGCGGACCGATCCGCTGAATGATTTCAAAGGTCTGCTTATGCAGGTCCTCAGTGCAACTATTGAGGAATCGTTTCAGCAAAGGCAGCGAACGCTGCGCTCCTTGGACCAGGGCGGCTTCGGCATCCGCCCGAACCTTTGCGTCTTTCGACATCACGCGATTCTGCCACTCAATCACATGGGCGGATTTCATGGCGTGATCCGAACGCTTAACTTGTCGCGGCTGAGGAAGTGAACGCGTGGTTTGAGCGCGTGCTGGTATCGCCAAAAGACAAAGCAGCATGCAGATGAACAAGTGTCGCATGGTCCCCAGACTGACGAAGAGTATGACCAGGTGCCGGTCGGTGCTTATACCTCAAGACGGATAGCTACTTCGCGAGCGATCGTCTCTTTCGTGCCTGTTCGTGTTAATTCGTGGATCGCTGTTACTTTTAAAGCCGAAATCGATCCACGAAATCACACGAACCAACACGAAGGTGGCTTCTTTGTTCAAAGCGATGATGACTCAACCTCTTGTGAATATTCTCAACTAGTTGGAATGAATTGGAACTGTTAGAAGTTACAGGTTATGAGAGATAGGAACTTCAGCTTTGCCTCAAAGGGTTTGAGACCTGTAAAGGTTCGGCTTCTTACTCTATTTTGAGGCAATAGGAAACGTCAGGTGAAGGACTCAAAGAAAGACGTCGCTGCGTCGATCGAATCTCTTCATTGCCGCCTGAAACGACGGGCTTTGCACCGATTTTGGAGACTGCATTACGGGATGACAGTGTTAGTAACCGGAGCGGAAAAGAATTGACACTTGCCTTCCGTTCTGGCTGACGTGCGCTGTTTTCCCAGGGTTCAATCGAAACGAAAGAATCAAATCCTCCGTCTTCTGATCCATTTTGAAATCAGTAAAGCCACTATTGGATACCGGTGTTGACTGAGAGCTTGGAACGTCAGCGTCGGGTATTACTACAAAGACCACATCGCCCCGGCGGTACGTCGAAATGTCGTCAAGCGGTTCTCTCGACAGGATGGTTGCAAGTGTCCCTTCATTCTTCTCCACGAACTCTATCGAATCAAGGGTTCGCGGAGCCCGCCGGCTACGAGCATTGTCCACAATCATTTGAGCAAGAACATACCAGCTTCCATTTGGCCCCAATGCAACACTAATGACACTGCGGTCTCTTTTCTTAAGATCCGCGAGCGTATTTACCATTTCCCGTGGAATGTTTTTATATGCAAAGAACTGGGTATACCGTCCTCTGGTGCTCCGATATACAATTAACCACCCACCTTCTGGGGTAAACGAGATAGCGTCAATGAAGCAGTTATGAACGAGGGACTTCAACGACCACCCAAAGTCGTCGGGTACGTGATCAAAATACGCGGAACGCGTGTACTCAGTGTAGAAAATGCCTCCCGGTTTCGCCTTCGCATGGGTAAAGGCCCATCCGTTATTCGGTCCAAAGGCGCTCACGCTCGAATTTGATAGTTTGCCCCCAGGCTCAACCTCAGCCAGCTTCTCCCGCATACCCTGCGGCAAGGCTCGCTCTGACTTACCACCTCCACATAGTTGGTAGGAATAGATCCAGTTTTTCTTGGTGTCACGGGCTATCTGCCCTCGGAACATCCATCCATGCTGTGGATTGTAAGCCGGACCGAATAGGTTCCCATGATATTGGTCTCCGTAGATACAAAGAAATACTTGTCGGGGCAACCCATGAGAAAACAGCCCTTGACGTGGAGCATCCCGCAATTTATTGGCCCATTCGGGATCGACGCCCTTATTTCGAATTTGTCCGATGTTCAACTGAACGTAAGCTCCGCAAAGCAAGAGCGGCAAGACGACCATGCGTAATCTCAGATAATTGTGTTTCATCTCCGTTCTCTTACTTATCGCACTCTATGTCAACGAACTTATCGTGGGTTGGGGAATTCGGTTCGAACGCGGATTGGATTCCGTACGGTTGGGCTGCGCCGCTCGGACTACGAGTCTTTATTCCAGGAAATGTCGCAGCATTTACATACCACTTTCCCTTGTATCGATTGACTTCCACGGAAACATGACGGTTGCTCACCCAGCGACCTCCTAGCGGTCGCCAGGTCTCAAATTTCATACTCACATATCCACTCCATTCAAGAGGCTGCTTGTCGACGCCATTAAGTTCATCGGCCTTCGTAAGCTCTTTGGGGGGATAATATGTCCCTTGAACGTCAACCCCAAGGTAATCCCTGGCCTCGTAGCTTAGTGTCTCTCCTCGCCCCGGCCTGTAAACGCGCCAATAATGCGATTCATCACATTTGATAACGTGCTTCTTTAGGAAAGACTGTCCCAGCTTAAGTGCTTCCTCCTTCAACTGATCTTCACGACTCTCTTGTGGTGGGGATATCGGCGATGAAGTCTGAATCGGAGACGAAGAATTATTTGGTGGTGGGGTCAAGTTGTTGTTTCCGATGTGCTCAGCAGACAAATTACCGTTTTGAGTTCGGGAACTACAACTCAATAGAGAGACCGCGACAACTAACGCCAAAACTTTGCTTGATTTCATAAATGTCTCCGATGACGTTGGCGCCTTCTTCTTCGGTGCTGTCTCCGCGTGGCTAGCACTCAACCAAGGCGCGAGTTTGCCCGGCTCTTGTATTTGTTTTTGCACTCGGCCGCGCATCATGAAACTATTGCGGCAGATTGAGGCGTTTCAAGAGTTCTGTATATCTTGGATCGCTGCGCAGCCGGATCCAGTAAGTGTCGGCGTTGAAACGAAACAATTCCCAATCCCTCGCTTCGAATGCCGTATTGAGATCCTCACCGAGGGCCGCATAAATCGCAGCTTTGTGTCTTGGGCCAGATACACTCACCCAGGCCACCTTCGCCAATCTTCGAGACGATTCATCAGTATGAGTCGCCCTGGAACGCCCTATGACAACACCAAGGCCGAACGATTCATGCGCACCCTGAAGTACGAAGAGGTGTATCTCAACGACTATGACAATTTCGCCGAAGTGCTACGCTCAATGAAGCACTTCATTGAAGCTGTCTACATTCACAAGCGTCTTCATTCGGCTACCGGCTATCTGCCGCCAGCTGAGAATTGAAGCCTCGCTTCCGTGACGAAACCTACCTTACCTGTTTGGGTCATTTCAGGTGTGCCCTACAAGGATTTATCCCCGCTCATCTCTCTCATCTACAACCATTCAAAGAATCTAGATGGCTCAGCCTCTCACAAGTTGGGAAGGAGGATTTATCCCCGCTCATCTCACTCACCTAAAACCATCCAGAGAATCTGCATTCCCAACCTCCCACAGTCGGGAAGGAGGATTTATCCCCGCTCTAACTCCTCTACAACCACTCTAGAAATCTAAGCAATCACCGCCGGTACAGAACCGGAAGCGGGTAGCGACCGGGTCGATCTCGCGCCTGAAGTAGCCCGGATTTCTTTCGCCGGCGATCCCCGCCAAAGAGGACAGCCTTAAGCGTGAGATCGACCCGGTCGCTATCCCGAAGCATCGGGGTTCTGTACCGGCGGTGCATGCATCCGGGAAATGCTTCTTGTGCAAAGCCACCGCCCCAGTACACGCGCGCACTCACGTACAACCACTCAAAGAATCTACATCCGCTCAGCTTGGGCCACTCTTGAGTTATTTATGTCCGGTTGGGGAGGCGCAGCATTGGCGGGGATAAATCCTCCTTCCCAACTTGTGAGAGCTGGGCCACCAATATTCTCCGAGTGGTTGTACATGAAGAGAAAAGTCGCGGGGCTAGTTCGGGCGATGCGCTGGAGGCCCCTCCTTGGAGTGCGCCGGTCAGGCGGCGCTTTGGTCATCCTCGCGTAACTTCGGCCATTGTTGCTTCAATCGTGGCAACTGACCAAAGCGGCGCCGGGCCGCCGCACTCCAAGGAGTTGAACTTCCGGTGCCAACGAATCGAATCAACTGTGCAGGTCAACCTTCGCGTCGATCTGCGCACCGGCGATGCGTTGCGTTGCTCTGCTTTCAACAACTCGCGACGCAAAGCCTAAAACGCCAAGTACGATCGAAACGATCCCCAGCGCATTGGTTAATCCCCAACCGCAGGCTGGGCAACTAACGCCACCGGGGGTGATCATCAATCCGCCGATAAATATGATCCACGCCCAAGCCAGCGGGCCGACCCACCTACCAAAGTTCTTCTTACCCTTTTTCAACGCGCCAGGCCAGATCGCCGAATTCACGCTCGGCAAAGCCTGCGCCGACACGAGGTTCCACGGCGCGTCGTCGTTGGGTGGCCAGACGTCCGGCACTGCTGAAAGATCCAATACATGAATGTCGTTGAAGGGCAGCGGGCGCGTTGGTCCACCCCAGGGAGTCGTCGTGCGATTAACCTGGATATGAAGATGCGGCTCGGATGAGTTTCCAGAGTTGCCGGCAAGCCCGAGTAGCTCTCCCTGAGTTACCGTAGCACCCGTGCCATCTGGATTTGGACCTGACGTCAGGGCTGCATTCAGTGTGCCCGCTTGAAAATGTGCATAGAGCGCCAGGTCGTCGCCATGCTGAATGTAGAAGTGATTACCTTCGACCGGATTCGGCGTCGGGCTTGGCAGTGCGGGAGGCGTGTTGGCCGCCATACCGTCGAGCAACTGGACCACGATGCCATCGGCCATCGCGTAAATCGGCTTGCCCCACATGTAGTAGTTCTCGTTTAGAGTGTTGTCGCTTCCCGGCTTGGATGTGGGCCATCCGTTGGTGGATGAATCGTAAGCGCGAATTAGCAGATCATAGGCGAACAACTGCGTTCCGCCACCAGCCGCTCCGTGTGCGGCGCTGAGTCCGGTCCAATACTCACCCTTGCTGAGATCGGCGGACCGGGCCGGGAAGGAATAACCACCGTCGGTCGCCGGACTCTGGTATTGGCCCAGCGTCATGTCTAGCTCCGCCGCATCACTGAAGTTGTCGAAAAACAGTTTGAGCTTAACTGCACCGGGAGCCGGCACCGGCAGGATGACGTTGTTATTGGCTCCGAGGATCCCGAAGAACCATCGTAACGTCTGTGACGGAAGGATCGTCAGATTAGCGGCGATCGCAGGGACGTTGACGCTCGGTGGTCCAACAAAGGAAACCTTTACCTGATTCAGACGCACAGAGGCTGCTTCATTGTTAGTGATCGTCAGTACGAGGGAAAACTGACCGTTTGCGGGTTCGTTCGACGACCTTGCGGCGAGGGCGCCGTAGACGAGCGAGCCAGACTCCGCAGGCTCGGCGGTAACAGTGAGATTGGGTGCGCTCATGGTTTTCCTTTCAGGGTGGTGAAAGTTGTGCCGCTCTAACCGAGGGGGGCTAGAGTGTGGGCGGACTTTGTCACAACGCGCTGCCGTTGTCCATCATTTGCCTGGGACGCGCTCGAGCAAGAAGGACAACTAATGTACAACCACTCAAAGAATCTGCATGGCCCAGCCTCTCACAAGTTGGGAAGGAGGATTTATTCCCGCTCAACATACTGATCTCCAACCACTCAAACAATCTAGTTGGCCCAGATGCTTGGTCTTGAAGCTCTTCTATGTGGACTTCAAAATCATGGACTCCCGAGGAATACTTTGGTCTCCGGTCTATCAAGCCACGCTTCAAACGTGATGATGCCGGCATCTTCTTTACTGTTCCAGAGGTTAATCACGGCGTCACGATATTCCCTTGCGATGGAATCATTTTTGTACAGATATCCCGGTAACTCGGGAGACCTATACCTGCCAACATGAGGAATAAAGAAGGTATAGCTGTTGGTATCATGCCGATCAAAAATGTAGACGCGTGATTGAGGAATTTCCCGAGACAATTTCACTTCCAGGTTCTGCTTAAGATGTCTATTTTTGGCAGTCTCGTAAATCTCAGACAGGTATCTAATGCCAGTTCCACAATCACTCAGCAAATGTTTTGAACTGTCTCTACCCCAATGCTGTGCTACGAGACTTACGTTCGTGCTGGTGGGATCGTAAATGAGGAACTTGACACTCACTCCCTCTTCGAGCTTTCGCAATATCAATTTCCTGGTGTCGCCGTCGGACAACGTAACGTGGAAAGCTATGCCAACGAACCATATCTCTTGTTGCGCTTTTGAGACATAGCTAAAAAGGCCCGTATCCTTATTTTTCAGAAAATCATTTGAGTCACCGTAGTGCTTAGAGAAAACTGAATCGGAGCTTTGGGTAGGTGTTACAGTGTCGCCGCTGGATTTCCACTTAATAACTCCGGTGGAGAAGCCGAGTATGCCTGTAATCGTTATAGATCCGATGGCTGCCAAAGCAATCTGGACTGCCCGCTTCTGCAGCGCTCGCAGCAGCACGAGCTGCCACGGAATATACGCGTGGCCCGGCGGCAGTTTGCAAGTGGGATCCGAACACCTATATTGAAATCCGACCGCCCCTGACTCGCCTGCCTGCTTCTTGCCAACCACTATTCGCTTTGCGCATAAGGGACAGCGAGGTATGGTGCCGTCAATAATCTTGCTCTCGAGGTCTTTAATGTTGTTCGGGTCAACGCTCACTTAAAGAACTCCGAAGGATTAACTATTGAGATTGAGGTTCAGGACGAGAACACCGATTACACGAGAAAAAGTAAGGCAGAACGTTAGTCTCCCATGCGAAGACCTGTCAACTCCAATGATGAGTCAAGTATGTATTACTGTTAAAACGGTTAGTGATTCGCAGACGGAGATGGTCAACGGGGCAGAACCTTGCCAGTTACAGGCCACTAGAAAGGTCAACGCATGACTTCTAAAGAATTGGAAACGAAAGATGAGTGATGAGACAAACAAGCCGCGCTGGAGTATCGCGCCGTATTTCGCCGTAGCCGATGTGGTCGCGACCGCCAATTATTATCGCCACCAGTTGGGCTTCCACTACGAGCGCTTCTGGAATGAGCCGCCTTCGTTCTGCATGGTGAAACGCAATGGCATCGTCATCATGTTGGCCCAGCTCGAAGCGGCGGGTGCGATGCGGCCCAATCGCATGGTCGATCCGGAGGGCAGCGCGTGGGACGCGTATATTTGGATCGACAACGCTGACGCGCTCTACGCAGAGTTCACGTTGAAGGGCGTCAAGATTGCGCGGGAGATTTGCGATCAGATTTACGGCTGCCGCGACTTCGAAGTGGAAGACTGCAATGGCTATCGCCTGTGTTTCGGCCAGGACCTCGAAGGATGATGGGCGACAACACGACTTCGTCGTCGGCCACCGGCGAACCAATTTTTAAACCTGCGGAGCGGGTTACAGCGTAAAGCCTGGGGTGGAAACTCCAGGACCAGCCATGCAAAAAGATTTGTAAAGCCCTCGGAGCGGGCGACAGAGGTTGGGAGGTGCAGACTGGCTGGCTATACCCCGGAGGGGTGGCAGATCTTTCGAGGTAAAGCTACGGTGACGTCTGGCACCCCTTCGGGGTGCGGTCATTGACTAAGACTTTTCCGGTGGTCTCCGCGGACTCCGACCACCGGCTACTTTCTTGCAACCCGACACGTCGGGGTTGCGCTGTGGAGTGACACTCAAATGAGAAACATAATCTTCGCAATCAACATTACCCTGGATGGCTGCGTCGACCACACCAAGCAAGCTGCTGATGACGAGACACATGAATATTTTACGGATCTCCTGCGTGAGGTTGACCTGCTCGTCTTTGGTCGTATCACCTACCAATTGATGGTCCCTTTTTGGCCTGAAGTCGCAAGAAACCAGTCCATGTCACAAGCATCGAATGACTTCGCTAGAACATTTGACTCCCTCAACAAAATTGTTTTCTCCCGATCACTAGACAGCGTTGAAGATAAAAATACGAGAATTGTTCGTAAGGACCTTCACGACGAAATACGTAAATTGAAACAAGAAGAGGGCAAAAATATTTTAGTCGGTGGTGTAAGTGTTCCTTCACAACTTATCGAGCTTGGTCTGGTAGATGAATACCGTTTTGTCGTTGGGCCAATCGTTGCCGGAGAAGGGAGACGGTTGTTGGACGATGTTAGCCTGCAGGAGGGATTTAAATTGAAACTGGTTGAGTCAAAGATTTTTAAATCAGGGTGTGTCGCGCTTCGTTACCTGAAACAGTGACTTGCGACAGCGGTGCTGCTGGCTTCGACCAAAGAGGAGAAGAACACATCACCCAGATGTGTATCAACCCATATCAGTCTCATTTGATCGGTCGATCGGAAATCTTTCGGACACCCGACACCCAACTCATCTATTCACGATTCACGATTCACTAAGTTTTCGGCAGGCGCGCCAGGATGTCTTTGAAGCGTGACTCAGATCGCACGGACGCCAGATCGGGATCCGTTTCAAATTGATTGCGATCGGTGTAGCCTGAATTGACAGCATTCGAAAGTGCCTCAAGAGCTTTTTCTTTTTGTCCGAGCCGGGCGTACCCACAAGCGAGGTTATAGTAGGCAAGCGCACGTCCCCATTGCGGAATGCCCTCGGCGATAGCCTTCTCGTAATTCTGAACTGCCTCTTCGTTACGACCGACTTCCAATTGCGCCCGGGCGAGCTGACTGTAAACAAAGCTCCCGCTTTGTCCAGCAGTGATCGCGCGGGTGAAGAATTGGGTCGCATCCTCAAACCGGCGCTCCGCTACCCTGAGTTGGCCCAGGCTCATCAAGACACCGCCAGCGTCGGCGCCGAGTGATTGCGCTTTCTCATATGAAGCGCCGGCCTCCTCAAAACGGCGGAGTTGTTGAAGGCTCCGCCCATTCATCAGGTACGCCTGGTAATCTCTCGGATTTTGTTTAATCCATTCGGCAAGCAAGTTCACGACTAGTTGGTGGTCCTGACCATAACTAGCCGCCAGGATGTCGCGCGCCACTGACTTCTGCCAGGGAGGTTGTGGCACGGGGTCAAGGTGTGACTTCCAGAAAGCAATGCTCTGCTGCACGACGCGACGCGACGCATCATTGTCGGAGAAGGCGTCGAAAGCATGCGGCAACTCTCGAGCATAGAGGAGCGTCCATGGTGCGCCCTTTTCGACGACACGTTGCCAGAGCGTATTGAGGCCCGGGCCCATCCGCGGCGCGTCGCCGGCAGCGACGATGAAGAGCACGGGCAAGTCCGAGCGCAGAGTGCCGGTTGGAACTCCGCCGTAATACAACGCGGCCGCGCGGATATTCTTCGCGGCAGTCTCGCTCGACAGATACTGCATTGTGCCGGTCACGTTGGCGGAAGCGGCATATAACCCGAGCCGCGTTCCGTCGATGCCATGAGCGCCACCCTGGCTGGTAAGAAAGTCGAAAACGGCGCGCAGGCAATCTTGAATACGAGCGCCGTCGGCATTCATCGAAACGCCAATCAGCCCGTGCGCCGCCACCAGCCGTGGCCAGGTCTTGTAGATTCCCCAATCCTTGACGTTCTGACCGCCAACGGCGTTGAGGAACACGACCGCCGGGCGCTTTTCACCTGCCTTCAAGTCGGGCGGCGAGTAGATGTCAATGACCTGCGTGCCTTTCGCGTCGCTCAAGTAGGACACGTTACGAGTGACTTTCACCTGCGCCGTGGCGGGCACATCGTAAACGACACCCCACGTCGTCGCATCGAGGGGCGAACGCTTCTGTTCCGCAGCGCCTTCCTGCGCCAGCACGCTGGAGGTTGCGACAAGTGGGACAACGAGCAGTGCGGCGTGAAACAGTTTTTGAATTCGCATAGTTGCTCCTGAGCAGTGGTCTATTATTTTGATTTCGTCCGTAGTCAGTTGTCCGTTGTCAGTTGCATTCTCAGGCTTTCGTTGAATTGATATTCATCACTGGATTGAGATTACGTAGTCAACTAACAAAGGAAAACAGCAACGCACGGAAATTCAACTACCGCATGAGGATGCAACTGACAACGGACAAGTGACCACGGACGAAATCAAAGAATTTTTGCCAGGGCCCTGGCGATAATGGCGGACTCTAACTTAAAGCTGATGATCTGTTTTGGGTGAAGGGATGAACGGGACGAATGCGAGGATGAGCTGGCTTTGTCCAAGGGCAGGCCATTAACCTGGAGCCGATAATTAAACGAGCAAGTCTTTTCAGTTGCCACAGCATTGTTGAAGGTCAACCGGCGACCCATGCGCTACCGCGCTATGGTACCGACCTCATCACGCTGATGCTTATATCAATCCCATCGGTTTATTTGATGGGCCGATCTGAAATCATTCCGGCACCCGATACCGGCACCTGACACCCGCCACCTGTTCTTCCATTTACCATTCACCATTTACCATTTACCATTTACCATTCACCAGCCCTTATCTGTGCGCGCGCCTCAATCGTGAGTTTCACAAGACCGACAGCTCCGCGAAATTAGCGATTGAGGGTTTAGCACTCGAGCTTTTGGCTGAGGCCACGCGACAGGCAAAGCGACAGCCTGGCAAAGGAATATCGCTCATCCGTCCGCTTCACGGACTGCGTTTTCTTGCTCGGTGATCCCAGCAGTAAACTGCTGGGCTATTGTCATTCGTCCGCTTAGCGCGGACTGAAAACCACTTTTGGTCCAAAGCTTAAGATCATACAAAATCATAATCTGGTAACAGACAACAGAAGCGCCGGGCGATAACATGCGTGCGGAACTTCCGGGGAGACGTTTATGTCAAATTCTCAACTATCAGAAAAATACATCGCTCAATCGCGCCGGTTCAATGAAGGTGTTCTGAAAATCGCTTTGCTGGCATTTTGTTTCCTCTTCTTCCCAGCGCAGGAAGTTATCGCGCAAGAAACACTCTCGCCAAATCAGACCGTCGCCAGAACGATCGTGCCCGGCAAGACTGACCTCTTCTCAATTCCCCTGAAGGATGGTGACTATTTCAACGTCTCGATTGGGTATAAGGGCAAGATCAATTTCTTCCTTCTGAATCCCGACGGAACGGTTGCTCGCCGCCTGGTGGGAACATCCGGTGAGGGGAAACCGTCGTTTCCTTTCGCCGCTGAAGGCGCCGGCTCGTATTCGTTCAAGATTGAGAATCCGGGCGACCAATCA
>DATEPB010000066.1:0-55493 GCA_035273425.1 Pyrinomonadaceae bacterium | reverse complement strand
AGGGGTAGAGATGGTGATGCCGGGCGACAACGTAGCGATGGAGATCGAGTTGATCGCACCGATCGCTATGGAGAAGGGGCTGCGATTCGCAATTCGTGAAGGCGGTCGCACGGTTGGAGCCGGCACGGTTTCGGAAGTTGTGGAATAGTTAGTAGTCAATAGTCAGTGGTCAGTTGCAATAGCAGTTGACTGCATCTGACAACGAACAACTAACAACGGACAAAATTAATGCTAAACGAAAAAATCAGAATCAGGCTGAAAGCCTACGACCATCGCGTGTTGGACCAGTCGACCGCGGAGATCGTCGAAACCGCGAAGCGAACCGGCGCGCGCGTGGCTGGACCGATCCCTTTGCCTACTGTGAAAAACAAGTGGACAGTGCTTCGTTCCCCACACGTGGACAAGAAGTCGCGCGAGCAGTTTGAAATCCGAACGCATAAGCGGTTGATGGATATTCTCGATCCAACCCCACAGACGGTTGATGCGCTGATGAAGCTGGATCTTCCGGCTGGGGTTGATGTTGAGATTAAGGCGTTTGGCCGGCAATAGACCAGTAGTTCAGAGTTCAAGCTTTAGCTTGTCGCTAAAGCCGCAACCTGAAGATTGACTCTAAACTTCTTGATTGGCATTCAGCGATTTGAGATTGGAATTTAACCAATGATTAACGGAATCATCGGAAGAAAAGTTGGTATGACCCAGATTTTCGCGGCTGACGGCGTTGTAACGCCGGTTACCGTGATCAAGGCCGGGCCATGCGTGGTGGTGCAGAAAAAGTCGGCCGCTGGCGCTGATGGGTATGACGCCGTGCAGCTGGGTCTCGTAGATGAGAAACCGCCGAAGCTGAAGAATGTGTCCAAGCCAATGCGAGGCCACTTCGACAAAACTGGTGGTGGCATTCCCCCAACCCGCATCCTCAAAGAGTTTCGTCTGGACGCGTCGACTGGCGAGATGAACGTTGGTGACAAGATTCTGGTTGATCAGTTTTCAGATGGTGACGTGGTTGACGTGGTGGGTAAATCAAAGGGACGAGGCTTTGCCGGAACGGTTAAGCGTCACAATTTCAACCGCGGTCCAGAGTCGCATGGTTCGATGAACGTTCGTGCACCTGGTTCGATCGGAGCGTCCGCCTATCCCTCCAGAGTTATCAAGGGTACGCGCTCGTCAGGTCATATGGGCGACGAGCGGGTCACGATCAAGGGTCTGACCGTGGCAAAGGTTGATGCCGAAAACAATTTGCTGATGATTCGCGGAGCGGTGCCCGGTGCGAATGGCAGTGTGGTGGTAGTTAAGAAAGCGGATACGAAATAGTTTTTAGTTCCGCGAACGGAGTGAGTGATGCCTACAGTTAAGGTGCGCAACTTAAAAAACGAAGAGGTTGGCGAAGTCGAATTGTCCGATGCCGTGTTTGGCGCGCCATTGAATGAGGCCTTGATACACGCGGCCGTACGGAATTTCATGGCTAACGCCAGACAGGGTACCTCGGCCACCAAGACTCGTGGTGATGTCTCGGGTGCAGGCCGGAAGCTTTGGAAGCAGAAAGGCACTGGTCGCGCGCGTATCGCGTCGCTTCGCTCTCCTCTGTGGAAGGGTGGCGGCAATGTGCATGGCCCGCAGCCGCGCGATTGGTCCTACAACATGCCGAAGAAAATGCGCCAGGGAGCCTTGCGTTCGGCGCTTTCTGAAAGAATTCGAGAAGGCAAGGTCACACTGGTGGATGGCTGGTCAATGGATAAACCCAAGACCAAGGATTTTGTCGGCGCACTGAAACAGTTAGGTTTTGAAGGCAAGACGTTGATCGTCGATTCTCTTGAAAACGAAAACCTACTGCTCTCGACCAGAAACGTGCAGAGCGCGAAGGTGGTCAATAGTTTTGGCTTGAATATCTACGACCTGCTTTATCACGACAGTCTGATTCTTTCGCAGTCGGCGGTTAAAGAGATCGAAGACTTGCTGGGCGGCAAGAAGGAAGCGGCTCCCGAGAATAGCGCAGCTGGCGGAGAAGAGACGGACGATGCTGCAACCGCAAAGCCGAAACGCGCGCGCAAGGCGGGTGGCGTGAAGACCGCCAAGCAGCCGACCAGACGAAAGAAGGAGGCGGCCTAAAAAATGAGAACGATTTGGGACATCATCAAGTCGCCTGTGATTACGGAAAAGGCTTTAGTCGCTAAGGAAGAGACACAGGACACCGGTCAGCTTTTGACTTTTCGAGTTGATCGACGCGCCACGAAGCCTGAAATCAAATCAGCGGTTGAATCAATCTTCCAGGTGAAAGTGGATCGCGTTCGCACGATCAACTTTATGGGCAAGACAGCGCGTCGTGGCCGGTTCGAAGGTCGCAAGCCTTCATGGAAGAAAGCGTACGTGACGCTGAAGCAAGGCGAGAAGCCCGTCGATTACGGTGAAAGCATATAACGATCCTGTTGGTCGTCAGTGGTCGGTAGTCATTTCCAACCGGCAACTAACAACGGACAGCTGATAACGGACTAATAACATGGGAATAAAGAAATTAACCCCTACATCACCAGCCCGACGCTATCAAACTTATCTTACGCGAGACGAGTTGACGGCTGGCGCGGTGCCTGAGAAATCGCTGCTCGAGCCCAAGAAGCGAATATCCGGCCGTAACAACGACGGTCGTATTACGGTTCGCCGAAGGGGCGGGGGCCACAAGCGCTTCTATCGTATCGTCGACTTCAAGCGTGATAAGGAAGGCGTGCCCGGAAGGATTTCGCAGATTGAGTACGATCCAAATCGCTCGGCGCACATTGCCCTGGTTACTTATATCGACGGTGAAAAACGATACATCATCGCACCGACAGGGATTGAAGTTGGCAAGACGATCATGAGCGGCGCCGACGCTGACATTCTCCCCGGTAACACCTTGCCGCTAATCAATATCCCCTTGGGTACGCAGATTCATAACATTGAGCTGCGACCTGGAAAAGGCGGACAGATGGCCCGTTCGGCTGGTGCGTTTGCTCAGCTGGTTGCGAAGGAAGGCGATTACGCGCAGCTTCGCATGCCCTCGGGCGAAGTGAGACGCGTACCGCTCGTCTGCAAAGCTACCATCGGCCAGGTTGGCAACATCGAGCACGAAAATGTTTCGTACGGTAAGGCCGGCAGATCGCGTTGGAAGGGTCTTCGTCCAAAGGTTCGCGGTGTGGCTATGAACCCGGTGGACCACCCGCACGGCGGTGGCGAAGGAAAAACCTCCGGCGGCCGTAATCCGGTTACTCCATGGGGACAGCCCACGCGTGGTTACAAGACGAGAAGTAACAAGCGTACGCAACGGATGATTTTGAAAGATCGAAGAACGAAGTAATCGAGGAATTATGAATGCTGAATGATGAACTGTTCAGCGCTCGTCATTCTGAATTCATCATTGGAGACTTATGGCACGTTCAGTAAAAAAAGGCCCGTTCATTGATGACAGTATTCTGAAAGCTGTCGAGAAGGTGCGTGCGGGCGGCAATCGACCACCAGTGATCAAAACGTGGTCGCGGCGTTCGACGATTACGCCTGACATGGTTGGCCTGACTTTTGGCGTCCATAACGGCAAACGTCATTTGCCGATTTACGTTACGGAAAACATGGTGGGCCACAAGCTGGGCGAGTTTGCTCCAACGCGGACATTCAAGGGTCACTCCGGCACCAAGGTCGAGAAGGCCTCTAAGGTTGCGGGAAAATAAACGAGAGTCGTAGATAGCGAAAGCAATCTAAAAGAGATTTTACGAGGTTCAGATGGAAGCGATAGCAAGTGCGAAATATCTTCGAGGGTCGGCGCAAAAAGCCCGGCTGGTAGTGGATATGATTCGCGGCAAAGACGTCAATCAGGCGTTGGCGATTCTTCGGTTTTCCACGAAGCGCGCGTCAAACTTGATTGAGAAGTGCGTGCGCTCGGCGATTGCCAATGCGAACGAAGCTGCGGAAAAGGCCAATGTGGCGATCGACCCCGACGATCTTTGGGTGAAGACGGCGTTCGTCGACCGTGGACCAACGAAGAACCGTCGGCGCGTTAGACCAGCTCCCCAAGGCCGGGCATATCGTGAGCAACGACATTTTTGTCACGTCACTATTCAGCTTTCAAACGACGAGCGACCGGATCCAAAGGCAAAAGGTAAGAGCACCGGAAAAGATTCAGCGACCAAGCCGGCCAAGCTGGCCGAGAGCAAGGGTCGCAAGCGAGGCGGGGCAGCTGCAGCGCCACGGGCCAAGAAGGTAGCTTCGAAGGCAGACGCAGCTGAGAAGAAATCGGCGGCAGGCACGGACGATGTGGCTAAAAAGCCGGCGAAGAAGGCTTCGAAAAAAGCTGCGAAGACTGAAGAGTAGAAAATGAGATTTAGGATCCAGGTTTGAAATAGCAAATCTGAAATCCAAGATCGAACAAAACAAACTGGAGACGATTGTGGGTCAGAAAGTTCATCCATACGGATTTCGCCTTGGCTATAACAAGGATTGGCACTCGCACTGGTTCGCGAAGAAGCAGTATGGCGAGTTCCTTCTGGAAGACCTCCGGCTGAAGCGGGTGCTGAAGCAGCGTTTTGCTGGGGCCGGCGTGTCACACGTCGACGTTGAGCGCGCGGCTAACCGGCTCAAGATTGTCATCTACACCTCGCGTCCGGGAATCATCATCGGGCGAAAAGGCGCTGAGATTGACAAGCTGAAGAGCGACCTGTCAGCCAAGACCGGCCGCGAAGTTCTGGTTTCAATTCAGGAGATTCATAAGCCGGAACTGAACGCGCAGTTGCAAGCCGAAAAGATTGCCGCCCAGCTCGAGAAGCGTATTGCGTTTCGCCGGGCCATGCGTAAGGCGGTTGAAGAGTCGCTGCGATTTGGCGCCCAGGGAATCAAGGTCAAAGTTAGCGGACGTCTGAATGGAGCTGAAATCGCCCGTAGCGAGTGGCATCTGCAAGGCCAGCTTCCGCTGCATACCCTACGCGCTGACATCGATTACGGTCTGGCTGAAGCAAAGACAACGTTTGGACAAATCGGGGTCAAGGTGTGGATCTATCGCGGTGAGATTTTGGATGCGAAGGCGGCGATGGCCCGCGGAACCGGTTCTGATCCAATCAATGAAACACGCGTTGGCGAGCGCGAGCGTCGCCCACGCACCCGCCGCGAACGTGAAGGCGGAGGCGGTTCGGATGGTCGCAGGCCGCGAGGTGGTGAGGGCCAGTAGTTAGTAGTTCGTTGTCAGTTGCCGGCCTGGTGCCGATACGCAAACTGACAACTAACAACGAACAACGGACAGGGAATACTAATTATGTTGATGCCGAAGAAAGTTAAGCACCGAAAGCAGATGCGCGGACGCATGACTGGCGTCGCGAATCGCGGCAGCGAGATCAGCTTTGGTGAATACGGGCTCAAGTGTCTGGAGCCGGCCTGGATTACAGACCGTCAGATTGAGGCCGCACGTATTGCGATGACTCGTCACATTAAGCGTGGCGGCAAGATTTGGATTCGAATGTTCCCGGATAAACCAGTCACCAAGAAGCCGGCAGAAACGCGCATGGGTAAGGGTAAAGGCGCGCCGGAGTATTGGGTGGCCGTAGTGAAGCCGGGAAGGATTCTTTACGAGATCGAAGGTGTCGACGAGAAGACAGCACGCGACGCCATGCGTCTAGCGGCTCAGAAGCTTCCGATCAAGACGAAGTTTGTGAGACGCCAGGATCAAGAGGGAGGCGCAATTTAGTTATGAAGCGGCGTGAAGAGCTAGATAGATATCAGGACTTTTCCAACGATGAATTGAAAGCCGAGACGGCCCGTTTGAAGGAGTCTCTCTTTCGTTTGAAGTTTAAGCTTGCACTCGGCGAAGTGGACGCGGTCAAACGCATCCGCGAAGAGAAGAAATCGCTGGCGCGGTTGCAAACGCTGTCGCGTCAACGTCAACCGCAGGCAAGTTAGTAAGTGAACAGACCCGGAAGTCTGTTAACACGCAAGACAGACGCAGGACGTTAGCCTGGGTCACTGAGTGAGAAAAATGGCAGAAGAGAATCAAGAAGAAATTACCGCCAACGAGGCTGCAGCGGAAAAAGGTTCCGACACTTCAGCAGTAAAAGCGGAAGCTGCGGCCGGCAACGGCACTGCGGCGGCCGCCGAAAGCAAGAAGCGCCCGCATCGTTCGCAAAAGGTGGGAGTCATAACCTCCGACAAGATGCAACAAACGGTAGTGGTCCGCGTAGATCGTTTGGTCCGCCACACCAAGTATCGCCGGTACGTCCGCCGCACTTCGAAGTTCATGGCCCATGATGAAATGGGTGCGACCATCGGAGACAAGGTGCGGATTGTCGAGACCAGGCCGATGTCAGCGCGCAAGCGTTGGCGTGTGATTGAGATAGTTCAGAAAGCTGCGAAGTAAGACGGTAAATGGTGAATGGTAAATAGTGAATAGAAGGAACTCGTTCGGCCTATTCACGATTCACGATTTACGATTCACGAGGTGAAGAAATGATTCAGATGCAGACCTCGCTAGAGGTCGCCGACAATTCGGGGGCGAGACGGGTGGAGATGATCATGCCCATTGGTGGCTCCACGGGAAAGATCGCCAGCCTGGGTGATCGAATCAAGGTCACGGTAAAGGAAGCGTCACCCGACGGCACGATCAAAAAAGGCACTGTTCAGGACGCCGTTATCGTGCGCACGCGCAAAGAGGTCCGGCGCAAGGACGGGACATATATTCGATTTGATCAAAATGCCGCAGTGCTGATCAAAGAAGATGGGACGCCTATTGGGACCCGCGTATTCGGACCAGTAGCCCGCGAGTTGCGCGACAAGAATTTCATGAAAATCGTGTCGCTCGCGCCGGAGGTTATCTAAGTTATGGCTGGAACTAAACACGCCAAAATAAAGAAGAACGATCAAGTGGTGGTAATTGCTGGTCGCGATAAGGGCAAGCGGGGCCGAGTGCTGGAAGTAGCACCAACCACTGGCAAGGTCAAAGTTGAAGGTGTCGGAGTAATCAAGCGACATCAGCGCGCCAACCCGCAGAGCAATCGCGGCGGCGGCATCATTGAGAAGGAAGCCTTTATCAATATTTCCAATGTGCAGCTGATTGACCCGCAGAGCGGGAAGCCGACCAGGGTCAAGTTTAAGTTCGACGCCGAAGGATCGAAGTTTCGCGTAGCTTCAGCCAGCGGACACTCTTTGGAGAAATAAGAACGGTAAATCGTAAATAGTAAATCGTGAATAGGCCGGCGACATCGGCGGTTCCCATTTACCATTCACCATTTACCATTTACCGAGTTACGAGGTTTGAGATGGCAGCAAGGTTAAAAGAGCGTTACCAAAAAGAAGTAGCTCCGGCGATTGCCAAGGAGTTTGGAATTACTAACCCGATGGCCATTCCGCGCGTCAAGAAAGTAGTTCTGAATATGGGTATGGGCGAAGCAATCGCTAATGCCAAGATCCTTGATACGGCGGCGGAAGAGCTGCGGACCATCACTGGTCAGAAGCCCGTGATTACCAAAGCCAAGAAATCGATTGCGTCGTTTAAGTTGCGCCAGGGAATGCCCATTGGAGTAATGGTGACCCTGCGAGGCGATCGAATGTACGAATTTCTTGATCGTTTCGTTTCGATTGCCCTGCCACGCGTTCGAGACTTTCGTGGAGTTTCTCCGAAGGCGTTTGATGGACGCGGTAACTACACGATCGGAGTTCGCGAGCAACTCATTTTCCCGGAGATCGACTTTAACAAAGTCGATAAGCTGCGAGGGATGAACATTACGATTATCACCAGCGCGATGAACGACGAGCAGGCACGCGCTCTTTTGAAGGGACTGGGGATGCCCTTTAGGGCGTAAAAACGTAAATGGTAAGTCGTGAATGGTGAATGGTCACCAAGCCCTGCGGCAATCACGATCTGCTATTTACCATTTACCATTCACCATTTACGAGTTATGGCAAAGAAATCATTAATAGCGAAATCTCAGCGTCGACCGAAGTTTGCGGTGCGCGCTTACACCCGCTGCAAGAGATGCGGCCGGGCACGCGGCTATCTGCGAAAGTTCAATTTGTGCCGCATCTGTTTTCGCCAGTTGGCGCTAGAGGGGCAGATCCCCGGCGTCGTTAAGTCTAGTTGGTAACTTGTCAGTAGTTAGTGTTCGTTGTCAGTTGCAACTGACTACTGACCACTGACAACCGACGTTTTGGAGTTAAGAATGACTGATCCTATCGCCGATATGTTGACGCGAATCCGCAATGCGATTGCGGCAAAACACTCGCGAACTGATATCCCAGCCTCGAAGCTTAAACTTGAGATTGCCAGGATTCTAAAAGAAGAGGGTTACATCAATAATTTTGTGCTGAAGGGCGAAGGGGTGAAACGCACTATTCGCATCTTCCTGCGCTACGACGCGCGCGGTACATCCTCCATCACGCATCTTGAGCGAGTTTCGCGTCCCGGTCGACGTGTCTATGTAGGCTCCAGCGAGATCCCCAAAGTATTAGGTGGCTACGGCGTAAACATTGTTTCGACGTCAAAAGGTTTGATGAGTGGAAAAGCGGCGCGTCGCGAAAACATGGGCGGAGAGCTGCTGGCGCAAATTTATTAAGGGATGAAGGATGAGGGATGAAGGATGAAAGCAGGCGATGGAATAGATATTTTCATCCTTCATCCTTCCGCCTTCATCCTTGAGGTTTAGTTATGTCGCGCATTGGCAAAAAAATTATCACGTTGCCGAAAGGTGTTTCGGTAACCATTCGCGAGCAGGAACTCGAGGTAAAAGGACCCAAGGGTACTTTGAAGACTCCGATTCCTGAGGGCATTAGTTTCAAGCTGGAAGGTGAGGAGCTGCGCGCTGAACGCACTTCCGACCAGTTGGCGCCGCTGCATGGATTGGCGCGCGCTCTGGCCAACAACGCCGTGGTTGGCGTGACCGAAGGGTTCACAACCCAAATGGATGTCGTAGGCGTAGGCTATAAGGCCGATGTGCAAAGCAAGCGGATTGTTTTCTCGCTTGGTTATTCGCACCCGATCGACTTTCCTTTGCCCGATGGAGTTGAAGCGAAGGCCGAGCGTATGACGACGAAGGGCAGCATCCAGCAGTATCAAACGACGCTGACGCTGAGCAGTATCGATAAGCAGAAGTTGGGCCAGGTGGCCGCAGAGATGCACAAACTGCGCAAGCCCGATGCGTACAAAGGCAAGGGCATTCGTTACGCAGGCGTGCCCATTAAGTTGAAACCTGGAAAGACAGGCAAGTAAGTAAATAGTGAATCGTAAATCGTAAATAGAATAGAGCTATTTACGATTCACGATTTACGATTCACGAGGAAGAAATGGCAAACACGAGCAGAGCATTAATTCGAGAGGCGATTCACCGGCGCATCCGACGTAAGGTGAAGGGCAGCGGAGAGCGGCCGCGTCTGGCGGTCTACCGCAGCACTAACCATATTTATGCACAGGTGGTTGACGACCAGTTGGGCAAGACCATCGTTTCGGCCTCGACGACCGAGAAAGATTTGCGTGGTTCCACCGGTGGCAACATCGAGGCTGCACGCAGAATTGGAAAGGCCATCGCCGAACGCGCCCTCGAGAAGGGGATCGAAAGCGTGGTTTTCGACCGTGGTGGTTATCTCTACCATGGACGCATCAAGGCGTTGACCGATGCTGCGCGGGAAGCTGGTCTAAACAAAAACGAATTGCTCGCTGCCCAGGCCGAAGAAGCCGAGAAGGCTGCAGCCGAGGAGCCGGTTGAAGAGAAGCCGCGCAAGAAAAGTAAAGAGAAGAAATGAGACAACCTAAGCAACGTATTCCTTCACAGGGCCTGGATCTAAAGGATCAGGTTATTTCCATCAACCGCGTAACGAAAGTGGTTAAGGGCGGTAAGAACATGTCCTTTGCTGCGTTGGTCGTCGTTGGTGACGAGGGTGGACACGTAGGTTTTGGCACCGGCAAGGCGCGCGAAGTGCCTCTGGCTATCAAGAAAGCTGTGGAAGCTGCCAAAAAGAATCTTATTCGGGTCCCATTAATCAAAAATACTTTACCCCATCAGCTCATTGGAAAGTTTGGCGCCGGTCGAGTGATGGTGAAACCAGCTTCTGAGGGAACTGGCGTAATTGCCGGCGGCGCCGTGCGAGCGGTGATGCAAGCAGTGGGTGTTCATGACGTGCGGACGAAGGTCCTTGGTTCAACCAATCCGCACAACGTAGTGCGAGCGACGTTTGACGCGCTGCTGCGAATGAAAGATCCAATGGAGTTGGCTCGGCTGCGCGGCAAGACAGTCGATGAAATCTAGGAACGGTAATTAGTGAATCGTAAATCGCAAATGGAATTCGATTTTCCTATTTACGATTCACGATTGACGATTCACGAGGTGAGGAGTTATGCCACGAAAAGCAAAGAGCCCTTATGTCAAAGCGACGAAGAGTCCGGTGAGTGGGGGAACGATCCAAATTCAGTACTACCGAAGTTTTATCGCCGCGCCGAAAACTCATAAGCAGATGGTGCGCAGTCTCGGTTTGACCAAGCTGAATCAGATAGTGGTTCGCAACGACAACCCCTCGACTCGAGGCGCGGTGGCGAAGATTCCGCATTTGTTACGCATAGTCGAATAGTTTCTGGTTTGTACTTTGCAGTGAGCGTAAGCAGAGTACAAAAGTTCAAAGTACAAAGCTCAAAGGCACAATCATGGCTCTAAGTCTTAATAATCTAAAACCAGCTAAAGGTTCTGTTCACAAAAAGAAGCGCGTGGGTCGCGGCCCGGGTTCCGGGATGGGCAAGACTGCATCTCGTGGTGAAAAGGGACAAAAGTCTCGTTCCGGCTACTCCGCGAAGATTGGATTCGAAGGCGGACAGATGCCGCTGCATCGTCGCCTGCCGAAGCGTGGCTTTACCAACATCTTTAAGAAGCAATGGCTGGAAGTGAGCCTGGCTGCATTGGATCGTGGTTTCCAGGCTGATGACGAGATCACGCCGGAGTTGTTGCACGATCGCGGAATAATCAAGAAAGCGAAGCACGACGTGGTGGTGTTGGGTAACGGCGAGTTATCGAAGCCTCTGCGTATTTCCGCGCACCGCTTTACGAAGAGCGCGCGGGAAAAAATCGAGAAGGCTGGTGGAGCCGCGACGATCGTTGAATCGAAGTAACTTGAACCGCTCCGTTACGAAGGTCCAGGGACACACGCTTTCGGCCGTGAGGGCCAAAGAAGATTATGGATAAGTTTTTTGCTGCAGTTCGCAATATGTTCAATGTGCCGGATTTACGCCGGCGCATTTTGTTTACATTAGGCATGCTGGCCGTCTATCGGCTGGGCGCGCACGTGGCTGCTCCGGGAATTAATAAGGACCGGCTGGATCAGGTTTGGAGTGAAGTCGCAGGAACCCTCCTCGGCGTGCTCGATCTGTTTTCCGGCGGAAACTTTCGCACTATCTCGATCTTCGCTCTCGGCGTTACCCCCTACATCACCGCCTCGATCATTTTGCAGTTGATGACTGTCGTCTCCCCGCAGCTTAAAAAGTTGCAGGAAGAAGGCGAGATGGGGCGCAAGAAGATCAACCAATGGACCAGATATTTGACGGTCCTTCTCGCTTGTATTCAAACATCGTTCGTTGCTCACTGGCTGCAAGTTAACGGAGTTGGCGCGCCCACGTGGGGCTTTCTTCTGACGACGGTTTTGACGCTAACGACCGGCACCATCTTTGTGATGTGGCTGGGCGAGCAAATTACTGAACGAGGTGTAGGTAACGGTATTTCGTTGCTAATCTTCGCCGGTATTGTAATCGGCCTGCCCAGCGGAGTAACCCAGGTTTTCGAGCGGGTGCGAGGCGGCGACACGCTTGAAACAATTGGTGTGATCGCGCTGGTTGCGGCGATGGTTTTGATCATAGCGTTCATAGTTTTTGTAGAAGCCGCTCGACGTAAGGTCCCGGTGAGTTACGCCAAGCGACACGTCGGACGGCAGGTGGTGGGCGGACAGCAGACCACGATGCCACTCAAGATCAATATGGGTGGTGTGATCCCAGTGATCTTCGCATCGTCAGTGCTTTCCATGCCGCAGAGTTTGTTCGCAGCGTTTCCCCCTGATCCCAATAATGCCGGATCGACCTGGGCCAAAGTGTGGACGTTCTTCCAGACCTTCCACGCGAGCGATCCCTACTACGAGTTGATCTTTTTGTCGCTGATTATTTTCTTTACCTTCTTCTACGTCTCAATCGTGTTTAATGTAGAGGAAGTTGCCGATAACCTGCGCAAACACGGCGGATTTATGCCAGGTATCCGGCCGGGCCGAGCCACCGCTGAGTATCTGAACAGTATCCTGACTCGCTTGACTGTAGTGGGCGCCATCTACCTGGCATTAGTGGCTTTCGTTCCACAGTTTATGTTGAGCGGATTTAAGGTAGCGCGACTACCATTGATTGGAACCTGGCTGGATGCATTCGTTAGTAGTACACCCGGTCTCAGTTGGATACCTACGGGTATGGGTTATCAGTTTTACTTTGGCGGCACCTCTCTGCTCATTCTGGTTGGCGTAGCGATGGATACGGTGGCCCAGATAGAAGCGCAGTTGGTAATGCGTAACTACGAAGGGTTCCTCGGCAGCGGAGGACGGTTGCGCGGACGAAGAGCCTAAAACTAGATGTTAGATGTCAGAGGTCGGATGTCAGAGGGTGCTATTCTCCCCGAGCGCATCATCTGACATCTGATATCAGACCGCTGACATCTGTTTATGGGAAAGATTATTGTGCTGATGGGTGCGCCTGGTGCCGGTAAAGGCACGCAGGCGCGATTGCTTCAAGAGCGCCTACATCTGCCGCAAATTTCGACGGGCGACATCTTCCGGGCACTGAAGGAAGAAAGAAGCGCACTTGCTGATGAAGTCAGGGCGTTGATGGTCGCCGGCAAGCTGGTCCCAGATGAGGTAACTATCAGAGTAGTTAGGGAACGGACCGCGAAAACGGATTGTCGTAACGGTTACATCCTTGACGGGTTCCCACGCACACCGGCACAAGCGGTGATGCTGAACGAGCTGGCGGTTGAGCAAGGGAAGCAAATTCAGGCGATTGAAATTCAGGTTCCGCGCGCAACTTTGGAGCAGCGGATGATAGGCCGGAGAAATTGTCCGGTGTGCGGCGAGATTTATAATATCTTTTTTAAGCCCCCTAAGTTTGACAACGTTTGCGACTTACACCCCGACGCTCAACTTAACCACCGGGCGGATGACAATGCGCAGACCGTGAAGGCGCGACTGGCTACTTACGAGGAGCAGACTGAGCCATTGCTCGATTATTACCGCCGCGCGGATTTATTGAATGTGGTTGACGGCACGAGAGACACCGAAACTATTTACACAGACATCGAAAAGATCGTTGTTGGCGATATGGTAAAGAGTTAGAGCTCTTGAAAATTGTCGCTCAACTCAATGCTTCCTCAGCCGGGCCCTTATGATTATCGGTAAGTCGAAAAAAGAGCTGGAAAAGATGCGGGCGGCGGGACGTCTGGTAGGTCAGGTGTTACAAGAGTTAAGAGCGATGGCGCAACCCGGCTTGACTACTCTCGAGGTTGACCGCGCAGCGGAAAAAATGATCCGCGATGGTGGCGCGCTGCCCACCTTCAAGGGTTACCACGGTTTCCCCTATTCGATCTGTGCTTCGGTCAATGAGCAGGTGGTCCACGGCTTTCCCTCGGATTACGAACTGAAGGACGGCGACATTTTTTCTATTGATTGTGGGGTTACGTTGGACGGGTTCGTCGGCGACACAGCTACCACCGTTCCTATTGGCAAGGCTGCAGACGAATGGTTGGAGTTGGTGCGAGTCACTGAGGAATGTTTGGACCTTGCCATCGAGCAATGTCGTCCTGGTAAACATTTGGGTGACATAGGTGCGGCAGTTCAGCAACACGCCGAGTCGCATGGCTATTCGGTGGTGCGTGATTATGTCGGACACGGTATCGGACGCCATATGCATGAGGATCCGCAAATCCCTAATTATGGCAAACCCGGGCATGGCCCCAAGATTAAGGCGGGCTATGTGTTTGCGGTGGAGCCCATGATCAACCTGGGGAGTCACCACACGAAAGTTTTGGCTGACGGTTGGACGGTAGTGACCCTGGATGGAAAACCGAGTGCCCACGTTGAACATACGATCGCAATAACCGAAGAAGGCCCTGAAGTATTGACTAAAACGACGCCGGACGGGGTTCTGGCAACGTCTGTCTGAGTCCGTAACCCCAACATCCAGCGCGGCTTGGCAAAGTTCAGAGGCCATGCTACTATTTGCAGTTTGTCGGTACGGCAAAAATTCACTCTGAGCGGATATGGCGAAGGAAGAAGCTATAGAAGTTATGGCTAAAGTCCTTGAGACTCTGCCTAACGCGATGTTTAGGGTCGAGTTGGAAGATAACCAACATCAGGTACTCGCGCACATTTCAGGGAAGATGCGCAAGCATTTCATCCGAATTCTTCCTGGTGATCGAGTGCTGGTTGAGTTGTCACCCTATGACTTAAACCGGGGGCGGATAACCTACCGGTACAAATAATTTTTTGAATTTCGACCTGAGGGTTGCATAAATGAAAGTCCGGGCTTCAGTAAAACCAATGTGTGATAAGTGCAAAGTCATCCACCGCAAAGGCGTGGTCAGGGTGATTTGCGTTAACCCGAAGCACAAGCAACGGCAGGGATAACAAACTCGGATCGCGTCACGCTTGACGCAATCTTTCTTAACCGGAGAGCGATTAATAGAAATGGCACGTGTAGCTGGCGTCGACCTTCCACCAAACAAACGAGCTGAAGTGGGGCTCACTTATATCTACGGCGTCGGTCGTTCGCGATCGAGCTCAATCCTGACCGAGGCGGGCGTTAATCACAGCACTCGTGTCGCCGACTTGAGCGAGGACGAGTTGGCTCGAATCAGGGCCATTCTGGAAGCCCAGGGTGAGATCGAAGGTGACCTGCGCAAACGAATCCAGATGGACATCAAGCGATTGATGGATATCGGGTGTTACCGCGGTTTGCGCCATCGTCGCGCCTTGCCAGTTCGAGGGCAACGGACGCATACGAACGCCCGGACCCGAAAGGGGCCACGACGTGCCACCATCGCCAAGAAGAAAGCGCCAGGCAAGAAATAGTTAGTTGTTAGTAGTCAGTGGTCCGTCGTGACCAAAAGACTACTGACCACGGACAACGGACCACTGACAAGTTATGGCAAAAGCAACTGGAAAGAAAAAAGTTTTTCGAAAGAAAGAGAAGAAGAATGTCCCGCAGGGCATTGCGCATGTCGCAGCCTCTTTCAACAATACGATGATTTCGATTACCGATTTGGAAGGTAATCTTATTGCACAATCCTCAGCGGGTGCGCGTGGCTTTAGAGGCTCGCGTAAAGGTACGCCGTTCGCAGCGCAACAGGCAGCTTTCGAAGCAGCCAAGAAAGCGCACGAAGCCGGCATGCAGCAGTGTGAGGTTCGTGTAAAAGGGCCAGGTGGTGGCCGAGAGTCGGCGATTCGCGCGATTGCGAATGCCGGCATCAGAGTTGTCACAATTCGCGATACGACGCCTATCCCCCATAACGGCTGTCGTCCGCCGAAGCGCCGAAGAGTTTAACGATTTGCGGAATGCGAATTCCGAATTGCGGAATCGCTTCTGATAATCGGCGAGTGAGTTTTTGGAAAGTTAAATAACCTAAAGGATGAAGGGTCAGCGTTAAGTCCGGATCTCAGATTTCAGATCTTAGATCTGAAATCTGAAAAGGATGAACGGGAACGCGGCCTGTAAACTTTTCCGTCGAATTTAGACTGGAGGCAAAAACAGTTGGCTAGGTATAGAGATGCAGTGTGTCGCTTGTGCCGTCGTGAAGGTGGCAAGCTCTTTCTAAAAGGTGATAGGTGTTACAAGCCGTCTTGTCCGATTGAGAAGCGGGGAACTCAACCGCCCGGTCAGCACGGCAACTCGATGCGTCGAGGCAAGGCGTTGGTCGGCTACGGCCAGCAGTTGCGCGAGAAGCAGAAAGTTAAGCGCATCTACTTCGTCCTTGAAGGACAATTCCGAAATTATTTCGAGCATGCAGCCCGCATGAAGGGAATCACGGGTGAAAACCTGTTGTTCCTTCTAGAGCGTCGTCTCGATAACGCAGTTTACCGCGCTGGCTTTTCAACTTCTCGGCGGCAAGCACGTCAGTTGGTCAACCACGGTCACGTGGTAGTCAATGGCCGCAAGGTAGACATTCCCTCCTATCAGGTTAAGGCTGGCGACGTTATCACCATCCGAGAACAGAGCCGAAAAAATCCACACATTGAGAGTGCATGGCAAACGGCCGCTGGTCGCGGACGTCCAGCCTGGATCTCTCAGGAGGGTGCAGATATGTCAGCGCGTGTCAGCGGCTTGCCGGCTCGTGAAGATATCGATCGCTCGATCAACGAACAACTTATCGTTGAGCTTTATAGTAAGTAATAGTTTTTTCAGTCCCGCGGGCGCGAGTGATTGCGGCCCGCGGATAACAGTTTTTTCTAATCCGGGAAATGAATCGCTATGGCTATGGATCAAAATAATCTTTGGACCGGGTTTCAAATGCCGCGGCGTCTCGCGGCCGACTCAGAGACACTTACCGAGCGCTATGGACGCTTCTCCGCGCAGCCTTTCGAGCGCGGCTTCGGCACAACTGTGGGTAATTCACTCCGGCGCGCGTTGTTGTCTTCGATTGAAGGCGCAGCTGTGACTGCAGTAAAGATTGAAGGTGTTGAGCACGAATTCTCTTCGATAAAGGGTGTCGTGGAAGACGCCACGGACGTGATTCTGAACCTCAAGCAGGTTCCGTTTAAGCTTCATGGGAACGAAGCTAAAACGTTGCGCATATCAAAAGAGAGTGCAGGTGAGGTTACTGCAGCTGACATCGAGGCTGACGGCGACGTCGAGGTCCTGGACGACTCGGTGCACATTGCCACCGTGAGTGAGGGCGGCTCGCTCAGAGTTGAAATGCGCTTGAAGCGAGGTCGCGGATATGTTTCCGCTGATCGCAACTTCGACGAAGACCTTTCGCTTGGTTACATTCCAATTGACTCGGTGCACACACCGGTCAAGAAGGTGAACTACACCGTGGAAGCGGCGCGACTCGGGCAGAATACTGAATTTGACAAGCTGACAATCGACGTGTGGACCGACGGTTCGGTAAAGCCCGAAGATTCGATCGGTCTCGCTGCCAAGCTGATCAAGGACCATATGTCCATCTTCATCAATTTCGAGGAGGACACGGACGATTTTGCTTACTCGAAGATTGAGCGACCACCTTTGCCGCGAAATGATCAGCTTGATCGTTCCGTTGACGAGCTGGAACTATCGGTTCGTTCTTACAACTGTTTGAAGAACGCCGACATTCGGACTATTCGCGACTTGGTCCAGCGCAGTGAACGTGAGATGTTGGCGACCAAGAATTTTGGTAAGAAGTCGCTAAACGAGATCAAGGAAATTCTCAATGGCATGGGGCTCGATTTCGGAATGGAGTTTGACGAACAGGGAAATCCGATTCCGGGATCTGGTGGACGTGACGGTGCGGACCTGAGCGATTTCGAAAACGACGAAGAGTAAAGTTACGGGGCCTGCGCCCCTTGCAGGAGTTAATACCGTTATCACGGGTTTACAGTCATGCGGCACTTAAAAGCACATCGGAAACTTGGCCGGACCAGCGAACATCGGATGTCCATGCTTCGCAACCTGGCAGTCTCGCTCATTAACGCTCGCGACGAGCGTATTGTTACCACGCTGCCGAAGGCGAAGGAATTGAGGCCTTTCGTCGAAAGAGTAATCACTCTTTCTCGCAAAGCGAGTAACCTTGAGGGCGATAACACTGGGCCTCGCGCTCTGCACCTGCGACGGCAGGCGGCTGGCTTCTTTCACGCTGGAAATTCCACCCATGCGGCGTTGTCAGGGAAACGTGGTCAGGCGATGCCACCACGCACCGCCGGCATGGCGGCGCTCAAGCGTTTGTTTGATGAGCTGGGGGAGCGCTACAAGGACAGACCAGGTGGTTATACTCGGATCCTCAAGTTGGGTAATCGAGTCGGCGACAATGCTGAGCTCGCGATTATCGAACTTGTAGACAATCAGGGCGAGCGCGACGCGATCGAGGCTGTAAAGAAGCGTAAAGCAGCGGCTTCCGGAACCAAAAAGAAAAAGAGTGCGGATGCTAAAACACCGCGCGTAAAGGAAGCGACAGAAGGTAAGAAGGCCACAGCGACAGCGACCGAGCAGGAAAGTGCGCCGGAAGAAACCGGCGAACCTACTGACGAATCTGGCGTGACCGAAGAGAAATAGATTCAAACGTGTGGTTAACACCGGGTGTGAGTATTACGCGCTCGGTCGGAATCGCCCCAATCGACCGTCGGTATTACCATCCCGCGTCTTTTGGGGCTCAACACTTTGATGGGCATGGGAGCTATGGAACCTGCGAAAAAGATGAACAATCCCGAAGCTGAAAAAACTGCAGAGGCCGGACAATCAACTGAAGAGATCTCGGTTGAAAACGAAGCGGCAGAGACTGGCCGCACCCGTCGCCGCCGCGCCCAGGCCATTCGGACGGAGATCCCGGTTAACATCGAAGAGCTCCGAGAGCTCATTCAGTTAATTCGCGAACACGAGTTCACTGAGTTTGAGCTCGAACGTGAAGGTTTCCGAGTTCGTTTCCGCCGTGGCGCCGATGTACAAGAAACAGCTGCTGCCCACTCATCGCCCTCTGTATCAAGAACCCAAACGATTACGTCATCGGTTGAACCTGCCGTGGCTTCGTCCAGCGTTCCCTCGCATCCTGGTGCAAAAGCGCAAACCGAAGCTTCTGAGGACCAGGATCTCCATATCATTCCGTCTCCAATTGTGGGAACGTTTTATCGCTCACCATCCCCCAACGCAGATTCATTCGTGAAGATCGGGAGTGTTGTTGAACCGGACTCAGTTGTCTGCATCATCGAGGCAATGAAGCTCATGAATGAAATCCAAGCCGAGACATCGGGAGAAGTGGCTAAGATTTACGTGGAAAACGGGCAACCAGTAGAGTACGGCCAACCACTGTTCGGGATCAAAAAGTAGTCCGAAGTCCAAGGTCCAAAGTCCAGGGTCCGCAAGGACGGATGACTTTGGACTTTAGACTTTGGCGATTGAATAGAGTCCGGACATGGACTTTGGACTTTAGACATTGGACGAGGAATGACGCCAGAGTTGCGAAAGTTTAAGAAGATCCTGATTGCCAACCGTGGCGAGATAGCTTGCCGCATCATCTGGACGTGCAAGGAGATGGGCATTCGCACGGTGGCGGTCCATAGTGACGTTGATCGCGATTCGCTCCACGTGCGCTATGCGGACGAAGCTGCTTGTATTGGACCAGCACCGTCTGCGCAGAGTTATCTAAATATTCCCGCCATCATTAGCGCTGCCGAGATTTTTAATGTCGACGCGATTCATCCGGGTTACGGATTCCTGGCAGAATCGTCCTACTTCGCTGAAATCTGTGCTGCCTGCAATATCAAGTTCATTGGACCACCGGCCAACATCATTAGTTTGATGGGCGATAAGGTTGAAGCCCGTCGCGCCATGACGAAGGCAGGTTTACCCGTGCTGCCGGGAAGCCCGGATCCGATCACTTCCGAAGCAGAAGGATTGAAACTGGCGCGCGAGATCGGGTTCCCGGTGATCGTAAAGGCGTCAGCCGGCGGTGGTGGACGGGGAATGCGCATCGTTCAGTCTGAAGAGGAACTAGGGAAAGCGCTGGAGATGGCTTCGACCGAAGCGGCGGCGGCATTCAAGGACGGCACTGTCTACATTGAACGCTACCTTCAGAATCCTCGCCACATTGAAATTCAGGTACTGGCTGATGAACATGGCAATTGTATTCACCTCGGTGAACGTGAGTGTTCGATCCAACGCCGGCATCAGAAGCTCCTGGAGGAAGCTCCCTCGCCAGTCTTGTCGCCGCAGTTACGCGACGAAATGGGAAACGCTGCCGTGGCCGCTTGTAAGGAGCTTGGTTACGCCAGTGCCGGGACAGTCGAGTTCCTCCTTGATCAGGACAACAAGTTCTATTTCATGGAAATGAACACCCGCATCCAGGTGGAACATCCGGTCACCGAGATGGTGACGCTGGCTGACATTGTGCGAAACCAGATCAGGATTGCCGAAGGCGAGCCACTGGGGTACACGCAGGATGATCTGATGATTGTCGGACACGCGATCGAATGTCGGATCAATGCCGAGAACCCGGAAACGTTTGCACCTTCGCCGGGAACGATTACCGCCTTCAATCTCCCGGGTGGGCCCGGCGTTCGCGTCGATACCTACGTTTATGCTGGTTACAAGGTGCCGCCTTTTTACGATTCGATGATCGCCAAAGTGATTACCCATGCACGTACTCGGGAACTGGCCATCGCACGTATGCGCCGGGCCCTGGAAGCAATGGTAATTGAGGGCATCAAGACGACGATCCCACTTCACTTGAAGATTATGGATGATCCAAAATTTAAGGCGGGCGATATCTCCACCAGTTTTATGGATTACTTTTTGACGCAAAATCCCCCGAAATCTACCAAAAACCCAACTGGCGCAGGGGCGTTGGCTGGAAGGGGCTGAGCGTTTGCCGTTTGCAGGCCAGATGCCTATAATAATCGACTTTTCTATAGCCAGTGGGCTCGTCTGAGAGGGACAAAGAGATGGCATACGCAGTAATCAAAACAGGCGGCAAACAGTTTGTCGTAGAAAAAGGCACTACCTTAAGAGTTCCTTCCGTTGACGCGGAGGCCGGCAAGTCGATTGAGCTTGATGCCATGTTGACCGCTGGCGACGCAGACGGGAAAAACCCTGTAGTCGGGGCGGCTAAGGTTTCAGCCACTGTGGTTGACCACGGTCGCGGAGCCAAGATTGTTGTCTTCAAAAAGAAGCGCCGCAAACACTACAAGCGTAAGCAGGGCCACCGGCAAGGCTACACCACGATAACGATTGATTCGATAGGATAGGGGGAATGCGGATTGCGGTTTTCAGATTGCCGATTTTAAGAAGTTAAATAATCGCCAATCGAAAATCGGAAATCGCAAATCGGATATGGCACATAAAAAGGGAGTTGGTTCATCTCGCAATGGTCGCGATTCAAATTCGCAGCGATTGGGCCTGAAGAAATTTGGCGGTGAGAGTGTTCTCGGCGGAAACATTCTGGCGCGTCAACGTGGCACCAAGTGGAAGCCGGGCAAGAATGTGGGCCGCGGAAAAGACGACACCCTCTTCGCGTTGATTGACGGCATCGTCAAATTTGAAGACAAGGGTCGCACAGGGAAGTTTGTCAGCGTCTACCCACAGGAGCAGGCGACTACCGCATAGGCAGTGCCCGCGACGAAACGCTATTACGCGACGCCTGTGCCAACCGTAAATTGGCGCGTGGCGTCGCTTTCGATTTAGATGTTTATTGATCGAGCAAAAATTCGCGTCAGAGGAGGACACGGAGGCAACGGGGTCACAGCTTTTCGCCGAGAGAAGTTCGTTCCTCGTGGTGGTCCATCCGGAGGCGACGGCGGGCGCGGAGGTGATGTTTGGTTTGTCGCTGACGAGTCATTCAATACTCTGCTTCACCTTCGGTATAACCCCGAACACATTGCGGAGCGTGGCCGGCATGGCGAAGGCTCAAACTGTTCCGGACGTGAAGGTGAAGACATAACGGTAAGAGTCCCGGTTGGCACACAGATCTTTGACAGCGCGACTGGCGAGTTTTTGCACGATCTGGCTGCGCATGGCGCGAAGTGGTTAGCCGCGAAGGGCGGACGTGGTGGTTTTGGGAACGCGCACTTTGCCACATCTACTAACAGGGCCCCTCGATATCATCAGGACGGTAGCGAAGGAGAAGAACGCGAACTGCAGCTTGAGCTCAAACTCTTGGCAGACGTCGGGCTCGTAGGATTTCCGAATGCTGGAAAGTCGACTTTGATCTCAACCATCTCTGCGGCCAAACCAAAGATCGCGGATTATCCGTTCACAACCCTTGAACCGAATTTGGGGGTGGTTGACCTCGGAGATTTTCGTACTTTCGTGGTGGCCGACATTCCGGGTTTGATCGAAGGAGCGCACGAGGGTGCAGGCTTAGGCGACCGCTTTCTACGGCACGTTGAGCGTACAAAGCTTCTGCTTCATTTGGTAGATGTGTCGTCACTCTCAGGTCGTGAACCAGTCAGCGACTACCTTACGGTAAATCGCGAGCTGAAAGCCTATAACCCGGAGCTTGCCGAGAGACCGCAGATGGTGATTGCCACGAAGATTGACGCACTTGACGAACCTGAGCGTCTCGAGTCACTGCGTAAGCAAGCCGAAATTGAAGGTGTCCCGTTTTATGCAATATCGTCCGTGGCCAACAAGGGTACGAAGGAATTAATAGCTGCGATCGCAGTCAAGCTTGATGAGTTGGCGGAAGCCAATAGACAGCCGGAAACGATTAGTCTGGCACAGTAACAGTTTTGGATGGACCAGCGAAAACGACTCGCAATTTATGGCGGCACGTTTGATCCCGTGCACTTGGGCCACCTGCAAATTGCCAGAAGCGTTTCAGAGATCTTTGCCATAGACCAGTTTTTATTCATGCCGGCGCTGATTGCGCCGCACAAGATCGATCGTGAGGTTTCATCGCCATTGCATCGTTATGCAATGCTGGCGCTGGCGACGCAACACGATCCCCGTCTCACTGTTTCGACTTACGAAATCGAGGGACGCGAGCGTCAGTACACGGTAGATACGCTCGAACACTTTGTGTCAGAGCTGCGAGATGAAGCTGATCTGTTCTTTGTAATGGGACTGGATTCCTGGACTGAGCTTACGACTTGGCGAGAGTGGCGTCGGCTGCCAACCCTGGCCAATCTGATTGTGGTAACCAGGCCCGGATTTGAGTTTTCCGAGCAACAGCTCGAAAGCGGGATGGCTGCCATGGTAGTTGACGTTCGCGGCCGTAGTCATGAAGTCCCGTCGACGTTGGGGACAAGAGAAAAAAGGATTTTCATAACTGACGTGGTCCAGTTGGATATATCGGCCACAGTGGTCAGGGAGATGGCACGAAACAACCAGAACGACGAATTGCAAAAACTTGTGCCGCGCGAAGTCGGCTATTACATCAGGAAGTACGGGTTATATAGAAATTAGCATGAAGCAAAATTCAAGTATTAAGGAACAGTCTCTGCACCCGGTGCAGTCAGCAGCCGTATCGACACCTATATCAACCGAGCCAGTTTCTTCAGTTGAGCTGGACGAACGCGTCCTGACGGCATTGCGGTCAGCGGCCGAGAAGAAGGCCATTGATGTGGTGGTCTTGGACTTGCGCGAGATCGCCAGCTTTACCGACTTCTTCGTGATCGTGAGCGGAAATAACGAGCGTCAGGTCCAGGCAATCTCTGATGAGGTCTCCGAAACCCTGAAGAAGCAGGGCAGTCCAGCGGCTCGAGTGGAAGGCTACAAGACCGCTGAGTGGATCTTGCTCGACTACGGTGATTTTGTGGTCCACGTTTTCGACGAGAAGGCGCGCAAGTTTTACGACCTCGAGCGGTTGTGGCGAGAATCGAGGCGCGTTGCCTTGCCGGCCGAATTCGACAACGGGATCGACAGTTCTTTGAGAACCTAATTGTGATCGAGCTTGTGACCCGTTCCGAGGCAATGCGCGAGGCAGTTCGTCTCGCCGAGCGGGTTGCTGAGACTGATGCGAACGTGTTGATCACGGGCGAGTCGGGCGCAGGCAAAGATGCGCTCGCGTTTTTCATTCACTCGCACTCGAAACGCGCCGGGGCATCGTTCGTCAAGATCGATTGCGCAACTCTGCCCGCGGACCTGTTGGAAGCCGAGCTCTTTGGGTATGAACGTGGAGCTTTCACGGGAGCTGGAGAGGACAAACCCGGTCGACTAGAGGCTGCTCACAAGGGGACGATCGTTCTTGATGAGATCGCGTATCTCTCAGTCGAATCGCAGGCCAAACTCTTACGGGTGATCGAAACCAGAGAGTTTGAACGTCTTGGCGGTCGACGCACGATCAAGGTTGATGCCAGGTTGATTGCGTTGACCAACGTCGATCTTGAGGACGCGGTTACTCGGAAACAGTTTCGCGAAGATCTTTACTATCGGCTGAACGTCGTTCACATCAAGGCGCCTTCATTACGTGAGCGTCGTGAGGATTTACCAGAGTTGGTGGATGGGCTTGTCGAGAAGTACTGCGTAAAGCATGGGCGACCGGCGAACAAGTTAACTGGGGAGGCGATGTCGCTACTGAGCGCGTATGAGTTTCCGGGTAACGTGAGGGAACTGGCCAATACTCTTGAACGGGCCGTGATCATGTCTACCGGCACGCGCATCGACATCGAGCAACTGCCCGAGACGATTCATGCGGCCGTAAAGTTAGAGCGACGTCGAACCGAGCCTCCATCATTGGCCGAGATCGAAGCTGAGTATGTTGACGAAGTCCTGGCAAGGACGGCGGGGAATAAAACCGAGGCCGCACGCATCCTCGGCATCAGCCGCAAAAACTTGTATGAGAAGCTGGCGAAGAAAAAGAAGGATGAAGGATGAAGGCGGAAGGATGAAGCTGGAGCTAATGCGGGAACGGATTAATGTGTTTGAAGGTTCGAGAGCCGACTCGGAGTTTGGTTTCATCCTTCATCCTTCATCCTTCATCCTTTCTTGATCATGCGGTTACGAGTCATTTGGACGGGGAAGACCAAAGACGCGAATTTGAAGGCGCTGGTAGATGGTTATTTGAAGAGGCTTTCCCATTTTGCCAAATGCGAAGTCTCTGAGTTTCGCGAGAGTCCTGCGTCGCTCAAGCAAACGGGCATCGATAAGGATTCGCAGCGCATCTCAGACGGGCTGCGTGAGGGTGGCGTGAGTATTTTACTCGACCCTGCGGGCACTGAGTGGACGTCGGAGCAACTGGCAAACGAGCTGAGGCATTGGCGCGATACTGGGACCAAGGAAGTGACATTTATAATAGGTGGGCCAAGTGGCGTGTCACAGGAGTTGGCCCTGAAAGTCGACAAACGATGGAGTCTCTCCCGCTTAACGTTAACGCATGAGATGGCGCGGGTTGTTTTACTTGAACAGCTCTACCGAGCTTACACAATCATTCTTGGGCTGCCGTATCAAAAGTAATCGGAAAACGAGCAGCATTTGAATCAACAAGTAGGGTTGAAGGGACGTAACAAATAATGGATAAGAGAAGAGTAAGAGTGTTTCGCGACAAGTTACTGGATCGGCGGGAAAGCCTGGTGGGCCAGGTGCAACAGGCGGAACTGTATAGCCGCGAGCGCGACTCAGAAGCTACGCAGGATCCTGCCGACATGGCGGCTAACGCCTACACCAAAGAACTCCTGGTTTCGATGTCTGACAACGACCGGCAAATGCTGAATCTCATTGATGAAGCGTTGGAGCGAATGGATGATAGCGGTTACGGTAAATGCATTCGTTGCGGACAGGCGGTTCCCGATAAGAGGCTTGAGGCGGTGCCCTGGGCTCGCCATTGCGTCCGTTGCCAGGACCTCGCCGAACGCGGCTTACTAGTTGAAGAAGAAGAGTAGAACTGGTTTTCGCTTGATGACATAATCACGGCCTCTGCGGTTAGTTCCGCAGAGGCCTTTTAGTTTTCAGTGTAACCGTTTTTTAACGCCCGCATTGCTGAATGGACCACTGATGCGAATCTCGCTCGCCGCCGATCTCGGATACGACTCGCTCTTGTCGCTTGTCTACCCGCAGTCATGTGCGGTTTGCGGTGGCAGTGTTGAATCCAGATCGCTGGGCGTCGCATGTTCCAGATGTTGGCGCCAAACGCGGATTTTTGATGGCAGTGAGACGTTGTGCTGGAAGTGCGGCTTCCCATCAACCGGGACTGTGCCGGCGGAAAGCCGAGAAGATGTGCGTTGTCATCGTTGCGATGAACACGCTTTCGTTGCTGCCCGAGCTTGCGCCGTTTATGAAGGCGCGCTCAGCGCATCGGTTCTGGCGCTCAAACGCGAGCCCCATGTTTGTACAAGATTGACTTCATTGCTGATCGAAACACAATCGCGCTACCCATTGAACCAGGCAACCACGATTATTCCTGTTCCTTTGCATCCTGAACGCGAAAGAGCGAGGGGATTTAATCAGGCAGCCTTGCTTGCGCAACGACTCTCCCTCGGTGTCGCGCTTCCCGTGGTTACCAACAATCTGATTCGAGTTTCCCACACGGAACGTCATCGCGCGGGTATGGATGCCACAGATCGAAGAAAGACAGTGGCCGATGCGTTTCAAGTGCGCAACCCCAAAGTATTGGCTGGTGAAAAGGTGTTGCTTGTCGACGATGTTTTCACTACCGGTGCAACAGTTTCATCGTGCGCCCGAGCGCTACTGAATGCCGGTGCAGTCGATGTCTTCGTGCTCACGCTCGCGAGACCATTGCATCACTGATCAGCCGTTAGTAAACCACGACTTCCTTTTCGTATGATGGGTCCCTATGAAAACTCTTTACCCTGCAATTGAGCCTTACAACACTGGCCGTCTCAAGGTGTCGTCTCTTCATGAGCTTTACTACGAGCAAGTTGGCAACCCGAATGGCAAGCCGGCGGTGTTTCTGCACGGGGGACCAGGCGGCGGTCTGACTCTGGACTATCGTCGTTACTTCGATCCTTCGGTGTACCGCGTTGTTTTGTTTGATCAGCGTGGGGCAGGGAAGAGCACACCTCACGCAAGCCTGGAAGAGAACACCACCTGGGATCTGGTGGCTGACATCGAACGCCTTCGCGAACATTTAGGTATTGAACGCTGGCTGGTATTTGGCGGTTCCTGGGGTAGCACTCTGGCTCTTACTTACGCGGAAACGCATCCGGATCGCGTTACCGAACTTGTTTTGCGCGGAATATTTCTTTGCCGCCCGAAAGAGATTCAATGGTTCTACCAGGAAGGTGCAAGCTGGCTCTTCGCCGATGTTTGGGAGGAGTTTTTGAAGGTTATTCCGGAACACGAGCGTGGAGACATGGTTACCGCTTACTATCGTCGACTCACCAGCGATGACCAAAATCTAAGAGTTGCCGCCGCGCGGGCGTGGAGCATTTGGGAAGGAAGCACATCAAAGCTTTTCTTTGATCATCACTCCATCGAGCGTTTTGCGGATACAGAATTCGCGCTCGCATTTGCACGGATCGAATGCCACTACTTCATGAACAATTGTTTCTTTGATTCGGATAATTTTCTGGTTGAGAACGTCGAGAAGATTCGTCACGTCCCCGGGGTCATCGTTCAAGGGCGCTACGACGTTGTATGTCCGATGACGAGCGCTTGGGATCTTCATCGTGCCTGGCCGGAGGCGGATTTGCGAATAATCCAGGACGCTGGCCACTCAATCAGTGAGCCGGGAATCATTGATGCCCTCGTAACCGCGACCGACCAGTTTAGCGGCCGGCCGAGGCAGATCTGACGGGAGAAGTGCTCGAAATGGCCTGATTTCGGGGCTTTCGCGCACCTCGGTATTTCGCGTTTCACCAACCAATGGTCGCTTGTCCCTTGTCACTGTTTCTGGCCTCGCGTAATATCGGACTCCTTATGACCGGTAGAGTCTTAGTTCTAAATGCTTCGTTTGAGCCCATCAACGTGTGCAACGAAAGGCGCGCGGTGGTGATGATTTTCAAGGGAGTAGCACGGGTTGAAGAGCACAACGGTCATATGCTGCATTCAGCAAAACTGACTATCCATGCGCCATCAGTAATCAGGTTGACGGAATACATTCATATTCCTTTCGAGCGAAGGTCGTTATCGCGAAAGAATATTCTGCTGCGTGATCATTCCACTTGTCAGTATTGTGGAAGGCAGCATCCGCCCTCGGAACTGACTCTGGACCATGTGCTGCCACGCTCGCGCGGCGGGGAATCTACGTGGGATAATCTGGTGGCCTGCTGCAAGCGCTGCAATCATCGGAAGGGAAACCGAACTCCCGAGGAGTCGGCGATGCATCTATTGCGCCGCCCGCGAGGGTTTTCATTGCACGTGAATCGTCAGATTATGCGCTACTTGGGACGTGCCGATGAGACGTGGAGGAAATATCTCTTCTACGAATCCAACAACGAGAACTAGAGACCTGGAATAATCCCCCGAAAAAGAGGCTTGTTATGAATGAAATTGTTTTCGCAATCGCAAACCTGGGACCGACAGAACTTTTGATCATAGCTGCGGTCGTCTTCCTGCTGTTTGGAGCGACTCGTTTGCCTCAACTCGCGAAGTCGCTGGGCCAAAGCAAGAAGGCTTTCAAGGAAGGGCTTGAAGAAGGCGAAAGAGAAGCAGCGCGGGAAACCAAGGAAAAAGAGAAGCTGAGTGTGTAGCTCACTGCACCAGCGCCTTCTTCCCGACGATTAGCGTCGCCTTAAAGGAGAGCGCAAACTCGGCGTCGTGTCGCTCTTCGTTGATCAGAAGGCCGATTTCTTTCGTCACCTGCTCGTAGTGATTCGCGGGCAACGAGCCCAGCCACCGCGGCATAAGGAAATCAGCTATCAAGGGCGCGTTCAGAAATGCCTCACCAGACTCATAATCAATTTCTTCGATTGTGGTCCAACTGTTAACTTCATCCAGACCCGACTCCTCCGCCATTTTTTCGACCGCCGAAACCGAAGGCAGTTTCGTAATCAAGCTTTCAACGTCCGATTCATGATCGATCAAGCCGGCGTTGTGCAACGCTTCCCAGTAGATTGAAAAGAACTCCCCGAAGCTGGAAAAGGTGGGAAGGACCAGGGCGACTTGGGCGTTGGGCTCTGCGACCCTTGTCATTTCACGTAACATTGCCGGAATTTTGGCCGCGTGGGCCAGCGACGCGTCATTGATCACGACCGCAAATTCGTTGTCAGGGAAGTCAATACTATCGGCCTCGCCTGTTTGAAACTTCGTCGCGTCGCCCATAGCTGTCGCCTTGGCTCGGGCTAATTCCAGATTCTCCACGTTTTCGTCCACACATGTGAACTCGAGGGCGTCGCTCGATCTTTCCTGTAACGCGATCGCATGGGCTCCCGTGCCGGCGCCAAGGTAAAGCACCTTGCCCTTCTTTGGCATTGGCACGTGCGTGTCAATCAACTCAGCAAATCGTTCACCCCAGTCCGTCGCTACAAAGAGCTCATGGAGGTATGCCAGTTCCTTGTTCGTCTTAAACATCCCTGCTATCCACCGATGACAAATGAGATTTGATAAATGAGATATGGGAAATGGTTCTTACTCTTCGTCAAAGTATGTGTGCCCCTTAAGCGACTCAGGCAAACAGTCCATCTCATCCTTTGCTGACGGGTCACTGTGCACGTAGCGGTAATCCTTGCCGTAACCGATGTGCTTCATCAGAGGAGTAACGGCGTTACGAAGGTGCAGCGGCACAGGCTCCCGCGATGTCTCCGATGCATCTGCCACGGCAGCAAAGTAAGCGCGCTTCACGGCGTTGGATTTTGGAGCCCGAGCCAGGTATATCGTCGCCTGAGACAACGGAAACAATCCCTCCGGCAGGCCGATCAATTGCACTATCTCAGCCGCGGCGGACGCCTGGACCATCGCCTGAGGATCAGCTAGGCCAATATCTTCAGAAGCAAGAATGCATAGTCGTCGGGCGATGAAGATGGGATCTGCGCCTCCTTCGATCATTCGTGCAAGCCAGTAAAGTGAAGCGTCGACATCGGAGTTGCGCAGTGATTTGATCAAGGCGGAGGCGAGATTGTAATGGTCTTCGCCGCCCTTGTCGTAGGCATAGTGAGCGCGACCCATCGACTCGACGACGGCCTCTTCGGTTATGACTCGTACGCCATTCTTATCGGGCGCGGTGGATTCAACGGCTCCTTCAATGGCTGCCAGAGCAACTCGAGCATCGCCTCCTGCGGAACTGGCAATGCGCTCTAAAAGCGACTCCGGAACCTGAGCGTTAAGCTGGCCCAGTCCCCGCTCGCCGTCGTTGAGTGCACGCTCCAGAATCGTCTTTACTTCACTTTCCGTGAGGGGATTGAGCACCAGCACCCGGCAGCGCGAGAGCAGTGCGCCGTTTACTTCGAACGACGGATTTTCGGTTGTCGCTCCAATTAAAGTAATGGTGCCATCCTCCACCGCATGAAGCAGCGCGTCTTGTTGGCCCTTATTGAAACGATGAATCTCATCAATGAAGAGGATCGTGCGGGTGCCGTATTTCTTTTCAGCTCGGGCATCAGTGATGGCTGCGCGTAGATCTTTAACGCCCGAAAATACGGCGGACAATTCAATAAAACGTGCTCCAGCTTTCGCTGCTGCGAGTCGGGCCAGGGTAGTCTTGCCAGTGCCGGGTGAACCCCAAAGAATCAGCGAAGGCATGCTCGACGCGCCGTCAAGCAGTCGCCGCAAGACCCGCCCATCGCCGACGAGATGGCTCTGACCGACAAATTCACCCAGTGACCTCGGGCGCATGCGCTGGGCGAGGGGAGCACTCTCTTCGGCTGCGGGTTCAGACGAAGATGCGCTAAAAAGATTTCCTGTGCTTGAATAGGCCATGATTCGTTATGTATTCAATTATCACCGAAAAGGGGGCCATATGCGACCTCGCCGGGCTGACAAGAATTGCTAAGAAAATGACCAATCTTAGTGGGAACGCAGCACGCGCCGCCTTCGTATAGTCAACCGAGCGGCGGACAGGCGGCGATTTTGAGAAGCGACGGACGGGTATAACCGATGAAAGAAGCGACAGACATTTTTAGAGTGGTAGGCATTATTCTCCTGGCAGTTTTTGTGATTGCCGTGGGCATTCCCATCGTGTTAACAGCGGCAGGTTTAACCCTCGGCCTGATCAAAATCCTGTTCGGCATTGCCGTCTTCGTTATCAAATTGGCGGTTGTCATAGCGGTCGCTTATCTCATCCTCGTGGGCATCCGGGCCGTACTGAAGTAAAGTCACGGCCTTGGATAATCATTCGCTCTTCCGAATCCACGCTGCCTTACAAGACCTCTTACAAGTCCCCAAGAACCCATCTGGATACATCTTCTTGACTGCCATCGATAATCAGGCAATCATTCGCTGACGCTTGTGTTACTTCGCGTTTGTTAGTGGATCGTTGCGGCAAGGGGAAGTGGGATCACATGACACCCGAAGATCGAATAGACCGTCTCGAAAGGCTTGCGAAATTATTCGCCAGCCATGGGCTGCGTTGGCGAAACGAATTTCAGAAAAAACTCGAAATCTTGATGGATGCCCAGATGCGCACCGAAGCCGCATGTGGACGATACGAGGAAAGGTTTGCGCGCAACGAGGAACGATTCGCGCAGCTTGCCGAATCTCAAATCCATTCCGACCAACGCCTCGATGCACTAATCGATATCATTCGGCAAGACCGCAACGGAAATTCATTACCAGATTCCTGACACATACTCATGACGCCGGATGAACAAACGTATGATCGATTTGGAGCGGACCGCGCGCTTGCTCTGCCAAGCCTCGTTAGTTCACTTCGCGAGTCTCGCATACACACGCTAAGACTTGAGGCATATGTTGCCAAGTTGCCAGAATATGATGCTGCGAAGCTGGCGGCGGCCAAAATGCCCGAAGATGTGAAGACGAGGGAATACTTCCGTCTCGCTACAGAAGAGCTTAATCAGGCTCGAGAGAGTCTTCAGCGCGCGAACGAGCATAGACCTGGTCATTCTTCCAGGCGAGATTGAACCTGGGGTCCACAAACGTTTTCACTTCCGGTTCGTTCGATGAGCTTCTGAATCTCTGTTGGCCGCCATCGCATCCTCTTGTCGGTGAAGTGTAAGCGGATACTCCCTAGACATTAAACCTGAAATTGACCACATCACCTTCCTGCATGATGTAGTCCTTGCCCTCTAGTCTCGTTAGCCCTTTTTCTCGCGCAGCGACCTGAGACCCGGTGGTTAGCAGATCTTCATAGCTGATTATTTCGGCACGGATGAAGCCGCGTTCGATGTCAGTATGAATCGTACCGGCAGCGCTCTGCGCGCGCGTGCCTTGTGGAATCGTCCACGCACGAACCTCTTTCTCACCTGCTGTTAGAAACGACATCAATCCCAATAAGTGGTAAGCACCTTTGATCAGCCTGTCGACCCCGCTACCCGAAACTCGCAGACTCTTCAGATATTCCGATCGCTCGTCAGGCGACAGCGAAACAAGCTCAGCCTCCAGGTGAGCGCAGATCACAATGCACTCGGCCGCTTCACGTTCCGCGATTTCCTGCACAGCTTTAACCATCGAGTTCTGTTCAGGGTTAGCGAGCGTGTTTTCATCAACGTTCGCGGCGTAGATGGTGGGCTTCATAGTGAGTAGAAAAAAATCGCGCGCAACCTGACGCTCGTCATCGGTCAATGCAATTGTCCTTGCGGACTTTCCTTGCTCAAGAGCGGGCAGGAGTTTTTCCAACACAGCCAGCTCCGCGCGTGCAGCCTTGTCGCCGGTTTTTAGATTCTTTTGCGCTTTGTCACGGCGACGCTCTGCTGTTGCCAAATCCGCCAGGGCAAGTTCGATTTGAATTGTTTCGATGTCGCGGGCCGGATCGACAGAACCTTCCACGTGAATAACGCTGTCGTCTTCAAAACATCGCACCACCTGGACCACGGTGTCAGTTTCTCTGATGTTCGCGAGGAATTGGTTCCCTAATCCTTCGCCTTTCGAAGCGCCCCGGACGAGGCCGGCGATATCGAGGAACTCTACCGTGGCTGGGACGATGACTGTAGTTTTAACCAACTTGGCGAGCGGCTCCAGTCGCTCGTCAGGCACCGGCACCACGCCTACATTTGGCTCAATCGTGGCAAAAGGATAGTTGGCGGCCAGGGCCGCAGTTTGCGCTGTTAGTGCATTAAAAAGCGTCGACTTGCCTACGTTAGGCAAGCCAACAATACCGGCTCGTAACATTGTTTGACCTCTCGACTTTGTTTGAAACTAACCGATAATAATCCGTGGCGCAAACGCATGCGATGAGAGCTACTGAAGGATCCCTCAACCAATGCAAAGCAACCGTAACCAGTTGGCGAGTGTTGGCAGATCGGTTCGGTCTGCGTTCCAGCGAGCCGGAATCCATTAGAAAATGAATTTTCGAATAGTGCCGAATTCCCCCGGGCTTCGCGTATAATCACGCCCCGGTAATTCAACCTCGTTCGACGTGAGAGAATAGAAAAGGAACAGGCGTGTAGGCATTGTTGGTATGCCTTCGCTCACTGCGTGATCATTTCCATCGCGATCGTGTTGCTGGCAACTGCTGGCGGTACACTGGCCACTTACCTCTACGACGAAAGGTCCGCGATTGGTGCTCGGCTTTGTGCCGGCGCGTGTATTGGAATCGCGGCCCTTGGCCTGATAGGTTTCATTTTTACTTCGCTGTTGGGTCTTACTTCCATAGCGATAATCCTCACCTGCCTGGTGCTCGCACTCCCGGGCCTTTCATTGCGCAACTCAAAACGGCGAAAAGCGGTTTCGCGTGACTTGGGCTCCATCTATCATGTGTTGCGTAATCCCCGGCAGATACCGGTTGGTTACACAGTCTTGTATTTGCTGGTCGCTGCTGTGTTATGGCGATGCTTTCAGCGAGCGATGCTTGACCTTCCGGACGGGATTTCTACCGGCTTACCAAACAATTACGGTGACTTGCCCTTTCATCTCAGTGTCATCACCAGCTTCGTGTATGGTCACAATTTCATGCCGGAGGACCCAACGTATGCTGGGGTGTTCTTTACCTATCCGTTCTTAACGGACTTCGTGTCGGCGATCTTTGTGTATTGCGGAGCCAGCCTGCGCGATTCGATGTTCATTGAAAACTTTGTAGTGGGTCTGGCCTTCTTTGGACTGGTCCATTACTGGGCGTTGGTAATGTTGCGCGATCGGTGCGCCGCCATCATGACTCCGCTGCTGATTTTCTTAAACGGCGGGTTGGGGTGGATCTTTCTTTGGACTACTTATACGGAAAAACCAAACTTCACTGCATTTCTCCGTGGCCTCCCGAACTCGTTTACGATTCTTCCGGACACGACATGGCGTTGGGGAAACGCAATGTCGACTTTGCTCATCCCGCAACGCGGCTTTCTGCTTGGTCTTCCGCTCGCTGTAATCGTGTTTACGCAGTGGTGGTTATCAGGAGAACCGGAAACTGAAAGTGGCTCTAAAGCAGATCAGGATCATGCCGCTAAGCGTAAGACCAAAGCTCAGGATCAAACCCCCGCGACAGTAACTTCGATTTTTCCACTGTCGCCAGCAGTCAGGCGAATGATCGGCGCAGGATTAATTGCAGGTCTGATTCCCCTGGTGCACGCGCATAGTTTCGTGTCAGTGATGATGGTTGGGGCAGGAATCGCTCTACTCGAAAGACGCTGGCGTCATTGGTTCGCTTTCTTCGCGGCCGCGTCCCTCATTGCGCTACCTCAATTATGGTGGTCCACCCACAACAGCGCAGTTAAAGCGTCGACTTTTTTCGATTGGCAACTCGGATGGGATCGAGGCAAAGAAGATGTCATTTGGTTCTGGTTTAAGAATTCTGGTTTATTCATTCCGATGACTATCGCAGCGCTTTTTTGGGGCGGCAAACGGCAACTCGTCTCCCGCAGGTTACTCTTATATTTCCTGCCGTTCACTCTTTGTTTCATTATTCCCAATGTAGCCAAACTGGCTCCGTGGATTTGGGACAACGTAAAAGTGCTCTTCTATTGGTGGCTTGGTTCAGCGCCTTTGGTGGCGCTTCTGCTCGCGCGCCTATGGAAGCAGGAACTACCCCACAAGGTGGCAGCCGGTCTGCTTTTTGTGTGCCTGACCGCGGCGGGAGCTCTCGATGTGGCCACGATAATGTTTCGATCAGCCAAGCTTCAGATCTTTACCACTCAGGGAGTCGCGTTTGCCGAATACATAAAGACGAACACTCGACCACGATCATTAATCTTGCACGCTCCGGTGCATAATCATCCGGTGTTTCTCACCGGACGTAGATCTCTTATGGGCTACCCTGGCCACGTTTGGACACATGGCCTGGAGTTTGTGCCGCGACAGTCGGAAATCAGGAGAATTTACGCAGGCGCACCGGATGCGCTGGAGTTGTTGAGCAGGAATAACATTAGTTATGTAGTGATTGGTCCGGCTGAAAGAAATGACATGACCGTTAATGATCGGTTCTTTTCAAACTTTGAACTTGCAGGAGAAGTTGGTGCGTATCGACTCTACAAGGTTCGGTAAATCGGCGTCGTCTGGCGCTTCCGCAAGCGAGACTCTAACTCCGGCAGGAGACGGGGGGGAGAAAGTCTCGGAGCAATTCTGGGTTATTGCTAGCGTGGTGATCATAGTGCTAGCGGCTGTGCTCAGATTTTATGATCTGGATCTCGTTCCGCTTCATCACGACGAAGGCGTCAACGGAAACTTTCTCGTCAGGCTGGTGAGGGAAGGCGCCTATCAATACAATCCCGAGAACTACCATGGACCAACGCTGTATTACTTTGCAGCGCTGTTTCCAAATCTGCTCCGAATTCTCTTTGGCGCCAAAACCCAAAACAGTATCGGTCTCACTACCACTGCGATCCGGGTCGTTCCAGCAATATTTGGGCTCGCAACGGTGTTGCTCGTTCTGAACCTGCGCCGAAATCTTGGAACCATCGCCACCTTAAGCGCCGCCTTCCTACTAGCGGTTTCACCTGGTGCGGTTTACATTTCGCGCTACTTCATCCACGAAAGTTTGTTTGCCTTCTTTGCGTTTGGTCTGGTGGTGGCGGCGCTGAGGTACTATGAGAGCGCAAGTCCGGCTTACTTGTTATTGGCCGCCTTGTCGGCGGCATTGCTCTTCGCCAGCAAAGAAACTGCGATTATCTCTGCGGTGGTTGTTTTCCTGGCCTGGTTGGTAACCCGTTTTTACCGAGCACTCAGGAATAAGACAGGCGACAGCGGGGCCAGCAACAAACAAAAGAAACGTCGTAAACCGAGTGCCGAGCAACAAACCGGATTCATCGCTAGAGTGGGTGGTCCATCGCGTCTGGCACTTTGGATCTTGATCGCCCTGGTGGTGTTCATCGGCGTCAACGTTGTTTTCTATTCTTCGTTCTTCACCAATTTCCCCAAAGGCATTTGGGACTCAATCAAGACTTTTGAATTCTGGACCAAGACTGGCAAGAGAGATCACAACCATCCCTTTCTCACCTATTTCTGGTGGCTTCTGCTTCAAGAAGCACCTTTGCTGTTGCTCGCGGCGCTGGGTGCGATACTGACTGTACTTAGACCAACCAAAGCATTTGCACTGTTCTCGGCGACGTGGGCTTTCGGGCTGATCGTCGCTTACTCTTTGATCAAATATAAGACTCCATGGCTGGCAGTGAACTTCCTCGTACCTCTCGCGCTGAGTGGGGGTTATGCACTGGAGTGGATTTACGATGAGCTTCGGAGGTTGGATGTAGGTCGATCGTTACGCGTAGCCGCGCTGATTGTAGTGTGGGTGGTTGTGGCAGGATTCACGCCTGGACTAGTGCGCGCTTACACGCAGAAACACGTGCACTTGAAAACCTTCATCCCCGGCTACCAGACACTCGATTTAAACTTTGTCAACTACGACAATGACAGTCAGTATTATGTTTACGTCTATGCTCACACGAATCGCGAGTTGTTAAAACTGCTGAGTGAAGTTGACGCCATCGCGCAGAAAACTCCTCAAGGTAATCAAACTGGGATTACGGTAGTGTCGCGGGAGTACTGGCCGCTACCGTGGTATCTGAGAAATTACACTCGAGTTGGTTACTACGGAAGCATGGCACAGTCAAACGAGCCAGTGATCATCGCGTCACAAGACCAGGCTGAAGAAGTTGAAACGATGTTTGGGGATCGTTACAAGGTGGTCCAATCGGGGTTCAATACCGCGGGCAGTTTTAATTTGAGACCGGGCGTCGAGTTGCTGCTGTATACCAGACGCGAACTCGTCAAGTGAGCTACTGGTTTTCCGTTGCTGTGTTATGAAAAAGTACATTGGATTTCTGATCGCTGCCGCGGTGTTGGTTGTTGTCGTCTTAGCCGGATTGGCCATTATCAGGTCAAGGGGAAATCAGGAACTCACCTCCGATGCCGAGGTGTCGGAGCAATCAACGCCCGCCGTTCAGTCGGTGGTGACGCTTGAGGAGTTTGGCGATTACCAGTGTCCTCCGTGCGCTCAACTGCATCCCGCGCTTAAGAGTCTTAAGAAAGAGCTCGGTCCGAATCTCAATTTCGTTTTTCGCAATCTTCCGCTATCAACCATACACAAGAACGCCCTGGCGGCCGCCCAGGCCGCAGAGGCCGCTCGAATGCAGAATCGTTTCTGGGAGATGCATGATCTGCTCTACGAGAATCAAAGTCTTTGGGCGGAAGAGAGGGACCCAAAGAGTCACTTTCGCAGGTTTGCTGAGGATTTGGGCCTGGACACGGTTCGCTTCGAAACTGACATGAAAAGTGACCAGGTACGGTTTCGACTCGAAGCCGACCAGGATGCCGCCGTTCGGCTTGGCATTGATGGTACCCCCACAGTCTTGATAAATGGCCGGCAGGTGAGACCCGAAGCCACCAATGCAGAAGGTATTCGTAAGGGAATTGAAGCGTCTCGCTCCGGGAAATAACCAAAGTGCAGCTCGGCTTGCCACGACCGAGCCCAAGCCCCAATTTTGAGACCGTTTTTTACGCCTGAAATTCCGCGTCTTAAGCGCGGCTTGGTAACTTTGGCGTTTGCTTCATTAACGTCAACTTACCTCAAGTTTTGGTTGACATTCTAAGCACCCCGCTCTTATATTGACACACTTGTTTGCGGCCTTTCCGATTCGGTAATCCGTCGGGCATAAGCGACAATAGACATTTCTCGCATGTTCAAACTTAAACGCCTCGAGATCACCGGGTTTAAATCCTTCGCGGACTACACCGAAATTCTATTCACAGGGGATGGAATCACCGCCATTGTCGGGCCGAACGGCTGCGGCAAGAGCAACGTGGCGGACGCCATTGCCTGGGTACTTGGCGAACAAAGAGTCAAACATCTGCGCGGTGGCGCCATGCAGGACGTCATCTTCCAGGGCTCGCGAAATCGTCAGCCGAGCGGCATGGCCGAAGTCGTCATGCACATGGTCCGCGATGACGTTATTGAGCACGAGCCGGACATCGAGGACATCGACTCCACGCTGGAACAACTGGACGACCATGTCGTCGATCTTGATGCAATCGTTCCAGACGTAAGCGCGGCGGAAAACTCAGAGGCAAACGCCACGGAAGCTCTGCAACCGGAAGCCGCGATAGTCGTGGCCGAGGACGGTTCAGTTGAAGGGGCCCTCGTTCCCGTCGAACCTGCGAAACATCAATCCCACAAGCGTCACTGGCGAAAACGAAATCTGGCTCTTGAATTTGCTCCGGGCGAATCAGTATCGGTTACGCGGCGGCTGTTTCGCTCCGGTGAAAGCGAATACCTCCTGAATGGAAAAGCCTGTCGACTTCGCGACATTCAGGATCTCTTCTCGGGCACCGGCTTAGCCGGAGGCCATTATGCAATCATCGAGCAGGGACGGATTGGTCAAATCCTTTCGGCCAAGCCGATGGATCGACGCACGATCATCGAGGAAGCCGCCGGCATCACCAAGTTCCGCGTGCGGCAGCGAGCCGCCGAAGCTCGTCTCGAGTCGGCGCGCTCAAACCTCTCTCGAATCTCCGACATCATTTCTGAAATCGATCGCCAGGTAAACAGTTTGCGGCGCCAGGCGGCAAAGGCCCGGCGTTACCACGTCTTTCGCGAAGAGCTGCGCGAACTGCTGCGACACGTTTACGTCGCCGAGGATCGCAAGCTAACTGCGTTACTCGAGGACACGGAAACAAAACTTCAGCAGGCAAGTGAACTCGAACGCAGTGTGGCGGAGGAGCTGGCCCGGCAGGAAGATGCAGCGCGAAATGCGACTCAGGATGCGCGCAAGACCGAAGACGATCTTGCTGCCTTACGAGCCGCTGCCGCTGAAGCTGTGCTTCGCCGCGATCGGCAAATGCGTGAGCGCGCTTACCAGGAAGAACAAGTAGTTGCTGTCGAAAAGCGTAAGACTGAGGTCGGCGCCGAGATCGACGCCCTGTCGCAACGGTTGATATTGGTTGAAGCCGAATGCAAGCGATTACAGGAAGAAGATTCGCGGCTCAGGACTGAGAGCGACGAAACCGCGGCGAGTTTGCGCGCTGCCGAGGAGTCGTATGGTGAAAAGCTATCCCTGGCGCTGACCGCGGAAATCGAAATTGAACATGCGCGTGGCGAACTGCTCAAGCACACCGGCGTCGCCGAAAGGCTGAGAGAAATTGCGCGCCAGCTCGAGGGAACACTTGAGCGTCTTGCGGTTCAGGCGGAGGGGTTGGGCCATGAAGGTGAACGTGCATCAGCCCAGTTTGCGGAGAAGCGTGCCGAAGCTGATGCATTCGGATTGGAGATCAATTCGGCCCGGGAACACATTTCCACACTGAGCGCGGAACGCGAGCAGGCAGTCGACGCGGTTGTGCAGGGACACGAAGCTGTCAGTGACACAGAGGCCGAGCTCACCCGCATTCGTGACGACTATTCACGAACCACGCACCGGCTCGAGAGTCTTAAAGAGCTTGATGATCGTCGTGCCTACTACTCCGGCGCCGTCCAGATGTTGTTTGCTGATGATGCCGAGCCACGGAATTTTCACTTCATCGGTACTTTGGCTGATGCGTTGAACGTGGATGCCAAATGGGAGCGTGCCGTCGAGGGTGTGTTGGGTTCGTCGCTGCAATCGATTGTGGTGCCGACTCCTGACGATGCAGCTCGGGCGGCGCAGTGGCTGCGTGAGAACAACGGCGGCCGGGCTAGCTTCCTGGTGGCAGGCCTGCACGGTGGAAGTGACGAAAGCAACGCACTTGCTTGCAATGTCGAGGAACGACCCGCGTTGTCGATCTCGTTTGCCAACGAAATTCTTCCAGACGATTTGAAGATTTCGGATTTGCTCGGCGCGCCACGTGAACTTGTATCAGTGCTCCAGCGCACCCTGCCTGAGCGAATGAATGCTCGTCTCGCATCCAATCTCGACGACGCGATGACGAAATCGTTGGCCACCGGTCAGGTTTACGTCACTCTGAATGGCGACTGGGTAGCGAGTGGGCAATTTGTTAGTGCGGGTGACGCGCGCGCCATGGAAGAAGGCGCCGGACTCTTGACCTTCAAGCGTGAGCTTCGTGAACTGGAAGCGCGTGCTCAAGTTTTGAGCGGGGAGTCAGAATCCGCCGAAGAAGCTGCCACAAAGGCGCGCACTCGTTTGGTAGAACTTGAAGACGCTGTGGTCATTCTCAATGAGGCGATCGGTCGCGAAGAGCGCGAAGCGATGGCCCGCGAAGTGACTGCATCGGGCCTGGCTCATGAGATCGAACGCGCTGAGCGCCACATGCGAGTAGTGGCCGACGATGCTGCTCGCGTTGAGCAGGAGCGGATCGAAGTCGAACGACGTCGCTCAGCCGCAATCACAGATGCGGAAGAAGCTGAGTCAGCGCGGATTGCGGCTGCATCAACCGTAAATAGTGCGACGCTGGTTCTTACTGAAGCGCGTCGCGCGGCTGAAGCTGAGAGTGAAGGGCTTGCAATACAGCGTGCTACCGCAGCAGCCGCGACCGAGCGGCGACGCAGCACCGCCGCCGAACTTCGGCGCATGGAAGCTGAGTTTGCAGATGTCGCGGGTCGGGTTGAACGCCATCGTCTCGAAACTATCGAGATGACGGATCGCATCGCGTCGCTAAATGAATCAATAGCTGAACTGGTGCGCCAGGCAAGCACAATCGTCGAGGAGAAAGAAAAGGAAGAGCAGGAGATTTCGGCGCTAACCGCGCAACTCGATGACGCGCGTCGGCGCGCGGATGAGTTAGCCACTCGGCTCTCAGATTTGAACAAACATGCGGCGGAAGTCCGCGACTCGCGAGCGGCAATCGAAGTGCAACGTGCCGAAGCGCAGGCACGGTTGACGTTTGTTCGTGAAAACTGCGCAGCAGAGTTGGGTCAATCGCTGGAAGAGCTGGCACGTGAGCAAACAATTGACGAAGAGTTTGACCTCGATACAGCTCACACGCGAGTCGATGATTTGCGCTCACGCATTGAAGGGTTTGGCGCCGTCAACATGATGGCCCTGGAGGAGTTGGCGGAGTCGGAAGAGCGCTTACTGTTCCTTTCAACTCAGCGTCAGGATATCGTGGACAGCATAGGTTCAACGGAAGAGGCGCTGCGTGAGATCAAGCGTCGCTCGCGGGAAAGATTCCGCCACGCCTTCGAACAGATCAATAAGAACTTCAGCGAGTTGTTCCTCGAATTGTTTGGCGGCGGCAAGGGTGAAATGAGTTTGATCGAAGCCGACGACATTCTCGAGTCAGGCATCGACGTAATAGCGCAGCCCCCAGGCAAGCGGCTTCAAAACGTGTTGTTGTTGTCCGGTGGTGAAAAAGCAATGGCAGCACTCGCACTGGTGCTGGGAATCTTCCACTACCGGCCGTCGCCGTTCTGCCTGCTTGACGAAGTTGACGCTCCTCTCGACGAAGCCAACGTTGGTCGATTCACTGACAAGGTTGCGCAGATGTCGACCAACACGCAGTTCATCGTGATCACACACAACAAAAGAACGATGGAAATGGCCCGGGCGCTTTACGGCGTGACGATGGAAGAAGTCGGGGTTTCGAAACTGGTGTCAGTGAAGTTCGAGTAATTAAATAATTCCTTGGTCTTAGATTGAAGGGGTGGCATACCGTGGCCGCCCTTTCTTGCGTTTACCGGTGGAAGCGCCAAAGGCGCGAAAATGTAATAGCCAGGGGCAAGTGCTGAGCGAAGCGAAGCACGTCGCCCCTGGAAGTAACGCAGATTTCCTCCGAGCTCTGAAGGAGCGGTAAATAAAGTTCAAACAGAAGTCCACCTCGCGCCTTCAGCGCTCCTAGAAATTCTAGCTGACTCGGGTCCAGGGGCGACGTGCTTCGCTTCGCTCAGCACTTGCCCCTGGCTGTTACATTTCGCGCCTTTGGCGCTCAAAAACGCATTCGACTGTTCACGCTTTGCACTTCAAAGTTGAATCTACGCCTGACCCGGAGCTCCGGTAGTGGCTAATATGAAATTCTCTGGTGGCACAGGGAAGCAGATGGCAGGTACTTCGGATCGCCAACGTTAGGCACATGCTCCACCCTTCGCATAGAATGTCCATCGAACAAAGTTTGATGTTTACGCAGAGTCTTAAAAAGCACGCATTCCTCCCCGCCGCATTAATGATCTTAATCGCGGCGACTTTTGCGTTTGCACAACAACAGTCCGACCACAAACAGAATGCGCGTCCGGAGAACTCGTCTTCCACAGCGCCAACTTCGAGTGACTCTAAAACATCTTACTCGTACGAGTTTACGCAACCCGAATTTTTAACAAAGCGAATCTTCATCGAGCATGACCAAAGCGGCCGCGGCCGTATTACGTTCGAAAAGAAAAATGATGAAGCGCCTATAGTTGAATCTCTCGCGCTGTCGTCGGCCGCGCTCGCACGAATCGCCGCCCTTTGGGAGTCACTTCGTTTTCTGGAATCTACAGAGGATTATCAGACTGCCCGGCAGTATCCACACTTGGGAACCATGCGTTTGACGATGGTCCAAGCTTCGCGTAAGCGCACGGCTGAGTTTAACTGGAGCAGTAACAAAGACGCCTCTTCGCTGGCGAATGAGTACCGGCGTATTGGCGATCAGGCGATGTGGGTTTTTGATATTGCCGTTGCCCGGGAGAGTCAACCGTTAAACGCGCCCAAGCTAATGGAACAGTTTGAAGTAATGCTAAAGCGCAACGGCCTTTCCGATCCCGCGCAGCTCATCCCACTCTTGAAAGAAATCAGCACCGACGAGTATCTCCCGCTCATCGCCCGCAACCACGCGCTCCGCTTACTCAAAAAACTCGAAAAGTGATTTTCTGCGCACGTGAGACGGCTGGTTAGTTCTCCAGGGCCTTCAAATTTTCCTGAACTTTGGCGATGTTGGTTAAATCGTCTTGAGCGGAGCGATTTTCTGATTTGATTTGGTGAAGGATCTCGGCAGCTTTTTGATAATAGGTCTGCGCTTGTGAGTTGACTCGGTGGGTTGGGCTTAGTCTCAGGTTGGCAATATTTGTAGGATTCGTCGAAAGCGTCCAATCGTCTGGCGCGTTCAAAACTGCAAACGCCTAAGCCGGCCTTGAGGTCGCCCAACGTGAGGTAAAGGGTGGCTAAGCTGCGCCGGTTTTCGATGTGGTTCGGGTCACCTGTTAATACCTTTAAGTGGGCCTGTTCAGCCTCTAGGAATGTCGGCAGCGCTTCGTCAGATCTGTTCATACGCGTCAATAACTTGGCACCGGCGTAGAACAACAAGGCGTGGCCTTTGTGAGTGCGAAGATTGTCCTTATCCACTTCGGTGAATCTGCGGCGAACATCAAACGATTCACGCAGAGCCAGCAGAGCCTCATCATGCCGACCTGGTTCTTCCAGACTCGCCGCAACTCCCATCAAGCTGTCGTATTCCTTGCGAATGAAATATGCAGAGCGCGACTTTGAGTTTGAGATTCGCGCAAGCTTCAGACTCTTTTGGAAGGCTTCTAGAGCGCCACTGACATCACCCGCCTCTTTCAAAGCACTCGCGGGCGGCGAAGCCGAATCTTCACAAGTCTCAAAGACTCTTAAGGCAAAGCTTCGATTACGCGAAGTTCCGATCTGCGAGACGACAAAACTCCACCACGCGGTTTTCAGACCAGAAGCGATCTTCGGAATTAGGTGATGAGTGATGAGTGATGAGTGATGAGTCAGAAGGTTCAAGCTTAGCAATGGTTCGTGATCCGGGTTTGGATGAAAGAAAAGCGACGTGGCCGCCACGTTCGGGATCGATGAGCAGGATGAAAGGGTTATTTTTCACCACCGGATCGAGCAAGGGTGCGAAGGGGATAAATGGATCGTCCTGCGCGTGAATGATCAGGGTGGGAATGCGAATGCGATCGATCACGCGAATTGAGCTGGCTTTGAAGTAGTAGTCATCTGCGTCGGCGAAACCATGTGAGCGCGCGGTGAACCGGTCATCGAATTCACGGAGAGTGCGCACCGAATCCAGACCGGTGATGTCGTAACGGTCGGGAAAGAGTTTGTGTTTTATCAGCAGTCGTTTTTTCAGTCGATAGACAAAGTCGCGATGGTAAATCCAGTTCGAGCGTTTCAGAATGAGCTCCGCACTAGCATGAAGATCGATCGAGGGAGAAACAGCGCAGATACTTATTACTTCCTTCGGCGGGTTATCGCCATACTCACCTGCGAGCTTCAGCACCATGTTACCGCCGAGAGAAAAGCCCACCAGAAACAGACGTTGCAGCTGGTCGTACTCGATTAGTTGCCGCACCACCTCATGCAGGTCTTCAGTCAACCCGCCGTGGTAGACGGTTGAGGTTAAGTGTTCGGTGCCACCGCAGGTGCGCAGATTCATCCGGACTACGTTGAATCTCGCCTTGAAGGCTTTGTCAGCCATCGCGATCATGTACGTCGATGAGCTGGATCCTTCAATGCCGTGCCAGAGAACAATGGTGGGGTGCTTGAGCCGATTGGCTTGCCAGCGACAGTGAGCGAGCACCCTCACGTCGGAAGCGACATCGAAGAATCGTTCTTCATCCGTGGGCTCGCTAAACCGGTAGGTCCTGGGCCAGGCATATGCGGCTAGTGTTTGGGCGTGGCCGCCACGGAAAAGTGAATGGGGCCTGAAGGGTTTCCGCACAAAGGCATCTGCGACCCTCGCGAGGAAAGCTCGGGCTGTGGCAGCGCTGACATTTAAGTTAGGCGAGGTTTGCACAGGGCGTTTCTCTTTTTGAGAAGTAATCAACCCGGAGGGTCGTTGAGAGAGTAGCCGGTGGTGGGGAAGCGGAGCCCACCGGCTCACAGGAAATCGTGATCGGCACGCTGAAGGCGTGCCCAGAAAGCACCAGATCCTTGCATTACTTCGTGATGCCGATCGAGCTTGGACCGTTTTCTGGTGGTTTGCAACCACCGCGGCTGCTCTCTGCCAGCCCGATGGGCTGAAGCAGGCTGGAGGTTGCTCTCCCGTCTCTCAGCCAGAGACTCGTGATCCGCTCAGTTGTCAGCCCTCAACAACTCGAGAGTAACGTCGACGGTCAAGGTGTCTTTGTTCATCTTGGACTTGTAACCCATGCGCGGTGGCTTTTGGCCAGTCAACTTTCGCTCCTCGATGATTCTCTGCATTGCACTCTGGCCATCGGTTCTGAAAAAGTCTTCGAAGTAGGATTGGTCAAAGACTTCGCCGCGTCTGAGTCGCCAGGCATCCCGCAAGGCTTTGGCTTCGCGATCGACGAGCCCGCTGTACGACAAACTACCCATGCGATATTGCGGCCCTTCACTAATGACGATCTTGTACGCTGCCTTTTGCACACTGTCATCAAATTCCGGAGTTGGTAGCATGGCCACTTCCAGATGGCCTTGCTGCTGGTACGCTTTCCGGACTGCCAATAAGCCCTTGTCGAAGTTCAATCCGTTGGCTCGGTCACCAGCCTTCACTCCCAGGATCTGATTCAACTCCTCAGCTTGCAGCTTGTTGGCGCCTGACCAGTCAATTGCTCCCCACGAGTAAACCAACCCTTCATCGACGGGAATAGTGACGTCAACTCCGTCTTTGCATTTGGGATCAGGTTTCCCGACAGGCGTTGCAAACTTTGCCCGCAACAACCCGAGTTCCCGATACACGGCGCGTAGCCTTACGTCGGCAAATCCTCGGACCAGCTCACGCGCGTATTCGGCTTCATGCAACTCCTTGGCGGCAGCAATCAGTTGCTCCTCAGTGACATTTTTCACCCCGGGAAAATGCAAGGTACAGACTTGCAGCTTCACCCCCCTGACGGTAAACACATGATTGAGCATGCGTCCGGACTCACTTTGAGACCCGAGATATTCAACGTTGCCGGGCAGGTTGTTTTCCTTGAGGAGTTCCTGCAAGGCCCGCACGATCGCTTCGGGCATCTTTCCCGCGCTCGGAGCATTCCCCGTAAACGATGGCACTTCTCGTCGGACGGCTTCCATGAGCTGGTCGTCAGTGAACCAAATAAAATTGTCGAAGACGACTGGCGCATCGCCGCCCTTCATTTCTTCAACCTGGAATGTAATCGTAACTTTATTGCCGGTGGAGCGCGTGCGGTAGCCAACACGGCTAAAGAGTCCGCTGTCTAACAAACGTTGCGCTGCTGCGTCGACTTCGTCGACCTTGAATGGTTGATCGACCTTAAGGCCGGTGGTTGCCAAAGTCTCGTTTAGAGCGATCTGATTCAAGCCTTCAAACTCGATCCTGCCAATTACGCGGACGTCCTGAGCGGATGTAAACGCCGAGAGGGCAAGGAGAATTGCAATTGCTAAGAAATGATTTGTCAGTCGGGGCATGAGAGACTAAGTTTAACTTAAGAAGTAAGAGGACTGAAATTAGAGGCCAGGATGGTGTGCCAGCTGCACGTAGCACAAAGACCTCTCCTTGGAGTGCGCCGCCTTGTCGGCGCTTTGGTTGCGGCGGCCTTTGGCGCCGCTTTGGTTGCGGCGGCCTTTGGCGCCGCTTCTTGAGGATACGCTAGCAGGTCGCGCAAAGCCGCGACCGACCAAAGCGCCGACAAGGCGGCGCAATCCAAGGAGAGGTCTCTGGTCAAGAAGACAATGGGCTTATCCAAGTGGAATTCAAACACGGTTTCGGATCTCATCATTGAGGTTTGGGAAGCGCTTGACTGTGACTCTGTCGGGAAAACAGAGCTTGAGGAAATACAGAAGGTGCTTGGGGACAAGTTTGGTCCGGGAGGAGTGAGCAGTCCGGCCACAATAGCGCGAGCGGTCGCAGACGAAGGCGCAGTCTTACGTCATCCGGAAGTCTTTGAATGTGACTACAACTGGCGTCTACGCAGACTCTCCTCAGATGATCTGCTTGGAGCGTTGAACTTCTCTAATTTGTCAGAGGCGGTAACTTCGTTTGGTCGAATAGAAGAGAAGCGTCACGCCATCGGCACTGACGGTGAGCAGCTCAAGTTACTTCGCGAGATCATGGTGAGTGCTCGGCAGGATGTATTGCTTTCCTCGCAAAGCAAAATTCTAAGTGCGGCTCAACGCGAAGAGGCTGAAGAAGTCTTCGAGTGGCTTAATGTCTGGTTGCGTTCACCTCAACTCTTTCCAGATTGGCTGGATCTGCGAATGCGCACTGAAGACTTTAAGAGAAAGTTTAGAAGCTAAGGGAATCAACTCCTTGGAGTGCGGTCCCGATGTATCCGGAGCGACGCTTTGGCCAAAGCGATCGCGGACTCCAAACTACGAGTCGTTTAGTCGACTTGGGTTTTGGCAGTTGGGAAGGAGGACTTGTCCCCGCTCTGACGTGAGTATCTCAAACCTGAGGACCTCCAGAGATGTGTCTTGAAAGGTTTTCAAGACTCAGCTACGGCGCTGCGCTGGAGCGGGCACAAGTGCTCCTTCCCGACTGCGAGACGTTCGACAGGCTCTCATTCCCCGTGTCATTGTCTCGAGCCTCTTACAGAATTTGGAACTTTCAGCCCTCCTAAAGTGAATTATGAACGACGGCGCAACATTCCTCGTGATGAACGGACGTGACGACTCTCCTGATAACGAGTTACTCCAGCTAATTCAGGCTGGCGACGAGGATGCGTTTGCCACTTTGTATCGGCGGCGGCACGCGAGCATTTATCGATTTGCGCTACAGATGTCGGGCTCGCAATCGTTGGCCGAAGACGTGACTCAGGAAGTCTTTCTGACTCTGATTGGAGGAAGTGAATCGTTTGACCCGGATCGAGGCTCGTTGAATTCCTTTCTCTACGGCATCGCCCGAAATCAAACCCTGCGTCGTTTGCGAAGAGATCGAGGTTACGTACCGCTCGAGGGAAGTGCCAATGGCGACGACGATGAGTCGCAGGTTTCGATCTCAAAACCGCTGGATGAGTTTGCGCGAAATGAAACGATCGAATCAGTGCGGCGGGCGATTCTCAGTTTGCCCGAGCGTTATCGAGAAGTGGTGGTGCTTTGCGAGTTGGAAGAAATGAGTTACGCGGAGACTGCCGAGGTGTTGGGTTGCGCCGTGGGAACTGTGCGCTCGCGACTGCACCGAGCGCGTTTACTCCTGAGCGATAAGCTACGACCAGCCGAATCCGAAGCGACAGGAACTGTAAAGACGGCGAGGTGTTTTGCATGAATTGCCAAAGTTTCGAAGCCACCGTTATAGACATCGTGCGAAGGCAACCCATTGCCGCGGACGTGCTTGAGCAATCGCTGGCCCATGCCGACGAGTGTTCAAACTGTGCGCGTCAGTTGGAAGAGCAGCGGATGTTGAGTTCGGAGTTGCGTGGTTTATCGGAGCAGATGAAATTAGTCCACGCGCCTGAGCGGATCGAAAATGAATTTCTTGTCGCTCTACGCAGAAAGAAGTTTCAACCTCAACGAGGTACAAGCGGATCGCGGAAGTGGGTCGGCGTGGCGGCGATTGCTGCGGTCTTGCTGGTTGTGTTTGGGGTAGTTGCATTGCGTTCGAAGCAGATGCCTGTTGCGCACAAACCAGCCCAGGTCAACAACCCCACACCCGAGTCGAACGCAGGCGTTGTTCCCGAAGTCGCTGTTAATGTTACTCCCACGTTCCCGTTTACTAAGAAGAGAGTTGTTCGCAAGCCTACCCCTCGCATTAGGCGAGCTACCAAGGTTGAGGTGTCAAGTTTGATGGCCTTGAATGCGCCGCCTGTTCCTGAAATCACTACTCAGTTCATGCCGTTGGGCGATGTGAGTTTGGCAAACCTTCAGGACGGGGCGCAGGTTGTGAGAGTTGAGATGCCTCGTTATGCAATGGCGCGCTTTGGGTTACCAGTAAACATGGATCGCTACGATGAGACGGTTAAGGCAGATATTTGGTTAGGCATCGATGGCCTAGCGCGGGCCATTCGCTTTGTTCAATGACTATGAGTGTCGCGCTCAAGGATACCGTTATCAACTAAGACAGAGAGATGTTTGATCTCCACCAAAGGATGGATTCTATGAGAAACAAACTTCGAATTTGCACCAGCATCGCGATGACGTTGGCTCTGGGGATGGGCTCGCTGACTGCGTTGGCCCAGGACCGACAAGCTGCGACTGAGCGGGAAAGAGCCGAGCAGGAAAGGTCAGCTCAAGCAGCCGAGGCCTCGGCGAGATCCCAAGGCGATCGCGCGGCCTATGAACGTGCGCTAGTGGTTTCAGGTGCTCAAGGAGGCTCGGGTGGGGACTATGTCTTCCTGGCGACAGAGATGAGTTTCGGTGGAAAGCTTGTTAAAGGTGCCCCATATTCCGGGCAAGCAGTGACGGAGAGCATGCAAACGCTACCGGATGGCAATCGAATCATCAACAGATCGTCGGCCGCAGTTTACCGGGACAGCGAAGGCCGAACCCGGCGCGAACAAACACTTAAAGCGATTGGGCCATACACCGGTGCAGGGGAGCCTCCAGTAACCGTTTACATCAACGACCCGGTTGCAGGCGTGAGTTACACGCTCGACACGCGTACTCATACTGCTCGCAAGTTGTCGGCAACGCGCTTCAAAGTATCGACTACCTCGGACGAGGTGAAGGCCACGGCCGATGCCAAAGCGGCGGGTGTTCGCGTCCAGCAGATCGACCCAATCATTCTTGAGCGATCGCAGGCGTCGGCTGGTGGCGGTGGCGGTTCATACAAGATCGCGGTGGAGGCTGCCAGCCATGACAAACGAGTGGTGGAAGCGGGCCAGGCGATGGGAATTACGACCGCCAGGAATCGCAACGCGAAAAATGAATCGCTGGGCAAACAGAATATTGGCGGCGTGGAAGCCGAAGGCACTCGTACTACTGTGACGATTCCAGCGGGCGAGATTGGCAATGAACGCGCCATCGAAATCGTTAGTGAGCGCTGGTTCTCGCCTGAGTTGCAGGTGATCGTGATGACGAAACACTCTGATCCGCGGTTCGGCGAAAACAGTTATCAGTTGACCAATATCAACCGCTCGGAGCCTGGGCGCGAATTGTTTGAAGTGCCTGCCGGTTACACGCTGAAGGAAGCCTCAACTGGAACAGGAACCGGATCAGGATCGGGAGCAGGATCAGGATCGGGTTCAGGAGGATATCGGCAGATCACTGGCGGAAATCTTAACGGGAAAGCAATTAGCTTACCGCTGCCGGAGTATCCGGAATTAGCCAAAGCGGCTAAGGCATCGGGCACAACTACGGTTCAGGTGACGATCGATGAGGAAGGGAATGTGATTTCGGCCGAGAGTGTTTCCGGGCACCCGCTTTTGCGGGCGGTTTCCGTGGCTGCTGCGAAGCAAGCGAAGTTTTCGCCAACAAAGCTGAGCGGACAGCCGGTTAAGGTCACCGGCATCGTGACGTATACGTTTGTCGCTCAATAATCGTCAAAGTGATGAGTGATGAGTGATGAGTAATGAGTAATGAGTGATGCGGGGTGAGTGATTATCATTCGTAAACGAAAAGGGCGTCGTGAATATCCACGACGCCCTTTGTTCGCGATGTACAGGTGTTTAGAGTCCAGCCTTTAGGCTGCGGCTGGGTGACTACGTTGTGCGCGATAAACTCGACTGTGGCGAAGCCGCAAGCTAAAGCTTGTACTCTAAACACCAGTGGTCCTTGAACCAAAACCACCCATCACTCGGTTTTAATCTTCGTCCTCTCCGCCGCGAATTCTGCCTTCAGCCTTCGACTGCTCGATCACTTTCTGTGCGAGGTTTCCCGGGACCGGATCGTAGTGCGAAAACTGCATGTGAAACGAACCGCGCGCGGCTGTGATGGAATTCAATGTCGACTGATAGTTGAGCATTTCTGACATCGGAACTTGCGCTTTGATGACCTGTTGCTTGCCGCTCATCTCCATGCCCTGAACTCGACCGCGACGTGAATTCAAGTCTCCCATGATGTCGCCGCTGTTTTCCTGAGGCGCATAAATCTCGACATCCATGATCGGCTCGAGTATCGAAGGCTTCACCTTTTCCATGGCGGCCCGAAATGCTTTGCGACCGGCTGCGCGGAATGAGTGCTCGTCAGAATCTACGTTGTGATACGAGCCATCAATTAACTGGACTTTGAAATCCACGAGTGGATACCCGGCCACCGCGCCTGATTGCGCCGCTTCGATAATGCCTTTCTCGATCGCCGGACGAAACTGTTGCGGAACCGAGCCACCGAAAATCTTGTCTTCGAACACAAACCCACCGCCGCGTGGCAAGGGTTCAAAAATGACTTTGCAATCGCCAAACTGTCCACGGCCGCCAGTTTGTTTCTTATGCCGGCCCTGCACTTCAGCTCGCGCCGTGATCGTTTCTTTGTAAGGAACCTTCGGTGGATGCAGCGTCACTTCTACGCCGTAGCGTTTCTTCAATTTCTCGACCACAGTTTCAACGTGAAGTTGACCGGAACCGGACAACAAAAACTCTTTTGTCTGAGAATCACGAGTGAAATGGAGCGCCGGATCCTCTTCAAGGATCTTGTGCAGTGCAACGCTGATCTTCTCCTCGTCTTGCCGGGACTTTGGTTCGATGGCAAATGCGATTGCGGCTTCGGGATATTCGACCGGATCGTAAACGATTGGTGACTGTTTATCGCAAAGCGTATCGCCCGTCTGCGTCTCTTTCAGCTTTACACAGGCAACGATGTCACCAGCATGAAATTCCGGCACCTTGTCGAGTTGCTTGCCCTGGACAGAATGCAGCATTCCCAAACGTTCCATGGTCCCGCGCGTTGAGTTAAGCACATTCGCATCAGTCGACAGCTTGCCACTGATAACCTTCATCACATTGATGCGGCCCGCAAATGGATCCGCAACTGTGCGGAAGCAATAAGCCGAAAAAGGCTCACTGTCGCTGTACTTGCGCGCGATCTTGTCGGCATCGGGAGTAGCGTCTACAGGCTTCCCATATTCGGCGGTGTGGTGTGCTGGATCCGGAGCGTATTCCACAATTGCGTTCAGCAGTGCGCGCAGGCCCACCAACGTTTCCCCGGAAACCGCAAACACTGGACAGAGTTTGCTCGACGCAATTGCCTTGGCGATGTTTGGAAGAATGTCGGCTTCGTCGAGCGTGCCGTTTTCAAAATATTTCTCCATCAAAGCATCGTCTGACTCAGCTACCAGCTCTACCAGTCGCTCCCTCGTCTTATCTACAAACTCGCGACCTTCTGAGGGAATGTCGATCTCCTTCGCTTTGCCATCTGGTCCCAGCTCATAGGCCTTCATATGGACCACGTCGACGACACCGCGAAAGTCCTTCTCTTTTCCAATCGGAAGGGTGAAGGGAATGATGGCTCTACTAAAAGTCTTCTGCGCGCTTTCAACAGCAGCACCAAAATCGGAATGTTCCTTGTCGAGTTTTGAAACCGCCATTATGCGAGGAACAATAAATTCATTGGCATAGGCCCAGGTCTTTTCAGTTTGGACTTCAACGCCTTTAACACCATCAACAACAACCAGCGCGCAATCAGCCACTCTGAGAGCGGGGCGCGCATGGGCCACGAACGCGGCATAACCGGGAGTATCTATAAAGTTTATTTTGTGATCCTGGTGTTCTAAGTGAGCGAGTGCGGTATTGAGAGTAATTTTGCGGGCGATTGAATCTTCGTCGTGATCAGTGACCGTCGTACCATCCATGACCTTACCCCAGCGTGGTGTGGCTCCGGCGACGTAGAGAAGCGAACTAATCAGTTGCGTCTTCCCTACGTCGCCGTGTCCAACGACCGCAAGGTTGCGAATAGACTCCGTTGCAAAGGGTTTCATAAGGATAATTCCTTTCGAGAGATTAAGTAGGACAGAAACTTCGGTCTGTCTCAGTCAAATGAAGAAGAGTCTTACACGAACGTGGAAATCTTCGCTCGAAACTCGGAGCTTTAGACAGGAATACCTGCTCTCTACCTCGAAAATGACAGGTAGGAATGCCTGTCTGAAAATGCTTCCGGGTTGCAAGTTAATTTAGCCGAGCCCTGAGGGGAAGGCAAGTGGCCAAAAGCTGAGCTTCAAGCCATCGAATTATCGTTGTTTTGCATCGAAGCATTGAACAGAATTACAGGAGTATTTTGGGAGAAGAATTATGTTTTACCGAAGATTAAGTTCAGTTTTTGCAGCATTGGTCCTGGTTCTTGCGGTTTCCGGCGCCGGCCTTGCCGAAAACTCGAATGATCAGAGAACCGCCCGGGTTCATGAACCGTTAAACCTGGCAATCCTGATACAGGACGACCTTACTTCACAGGTTAGTAACGAACTGGGCGCCACGCGCGAGTTTATCAATTCGCTGCCGAGCGGATCGCAGGTGATGGTGGGTTACATAACTTCAGGATCGCTGCAGGTGCGGCAGCCATTTACGACCGACTTGCAACAAGCGTCTCGCGCGTTACGCATGCCGCTCTCGAGTACCGTGGCGTCGCCGTATAATCCTTATGTAGAGGTCATCGAAGCTTTGAAGAAGTTTGATCGGGCCTCGAGGAACAAGAACGCTGTATTGCTTATTTCTGACGGGCTGGACACGTCACGTGGGTTTGATACCAGTAGTGCGGGTCAGACGATTGACCTCGAACGTGCGGTTAAGCATGCCAACGATCGCAACGTTGCGATCTATGCTTTTTACGCTCCGTCAGTAGGCCTGACCAGCCACAGCCGTCTGGCTGCTAGTTATGGACAGAGTTCGCTCAACCGTTTGACTCGGGATACTGGCGGCAAGGCGTTCTTTCAGGGGATGAGTGGGTTTGTAACTTTCGATTCACACTTCAAGCGTTTGAAGCAGACGCTCAACGAGCAAGCAGCGAGGGTTTCGTAAACGGGGAGTGCCGATCCCGCATTAATAGAGAAGCTGCCGTGGGTGCAAACCGCGGCAGCTTTTTCGTGTGTAAAGCAAACTGTCAGTTTGCTGGAGCGAGATCTAATGCCAGCCGAGGTGGTCAATTACCCAACCAACGCAAACTAACAGTTGTCGGGTCAGTTTGGAGATAACGCTGAAAGCGTTGGCGAATTCCAGCCCAGGGTTGTTTCAACCCTGTAGACAAGGGCCCTCCATTATTTTCGAACTCTGAAAGAGTTCTACGCTCTTATTACGCCTTCAGCGTTTTGTGATTGATTACATTTGTTATCCCAGGGTTGAAACAACCCTGGGCGGGAATTAGCCAACGCCTTCAGCGTTAACTTCAAACTGGATCAGTAGCGGCGTTCCGAGGAGACCGGCCCAAAAACTTCTTGGTGAGCGACGAAGCCTGGTGATAGAGTTACCCGTGACTGGGATTGTTCCGATGAGGTTCTTCCAACCCACAAAAGGCTCACAACTGGCTCACGACTAATTGGCTGGCAACGTGCGCGAATATTGTCTAATTGTCGAAGGCGCGTATCTTTCGGAATCGGAAGCCGAGCATGCCCTGCGCGATCCATTCATCGAAGATTGGGTTGAGGAAAACGGACACTTCAAGATCCACAACATGAATGAAATACAGATTACGGCCGGGGTCACGCTAGGATCCCTTGGTGTCGTGATGCTTGACGATCGTGTGTTTGAAATCGCAAGTGTTGATGGAGAGCATCCTTTGAGTGAGTTGAAGGCTAAAGGAGTCGCTGAGGCGCTACGCCGACAGGACATGTTTGAAGAAATTGAAATCAAACCTCGAGACGATGAATAGCTTGCCAGTCCACTAGTCGAGCACACACCCACAAAGTCAGGCGGTAACTTGGATCCCAAATCCGACAGACTCTATCTTGGTGGACGCGTTAAGGTGATCGTGGGCGACATCACGCGTCAAAATGTCGAAGCAATAGTTAATGCAGCCAACGCATCACTACTCGGTGGTGGCGGAGTCGATGGCGCAATTCATCGCGCTGGCGGGCGGGCCGTGCTTGAGGCTTGTCGGGAGATTCGCCGAACCAGTCATCCCCAAGGTTTACCCACAGGCGAAGCAGTTATCACAACCGCGGGTGACATGCCCGCGCGCTACGTCATTCATACGGTAGGGCCGGTATTTGGTCAGCATCGCGGCGAGGAAGCTGCCTTGCTGTCTTCTTGCTATGTAAACTCATTGCGGCTCGCAGCTGACCACTCACTCACTTCAATTGCATTTCCCGCAATCTCAACCGGCGCCTTCGGCTATCCGCTGCACCAGGCTGCCGCCGCCTCATCAAAAGCCATCGAGAGTTTTCTATCTGAGGACGACCAACTTGAAGACGTGCGTTTGGTTTTCTCTGGGACGCCTGATGCGGTGATGTTCATCAAGCATCAGAAGTTCTCGGCTTGAGAGACAACGTCCCCTCACGAATACTTTCTCGTAACGACGATCAACCCTCCGCTTTGCTGATTCGTTGCATTGCCAATGGCGTCGCGCGCAAACTAAAGTTTTAACTCTGAACCACTCGAACTCATTTCATTGGGTATTGGTTGCTGGATTCGGGTAGTGACCTAATTTCAAATCATTCAACTCCTTGGAGTGCGCCGCCTTGTCGGCGCTTTGGCCGCGCGGGCGCTTCGCGCCGCGCTGTCACCCGAACACTACTGGCGTCATAAAAGGCTTTTGCCACCTCAAGCTGCGACCAAGTCGCAACTGGCCAAAGCGCCGACAAGGCGGCG
>DATEPB010000065.1:0-13259 GCA_035273425.1 Pyrinomonadaceae bacterium | reverse complement strand
AAGCGCCGACAAGGCGGCGCACTCCAAGGAGAAGCCTCTAGCGACGGGCGCTATTCGTAATGCAGCGCTTTCAGTGGATCGACTCGAGAAGCGCGGCGCGCCGGGATATAACAAGCCAGCAATGCCACGCCTGCGAGCACGATCGCTACTGCAGAAAACGTCAAGGGATCTTTGGTGGTGACTCCAAAGAGTAAACTCGCGATCACTCGCGTTAACGCGAATGCGACGGCTAGACCAATAGCCAATCCGACCAACACCAGTTTGAAGCCTTGAGAAACGATCAGACTCAACACGTCGCGCGTCTGCGCTCCAAGTGCCATCCGTATCCCGATCTCGTTTGTTCGTTGAGCGACTGAATAGCTCATCACTCCGTAAAGTCCAACGACCGTTAAAATGAGCGCGACTGCTGCGAAGATTCCCAACAGCGTGGTGTTAAAGCGCGGAGACGAAACTGCCAGAGCGAGGTATTCGTCCATCGTCTTGACGTTGAAGACCGGCAGTTCGCGGTCCATGGAGGTCACTTCGTTTCTGGCCCCTCCAATCATCCCGCGCGGATCTCCGTTGGCCTTGACTACGAGAGCCATTTGGCTAAAAGGCACCTGGGCATGCGGAACGTAATAGGCCGGTCTGATCGGCGCACTCATGTTGCGGTTCCTTACTTCAGCTACGACGCCCACTATCTCGCGCATAGTGGATTTCTCGCCATCGTAGGTCGAGATACCCGGCTTAATGCGTTTGCCGATCGGGTTTTCGTTTGGAAAATACTTATCCGCGAAACCCTTCGAAACGATAACGACGCCCGGAGCGCCTTTCTCATCACGCTCTGAAAAATCCCGGCCCTGAATCATCGGGATCCCCATGGCCTTGAAGTAGCCCAATCCAGTCGTGAAAAAATCTGCAGATGGTTCGGTGCCCTTTGCTACCGGGCGCCCGTCAATTTCAAATGAAATGCTGAATCGATCACCGCTCAACGGCAGAGGCATTACCGCGCCCGCTGATTGCACGCCGGGCATTGTTTCCATGCGCTTAACCAGCTGGCGAAAGAACTGCGCCTGCTTTTCAGCCGGATACTTGACCTCAGGCACGGAGACACTGAATGTCAGGACGTTTTCTGAATTGAATCCGGGTTTTACGTTTTGCAGCAGCCATAGACTCTGAATCAACAAACCGGCGCCGACTAACAGCTTGACGGCGATGGCTAATTCGGCAACTACCAACACGCCGCGTACGCGATTGCGACGCGCACCTTCGCCAGAACCACGTCCGCCTTCTTTTAGCGACTCAGTCAATTCAGTTTTGGAAGAGTGGAACGCTGGGACTAATCCAAATGCGACGCCGGTGAAAACTGAAACCAGCAAGGTGAAACCGAGCACGCGCCAGTCCAAACCCACTTGCATTGCGCGGGGAATATCTTCTTTGCCGAGGGCGATTAGTAGATCAGACCACCACATCGCCAACACCAGTCCCAGCGCTCCGCCCGCAAGTGAAAGCATCACACTCTCAGTTAGTAACTGGCGCACGACTCGGATCCTGCTGGCGCCGAGCGCTGTGCGTATCGCTATCTCCTTGTGACGAGTCATGGCCCGTGCCAAAAGAAGATTCGCGACGTTGGCGCAGGCAATCAGCAACACACAACCAACTGCACCGAGAAGAATCAAAAGCGCCGGACGAATGTCGCCTACCAGAGATTCGAGTACAGGTTCGAGACGGATGCTCTTGTTCAGGTTTTTGTCGGGGTACTGTTTTTCGAGTCGAGCTCCGATCGCCGTCATATCGGCTTGTGCCTGCTCGCGCGAAACGCCGGGTTTGAGACGGCCAATCACGCCGAGAAAGTGGGCGCCGCGCTGCACGCTCACCGGCTCGTCGCCTTCTGCGTCACCGGCAATGGTGGTCCATAGATCGACGGGATCGTTTTGAATGGGAAATTTGAAGTCGTTGGGCATCACGCCAACGATCGTGTAGTTGTTCCCGTCGAGCGTCATCGACTGGCCCACCACGTTGGGATCAGAATTGAAGCGACTCTGAAACAGTCCCTGGCTCAGCATTGCTACTCGACCGCTTTCGCCGGGCTTGTCTTCATCAGGTCGAAAAGTTCGGCCAAGCATCGGCACGCTGCCCAGGAGCGGAAAGATATCTGCGCTCACCACTGCGCCGGGCAAACGCACAGATTCGCCTCTGCCGGTCATGATGAAGTCGTTGGTGTAATAAGCGGCCATCTTTTCGAAAGATTGACTCTGATCGCGCCAATCGAAGAAGTTTGGATACGAAGCGGAACCGCTCTTTTGACCGCGCACGGAATCAGTTTCCCAAACCATCATCAGCTCTTCTGACTTTGTAAACGGCAACGGCCGCAACAAGACAGCATTCACTACGCTGAAGATCGCAGTGTTGGCGCCGATTCCCAGCGCCAGCGCGATGGTGGCTACGATGCTGAAGCTGGGCGCTTTCAAAAGCATGCGCAACCCGTAACGGATGTCCTGTAGAAACGTTTCCATATTCAACTCCTTAATCCAACGCGAACCCAGGGGCCTCTCCTTGGAGTGCGGCGCCTTGTCGCCGCTTTGGCCGGCGGCGCTTCGCGGCCCTCGCGAAACAAAATCAATCCCGGTCTGGAAGTGCCACCAGCGGCGCAGAGCCGCCGCGGCCAAAGCGCCGACAACCGGGGTCCCCGGCGCGGCAGCCGCGCTGGGGTGGCGTGGCGGCGCACTCCAAGAAGGGGCCTCTGAGCGGCTCTCGAAACCTATTCGTATCTAAGTGCGCCAAGCGGATCTACTTTCGTCGCGCGTCGTGCGGGGATGTAACAAGCAAGCATCGCCACGACCAACAATGTACCAACCACGATTGCGAACGTTGTGACGTCGGTCGCTTGCACTTCGAACAGCAGACTTCGCAGCAACCTCATCAATCCAAACGCTCCCACAACGCCAATGCCGATGCCAATAACGGCCAGCGACAATCCCTGCTTCAAAACCATGCGCAGAATGTCGGACGTCTGCGCCCCCAGCGCCATGCGCACTCCGATCTGATGAGTCTGTTGACTAACTGAATAAGAAACGACGCCGTAAATGCCGATGGAAGCCAAAAGCAATGCGACACCAGCAAAGATTCCAATCAGCAGCGCCGGGAAACGCCGCATGAAAGCAGCCGGCGAATTGCTTACGACTTCTTCCATGGGCCGGACATTGAAAATCGCCACCTCTGGCTCCAACAAGCGACTTTCATTTCGAATTGCGCCAGCCAGAGAGGTCGGATCGCCAGTGGTCCGAACAACCAGATTGGTTCCCGGTCCTGGAAATTGCCGGAACGGGTAATAGATGACTGGTCTGACAGCCTCATCGAGTCCGGTAATCTTCACATCACCTACAACTCCAATAACCAGATCAGGCGTCCCCGTAGACGAGTTGTAGGCGATCTTTCTCCCAACCGGATCGCGGCCCTGGAAGACACGATCGGCCAATGTCTTGCCAATGATGACCACGTCCTGACTCCCAACTTTGTCGCGGTCGTCAAACGGCCTGCCCGCCAGCATCGGCACGCCCAGCGCCTGAAAATAACTCTCATCGATCGTGCGCACATTCGCTTCGATCTCCTGGCCGGGAACCGGAACCGGATCACCGTCAACGTAAAAGCGCGTGGTGTTTCCACTTTGCAACGGCAGAATGTTTACCGTCCCAGCACCCGTGACACCGGGCAGCGATTCGACGCGATCCTTAAGTTGGTCAAAGAACGCAATCTGCTGATTGGCGTCTGTATACTTCGCCATCGGTATGGCGACAGTCATAGTCAGAACATTCTGGGCATTGAATCCGACATTCGACTGCAAAAGCTTCAACAGACTCTTCATCATCAGGCCGGCGCCGACCAAGAGCACCACGGCCATCGCGATTTCAGCAGCAACCAAAACGCTTCGGAGCCTCTGGCGCGCTCCACCGGCAGTAGATCGACCACCTTCTTTGAGTACCTCGTTGAGGTCAGGTCGGGACGATTGAATTGCCGGGGCCAGCCCAAATACGATTCCCGTCAAAAGCGAAAGCCCGATCGAAAACAGAAGGATGGTGGAATCGATTTTGAGAGTCTTGAGAAATGGCAGCGCATTAAGTTGGCTGTCGGGAAGGGTGGCTACTAGAGCATCAACACCCCAATAGGCGATGAGCAAGCCAATCACACCGCCTGCGAGCGACAGCAACACGGATTCAGTTAACAACTGTCGAATCACGCGCCACCGGTTCGCCCCCAGCGCAGCGCGAATAGCAACTTCCTTCTGCCGCGAAAGCGAGCGTGTCAATAACAAACTCGCCACATTCGCGCAGGCGATCAGTAAAACAAACCCCACCGCAGCCAGTAGGACCAGCAAAATTGGTTTCACTTGTCCGATAAACTGCTCCTGCAAAGGAATTAGTTTCACGCCGGTTCCCGCGTGCGACTGGTTGTGTTCCTGCTCGATCCGTTTCGCGATCAGAGCCAATTCTGACTGGGCTTGTGCCGCACTAACTCCAGGCTTAAGTCTTCCGATCAAATTAGTGCCGTGCATGTAGCGGCGGGTGAGCTGGTTATCGGTAGGTTGATATGGACGCCAGAGATCAGCGGGTCGAAGTGCAAACTGAAAACTGGCTGGAAGAACTCCGACAATGGTGTAGTTGTCACCATTGATATTCAGCGATTGACCTATGACATTTGGATCTCCACCAAATCTGCGCTGCCACATTCCATACGTCAGCACCGTTACCCGTGGCGCGCCCTGTTTGTCCTCGCCCGGTTGGAAGGTGCGTCCCAGAAGCGGTTCTACTCCGAGCACTGAAAAGAAGTTGGAGGAAGCAGACGGCGCGAACACACGTTCAGGTTCACCGCGACCGCTGAGAATTCCACCGCCACCGGTGTAGGCGGCAAGGCCTTCGAACACCTGGTTCTGCTGGTAGTCCTGATAGTCAGGATAAGAGAACTCACGCTGGTTAAATTCCTTTTGCGGAGTACTCTCCCAAACGTGATAGAGGTTGTCGGCTGACTTGTAAGGGAGTCCGCGCAGAAGACCAGCATTGACGACTGTGAAAATCGCGGTGCTGGCTCCTATGCCAAGCGCCATGGTCATGACGGCGATGAGTGTGAAGCCCGGCTTCTTCCGCATCGTACGAATTGCGTAACGCAGGTCTTGTAAAAGCCTTTGCATTTCTGTCCTCCCTAAATTCTTTGTCCTTTGTGCTTTGTGTCCGTTGTCAGTGGTCAGTTGTTAGTGGTCAGTGGTCAGTTGGTGTTAGTCGTAGTTCGAATTTCCACCGCAAGTAGGGCTAGTTACGAGCTAAGAACAACTGACAACTGACAACGGACAAAGCACAAAGTACAAAGCACATTCATATTCAATCGGAAACAAAGAGCCGCTTCCGTCTACTCATATCTAAGCGCTATCAATGGATTTACTCTCGATGCTTTCCTGGCTGGAACATATCCAGCCAACGCGGCTACGAAGGTGAGAAGAAGGACGGCCGTGAACAAGCTCAACGGATCGGTTGGGGTCAGCCCAAACAGTTGATTGGAGATCAGACGGGCCGCCGCCAACGCCGCTGGCACACCTACCGCCAAGCCGATAGCCACCAGCAATAGGCTCTCCCTCAGGACCATCCAAATGATGTTGCGGCGCTCCGCACCCAGAGCCATGCGAATGCCAATCTCGTTTGTCCGGCGCACCACGGAGTGGGCCATAATTCCGTAAAGGCCAACGCACGAAAGCAGAAGGCCCAGCAATCCAAAGAAGCTGACGAGTTGAGCTATCAGCTTCTCTTCTTTCAGCGACTCGTCGGTCTGTATGCTGAGGGTACTAAACGGGAGGATCGGGATCTTGTCGTTTACCCGCAAGATTGCGGCGCGCACCGGCCCAGTCAGATTGAGGGGGTCTCCATCGGTGCGCAATTCAATGACGTTGGTGAAAGCACCCTGGTCTTGTACCTGGAAGAGCGGCCGATAAACGGTCCGACTTGGTTTGTCCCTGGCGCTCTCATACTTCGCATCACCAATGACACCGATAATCTCAAAGTCCTCTTTATCCGAATCATCGTTAAATGTGGCGCGGCGACCAACGGGATTTTGGCCGGGAAAGAACGCGTCGGCGAATGACTTGTTGACAACCGCCACCCGAGTCGAGGCGAGAGTATCCTGCACGCCTATCTCGCGACCCAATAGGAGAGGTACTCCAAGAGTCTCGGCAAAGCGCGGGCCCACCATCAGGTCCGAAACTATCAGATCCTCGCCGGGAGAGGGGACGTATCCGCGAACCGTCACATTGCTGGATCGATCGCTACCGGACATTGGACTCACAGTGGCAAAAGTTGCAGAGCGCACATTGGGCAGCGCGTTCAATTCCTCGTAAAGCCGCCGGTAAACATCAGGCAACTCAGCGGGTTTGTAACCAGCCAGGCGCGTGTCAACGCTGGTGAGCAAAACGTTATCGCGATTAAAACCCAAATCCTCCTGTTGCATATTGATCAGACTGCGAGCAAACAATCCCGCGCCCACCAGCAAAATGAGCGAGACCGCCACCTGCACCACCACCAGCGCCGAACCAAAATTAAATCTGCGCTTACGGCCAACGGCTGCTTTCTCTTTTAGCGCTGCGCTCAGATCAAGCTGAGTAGCGCGCAGAGCAGGCACGATGCCAAAGAGCACCCCGGAGAGCAGCGAAACGGCGAGGGTGAAGAACAAAACCGAGGCATCAGGCTTAACATCAAGCGGTGAAGTTGCAGCCAGCCGGCTCACCATTATGCTAACGCCCCATTGGGCCAGCATTATTCCAGCGAGCCCGCCGACGACGGCTAATAGCAGACTTTCGGTGAGCAGTTGCCGCATCAAACGCCAGCGGCTTGCGCCCAGTGCCTGCCGCAGTGAGATCTCCGCCTGTCGCGCTGCTGCGCGTGACAACAACAGATTGCCTACGTTTGCACAGGCAATCAGTAGAACCAGCGCGACGATCACCATCAACATGCTGAGCGCCTGCGCGTAAAACTTTCGTAAGCCCGAAATCCCTCGCGCACCTGACGATAGCGAAACGTAACTGTTCTGAATTGCCTTTGAACGCTCAGGGGTGAGTTGACTGCCTGATTGAGCGGTTAGGAACTGTTGCAAGTCGAGCGTTGCGCTCGCCTGTGCCTGCTGCAATCCGACGCCGGGTTTCAGCCGGCCGATCATGTTCAACCAAAAGTGGGTTGGACTGTCGAGATAGGATGGGCGCATTTCAATCTGCGGCTGGAAAGCAAGCGGCACCCAAAAATCTGGCGCGCGGCGGATCCTGGCGCCGAAAAACTCAGGAGGCATGACCCCAACCACGGTGAAGCTGTTGCCGTTAAGCAACAGGGTTTTGCCGACGACTTGTGGATCGCCGTTGAGTCGCTTCTGCCAATAGGAGTTGCTAAGTACCGCTGCCGGTTGCGCTGCAGGGGCATCGTCTTCGTTAGTCAGCACGCGCCCTTTCAGTGCGTTCACACCAAGCACCGCAAAGTAGTTTCCTGAGACCAGATGACCTGAAGCGCGTTCAGGAGCTTCACCCGTCTGAGCTCCGCCAATCCGGACACTAACGCGGCTTTCGCCACTGCGGAACGCGCTCAGCTCCTGGAACGATTTGTCGTGCTCACGAAGGTAACGGTAGGACGCATAAGAGAAATAGTCCCAGGGGCCCGGCTGAAGATCGCCATCCGATACCCGCGTGCCTTCGCCGGCGGCATCATTAAACAGCACCAACTCGTCCGGTTTGGGCACCGGCAATTGTTTCAGTACTACGGCGTTGATCAAGGTAAAGATGGCCGTGTTCGCACCGATGCCCAGAGCCAGGATCACCAGTGCGATCAAAGTGAACGACGGGCGTCTTAATAAAGTGCGAGCGCTGTAGCGAATGTCCCTCAGTAGTGAATCAAACATGTTCTATCTCCCTAAATTCTCGTTCCCTCGTCAGACCATCTTGTTAATCCTGTAAATCCTGTCCGATTCATCCGGCTTTTAACTACTCATAGCGAAGCGAAACTACGGGATCGACTTTCGTTGCGCGGCGGCCTGGGATGTAACAGGCAACAAGCGCGACGCTGGTCAACAAGATCGCAATTGCGGCAAACGTCGCTGGATCGGTTGGTGCTACCCCGAAGAGCATCGTCGTCATCAATCGGGTGAGCGCAAACGCGCCGACCAGACCAATGCCCACACCGATCAACGCCAGCAGCATTCCCTGCCCTATCACCATCTTGAAGACGTCACGTGGCTGCGCTCCAATGGCCATGCGAATTCCAATCTCGTGCGTGCGTTGTGTCACCGTGTAAGACATCACGCCGTAGATCCCGACGATGGCCAACACCAAGGCAATGCCCGCGAAAATACTGAGCAACGTCAAATTTAGTCTTTCCGGCGCTACCGACTCGGCACGGATCTCATCCATTGTGCGGATGTTGTAGATCGGCTGATCGGGATCAACAGCTTTCACTTGCTGACGTATCGAGTTAATCATCTGGTTCGGATCAGACTGACCCTTCACCAGCACCGTCATGTCGTTGTCAGGAATTTGGGCGAAGGGCCAATAACCTTGCACCCGGTTTGAGTCGGTGCTGAGCCCTTCCATCTTTACGCGCCCGACGACGCCAACAATTGTTACTACCTGCGCTGTTGGATCGTGGCCACCGATCCTGATTCGTTGGCCGACCGCGTCACCTTTAGGCCAGTGTCGACGGGCAAACTCCTCGTCGATCACCATTGTGTTTAGACCAGCCATCATTCTTTGCGGCTCGGTTAACTTGCTCATGTCTTTGCCTGCCACAAAGGACCGGTCGTCGCGATCGGTGAAGAAACGGCCGCTCTTCAACGGAATGTTCATCGCCTTAAAGTAATCTGGCGTTACGAGGGACAATTCCATTAACGGCGTTTGATCTTTAGGCGGTGGGGGTTGGCCTTCGATAGTGTAGGAGGTTTGGGAACCATTGTTACCGAGTGGCAATCCGGAAGCGGCCGCGGAGGCTTCAACCCCGGGCAAACCGCGAATGTTCTCGAGCAGCTGGTTGAAGAAGGCGACGCGCTGTTGTTCGGTTTCGTATTTCTTCACCGGCAACGACACACTGAAACTCGTCAGGTGTTCGTATGAAAAACCAGGATGCACACTCTGCAAACGATAGAAGCTGCGAATCATCAATCCGGCTCCGATCAGCAGAACCAAGGTGGTCGCAACTTCCACCACCACGAGTGAACTTCGGAGCCAATGCTTTCTCGCAGTTCCCCGTCCGGTCTCTTTGAGCGTTTCATGAACGTCGACATCGCCCGCCTGCAAGGCGGGCACTAGTCCAAACAGAATTCCGGTGATAAACGAAACGCCAATGGTGAAGGCGAGCACTTTCCAACTAAGATTGATCTCACGCCATCGAGGAATAGCGTCGGGACTGATGTAAAGAATCAGCTTGATGCCCCACTGCGCAAACAGCAGCCCAAGCGTGCCCCCAATCAAACTCAAGAGGATGCTCTCGGTGAGCATTTGGCGCGCGATGCGCCAGCGACCCGCGCCCATTGCCGCTCGGATCGCCATCTCTTTTTGACGCGAAGCTGCACGCGCCAAAAGTAAGTTAGCGATGTTGGCGCAGGCGATTAGTAAGACGAAGGCAACGGCAGCGAAAAGCACCCAAAGCGCGCGGCGCGCGTCACCAACGAACACCTCCAACAACGGCCGCATCCTCACGCGGTTGCCGGCATTGCTGTCGGGATACTGCTTCTCGAGGTTAGCGGCGAGGAGATTCATCTCGGCGTCCGCCTGCTCAAAGGTTACGCCCGGCTTGAGACGCGCCACGCCATAGAGGCCGGGGTGATTGCCGCGCGATAGCCAGCTCGGTTGGTCTGACAACTGGCCCACCGGAACAAGCATTTCCACCCGACTGGGATATTGATAACCCTGCGGCATGATGCCGATGACCGTGTAGCTCTTTCCGTTAAGAGTGATTGGCTGATTAATAATGCTGAGCTGACCACCGAAACGACGTTGCCACAGTGGATATGTGAGCACGACGACTGGATTTCCACCTGGCTTGTCTTCTTCGTTATTGAAGACGCGCCCGTGCAATGCGTTCACCCGCAGGACTGAAAACAGATCGGCAGACATTTGCCCGGTGGTAATTCGCTCGGCTTCACCCCAACCAGTGAGGTTGTAGCTGCTGCGGTTATAGACACCGATTTTTTCGAAGACCTGATTCTGATTTCGCCAGTCGGTGAAATTTGGATAGGAGATCGACATCTCATCCAACACCGGACTTTTCTCGTTGAGAAACACCAACCGATCAGATTCCTCATAAGGCAGCGGGCTTAGCAGGACCGCGTTAACGACACTAAAAATTGCCGTGTTTGCGCCAATACCCAGCGCCAGCGCGAGCACGACGATGAATGTGATACCTGGATTCTTAAGTAACATTCGTGCGCCATAACGCACGTCCTGCCACAGTGTTGTTAGCATCTTCTACTCCTAATCTGTGCTTTGTACTTTGTGCTTTGTCAGTTGTCAGTTGTCAGTTGTCAGTTGTCGGCATTGTTAGTGGTTCTTGCATTTCTGCCTCAAGTATTAGTTGCAACTGACCACTGACCACGGACAAAGCTCAAAGTTCATTAATAATCAATCCGAAACGTAAACCTGCTTCCGCCTATTCATACCGCAGCGCCACCAGCGGATTTACTTTCGTTGCCCGCCGTGCCGGGATGTAACTCGCCAGGAAAGTAATCAGAAACAGTCCAATCGCTACGGCGGCAAAGGTTGTCGAGTCAGTCGCCTTAACTTCGAAAAGCAAGCTCGCCATCAATCGCGTCAAGCCAAACGACGCTAGCAACCCAGCAGCAACTCCCATCAAGGCCAATGCAATTCCCTGCTTCACCACCAGGCGCAGCACGTCGCCTTGTTGTGCGCCGAGCGCCATGCGCACACCGATTTCGTGAGTTCGCTGCAAAACTGAATACGACATCACTCCGTAGATCCCGACCGCTGCCATCACCAGGGCCACGATGGAAAACACCGTGAGCAGTACAGTATTGAACTTCGAAGCGGAGGAAGCTTTAGCCAGTAAGTTGTCCATCGTGGTGACCTGGCCCACCGGTTGTTCCGGATCAAGGTTGCGAACCACATTACGGGCTGCGGGCGCCAGACTCGCCGCATCTCCCTTGGTTCGCATCACGATCGTCATCGAAGAGTCGACCAATTCAGGATGTGGCCAGTAGGCCAACTCTTCGAGTTCGGTATCCAACCCAAGATGTTTCGTATCACCCACGATGCCGATAATTTCTGAGGGCACGTTTTCATTCTTCATATTGATGGTGACGCGTTGCCCTATCGGGTCTCTACCCGGAAAGTTGACCTTGGCAAACATCTCGTTAACCACGACGACGTGACGCATTTCGGAAGTCTCTTGCTCCGTAAACAGACGGCCGCGCTTGAGTGGGATCTGCATGGTCTGAAAATAGTTCCCGTCCGTGACGATCACTCCGGTAGTGAGATCCTGGCCTGCGGGTCGCGGCGGGTCGCCTTCAATTTGTAACCGCGTCCCTGAGTGTGGTCCATCGAAAGGCAGGTAGTTAATCGCTCCTACAGACTCAACACCGGGGATTGCCTTCGCCTGGTCCACGGCGCGTTTGTAGAAATCGATAATCTTGGGTTCCTGGTCGTATGTTTGATCAGGCAGGTTTAAACGCATCGTGAGCAAGTTATCGGGATTGAACCCCGTCTCAACTGCCTGCAAGCGATTTAGACTCTTGAGCAACAAGCCCGCACCAACCAGCAGCACCAGGGCCAACGCTACTTGCGTAATCACAAAGGCACTTCGCAATTTATGACTGCGGGCGCCGCCACCCAGGTTTTTCCCGGCTTCTTTCAGCGAATCGTTAAGATCAAAACGTGTCGCTTCCAGGGCTGGAACCATGCCAAAGATGATGCCGGTGAGTAAGGTCAATCCGAGCGTAAAGAGGAGAACGGTGAGATTCACAGACACGTTGCGCGCATCGAGCAAACCGGCGGGGCTCATCGCGATGAGCGCCTTGGTGCCCCACCACGCGAGTAGCAACCCGGACGCTCCTCCCACGATTGATAAGAGGATGCTTTCAGTTAGAAGTTGACGCGCAATACGCCACCTGCTGGCACCGAGACCAGCGCGTAAGGCGATCTCCCTTTTGCGAGTCGCGGCTTTGGCCAGGAGAAGGTTCGCAACATTTGCGCACGCGATGAGTAAGACAAACCCAACCGCACCCAGCAGGATCATCAATGGCTTGCGAATCTCTCCCGTAAACTGTGTGCGCAAGGGGACCACGTTGATGCCCCAGTTGGTGTTGAACTCCGGGTGTTGCTGCTCTAACCGCGCGCCAATAAGGTTCATCTCATTCTGCGCTTGTTCATGAGTAACACCAGGTTTGAGCCTGGCGACGGCGCGCGCAAATCTGCCGCGACGTCCACGCACCGCATCCGAGAACTGCCACGGTGCCCACACCTCCGGCGCTTTCCGGATCATGGAGCCTTTTTCTACATGCCAACCAACATTCGGAGGCAAGACACCGATGATGGTGTTTGGCTGATTGTCGAGCGTGACCGTGCGACCGACGATCTGCGGATCGCCGCCGAATCGACGTTCCCAAAGGCTGTGACTGATTACTACTACGTTTGGACCACCAGTTTTGCCATCTTCAGGCAGAAACGTACGACCGTAGATGGGCTTCACCCCAAGAACCGAAAACAGATTTACGGTAGCGAGCTGTCCAGGAATCTCTTCGGGCTCGCCGTTCCCAGTCAGGTTGATGTTTCGATCAAAGAACGCTGCCATGTCAGAAAACACAGTGTTCTGATCTTTCCAGTCGAGGAAGTTGCCAAGGTTGATTACATTCTGGGGGTTGCCTTTGCCGGCCCGGCGGTGTTCCCACACCATCGCCAATCTCTCGCCATCCTCATATGGCAGCGAGCGCAGTAACACCGCATGGACCACGCTGAAGATTGCAGTGTTGGCTCCAATGCCAAGTGTTAGAGCGATGATGGCCACCAGCGTCACTGCTGGTGTCTTGGTTAACATTCGCGCGCCGTAGCGCAGGTCTTGCCAAAGCGTTTGCATTGATTTCTCCTTAAAAACCTTCCCTATGATCTTCAGTGCTCTGTACCCCAACCGGGGGTTGCCATGTAGGCACTCCGTGGCCACCCCTTCCGGCGGCAACTCTCTCTTTGCGGCTTCGCCGCCGCACAGTGCGGAAAGCCTATGGCTTTCCGCTTACCCCGCTTTTAAGCTCCTGAGGCTCAG
>DATEPB010000064.1:0-69512 GCA_035273425.1 Pyrinomonadaceae bacterium | reverse complement strand
AAGCGCCGACAAGGCGGCGCACTCCAAGGAGTTGGATTATGCGAACGATTGGTTGAAAGGATTTAAGCTTTTTCCAGGCCGGCGTATTTCTGGACCAGCTTCTTTTGGCCGAAGCCGGGAAAGGTCACAGTCAACTTGAGGGAGTCGCCCACGCCTTCGCGTCGCAGCACCAAACCACGTCCGTATTTAGCGTGTTTGACGTAGCTACCGGGCGTAAAGTCGGAGGGTGAGTCATCTGCGACTGGCGCCCGGGCGCTGCCTGAAGAAACCGGATTCGATCCGGACCGAGTTGAGGAAGAACTTGATCGAGAACTTGAAGCAGATTGGCTTGCGGGCAACGGTGTGGAACCGCGCGTGTTTCCCAATTGCGTTGCTCGTTGCTTGAAAAACTCGGCGATGGAGTCTGCGCTGTCATAGGTCTTGCCCGTATATTTATTCTTCTCTTTTCGATATCCGCTATCTTCGGTACGGCGATACTCGCCGTGTTCGTAATCGATTGCCGATGAACCGCGCGCAAACGACAGCCACGATTTCCCCATCGAAAGATCTTCCATCAAATCGAGGGGCATCTCATTCAAAAACTGTGATGGCTCCGAAGCGAGCTCTTCACCATAAACGCGCCGCTTCATTGCGTGAGTGACATACAAGAACCTCTCAGCGCGCGTCATGGCTACATAAGCGAGGCGGCGCTCCTCCTCAAGCTCGGCTGGATCAGTTGCGGATCGTGAATGGGGGAACAGTCCATCTTCCAACCCAACAATAAAGACAAGAGGAAACTCAAGACCTTTCGCCGAGTGGGCTGTCATCAGAGTCACGGGCGCGTTCTCTTTGTATTGGTCCGCGTCGGATACCAGCGCAGAATGATCGATAAACTCGCGCAAGCCTTCAATCCCCTGCTCGTCGTAATCGATGGCCGCGTTCACTAACTCCTGAAGGTTCTCCAATCGAGCTTCAGCTTCGTCAGTTTTTTCTCCCTTGAGCGCGTTTTCGTAGCCGGTGTCTAGAATTGCAGCCTTGACGATGTCAGAGACCGGCGAATCGGAATCTAATACGCGCACAGTTTCCATTACTCGCTGGTTATTGACCCGATTGTCTCCAACTGACGCCGCGTTTTGACTTTGGACATTGGACGTTGGACTTTGGACTGTGCCCGCCATGTCGGCTAGTCGCAAAATAATCCTGCGAAAACTTCTGAGCGCGGACACAGCCCTCATGCTGAGGTTATCTGGCTTCTCGATCGTGGTGGCGATAGTTTCCCAAAGCGAAAGCCCAAAATCGTTCGCGCGCCGAGCCAGCTCTTCAAGTGTTTGCTTACCAATCCCGCGTGCCGGACTGTTAATAACTCGCTGTAGCGCAATAGAGTCGTTGGGATTCAAAGCCAACTTGAGATAGGCGATGATGTCGCGCACTTCCATCCGTTCGTAGAAAGAAAAGCCACCAACTATGTTGTAGGACAAACCCGCCCGTCGCATTGCTTCTTCAAAAACTCGCGATTGGGAATTAGTTCGATATAAAACTGCGGCGCGCACATCATATTCATCGCGGCGATGCTCAACGATCTTCGATGCGACCCAGCGAGCTTCAGCGTCCGCGTCAAGGGCTTGGTAGTAACGCACCCGATCGCCCTGCGGATTTGAAGTCCACAGCTTCTTTCCTTTGCGCTCGACATTGTTTCGGACCACCGCACCAGCCACATCGAGGATCGTCTGAGTTGAGCGATAGTTCTGTTCAAGCCGAATAGTTGTGGTATTGGGAAAACTTTTTTCGAAATTCAGAATGTTAGTGATGTCGGCGCCGCGCCATTTGTAGATCGACTGATCCTCGTCACCCACGACCGCAATGTTTTGTTGCTTTTCGGTGAGCAGACTGATCAAAGCAAACTGCAGCGAGTTCGTGTCCTGGTATTCATCAACCAGGATGTAACGAAACTTGTTGTTGTATTTTTGGCGAACCTCTTGAACTTCGCGCAGCAGCCTAACGGTTTTGATTAAGAGGTCGTCGAAGTCGAGAGCGTTGTTGGCATGGAGCCGTTCTTCATAGGTCTTGTACACACGTGCGATCGCGGCCCGACGCTCGTCCTGGTAATCCGCGCGCGCGGCAAATGCGTCAACATCCTCACCGCGATTTTTGGCTGAGCTAATGATGCTCTGAGTGGCTCGCACGCCGAGATACTTCTCGTCGTAACCGAGATCCTTGATGCAGTTTTTGATCAGCCTGGCGGAGTCGTCCTGATCATAAATCGTAAAGGTGCTTGTGTATTTGTCGTTCAGTTTCTCGATGTCCTGACGAAGGATGCGAACGCAGAGACTGTGAAACGTGGAAACAAGCGGGGGGCTCGGCAGATCCTGGTCGCGCACCAGCCGCTGAACGCGCTGGCGCATTTCCTGGGCCGCTTTGTTTGTAAAAGTAACTGCCAGAATGTTCCACGGCGCCACACCTTTCTCGGCGATTAGGTAGGCAATTCGATGCGCGATGACACGGGTTTTGCCAGAGCCTGCGCCGGCGAGAATCAGAAGAGCGCCTTCAGTATGCTGAACGGCCTCGCGTTGTTCGGGATTTAGACCTTCGAGAAAATCTGTCAAATTAGTAAGCAGTGAGCAGTGAGCAGGCGTCAGGTATTCTGGTCATCGATTACCCAGACTCTTTCGCAGTCCATACGTCAGCGCCAAACACTCATCCACCTGTTTCTCCGCTTCAAAAAGTTTATCTCTGTCAAGGTAGCCGACACGATAAGCTATTTCAAGTTGGGTGCTAATTTCATTTAGTGAACCAATCGCCATTGAAAGGAAATTCTGAAACTGAGGTGCCGAGCGTCCTGCTGCCCCTTCGCTTATGTTTGAAGGCACCGATATAGACGCGCGGCGCATCTGTGAGGAGAGTCCGTATACTTCTTCCCTGGGGAAACTCCGGGTTAAGTCATAGATTTTTACGACCAAGTCCATGCTCTTCCGCCATGCAAGTAATCGTTTGTGTGGCTTGATCATGCTTAGCCTCTCGAACTGATTACAAGATCTTGTAGCGGAGTCTTGTTTGTCTGTAGGGTGTGGCTAATTTAACCACAATACGCTCAATACCCTGAAACCGACCAATGACTCACCGACTGCCCGATGCTGCTCACTGCTCACTGCTTACTGCTTACTGCTTACTGCTCACGAATACAACCGCAAGAACCGGATAGATCAGCGCCGGCCGGATCACTAATATTCGTCCTGTTTCCAATGAAAGCTATGCTAAAAGGCGGTGATATGATGAGTGCGCAAATGAAGGAACAGATTAATCTTTTGCCAGACGCGGATGAGGCGAAATGGCAAGCGGTGACCAGCAAAGACGCGCGAGCAGATGGCCAATTTGTGTTTGCCGTGAGCTCGACCGGAATCTATTGCCGACCGTCGTGTCCATCGCGGCGACCGTTGCGTAAGAACGTTTCGTTTTTCCCACTTCCTGAGGCTGCTGAACAAGCGGGCTTTCGTGCGTGTCTTCGCTGTCACCCGCAGCAGGCACAGGCAGCAGATCCGCAGATCGAAATGGTGCGACAAGTCTGCCGGATCATTGAAGCTAAACAGGGAGAACTAATCACGCTTGCTGAGCTTGGTGATCAGATTGGCGTGAGTGCCTTCCATCTCCAGCGCACGTTCAAGAGCATCATGGGAATTTCGCCGAGTCGTTATGCTGAGGGGCAAAGAATCAACCGGTTCAAGACGAAAGTACGAAGCGGCGAATCGATTGCGAGTGCAACTTACGACGCTGGTTTCGGATCTAGCAGCCGGCTCTACGAGGGCGCGGCCACCCAGCTTGGTATGACGCCTGCCACCTACGGCAAAGGCGGGCGGGGCGCCATTATCAACTATGCGATCGTAGATTGTTCTCTAGGGAAATTGCTGGTGGCGGCAACCAGCAAAGGAGTCTGTTCAGTGGCGCTGGGAGGTTCAGAAGAGGAATTGCAGACGGTGTTAGCGAATGAGTTTCCTGCCGCCGAAATACGCCGGGATGATGAAGTGCTGGCTCCATTTGTCGCCTCCATCGTCAAGCATTTCAAGGAGCAGAAGCGACCCATTGAGCTTCCTCTCGATATTCGCGCGACTTCGTTTCAACAACAGGTTTGGGCCCAACTACGACGGATTCCAGTCGGCGAGACGCTTTCCTACAGCGAGGTCGCGAGAGCTATCGGTCAGGAAAAAGCCGTCAGGGCGGTAGCGCGTGCTTGCGCCACGAACCCTGTCGCGCTCGTGATTCCGTGTCACCGAGTGATCCGCGAAGACAAGAATTTGGGTGGATATCGTTGGGGGCTCAAACGCAAGAAGAAATTACTGCAGTCGGAACGCGAGGCAGCGAAGAGCTGACAGCAAGTGTTTGTAACGCAAACTGTTAGTTTGCGGAGCCCGGCTTTGCTCAAACGCAGAAGCAGTCGAATCGGCTTTGCCGCCGGATGTGAGGCGAAGGCTTTGGCCGCCGTACGCGACCTAGCAAGACTCAGGCGGCTACGCCCCCAAACCGCAAAATTACTTTCGTAGAAATCGTCGAGCCCAGCCCAACGGGCGTAGCCCGATTGGGTAAGAGCCCAGGTACGGCGGGGCACAGCCTCCGCCTCACACCCGGCGGCAAAGCCAAACCTTCACGGGTCTCAAACACTTTTGAGGCAAAGCTGCTGAGCGGCCCTGTAACACATTAGGAACCCAAGAGGGTAGCTTTCCCATGCAACGATTCTAACAACAGCAAGGATCTTCCTTCCGCTCCTCGCAAACTAACAGTCTACGTTACGTCCTTCCTTGGAAACTAACCGTTTGCGTTGCGTTTCCCTCGCAATTTAAGAGTTTTCGCGACAAATGACCCTTTCGGCCCCTCGATTGCGCGTTAACAGATTGAGGAGATAATGATGTTAAAAGCTTTAGTAATTCTGGTAGCAATCGTAATTGCGGTGGTTAACGTGGCGGCGCAGAGCAACGGTGCTCGGAGGCAGGTTGTACGAAAAGCGGGGGTCGTGCGCATCGGACCTTCGAGCACCTATCTGAAGAAGGGACTTACGACTGAAGAAGTTGTCCGATTGTTAGGCGAACCGACGTCCATAACTGAATCCGGAGCGGGCCCGGAATCAGTCACTTATGAGTTTCAACGCAGCGAAGGTCGCGTGCTGGTGGCCGAATTTGTGGCAGGCGCACTCGTGAGTTCTCATACAGTCATTCGCACCAATGGACACGCGGGAAGATAGCGCCTGGACGCGTCCGGCGTTAGAATATCTCACACAGTGACATTTGAATTTAGGCATCGCGGAAGAAGTGAGGCCAAACATGAAACGCAATCTGAGTTTAGTTCTCTTGTTGGTGTTGGTTCCGGTGTTAGCAGCGTCGAGTGCTGTTGCGGAAGATATGCCCGACGCAGCTCAGACCGCGGACAATCTGCGCTTACAGTTGCTCGACGTGCAAGCTAAGGAGAGTGAGCTTCAGGGCCGCGCGCGGCAACTTGAAGAAGATATTAAACCGGAGAATATCGAGCGGTCGCTGGCAGGCGTCGGCTCGACGAAACCGGAAGAGCTGCGTGAAATGCGCCGTCGCCAAATCAGCATTGAGTTGGGCGGTGTGCGCAGTCAACTAAAGCTACTAGCAAATAGTCGCGAACGGCTAGAGCAATCGATCCGAAACGCTGAGGCCCTGGCTTATCAGCAAAGCGCGGAAGGTTCAGTCGTTGCACAAGCGTTACGAATGCGGTCTTTCCCAACTTCCAGCCAACTGGGCATTGCCGGTGGTTTAGCCGCTCTCATGGGAGCCGCTTTCGTAGTGGTGGTAAGGCGCCGGCGAAAATCCACGTTGTAATCACAGGCGTTCAGAGTACAACCTTCAGGTTGCGCCGTAGCGAATGAGACTTCGCTCCGCGATCGCAGGAGAAGCGAAAGCCGCAAGCTAAAGCTTGTACTCTGAACGCCTGTTTCCGTTCCTCTACGCTAATTCCCTTCTTCTCTCGTATCATCTGAAAATGATTCGAGACTGGCACATTGCAGGCGGTCGCAAACTTCCAATCGGAAAACGCACTCTGATCATGGGGGTGCTGAATATCACTCCAGACAGCTTTAGCGACGGCAATCAATTCCTCTCCTTCGACAATGCCGTCGCCCATGCTGAACAGATAGTTGAAGAAGGCGCCGACATCATCGATGTAGGTGGTGAATCAACCCGCCCCGGCGGTGCACCAGTCACCGCGGAAGACGAAATCCAAAGAGTTGTGCCGGTAATTGCGGAACTCGCAAAACGTTTCCCCACTCCAATCTCAATCGACACAACGAAATCCGAAGTCGCACGAGCTGCGCTCGAAGCCGGCGTCGCAATTGTCAACGATATCTCTGCGCTACGTTTTGATTTTTATGTCGCCGATGAGGCAGCGAAAGCAGGAGCTGGGTTGGTGTTGATGCACTCGCGCGGCACCCCAGTGACGATGCATAAATTGCCGCCGGTCCCTGACATTATTCAGGAGGTGACGCGAAGTTTGCGCAGCTCAATTCATATGGCAGAGCGACGGGGCGTGAAGCCGGAATCGATTGTGGTCGATCCGGGCATCGGTTTCGGGAAGAGCCAGGAGCAGAATGTCGAACTGATCGCAAAACTTGATCAACTCATTGAGGCTTTCCCCGGATACCCAATGCTGGTCGGCACGTCCAGGAAATCCTTCATCGGCCGCATCCTTGCTGATGCAGAAGGCAATCACGCCCCGGCCGATCAACGCCTACACGGGACCATGGCTTCGGTAACAGCAGCGATAATGAAGGGCGCTCACATTGTCCGCGTACATGATGTTAAGGCTGCATTCCAGGCAGTTCGCGTTGTCGATGCAATTGTTGGTTCTGGATCTTAATCGGGTGCCATCTGTTCGTGGCGTTGCTTGAATTCGTCGAGGAAGTCTTCAATCGTGATTTTTTGTGCTGGCATAGTGAAGATTCGAGAGGTTCAGCCGCAGTATAACAGTGGCCTTGCTGGTCTCGCGAGGGCGACGAACGCAAAGCTCAACTCCTTGGAGTGCGGCGGCCTGGCGCCGCTTTGGTCGGCGGTTGGCTTAACACACCCCTCGTTAGCTCTGCTAGGGTGGTGCACATGCAGTTGAATTTGTGGCGACATCGTGGCGTCAGGCCGCCACATACCAAAGCGCCGACAAGGCGGCGCACTCCAAGGAGATGCCTGTTGTTAAGAGACGAGTTTGATTTGCGTGTAGAGAATGTATGCGAGAGAATCTGATTTCAACCGCTCGCGACTTACTTTAATGATAAACAAGTTCATCCCAACCATGCTGCGTTCATCTGCGTTCGGCGTAATGCTCCTCTTCGTCTCAGGCTTCGCAGAGTGTTACAAGCCGGTAACGAAGAATCAGCTTCCCTCGCAAATCAAAACTGTTGCAGTACCTGCCTTTGAAAACCAGGCCTTGCGCTACAAGATCGGATCGCGTTTTGCCGACGCAGTGATTAACGAACTCATTCGTCGCGGAAGAGGCTTGCGTGTACAGGGCGATCGCGAAGGCGCAGACGCCGTTATCGAGGGTGTCATCAAGAGCTTCACTTACTCCGGCGTATTGCTTGACGACCGAGGCCGTGCACGAGTGTTTGAAGTGACAATCCAGGCTGCGGTTACAGTTCGCGACCAGACAGAAAACAGAGTGCTTTACGACAATCAGAATTTCGTCTTTCGCGGCGAATATGAATTTGCCAACGACCCGCGCAACTTCTTCAATGAAGAAGATCCCGCCGTACAGCGTATGGCCCGCAGTTTCGCCGAGAGCATAGTTTCCACTTTGACCAACGCCATTCAGCCCAGCAAATGAGCAGCCTGACGCGAACCGAACTCGAACGCTCACTGAAATCCGGCCGCGTTGATCCCACCTATCTGCTGATTGGTTGCGAAGGCTATCTTCGTGATGCGGCAGCGCAAACTATTGCCGAGGCTGCACTCTCCGGTACGTTGCTCCGCGAGTTTAATGAATCCACTTTTAGCCTGCTGACCGACTCGGCCATGGCAGCTATTGCCGCTGCGGAACAAATGCCGATGATGTCTGAGCGACGAGTGGTCCGGATCAAAGACTTCGCAAAACTGCGCGAAGCCGACGAAGAATTAATCGCCAACTACCTCGGGCGTCCGGCTGATTCCACCGTGATGATCTTCATTGCGGAAGATCTCGATAAGCGGAAAAAGCTAACCAAATCCTTACGCGACAAGTGCACCGTTGTGGAATTCCCGGCGATCAAGGATGCTGAAGCCAAGACCTGGGCCAGGTCACGCCTCAAGGAATTGAAGGTAAGCGCTGACGAGCGAGTGCTGAGCGAAATCGTCCGGCTCGTGGGCTGCAACCTGCAAACGCTCTCATCGGAGTTGGATAAGCTCGCGGCGGCTGCGCTCGAGACGAAACAGATTTCTGCCGAGATGGTGGATCATCTGATCGGCCATTCCCGCGAGCTGTCGAATTTTGATCTTGGGGATCAACTGGTTGCCGGCGATCGACGCCGCGCCTTGGAAACATTGCATCGTTTGCTTGAAGACGACGTGGCGCCGGTGATGCTGGTGGGTTTGATCGCGGGTAACTATCACCGTTTGGCGGTGGCCAAGGAACTATTGAACCGGGGCAGGCGCGATGAGGTTTACCGGCTCATTTACGGCCCGCCAGCCAAACGCGATGCGTTCATGAATACCTTGCAACGAAGCGACGCCGGAAAGATTGCACGTGGCATCAAACTCATTGCGGATGCCGACCTGGCGATCAAAACCTCACAGGGCGGCGGCGGCCCGAAAGGCGCGAAGCTGCAATTGGAAATGCTGGTGTGTGAGTTGGCAAGCTGAACCTCAACTCAGCTCAGGAAATCGATCACCTAGAAATATCTCCTCGTCCGCACACAATAATCACGATAAGGCTGGCCGTATAGGTTCGTCAGAAAAGCTTCCTCCTGAAGTATCTGCCAGTGCTGAACCCCAATCGCGAGTATCGCCATAATCAGAAAAACCAAAGTGCCATTTATCAGAAACGCACCGACGAACCATAAATCGAGAAACAGATAGATTGGATTTCGCGTGATCGAAAACACTCCCTTAGTCACCAACGCTCCCGGCGTCTTCACATCAAAACCAACCCGCCACGAGTCGCCAAATGAAACGTAAGCAATCAGAAAAAGAATCAGTCCGATAGTGATGAGAATAACTCCCACGACTTTCGTCAACAGAGAATTGATTAGCGATGAATCAAGCGGTGCAGGGAAAATACGAAAGCTGCTGTGAACTGCATAGAGAACTATCTCGACCATCCACGCTATTAAAACTGCAAACGCCAGAATCTCAATAATCAGTAGCAATCCTCGTTTACCTCCGCCGATAACAATTGGATTGATTTTCCGGCGGCGAAGGTAGAAAGTCTTGACGACAATTATCAGAAGGAATAGCGCAATGATCGCGAGCTGGAAGTAGTCGAAGAAATTCATTTGGGTGAGTAAGAAATCATAGAGAGTGAAATAAGCCGCAGAGATGAGAAGCAACTCCTTGGAGTGCGCCGCCTTGTCGGCGCTTTGGTCAGCTGCGACTGAGTCGCAGCTTGCCGGCCCAAAAGCCTTCATGAAATTTCTAGAGTATTTAAGCGGGAAAGCGCGGCACAGAGCAGCCGCGCGACCAAAGCGCCGACAGGCGGGGTCCCCGGCGCGGCAGCCGCGCTGGGGTGGTCGTGGCGGCGCACTCCAAGGAGTTGACCTAAGCGTCAGCGCTTTTGCTGCTGCGGCGATTTAGCCAAAGCAGTGCGGCGCCGAAAAAGGCGCAGCCCAAAGTATCAACCGCTGTCCACCACATAGGCACACCCGCGGAATAATCGATCAGAAAGAACACTGGGCCGGCTAACAAAAACGAGATCCCATTGAATATGACCAGAGTCCGAAACCGAACCACATCCGACGCCAGGATGAAGAGTGACACTCCATGCATGCCGTAAACGTATGAAGCCTGACGGATCATGAAATCGATGAGCGGGCCGTCGGGCATTACTCCCATGCCAAGCCACAAGTGAGACGATTCCATCCACGAGCGAGGCATGACGACGGCGATAAACGCAAGAATTTCCGTCGCGCCTGTTAGTCGCAGCAACCATGCTTGAGCCTGTTGATTGTTCATATGATTCAGCAGTCGGAAGTTACCGCCGCAATCGCTTGATCACCTGGATTTGGCCCGCGTGATAGAGATCATGTGCGGCAATCCCAACCACCATAGAAAAGTTACTAACTTTGCTCCCGGGCGGCGTCAGATGAAGTTGTTTGGGAGTTAAGCTGGCAATAGCTTCGCGTAGAGTCTTATGCGTGGCGACTAACAGTTTCACATCGGCGTTCCAGGCTGCCTCGCTTAGATCGTTGCCGGTCGGACGCTCGATCCAGTTAGAACCTTTGAGTGGAAACGAGCCTCTCTCTTCACGGAGTAGGCGCCGCCGCACGATATATTTCCAATAAGCTGCATGGACCACGAGTTCCCAAACGTTATGCCGGCCCGGCGCCGGACGCCACGCGGCTTCCTCGGGTTTCATTCCCTTGATTGACCCTCTGAGATTTGTGCCATGCCAGGAGCGCCGATCGAAAGCCTGGTCGATCATCTCTAGAATGGTAGTGATTTCGGGGTTTGCCATAACCGAGATCAAACAGGCCGGCCAACTGTAAGACGGTAGACTAACAACGCCATGGAAGCGGCTACCAGAACCACTATGATCAGCTTGCTCAGACGTGACTTCTCGGGCCCGTCGCCACTGATTCCCGTAGCCAACATCAGAAACGCCAACGCCAGAAACGACGCGCTGGCCGCCTTTAAATAATCACCTTCGACTGTCTCGAGGATCGTGACGATGGCCTGAGCACCAAAGGCAATCCACCACAGAAATTTCGCGCGGCGTATTTTGTCTTCAGCCATATCAACCCGCTTTTGAAAAGTTAAGGCTTTCGTCCCACTGCGAAGAGACTGCCGGATGCGCGAATATACATTACCCCGTCAGACATCGCCGGCGTCGCCATCAACATTTCGCCCATCGAATTAGTTGCGATGTGATTGAATTTCTCACCCGCTGCTATGACCAATATTTCGCCATCCTCATTTGAAAGATAAATCTTGCCATCGGCCGCAACGGGCGAAGCGCTGAACCCACTGCCAACCAGAGCCAACCGCTGTCGATATATCTCGTCACCAGTTTTCAGTTTGTAGGCGTCAAACAAACCATTGTTGGCAAGGACATACACAATGCCGTTGTAAACCAACGGCGTCGGCATATACGAACCGCGACCTGTTCGGCTCCAGATAATTGTTTCGCTACTCGATTTTCCTTCGGGCAGAGTGAGATCCCCACGGGCATTAGCCTTCACTACGAAGATGGGCCGTTCGGGACCACGACCGCTGGCAACCACAAACATCCCTTCCGAAAAGACCGGCGTTGGCGCGGTGATTTTTGAACTCCGCCCCAGCCGCCATAATTCTTTGCCGGTGCGTGGATCATAACCGCGTATGAAGTTTGAAGCGTTGGTTACAAGTTCAGGTCCGGTCGCCGTCTCAACCACGGTAGGCGTACCCCACGAAGGCAGTTCTTCGCGCGCGGTTTTCCAAACTGTTTTGCCGGTGGCGGCATCGAGAGCCAAAAGAAATGAATCGGCTTGCGTGTCGACCTGGAGAATAACCAGACCGTTCCAAATAATCGGCGAGCTGGCAGGACCCCATTCGTAGGTGGGGATGTCATAGGCGCCGACATCGACGCGACCCAGATTTACTTTCCAAAGAAACTTTCCATCGACGTCGTAAGCATGAACACCCTGCGACCCAAACCAGGCGACAACCACGCGACCGTCCGTAGCGGGAGTCGAGTTGGCGTAAGTTGACTTGATGTGGCGCAACTCAATGGGCTCGCCCTGATGGGCCACGCGCTCCCACAGGATCTTGCCGCTGGATTTGTCGAGCGCATAAATCATCCAGCGATGAGGCGAGTGATCCTTTGAGGCGTCACCATCACCATAGAGCCCCGGTCGGAAAGTGGCTTTTGGATCGGAGCTGACCGCGCTGGTCACAAAAACTCGTCTTCCCCAAATCGCTGGGCTGGAATGCGCCAATCCGGGAATTGACGTGCGCCAGAGAATGTTCTCGCCTGTCTTTGCGTTCCAGGTGTCCGGAAGATTTTGACGCTCTGCGATACCGGACGCTTGTGGTCCACGAAACGAAGGCCAGCTACCATTCGCGCCCTTCGGATCCGGCCGTAGCGTTAAACGTTGGCCGGCGGTCCGGAGGATTTGTCTCTCAGGCAGGATGACTTTTTCTGAATCTGGGATCCATACGCTCCGATCCAGGATAAGCTTACGCACTCTGCATTCGTCGGCGACAAGACTAAAGGTAAGCTTGGTGCCTTCACTGCGCACACCGTATTTTCCTGGTCCGTCGCAACCACCGGGACCACCGGAGAGCATCATCTCAACTTGAGACCCTTCCACTTTCCAGTTTCCGCTCAGCGGTGGCCAACCTTTCCCTTCCAGTTTGAAGGTGCCGCCTTGATCAAAACGCATGACAAACGCGCCAAACTTTAGTGGATGAAAAGGAAGTAGCGAGTCAGCCTGTTGCGCAAATGTTTTAGTAACGATGGTCGCCAGGCAGAAGCACAAAACAAGGCATAGTCTTAGAGACATTTGAACCCAGACTTTCATGTTAAGAACTCCTTTTCTTGCCATGGTCCGACTTAATTAACTCGCCGGTTTGCGATGCTTTTCAATGTACTTGCGCGCAAATTCGTTCAGGTGTGGACTCTCGCGCAATCCGATCTTTTCGGCTTCCTTCTCAGCATCTTCAATGGACCAGCCGTCGCGCAAGACTCGTCTGATCATCCAGAAAGCACCAACCCTGATTGCAGCGGTGCAGTGAATGAATGCGGGACGGTTCTCAGGATCATCTGTGATCTTAAGAAACTCAGTCACCTGTTCATCTTTGGGATCTCGAAAAACAAACGGGATATTAAAATATCGCAGGCCCAATTCTTTCGCCTTGGCTTCCTCTTCCTCAGCACGATGTTCGCCCGGAGTGCGCAGATTGATAATGGTTTTCACACCATCGTCTTTGAGACTTTGCAGGTGCTCAAGCTTGGGTTGGCCACCGGTGCAGAAGTCTTTGTTAACTCGCACAAAGTTCCTAATGGATTGAGAGTCCTGCGCCGCTACGGGCAAAGCCACCAGCAACATGGTGAGCAGCATCAAGTTTTTCATTCGGATAACCTCGAGTTCTAATCGTTAACGGCAGCGACTGCTTCAATTTCGATCAGGAAGCCGTAATGAAGCTCGCCGGTCGGAATCACCGCGCGAGCGGGGCGATGCTCTCCCATGAATTTCGCATAGACGGTGTTAACGGCGCTCCACAAGTTTATGTCGGCGACGTATATCGTCATCTTGAGAATTCGGCTCAGGTCGCTGTTGGCAGCCTTAACGATCGCGGCCACGTTTTTCAGCGTCTGTTCGGTTTGCTCTTCAATTGAGCCGAGCAACTTTTCGCCTGTTTGTGGATCGATCGAAAGCTGCCCGGAGACGAAGACGAGTCCTTTGTGGACTACTGCCTGCGAATAATGACCGCCGGGTTTTGGCGCGTCAGCAGTCGATATTCTTTTAATATTCATGGTGCGGAAGATAATCCGTCGGATTGAAGATGGTCAACGCTCCAGGAAAGATCTTACTGCTCGTCCAGCACTACTCATTACGAAAGAACAGGTGCCTCAGCTTCCTCACCGGTTGGGGAGGTGGACTTGTCCCCGCTTTTCGGTGGGGAGACTCAAATTCAAAAGAGAATCAAGGACCTGTAAATGAAACACCGTTGACTATAGCTGAGATGGGCGGGGACAAGTCCGCCTTCCCAACCTGTGAGGACGCGAGAGTTGCGTAGTTACTTTCACGAGCCTGGATGCTGCTGGACATACTGTCCCCGTTAGAACCTGTATCCAGAATCTACTCGCAGCACTCAGTGAAGGCGACGAAATACCAGCGATTATTTCTAAACTCAAACACGGCGTACCATTCGAAGCTGCGACTTTGGATAGCGATCTTATCGTTTGCCTGCGGCGGAGCGACACGACTCGGACGCAAGTTGCCGGGCTCGCGCATGGCAGTGTTTGGAACCGCTCCGGCAGCCAAAGCCTTTTCGAGAATCTCCCAGGAACCCGCTTGTGCCGTTGACCAGTAATCAAAAGCCTCATCTCGAGTGTCCTGATTATTGTTCTCATCACCGCCACTGCTCAAATAATAGAAGTCTCGCGACATCATTTTCATGAGCGCCGCCTTGTCTCGTTTTTTTACCGCCGTCTGGACTGACTCAAAAAATGGTTTCCACGCTCGTTGGGCCCGACTTGATGTCTGGGCCATAACAACTTGGGGCACGAGCAAAGCCAGCGCCAACACGATCACCTTTGAATATTTCATCCTCGCTCCTTGGAAGAAAATAACTGGCCCTATCCTGGCCCATAAAAGCAGTTTACTGCGAATCTCTGCGTACCTGATCGAGTATCTTCGTTTTGTCCTCTGTGACACTTCCTACGAAGGATTCATGATCGGGTTTTGGTAAAGACCTCTGTTCGAAGTTTGCAGCGCTCGATATTGATTCCTGCTGCGGCTCCGCTTGTATCCTGGCTTTAATCTTGTTCCGGAGTCGCACACCAATGAGAAAACTAAAGACCTGCCACAGAGTTACCAGCCCCAGAAAAACATAAACCAGATATATGACAGAAGGCGGTGACTCTCCGGTTCGAGAATATAGCGCATCGTAGTAACCGTTTAGAAATCCGAGCAGCAGAGAACTGATCAATGCGGTAACAACATTGATTACAAGATTCACCGTTGCCTGCGTTTCCGGCTTTTGACCACCGAGCAGTTTGCTAAGCAAATACGACCTGCTCGAAAAGTCTGCCAAAAACTCTCCGCAGTTTCGGCAATATGTTTCCGGGGTTTGGTCCCCTTTTCCACACTTCGAACAAAACATAATCAGACGGACAGACATTTCCTGTCTGTCGATGTTGGACAGATCCTTCTCAGGTGAACAAAACGTTTTGCGAAAGTTGTAGGACAGACATTCCTGTCTGTCTGTGTTGGGTCAATTGCTTCTTTGCCCCCAAACGAACGTTTTCGCGCAAGTCCGCAGGAATGCCTGTCCTACAAAATCATCAGGGTTTCGAATGCAGTGCCCTGCGAGTCATGAGTGCAATTGGCAAACCAACGCAGAGGATATGAATAACCAGCCCAATAACAAGTTGCTGCAGCGAGAAGGGAGACCTACGCACGGCGGAGAGCGGTACTACGATTCGACTCATGAAAAAGTAGACGGCAATGCCATAAACGATACCGAAGATAATTGCCCGGCGAATCAATATCGGAAAGCGCAGACTGGCAAGGACAAATAAGACCGCGGCGCCCAGCGCCACTAAGAAGTGAAGCGCTATTCCAAGTGCCACAGTGGCGAATCCGCCGCTGAATGACGCCGCTCCCAGTATGCCACTTGAGATGTATTGAAAAACGCGCGCCGGACTGGTTCCCCTCACCCAGGCATTGATGCTAGCCGCGAGCCCGTCAAGGACTCCAGCCACCAACCACGCCGAGAGGATCGCTCGCGTTACGCGAGATGCCTTCACCACAGACGTAGTCTCACTCGGAGCATCAGTCATAGTTAGATCGGTTGTCCCTCAGAATATCAATTGGCGCTGGCCACTTGAGGCGAACCAAATCGCTCCGCTGATCGCGCGCGAGCCTTCGCCGCTTCTACGTCGCGATCTCGTGGCGGCGCGTTGGTGACAAGGGATTGAAGTAACTCGTGTGCTGCCTGGGACACCTGTTCGACTGCGCGATTGAAGGCCGCTTCGTTTGTCTTGGATGGCTTGGTGAAACCGCTCAGTTTCCGCACAAATTGAAGCGACGATGCTCGAATTTCCTCGTCCGTCGCTGGTGGCTTGAAGTTATGTAAAGTCTTGATATTTCTACACATAATCCTTGACCTTTCAAAACCTTTGGTAGCTGCTGAAAACAAAAGATACATCGGAAATGAGGGTTCACAAAACGGGCAGGTGAGGAGTACTGGTGCAGTTTGAACTGAACGCCGAAGGTGTTGGCTAATTCCAGCCCAGGGTTTGCTTTGAAACCCTGGGAATGGGATGCCTTTTGTCTCGTGGCAACTCTGAAGGAGTTGCGACAGGCCTGCGGTGACTGCGACGTAACCCTTTCAGGGTTTGCGTCTTGCTAAATGGGCTCGTCTCCCAGGGTTGCGAAACCACAACCCTGGGCTGAAATTAGCCAACACCTTCAGCGTTAAGTTCAAACTGCACCCCTTCCAAGCATGTGTCTTACCGCATTGAGCGGACGAGCTCCGCGACAACGACCGCGCAAACAATCGCCAGAACCACGACAACCCAACCAACGATCGCCATAGCCAAAACCGCTAGCGCCGAAGCGCCCACACGCGAAAACGACTTCTTAACAACCAGGCGATTCGCGATCGACGAACTGGCGATGCCCATGACCATCGCGCTGCCGATGCCGATAGCGATATATGAAATCAGACTGGGTGTCGCCTGCGACTCACTATATCCATTCAGGACCAGCAGCAAGATCAGGAATGCCGCTGCGGCTGCGGCTAGTTGCAGGACCGCCGTCAAGATGAAGACGATGAGTTTCATGGAGAACTTCAGTTAATTGGTGATGACGATTTCAACCCATCATCTTAATCACTCGTGCGATCACCACCAGAATTCCCGCTACCAAAAACATCGCCACCATCAGTTTACGGTTCGGCTTCCCATACTTGATCTGCCAAATTCCTCCGACCATGCTCGCCAGTCCAAACGAGATTACTAAACCGAAGATCGCAGTTATTAACGCCACTTCCTCTGTTCCGCCTGTAAATCTCGTCGTCTGCCCCGGCTCTCCCGACCGGGCGATGATACTTGCCAAATAAATTCCAAGCCCTCCCATGAAAACGACCAGAGCTGTTCCGATTACAAGCAGCACCCATCCGAGCACACGAACTTTTGTGGCTGATTGGAGGCGGCTTCCGCAACTCGGACATTTGTCGAGGGACTGTTCTGTTTCAAAACTGCACTTGGGACAACTAAGAATTCTGGGCATCAATGGACCTCATAAAGAAATAGGTTAGGTGGATTCAATTTTGAAGTGCGAGCGATCGAAGCGCCAAATACGCGCGCCGTGCTACCCTCGGATGCTTCTCCTTAGAGTGCGCCGCCTTGTCGGCGCTTTCACCGGCGGCGGTCGGCGCCGCCTGGTTCGAACACATCAACCATCGCTGCGACAGGTCGCAGCATACCAAAGCGCCGACAAGGCGGGGTCCCCGGCGCGGCAGCCGCGCTGGGGTGGTCGTGGCGGCGCACTGCTATGTGGATGTCAAGGGTTAAGGTCAATTTACATAGGAGTGGTTTTGGTTTTTCCTTGTGGACGGTTTTTCGTTTGGTTTTTGGTTTTGTTCTTTGACACTGGACACTCTTCAACCTAAGAGACTGACTGCTATACGTGGCACGAACCAGGTTCGTCACACTCTCGGGTATTCGGCCCACTAGGGCGATACGCTAGCCCTGGGTACTCTGTCTCCAGAAACGAAGCAATAGCTGAAGTTCACTGCTGTTCGTTCTGTGCGCCGTCGAGTCGTTCCCGGGGGCCGACGGTCTCCTCTACGGTTAAAGGAGCTATCGAATTGTCTGCACGAATCACAAACGGTCGTTGTTCATTCAAGACGACATACATGCGCATCGTCAACTTTCGAGCTACCGCCACAATGGCTTTGCGGGCGGCTACTTTCCGCGGCTGGCGCTCATAGATGCGCCGATAAAAAGCCCGTAGTTCCGGATCTTTGGTGATTGCCACCCAGGCACACTGGATCAGCTTGTTGCGCAAACGACTGTCGCCACTGCGGGTAATCGGACCTCGATTTTCCTTATCGCCGGTCGAGTCTTCGCAGGAGACCAGGCCCAGAAAGCCGGCAATTGAGCGAACGTTCTTAATCAGACGCCAGTCTCCCAATCGGGCCAGAGCATGAGTGGCTGTGATCGAGCCGATCCCCGGCAAGCTGAGCAGCAAACTTAGGCACTGCTTTAGCTCAGGATCGTTCTGACAGAAGCGACGAATCTCTTTTTGCACCATGGCCGCAGATTGAAAATGGAACTGCAAGGCATCGATCAACCGGTCTAACTTGAAACGGACGCCAGCGCTACAAGGCAAAATCTCCAACTGACGCAAGGCCTGCCCCGACCATCTGCCGTTAGCTGCCGGAAAGGGGATGCCTTCATACAACAGCAGCGACTTGATGCGACATTTGGTGGCGGTCAAAGCGGCCACTTCAGTGTCACGCAATTGCACCAGATGGCGCAGCTCGCGATAACTCTGCGTCGGTACATGAATGCTGCGCAGTTGACCGCCGCGCAGTCCTTCCGAAAGTTTGTTACTGTCGAGGCGATTTGTTTTCACTCGTTGCCCCGGCGCGGTTGGCACCATCGAGGGTGAGACCACCAAACAAGGATGGCTGGCCGCGGTCAGCTCATCGTGGAGACCAAAACCGGTCGGCCCGGCTTCATAAACAAAGGCCACTCGCTGTCCCGGAAAATGTTTCCGCGTGTAGTTCAGCAAGTGGTTCGCATTGTAGGGCAGCTTCAATGACTTTCGCATGCTTCCGTGATCTATGAAAGTAACTGCCATGCTTTTCTTGTCGACGTCCAGTCCGCCGAAAATGTCGTAGTCACGCGGAATGATGGTTAGGATTGGCGCTGCTTGAGTCATCGTCGTTTCTCCTCGAATAAGCTCTTTGCCGTTGGCTTATTCTAGTCGTTAGACCATGACATCCAACATACCTGTCTCCAAGGAGTTGAATTCAAGGATTGATGCCTTATTCGACGGCAGACCACTGAGCCAATTCACGCAAGAGTCTCCAATCCTCCTGCCGCTGTTTCCACTTTACTGTTTTGTTGGCTTGCTCCGCTGCGTCTGAAGCGGGAATCAGATTACGCCGCACATCGCGAACTCTGAGCGTAACTATATTCGGCATGCGACTCATCACTGAGTGAATTCCCGGTTTGAAGTGGCAACTTGAACAGGAGTTCAACACGGGACGTAGATGTGGTTCAAACGGCCCTCCCCTCGTCTTCTCAAATTCAAAGAGATCAATGCCGTGAGATTGGAAAAGCGGAAACTCCTTCTCGTCACGAGCGACGGCCCGCAATCCCCCAGCCTCACTCGCGAAAAGTTTCTTCCGGCTTAGCTTGAACTCAGAGACATCAAGGAACGGCTGCGCCGGATCCCGGTCGGTGTTGAACGAGTCCGGAATGTCGACAGGTATTTCCCGATGTCCACGAATTTGCACGCTCTCGATGATGTTAGTCGGAGTGAGATCACCACGATCGTTGATGGTCATTAATCGTCTGACGAATGCGAGCTGTGTTCCTTTGGGAAACTGCGGCAACCTCGGGTTCGGGGACACCTTGGCCGGATTCTGTTGGTCCCGGAGCCAGGGCTTGGGAAATTCCGCCAACTCTTTCAGAAAGGCGATGGCCGCATTTCTACCTTGTGGATGACGAATGAAAACTTGAAAGATGGAACGCCCGGAAAAGGAAAAAACATGGGAGCGGGCAGTAGGCATTTCATCCTCTTCGCCGAGTTCAACCCATGGTCCAGTAGGCTGGAACAAGTCCGCTGGCAAGACGCCTGCTGGCGCTTCATTTGTTGATCTCTTGTATGCAGTCGCCCGTTCGTAGTTGTTTGACATCGCCTTAATCTGCTCAGTTGGAAGAGCGAGGCGACTAATGGCCTTGGCTAAGCCTCTTTGAAGCTCGCGGACTTCCGGGCTGGGATTGTCTCTTTGGCTGGTCCAGTCAAAAACGGCCCAGAGGTCGCGCAGTAACACGACCTTCTTCAGCGGATCTGAAATCAAGCGTTCGGCGTGAGTATTGAAGAATTCGTCGAGCGTTTTCTTTGCCTGCTGATACGACGGGCCACTTAACAGATGTTGTGTTGAAGACCATAAGAGTGGGTCGAGTTCATCATTCCCGTATTCCCGACCGCCGCGTGAGGTGCGCGAATAGAAACTCCGATGCAAGCGATTCCAAAGATGATTGGGGTCAGCGTCAAATATTACCCAGGGGTCTGCGTTGGCCGAATTAACATGTGCATCAGGTGTTCTGGAATTTATTGGCCCAGCCGTTGTAAACGTTGTGGGAGAGTAGACGAGTAATAACCCGGCAGTGATTGCCGTAAACCATCCAATGGATAATCGAGCCCAGTGCATCTTTGACACTCAACTGACTGAATCTCTAACTCGCTCCATCGCTACTTCCGATCGTTTGAAACCCATCCTTGCCCAGAATGCGTCACTTCCCCGGCCAGCGCGCAAGACCCAGGTAATATTACGATCATCTCCCATCAGGCGTGTGACCAGCTGACGTCCAATTCCCTTGCCTCTCTGATCGGCAGCAACCGCCACCATCGAGATGTAGCCATTCGAAACTCCATCGCATAGTGCTCTAGCAAAGCCGACGATCCTGGAATCATCCCAGGCAACCACCGTTCGATCCGTCTTCTGCATCATTCTGCGAAACGATTCGGACGTGCCGACTCGATGCTTCCAGCCCACGTCTATAAGAAACTGTCGCACAAGCTCATAATCGTCCTGGGTGATTGATTTGAATTCCACTTTGCCGCCTATTCCACTAGCGCTTTGACTTAGACGAATGGAGTGCTGCAAGCACCGCAGACCTTAGCCTGCAACTCCCTGGCATTCAACGGGAGTCCACACGTTGGACAATTCCGCTGACCGCGCAATCTTCGCATCAATGGTCGTCGCAGTGCGATGGCAATTGCAATTGCCAGAATGATCCAAAGTGAATATCCGGCGAGATATGCCAACAGAGGAATCGAGTATGCAGGCAGTGGGGATGGCAAGACACCTGCCTGCTGGAACCTCTGGATTTCTTCTGGCGTGAGATTCCGATAGGAGCTGAATTCAGACCTCTTTTGCAAGACATAGCCATCGTCAGACAGATGTGTTCCGGCGATAAAGAAGTGAAGCGTGTATTTGTGGCTGAGCTTGTAGTCAGTGCCTTCGATGTCCTGGATCCTGGTTATGATCTCTTTCGTTCCGAAAATTAAACTGGAGAACCCCAACTTCTTCTCGTTTGCTCGCACCGAAACCAGGGGAAGGCATAGGAGAATTGCGAAAACGAAAATTGAGAATAAACGTTTCACTCTGATTTCTGACCTCTTTACTGCGTTCGGCTCTGGGTGAAGTGTACTCAGGGGATTTTGTACATAAAGTGCTTTTCAGTCCGCGTTAAGCGGACGAATGACAATAGCCCAGCAGTTTACTGCTGGGATTAACGAGCGAAAAGAACCCAGTCCGTGCAGCGGACGGCTGAACGATAAGCGCTAGGTTATCAACACCTTCAGCCGTCCGCTTCACGGACTGAGACTCAAATTACCTCTGCTCCCAGCAGTGAACTGCTGGGCTATTGTCATTCGTCCGCTAACGCGGACTGGGCTGTAGTGCCGTTCTTGTGCAAAGGCCCATCAGTGCGTGGGTGCAATTTACTCAGCAATTCTCGCTCCTTGTCTGCGTCGATTCCAGCTTTCAATTTTATGTTGTCATCATTTGTCCCACGCCATGAAAGCAGGTCCCTTATCGTCTCGCTCAATGGTCGAAACCTAAGCCCCACCCCAATAGCCTTATCACAGTTGATCCTCATCAGCCCCTTCATGTGCGGCGCACTTTCTTCCGGCATCCAGAGCGGCATCTCGCTCCACGATCTAACTTTCTCCCGAATCAGAAAATCATCACTGGCCCAGGAAAAAGACGCATCACTTTCGCTCACTCTTTTACACTCTTCCAGCAACCCTTCCATAGTTACGTTGTCTGGCAAACCACACGCGTTGAAGATGCCTGTTTCCTTACCTTCGATCTGGCGCATGGTCCATTCGGCGAGGTCGCGCGCGTCGATAAACTGCACATAACGAGCGGGACGACCGGGGGCCAATACTTCTCCACCACGACGAGCAACACGATCAACCCAATAGGTAAACCGGTCGGTGTAGTCATCCGGCCCAACAATCAATCCGGGACGAATGATCAACACTCGGTCGGGCATCGCCTTTTCGGCTGCCTGTTCGCACAGAGCTTTCAATCCGCCATACATCGCTCCGTACGTCACTGCCGAGGATTGGCCTGCTGAATCGATCGCATTGGCCTGATCCAATTGCGTTTCAGTCAAGGTAGCAAGGGGGGCAGTTTCTTCGATTCCAATAACGCTGAGATTGGCATAAGCGGAGATGCTGGAAATGAAGACGTAGCGCTCTACCAAATCACCCAGAACTTCAGCCGAAGCTTTGACGTCTCGAGGCAGGTAGCCACATGTGTCAATAACTACGTCCCAACTCTGCCCTTTTAGTTTTGCCAGATCGCTGCGCCGATCCCCATTGATTGTTTCAACGTGTGGTAGAGGTGGTGAGTGCGACGTTCCGCGATTGAAAAGCGTAACCTCGTGGCTACGATCGAGCGCCGCCGTCACCAAATGACGACCAATGAACCTTGTCCCGCCAAGAATCAATATCTTCATATGATTTTCAAAATAGGTGCAGAACCCCGACACGTCGGGTTGCGACCGGCTCACCTATGCGGCTTCGCCGCCGCACAGTGCGGAAAGCCTTCGGCTTTCCGTTCACCGAGCCATAACTTCCTGAGGCTCAGCCTCAGGAAAAGATAGAGGACTGGTCCGGAAAGGCTGAGCCTTTCCGCACTGTGCGGCGGCAGAGCCGCGATTACCCAGCCTCAATAGAAATTGATGGGTTGAGAGCCGCACCTGGACTCGGTCCCGACCTACATATCGGGGTTTCTGTACCGATTCCTATCGAATCGCGTTTTCGTACCAGTCTTTCCAGTGTGATTTCCGTCGCCACAACAGCACGATGAAAATCGGGTGCGTGAAGACGACGGTTTTCCAAAGACTCCACCTGTCGAATCGCCTCGAAGAGGTCGTCACTCTAAGATCTTTGATGAAATGTACGTAGCCAGAATTTTGCTTCGCGTATTTCGAAAGCCGCCAATAGAGTTCCACGTCTTCGCCGACGTAAATACTTTCGTCGTATCCTCGAATTTCTTTGAAAGCTGACGACCGGCAAAACTGAGCGGCACCCTGTTTCATGTTGAAAACCTTTGCGCCAAACTTGCAAAGTCGTAGATAAAGTTCCGTTAGTCTGCGTCGTACCTTCGCATACTCAACAAACACAGCGCCGCCCATGCATTTCTGATCTTCCATCACTTCAGCAATCTTTTGGAAGAGCGTTTGAGGAACGAGCGTATCAGCATCAAGAAAAATCAAAGTCTCTCCGGTTGCGATTTCTGCTCCCGCATTTCTAACGCGGGAAATATTGTGCTCCTTTTCCGTTACAACCCGCGCTCCAAAAGACTCGGCAATTTCTCTAGTGTTATCAGTGCTTTCGTTATCGATCACGATTAATTCGCATGGATACGGGAGTATCGAAAGTGCACTGCTAACAGCTTCCAACATTGGCGGTAAACATTTCTCTTCGTTGTAGGCGGGGATAATGATTGAGAGCCGCATCTTCTTGAATTGGCCGCAAGCAGGAGAAGGAAATTTATCAGAAGCAATGACGCCGCTTCGCGCGTCGAGAGCTTACACGAAGGCTGGACCGCGGCGCGACTATGACTCAACCTTAAGGCGCCGGAGGCGGCGCTTCCAGGTCTTTCTTCAGCGTGTCAATAAGAGGTTGCAGACTTCCCTTTTGCGCCGGGTTTTTTTCGAGCTTCTTGTTCAACGCTTCAAGATGCGCTCGTTTCAAAGCCAGCCGAGCCGCGATGTTTATGTCCGGAGTAACTCCAGTTCCCTGGTAGTCGGTCCTGCTGGTCGGATAGACCGGACGATCAATCGGCACGACGGGAGTGCCGGTGGGATAGATGAACCAGCTCATGGGCACAAACACGGCAAAGTTTGGATGGACTCGAACGAACCTACCGGGATGCGTCCCGCCGCGTGTCGGCTCGCCAACAATTACTGCACGCTTGTGATGCTGAAGGATGGACGCCAAACCCTCGACGGCGGAAAAGGAGCGACGGCTGAGCAGGATGTATACATCTTTTCCAAGGTAACGGCCGCCAGGCATATACGGATATGTCCACCATTGCTGCACCCTGTTCTCCGCGCGAACAAACCAATCTCCCAGGTGGACTGGTTCTTCATTGAAAAAGTAACTGGCCAGAAAGGCCACCATGTCGGCCGAGCCGCCGTTACTAGTGCGTAGGTCGATGATCATGGCATCTGTGTTGGCCAAAAATGTCATGACATTTCGCGCCATATCGCCGCTAAACTCGGGACGCACGAAACTGTTCATTTCCAGGTAGCCGATGTTGCCGGCCAGTCTTTGCACCTTCTCAAAACCAAAATTTCTTTCCTGTGCAGCGATTCTGCCCTCTTCTCGTTCTTGCGGAGTTTCAGGATCAAAGTCCCGCCCCTCGAGCAGCGGCTCAGGCTTGTGGCTATAAGCAAGAGCAAGATGCTTGTCTTTGCTGATCTCCTGCATATGAAGATCCAATGCGTCTATCAGATCGAACGCACTGGTGATGTTGTTGTAATCGCCATTCTGCAACCGCTGCTGTAATCCTTTTTCCACTTGTTTGGCCACTTCAGCTGAGACGTAATATTTGTTAATCGCACGGATCACTCCCTGGACCACCTCTTTATTCGCATCGGCGTTCAGCTTTGTGTCTGGTGGTCTCTGAGCGACCACTGGTGAGTTGAGAAACGCGAGCGTCAAAAACGCCGGGGCAATCAACCGTCGCAATTGTTGATGCGAAATGTACATGGAGATTCCTTTCGAAGGGCGATTGATCGAGCGACCGGGCGAGAAGTTTACGATAGGTTGCGCGAGTTCGAGCACCAAAGATTTGGATGACAATTCGTGTTTTTAGAGGACGACCGACTTCCGTACAGAACCGGAAGCGGTAGCGACCGGGTCAGTCGGGCTACTGCTCCGACTGACGAGGTCGCTATCGCTTCCGGTTCTGTACCGATCTTGTGTAAGCGATCCAGTCGCCGGATGGGATCAACCTGTTCAGCGAATAGCTTTCAGAACTAGGTTCATATGTCCAACCTTCTTTTTTCTCGGAGCCGATTAAAATTTCAACCCGCTTCCGTAAGTAATCGCTTGACGCTTCGAACTGATCCAGCTCGTTCAATAGCTCCTCATCAACTTCGTACACTTCACCCTTAACCAACGAGTTCGATTCGTTAACGACCAATCCCGGATACGGTCCAAGATCGTAGAGGCTGCCACTAACGGTAGCATCGGTCACAAATCTTGAACCGGGAAACTGCAACAACATTGGGCGTGAAGCCTCGCGTCTCAACGTGCCATACACAAATACGAGATGCTTATCCATCGTTTGATTCCACTAAGGAAAACCAGGAAAACGCCCGCGTGGATTTTCAGCGGGTTACTAACTCAGACGCTGGCACATTTGCGCAAAAAAGTTCAGACGCAATCGGCAGGTAATGATCGGAGTACGTGATTGGTGTGCTGAACTCGCCGCGACTGCGCAACAACTCGGCGCGCCATTCGTACCGCAAGATTTGGTCGGTAGTGGGTTCCGGGACCGCCGAGCGCGCCGGGGCCACTACTTCTAACCCGGTGTGCGCTCGTGGCAGTTCAGACAGCAGCGGTCCCATCTGATCAGCAAGGCTCAAATAAATAGTCTCTCGAGCGAAAAGCTTCTGATCCAGTTCTTCTTCCGTCAATCGCATTTCTATTTGTTCTGCTTGTCGCGAACCTGGCAGACGCTGTACTTCATATTCCTCTGACGCCAGATTTTTTTGATGGACCAGGGGCACTTCTAATACCGGCGTGTTCTCTCTCGAGGGAATCGCAGCGCGAACGATGGGGAGCGATAGATCGTGGATCGGGTTATAGAACTCGACCGCATCGCACAAAACCTGAGCGGGCTTCAACAAGCCCACGACAGCACTTACCTGGGCGGTAACTTGACCAAAGAATGAGTTGTCGCCAGCAACGAGCGACTCATAGAAAGTCGCTTCACTATGATTCAGAAAAGTCGCCTGCTCGAGCAGGCCAATTCGACCGAGGCCGCGCTTCGTCTCTGCGACTCGCTCGCGACCACCCCCATCGGTAAGGTAAAGGAGATGAGGCCTCAGCCGCTGAAGGATACCGAAGATCGCCAGCTCATGATTCGGGTGGCTGAAGACGATGAGCGTGGTTTTTTCCGAATTGGAAATCAATTCCTTAGCACGTCCCTTTGCGCGCTCTTCTAATTCCACTTGCAAAGTCAGCGCGGGTATCTTTTTGGCAATATAAAATAAGTCAGGCAGATCCTAATAGAAGTCGCACCTTCTTCGCATCAGAAGTATCCCAGGTGTTGTTTTCAGTTACTTCCTTCAACAAACCTCGGTCGGGGAAATAGAACTCGTCTTGTTGAATCGTCCCCCGCGTACCATGCCAACCGCGCGCCAATTCCTCTGGGCTGAATTCACGCTGACAATATTTTTCCACGGCGTGGCGCAGGCTCAATGCCAGGTAATGTCTTTGAATGAATGGCTGGGGAAAAATCTTCCGTCCTTCAAACTCAACCAGGTGGCCGCCGGAGGATTCGAGTTCAACTTTCTGACCAAAGTTCTTCCATGCCTTGACCTGAAAATTCGGGCAAGGGTTGAAATAATAATAGTACTTCATGTCCTCGAGAAAATTATTGTTGTCATAGTCTTCGTCTCTGCTTGTTGGCACAAACTCGAACACGTCGAAGTCGATCGCGTTATATCCTGCCTGATCGACCGCGGCGATGCCTTCAGCCAAAGTCTTATAAGGGTTGGGAGCATACCGAAACTGATCTGCGTCTTGCTGTAGATACCAATCGGCCCCTAACTCGAGGTGAAGTTCTTCCTTGCGGCGCAGTTGTTTGGCCAACTCAAAGACACCGTGTCGAGGAAATGTCTCGATTCCGACAACGCCTTTACCTAAGAAAGACCTGGCGATCTCCAGGGTTCGGTCGGTCGACTCGTTATCAATGACATAAGATTCAACGCCCTGCTCGATCATGTGCTGAAGAGATCTCTGCATGAAGCGTTCTTCATTGTAGACAGCGTATATAGCAATGATGCGCATTGATGTGGTGACTGTTGAGTGGTGAATGATGAATGGTGACTGGTAAATGGTGAATGGTAAATGGTGAATGTGATGTGGGATCCGAAATTGGTACCGGCTCCGTAGGAGCCAGATGTTATAGAACTGTGTACCTCGACCGCCTTCGCTCCGTAGGAACGACATGTAAATGTGATCGGTCTAAGGTCGCGCACCTAACGGTGCGCTGGTTCGATTCTCTCGTCGATTTCTATAAACATTTGGCTCTACGGAGCCGGTACCAAGTCCGGTCCCTCATCACCATTCACCATTCACCATTCACTGGACCGCCCCCAAATCATCCGCTATCCCCTTTGCAAGTTTCGCCAGAAAATCCTTGTTGTACGTGTAATTGCCGACTCGCATATTCATATTTACCCCGAACCAAAAGGTAAACCTCCCTTTAATGAAAACCAGCTCCGAACCACGCCACGCGTATCCATCGTCCCCCACTGGTACTGTGATCGCGCTTGGCTCACTGATGGCAAATTCGGTTAACCTTCTGAGCGCCACACTGGCCGAAGGCGAGCGGTCGATAGCCAGCTTGATTCCACATGAAACCGGGTGACTACCTAAACTCGCTCCTTCGATGACGACTTCGGCGGTGACGCACTTTTCCGCGGTCCAAAAATGGATCGCCACTTCGGTACTGGGCTGGCCGCCAGGAGGTATGGGAGGTGTAGCTGTTTTATGTTTCCACTCCGGTTTCTCTTCGCGAACATGACTAACTACACGATCGCTAATCACCTGGAGGTCGGGTGCAAGAGATTGACCTGCGACCCAGCAGGGTGTGATCGCGAGCAGAAGACATTGAACACACGCTCGGATGTATTTGTGACGCAATGACTTCATGAAAAACATAGGGATCACTGGGTCGAAGCGAACTGGGCGAAGGTAATCAAAACCGGTTGACATCACGGATGATGAACTCGCGCATGCCGTAAAAGGTGTCGTGAAGGCCTTCGACGATTTCCACTCGCTCCTTCAGTCGCTGGTAAAGATCGTCAACGTCGTTTACGTAGATGTACAGGTCAAGCTCGCGACGGTGCTCCGCACTTGGTTGCCCTCCTGAATTAAACATCACCTCGCTATTTCCAAATGAGAGAATCGCAAAACTTAGCCCATCGCCGCCATCGTCATAGGTGTCGCTAACTTCAAACCCGATCGAGGTGTACCAGCCCACAGTGGCGCGCACATCCGGTACGTGAATCATCGGCACAGCTCTGGGTTCCACGTCCTACACTATCCTCCAGCATGAATTTGGGTGCGATTAACTATTCGACGAGCGCTGCCAACTTCCGCGGCGCGATTGACTGAAAAGCCTGTCTTGCGAGTTCGGCGATAGTGTCCCAATCAACGGCCTCGAGATCAAGCCTTATTGCGATCCAACCTCGCGCACCAAGGTAAGCCGGTACAAAGAAGCTTTCCGAATCGTCTCGAATCAATCTGCGCTGTTCACTGAGATTAGACTTACAGCAAAAAGCTATTATTCCATCACTGTGATGGTCGAAGAGGTAGTAGGCGAAGATCTTCTTGCGCACGCGCAATGAGATGTGCCCATCGCCGACCGTTTCATAAGTAACCTCAGGAAGAGATTCGCACACTTCAATCAGTCGCTCACGACGACGATCGGATTGAGCTAGTTGTTTCGCAGAAAGAGTCAACTTTGATTTGCTGGAAAGCGGGAAGACGATAAGACGCGTTCACGGACACACTCGAAAAAATTCAACTCCTTGGAGTGCGCCGCCACGACCACCCCAGCGCGGCTGCCGCGCCGGGGACCCCGCCTTGTCGGCGCTTTGCCCGCGCGGCGGCTCCGAGCCGCGCTCTTACATTAATACTACCGAATATCGGATGAAGCTCTTAGCGAACCAAGCTGCGACAAAGTCGCAGCTGGCCAAAGCGCCGACAAGGCGGCGCACTCCAAGGGGTTGAACTAGTTCAGGTTGCGGGTAGTTCTCTCGGTAACGCTAGGCGCGGTGAGTTCGCCGGAAATAGATTTCTTGAGAATATCGCCAACGGACGCGTGCGGTGGAGGCAAGGCTGCGCTTGCCGGCGCTTCATTCAATTCAATGAGTTTCTCGCGGCTGCGTATCTGTCGCGCGTGGAGAACATTGGCAAGGCCTCGACCGAAGAAATAAAAGGCCGGGATCAAGAGGAGCAACCATAATGGGCTGCTGACTGAACTTTCCATCACGGTGAGCATGACCGCCGCCATGAAAAACCCGTCGCCAACGATGACGCCACCAATACCATCGCTCATTAGTTGATCAGGATCTTTTGAGCTTGAGCTGGTCAGACCTCCGCTCGAATCGCGCTTAGCTTTCGAAAGCGCGCTGCTCTCCAAACTCGTTCCGCATTTACGACAGAAGCTTATGTCCTGATCGTTCTGGCTGCCGCACTTGGAGCAAAACATGATGTTGGTCCTCCCTTCTCTTCTACGTCAAAAGCCATCGCCAGGTTCTTAAGGGGGTTGGATTACGTCACTCGAAGTCCGGGCTTCACGAGGTTTCGTGGGCTAAATTCAAATCTCTGTGCAACCTCTGTGTTCTCTGTGTCTCTGTGGTGGACCTCTTGAGTAATCCAGCATTTACGATCCACGAACATACTCCAAATCACTCGCACAAAAAGTCCTGAGTTTTTAGAGTCTGTTCGTGGATCGTTGCCTAACAAACTATCGCTTTGCTTTGATGTCGTAGGCCCACAAGGTCCCGAGGTCGCGAATGTATAGCGTCCCGTTTGCGATTACTGGATACGCAAACGATCCCTCCGGAAATGGACCTACTTTTTTCTTCGTTGGCTGAGCCGGCGGTGTGAATCGGCCCTTTTCGCGATATGCGTCAGGGCTGGCTTCCACCAACGCGATCTCCCCATTTATGCCGTGAAGATATAAATGCCCATCGGCGTAGGCTATCGAAGACCAGCCGATAGTGTCTGCCTGCCATTTTATTTTCCCGGTAGTGAAGTCTGCCGCTACCAGCTTTTGTCCCGCTTCCGTACCGTAAATATGTTCACCCACCACTAGTGCTCCACCTATACCATTCGGCAGTCCGCGCGTGAAGTAGACTTGATCTCCGCTGCCATCCGGCTTGACCTGGACCAGCACGCCCCCAACTCCAAGCGCACCACCGTACACATATTCATTGCGCGCGACTGGAGTGAAGTACTGGGCCGGCCCCTTCGCAACTTCTTTGTTGCGCCAGAGAAACTCACCGGTTTTCGCATCAACCCCGACCATGCCTTTGCTCAACAACTGCACATACTGCTTGCGCCCACCACTCTGGACCACAACGGCCGACGCGTAACCCGCTGGATCGCCACCCGGCACTGCCGACTTCCAAATCAATGCGCCCGTCTTCTTATTAAGCGCAACCATCGTGGCCTGCGGACCACCCGGGGTCACAACCACAACATCACCATCGACGAGCGGTGATTCCGCATAGGCCCATTCACCCGGTTGGCCGCCAAACTCTTTACGAATGTTCTTCTGCCATCGAATCTTGCCGGTCTTCGCGTCGAGGCACGCGAGATCACCATCAGAGCCCAGTACGTAAATAGAATTTCCATCAACCGTCGGAGTGGACCGCGCTTTCGGGTACGGTGGGTTCTGGTTTGGATTCCCAACATTGCCGACGCGCGTGGTCCAAATAGGTTTCCCATCCTTGGTTGAGAGCGCCTGCACAAATTCATTCTCCATGCCGCGATTGCTCATCAAGTAGATTCGTGAACCGACTACCGAAGGCGTCGAATAACCGTCGCCTATGTCGTCCACCTGCCAAAGCAGTTTGGGACCTTCCTTGGGCCATTCCTTTAGCAGTCCACGGTCGGAGGAAATTCCATTGCGTTCCGGACCTCGCCATTGAGGCCAATCGCCAGTTGCAGCACCTACGTTAATGGAACTGCTAACCGAGACGACTAAGGAACACAAACAAAGCGCAGCAATGGACGTTAATAATCGCGACTTCACTGATCTACTCCCTTCGGTTGTTACATCTAACTTCGAAAATCTTCCTGGTCGCTCGAGCCTTTTGATTTCCTTGGCAGCTGGCAATCCTCTTAAGGTCGCAGCTCCGCCTCCGGCAATGACCACGACTTAGCGGCCGAGCCCCAGGACTTTGCACGTAGATAACGGATTTTGAGTCACCGATCGATGATCGTGTGATTCGGAATCTTGTCTTTCGTTGTTACGACCAGTTTTTCGAAATGTTCCGTCCCGGATGTATTGCACTTCCTTCTCACCAGCATCACGAATGTTGTGGTATCAAGCTTGTTTCCTTTCCTCGCAGGTCAGGAAGGGAGGATTTATCCCCGCTCATAGTCGCCCGAGTAATCTCCTGGGAAAACAATGAGCTCCAGAGTTTCGTCGGCTGGTTTTACACGAAGGCGGAAGAGCGGGGATAAATCCTCCTTCCCAACCTGTGAGGAAGCTGAGAGGCTCCGGTTCCCTAAATAGTATTTGCTCTTTGCTGATTGCTGTCTGCTGTTTACTAGCGAATGCTGGCTTCCTGCTTCTCGCGATCTGCTTTGGCCCAATCTTTTGCCGATACGAATCCCCGGTTGTCATAGATGAGAACTATCGTCCCGATCGGCAACTGCTTGCTTACCTCAATCGCCGCTGACATGGGAATGCGCACGCAGCCATGACTCTCCGGCAAGTTAGGCACTGAGGGATTCCCGTGAATCGCCACTCCACCGCTGAAGTAGCTTGGATAGTAAAGCAGCCCCAGTGGTGATTTTCTCCAGCCGGCAATCTTCGCGTTTATTCTGAAACGGCCTCTCGGTGTATAGGCCAGACCGCTTCCACCTTTTTCCCTGTATTGCTTGTTGCTGCCTGAAGAGACCGGAAGGACTCGTTGGACCACTCCGTCGTCGTCAGTCATCAGAAGGACTTGTCGATCGATATCCACTTCGACGTGTCTGTAGCCAGTGTCCTTGGCCTGCGGCGCTGATGCGTTCGTGATTGCGTCGAGGACGTCGCGGTTAAGAGCGCCGGTGGCTTTCAGTCCTTCCCACTTCTGAAAAGCGATTAAAGCGTTTCGCGAGGTTGCATCGATCACTCCATCAACTCGCCCTGGTCCATAACCCATTTCAGCCAGCCTGCCTTCAGCCTCTTTGACCTCGGTCCGTGTTACCGCACGAGTAGGCGCACGCCGCTTGCGCTTGTCACCGTTCGGGTTCGCAGACGAGTCGGTTGGAGACAGCACAAGCAGACCAAAAATCAGTCCGGCGGTGAGTGTTAGGTGAATTGCGCGGACGAGGGCGCTTCGGTACGTGGGAGTTGAAGTGCTCATGAATTAGATTCCCCTTGAAGTTGCAAACTGCAACGAGTCTTCCGATGGAGGATTGTGTCGGGTTGGATTCGCTGCTGGAATTCTACAGCAGCGAGCAGGGCACCTCAACTTGAGCAATTATGGGCAGTGCCCCAGTTTGAATTTAACGCCGAAAGCATTGGCTAATTCCAGCTCAGGGTTGGCTTTGCAACCATGGGAAAGATGCGCCCATCTTAAAACGACCCAAACCCTGAAGGGGTTGCGTCGCGGTAACAGCGCAGCTGTCGCAACTCCTTCAGAGTTGCGACGAGACAAACAAGCATCTTATTCCCAGGGTTGCAAAGCCAACCCTGGGCTGGAATTCGCGAACGCTTTCAGCGTTACGTCGCCTGAAGACCACACTTTTCAGCTCTCTGCTACCGCACCGCTAACTCACGGCTTCCTGCTCACTGCCTCCCGCCTCCCGCCTCCTGCTTACCGCTCACCGCTTCCCCCGCATAAAGCTCCTGCGCAAGCTCAACAATTTCCCACGGAAACTTTCCGTTATTGGTGAGAACAATAACCGTAAATCGTCTCTCGGGAATTCTCTTGATAAGTCCTTTGAACCCTTTGAAATTTCCGAATGAGGCGACGTACCAAACATTCGCAAGCTTGCCCTTGGCGGCAAACTCAGCCATCCAACCGAAACCGTACGGCGTAGGGCGACCGTTATTCAGCTTCGGCGGAGTCGAAGCCAGTTTCAGAGTCTCTTTCTTTATCAAGCGCTCGGTGGTGAAGCTCTGGTCCCACTTATATAAGTCGTCCAACGAAGAGTAGACGCCTCCGCCGCCCGTCGTAAAAGCGTCGTAATCCGTTAACTCCCAACGCCCTTCCTTTTCGACATAGCCGCGCGCATGCTTGAGATTTTTCGGAGGGTTAGAGACCGCGACATAAGTGTGGTCCATATCAAGGGGCCGGAAAATATTCTTCTGCACGAATGCTGGAAAACTTTCGCCGCTGACCTTCTCCACGATCATCGAAAGAAGAACATAGCCGGAGTTGCTGTAGCTGAATTTATCGCCGGGTTGAAACAGCACTCGGTTCTCGCGCAAGAGCAGCTTAACCACGTCGTTATTGGTCCATCCAGTCACGTTATCCTTTACCACATCAAGGTGGTCCAGGAGGCCGGACGTGTGGGTAAGGAGTTGGCGAATTGTGATGGTAGGGGCGAACGATTCGAACTCAGGGAAATACCTGGTAAGTTTGTCGTCATAACTCAACCGGCCGCGCTCTGCCAGCATCATGATCGCCACGGCCGTAAACTGTTTACCCAACGACGCGATGTAGATCGGTGTGTCGATGGTGATCGACGCGCCTGTAGAGAGATCGGCGACGCCGTAGGCTTTCTTGTATTTCACCTTCCCATCTTTGATTACCATCACCGCAAGGCCTGGGTCTGCCGGCTTTCCAGTTTTTTGCACCAGCGCGTCGAGTTGCTGGGTTGGAGTCGCTGTCTGCTGCTGGACACTCTCTGGAGTGGTTTGGCTCAGAGTTGAAAGTTGTGCGAGTGGACAACAGAGTACGAGGAAAGAAGTAAGAACAAAACGCTTAATGTTTTTCATGGAGAAACCCCGACTTGAAAATGGGAATAGCTCTTGGGGTTAGGCGGCTCGAGGTTCCAAAAAGTTTATTAAATTCCAGACAATAATTTTGGGGATGTCTGATCAGTGGGTAAGGCGGCTGCACAAAAGGACGGTACAGAACCGGGAGCGGTAGCGACCGGGTCGATGTTGAACCATGCGATCGTTCGAGTCCTTAGTTTTCTCAGATATTTCTAAATCAACAGTGACCCGGTCGCTACCGTTCCCGGTTCTGTACCCATGTCGGGTGTATTTTGAAACCCTTTCTGGTGCCAAGCCTGATGACGCGGTAACTTTTTAGAAACTCGCGTCGCGCGAACGAAATTTCGGAGTGTGCTTCGCGATCTCTTCAACGCCGAAAGCGTTCTAACATTGCGCTTTTCAAAGTGAGAATCCTAAACTGCGTTCGACAACGTAAAGCAAACTGTTAGTTTGCTGTTGCTGGCTTTGCAAAAAAAAATCGAAGGTCTAGTTCCGCTTTTTAGGCAAAGCTGCTGGAGATGCATTACAAATCAACCTGACATTACTCAGCCCACAATCCGCAAACTAACAGTTTGCTTACACTCGGAGACGATCAATGAACTGGGATTATCTAATTCGTTTTTCTGCGCTGCTCTTGCTGCTCGCCTTTGCGCTACCACTGCTAACTTTTGCTCAGGATGCCAACCCCTACGCGGCTCTGTCCAAAGGTCAGCTCCTTCATGGCTTCCGCACCGACGCAATTTATCTGGACGCGACCGATAAACCGATCGGCGGGCGTTTCATTCACACGCGGACGGGCTTTACGCTCGATCTGCTTCAAATACAGTCGGTTCCACAGGGTTTTATTTACGCCAACACATTCACTGTTTCCGATATGGGCGAACCTCATACCCAGGAGCATTTGTTAATCGGCAAGGGCAACAAAGGCCGAAACATCAACGTGCTCGAAAGCATGTCGCTCACCCAATCGAACGCGTCCACGTATCAAACGTTCACCAATTACCAGTTCAATACTGCCGGCGGCGCTGAATCGTTTTACGCAGTCTTCAATGAATATATGGATGTGCTGCTGCACCCTGACTACACCGAAGAGGAGGTGCGACGCGAGGTACGTAACTGGGGAGTGACTGAGAATCCCGACAAGACACTGCGGCTTGAAGAAAAGGGATCTGTCTATAACGAGATGACCAGCTCAATGAACAACCCTGACTGGCGGCTCTACGATAATTCTTTGCGAATGATCTACGGCGCTGCTCACCCGCTCTCGTTCAACGCGGGCGGCGCACCCGATGCCATTCGCAAAATGACACCCGACGACATCAAGCGATATCACGACGCTAACTATCACCTTGGCAACATGGGAGCGCTTCTCTCGGTGCCTAAGGACATGCCTCCCGATTCAGTGCTTCCTCGTCTCGATGCGATATTCGCTAAGGCGGAGGCCTCGACCGGAAAGCGCGATTATATGAGCGTCGAAAAGTTGCCGGCACTGAAATCCGCCGAACCTGGAACGATTCGCATAATCGAATATCCGAACCAGAACGCCGAGCAGCCGTCGTCGATAATGTTTAGCTATCCGGCGACGCTCAAGCTCAACCTGACTGAAAGGCTATTGCTCAATAATTTCCTGACCGTTTTCGCCGGTGATGCCAACACAAATCTCTATAAGAAATTTATCGATACCACCACGCGCGAACTCGATACAGGGGCGCAAGGAGTTTATGCCTATGTTGAGGACTCGCCTGGCTTCCCGATTTTTGTGGGACTCTCCGACGTGCCGGCCCCAAACCTCAACGCCGATAAGGCAGCGCTGATTCGCCAAAAAATAATTGAAGAGTTCGCTCGCGTCGCCGCCTTCAAAGACGGCTCGCCCGAGCTCAAGGAATTCAACGATCGCTACCGCAATTCGCTTACGGCCGCTCGCCGCAACCTCTCGAAGTTTGTAAACACTCCGCCGGGATTCGGATTCCGCAGCGGCAGCAATGGTTACGGCTGGCTTCTGCAAACGCGATATCTAAACGAGGAAAACGATTTCCGCAAATCTGTCACTCTCAAACCGCAGATCGAACAGGCCGAAAACTTGCTCGCGAGCGGTAAGAATTTCTGGCGTGAATATCTTGCCAAATGGAAGCTCACCGAAACTAAACCATATGTTGCAGTCGCGCGTGCTAACCCGAAGATGATCCAGCAGGAACAAGCCGAACGAAAAGCCAGGGCCGACGCGCAGACCAATGAGCTAAAGAAAAAATACAACCTGAGCGACGATCAGGCCGCCATCCAGCGCTACAAGAGTGAATACGATGCGACCACTGTCGAGCTCGAGAAGCTCGCCACCAACAGCGACGCAAAGTTTATTGAAAACCCGCCGCTCACCCTCGACGATCAGATCGACTACAAGGAGATGAACGTCGGCAACGTAAAACTAGGCGCTGCTACTTTCGACAACATGACGGGCGCGACTAGCGGGATTGCGCTCGGACTTTATGCGGTTCCCGAGAAGGATCTCGTATATCTGTCTTCCCTTCCCGATTTACTTCGTAACGTCGGCGTAATCAAAGACGGCAAAGCTATCTCGTATGACGAGATGTCCGAAATGATTCGCAAAGAGATTTTAGAGTTGGAAGTTGAATTTACCGGGTCGTGGGTAACGCGACGCTATGAGATTACAGCTCGGGGCTCGGGTAACGACGTGGCCGAATCCGAACGCGCGGTGTCGTGGATGAAGCTGGTTCTGCAAAACCCGAACTGGCGTAAGGAAAACCTGCCGCGTATCCGTGACGTGATCGATCAACAGCTGAGCGGACTACGACGGCGGATGCAGGGTCCAGAGGAATCGTGGGTAGGTAATCCTGCCGACGCCTATCGCAATCAGGACAACCCGCTTCACCTCGCGACGTTTTCCTTCCTGACACAGACTCACAATGCGCAACGTTTGCGCTGGATGCTCAAGAGTGCTGGTGAGGCGACAGACAGTAAGGCAATAGCCGCATTTTTGACGAAGCTCGCCGGCGCTAAAGGAACTCGTGATCAACTGAAGGCTATGTTGGCCGCCATGGGCGGCGACAAAACCCAGACGGTCGCGGTGGAGTTGAAGCCATACGTGGAAGAGATGAGCAAACTTCCGAAGACGGCCCAGGCGCTGGCCGTGGATGCCGCCGCGGATCTCGGACAAACGCTCGGCGATCTTTCCGACTCGTCACTCGCGGCCGATTGGGCCTACTTGTGCAATGAGATTCGAAACGACCTGGCCCAATCACCCGAGAAGACTTTGGCGGATCTCGAAAGCGTTCGTCGTCAGATCGTGAACTCACGCAACGCACGCATGTTCTACATCGGCTCGTCGGCGATCAGACAAAAGCTGGAGCCTTCGTATCAATCGATGCTTGCCGGTTTCGACAACAGTAATGTAGCGAAGGCGAGCTACGGCGCGGAACGCCGGATAGAGGCGCGACTGAAGGCGCGAGGTGGAAGCACTACGAAACCTGTGTACGTCGGCTTGATCGCGCCGAATATGTCTGGCGGTGTGATGATGAACACCGCCAAGCTCACTGCTTATGCGGAGACGGACCGCGAGGCCATCCTGAATTTTCTCGCGGCGAAGCTCTACTCAGGCGGCGGTGCTCACGCAGTGTTCTCAAAAACGATCGGCGCCGGCCTTGCTTACAGCAATGGCATCGCCAGCAACCCAGGAACAGGATTGATGAGTTACTACGCGGAGCGAACGCCCGAGTTGCCGCAGACCTTGCGCTTTGCCATTAGTGAAGTGAAGCGTCCATTCGATCAACCGCTGGCGGAATACGTAGTCGCGTTGGCGTTTAGCTCGCGCGCGTCGGCGCCATATGAAGACCGTGGCGAAGCTATGGCTTCAAACATGGCGGATGGGATGACACCCGAGGTGGTCACGCGTTTCCGGCGGGCAATTTTGGAGGCGCGTAAAATTCCGGATCTCTCGGCCGAGCTTTTCAAAAGGAAAGACAAAGTCTATGAGCGCGTCTTCCCAGGCTACGGCATGAAGGGCAAGGACATTGCAGGTGGAAACTTCTTCGTTATCGGCCAAGAGAAACAGATGACGGCATATGAGGCGTATCTGAGATCAGTTGAAGGCGCGGACACCCAACTCTACCGCCTCTACCCGAGAGATTTCTGGCTGACAGTGAAATAAACGTGCGACATGGCCTTAACGCTGAAAGCGTTCGCGAATTCCAGCCCAGGGTTGCTTTGAAACCCTGGGTCACCGGATCCAACTTAGTTCGCCTTAACGCTGAAAGCGTTGGCGAATTCCAGCCCAGGGTTGCTTTGAAACCCGGGGTCACCGGATCCAACTTAGTTCGCCTTAACGCTGAAAGCGTTGGCGAATTCCAGCCCAGGGTTTGCTTTGAAACCCTGGGTCACCGGATCCAACTTAATCTCTTGACGCAACCCTGACGGGGTTGCGTCGGCGTTCGCAAACTGTAACCGTCGCAACTCTTTCAGAGTTGCGACAAACACCTAAACCGGCACTTTGTACCCAGGGTTTCAAAGCAAACCCTGGGCTGGAATTCGCGAACGCTTTCAGCGTTATTGCTTTACTCTCTCCTGCATCTACGTGAATCCCCACCTCGCGCGGTTCGTGCACGACTCTGAACTTCCTCGCCCTAAGATCCACGCGATCTGCCAATTCCCACAGGAGACCATCTCAATGGCTCAATCGCTCTCTCGCGTCTGGATCCACCTCATCTTCTCAACCAAGAACCGTTTCCCTTTTCTCACAGACAAGAAGTTACGCACTGATGTGCATGGATACCTCGCGAACATGCTGCGTGGAGAGGACTGCGAAACACTGATCGTCAATGGCGTCGAGGATCATATTCACGCTCTGTTTGCACTATCCAGAACCCATTCGATTGCGTCTGTCGTCAAGGAGATAAAGCGCACGTCTTCTGGCTTTGCAAAGGAGCTCTCACCAACCCTGGAAAAATTCCACTGGCAGAATGGTTACGGCGCATTCTCTGTGAGTCAATCCAATTTGGAAGAGGTTATTAGGTATATTGAGAACCAGGAAGAGCATCACAAGCGAGTGACGTTTCAGGACGAGTACCGCGCTTTCTTGAAAGCTTACGGCATTGAATACGACGAGCGCTACGTCTGGGATTGAAGCCATACCGGCTAACGCTGAAAGCGTTCGCTAATACCAGCCAGGGTTGCTTCAACCCTGGGACACCGCATTCAACATAATTCGCTTTAACGCTGAAAGCGTTGGCGAATTCCAGCCCAGGGTTTGCTTTGAAACCCTGGGTACAAGAGTGCAGGTTTGATTTTGTCGCAACTCTGAAAGAGTTGCGGCGGGGATTATTCGACAGACCCCGACGCAACCCCGTCAGGGTTGCGTCAATCGGTAAAATTACATTTCGCGGTCCCAGGGTTTCAAAGCAAACCCTGGGCTGGAATTCGCGAACGCTTTCAGCGTTATCCCCATCCGCGTCGATCTGCCTTAACCCGCGGCAAATCTCTCATCGCACCAAATCTTCATAATCATTTTGAAACGTTTTCGGGTGATCCTTATTTCTCGACTGTGATGAACCTAAAAGCGCGCCATCTTCTTTTGCTCATCTTTGTGACTGCGACACTCGCTGCCGGAGTGTGGACGCTAAAGCGCTTCACGCCGAAACCTCATGCTAGCGAATCGTTAACGGCGGTCGCAGCCCGCGCTTCAATTCCCGATTGGGCGCAGAGCATGGAAAGGGTGAAGGAGCCTCGCGGCGACACGGGTAACGCAGCGATGGAAATCCCATCCGAGCTGCGACACTACGAAGAGCGACGTTGGTTCCTGGCGACGCAGGTCGCCGAAGTCAAAAAATTCAACTTGCGGCCGGTGCAGGATTTTGTAGATCTCGCCGCGACGATTCGGCGCGGCGACATGGTTCCCCTCCCGGCCGTCACCGAGACCTACATCCTTTTCGGAGTTGGCGCCCGGGTGAACGGTGACGCGTTCACCCGGTATGTCGCCAATCAGAACCTCGAGCTCAATGATGAAGCCGGCCTCCGCGAAGCCTACACACGGCTTGAGTCGGAGCACGCGAAACTAAAAAACGACGTTTCAGATCTGCAGTCTCAGTTGCTCGCGGCGAATAACGGCAAACACGATGAACTCGAACATGAGATCGCCGCGCGTCAGCAGGAGTTGAAATCAAACGAAGCAAACCAGGCATTAATCAAAAATTACTACGAGCTATCTTCCGGTTCGCCGAAACTGTGGCGTGATTACGATTCGTTACAAGCCCTCGCCAAGAACTTCGGCGGTCGCTCTTTCAATCTCGACGACGCAGCCGACCGCGAGACATTTAAAGTCTATATGCTTAGCTCACTAAGACCGCAGGCGTTGAAGGTGCTCGAAGAAATTGCCAAGCGGTACCACGATCAGTTTGCTCGTCCGCTTCCGGTCAGCTCTTTGATTCGACCGGAACAATATCAACGCGCCTTACGCAGGGTTAACCGTTACGCAGCGACGATCGATACGCCGCCCCACTCCACCGGCCTCGCCTTCGACATCAATTATCGCTACATGAATATTGCGGAACAGAATTTCGTGATGAGCGAAATGGCGCGCATGAAGAACGAGGGCCGCATTGAAGTTCTTCGCGAACGCGGCGCCAATTTCCACGTCTTCGCATTCATCGACGGACAGCGCCCCAGCAACGACCTCGTCACCGCCTCATTGGACGAAGTCGGACCCGCCCCGAAGCAAACAGACGACGCCGAGGACACGCAATCGCACCAAGCGTCCGCGCGAGTTTCAACCAAATCTCGCGCCGCGAAGACCACCAGGTCCAAATCCAAAAAGACACGCACTACCTCTAAAGCAAGATCGAGAAAGCGTCGGTGATACGCGATCGGCGTCGACGGCTTTTCGCGTACCTTCGTGTTAGTTCGTGGATCGTTCAGACAACGAACGGCCGATACGATCAACGAACTCACACGAAGGATCAATAACGCCTTTCGCGTGCGTTCGACTTTTTTGTTTTCGACACCTTATGCGGCCGGCAGCTTCGCGGACTTTCCAAATTCTCTCGCACATTACCCGGTAAGATCACCAGGCCGTAGCGGGCTTGAAATGAAATGGCGGTTTTTCTCATACTTATATGAAGTGATCTTAATTCATTGATTCACACCCATGCGGTCCAGTAATTCAGATCCACACTCACCCGCTCTCACTCGAGCCATGGAGGTAAACATGGAACCAAAACGTAGTCTGATACTCGTCGCCGCGCTGTTGACGGTCACCGTTGCCTCGACCCAAGCGTTCGCGAAGACTACTTGCCAGCCAAGCCCCCGGGGGCAGTTATGTATCTCTCAGGTCGACTTCAACAGTTTCGCGCAGAACGCATATCAGAACCAGCAGAGTTCCCAGTGGTGTTGGGCAGCGGCAATTTCGATGCTTTTCAGCTACTACAAGCATCCCGTAAGTCAGCCGGCCATCGTCCAATCGCTATATGGAAGACTTGTAGATTTGCCGTCTGGGCCGGGATGGAACATCGCATCGCGGGTGAACACCACGTGGGTAGACGCTAATGGAAAACGCTTCAGAGCTGAGCTCACCGGGGCCTATGATTTCGACGCGCGAGTTATGACCCTAAACAATTCGACGTTAATCAATGAACTTGATCAGGACCGGCCTTTCATTGTGGGAACGAGAGGACACGCAGTTGTTGGCACCGCAATACAATACGTTCAAACGCCTATGGGACCGTATATCACTAGCATTGGTGTATTCGATCCCTGGCCGGGACGTGGAGCTCGGGGCCTCGATGCGCGGGAGGCGCTCGCTATGCATCAGGGTGGAGACCTTCGATTTTTAGCGACCGTAAGAATCACGGAGCAAGAGTAATAATCCGGGAAAGAGTTCGGCCCTCAGTTTTAATTTGCTTTAACGCTGAAAGCGTTCGCTAATTCCAGCCCAGGGTTGCTTCAACCCTGGGTCAACGCATTCAACTTAATATATGACGCAACTCTGAAAGAGTTGCGCTGGTCTTCCAAATTAGGACCACCTTCGCAACTCCTACAGAGTTGCGACAGCAATTGTAATGCGTTTTTCTCAGGTCCAAAGCAACAACTTCGCGTTAGTATGTTCGCAGTTGCCATTTCGCCGGAGCACGCGCAGTGTGAAGCACCGCAAGGATAAGAATGGTTTCATCTTCAACTGAAAAATAAACAGCGTAAGGAAACTGTCGCATTAGCCCGCGTCGAATACCGGAGCGTTGTTCCTCATATCCATTCGGATTCTCCGAAATTCGTCTGTAGATCAAACGAAGCTGCTCAAGAAACGCCGATCCAAGGCCAGGTTCTTCAGCCTGGTACCATCCGAACGCACTCTCGATGTCAAATTCGACAGATGCTTCCGCCTCTGATCGGTAGTGCTTCACTTGCGGTCTTGCGAAAGGCGGTCGATAACTTCAAATGCGGGTTGGGAGGACGTGGGGTTTTCGCGGTAACGCCGCAAGCGCTCTTCAGCCAGTCGAAGATGACTCTCAGGAACAGGAATCTCGTTCGGATGTACCGAAATTTGATCCCAAAGCGCCTGAAGATAGCGAACCTGTTCAGCCTTCGAAAGCTCATCAAATCCTGGCGGCGTGGTTATGGAAGGATCGGACATAGCACGATGATAACCGAGCGCTGTCGAGCAAACAACGATTCGCGAGACAGAGCTTTGAGCCTATCCTTGCAAGAGGTTGGGTGTCATTTAGGACCACGCGGAGCACCTTAATTTGCTTTAACGTTGAAAGCGTTCGCAAACTCCAGCCCAGGGTTGCTTCAACCCTGGGTCAACGCATTCGACTTAATATGTGACTCAACCCTGACGGGGTTGCGACAGCCTTTATCGAATTGTCCCTGTCGCAACTCCTACAGAGTTGCGACAGCAATTGTCATGCGTTTTTCTCCCCCAGGGTTTGAAGCAACCCTGGGCTGGAATTCGCGAACGCTTTCAGCGTTAAACTCAAACTCCTGATCGCGGTAGTCACCATGACAACTTGTCGACCGATAGCCCCAATAAAGACCACGCCAAGAGGCATTATGGCGACGGCGCCAGCGATCCCGAGCGTGAGTTTTTGGATTAGAACGACAAGGCTCAGGAATTCATCGTCAAGATTATTGATAGCCTGTTGAAAAAGACAGCCGGCGACGCACCCGATTACGAGTTAAAGGGTGGGCCAACATTGACACACGAAAACGTGAAGAAACTGCATGGCGCCCACCGGCTCACCAAGAACTGGCAAAGGATTAGTAGCATCACCTGGCATCCCTCCCATTGCTGGCGCCGAACCTCTACCCCAAACGGTTGGATCATGCGATGTACTTGTGGATATGGGAAGATGATCGTGAAGTACGAAAACGGAACCAGGCGATCGATCTGATCGCCAAAGGCGACAGCGTCCAACTCAGCGGCAACTCCCTCGACATCACCCGCCTCGCCGGTTGGGAAATACCGTAGCCTCCCCCGCGCACAGGTGCTCAAGATGAATCCACCGAGGGTGGATGCTGACACAACCGCAACCGAAGCGCCGCACTGACGAAGTGCCGGCACAATCACAGGGACGAGCGAAGCGTTCTTTTACCGGCACACCCTAGCGGCAACCTACTCCGTAAACCAGCCATCCTTTTGCGCAATCTTTCCAACCGCAATAATTTTCGCGGCCACACTCTCTCTGCACGTTGCCTCTGCGAATGCAACAAGGTAGCTTGGAAATTTGTCAGCATTCTTGGCAATTTGTTCCGCGACACGGATTGGACTTCGTCGGAGGTGCCGCGGTGCCACTCGTCGAAAAGTACTACGATCAGAAATAACGCCTTCAGCATAACTTCGAGCGACCAGATCCAAGTTCGGGTGCCATGCAGGGCTTAGCAGGTTCTTGGGATCTAAGGCCTCTTCCTGACAAAACTCGAGGGTCATCCGATCGTCTCCTTGATAGTTCGCTAGATATCGCTTGTAGAAAGCGTATCGTTCTTCCTTCTTTGCTCGAATTCCGATAGCTGTTGCAGCTCGTTCTGTTAAATTCTCAGGCAAGGAAGACAGGTCAAACGAAAGTAAGCCATTCCTCAACTCGTCATGAACTGCAAAGACCGAAGACTCTACTGAACGAATGACTCGATACCAATTGCCCAAAGTTAGTCGACCTAGTAGTGACGCAATTTGCTCGGACAAGCCAACCAGCGTGCCTGCGCTACCCCAAGTGAGTAGTATGAGAGCTGTTAACATGAGGTCTGGCTGGGTCTCCGCCATCTCGATTTGTTTTGTCCACCAATTGCTCGAACCCGCCCGTAAGCGGGCATACCGGACACGACGACAGAGGGACTTCGAATGATCTAACAGCTCGGGGAAATCTACACAAGTTTCTTTAGACGACTTGATTCCCGCAGCGACATTCGCTAAATACCCATTTACCCAATTCTCACCCCAGAACCGTCGGGAGGATTCGACGAGATTATCCCAAGGTTGTAATTCCGTAGCCCAGTCAATCGCTGGTCGCTTGGCTTCGGACTCAGCGACTCTAGCCACTTCTAAGCATTTCCCGACCGCTTCATACTCGGGTAAATTGACAATACTGTCAGTCTTAAACGCGGCAAAGTTGGCACGAGGATGCTTCCCCCACAATTCAAATAATGGCACCGGCTGTCTAAAGTAATATGCACTTGAATATCGGTGTGCATCCAGTGCGTGACTGAGTAATTCAACTACTGATGGTGGGCGACGGCCACGCTGGGGAACTATATGCCTCGAAAGAATCGCATCTATTACCGCGTTGAAGTTGTCCTCCGACTTTTCACAATAGTCGATTCGTCGTGCACGTAACAAGAGATTCCAAATCTTTGGTTCATGTGACTCACCGTGGAGAAGTCCCTCAAGATCCTCGAGGCTCACCTGAGATAACGCACCAAGATTAAGTCCATACTCAAACCAATTAGGACGCAGAGCTTCGCCTACTCGCGCTTCCTTTAGCCACAGCTCTTGAATCTCACTTACACTAGCATTTGCCTTAATAAGGTCCACGATTTCCATTGCATAGTCGTGCGCGGGAGCGGTGGATAGAAGCGAAAAGCAGCGCTGAAGAAGTTCGTCGTTGCCGCATTTTTTTGGAAGTACCAGTGGACTAGCCGATCGTGGCGTTCCACCTTTGGCGCTCAGCACATACCGAAGACCTATTCCATCTAAGACCAGAGAAACCACCTCGCGGACAGATCTGGGATGCTGGGTAAATACCCAATCGGAGAGTAGTGTCGCTGCTAGCATTCGAGGGTGACTTGTAAAACGATATCCTTCCTCCTGAACTAGCTCTTGCAACCTGTCCACCAAGGACGCAAGTTCCCCTTTGCTAAAGCAGCCCGCGTAAAACCGAGTGACATTCAGCCAATAGAAATCCTTTGCTATCGCATCGAATCTGTCAGGCTTGGTTCCTCGTTGCTCCCCTCCAGGCGGGGAGTAAGGTGCAGTCTCATATAAGAAGCGGGCGGCAAAATACTCTCGAAGCGGCTGAACTTCAAATTCGAAAGTTCCTTCGACTCGAGATACTAGCGCAACAACACGTTCCACCATTCCCGTAAATAGTTTTGACGAGAGTGCAGGATCGTGGCCTTCCAAGGTTAAATAACTGGACAGGATCTCCTTTAACCTTTCAACTGTAATACTTCCTCTATCATGCCCCTGTTCAGCTTCTGAGTGTAGAACCCACGCAAGGTACCTATGAATGTCGATGAGTAGATCGCGATGTTCGCGGACAACGGGACTCTTTTCAGCTTCTCTGCTAAAAAACAATTCTATGTAACTATCATAGAGTGCGGTCCTCTTGTCTGGAAGTGACGAACCTCTTGTGTGAATGAGACTTAACAGAATCGCGAGCTGCATTGGATTTCTAGCCAAGTCTCGAAGATGAGGCTGGTCAAGCTTCTCTTTCAGGATATTCCTGAACTCAGAACTCTGGCGCCCTTGAATCTTGCGTGCCCTAAGCCAATTGCCAGCATATTCATTGATTAGCGATCTGGTAACTGCGTTAAGCTGAAAGTAGGGAAATGCGTCGTCAGGTAAGCCTGGTGAGTTAGCGAAAGCGGCTGGTCGGCTAGTGACAATTACTTGCAAGGATGCAGCGTTTTCCTCCAAGCGGTTTACACCTTTGATTATCTCATCGACCACTTCTTGCCTTCTCGTTATGTCAGCAATTTCGTCTAAGCCATCAAAGACCAAAAGGAGAGAACTTAATTTTGCCACTGCAATTAGATCTTCAAATGTGAAGTTGGCGCCCCCAGAATGATGGCGCACTTGAGCTGCTAAGAAAGCTTCGAGAGATTTTCGCCAATGTGGAATTGGGGCTTCGGTATCTTCTGCAGAAAAAGGATCTTTCTTACCTAACCATGTCGCTAGATCTCTCAAGTCCACTTTGAAAGGAATGCGAACTGGGACGGAGGAATGGTGGGCTGGTAGAGAAGCCAGTTCCACCTCTCTGTTAAGTAGCCGCATTCGATGAACTTGACAAATATATTGAGCAATCGTTGATTTGCCTTGCCCGGGTGCCCCTTCTAATACCATCCTGGCTATATTTCCCTGGCCGATGGGGTGTAACAGCAAGCTTGCCGCACCAACGGATCGGCCTTCCCTGTAGTAGTACTCCTGAACGGATCCACTTTCTGACGTCATCTTAAAATTGTCAGCTTCCGTTTCTTCAATGGCGGGAACTTCCTGGGCGACTATTTGAAGTAGTTGATTATAATAATATTGTTTGTGTCTCGCAGACTGATGGCCGAAAGTGACAGGCACGTCGATAAATAAATCAAGGAGCCTGTTTTGAAGTTCCACCTGCTTGAATCGCACTTCTTGATCGATATCGTATTGGTCGCGGACGAAGGCCCTTATCGCGGCGGTGCGTTGCTCTTTATTCTCGGTTAAGCCAGATTCGATAATCGATCGAATCAGATCGGGCCCGACCATGAGTTCGGGATAAATCCACTTTAAATTCCAGGCGTCATCAAGTCGTCGGTTGATATCATCGCGCCACCAGCATACCGAAGGGACACCGATTGCCTCTGAGAGCACTTCCTGCATTTTGTCGATTGACCCGACCTCCAGATGAGAGGTGCCAGAAACATTTGTTATTAAATAAAAGGCCTTAGCCCCTTTTGGTATGAGCTTCCGAATCTTTGATGATTCTTTTTCGGCCACCTCGACCATCCACCTTTGAGGCTCTTGTTCAGCTTGAGGCCTTCTGACGAACTTTACTTGGAAGACAATGAATTGGTCCCGTTGGTAACTTGGGAAGTAAGCAATTGAATCTCTACCACCATCAGGTTGAGCAACGGGAAAACACTGAACATCAGGAAATTCTTTTGTCAACAGCGACTGGCAAATCTGTTGAAACCGTTCTGGTCCAAGGTTCTCTAATGGATAGTCCATGAGGTTCTTACGACCTTTCGTGTTGAGAGATAATCTATGTGAGATAAGTCCAAGCTATTGGCGATCTCGAATGGTTGAGAGTGAAGCGCAGCTCTTGATAGCTGTCGAGATCGCGAAGCTTCGGATGAGATCCTTCGTAATAGAACTAAATAAATTCACTTGTCTACATACAGGGCACGAGGCTCGTTCGGCAGAGCGAGAGGCAAATCATTACTGGAGATGGGTTTTTAGCATGAAGTCTCGCGACGTGTCGAGCGAAGTAGCGCAGTTTGTTTTTCTAACAAGATCGTTACTCTGATGTGGCCCTAGGTCTTCAGGCATGACGTCTGCTATGGGCCTCGGATCGGATCGTCAAAAGCCACACAACTCGGCACCGCAAGGCTGCAAAACTTCGAAACGTCGAGCGCTATGGTTCTCGCATCTCATACACCAAGGTCCGGTCGGCACATCTTCAATTAGTTTCGCGCTTCGTCCTGCAGGATTTGAAGGCTACCTGTTTGCTCGTTTAGCGGTTGTTGGAGGCCGGCGGTGTTCTGGGTCGAGGTGGGCCAGTTATGGCGCCCTGGCTCTCTTTTGCGCGCCCCTTTGTCGGGTCGCGGCTGACAACTCGAACCGCCGCGCGCGCCTCGGAGCCAGTCGCCGCTGTCTTAGATCCGGCTACTGCTTGTCGTAGACCGCTCGGCTGGTGACTCGCTTTCCTTGTGTGTTGGTTACACTTGCGCTGACGGTGCGGCTGTTGCCCTTGGCGGAGACGAGGACGCTGCCGGTCACAGTCATCTTGCCGTTTTTCTTTGCGGCGAGGGCCCACTTGCGGTTGCTAATCTGTCTGTATGACCGCTCATCCGAAACTGGATCGCCAGTCACGGAATAAAACTTCCCGTCGATCTTGCCGGTCCACTCGCTGTGAATCGGTCTGCCGCCTCCGTCGACGCCATCCACGATTACCCTGACACTATCACCCACCGCTTCGACGACGACGGTCGTGTTCTTGCTCGCGCCTGGATCAAACTTCGACTTTTCCTCGTTCAGTTTCCAGGTGCCCATCTGCGGGCTCTGGGCCAGGCACACAGTCGCGCTAAACAATACTGCGAGGGTAAGCAGGATCATTCTTACTTTCATATCGCCTCCTGTTGGTTGGGTAAAGATCCTATCCGCCGATTACGCTGATTAGGATAAAGACATCGGGTGGGCGTGACAATGAAATAGCCTGTGCTCACTCAACGATGAACGCGTAGGTGGTGGCCAGTACAGCAGGCACGATCCACGAACACACACGAAGGAGCACTAAAGCCGAGGAGCGACCCACGCGCTATCCCGACGTGTCGGGATACTGACCTCATGACCCGCGTGGCCTGACTCTGGCTGCTGGCTGCTGTTTGCTGTCTGCTATCTGCTATTTGCTATCCGCTGCCTACCTGCTGATTGCTGATTGCTGATTGCTGCTTACCGCTTACTGCTTACTGCTTACTGGCTGAGCTCGGGACGACGTAGCCACGACGTGCGGACACCACCAGCCCAACTCGACGCGCAGCGATCTCAAGTCGGCGGTACTCGCCTTCGGTGCCGGAAGCGAAGGAGCGTTTGGGTTTGTAAGTAATGACGTATTGCGAGTCGACGTTGCCGGCAATTTCCTCAACGTTGGTTAGCATCGCTTCAACTGAAAGCGGTACGAAGATGGTCCCGCCGGTCTCCACCGCGAAAAGACGTAACCAGCGTTCACCTTCCTTCATCGCCTTCAAGTAATCCATCCGCCTCCGCCGCATTTGAATATCAGTATCAACATACAGACGAATCTTTGGCTTCTCCCACTCTGATCCAATAGGCTTCAGGATCTCTAAAGCAACGTCCGCTGCAGTCTTGTGTTTATTAGCTGTGAGCTGGACCAACGGCTGACTCTTCCACATATTCTTTCGGCCCATCCCGGCATAACTTACGATATGGACGGTAACCGCCTGGGCCAACAATGCTTTTATCTCAGGCTGGAGCCGCTTCTCGATCTCGCTTGCATTCTTCGCCTCCCCTGAATCATCCACGCCGTCTGTGATCAAAACCAGATGCCGGTTTCCGGCGGGGGTTTCAGCGAAACGATTAACTGCTTCCTCAAGCGCATCCGCCAGGTTGGCGCCGCTCTTGGAAGAAAGCCTGGTCTGAATCGCATGCTGTGCAGCGCTAAGATCCTCGGTCCAATTCTGAATGGTCTGAACCTGACGGCCATACTGCGCGACAGCGATGCGATCGCCAGTCTTGAGACGTGAAACGAAATGTGCCGCCACCTCCTTCGAAATGTTTGCTTTCATCGCCGGATTCAAATCACCGGCAGTGCTGATTAACAGCAGAACATTTGCGGGGACGAGTCGAGCGCTCATGATTTGCTGCGGCACGCCGTCTTCAAGAATTAAGAGCTCATCTTTGTCTACAGTCGGATCAAATCTCCCGCGCTGATCGGTAACACGTACCGGTAACACCACCTCTTCGGTAAATACTTTGACAGTGTCTTGCTGGGAAATTGGTGGCGTAGGCGAGCTTGCAGGCGCCGGGACTTGTTGAGCTACACAATGTCCCACGCAGAGAAGGATGAGGATCAGGAAATTAAGTCGTCGCATTGGTATTTCATTTGAAACCGACTATTCGTGGCTGGGGTTGCATGAAAGGGATGCCTGAGGAGGTTGGAAGGTTTGCCTTGAACAGGCCGCAAACACGATCCACGAACCTACACGGAAGAACACCAAATTTGCGTGCGTTCGTGGATCGTTCGGTACCGCAGCGACAGTTACGATCCACGAAGCCACATGAAGGAACACTAACGCTTTCAGCGTTATTGATTCCGGGAAATCGTTGACTTACCGCCAACGTAGGAATACTCTTCTGCCCTCACAGTTTGAAACAACTCACTCCCCCATGATCCGGACGAAGTTATGAAGCGGGTCAAGAAACAAGCCAAGAAGAGCACGAAACAGCCGGCAGGACGCAGGGGCGCCAGCACATCTGGCTTCAACAACCCCCAATCCGGATCAGGATCGGACTCTCGTGATCCCACTCCATCGATGAGGTTCGACGCGACGATCCATACCCGTCAGAAGGCAGATCCCGACTGGGAAAAGAAACTCAACATCGATCGGGTGCCTGACCCGAAGGGATTGGTACGAGCTCTAGTCACCGCCGCTGACTGCATACGGTTGTTGGACCAGGGGTTTGAAGTGCGTTTGCATCAGGCGCATCCCGTGCGGCCCCTCGATCCGAAGTTGATTGAAAATGAAGAGGCGTTAAAGCGGTGGTTGGAGAAGAAACTGAAGGAAGTGGGGAAGAGTAAGCAGTAAGCAGTAAGCGGTGAGCGGTAGCAGTCAGTGGTTACTAATCAGCAATCAGCATTCAGCATTCAGCATTCAGCATTCAGCATTCAGCATAAGAAAATGTATCGAACGGTTGCAGCACTAAACTCGGCAATGTCCATTCTGGCGGATTTCTTCCCGGACGTGTGCACCCGCGTGGAGATGCCGCACCGATCTAATTTGGGCGATCGCATCTTCGCCTTGCGGATGCGCGCCGGCACCAGCACCAGCCGCCGCGGCGTTCTCCTAGTCGGCGGCATGCATGCCCGAGAACTGATGAACCCCGACGCGATCGTCGACCTTTCAATCGATCTTGTCCTGGCCTACCTGAATGAGACGGGTATTACATACGGTGGCCAGTCATGGACCGTGACCCAAATCAAGATAATGCTCGAGGCGCTCGACATCTGGTTCTTGCCATGCGCCAACCCGGACGGTCGCGAGTACGTCTTGACCGCTGACGATTTGTGGAGGAAAAACCGGCGCGACAATCCCGATACGACGTGTGAGGGCGTGGACGTCAACCGAAACTGCGACATCGTGTGGGGCGTAACTACAAGCAATACCTCATGCCATAAGTGCGACGGCACCTATCTCGGTTCCGACCGTTTCTCTGAGCCTGAAGCACTCAACATCAAGGCCCTGTGTGATGAACAGAGGATCGACGTATTCCTCGACGTCCACTCATACAGTGAGCTGGTCCTATTCCCGTGGGGCCATGCGCGCACGCAGACCACCGACCCCAGTCAGCGATTCACGGATCTGGCAACCGACACGTGCTTACCCTTAAGTCCAGCCGGTCACCAGGAGTTCATGCTTCCGCGCGACCAGCTTCGTTTCCAGAGAGTGGCTAACAAGATCGTCGCGGACATTCGCGCGGTGCGCGGTCGAAGCTACAGGCCCGAACCGATCTTTGACCTTTACGCCACTACCGGCACCAGCTCGGATTACGTTTACAGCCGGCACATTGCAGACCCGGCGCTCCGCAAGACGTATGGCTTTGGCTTCGAGACCGGGCCACCGGTTTTCAATTCTGATGGCTCGGTGAACCTGCGCGAATCATTTCACCCGACCGATGCAACGGCTGAGAGCGATATCAAACGCGACACCAAAGCAGGAATGATCTCGCTGTTGCAGCAGTCGATCTGCGCGATCGAATTTATCGGCGCAACCATATCCGCGCCGGCGAGAGGGTTACAGAAAATCCGTGAGGTTCGCGACGAGCGGCTGGCAACTACTGGCGCGGGCCGTGATTTAATTGCGCTTTTTGAGCGCGTGCAGATCCCACTACTTGGTCTTGTTTTGGCAGACAAGGCACTGACTAAAGAGGCGATGAGTCTGCTCGACACTTCGCTCAAGCTGCTGGAAGACGACAAGGCTATTGTGCCGGCTAGCGAGGTGGAGCGTGGTCTGAAGTTCGTGGATGCGCTGACTGCGCGTACCAAGTCGAAGAGCCTGCGCCGCGACCTTGAGACGGTTCGCAAACGGCTGAAATCGGCTGGCAATAAGAAAGTTGGGAAGATCCTGAAAGAACTGCTTAGTACTTCCGCTGGCAAGAAATCGTGAATCGTGATTCGTGAAAGGTTGTCAGTAACGAAATAACAGCGAACACGATCCACTAACCCACACGAAACCACACTAACAACTGTCGAGTCGTCCTGCGACTCTGCCGCCGCACGTGAGGAAAGGCTCCGCCTTTCCGTAACGTCCTATTAAAGTCCTGAGGCTCTGCCTCCGAGGCGCAGCCTCTCAAGATATGAAAGGCAAGTCCGGAAAGGCAAAGCCTTTCCGCACGGTGCGGCGGCAGAGCCGCAGGAGGAATCAATTCTTTTCGCGCGCGATTTCAGCGTTTCGTGCCAAGATATTCGGAATGAATATCGTCGGTATCTCGGCTTACTACCACGATTCTGCCTGCTGTTTACTACAGGACGGGCGGCTCGTCGCTGCGGCGGCTGAAGAAAGGTTCTCAAGGACAAAACACGATCGCAGGCTCCCCATCAATGCGTTCAAGTTTTGCCTGAAACAAGGCCGGATCGGGATCAACGAGATTGATTGCCTTGCCTATTATGAGTCGCCGCGAAAGAAGCTTGAGCGTCAACTCTGGTCAGCCGCGCCAGCTAACCTAATTGCCAATGATGCTGAGTTGCCGGAGCGCGAAATTCGTGAAGTCCTTGGATACGAAGGCCCAATCAAATTCTTCGAACACCATCAATCGCACGCCGCCAGTACCTTTTTCTATTCCGGGTTCGATGAGGCTGCCATCCTTACAGTTGACGGAGTTGGCGAATGGGCCACCACGACCTATGGCTCCGGTCATGACTCCACTCTTGAGGTGTTCGAAGAGGTTCGCTTTCCACACTCACTCGGACTGCTTTACAGCACTATCACGGCTTACCTCGGATTCAGGGTTAACGATGGCGAGTACAAGGTAATGGGTCTCGCGCCATACGGCAGTCCGCGTTATTTGAACGAGATGGATCAGCTCATCCATTCCGCGGCGAAAGGTCAATTCGCGCTCAACCTCGAATATTTTGATTTTCTAAAAGGAAAGAGAATGTATGCGGATGCCATCTGCGATCTATTCGGCTCCGCGCCGCGAGAGAAGGACGGCAGCCTCACGCAATTTCACAAAGACGTCGCACGCAGTCTGCAACAGGCACTCGAAAATATCCTTTTAGAGAAGGTTGAATATCTTCATCAGCAAACAGGGTCGGCAAACCTTTGTTTGGCCGGAGGGGTAGCGTTGAATTGCGTTGCCAACCAGCGCATTGCCGCTGGTCCATTTGCGAATCTTTTTGTGCAACCGGCTGCGGGGGACGACGGAGGTTGTTTAGGAGCGGCTGCGCTGGCCCACCTCGAGCTGACTCGCGACCGCACCAGGGAGAAACTAACGCACGTCTTCCTCGGACCAAGCTACGAAAGCAGCGTCATTAATGAAATGCTCGTCTCGGTTGGGGCTGACCCATTGAATTACCGTGGGCGTGAATCAGTGTTGCTTGAGGACGTCGCTGACCTACTGGCCCATGGCAAGGTCATCGGGTGGTTCCATGGTGCGATGGAGTTTGGCCCACGCGCTCTCGGGGCGCGCAGCATACTTGCTGATCCCAGAGACGCAGGAATGAGGGAGCGCATAAATCGTCTGGTGAAAAAACGAGAGGCCTTCCGCCCATTTGCACCGAGTGTATTACTGGAAAGGAGCTCAGAGTTATTTGAGTTGGACCACGCTTCACCATTTATGCTGGAAACGTGTGCGGTCAAACCTGGGATCGATCTTCCGGCCGTCACACATGTTGATGGTTCCGCGCGACCTCAGACCGTTGACCGCTCTGTTGCACCACGCTTCGCCGCCCTCATCGACGCCTTCAATAAGCGGACGGGCTGCCCTGTGCTTCTGAATACATCCTTCAACGTGCGCGGCGAGCCCATTGTCTGTTCTCCGGCCGACGCTCTTCGTTGTTTCATCAAGGCGGATTTGGATGTTCTGGTTCTCGAAGACTTCATCGTGGAGAAGGAAATGATCTCGGAAGAGTTGCGTGATGCGGTTCAGCGTTGGTATCCGGATGTTGCAGGAGTTGTGCCTGAAATCAATGTGTATTCGTTTGTGTGAAAGGTAGAGCACGCTGCACCAGTTAGTTGAATTGGGTTGGGCTTTGAGTTCATCCCGCGGAGCGGGTGGCAGCATAAAGCCTGGGGTGGAGCGCAGCGAAACCCCAGGAACCGAGGGTTGAAAAATATCCGAAGCCCGCGGAAGCGGACGATGGTTGGATCATCATTGAGGTTTTCCAATTGTAACCGCTATCGGCCGCTTCGCGATCTCCGCAAGTTTTTGGGGCACGATCCTGGGGTTATGCTGCGCTCCACCCCAGGCTTTATGCTGCCACCCGCTCCGCGGGTTCGGAACGATTGTGCTAAAGCTCATGACTGACGAAACGCACAAGAGATCTCCAATCGGAATTTGGCAGCCGGATATTGTGAACGGCGAGGAGGTTTTCGTTCGCCCGGATCCTGGCCCGCTGGGTGATGATTGGTGTCCGCGAAAGTATCTCCAGCCCAGACGCGGTCCCCTTCCCTTGCGCGTTTGTCTGATTGGCGAATCGACGGCTGCCGGTTTCTTCTACGCGCCGCAACTAACACCCGCATCCGTTTTGGCGCACCAGCTCAATGCGATCAAAGGATCGGAAGCATTTGAAGTCATAGACTTGACTAAGATCGATATGCCCGCCGACGGCAGCACGTATGATCTGGTTCGCGTAACCGTCGCCGCTCTTCAATTAGATCCAGACGTTCTGGTGATCTTTGCAGGTAACAATTGGCTGAAGCTATTCAGACCGTCTGCCAGCTACGGTCCAGACTATCTCCGCAGTTTTGCCGCTGCCTATGAGGATGCCGGAGCGCGAGGAATCATGGAGCAGTGTGAACAAAACACTCGCAACCAGGCGGCGGGCGTGGTGAAAAATCTCAGCTACATCGCAGCTACCGTCCCGGTTTCCCTCGTCCTGGTAATCCCTGAAGTAAATCAAACCGATTGGGCCAGGTGTTTACCCGTCGCCTGGCTGCCGGGTAACCGCACGTCTGAATGGCAGACACTTTATGCGAAGGCCTCCACCCTGAAACGAGATCCTCGCAACGCTAGTCTCGTCAAATCGTTGGCCGAACAGATGATCAAGCTGGATGAAGGTACCTGCCCCGTCTCGTATCGATTGCTCGCCGACGCTCTAGCAGCACAAGGAAGAACTGCGGAGACACGTGAGATGTTGATGCGCGAAGTAGACAGCGCAGCGTGGAATGCGTGTGCGTTGCCGGGCGCCAGTTCAACTGTTCGTGAAGTTCTGCAGAGTGTCGCAGGTAATCCGCACATGACCTGCGTCGATCTTCCGAAGAAATTCTTTGAACACACGGGCAAACTTCCCGGCAAAGAAATGTTTTTGGATTACTGCCACCTGACTCTGGACGGGATCAAGGTTGCGATGGCAGCCGTGGCGTCCGAAGTTCTTCGTTTGACGGGTGGTGATGAACAGACTTTTGACTACCGATCGCTGTTGCAGCGTCTACCCGGGCCTGAGGTAAGTCCAGCCAAGGATGCGTTGGCGAAGTTTCTGGCAGCACTTTACACAATCCACTGGGAGCGACGTTTCGACAGCGAGTCACCGATGCCGCGTTACTGGTGTGAAGCGGCCATCGATGCATGGAGCGGAATACAGGACACCATGTTGGAATACGTTGCGACGCTCATCGCGTCACCGAGCGCCCTGGGATTATCTGTTGCCGAGCAACGCTTTTTCGGTCGTCAAAATTGCTTTGAAGACGGGTCGCACTGGTGGGCCGGAGAGGGACGGCGGTTGCGGCGATTCAGTCTTGACCCGGTAGCTATCAACTTGATTTGCGAAGTCCTCGAGCAATCAGGAAGGCCTGTGCGCAACTTGATCGACAAGCAGCTTGTTGATCAGCACGCGAACGGAAATGGACCACGGCGAGAAATTGATCTGCTTAACCCCTGTTACCATTGGACCACGATGGACGAGCTGACCAGCATTCAAAATGATACCCGGACCTACAGTGGATATGGGCTCTATCAGGCGTTTGAACCAGCTTCAAACTTCTGTTTTGTTTCAGACGAGAACCGAGGCGTTCAACTGGACCTCACTGCGCGCCTTGCAACTCCCGCAAAGGAAGAAGGCCTGGCGGCGATTCAAGTAAACGGAAAAAATGTGGGGAGACTTCAGGCGGGACGAAGTTGGATCCGCATGGAGCTCAAGCTGGGGAGAGAATGTTTGCGAACTGGAATTAACAAGTTAACGATCGTTTGGCCCGAATTGAGCGCTGATGGGGACGCCGCGACACGAAACATCAGCGAGCGGCTTAGGCGAGGAATTCCTGCGAATCTCGAGCCGGTATTCGGTGAAATCCAATCTCTCGTTGCCCGCAGCTAACGGTTAAGGATTGAAGGTCTTGTTGCCCGGATTTAGCGGACTGATCGTGGGGTTCTTTAGATCAGTCGTCGTAGGATTAGTCGGGCTGGAAATCGGGCTTGTAGGATTCAGTACACCGATGCCACCTGTGACATTGTCCTCTTCCTCTTTATCCAATTCCTTTAATGGTACGGGCAGGTCCTCAACGTTTACTCTTTTCTTCTCGTCGCTCATAACCTTCTCCTCGCTTTTCTGACTTCATTGCTGATCGGGTTGTTAGCGGATTCATTCTACTCGCTGTGCGGATGACATGAAACCTGAAGACGCGGCGGTTGTTCCTTCTGCGGCTCTGCCGCCGCACCGTGCGGAAAGGCTCCGCCTTTCCGTGACGGCCGAATAGAGTCTTGAGGCTCTGCCTCCGATGCGGAGCCTCTGAAAGTAAGAAAACAAGTACGGAAAGGCAGAGCCTTTCCGCACGGAACGCGGCCGAGCCGCTGCTGATTGCTGTCTGCTGTTTGCTCTGATTGCTGTTTGGTCTGATTTGCTGGCAGGTGGACTCCTATAATCAAGTCCGGGTGGGGAATGTGTTCAACAAAGCTTCGAGGGCGTCCAATTTGCCGCCCAACCTAAGCTTCAGTTTTTTGCGGCACGTCGCGTCGAATTTCTGCTGTCCTACGACAATTTTGAGATCAGTGCTCTTACTGGTCGCCAGCGGACAATCTTTGGGCGCACGTTTGTGCGAGTTTATGTGCCCGTAATAACCTGCAAGCCCGGAAACCATTGCGTTCGCCAATGCTCGATCAGTTTCCAGCCCCTCGGCCTTCATATCTTTAAAACGCGCCACTGAATAAATGATAATGGGTGGGTGACCCCCGTCTGGCCACCAAAGATAAAAATTGAAATCGTTATCGGTACGCAGCGGATGTCGCGTCACACACACCAGCACTTCAACGCCCAACTCCATTGGCATCGTTTGCAGCCGCTTGGCCAGTTGGTCAGCCCACAGATACGGGGCTTTTTTGTTGCTCTTGAGGTCCCAGACTCCAAACGGCACCGATAGATCCGTCAGTTCGAACCCAAAGAAGTCCTGGACGTGATTCATTGCCTCAACGGTCTTTTCCAACGCGGGAAAGACGTTGTCCATATCCCAAACGGCGATACGAACATTGTGAAACTTCGTCGAACGACGTGCAGACGCCCGAACACCGGTGATCGGTTCCCTCGTGGGTGCTTTCCGCGAAGGACAGAGCGTGGCATTAGGATCGCGAGCGTACAAAACCGGGACTGCCCAGTCGATCGGCTCGCCATGCAGGAGATAATTGACTGCGATCCGCGCCTCGCGCGCTGACTGGCCCAGCGACATGCCTTGCGCGAGCGACCAGTAGAAGTGCTGCGCAAACGAAGTCGCCGAAGAATCGAGCACGCTGTACTGATTCGCCACGAGGGCAGGTAGACCGTGCGCGACTAGTGACTGGGCCACGCCCTTATTGAAGTCCGCGTGACCGCCGCGGCCGCTCTCACATGAGTTCAGAAAAACGAGACTCAAACCTCGTCCACGGAAGATCTCGCGTACGGACCGCTCGCCCAGGCGGTATTCGCCTTCGTTCTCATTGACGAAAACGAGACAACCCTCGCCACGCTCCTCGTCGTAGACACCATGACCAATGAAATGCACCACCTGATATTTTCCGGTCGAAAGATGGCCGTGAATCTTTGACGGCGTCGCCCTTGGCAAAGTCTCAATTTCGACGAGCCCGGCCTCGACCAGGGGCTCAAAGCCCCGCTCTATGACTGCCTGCTCCTGCTCGATCGATAGCCGTCCATAACCTACAGGCTGCGCCGATGCGACCAGAATGCGCAAAGGTCCATCGGATCGCACGATCTCGTCAGACGGAACGTTGGTCAGCACATTTCGAATGAAGTGAATCTCTTCGGTGGCAAGGAATGATTTACGTCCATGGTCATAGGCGAACTCCCATGGTTTTTCGGCGATCCACGGAATCATTGAGGTTAGAACTAGATCCAGCCGGCTTTGTTGACGAGTGCGGGCTTCGTCATAGAGGCGTCGCACGTCGCCCTGAAATAAGGTGTCAAAGAGTTGTCCGCCGAATTCGATCATTTCAGCGTCACCGGGCAACGTACCACCTTTACGGTTTGTATATTTCTTGATCCGTTCATGCACCTTGATGATTTTTCCAAATCGGGTTCGGGGCTCCCCTTTGTCCGCGCGCAGACGCATCAGAGACATAACGCGCGCACCACAATATGTCGCAAAGACCTGGGCAAACTTGGCTTTCTTGCGTGCGGAGGGCACTCCCTCAGCTCCCGAATTAAACTGGTCCATTACGACCAGCTCAAAGGTCTGGCTGCCTTCTTCAGCGCGCGCGTCAAACCCCAGCGATTGAGACGCCACCGGCTCGGGCGTACGTCGGTCCGGCTTTGGATAGAGCGACTTCGCAAAAGCAAAGTCGTTTGAGTTGATGTCATCGCCACCGGGGATGGGCTCACCGTCCTTCATGATTTCCCCGGGCAGCTGATAGCACATGATCGAGAGCGGATCGCTCTCCTTCGTTCCCATGATCGATCGCTTCGCCAGCGGCGTGAGAACTTGTTCTTCAACTTCTTTGCGTGACCAACCTTGATCCAGATCGAAGAACTTAAAAGCCCTGGCGCGATCGATCCGCTTCACCATATCGCTGCGCATATGTTCGTGATCAAAACCCAGAGTGTGCCCCGCTTCATGTCGGACCACGCGCCGAAATTCCGCGTCTGAGACACGCAGGGTGAACCCTTCTAGATTGAGAGTTGGCTCATCTTCCGGAGCGTCAAGGATCTCGGTGCCGAGATACGACCAGTAGCCGGCCATCGCGGGGGGTGAATTGAAGCGGGCGATGCGCACTTCACCGACACCCTCAGTTTCGGTAAACATCACATTCGCATGCTCGGACCACGCGTTCATGTGCTGGAGGATGCGCGACCGCAGCGCAGCGGAAGGGTTGTCGAGGAATGAAACACTGAGGCGAACCCCGGTGGCCGGCCACTTCCGCGCAATGACCACCGCTATGCGACTTGGCCCCCCGCGGCGACCAATGGGTGAACGAGAGACAATGCGCCTCTCGGAAGAATTTTCTGGATTCACTTCGAGGGCGCGCCGTTCAGCGTCGGCGAGCTTGTCGATCGGAAGGCTCTTGGGTCGACAGACTATGATTGACATGATGATTTCAGAGGAATGGTTCTACTTCGCCTCAACTCCCGTTAAGAATTAGCTAAGAAACGTCCAAACACAGATCACTCAAATTTGAATGTCATTGAGAACTAAATGGTTTCAGCATGCTTTGCCACCAAGTGAGTAGAGCTAAGATGAGAAGGCCCCATGCAGTGAATGGACTCTGGAGATAGCGGCAAGTTATTACCGGTGAGCGCGATTGTCAATATTCATATTTGATTTGGGTTGTTTCGGTTCGTGTTCGTTCGTGTTGATTCGTGGATCGTCCGGTGAAGCAGCGGAAGAAACGATCCACAAACGTACTCCAATGCACACGAAAAGAGCGGCTACGTTCCAGGCTCTTCCGCCACCACAAGCTAAAGCTCTTGATTGCTGATTGCTGATTGCTGATTGCTGTTTGCTGTCCCAGTTGAGATATGCTCTATAGCGTTATGCAACGTTTGGCTCTCATGCAATGCTCACCCGCCCGGGTTTCGATTTCTTTGGTGCGCATTTGTTTACTGCTGATTGCAATTCATGCAATCGCGAATGCACAGCCTCGTGGCCTCACATCTGCGCAGACGAAAGAGGCTGAACAAAAGCTCGCAAATATGGGTTATTGGACCGGCGCGATCGACGGCCGCTTTGACACGGCGACGCGGTCGGCATTGATCGCTTTCCAGAAATGGGAAGGACGCCCTGTCAACGGCCATTTTACATTCGATGAGCTTGAGGCGATTCGCAACAGCAACCCGCCGAAAGCCAGGGACACTGGGTACGCGCATGTTGAAGTCGATTTGGATCGCCAGGTACTACTGTTGGTCGGCGACGACAGTAGAGTTCGGGTCCTCCCAATTTCGTCAGGCAGCGGCAAGACATTTATTGCAGAGGGTCAGACGAGCATCGCACACACACCGCGTGGCAGGTTTCTTGTTTATGACAAGATCGTGGGTTGGGAGAAGGGCGAGTTTAGATCGATGTACTACTCGAATTACATCAGCGGCGGGGTGGCGATTCATGGAAGTCCGACTGTGCCGATCCAACCGGCGAGTCACGGCTGTATTCGTATCCCGATCTTTGCGGCTCGTGAGATGAGTAAGCTACTTCCGATCGGAACGATCGTGCTGGTGTATGACAAGGTCACGTTTGTCTCGGCAAAGGCCTGGGCGGAGAATCCCGAACTCAAACAGGCTGCGCTGCTTTGGAATAGAGTCGTGGATAACTAAGAGAGGCGTAGCCTGCAAACCAGGAATGGCAATCCAGCATTCAGCCTCCGCGATTCAAAATTCCAATTGTGTTGATTGGTCTGTCGCCCGCTCCGCGGGCTACTGATATTTCAACGGCGGGTTCCTGGGGTTTCGCTTCGCTTCACCCCAGGCTTTATGCTTCCGCCCGCTCCGCGGGCTTCCTGACTGCTGACTGCTAATTGCTGACTGCTGATTGCTTATTGCTGATTGCTCGTTAGCTATCCCCAAAACTGCCCGCCGATTAAGCCGATTACATCGGGACAAAGTCATGTTCGGCAGTGCTGTATTTCATTATTCCCAGTTTTCCCGCGGCGATCAGCTCAGCGACCTTGCCCTTCAGGGCGTCTATACGATTATTCCATCTGGGCCTCCCGATCTGTAACAGATTCAAGTAGGCCTGATCCATATCGCCGTTTGTGTCGAGGGCATTCTGGATCTTGGAAACGACAGTTTGTCCGCCGCGACCGTGATGATGAAGGTCGGCGATAACCAGACAAACCTTGTCGGGCTTTCCATCCAGTGAATAACTCGTGGCGAAGCTCCTGAGGATGGTTTGGAAGGTTTCAACTGCAACTTCGACTTGCATCTCTCTACATGCGAGCGAATTGTTGCTCCAATGAATCAGCCGGGCCGCGTTTTCCACTTCTCGAGTTTCAATCACCTGAAAATCTGGATTTAGATATAGGGCCAGTTTGGATGGGTTGGTATTTGTCTCGAGGTTTACCAAGCCTCCATTGAATCGCCGGTGAACCCGATCATTTTCTAACTGAAGCTCGGGAAAATAGTCGGCTGCCTCCGGCAGGGTGAGTAGCCCACGGAAGTACCTGGCGAAGTCTCCATCAAATACGTGAGCTGCAAATTGCATGAACCCAAAGGTGAAAAACGCCCGGTCGTAGGTGTTGATGGTATTAAAGAAACCATCAAGACTCTCACAGACCGCGGTCGGGAAAATGAGATCGGCCCAAAAACCATATTCCTCACGATAGTCGTCGGGTCTGTATTTAACACCGCTGAAGCTAGTGATGCCTTTTCCGTCTTGTTGGTCGAACGAGACTTCGCGCCCGACGACAAACTCGGGTTCGTCGTCTACAGTCGCAAACCATGTTTTGTTAACGGTCTGCCTGCGGACAATCACGCTCTTCACAGTGTCTTCACTGAAAGCGCGGCTCGACACAGCGGTAAGAAATTCTCTCCACGTCGCTTCATTTTCCAACTGTCCAGCGATGTTCAGGTCACTCAATGCCTGAGCCGTTCCGCCGGAGGTTTCTGGCCCCCAAAGGCCGTCAATCGCCACGGGAATATGCAGCACATATGTAAGCGCAGCCTGCAAAAACAAGACCTTATGGCGAACCCGGACAAATCCCATCTGCCCACCCAAATCCATATGAAGGTGGTCATGATGTTCGTTGTTGAAATAGTAGTTTAGAACGGTTGGAAAATGCTTTCGCAGGACCGCGTCTACTCCGAGATAAAAACGACGGTCGTCCGGAAAGTTCAAAGCGATGAATATCTTTTCTGACCAATGAATCCCATCCAGATCAAAAGCCTCGCCAAGTCCGTGATACCCGGTCTTATTGACCCAGGCCCCAGCCGAGGTAATGACTTCCGGCCGGCCCAGCGGGCACACTTCCTCGAGCTCCGCAAAACATGCATCTAATCTGCTTTCAAACTCCTGGGTCGCGTGAAAGTCGTAAGGTACCCCAGGCGAACCATACGGCGCCAAAGGCTCGCGGTCATAATGTACGGGGACTCCATTAAGCGTGTTGAAGAAGTTGTCGGGAGGGGGGGGCATTTGTTTACTCCTCCTAGCTGAGAGTGGTAGGTGAACCGTTTCTAAAACTAATGGCTTTTTGACTGGAAACGTTTCGGGTTAAGCGCGGGTGGAATAGTAAATCGTGAAGAGTGAATCGTAAATCGTAAATCGTGAATGGTGAAGCCCGCGGAGCGGGCGGCAGCGTAAAGCCCGGGGTGAAGCGAAGCGAAACCCCGGGAACCCATCCCGTTAAAGGATCGAAGCCCGCGGAGCGGGCGACAGCGGTCTCGATTGCAAAACGCAATCAGGATGATAGTCTGTCGCCCGCTCCGAGGGCTTCACGATTCACCATTCACCATTTACCATTTACCATTCACCGTATTAGGGTCAATTGAACACGAGACTCATTGCTTTGAAATTCATCGTTGTCTTTTCAAATTGCTGGATCAGGTCCTGGCCCAGGTTCCCATAGAGATAATCACTGCTAGCGTTGGTAGGCTGGGTGAGAATTGCCACTTGCTTGAAGTGACCCGGTTTGCCGGATATTGAAATGACGAGATCCTTGCCGAGATAACCTTCGATTTCTTTGTGGCCTCCGACACCCCTGACCCGTTCGGTGTGAGTCTCGTACGTTGACTTTACGTCCGCCTCGTATCTCTTGAAGAAGGGTGGATACAGGATCGTCGTGGTTGCGCCTGTGTCAAAACTGAAACTCAAACGATCCCCTTTGTACCAACCGGCGACGACCGGGTTGAGGCCATCCAGAACCATATTTTGCTCGCCGCCCTTCGAAGCCTTCGCGGGAACACTGATTCCCTTACCACGCACAAACGTGATCTCGTTCAACGACTCAATGACCGGAAACCCGATCAGGCCATTGATCTGAAAATTGGCTTCAGAGACAAAGAGGTCTGCATCGCTAAACACCAGGAAGACACTATTACGAATCGAGATGTTACCTAACCTGATCTCTTTGGCAACTGCTAACTTCGCCTTCACTTTGTTTCCAGCAACCGCCACCACATCGATTGAAGCCTCCTTAATTTGAAGACCCAACCTTTGGGCCAAAGAGCTGGTGACCACTGAGAGGTTCGCTCCTGAGTCGAAGAAGAGTGCGATTCTTTGCCCGTTGATCTCAAGTGGCAACTGATCATCTTTGTCCTGAATGACAAAGGAATCTGCCTTAAAGGTTGTTGTCTGAGGCGGCACGTCGGCCAGGGCACTCCATAGTTCTGCCGAATTTTCGTAGTCTTGAATTTCTGATGCTTTGACAGTTGTTCTAAATCTGGTCAGGAGCGTTTTGTATACGTCCGCAGCTTTCCGGTACTGATAACTCTTGCGATAGTTGTCGGCTAACAGCTCATAGCAGGCGATACGCTTTGGAGTGTTCTGCCGACTTTCGTTTTGTGACAAATAAGAGTTGAGAAACTTGATGGACAAGTCAGGGCGATTGAATTTGTTGTGAACCACTCCGCTATAGAAAAGCAACTCGACGTTGCGGGGATCAGCGTAGCTGCGTAAGGCATCACGTAAGTCGAAATACTGTTTAGCGACGTAGAGTTTATTGAGGTCGGCGGTTGATGGGTTGCCCAGAACTGCGGTTGGGACGAATAACGCAAACAGAAGGTGGGCCAGGAGTATTTTTCGAAGCTGTGATTTCAAGTTGCTCTCCAAACGTCCGGATGTATGAAGCAGTTCAGAGTTCAAGCTCTAGCTTGCGGTGGTGAAGAGCAGCCTAAAGGCTGAACTCTGAACTTCTTGATTTTTGCGAAGATCGGGCTAAGGGACGTTCTGCGACTTTATCTCCTGGATTAGAAAGACGTTTCCGAACGGATCCTCAATCAGAAGAGCAGTTGTTCGCTCGGTCGTTGGTCCAGCATTCAAAATCTTGACGCCCTTCCTTTTCAATTCTTCAGTCACGGCTGATAAGTCCGTCGTCTGCAATATGAGGGTGTTGAAAGCCGAGTCGTGGTCGTCTTTGACTGGCATGACACCCGGCCGGTAGTGCAGCATGAAGGCGAATGATTTGTCTTTATGGCCCAAAGGTAAATCGAGTGGCAAATACTTTTCGCTGCGAACCACGAAGCCCAGTTTATTGCTATAAAAGTCTCTGGCGATTTGCATGTCCGGCACAAGAAAGCCGTAGTTATAGATCTTAGGTTCCCTGAATGACTCAGTCTTGACAATAGTTTGATGCATTAATGAAATCAGCCGTCCAAACGGATCTTTGATGAAAATAGCGTTGCCGACCGCTTCTTTGCGTGGCTGCGGCTCGGCCAGCTCAACGCCGAGCGCTTCCATTCTTTTGATTGACCGGTTCAGGTCGTTGACTTGCAGCGTGAATGAAAGCTGTGTATCAGTGCGATTTGCCATCCTCAGCTTGCTCACGCGCTTGAGAATCAGGCTCTCACCATCAGCAGATTTCAAGATTGCGTAGTTTGGATTGTAGCGGTCCATCTCGGGCTGAAACCCGAGCTTGTTGCAGTAGAAGGACCGGGCTTTCTGCATGTCGTCAACGTTGACCATCACGGCGTAGGTGCGAATTAATGACTCGGCTTCGGCGCGTGGGATTTGTCTCGATCCGCCTGAATTAGTCAATAACAGAACGGTGGCAAGGCATATAAATAGTTTCATTTTGGGCCTCTCCTTGGAGTGCGCCGCCTTGTCGGCGCTTTGGCCGCTGCGACTTTGTCGCAGCATCGTGGAACGGAAGTCAGTTGGATTTTGACTACAACGCGGCACCGAGCCGCGTTGACTACAACGCGGCGCCGAGCCGCCGCGCGACCAAAGCGCCGACAAGGCGGCGCACTCCAAGGAGTTGTTCAAAACCGATCGAGCTCCCTCACCTCGATCGATCCCCCATACTTCAAATGTGGACAACTCTCCGCGAACTTGATTGCTTGCTCATAGCTTTGGGCCCTGATCAGAAAATAGCCAGCGATGCTAGCGCGATTTAGATCCAAAGCATTCTCTGAAGCCACGGGCCGTCCATCAACCACACTAAGTATGCGCGACTCCTCCTTTAGCTTCTCGCCGTCAACCGGCACGCCTTGCTGCGAAAGCTGGCGCGCCCAGTTTCCGTATTCCCTGGCGATGCGCAGCTCTTCCTTGGCAGAACCGTGCCGAGACTGGGCTGAAGTTTGGCGCAGCACCAGCATGAACTCCGGTGAGCTCTTAGCCGGCGACTGCTTTGAGTACCACCTCATCGCGGCTGCGCCTAGAACGAAAAACAATAGTGACGCGGCGAGGGCCATGGCGATACGCACAGCGTTTCCTCTTCGCGCCTTCCCTCGAGGGCTCAGCATCCCTGATTGATTGAGTGCATGGACCACCCGCTCTTCGAGCTGCGACGGCGGCACTCTCTCTCTTGGCAAACCAGCAAAAGCCTGTCGTTCTTCCTCGGTCAGTTCATCGTCAAATTTCTGATTCATAATGACCTCACTTGAAACGCCATTCGTAAAGCCCTTCGCGCGTGGAAAAGTTGGCTCTTTGAGGTACCGATGCTGATATCCAATTGTGCGCTGACTTCTTCATGCGTGTAACCCTCGATGTCGTGCAGGACCAGCACATGCCGGTAGCCAGGAGATAGTCGAGCGATGGCGCGTTCCAAATCAATCCGTTCTCCGGGCCGAGCGTTAGTAGGATTCAAACATTCATCCAACAGTTCTTCCTCATTTCGACGGCGAACGTCGCGGTGCATTTCGCGCACCCGATTGATGAGAATGCCCGACAACCAAGTGCGTAGAGTTGATTTCCATTCGAAGACTGACAACGTTTTGCACGCGCGTATCCAGGTTTCCTGAATTGCGTCTTCCGCTTCCGTCTCCGAGCCACCGACTAAACGCAGGGCTAATGGATAGAGCGCTGGTGTATGACGCCGGTAGAGCGCGCGGAACGTTGCTTCATCCCGCGTCAGCATGAACCTGCCGACTAAGACTCGATCTGCCTCATCATTGAAGACCTTTGTGCTCATACGCTAATGAGTGACAGGACGAAGTTGTTTGGTTGTATGGGCGGTGATCTCTGATGGCCTCGCCATTAACGGTGAAAGCGTTCGCAAATTCCAGGGGTTTGCCTTGAAACCCTGGGAAACGAAAGCGCGCATTGTTGCCGTAGTCGCAACTCCGAAAGAGTTGCGACGGTTTGGATTTGACGGGTCACGACGCAACTCCTTTAGAGTTGGTCTTCAACAATAACGTGTGCGGGTACCCAGGGTTTCAAAGCAAACCCTGGGCTGGAATTAGCCAACGCTTTCAGCGTAAGGAGATTTCACGCCAGCCACTGGGCCAGCCATCATTGCCACCTGTTACCACGGCTGAGATTTTAATGACGCAGGGAGATGAGGATGCTAAGCTTCTTTTTACCCAAACGATGCGATTGCGAATTGGCCGCGTTATGCAAACCGCCGATAAAGCTTCAGTTCACTACCGCACCTGCAATCTCTGCGAAGCGATGTGCGGTATCGAAATCATTGTTCAACCCGATCAGCGGCTCGACATCCGTGGCGACAAAGACGATCCCTTCAGCCGCGGTTACATCTGTCCGAAGGCCGTTGCCCTTCAAGATCTGCACTATGATAAAGACCGGCTCAAATATCCCGTCCGCCGAACTACTAACGGCTGGCAAAGGCTCGGCTGGGACGAAGCATTTGATGAGGTAGCTCAAAACCTCAAACGCATAAATGCTGTCCAAGGCAGGAATTCCGTCGCCACCTACCTCGGTAACCCCACAGTTCACAACTACGGCGCTATGTTATTCGCGCCTGGGTTTATTCGGAGCCTGCATACTCGCAACAGGTTTTCGGCGACCTCGGTGGACCAACTGGCCCATCACCTGGCCTCGTATCTCATGTTCGGCCACCAACTTCTTCTGCCCGTACCGGATATCGATCGCACAAAATTGTTTCTGATTCTCGGGGCGAACCCCGCGGTCTCGAATGGCAGCATGATGACTGCGGCCGGGATGAGTCGACGGCTGCAGGAAATTCGCCAGCGTGGCGGCAAAGTCATACTTATTGATCCGCGCTTTAACGAAACTGCGCGATTCGCTGACCAGCATCTCTTTATCCGTCCGGGAACAGACGTGCTTTTGCTGCTGGCACTGTTACACGTGGTCTTTGATGAAGGTCTGACGCGCATGGGCCACCTGGCCGCATTCACTGATGGTGTGGAAACAATCGGCAAGCTGGTTGCTGAATTTCCTCCTGAGAGGGTCGCATCGATCACCGGCATTGACGCCGATCAAATACGCGTACTAGCGAGAGAGTTTGCGGCAGCAGAATCCGCAGTCTGCTATGGAAGAATTGGCCTCAGCACACAGGAGTTCGGCGGCGTGTGTCAGTGGCTGATTGTGGTTTTGAATATTGTGACTGGAAACTTAGATCGGCCCGGTGGCGCGATGTTTACGCTTCCGGCGTTTGATCCTGTCAGTGCGCCAAGATCAATTTCGCCTCCGGGTAGTTTTGGACGCTGGCATTCGCGCGTGCGAAAGCTGCCCGAATTCTCCGGAGAGTTTCCGGTAGCTACGCTGGCTGAAGAAATTTTGACCGAAGGTCCGGGTCGGATTAAGGCGCTGGTGACTTCTGCCGGCAACCCAGTGCTATCAACTCCCAACGGACGCGAGTTGGATCAGGCCCTCAGCAAGCTTGAGTTCATGGTTTCAATCGATCCATACATTAATGAGACCACGCGGCACGCACACATCATCTTGCCTCCCAGCTCGGCGCTGGAACGTTCCCACTATGACCTGGCATTTCATCTACTGGCCGTCCGGAACACGACGAAATTTTCCCCCGCTCTGTTCGAGCGTGGAGGCGATACGCGTCATGACTGGGAAATATTTTTCGAGTTGCAATCACGAATCGAAAACGATGGCGCGCTGGGACGGGTCAAACAAAATGTATTGAGACTCCTTACACCTGAACGCATTCTCGATCTGGGTCTCCGTTTCGGACCGTACGGCGCGAAAGCGAATCCATTTTCGCAAGGTCTAACCCTACGCAAGCTGAAGAAAGCTGTTCATGGAATCGACCTTGGGCCATTGGTCCCCTGCTTACCTGGGCGCCTGCGGACACCGGATAAACGAATTGAGTTGGCGCCGGAAGTACTGGTGAAGGACATCGAACGGGTGAAGCAGAAGTTTGAGAATGATCCTGTTCCTTCTAATGGTCATCTGCTTTTGATTGGGCGACGACAACTTCGGAGTAACAACTCCTGGATGCATAACAGTGAACGATTACTCAGAGGTAAGGCGCAGTGCACAATTCTTATGCACCCGACTGACGCAGCGCATCGCCACCTGGCCTCAGGCGCAACGGTGTCGGTGAGATCGAGAGTCGGATCTGTGGAGGTGCCCATCGAAATATCCGAGGAGATGATGCCTGGTGTGGTGAGCATTCCGCATGGATGGGGACATGATCGGAATGGAGTTCAATTAGGCGTGGCCCAACAACACGCCGGCGGCAGCATTAACGACCTCACGGATAATCAGGCAATCGACGCGCTCTGTGGGACGGCGGCGTTTAATGGAACTTGGGTGGAAGTTGAAGCGATATAGACGACTCCTTGGAGTGCGCCGCCTTGTCGGCGCTTTGGTCGCGCGGCGGCTCGGAGCCGC
>DATEPB010000063.1:0-71552 GCA_035273425.1 Pyrinomonadaceae bacterium | reverse complement strand
CAAAGCGCCGCCAGGCCGGCGCACTCCAAGGAGTTGAGTCTATTCTGAAAGCTGGCCGTAGAAGATCTTCGTCACGTATTCGAACGCTACTTCGCCGCCTTGGTTATGAATATTGAAAATTTCCACCAGTCGCGACTCGAGGGGCGCGAACTTCGGATGGCCGGGTTCGGGTACGTATGAGGATGAAAAAACGCGCCCTTTCAACCCTTCAAGATCGAAACGCTGAAGATTAGGAAGGTTCTGCAGCTGAAAAGGCTGCGGCGAAAAGAACCCCGCGATTTCATTTTCGACATTCTCGTGCCGAATCTCCTGATAGTCAGTGCCATATTGAAGCAGAAGCTTTTCGTATTCACGCAGGAAAGCGGTGGACTCGGTCAGCCGTTCATTCCACACGAGCACTACCCACCCTTTTGGCTTCAGGATTCTCTTGAATTCGGTTTTCGCGGCGTCTCGATCAAACCAGTGGAACGCCTGACCAGCCGTAATGAAATCAACGCTTTTTGAATCCAGCGTTGTCGCCTCCGCCGAACCTTCGATGCTGACAAATTCCGCGAATGAACTCAGTAAACGCTCGCCAGCCGCCCGCATCGGTTCGTTAGGCTCAACGCCAAATACTCGGTTACCGTTTCGGAGAAAAAGCTCCGACAAGATTCCTGTTCCTGAGCCCACGTCGGCGATCGTTGACGATTCAGTCAGTCCGCAATCAGTTTTGAGAATGGTAAGGAGTTCCTTCGGATATCCCGGCCTGAACTTTATGTAGTTTTCAACCCGCGTTGAAAATCGGTTTTGATGTGAAGGCATCGGTTGTAATTTCTTTGACATGGAGGTTGATCCTGATTCAGGTAACTGTAGCCAAGCGATGCGTAAATCATATGATCGGAGCGTGCCGTTGGTACAGAATCCCGATGTGTCGGGATAGCAACCGGGTCGATCTCGGAGCAGTAGCCCGACCGTTAGGCAGGGCGTCATGTTGACCTTTATTCGGGTGGAGAGTTCTGCAAAGGAAAAAGACTCTTCGTATTTGCCGTTGGGTCAGGCGGGTAAAATTTCACCAATAAACGATGAGCCAACAGCAGCGCCAGAACAAAACCAAACGTGAGCGGAATTCGAGTATCAGACTTTACCAACAGCCAGAAGTGAACTACTCCTGCAATTCCTGCTGCGTAGATGATCTTGTGAAGCTGGCTCCAGCGTTTTCCCCCAAGCCGCTTAACCATCTTGTTGGTGGAGGTTATCGCCAGCGGCACCATCAGAAAGAAAGCAAGCATTCCGAGAGCGATAAATGGGCGCTGCACAACGTCGCCGGGTACTGTCGTGAGTTTAAAGTACCGGTCAAACGCAACGTAAGTCGCGAGGTGTAGAAAACCGTAGAAGAACGCAAAGAGACCTAACATCCGACGAAACTTGACCAGCCAATTCAAACGCGTCAGATGCCGAATTGGTGAAACCGCAAGCGTTAACATCAGAAAAACCAGCGTCAACATCCCGGTGGTACGGGTCACGAATTCAAGAGGATTCGCGCCAACTCGCTTGGTGTAGACGTCCCATAGCATTAGCGCTAAGGGCACCAACCCGTTGCACAGAAGCACAAACTTGGAGAACCGTGTGTCTTTCATCTAGAAATTCCGGCGTAAGTCCATTCCCGTGTACAGATGCGCCACTTGCTCGCCGTAGCCGTTGAACGGCAATGTCGGCCTCGGTCTAAATTCACCAATCCGGTCTTCCATAGCCTGGCTCCATCGCGGATGCGATACGGACGGGTTTACGTTCGAATAAAACCCATATTCGTTAGGCGCCTGAATGTTCCACGTGGTGGGCGGTTCACTATCGACGAGACTGATCTTCACCACTGATTTGATGCTCTTGAATCCGTACTTCCAGGGCACCACGAGACGAATGGGAGCACCGTCCTGCGGTGGCAGAGTTTCGCCGTAAAGGCCTGTAGCGAGGATAGTGAGGGGATGCATCGCCTCATCAATTCGAAGGCCTTCAACGTAGGGCCAGTCGAGCACCCCCGTCATCTGGTTGGGCATTCGCTGGGGATCGTGCAGAGTCTGAAACGCCACGTATTTCGCGCTCGCGGTAGGTTCAACCTTATTGAGCAACAGCGAAAGCGGGAATCCCTGCCACGGAATCACCATTGACCAGCCTTCGACGCAACGTAGACGATAGATTCGATCCTCAAGCGGAAACCTAAGCAGCTCTTCCAGGTCGAATGTTCTGGGCTTGTTAACGTGACCATCAACCTGCACGCTCCAGGGTCGGGTCACAAAACCTCGAGACGCTCGCGCCACCGCTTGTTTGTCAGTGGAAAACTCGTAGAAGTTGTTGTAGTTAGTGATGTCCTCAATGGGAGTTAGCTTTTCGCTAGTGACAAAACCCTCGCGCACCGCCTGGTCAGATGGAGCGGTCTGAACGCTGATGAGCTTTTCGCCAGAAGGTTTTCCCTGAGGCGCAGGGTTCAACCTGCGATAGAGAAGCGCAGTTGCAGCAGTTGAAGTAAGAAGGGCCGCTCCGCGCAAAAACGTACGGCGGTTCATGTAAGCCTTCTTATCCGTTATTTCACTGGATTTGGGTTCGTCTGCTTTTTTGATCAACATCGGCAACCACTGACTTAATTAGAATCTACCGCAAACACCGCTTGTGAACTCAACTGTTGCGCTTCGCTCTACCTTCTTGATATTTACGAGTTGTCGCGCATACCGGTTTGGATTCAGCAAACTTACCCTGAGTCAATTACTTACTCCAAGCCACTGGCGTCAGAACGCAACAGCACGTGATGAGATCCTGAAAGTCGACCGGGCGTTAGGGATTAAAACCCCACAACTCCGATAAACTGCTTTGCACAAAAACTTCAGCCGGTGACCACGACAAGGAATGAACGATGGTTCTAACAGTTTTAACTGTGCAATAACATGCTTGACTCAGCGTATGAGTGGTTGAGAGCGCCGAAGGCGCGAAATGTAAAAGCCTGGGGCAGCGCCCCAGGGATCCCAGGGTAAACGGTATGATGAGCGCTGAAGGCGCGACATAGAATTTGGAGTGTTGCCTATGGCCGTTAGACCTTTTCGCGCCTTCAGCGCTTTCTGGCTACTCAGCTCGACGTTGTCCTGGGGCGCGCTGCCCCAGGCTTTCAGATTTCGCGCCTTTGGCGCTTCGAACAAAGCATTGATGAAGAGCAAAGTTACTAAGTGAGGATTCAACATGGCTGGCTACTCCGGAACACCTCTCGCCAAAAAACTGGGAATAAAGGAAGGCTTTCATGTCGGGCTGGCAAACGCGCCGAAAGATTTTCATAAGGAACTCACCGATCTTCCAGTCAATGTAAGGTTTTCAACTAAGAACCTCCCTAAACAACTCGACCTGATTCTGTTATTTCTGGATTCAGAGCGTATGTTGACAAAAGAATTTCCAAGGATGATGCGGAAGATCACGTCGAATGGGTCATTGTGGGTTGCGTGGCCAAAGAAGAGCTCAGGCGTGGAAACCGATTTGTCATTCAACAACGTGCAAAAGGTTGGTTTGGCTTCGGGATTAGTTGACGTAAAAATTTGCGCAGTGAATGAGACATGGTCAGGGTTGAAGTTCGTTTATCGTTTGAAAGATCGTTAACCGATTCGCGTCGCAACGTATCTAGAAAAATTACTTCGCAAGCGATCCGCAATGAAGTGCGTTCACGAAATTCGTAGTTATCAGTCTCACCTAACCACGGCTATGGATTGTGGGACCAGAAGATCACTTGTGGAATCTATTGCGTGCAACAGACGGCGAACGCTTTGTCCAATTTTTTGTTGCGAGTATTTTTACGGGGGAATCTACAATCTGCAAAGAATTAAAACGTTAGCTGAGCCACTCTTTCATGAGTTGAGATTCTTCTTCAAGCGATCATCTATCCTCGGACAACTGAGTTGTTTGCACTTTCAAAAATGAAACTTTTTGTTAGTTGCGTTGCGATTTTTTGACGTCAAAAAATATGGACCATCAGGCACCCAAAAAGGGGTTGCAAAAAAAGTTTCGATCACTATAATGCCTTCCCCTCGCACAGATGCGTTGGTCGCTCCGAAGTGAAAGCGTTGAGTTTTGGATTAGAGTTTTTGGTTTCGAGTTGGCAGGTTAATCGCTCTTATAATTTCTTGATGGCCCCGCCGAACCTGCTACGACAAATCCAAATCAGATTGTTAGTGAGTCTCTTCAGAAATTGAAGAGCTTCAGGCAATCCAGGTGAGCATACCGCCCGTAACGGTGAATCACCCGAATCAGACAACGCCAATCGACGGCCGGGAATAACTACTCTCCCGCTGGGTGAAGTGTTTCTTCGCGAGGATTTCTTTTGATTTTTGATTGGAGCGTTGAAGATGATAGAAACCCCCGATGTTTCCACTAAGAATTGTCCGATTTGTGCTCAGCAATTGCCCTTATCAGAGTTTGGGGTTTGCCGGTCACGTAAAGATGGACGAAATCTCTACTGCAAGAGCTGTATCCGCAAGAAAGTCACCGACAGCCGTAAAGCCTTAAAAGAATACCGTTCCTCTCGCAAACGGTATGTGAGTCCGTCCTTCTCGGATGGAGCACTAGTTGAGGGTGAACAGTCTGGCTCACCCCGAATCTTGAGGAAGATGTCTCCGGTAGAACGCGTCCGGGAAGCGATTAGGTCCGGAGCCAGAACCCAAAAGGAAATTCGCAAAGGAGCCAATCTCGGCGATGACGAAGTGGGTGACGCCCTGGCAAATCTCTTGCTCTGGACTCGCGAGATTCGGACGGAACTAGTTAACAACGAGCGGCTGTATTTTATTAACGAGTCGGTAGTCGAGCCCACGACATACCGGGATCACCCTCAGGTGCCGCAGCGAAAGCGGGATGTGCCCAGTTCCTTTAGCGCCTTGCAAGGCCTGATGCCAGGTAAAAATCCAGAAGGTGAGACAGAAAAGATTGGCGGCTGGGTGGCAGCCTAGCCGGATCGCGACGCGCGCAAGAAGCCTAAAACGCGTCCAGGACTTCTTGCGCGTGCTCATCGACCTTTACCTTTTCGAAAATCTTCTTAATCTTTCCCTTTTCGTCGATGAGGAAAGTCACTCGTTTGACACCCATGTACGTGCGACCCATAAACTTCTTCTCGCCATAAACACCATAGGCATCTGCGATAGAATGATCAGTATCCGCCAGCAATGTGAAAGGGAGTTTGTATTTAGCCGTAAACTTCTGGTGGGAAGCCTCGCTATCAGTTGATACGCCCAACACTTCAATGCCTCTCTTCTTGAAGTCGGCAAACGCGTCACGAAACGAACAAGCCTCTTTTGTACAACCAGGTGTATCGTCTTTGGGATAGAAATAGAGAACGACCTTTTGCCCGCGAAGGTCCTTCAGGCGTACTGTTTCGCCGTTGGTATTAGTGGTTTTGAAGTCTGGTGCGACACTTCCTTCTTTTAGCATTAGCCTGCTCCCATCTTTTTTCGGCTGAATAAGGGCGCACATTCTAGTTTGTCACCATCCACCGGGCAAGAATGGTCAGGAGAATCGCATGATGAAAAAAAAGAGTGGCTATTGGATGGTCAAGCAGGAACCTGAAACCTATTCGTGGGAGGATTTCGTTAAAGACGGCAAGACAGACTGGTCAGGGGTCAGAAACTACCAGGCGCGGAACAATCTTCGGGAGATGAAAGCGGGAGAGCGCGTCCTCTTCTACCACTCAGGGAAAGACAAAGCTGTGGTTGGGATTGCGGAGGTAGTTAAGAGTGCCTATCCAGACCCAACCGCCGACGACGAACAATGGGTTGCTGTCGACCTCAAACCTATACGACCCTTGAAGAATCCGGTGCCACTGGCGGCAATTCGTTACGACAAGCGACTAGCAGAGTTGCCGTTGATTCGACAGTCACAGCTTTCGGTGATGCCGTTAACGAAAGATGAGTTTGAGACGATCATAGCAACCGGTGACGGCAAAGCCCGCCGAAAGTAAAGCAGAAACGACGGAGCACTGAAGATGTTTAAACAAATTGACTACACGATGATTGTTGTTTCCGATATGCGACGCTCGATCGAGTTCTACCGGGACAAGCTGGGAATTCCGCTAAAGTTTGAATCGCCCGAATGGACAGAATTCCAAACGGGCGCTACGACGCTGGCACTTCACGGGGGCGGAGTTCCGGCCTCGGGTCCGCCTACTGGCGATCCATCAAAGCAGGCGGGTCATTGCTCGATCGGCTTTAATGTTGAAGACGTTGATAAAACGTTTGAGGAGCTTAAGGCTAAAGGAATCCGATTCGTGATGCCCCCGACGCAACGGGAAGGTGAAGGGATCCGGCTGGCGGTAGCTATCGACCCTGATGGATTGCCAGTTTCATTTGCGCAGATGATTGCGCAGGGTGCCTCGAGCTAAAGACCGCTCCTTGGAGTGCGCCGCCTTGTCGGCGCTTTAGTTGCGGCGGCCTATGCCGCCGCTTCTTGAACAACATATACCAGGTCGCGCAAAAGCCGCGACCGGCCAAAGCGCCGACAAGGCGGCGCACTCCAAGGAGAAGTCTTCCTGCCAGTTGCTCGTTAAGGCGCGGGGGGTTGATAAAGATCCGGCACATCTGCGATCGAGGCAGCACTGAGTGGCTTGAGCTTTAGCTGCTCGATGAGAAATGCGATGCGATCGCGGCGAGCTTCTGCGTTTAAGGCGTGTGGCGCTTCGTAGAGCTTGAACTGCTTAGGCTCGCTGACCACTTCCGCATATAACTTGGGCGCGTTCGGGCGTGATGAACCTTTCCTGGGTTGCGTACTGCAGGAAAACGATTTGCTATAAAGATGTCCATAGCAGTTGACTGGTTGTAACAGGAAAGGAGAACCGATGCGTCTTACCGAAATGGTTTCGTGCTCTGGTTGAGCGGCTAAGCTAAGCCCAGGCTTACTCGCTCAGGTTTTGAGCGGGCTACCAACACAACCCAGGAATGAAAACGTTTTGGTCGGCTTTGACACTGCCGACGACGCCGGAGTGTATCTACTGCGCGAGGATCTCGCGATTGTTCAGACTGTCGATTTTTTCACGCCAATTGTTGACGATCCTTTCGACTACGGACGCATAGCCGCGCTGAATTCGATCAACGACGTCTGGGCAATGGCAGGAACGCCTCTAACGGCCTTAGCCATTACCTGCTTTCCCAAGAAGGGTGTGGATCCGGCGATCCTGGGCGAGATCATGCGCGGCGGTTTGGAAACGCTAAACAACTATGGTGTCACACTAATCGGCGGACACAGCGTAGACAGCGAACAGATCATGTTTGGTTATGCCGTAACCGGCGTAATCGATCCGGCGAAGATCGCCAGTAACGCGGGTGCGCGCGCCGGTGACGTGATTATCCTGACAAAACCAGTTGGCACCGGGGTGATCTCAACCGGGATCAAAATGGGCAAAGCCTCACCTGACGTCGTCGCGGCGTCAGTGGAAACAATGTTGACTGCCGGCAATCACGCTGCTGAAGCCATGCGCGAATTCAACGTCAAAGGTGCGACCGATGTGACGGGATTTGCATTGCTCGGTCATGCCTGGGAGATGGCAAAGGCGAGCAAGGTTACGATAGAGATTGATTCTAAGGCGGTCCCGGTTCTAGCTGGTGCCCTGGAACTAGCAGACGCAGGAATGGTGACCAGTGGCAATAAGACCAATCGCGAGTATGTGGGCGAGGATGTGAAGATTGCGGCCGCAGTCGACGAGAACCTGGTGAAGCTGTTGTTTGATCCGCAGACCGCGGGGGGCATGTTGATAGCTGTGTCCCAAGAGCGCGGGGGCGAATTGGTGAGACAGCTGAATGAGCATTACCCGCGCGCAAGCATCATCGGGCGTGTGTTAGAACCGATCGACCATTTGCTATTGGTTAGTTGATTTACGCTGTAACACCAAACTACCGATCCACTAAATCACACCAATTCACACTAACGACTTCCAAACTATAACCTTGTTCGTGTGATTTGGTGTGGGTTAGTGGATCGTGGCGTTTGTGAGCAATTTTTCAGTTTCGGAGTCATGGATGGCAATGGACTTATCCAGTCGCGTAACACCACTGAACGACTGTGCCGAAAACACAAAAGGCCGCTATGTGATGTACTGGATGCAGATGTTCAAGCGCGCCTCCCATAATTACGCGCTTAACTTTGCCATCGAATTGGCTAACGAACGCGGAGTTCCGCTGCTTGTTTATGAAGGTTTGAAATACAACTATCCGTGGGCGAGCGACCGCATTCACACCTTCATCCTCGAAGGCGTGGCCGAGAAACATCTCGAATTCGAACGCCGCGGCATTCGATACGCTTTCTATCTTCAGAGAAACAGCCGAGATCCCAGAAACACAGTAGCCAGGCTGGCAAAAGACGCTGCTCTGCTGGTGACTGACGACTATCCCTGCTTCATCATCCCCGAACACAACCAGCGCGTGGCAGAACTAAAGCTGCCGGTCTTTGCGGTGGATGCCAACGGTATGTTGCCGATGGCGGCGTTCCAAAAAGAGGAATACGCCGCGTACACGCTCAGGCCGAAGCTGAATCGGATGCTGCCGGATGCGCCACGACGAATTGTGACGCCTCGCCTAAAGGTTGCCGACATCGACATCGAGATTAACTGTCCCGAAACAGAATTCACTGATGAAAATATCCCGGCACTTGTCAGCGAATGCGAAATCGATCATTCGGTCAGACCTTCAAAACTCTACCGGGGTGGCCCCAAAGCTGGACGTCAGCGATTGAAATATTTCGTCGAACACATCCTGCCTGATTACGATTCAACCCGAAACGAGCCTTCGGTGGACGGCAGCTCGCGGCTCAGTCCTTATCTCCATTTTGGGTTTCTTTCGATTCAGGAGGTTGTTGAAGCGGTGGAGAAATCACCGGCGCCTCAGTCCGCAAAGGCGGCCTTTCTGGAAGAAGCGATTGTGCGTCGAGAACTGTCTTTTAACCTGACTCGGCATAACCCGAACTACGATTCGCTCGATGCGCTGCCACCGTGGGCGCAGAAAACTATGCGGGATCACGAAAGCGATCCACGTCCGGAACTGCTCGAGGCCAAAACAATCGAAGCCGCCGAAACCTACGACGAACTTTGGAACGCCGCTCAGCGTGAACTGGTGAACACAGGTCTGCTTCACAATTACGTGCGCATGTTATGGGGTAAGCGAGTCATTGAATGGCAACGCAGCTATGAGATGGCCTTTGAGCTGCTCGTGCATCTGAACAACAAATACGCGCTCGATGGTCGCGATCCCAACTCCTACGCCGGAATTCTGTGGTGCTTTGGCAAACACGATCGACCATGGCCGGAGCGTGAGATTTTCGGAACGATGCGATATATGAGTTCAAAGAGCATGTCGCGCAAGTTTCGGGCTAAGAAATACATCGAATGGACACACAACTCCTTGGAATGCGCCGCCTTGTCGGCGCTTTCACCCGCGGCGGCCCGGCGCCGCGATGTCGCGGTAGTAGTCTCCACATCCACTCTGTCTAAAGTCGAACAGCACTGCGACAAGTCGCAGCGGACCAAAGCGCCGACAAGGCGCACTCCAAGGAGTTGATTGTTGGCTCCGGACTCCTCGGTTTGGCGGCAATTGCGAAATCCTAGTATCCTTTGACCAATCCGTCATGTCTTCAAGCATCCAGGAAACAGTAGCCACATCAGCGCACTCCATAATTGCGCTTTACCGTTCCGTGCGCGCGCGCACGATGCAGATTGTGGCGCCACTCGAGATTGAAGACTACGTAATTCAGACCGCCGAATTCATGAGTCCACCCCGCTGGCACATCGGCCACACGTCGTGGTTCTTTGAAACTCTGCTGCAAAAATACAAAGCTGGTTACGAAGTCTATTCGCCCGAGTTTTTGTTCTATTTCAATTCGTATTACGAAGGTTTTGGCGCGCGCATCGAGCGTCCAAAACGTGGAACTAAATCAAGACCCACGGTGAAAGCAACTGTTGCCTATCGCAATCATGTGGATGATCAGATGATCGCATTCCTGGAGTCGATAGAGAGGATTGAAGACTCCGAAACCGTACTATCACTCGTGCGTCTCGGCCTGGAGCACGAGATGCAACACCAGGAGTTGCTGGTTTACGACATCAAGCATTTGCTGTGTGATCAATTCGACGCACCCATAAAGCCCCCGCCGGTGTCGTCTGTAAAAGTTGAAGGCACATCCGAGATCGAAGGAGGTTTTTTTTGGCTGGGCTACGGCGACGAGGTCCCAAGTCCTAAGTCCAAAATCCAAGGTCTTCCGGCTTTTGCATTTGATAACGAGAAACCCGCACATCAAGTCCTCTTGCGTGACTATGCACTGGATCGCGCTTTGGTCACGAACGGGGACTACTTCGAATTCATGCGCGCCAACGGCTACCAGGATTTTCGCTGGTGGTTTTCAGAGGGTTGGGAGGTTGTTAATCGCGAACACTGGTTGGCCCCGATGTATTGGGAGTTTCACGACGGTCAATGGATGATTCGAGATTTTGCCGGACTCAACCCGGTTGCAGAAAAAGCCGACGAACCTGTTTCACACGTCAGTTTTCATGAAGCATCTGCCTATGCGAAGTGGGCAGGCAAGCGTTTGCCGACTGAAGGCGAATGGGAAAAAGCCGCTACTTTTGATCCTAAAACAAGTGCGCGTCAGGCGTTTCCCTGGGGGAATGACGAGCCGGACACCTTGAAGGCAAATCTCTTCGAAAACGGTTTCTGGGCACCCAGCCCGGTGGGGTCTCTTCCTTCAGGCGCAAACCACTACGGCTGTCATCAACTACTCGGCGATGTCTGGGAGTGGACCACATCCGATTACGTTTCTTATCCCGGTTTCAAATCCGAGTTTGATGAATACAACGATAAGTGGTTTGTGAATCAGAAGGTGCTACGCGGCGGATCTTACGCAACACCGCAGCTACATATCCGCTCGACATATCGAAATTTCTTCCACGCTCATGAGCGCTGGATGGTGTCAGGATTCAGATGTGCGAAAGATGTGTAAGGTCCCGGCTTCGCTCCAGGGGAGCGAAATGTTTATAGCCCTGGCCAACCTTTACTTCTTCGCTCCGTAGGGAGCGAGACCACATTGAGACAGCTCGCTCCTACGGAGCGCCACAGACTTGTAGCTGCCTAGCATAAACATTCGGCTCCGCTGGAGCCCAAGACCAAATGACAACAATCCTGTCTGACATCGAAGTGCGTGTCCTCGGATGCCTGGTTGAGAAGCAGGTAACTACACCCGAATACTATCCGCTGACACTCAATTCCCTGACCCTCGCTTGCAACCAGAAAAACAATCGCAACCCGGTGACCACCTACTCCGAAAGTGAAGTGGCCGCCGCGCTCGAAACTCTGCGCGAGAAAAATCTGACCTACGTGTTTCATGGCAGCACCAGCCGCGTTCCCAAGTACAAACACGTCATGCCTGAAGTGATGCATCTGAGCAAACCGGAGATGGCGGTGATGTGCGTGCTGATGCTGCGTGGTCCGCAAACTGTCGGAGAACTTCGTGGCCATGGCGCCCGTCTGTACGAGTTTTCAAGCCTCGAAGAAGTTGACGAAACCCTGAACGCGCTGGTCTCACGTGAGCCTGAGCCGTTAGTCGTTCGCTTGCCACGACAACCAGGCCAGAAAGAAGCCCGCGTCGCCCACCTGCTTTCCGGGGAGGTCTCGGTCGAAAGCCTTCCTGATGATTCGACACCGACTCGCAGCCGTCGCCCGGACAACGATCAAGTGACTGCGCTTGAAACCGAGGTCGCATCCATGAAAGCGGAGCTCGCCGAGTTGCGTGAACAGTTTGAAGGCTTCAAGAAACAATTTGAATAGGAAAACCGTTGTATCCGCAGATTACGCAGATACACGGATTCAGCCTTTAGACAGTTGCGACTCTTGATCTCTCCACTCCTTTGCTGTTCGGCGTAATCTGCGGATAACCCGAAAATGATTCACGAGCTCCACTTCCCCCAACCACCGCTATCTCAATTTGTCGAGAATATTTGGCTCGTCGAGGGCTTTGTCGCTGATTACACCCGCGAAAAAATCTTACCGGACGGCGCGATCGAATTGATCATCGACCTCGACCCGCGACCTAAAATAATCTTTGACGATGAAGCGTCTGACAATTTTAGGACGGTGAAAAAGGGTTGGATTTCGGGCGAACGGACGCGGTACATCGTCATCGGCGCAGATTGCAACCAGTCAATGGTGGGAATACGTTTCCGTCCTGGCGGAGCTTATCCGTTCTTTCCGTTTCCCATTTCCGAGCTTAGCGAGTCGGTCACCGAGTTGGAACTGATCTGGGGTGGTTTGATCGATGAAATTCGCGAACAGTTGGCGGCAATTAATGAACCCAGGGCGAGGTTGCTTCGGCTCGAGTCGTTGTTACTGGCTCAGGCAAGGCGTTCGCTCGAGACTAACCGGCTGATCGCGTTTGCTATTCATCAACTCCAACACTCACCCCAATTTCTCGCGATTCGAGATCTGGCTAGCACGATTGGTATCACGCAAAAGCACCTCATCTCGCAGTTTGAAAAAGTGGTCGGCTTGAAGCCAAAGAGTTTCGCCCGCGTCTGCAAGTTTCAAAAGGTCGTGAACCTAATCGAAAAGCAAGGCGAAATTGAATGGGCGGCAGTCGCTTCTGACTGTGGCTACTATGATCAGGCCCACTTCATTCATGAGTTTCAGGCCTTCTCCGGATTGAATCCCACCGCCTACGTTGCTCAACGCGGCGACTACGTAAACTACATTCCGATCAATTAATTGAGACTAAGGCAAGCAGTTCAGAGTTCAAACCTCAGTTTGTGCTTTGACGTCAAGACTAATTCAACTTCTTGGAGTGCTGCGGCCTGGCGCCGCTTTGGTCACCCTCGCACAACTGCAGACATGGAATAATCTGCGTCCTTCGTAAGCGTTGCGCTGGCCAAAGCGGCGCCAGGCCGCCGCACTCCAAGGAGTTGAGCTTACCGTCTCCGCAAGCTAAAGCTTGGACTCTGAACTCCTTGAATTCCACCTCAGGTTAATTTTTTACAATACAGGCCTTGCCGGTTTGCCTAGACTCCGCTTCGAGTAAGACATTCCCCCGATGAAGGAGTCAGGCCATGGACTTTTCCACCATTAACTATTTCGCGGTATTCGCGGCCGCTTTGTCGACGTTTATCCTCGGCGGCCTCTGGTATTCACCAATGCTTTTCGGCAAAGCGTGGATGCGAGCGAACAATTTCTCCGACAATGACCTGCAAAGTTTCAGCAAGGCACGAATGTTTGGTTGGTCGTTTGTCTTTTCATTGATCATGGCCTTAAATCTCGCGATGTTTCTGGCGGCGCCTGACACAAATGTGACGTGGGGCATGGCCGCGGGTGGTCTGGCGGGGTTTGGATGGGTAGCAATGGCGATCGCTGTTGTTGGCATGTTCGAAAATAAATCCTGGGCCTATATCCTGATCAATGGCGGCTACATGACAGTTGCGTTTGTCGTCATGGGCGCGATCATTGGCGCGTGGAGATGAAAACGCTTCCGCAAAACCTATCCGCAGATTTCGCAGATTACACAGATTCTGCTAATGCAATTAAGACTTCCAACACTCGTAAATAGAGAAACCAAACACAAACGACCTGGCAGCTGGCCCAGCTAATCTGCGTAATCTGCGGATAGAAGGAGCTTAACGATGAAGTGCACCCTCAAATCAGAACAGCCTGTAACCAACGAGGCAGCAAAAGCCGCTACCGGAAAGACGCTCGATCAGTGGTTTGCAGAACTCGACAAGTCGGATGGGCTGAAACTTGGCCGCCGCGAAATAAACAATAGACTCAACGAACAGAAACTCGATCCGTGGTGGTGTACGACCATCGCCGTCGAGTATGAGAAACACCACGACTTGCGTAAGAAGGATGGACTCTTTGAAGGCTACTTTGTGTGTTCCACCAAGACGATTGCCGCGCCTCCAGCGGAAGTGTTCAAGGCCTGGTCCAATGGCGCCACGCTGAGTAAGTGGTTCGGCGACGACACTAAAGCCGAGGTGAAAGATGGCGGCACTCTTGAAAGCAAGGATGGCGACAAGGGAAAATTCCTACGCGTCAGAGAAAACAAAGACATCCGCATGACTTTTGAAAACAAGAATTTCTCGGCGCCGACGCAGGTAGACGTGCAATTCCAGGACAAGGGCAAAGGCAAAACGGGTCTTTTGGTGAACCACACTCGAATCCAGACCCGCGAAGAAGCGGATGGATTGCGCGCAGCGTGGGCGCAGGCTCTCGATCAGCTCAAAGCGGTTTGCGAAAGCTGAAGTCCAATGTCCAAAGTCCAATGTCTGAGTAGTAGCAAACCCCAGCTAACTAAGTGGTTGGTAGCTTTTTGACTTTGGACATTGGACCTTGGACTTCGGACTTCGCGCTTTGCGCGGCTGGGCCAGTGTTTCATGTGTGCAATTCCGGGATTCCTGCGTTATAATTTTCCTCACCCATGAACCTGGAAATATTTCATCCGGCGGTAGCGCGCTGGTTTACGAAGAGCTTTCCCTCGGCCACGCTGCCGCAGCAGCACGCCTGGCCTTCAATTAAAGAACATCGCAACACTTTGATCGCCGCACCCACCGGTTCGGGTAAAACCCTGGCTGCCTTCCTCGCGGCCATCGACGACTTAGTGCGGCTCGGCGTGGAAGGAAAACTCGACGACACAACTCATGTTGTTTACGTGTCGCCGCTAAAAGCTCTCAGCAACGACATCCAGCGCAACCTGCAGATTCCATTGGCTGGAATAGAAGAAGAACTCAAAGCAATGGGACTTAGGCCGGTGAACATTCGCACCTTTGTGCGCACCGGCGACACCTCCGCTGCCGATCGAACCGCGATGACAAAGCGACCGCCGCACATCGTGGTAACGACCCCGGAGTCGCTTTACATACTCCTGACGAGCGACGGCGGTCGTCGCATGTTACAGACGACGCGGACTGTAATCCTCGATGAAATCCACGCGGTCGTCGGCGACAAACGCGGCTCGCATCTGGCGCTCTCCATCGAACGTCTGGAACAACTGACATCACAGTTTAAGGCCCAAGCAACAAGTGTCAGTGAAGAAACCACACGACACCCGGCACTCGACACCCGACACCCCCGTCTAGTTCGCATCGGTCTCTCAGCCACGCAACGTCCGATTGAAGAAGTCGCCCGCTTCCTGGTGGGCACCGCAAACATCAAGAGTGATGGCACCCCTGACTGCCGGATTGTCGACAGCGGCCACACCCGGCGACTCGATCTGGCGATCAAACTTCCTGAGACTCCTCTTCAAGCCGTGATGTCCGGTGATGTTTGGGAAGAGGTTTACGATCGTCTGGCGCAGCTAATTCGTCAACACAAGACCACACTCGTTTTCGTTAACACTCGCCGGCTGGCTGAGCGTGTCGCGCGTCATCTCGGCGAACGGATTGGTGACGAAAACATTGCGGCCCATCATGGGAGTCTCGCGCGCGAACAACGTCTGACGGCAGAACAAAGATTGAAAGCCGGCGACCTTAGTGCGCTCGTCGCCACAGCTTCCTTAGAGTTAGGCATCGATATCGGCGACGTAAACCTGGTTTGCCAGCTAGGTTCGACGCGTTCGATTGCCAGCTTCCTGCAGCGTGTCGGGCGCTCGAATCACACGGTCGAGGGGTATCCCAAGGGCCGTGTGTTCCCTCTGTCCCGCGACGAGCTGGTTGAATGTGCGTCAATCATCGACGCCGTGCGTCGCGGCGAACTCGACCAACTTGAGCTGCCCGAGCAACCACTCGACATTCTCGCCCAGCAGATTGTCGCCGCTTCAGCTCCTGAAGAATGGAGTGAAGCAGACCTGTATGAAATGGTGCGGCGCGCCTATCCCTACCGAAATCTTGAACGCACGAAATTCAATGAAATTATTCGGATGCTGGCCGAGGGCTTCTCGACCAAGCGGGGTCGTCGTGCGGCTTATCTCCATCACGACGCAGTCAATCAACGAATTCGCGGAAGGCGCAACGCGCGGTTGTCCGCGATCACTTCAGGCGGGGCGATTCCTGATACAGCAGACTACGCCGTCGTGTTGGAGCCAAGCGAACTAGTAATTGGGTCGGTCAACGAAGACTTCGCGATTGAGAGTTTACAGGGCGACATCTTCCAGCTTGGAAACACCTCCTGGCGCGTGTTGCGGGTTGAGCAAGGCAAAGTCAGAGTTGAAGATGCCGCCGGTCAACCGCCGTCAATTCCCTTCTGGTTAGGTGAAGCTCCGGCGCGCACGCACGAGTTATCCATTGCCGTTTCGCGATTACGCGAAGAAGTGGCGAATCGGGTTGTCCAAAGTCCAACGTCCAAGGTCCAAAGTCAGGACCTTGACGAGAGCATTAGCCCGACCGTCAGGGAGGGCGCTACCGACGGCGGAGAAGGCGACATCTATCCTGACTCCCCGCTCACCAACTCACTCAACCTGGAACCGGCAGTCAAGTATCTGACTGACGAAGTAGGAATCTCACACGCTGCAGCAGAGCAGATTGTGGATTATCTGGCGGGAGCCAAGGTCGTACTCGGTGTGATGCCGTCGCAACAGAATCTAGTGTTAGAGCGTTTCTTCGACGACAGCGGCAGCATGCAACTGATCGTGCATTCGCCGTTTGGCAGCCGGCTTAACCGGGCGTGGGGATTAGCTTTGCGAAAGCGGTTCTGTCGCAAGTTCAACTTTGAATTACAGGCTGCCGCAACGGAAGATGCGATCATTCTCTCGCTTGGCCCCACCCACAGTTTCCCACTCGAGGACGTTTTTCATTACCTGAATTCCAAGAGCGTGCGGCAGGTGCTGTGTCAGGCGCTACTGGATGCGCCCATGTGGAATATTCGCTGGCGCTGGAATGTAACCCGGTCACTTGCGGTTTTGCGCAGGCGTGGTGGCAAGAAGATTCCGGCGCAACTGCAACGCATGGACGCGGAAGATTTGTTGACGGCGGTATTTCCGGATCAGGTGGCCTGCTTTGAAAATCTCGGCGGAGGCGAACGAGAAATTCCGGAACATCCTTTGGTGGATCAAACGGTGAAAGACTGTCTGGAAGAAGCCATGGACGTCGACAGTCTCATCAGGTTATTGGAATCCATCGAGCGAAATGAAAAGAACCTATTTGCTCGTGATGTGATCGAAGCTTCCCCGCTGGCTCAGGAGATTCTCAACGCTCGTCCGTACGCGTACCTCGACGACGCACCGCTGGAAGAACGTCGCACGCGAGCGGTGCAAGGCCGTCGTTGGCTGGATCCGCAAACGGCATCAGACATGGGCAAGTTGGACCAGGCGGCAATTGATCGAGTGCGTGATGAAGCGTGGCCGCGCGTTGAGACTGCGGATGAACTGCACGACGCGTTAGTTGAGCTCGGTTTTGTGACGGCTGAAGAGGGCGCAGAGTGGCAGCAGTTTTTGGGAGAACTGCAAAACGAACGACGAGCGGCGGTGCTTAGTCGGGACAGTAGCCCGACCGTCAGGGAGGGCGCTACCGAGCCTGAGGCAAGCGGGGCACACGGGAAGTCACTCCACCTCTGGGTTGCTGCCGAACGCTTACCACAGATCCACGCCATTTTTCCGTCAGCGGATCTGAAACCACCGATCGTTGCGCCCGCCAGCCTGGGAGACAAGGTTTGGTCATTCCAAGACGCGTTAGTCGAGATTCTTCGTGGCCGACTCGAAGGTCTTGGACCGGTGACGGCGGACAGCCTGGCTTCGTCGATGGGTCTTACTACGGCTGAGATCGAAGGCGGGCTATTGAAGTTAGAAGCGGAAGGCTTTGTTATCCGGGGCAAATTTACTCCCGACCTTGAAACGACCGAGTGGTCGGCCCGGCGTCTGCTGGCTCGCATTCACAGTTACACCCTAAATCGTCTGCGTCAGGAAATTGAACCAGTCGCGACCACTGACTTTCTTCGATACCTTCTGGCCTGGCAAAAGCTCTCGCCAGAACATCAGATGGAAGGCCCGGAAAGCGTTCGCGCAATCATCGAGCAACTCGAGGGCTTTGAGGCCCCGGCGGCCGCTTGGGAAGGCGAACTACTGCCGAGCCGTTTGGTCGAATACGATCCATCATGGCTCGATGCATTGTGTCTTTCGGGCGAGGTTGTGTGGGCCAGGTTAACGCCGCCTGCGCGCTCGTCGGCTGAGAATGGCGTTGAGAAGGTCCGCGGGGCGGCTCCAGTTCGCAATACCCCCATCGCCCTCGTGCAACGCAAGAACTTTGCGATTTGGAGTTCGGTGTTTCCCGAACCTTCCGTCAGTGAACTCGAGTTCTCCACTACAACTCAAACTGTTTACGATTTTCTGGCTGCGCGAGGCGCCTCCTTCTTCAGTGACATCGTTGACAGCACAAAGCTTCTACGTAGCCAGGTGGAAGAAGCGCTTGGCGAACTGGTCGCGAACGGTTTGGTGATCTCAGATAGCTTTGCTGGGCTGCGCGCATTGTTAACTCCGGGGAGCCGGAAAACTCAGGCAGCCGCGAAACGAAAACACCGCCAACCTGTTTACGACATGGCCAGTGCCGGCCGTTGGTCCCTTCTGAACCGGAGCGGTAGCCTAACCGTTAGGGAGGGCGCAGCTAGTCCGAGGGTGAGCCGCGACGGCTCGTTTGACGCTGAGTCAGCCGAAGAGATCGCACGCATACTGCTAAGGCGTTACGGCGTAGTCTTCAAACGTTTGCTCGAACGCGAAGGAATTGTCTTACCGTGGCGCGTGCTGCTCAGGATCTATCACCGGCTTGAAGCACGCGGCGAATTGCGTGGCGGCAGATTTGTGGCCGGAATTTCGGGTGAGCAATTTGCGCTGCCTGAAGCAGTAGGGATGATGCGCGCAATTCGCCGGGCCAAAAACGGCACTATGGATTTTGGTTTCCGTTCGCCTGCGAATGAAAACGCATCTGGCTCACTCGCGGTTGGCGCTATGCCGTCACAAACCGGCAATGTGGTTGACAGCATGGTTTCCGTGAGTGCTGCCGATCCTTTGAACCTTGTCGGAATCATTACACCTGGCGGACGGGTTACTGCTTTCACTTCAAACCGCATCCTCTACCATAACGGCGAGCCGGTCGCAGTGCTTGAGTCTGGCGAGACAAAATTCCTCGTTGAGCTGCCGCGCTCGACCGAATGGAAAGCGAAAGCTGCACTCATGCGCAAAGCCACCCCGCCACCACTCCGATCTTATTTGCGCCGGCCGGCATAACTATCCGCAGATTTCGCAGATTCCGCCGAACATCGAGACATCTGATGAGGTGTTGGTTTGCGCGTTACCCGCTATTCGGAAATCGGCGTAATCTGCGGATAGCTATACCGGATTGAGCGTAACGATTTCCGCGCGTTCGCGGGCGTTGTCGAGGAAGGCGTCGGTGTCAGATTCGATCTTTGCTTCGGTGAGGAGCTTTTCGATCTCTGCTCTGGCCTGTTCGAGTGTAGGAACAATTTGACGGTTTTGTAATCGGGGAACAAAAACTGTCCGGTAATAGTCGGCAATTTCTCGTTCGGTGATCACCACAAAATTCCGAAACCGGAAATCGAGATACTTCTCAATCTTCAGGCGCTGGTCCAGAATCTCGTTGAGTTTGTCTGCTGTTAATCCTACCCGTTGCAGCCGCTGTTGAAACTCCGTAACTGAAGGAAACAGCTTAACCAGTGCGTCACGAGCAATTTTGATCTCATTCGGTGTCGGTTCAATCGATGGCAGCTTCTCAGCTTCCTGCAAAATCAGACGCTGATCGATGACCAGCCTCAAGGCCCGGTTCAGGTCATTCGAAGTGGGATTCACCAGCGGCGTATCAGGCTGCAACGCCAGCTGCCACAACAGATCAGAATAGGTTATCAGGCAAAGTTTGCGACACTGCGGTAAGACTCCGGCATTCACCGTCGCCACCATTTTGTCGACGACTTCCTGCGCACGGGCAGGGAGTAAGCAGTGAGCGGTTAGCAGTGAGCAGATAGCCACATTGACAACGATTCTAAAGAAGCGCTGGATCGACGAACGACGCGCTTGGGGGCGCACCTTAACAGTTGATATTAGGATCTTCGAATCAATCATCAGTTAATCTTGCCTTCTGGTTGTCTTTTAACATCCAGCAAGCTAAAGCTTGTACTCTGAACGCCTGTACTCATCGTATGCTAATGCTTCCTGCGCACTGCTTACTGCTCACTGCTTACTGCTCACTCCTAGAACGCTTGCGTAAACCTGAAATGCAACTGTGTGCGTTTCAATCGGTAGATAGCCGGAGTGCCGTCGTAGCTGACGCCATTCGGACCTCGCTGGGGAATCAGAAACTCGGGCGGATTCACCAGGAAACCATAATCAATAGCCAACGCACCACCCAACGGAGTTTGAATCCTGAAACCGAGACCCACAGTATGCTGCCAATGAGCCCGCAAGTTGGCAGCATTAATTGCCCCGAGAACGTCGCCGGGCGGCACCGGTATCGGATCATGTTTGCCAAACAAATCTCCTACGCGCCAAAACACGTTGCCGCCATCGTAGAAAGGAACAGTCTGCACCGCCCGCGTTAGCGGAATGCGAGCTTCAAGATTCACGACCGCCAGCGCGTTACCGCCGATGGGTACGGTGAATGGATTCAGAATGACGGGGTTCTTTTCCTGGTCCAGGAAAACGCCTTCAGGAATAACCACGACGCGGGGACCTGCTTCTTCGAAATCAAAACCACGTAGGGTGTTTGATCCACCTGCAAAAAACCGTTCACTAATGGGCAGCGTTAGGTCGACCTCATCATCAATGCGGCCATTGCCATTTCGATCGCGTGGATTGAACAGATTAGCCAGACCAAGCGTCGCGTTCGCGGCAAACACAGTTCCATTCAAACGGTTCACCTTGTAGTAACGCCTGTAGGTGGCTTGCAGCTTGTTGAAAGAAAGATTGCCGCCGAGTTGCCGCAAAGCAACCGCATAATCGATGTTGAAGAATGCGCCGCGCGTCGCATCCAACTGGTTGTAACGACAGATTTCACCTGGCGCACCCGTCTCTTCGTCCGGATCCCGAACGGCGCCAAGTAAAGCACGCTCGCAACGTTCGCGGGTGTCGCGAACGAATGACGCGCCAAGACGTGAGAGCCTCACCGACCGATCCGGAAACAAGATCGGCTTCACTACTAAACTTTCCAGGTTGAAGAGCCGAACATCCTCGTAGCTATAGCGAACGAAGACGATCGAGCGCTTCTTTTGGTTGACTACCCGACGAGTCTCGATTACCGCGGTAAAGCGATTAATCGTTGGCTCTTTAACCCGATTACCAAACTCATCGAGCGCATTTCCATCTTCATCGAGCCGTTGGACGATCCCCATCGTGCCCCGATCGATCGCGGAACGAAAGAACCGCGTAACAGTCGAATCGCGCTGATACTCGAGTGAAACTCCGAGTGGCGCAAACTGTCGCTCACCATAGCGAGCAAAGCGAGGATCGAGATACTCCAGTCTCACGAGCTGCTGCTGGCCACTGGCTCGCAAACGCATGGCGCCATGACGCAGCTTGTTCATTAAATTAACGTTGCTGATCTCAAATAAACCCAGAGCGCCAGTGTCGGTTGAGTAGCCGCCGCCGTAATCCATTACCCGCGGTTTCTTCTCTTCAACATCGATGATTACGTCGCTTTGCTTGAAGCCGGAAGCTGTTTCTCCAGCTTCCTCAGTGCGAATGATCACTTGCCGGTAAGCGTCAGTCACATAAAGCTCTCGTTCACTTTCGGCGATGCGGTCAGAGCGCAGGACGTCCCCCTCCGCAATCGGGATAACTCGCAGGATGGCATCTCGCTTGGTTCGCTGAGTGCTTAAACTTCCGGTTACGCCATTGACGATTATGCGATTGATGTAAGTCTTTTCGCCCTCATTGGTGATTGAGTAGATCAGCCTTACCTGCTCTTCGTCGCCTTTCTTCGGCAGCTCCACGATCGAAAAGTCCATCTTCGCGCTTACATAACCCTCGCGCGCGTAGAGAGCCAGCAAACGTTCACCGTCGGCTCTCGCTTGCGATCGAGAGTAGGGCGCGTCGATCACCGTCCTCAGTTCATCGTGAAGTCTCTCATCGGTATAGATCGTGTTGCCGCGAACCTCAGAGCCCGCCACTCGGGTTAGCGCACCTTCCTCGACTTCAAAGGTGATGATCAAACTTTCGCCGTTTATGGAAACGCCCTGGCGCACGTTTACGTGGACTCGCCGATAGCCCAGGTCGCGCATGAAAGACTCGATAATGCGTCGATCCTGTTCGAGGAGCGCCAAACTCGTATAGCCCCGGCCGTATCCAAGATATGGAATCAACCCGATGGCGCTGGCTTTTTGACTTCGCAGGTCGGCTGCTACATCGTCGTAGGTAAGCTTGTTGGTCCCGGTAATGCGAATATCTGTGAGCTTGAATCTTCGACCGCGCTCGATCTCGTAGCGTATCTCGATGTTCCGGCCAGTAAGCCTTTCGGGATTCAACGCTTCGCAAGTAGTAGCGGTGCCATTTTCACCCAGTTCCACCGGCGCCGGTGTAACTTTGCAAACAGCAGTGACTTCTGTGAAGAAATAGCCGTCCTCCTGCAACTTGTTTCTTAAACGGCGCGCACCTTCGATGATGGCAGATTGATCGATGTTACCTTCGCGCTTTACCGGGAGCAGTTCGCGCGCGGTCTTTTCGCTCATCTTGTAATCCGGAACCACCACCGTCACTTTCGGTCCGACCGCGCCGCCTAGATTTACCGCAATCTTATTGCTTTCTGGATCGCGCACCACGCGGGAATCTTCGAGCAGCGGAGACAGGTATCCAAGATCAATGATCGCCTGTCGAATTGTCTTCACGTCCTGACCCAAGGCATCACGCGTAAAGGGCGCACCCGGCGTCAACTTCAATAACGGACGAACTGGAGTGGGATTAAAACCGGTAATGTTGATATTGAACGAATCAACGCGCGCCTGCTCGCCCGGAGTAACCCGGTAAGTAATGGTTGCGCGGGTGCCGCTGGGATCGAGTTGTTCGTTTGCCTCAACCACCGCGTTGAAGTAGCCCTGGTCACGAAGGTAGACGAGCACATCATCGCTGTTGCGAGTAATGATTTGTTTGGTGAGTCTGGTGCCCGGCCGGGTCAGGGTGACTCGAGCCCGAAGCTCGTCTTCGGAAATCGGAGAGCCAACGACGGGGCCAATTTGAAACCTTATATCGCCGATTTGTACCTGTCGCTGAATAACAAAGCGCAAGCGAATCGGGCCTCTGGTTCCTGGCGCTGCTTCGATGACTTCGACTCGCGCGTTGGCGGCGCGCTCGGAGTCGTACAACTGCTGCAGGGCGTTGCGAATATTGACGGCAGAAAACTCGGAATTAGGAGTTAGCCGGATGATCGACAGGAACTCTGACTGGGCAGTCGGATCTGCGGTGGAACCTTCAAAGACGACTTCGATCGCGCTGATTACTCGACCCTCGTATTCCTCGAACGTCGAACCGGCTCGCGCGGGCATGTTCAAAGCAAGGATTGCCGCCAACGAAAAAGCAATCGCAAGAAAGGCCCGACGAAGGCGAAGCAACGATCGTCCCGTGAGTTTTTCACGAACGTGGCCCAGCTCTACTTGATTGTGGTTCCCTGCTTCTGCCTGGCCCATAGCTTGTCAACCCCGCGTTACGACGCGAGGCAACCCTGATCAAAATCGCTTTCTGAATCTGATTTCAAAACTGAAGTCATTGCTACGCGTCGTTATGTTTCGCGTTGAACCTTGTTCGTATTGCGCAACGAAAAAGAGTTTGTCCGACACGCGATACTCGACCGCCAGTATCTGGTTAGGATCGGAAGTGACGTTGGTCGAATAAGTGATTGACAAATCTTTATTGATTCTCTTGCCGAGTGTTAGTCTCGCGGATGGCGAAGATCCGCGGCCGCCGAGACTTGGATTGATTTCAAACCGGCTCAATCCAAACAATCGACTAGTGGCCCGTTGTGCCGGTGCGTTGATCAGTGCATCGGTCAACAGACTGGTCGCCGTTCCCAGGCTCGACTGAGACAGGATGGACTCACTGGTATCGCCGGTGGCCAATTGGCCAGTGGTAATCAATGCTACGACGTCGGCCTGCGGCAATGCGGGTTCAGAACTGATGATTGCCTGCGGCTGCGACAGCGGACCGGTTAAGCCAACCGTGACGCGATAGCCCCGAATCTGTGTCTCGCCCTGAACATTGATAAGCGGATCGGCTCCTCGCTGCGGAGGCAAATCCACCAGACCTCTGGTGATGTCGTAACGGTCGTTGCGGAAATTGAGAGTTCCGCTGGTAGCCGTGATGCGTCCCGATATCACTGGATCTTTTACCGGACCGTTTAGCTGCAATGAAACTGAGCCGACAAGATCCGCCAGATTGTTTCTAACTACCAACGCATTGCGACCCTCAATCCGCAGATCGCTGTACAAAGCAGAGCGCGCCAGATCGCTCTCGCCGCCTTCCTCAATCGATTCCTCGCCACGGAAATTAATCAGGTCGGAAAGTTCTATATCTTCGGTGTATTCGGTTCGGCGAACATTGATCACGCCGCCAATCAACTGCTCGCGTGAGCTACCTCTGATTTCGAGCGCGATGTCGGCATTCGTACGGAAATTCTCCGGGAGCGGAACGGTGACGTTCTCGCCGCGCACGTTGAAGAGGAACCGGGAAACAGTGAAGCCATCGAGCAGCGCACCTCCGGTCGCCGAAACACGACCACCGCCGAGCATGCCCGTCATCGAATCGATTTGTGCCTGGTTAGAAGTAAAGCGCACAACGGAGTTCAAGTTCGAGATGTTCCAACGTTCATTTCCGATTAATACAGCAATAGAGCCGCCAGTCACTGACGCGGTGCCATTGACGCGCGGTTGCAGAGAGGTGCCGGTGATTCGCACCGCCACCTCAGCTGTTCCGGACGAGAAAAAGTCGGGCGAGATGCCATTCAACACACGCATATTTAACTGGCCATCAACCGACAGGTTCTGCCGGCCGGTTGGGCCAACGGCGAGAGTTCCACCCAGAGAAATATTTGTTCCCGGTCCGGTAAACTGAGTCTTGTCAAAAGTGATTTCGCTGGGCGAGAAGCGCACGATCAGTGGGGTGGTAGCGTTCAGCTGCACATCTTCCACGCGGAAGTTGAGTTCGGAAAACTGCGCTGTGCCCTGCAGTCCTTCTGCGGAAAAATATCCATCCTCATCAAGCAAAGGCCCGGTGGCTTTCAGTGTTCCCGTAGCACGGCCTGAAAGCTTCACGCCTGCCTGCGGCATGACCATCGCGAGGAGGCTTGTTAGATCCGCATTGTTGAGCGTGGTCTCAACATTGGCCGCGAGGCGATCGCTGGCCAGGTTGATTTGCGCGGCAATCGTCTGCGGTGTTCCCAGCATCCCGGTAGTAAGAGTGATGTTTAGCTGTTTGTTCTCAGTTCGACCAACGAGGGCTAGGGTGCCTGCGGGCCGGCCATTGATGACCACGTCGCGGCCTTCGCCGTCAAACGTTATCTGGTAATCGGAGAAGTCAGTCTTCGATAAGTTGCCAGCGATCCGAGCGTTAAAGTTTGCGACTCCCGTTACCGTCCCAAGTCCTGGTTTGTTAGCGAGAGCGACGAGTCGGTTCAACTGCACGCCCTCCGCGCGACCTTCAAAAGAAAACTCTTTGCTGCTGGTGTTGTAGTTGCCGCTGCCGACGATGTGACCGGCTGCCAGCCGCGCGTCCACGGTTTCGAGCGTCACCTGCGAGCCACTGAAGGTCGCCCGAGCCATCGCGCTTTCCAACGGTTCGCCTGCCAACCGTCCCGGACCGAGGCGCAGATCGGCGCTCCCGCTCATCGCGTTTGGAATCCCGGTGATTCTGATTTGCCCGGATGCGTCAGATTGCGTTGTCGCAATCTGTTCAGGAGTCAGCTTTTTATTAAACATGAACGCCGCGAGCAGATTGCCTGCGTTGACTCGGTCCAGGGTGGCGTTGAGAGTGATATTGTTTTGGCCCGAGCGTGGCGCATCCAGCGTAAACTGCATGCCTCCGCCATCTTTTTCAGTCAGACGGCCGTTATCGATACGAAGCTCCGCCGCCGTCATTTTGAGTCCAGCAGACACCGCTCCAAGATCGCGTCCGTTCACGACCAACGAACCGAGCGCAAATTGGCCCTCCAGATCAGGCGAGTTGAGCTTGCCGCGAATATTTCCCTTGAATGTCAGGGCCCCGTCCAGCTCCATTCCGTAACTACGCATCTGCTCGTCAACTTCGGTAAGCAGGCCTGACGAAATCAGGACCGCCTGCAACTCGGCTGCATCGGATGAGTTCAGATCGACATTCAGGTTTGAATCGCCTTCGAAAGAAAACTGGCCAGTCGCTTTTAGACTAGTGGCGCGCGTTTGTAAGTCCACCTGATCGATTTCAAAGGACCCTCGATTCGCGCGCACGGCCACCACGCCCGAAATAGGTACTCGTCCGGAGTCACTTCCCAGGTCTTCTGCGGTTAGGTTTGTTGAGAGTGTTCCCGAGGCCTGCTTGAAATCGGTGCCAGGAAAAGCCAGATCAACGCGACCACTTGCCTTCCCTGCCAACGGCACCGCTGCTCCTGCGAAGGCGGTGAAGGGACCTGAAATCTCTACACCTTCAAACGTCGCCGCCACACGAGACGTTCCGCCTCTACCCGTCGCGATCCTGGCGTTGCCACTCGCGGTTCCTCTGAAGATGTCGGCTTTGAACTCGTTGAGTTGGATCTCGTTGTTGGTAGCGACCAGCCTGGCACTTGCCTGGCCCATATCCATCTGGCCCAACACTCCGCCGCCGATACTCAGATCCGCGCTCGCGCGGTACCTACCAGAGGGCTCCACAACAAAAACCGGCTTAGCCAGCGTGACCGACTCAACCTGGCCATCTGCGAGTTTCACTGTTCCCGCATTGATATCCGCGGTTGAGCCTTCGACGCGGCCATCGCGTATAGACAAACGCACCCCAGCGATGTTCACACTGCCGATTTCAGCACCGCCCGCGGATGTTTGGCCCACCTGTACGTTTTTTACAACCACGCTGGTGACACCATCCCGGTTGGCGATGTCAACACCGCTTGCCGTCACTCCATTTACGCGTGCGCCTGAAGCGACAATGGTTCCGGCTTTGATATTTGCCACGCTGGCGGTTGTGCCGTTGTCGTCATTACGCAAACGTAAATCAGATGCGGTGACGCCATTCGCTCTCGTGCTGGAAGAGGTCAAGCTATTGGCGGTAAGGCGTGCAGACGAGGCAGTCAAGACGCCGTCGTTCATTTCCGCTCGCGCATCCTGGAGAATCAAGCCAGTCAGAGTTGTTCCATAACTTCGCTCGGCCGCAGCCCGAAGTTCACCCACCCAACGAAAATCAGATCCGGTGCCCATCACGCCGCCCACGAGCTGGACGTTGTTCAACTGGAAGTCGCCAGCCGTTAACAAAGCAGCAACCGCGCGTCCGTTGATGTTGTAGGTATTGTCTTTGCCGGTCCCATTAGCAGTGATGTTCAAACCCTGAAGCCTTACTCCATCTGCGGCCAGCGCGTCGGATTTGATCGTGCCGTCAACTTTGTATTGATCGCCTTCGCCTGAAACCACTCCGGCAAAGTTGCCAGTACCACGTAAAGTTGCGCCTGATTGCAGAACGTCGGAAAGCTGTGTCAGATCGACTGACGACGTGATGTTCATCTGGTAACGAAGGGCGCGCCAGTCGTCCATCGTTCCCTGCAAACGCGCCTCAGCCACTGGCGACTTAAGAACCAGCTCATGAATCTCGGCGCGAGTTTGGTTGACGCGTCCGCGGGCCTGGATGTCGATGTTATCGATTGGCCGCCCGTCATACGTGAAAGTCGAGTTCGAGAGCGCGAGGTTTACAGTGTTCATCCAGCTTGCCGCCGGGGCGGACGGATCGTCAGGCTGGATGGTTACGTTGAGATTGCGCGCCTCTCCGGTAATTTCATGGCGAGCGTCTCCGTAATGGATGACACCGTTTTTGATGGAAATCTGCGCCGTGGAATACGCGAACAAAATTCTTCGATTCGGTTCGGGTGGTGGGATGTGGAGATTGCGAAAATTAGATCGGCCTTGCTCGTCAAAAGTGACCCAGGCTTCGAGGCCTTCAATCTGTAGATCCTTGAGATTAATGTTTCGCTGAAGATTGAACGCGTAGAGATCCTCAATTCGGATAGTGGCCAGCAACCGGTCGATCTTTCCTAGCTTTTCCCCAGTCTGCGCGTCGTAGAGTTCCAGACCCAGCATCTCGACAGTTTGCGGAGTGAACGCGGTATGAAACTCGCGAATCTCTGCGCGAATGCCATAGTTTGCGAAGGTCCTCTTGATCTGGCTCGCCACATAACTGTCTACATAACCCAGCCGGTAACTGAGGAAGATCAGCAGAATGAGGGCAACGACTCCGATCGCGGCGGCTATGGTGGCGATTACCAGGTTACGGCGGTTCAGAAATCGACGCCGCCGACCTTGCGGAGTTCGGGGATGGGCACTTTCCGCATCGAGGTCGGCGATCCGTTCAGCCTCGGGCGGCAGCGGCGCGTCCGTTTCAGATTGAAGCGCCTCGCGGACTTCCTCTTTCCTGGAAGGTGGACTGGAGGTTTTGTCCGAACGATTATTGGGATCGTCTACACTCATAGCAGCGGCCACCGAAGTGGCTGGATAACAAATTCAATAAGGGAGAGGGAAAACTCGAAAGCCCAAGTAACTGAGCCGGGATAGTTCTATGAGTCACGACTGGTGACTTATACACTATTTTGCCAGATGGCAACTGACTTAGGTGCGTTGCTTTCTCTTGATCGGCGCAGTGTCTGACGACGCTTCCGCTTCTTTCAGATGTGCCGGTTCGCCCAGGGGCACACTACCCACAACTTCCAGCGCGAAACCTTCGAGAGCAGCAACTTTGGGGGGATGGTTCGTTAGCAATTGTATACGACGCAAGCCCAGGTCATGAAGAATTTGAGCCCCTACGCCGTAATCACGGTACACACCATAACCAGTTTCCAGACTTGCCTCACGTTTACTTACGTTTTTTTCCTGCATCACAGAATAAGTTCGCAACTGGTTAACCAAATCCAGGCTGTGTTCGCGTTGTCGCAGGTAAAGAACAACGCCTTGTCCGGCCGCGGCAATTTTTTCCAAAGCGGCGTGAAGCTGAAAGCCTGTGTCGTCAATCAATGAGCCAAACATGTCACAAGTCACGTTTTCAGTGTGTACGCGGACCAGCACGGGTTCTTCAGTCTCAACTTTTCCCATGACCATCGCCAGATGCACATCGCCGTTGATGACATTTTCATAGGCGACTGCGCGAAAGCGACCGTAAACCGTCGGGAGATCAGTCTCAACTGCGCGCTTCACTAGTGTCTCTTTAGTAATTCGATATCTGACCAGGTCAGCAACCGTGATCATTTTGAGATTGTGAGTTTGGGCAAACTCTGTCAATTCAGGAAGGCGGGCCATAGTTCCGTCTTCATTCATAATCTCGCAGATGACGCCAGCAGGATAAAGCCCGGCAATACGCGTGATATCGACGCTTGCTTCCGTTTGTCCGGCGCGCACCAGCACGCCTCCATTCTTCGCCCGCAACGGGAAGATGTGTCCAGGACGAGCTATATCCTGCGGACGAGTATTGGGATCGACGGCGGCGAGAATAGTGGTCGCTCTATCGGCTGCTGAGATTCCGGTAGTGATGCCCTTGCGAGCGTCGATCGAGACGGTAAACGCGGTGCCGAGAAAAGAGGTGTTATCGGCAACTTGCGTCGTCAGATGCAATTCGTCGCATCGTTCTTCGGTAAGCGGCAGACAAATCAAGCCGCGTGCATGACGGGCCATGAAATTGATGATCTCGGGTGTCACTTTTTCGGCGGCACACACAAGATCACCTTCATTCTCGCGATCTTCATCGTCGACGATGATGATCATGCGTCCATCGCGTATTTCGGCGACGGCGGTTTCGATATCGGCAAATGGCATCGGCGCTGGGTCCTGGAGTCTGCGGTTCTGATCGGCTTTGATTTGAGATCTCAGATCCGAGATTTTCAATTTGAGATCTCAGATTTGAGATCTGAGATCTTCAATTTGCTATTCCGAGGCCAATGTTACCCGAAAGCACAGCATTTTTCGACCGGAGGGCTTTTCAAGTCCCCTGAATCTGCCCGTAAATGAGATTGGCGATCCAAAGCATCACTGCGCTCGTAGCCTGAGTCACCGCAAACGGATCTCGCGCGAATGAAATCGCGGTCGAGGCAGATTCCAGTTCTCGATCAACTGACGGATCGATGACGTGGAGTGTTCCTGCTCCACCACGGTGTGGCGAACTGACGGTTTCCTCATAAAAGCTGGTCGAAACAAGCTTGCCCCGCAGTTCCTGGCGTGCCGGCGCGCCGGCAATCAAGGTCACGAAATAGTTCAGCGGTGCCGCCACCACCAGCCAAGCCATGCACATTACTGCCATCAACAGCGAAAGCAATATGTAAAAGACCCCGTCAAGGATCTGACCTGGTTTGTTATTTAGCCCGATATCGAATGGGAGTTCCTTCGGCTTTCCATTCCCGGTTGATCCGATTGAAATAATAAACACTCCAACCAATTGAAGGCAGGCGGCGTAGTAGGCCGAGGGGTGGGAGGCGATCAACCCGAGGCGCACTTTCAGATCCTTCCACACCAATCCCAGAAAGCCGGTGGCCAGACTTATTACCGATCCATTCTTTAGAAACCACACAAAGAAATTCTGCTTGAAGAGAACAGAGAAAAGCATCCAGTCAAGCCAAATGACTCCAGTGATTATTCCAAGATGTAGAAAGACGGCGAGCACCGGGCGAGGACGTGAGCTAGCGGACATGACTGACTCCTTGTGAGTTGGATTGTTTTGAGAGCTAAAGGGTTTGAGATCTGAGATCTGAGATCTGAGATCTGAGATCTGAAATCTGAAATCTGAAATCTGAAATCTGAAATCTGAGATCTGAGATCGATTATCCGTTGACCTTCAAAATGCGCTCTACATATTTCGCAATCACATCGACTTCCAGATTCACTTCATCGTTTGGTTGGAGTTGAGAAAAGTTGGTGACTTCCCAGGTCTTGGGAATGATGGCGATATCGAAAAAGTCATCGGCCAGGTTTGCTATCGTGAGACTGATTCCCTCCACAGCGACGGAGCCCTTGAACACCAGGTAACGCGCAATCTCCGGCGGATATCCAATGCTCACTGTCCAGGAGCCGTCATGATCCAGCGCCCTGAGGAATCTCCCGGTGGCATCGACGTGACCCTGAACGATGTGTCCGCCCAGACGGGTGGCCGGTGTTACCGCTCGCTCGAGATTTACCCTCGTGTCGTTCTTCAATCGTCCTAAAGTCGAGCGCTCCAGGGTCTCACGCGAGACGTCAGCGGCGAACGAATCTTTCTGGACATCGAGCGCCGTCAGGCAAACTCCGTTTACTGAAATCGAGTCTCCGTGCTTTGTGTCTTGAGTAACGAGGTTGGCTTCGATCACAATGCGCGCGTTCTCGCCGTTTTGCTCTACGCTTCGGACGCGGCCAAGTTCTTCAATGATTCCCGTAAACATGATTTGGTGGTGATTGTCGTCCGTTCGGAAGTCCAACGAGTGGTCGATATTATCGCGTCCTCCGGTACGGTCAGCGCAGGAGCCATATGAGCAGCAAGATCAAAACAACAATTGCAGCCGGAACCAGCGGAAAGACCAGCATCCAGATCGGCTCGGTCTTGAAGGAAAAACTAGTTAGCTTCATGTGCCTGTTTTCCTTTTACTGCCGCCATCATCCTTTCAAAAACTTGCTCGATTGAGAGTCCGGTAGAATCGACGATAATCGCATCGTCCGCAGCCTTCAGCGGTGAATCGGAACGCGTCGAGTCTCGCCGGTCTCGTTCAGCCATATCGGCAAACGTAGATTCGTAATTTGCCGATGGATCCTGTGCGCGTTCCTCGATAAACCTTCGTTCCGCACGTTCCTGTGGCACTGCTGTCAGAAAGAACTTTACCTGAGCGTCGGGAAAAACCACCGTACCGATATCACGACCATTCAAGACGGCCCCGCGCTTGCCCAGTCCCCTTTGCCGCTCAACCATTGCACGCCTCACCTGGGGAATCGTTGAGACAATTGAGGACATTTCTGTAACCTCTTCACTTCGAATTTCTTCAGTCACATCACGGCCTTCGAGTGTTACGCGCAAAGAGTCCGGGTCACCTGCCAAATCGATGTCGACCCGGGAAGCCAGCGACCCAACCGCGACGTCGTCCTGAGCATTGACGCTCGATTCCATCACGGCCAGCGCCACCGCGCGATACATCGACCCAGTGTCGATGTAAAGCAGATTAAGAGCTCGGGCGAGCATCCGCCCCAGTGTTGATTTACCGGAGCCCGATGGACCATCGATCGCGATAATGAGTGGACTAGACAATTTTGGACTTTGTACTTTGTACTTTGTGCTTTGTGCTTTGTACTTTGTGCTTTGTACTTTGTGCTTTGTGCTTTGTGCTTTGATGACTTGGCTCTACATACCGCTCACTGCTTACTGCTTACTGCTCACTGCTTACCGCTCACTGCTCACTGCTCACTGCCTTTCTCATACAAACGCCGCGAACACCTCATTCGACATCAACGCTCCCGCTCGAGTCAGCTTGAGTTGAGCCCCATTGCATTCGATCAGACCCGCTTCGCTGAACCGATTTAGATCGCCGGAGTGCGTTGCGCGAAGGTCAGACCCAAACAAATCCTGGTAATCCTCGAGACTAAAGCCATCCATCATTCGCAAACCAAGAAACACCGCTTCGGCCTTTCGATCTTCCTGAGTCAGGATGGTTTCCGTTACCACAGGAGTTTGCTGTTGCTCAACCATTTCCAGGTAGCGACTGATATCACGCTCGTTGGCCCACCGCCGAAACTCCCCATCGTATGAGTGAGCCGAGCAACCAAAGCCGTAGTAAGGCGCGCCAGTCCAATACTTCGTGTTATGCCTTGATTGGTAATTCGGACGACAGAGGTTGGAAATTTCGTAATGCTCGTAACCCAGGCTACTCGCTCTTTCGAGCATCACTGCATACATCTCTGCCGCGAGTTCGTCATCAGGTTCAGGCTGAATACCACGACGAATGTGCTCGGCCAATGGAGTGCCCTGGTGGACTTCAAGGAGATAGAACGAAAGATGCTCGGGCCGTAAAGCAAAGGCTGCATCAAGATTTCTTAGCCAGCCAGCCATACTCTGGCCTGGAAGACCAGCAATCAGGTCAAAGCTAACATTGTCGAACGCAGCGTCCCGGAGATGAGAAAACGTCTGACGTGTTTCGTCCGCAGTGTGCGAACGGCCCAGTCGAGCCAACTCGCTGTCGTCAAACGTCTGAGCGCCGAAACTGGCGCGACTTACGCCGAGTGACTTGAAGTCACGAAGCGTTTCCGGTGTTACCGTCCCCGGATTCATTTCCATCGTGATCTCGGTGTTCGCAGAAACATCAAAACGTCCGTAGACACTTTGGAGAATTTGTTCCAACTGCCTTCCCGATAAGAGCGAGGGTGTCCCGCCTCCGAAGTAAATCGTATCGACTAACTGCGTAGGCACTGCAGCCGAAAACAACTCGATCTCTTTAGCCGTTGCGCGAACATACCGCTCCGCAGCATCAGCGCTGTACATCCCTGTAGCAAAGTCACAATAGGAACAACGCGAACGGCAGAAGGGGACGTGAATGTAGATTCCGGCTTGTTTCAATGTGGTGAAAGTATAGCAGTGGGGAACAGTAGGTAGTGAGCAATCAGCAGTCAGCAGTCAGCAGTCAGCAGTCAGCAGTCAGACGCGTTGAGTAATAGGCAGGGACAGTAATTATCAAGCAGAATATTTTGAACGACGAATGACCAATGGCCCGAGCCGCTACCGCTCACTGCTCACTGCTCACTGCTCACTGCTTACTGCTTACTGCTTACTGCTTACTGCTCACCGCTCACTGCTTACTATTTAATCCGTCGCGCGCTGCCATCAGCACTTATCGTCAGGCTTGTGCTTTGGGCCACGCGTTCCGCTTCGCCAAAAGCGCGCATGAAATTTTCTCCCAGAATCTTGCGCACGTCCTTTTCGCTGTAGCCTCGCTTCAGAAGTTCGTAAGTCAGATTAGGAAGCTTGGAGATGTCCTCCATTCCGATCGGCACGCTGGGGATGCCGTCAAAGTCAGAACCGATACCGACATTATCGATTCCGGCAACTTTGACGATGTGATCGAAGTGGTCCAGCAGAACAGAGAAAGGCGTCGCGGGCAAAGGATTTGCCGCCTGCAATTTGTTTATCTCTTCTTCAAGCTTCTTGGGATCGTTCTTATATTGCTCTTTCAGCGCATCTGTTTGCGGCTTGAGACGAGCATCGCGTTCCCGCGTCGCCAGGACCACCTTCTGATCAATGAAGCCGGGATAGAAATTGATCATCACGACGCCACCATTTTGGCCAATACGCTTCAACAAATCGTCGGGAATGTTTCGCGTTCGATCGGCCAGCGCCCGCGCTGAGGAATGCGAAGCTATGACTGGCGACTTAGTGACATCGAGCACATCGCTCATTGTTTTATCCGAGACATGCGAGATATCAACGAGCATGCCCAGGCGATTCATCTCACGCACAACCTCGCGTCCGAATTCGGAAAGCCCGTTGTGCTTTGCCGTGTCGCAGCAGGAATCGGCCCAGTTGTTTGTGTTGTTGTGGGTCAAGGTCATGTACCGAATCCCTAACCGGTAAAAACCGCGCAACGTGCTTAAAGAATCTTCGATCGCGTGTCCACCCTCTATGCCCATCAAAGCGGCAATCTTTTTTTGCTGTTTCGCTCGACGAATGTCGGCCGTGGAATATGCCATCATCAGATCGTCGGGGTGCTTTTCGGCAGCGCGAAAGGTGTAGTCGATCAGGTCCATCGCGCGCCGCGCCGAACCACCTTCGGTGGCGTATTTTTTGTCGACGTAAACGGAGAAGAACTCTGCGGTCAATCCCCCTTGCTTCATCCGCGCCAGGTCAGTGTGATACTTCCCAACGGAAGACACACCAATGTCGTAGTTCTCATCAAACATGAAAGAGAGAATATCGTTGTGCGTGTCCAGCACGATCGACTTGCGTTGGATCTCAAGCGCCTTCTGCCAAAGCTTTTCATCACGAGGCGGTGTTGTAGCAGCCGTTGACTGCTGCGCACTCAGGCTTGATGGGAGCAGACCGATTACACAGATCACGAACCAGAAAAGTTTCCGAAGCTTCATTTTTTACCTTTCGGGGGAGAAATCAATAGCGGGTTAGAACGCGGCCATAGTGCAGAGAAGTGACGCGCCTAGTCAAGTTTGGGATTAGGTGGCGCTAGGGTTGAAGTAGGCTCCGATTTTATTCCTGAAGATTTTCCATATCTCATTTTCCATTTCTCATTCGTCATTCGCGCAGTCAACTCCTTGCAGTGCGGTGGCCTGGCACCGCTTTGGCCAACCAACCGTCTCTAGTTTCCTTTGATTCGAGGAGGTCCTCAGAAAAGAACGGATGGCCAAGGCGGTGCTCCGGACGCATCGGGACCGCACTCCAAGGAGTCGACCCTAGTTTACGAAAGTATTATGTAAAGTATACTTGACATTTCATCAGGTGTCCCTTACACTCCTGTTTGTTCGAAATGTCGGATTGAAAGGCGGTAAATATGGAAGGAGCTACCATTCTTATGACCAACGACTCTTCGCGAAAATTCCCTCCACTAGTGTTCATACTTTGCGCCCTAACCATCGGACTGGGAATAACTCACATCCTGGTACGTGAGTATTACCCTCCCGGCCACACCGTCCGACTTGTTCTAACGTCGCTCATGATGCTAGCGCTGGCCTCGTTTATCTTCGTCTATTCGCGATTGATCGCCAGCTTGGACGAGTATCAGCGGCAGATTCAACTTTTCGCGCTGGCCATCGGGTTCCCACTCTCTCTCGTCCTCGTTTGGGCGATCGGATACTTCCGAGCTGAAGGATTGTTCCAAGGCAGCGACCCGCGCGACCTGCCGATGGTTATGCTCGTCGCTTACGCAGTTGGTTATGCGCTCGCCTGGGTTAAGTACCGCTGAGCTAATTTCAGCAACTCCAACTTCCTGTCATAGCTCAGGCTTTGAAAAGCGTCGAGTTTGAGGTCGAATAATGAAGAACCGTCTGAAAGTACTGCGAGCTGAGAACAATCTGACTCAGGAAGATCTGGCTCAACGGGTTGGCGTCTCACGACAGGCGATAAACGCCATCGAAACCGGCAAGTACGATCCAAGTCTCCCGCTCGCAATCAAACTAGGCAAGCTATTCAGCAAGCCGGTTGAAGACATCTTCTTTTTGGACGATGGACCCAGCAATTAAACCGCTTTCTCACCGCCAGCATTTGAACGTCTTAATTTAAAATGCAGGCTACGTTTCGGCTTAGCCGCCGTATCTCAAGGGCCAACCCGTAGGCCGAACTGTGGCCCGCCACGTTTATGAGGTTATGCGTTTCAAGTTATTATCGGCGTGATGTCGATTCTCATTGCCGAAGACAACGTGGCCCAGCGCCACTACCTGCGCGAAATCCTTGAAAAAGAGTTCCCCTCCCATGCTCCGGTGGTTGAAGCTGGAGATGGTGAAGAAACGGTTACTCTGGCGCTGGCGCAACGACCTGAAGTCTGCATTCTCGACATTCAGATGCCGAAGCTTTCCGGAGTCAAGGCAGCCCGGGCAATCTGGCGAGACTTCCCTTCCGCTCGCATAATTTTCTGGACCCAGTTTCCTCACGAGATCTACATCAACGAGATACGCAAGATCGTAAAGTCAGTGGATCCGCCTCCTGCTTACGGCTTTATTCACAAAAACAATCCGGAGTCGCGTTTCCTCCGTTTCGTCGCCGCTGTGCTTGAAGACGGCGCCGACATGATTGACCCGGCGTTTAAGGATTCATTCAAACGACCTTTGCTTACAGAGTTTGAATCCGAGGCCCTTTACTACCTGGCCCTTGGCCTTTCCAATTGGGCCATCGCGCGGAAGTGTTCACTTAGCTTGCGCGGGGTCGAAAGCCGTTTGGCGACACTTTATGAAAAGCTGTTCATTTCAGTGGCTGAAGGCACCGATCATGAAGCCTATGAAAAGCTCGCATACAACGTGCGCACACGTGCTTTTTTCGAGGCCCTTCGTCGCGGATTACTAAACAATGACGAGCTGGAGAAAGCGGCGGGCGACCTCGATGGTTGGATCGAACGTGATCGAAAACGTTTTCAGGACGAAGAGAAAAGTGGCAACCAGAAGAAGAAGTGACTCGTGACAGACGACATTCTCAGTAGGAGATAGATCATTCCTGGTCAGGAGGAAAGACCATTCCCCTTATCGCATTTTCCATAGCTCATTTGTCATCTGCACATTCAACGGCGCAACGCGCATCTCCTTGGAGTGCGCCGCCTTGTCGGCGCTTTGGTCGTTGCGACTTTGTTGCAACTTCGTTGGATTAATTGTTACAGGGCGGCGCCAAGCCACCGCCCGGCCAAAGCGCCGACAAGGCGGCGCACTCCAAGGAGACGCTTTCTGGCCCGCGATCCCTCAGAACATCTGGCAGCTACGGAAAGGCTGAACCCTTCCGCATTGTGCGGCGGCAAAGCCGCAACAGTTCGTCCGCTCGCTGCCGTCTGCCTACTATTTTGTGCCTTCTGCTTTCTTGTCCTGGCGCCACCGGATTCTGCTTCCACGCAGAACGCGGCGCCAACTCCGAGTCCGTCACCAACCGCAACTCCGTCGCCATCACCTTCGCCATCTCCCACTCCAGTAACCGGATTACATCAATGGGGCGCAGTTTCTCTCTTCCATGGTTTGCCTTCGGACCGAGTGCGCGCGATTGCCCAGGGCTCGGACGGGATGATGTGGTTTGGGACAGAGGCAGGTCTGGCTCGTTTTGATGGCCGGCGTACGCAGACTCTGGCTGATCCGGAATTACCTACTGGCCGCGTGCTGGCGCTGCACACGGATGCTCGCGGGGCGCTCTGGGTAGGAACAGACAACGGTGCTGCCCGAATCATCGGCGGTCGCGTGGAATCCCTCGCAGCGCTCAAGGGTCAAACAATTAACGCCATCATCGAACCAGCCGACGGGCGCCTCAACATGGCGACCGAACAAGGGATGGTCTTTGAATGCGCCATCAAACCCGACGGTGGCTACGACTGCAAACCTCTTCTCGCTGAGCCGCTAATTAGTTACGACAGCGACAACCCTGGGCTATTGCCTCTTACGAGTCTGGCCATGGTTCATGACAGCCTGATTGCTGGTTCCCTCAGTCGTGGGCTACTGGAAATCAAAAACAACCAGGCTGCGGAAATACAAACCCGGCGTCCCCACTATTTCGTTCGCGCCCTGGCCACCGATTCTCACGGGCAACTGTGGCTCGGAACTCGCGGTAAGAAAACTGAGCCAGCGTTGCATACCGGAAATGATGCCTTCAGTCTCGTGACCGACAACTCGGTTAACGGCACTGTAAGCACTTTCGAAAACGGAAAGGATGACGCGGTGTGGGTTGGCACTGAAGGCAACGGTGTCTTTTATTATCCCGCATCGAGAAAACCGCTTCGTTATACCTTTGATGGCACGGCCGGTGGGTTACGGTCAGATAGCGTCTTTTCGATCTTCGTTGATCGCGAGGATGTCGTCTGGTTCGGGACTGACCGCGGCGTGTCTCGCCTGGATCTAAATGCTCCAAAAGTCGAATCAGTTGGCGACAGCCCTGACAGCAACTTTGTACGTACTCTCTTTCAAACCTCCACCGCTCGATTGCTAGCGGGAACCAATCGCGGCCTTTTTGTTTACGACCCGCAGAATTCGCGTTGGAACTTTGTGCAGGATCTGGCGCGCCAGAGCATTTACTCACTTGCCGAAGACGGAAACGGCCGTTTGCTGGTTGGTTCAGCCAGCGGTTTTTACCTTGGACCAAAACTCGCGCGAGATACCAGCATCGAGGCTCAGAGTTTTGCTCGAATTACGTCGGGCTCTGGCAACACTGACGGAATGGGAAACGTTCGGGGGATAGCAACTTTTCGCGGATCTACGTATATCGCCGATTACGGACGCGGAGTCGCACGAGTCGACGACAACCGAGTGACTAGTATCTGGCCGGCCTCTTCGACTTTGTCTCGGGAGGTAATTACTGTGGCGGCTGATGGCGACGAACGATTATTGATTGGAACTGCGAAAGACGGTGTGCTGAGTTTTGACGGTAATCAATTGACTCGGGATTCGTCGTTCGAATTGATGGACCAAACCACGGTGCGCTCGATCCTCACCACCGCCGATCGATCACTGTGGTTTGCGACCAATCAAGGCGTCTTTCTTTGTAAACCAAATACAGACTGCATAGCCGCCGCCCCTGGTTATGAAGCTCGCAGTCTCACTCGAGGCTTTGCAGACGCCGGCACCGAGATTTGGTGTGCAACCACCGGAAGCGGACTGCTAAAGATATCGCTCGACGAACAGTTTGGACCAATCGTTTCCCAACTTGATGCCGAACAAGGGTTGCCTTCGCAAAATGTCTTCGCCTCGTTAACCCAAACCGATGCTCAGGGTGTCAATTCAATCCTGATTGGAACCAGTCGAGGCGTTGCTCGTTACCGCCCCGCCACGATCGCCCCGACGCTATACGCCGCGCGGGTTATCAGTAAAAGAGTGCACTCACCCAACGAACTGCAATCAGGCCTCAGTCTCGAATACCCACAAAACAGTTTGTTGCTCGACGTGGCGGCCGTGAGTAGTCGTACATTTCCCGAAAAGTTTCAATATGCATTCACCCTTTCCGACTCGAGCGGACGAGTGCTTAAACAGAAACTTTCGCGGGAATCACAATTCGCAATGGAGGGGCTCAGTCCGGGGAATTATCGCGTTACCGCTCGCGCGTTTAGCCGGGACCTGGTTTCGTCCGCGCCGATGTCGTTTGGGTTGAGTATTGCGAAGGCACCTTTTCCCTGGACTTCAACTGCATTAGCGATCCTCCTGGCTCTGGCGCTGCTGGCACTCTTATGGGCCATTCTGGAACGCCGGCGAATTACGCGGACTAGTGCTGCGCTATTTACTGCCAATCGAGAGTTGGCCGATGCCCGGTTGAACCTGGCAAATGAAGCCGAACGTGAACGCCGCCGGATTGCGCGCGATCTTCACGATCAGACTCTGGCAGACTTGCGACACTTGATGTTACTCAGCGACCAGGTAACTCCGGATGGCGCCAGCGAAAAACAACTTGGACCCGCAGTGCTGCGTACGGAGATCGAATCGATCTCGCAGGAGGTGCGGCGCATTTGTGAAGACTTGAGCCCATCGGTTTTACAAAACGTCGGCTTCGCCGCTGCTTTAGAGTTTGCGCTCTCGCACACCGTACAGGATGCAGCTAGCGATAGAAGGTTTGAATACGAGTTTGTCTGTGACGAGTCGTTGGATGAAAAGGTAAAGTTTCCCGCTAACGTACAAATGCAGATTTACCGGATCGTGCAGGAAGCGGTGAACAACATCTGGAGACATGCAGGCGCTACCCACGTAAAGATGGAAGTTCACTCCAACACGGCTGGAGTTTTTCTCCTGACGATCGAAGACAATGGGCGCTGGTTCGATCCAGATCAAAAAAGCGGTGGACGAGGATTAGCGAACATGATGGCCCGTGCAAGTCTGATTGATGGGAATATTTCCTGGGACAAACGCCCCAGTGGTGGGACTGTATTCACTCTGAGGAAAGCATGAGGATAGAGAGCCTCTTCCCCGCACTCAGCGCGCCCCAGCGGCTTTGCCGCATTCCGTGCGGAAAGGCTCTGCCTTTCCGGCGACTTCATGAAAGATTCTGAGGCTCCGCCTCAGGCGCAGCCTACGAACAAGAACAACTTCTCGGAAAGGCAAAGCCTTTCCGCACGGAATGCGGCGAAGCCGCTGCACGAACCTCAAGCATAGTTGCTTAAAAATGAACCCAAATCTCCTGACCTACAGCACTGAAGTCAAAGCGGCACTTGCCAACAAAAAACCGATCGTCGCTCTCGAATCAACAGTAACTGCTCACGGTTTACCAAGGCCACAAAACCTTGAGACCGCTCTACGCCTGGAGCAAATTGTTCGTGACGTGGGAGCTGTGCCGGCAACAATAGCAATCCTCAACGGGCAACTTCACGTTGGACTCAACGCCGGGCAGATTAGTTTTATAGCGGGCAGCGACGACATCAAGAAGGTGAGTACTCGAGACCTTCCTCTTTCAGTGGCCCAAAAATGGAATGGAGCCACAACCGTAGCTTCAACAAGTTGGGTAGCCCATCGAGCGGGAATCAAAGTGTTTGCCACAGGGGGCATCGGCGGCGTTCACCGAGGCACGCTGACCGACATCTCCGGTGATTTGCCAATACTGGCTACAACACCGATCGTGGTGGTGTGCTCAGGCGCAAAGATCGTTCTTGATCTTCCAGCAACTCGCGAGTGGCTGGAAACCCACGGCGTTCCGGTAATCGGCTATAAGTGCGACAGCATGCCCGCATTTTATTCGCGCACCAGCGAACTGCCGATCGACGGGCGAGCAGATTCGCCCGCTGAGGTTGTGCAAATCTTCCTCGCGCAACAAGCTTTGGATATAGAACGGGCTTTGCTCGTAACTGTTCCTGTACCCGAACAATTTGAAGTCCCGGCTTCTGAACTTGATGCGTCCCTCAAGAGCGCATTGCATGAGGCCGCACGCAACGGGGTAGTCGGACGCGATGTCACACCTTTCCTTTTGTCACGCATGGTCCAGTCCAGCGGCGGCGCAACTCTCATAGCCAACCTGGCTCTTCTGGAAAACAACGCAAGAGTCGCTAGCCAGATCGCTGTTGCGCTGGCAAGTGCTTCTTGAAATCGACGCTCTCTAAATTTTCGTAGCGGGAAGCGAAATTTCTGACAACCACGTAGCCCCACTGCCGCATCTCAACGGCAATCCACAGGCTCCTCCCCAGGGCCGAAGACACTTTCGGTATTAGAAGCAACTTCAAGGTCCGGAACATACATTCGGACTCGATGTCTAAGTCTGCGCAAATTGCGCCTGAGTCTCTCTCCCCAGGCTCTCCGATCAATTTCAATTTTGATGAGGAGATCCGCCATGTCACCCAAAAAATTTCTCGACAGTGTAACTATCCCTTCACCGTGCAACGCAGATTGGAACTCAATGATTGGCAACGATCAGGTGCGCTTCTGCGATCATTGCAGCCTTGATGTTCACAATCTTTCATTGATGACTCGCAATCAGGCGCAGAAGTTGGTCGCGCGTTCGAATGGGCGCCTTTGCGTCCGTTATCACTCAGACTCTTCCGGTCGTCCACAAACTTTGCCCTTAAGCCAAAAGTTGCACCACATCAATCGACGCGTTTCCCGGATTGCGGCGGGAGCCTTTACGGCCACGCTGAGTCTTACCAATGCAATGGCCCAGGGATCGGCAAGCCCGACCAGTGGAGACGCAAACTCCGCGCAGATTACCCGAGAAAGCAATCGATGGAGCGCGGGGGCAACAATCTCTGGGACTATCGCGGATCAGCATGGCGCGGTCATTCAGGGTGCGACCATTTACCTGTCGAACGCAGAATCTGGCCTTGGCCTTTTCTCGAGCTCTGCGTCAGACGGTCAATTTAAAATCGAGGGATTGAAGAGTGGTTTTTACAAACTTCGCGTTGAAGCCCCGGGTTTTGCGGCGGATCAAACTGATGAACTCTACCTCATGGAGAGTCGCGAGTTACGCGCAGATCGCACGCTCCACGTAGCGGAGATCGCGGAGACCGTAGACGTTGAATCTGAAGCCGCAGTCACATTTATCCAGGGGGGCGCAGTCGCGTTCGTCGCGCCTGAGCATCCATTCGTCAGGGCAGCACAGGAAAGCGATCTTGATGCTCTTACTGCACTGATTGCCGGCGCTGACGTTAACGTTCGTGACAAGCGCACAGGGACCACCGCGCTGGAGCATGCAGTTAAGAATGCCTACCGAGAAATGGTCCAACTCCTGCTTTCCTCCGGCGCAAAGGTCAACCTGCAAAACGATGCCGGCGAAACGGCGTTGATGATGATTGATGAAGACGCCACTAGTGATCTGATTTGGGATCTGGTCAATGCGGGGGCCGACCTGAAACTCAAAGACAAACATGGCAACACCACCCTGATTGAGATTGCGGATACCAATAACCTTGATGCATTACGGACCTTGCTCGACGCTGGTGCCGACGTTAATGCCAAAAATGCTGATGGGGAGACAGCCCTGATGCGGGCCGCCTCCGAAGGATTGGTCAACAACGTCAGGGCTCTGGTCCTCGCCGGAGCCGACCTCAATGCCGTGGACAATGAGAAGGTGAATGCCCTCGCGCACGCCCTCAACAATGATCATCAGCCGGTCGCGAGATTTCTGAAGTCGAAAGGCGCAGTTGAAAAAGTGGCGCAGGTTCAGAAAGAGAAGGAATAACTCTGCAGCATCCCCGGGAGTTGTTTGAGGCTGATTACTTCGCACTCAACGAGGTGGTCTTGAGGCGAGATGTGCTACTCTATGCGCCTAAACTGACGGACTCCCAGGAGGAATTATGGCAGACGATAAAGAGACTTGTAAGAATCCAGTTTGCGGGTGTGCCCCTCAGCCCGGCGGCAAATACTGTAGCGCATCATGTGAAGGCACGGGCGACACAATTGAGATAGATTGTGATTGCGGACATGACGAATGCACCGGAAATTTCTAACACCGAAAGTCTTAAGAGCATTAGGCAATACAGTGAGAGGGGGCGCTTGACGCCCCTTTTTCATTTTAAGTCGAGAAACTGCGCGGCCAGTTTTGGCCCTGTTCCTTCGTCTTCGTGTTTGAAGAAAACAAAGGTTTCCTCCCAATGCTGTTTACGAATCTGGTTCAACCATTCCTGAAGATTGGCTTGGGAATAGTTCACTCGACGCAAGCGTAGATATCCCCAGTCCGCTGTTTTGTCGATGTGGGTTACCGGAAGATCGTCAGTGTCAGAGATGCAAAGAGCCCGATTATGACTTCGCAGCAGCCCAAGAACGTCATCGTCAAACCAGGTGGGATGTCGAAACTCGAAGGCTGATCTGGGTTGAGGCGGCAACATCTTCACAAAAGTCTCTAACCGTTCCAGATCTTTCTTCATGTTTGGCGGCAACTGATACAACACCACGCCCAATCGATCTTCGAGAACCGCCGAGGTCTCGAGAAAGTAGCTCGTTTCCTGTTCGACTTCTTTCAGCCGTTTGAAATGCGTGACCCTTTGTGGCGCCTTGAGCGAGAAGCGGAAATTTTTCGGCACCTGCTCTTTCCAGGTTTCCAACATGCTCTTCTGCGGCATGCGATAGAACGTTGCGTTGATCTCAACGGTACTTAGTCGTTCGGAATAGTAACTAAGCATTTGTTTCGCCGGAATCTTGTCCGGATAGAAACTGCCTTTCCATTCCTTATAGCTATAACCGCTCGTACCCACGTGGAGGTTCATAGGCTTCCGTTAGTGTTAGGGTGATTGTTTTATAAGAATGTTCGTGGTGTTGTCTTCCACTACCAGAGTAATCGTGGCTGCATCGCCCTTGAGCACATAGCTGTTAGCGGTCAGCCTGGTTGTCTTCGTCAGTTTAAGATTGCTCTGATACCACTTTTCGACTTGATCAAGCGAATCCCTGGTTTGCAGGTGAAGCGTTCGCCCACCATCGCCCTGACGCATGTCGAGAACGGTCCGAGCGCCCGGATAGATTAGTTGGCTGTTCTCCAGACGTTCGTTTCTCTTCAGGAACAGCGCCGTCGCCGCGGCAAGTCCTATGAGTAACAGAAGAACTACTCCAATGATAAGCAACTTGCGCCGGTTGGGCTTCACTTTTGACGCTGTTGCTCGACCAGTGATTCTTGGCTGCAGCCGTTGTGTGGTGGCGCTGTCGCTCTCGGATAGTAAAGCTGTTGGCAGTTCCGAGCGATCATTCGCAGTGTCGTCGACAGCAAGGCCGCATCGCCGGCAGAACTTCGCTTCCGGCAACAATTCACTTCCGCAAGCATGACACCGTAAGGCTACCATCGACGATAAATATCAGTCCCAGCCAGTTTATGCAGAATCAAGATTGGCAACGTCGTCATAGTGCTGGCAACCCGTTGTAGCGTCAAGTGGTTCTGTGGTACACAAGCGAGGCCACATCACTTCAATTCGCAGAGCCCAGCGGGATCCTATGTCATCAATCACCACAAACATCGAATCTCTGCAACAGGAAGGTCGAGTATTTCCGCCTCCGCCCGAGTTTGCAGCCACCGCACACATCAAGTCGTTAGATGAACTCGAACAGTTACGCACCGAGGCACACGATGATCCTGAAGGTTTTTGGGGTCGCATGGCTGAGGAACTTCACTGGTTCAAGAAGTGGGACACGGTTTTGAAGTGGAAGCCTCCTCACGCCGAATGGTTTGCCGGCGGAAAAATCAATATTTCGTACAACTGCCTCGATCGTCATCTTGAGACGCCGCGCCGGAACAAAGCCGCGCTGATTTGGGAAGGAGAGCCCGGCGAGCAACGGACACTTACCTATCAACAACTTCATTCGGAAGTCTGCAGATTCGCTAATGTGCTTAAGCGTTCCGGGATTAAGAGCGGTGATCGCGTTGCCCTCTACCTCCCGTTAATTCCGGAGCTGGCCATAGCAATGCTCGCGTGCGCCCGTATCGGCGCTACCCATTCAGTAATTTTTGGAGGCTTCTCCAGTGCTGCGCTTATCGATCGGATCAACGACGCGAGTTGCAAGGCAGTTGTGACCGCAGACGGCGGTTGGCGGCGTGGAAATGAAGTCAAACTCAAAGTTGCGGTTGACGAAGCGCTGAAACAAACGCCGTCGGTTGAAACGTGTATCGTCGTTAGGCGCACTGGCGTGCCTATTCACATGGAAGCGGGACGCGATCACTGGTGGCACGAGTTGATGGCGAATGAAAACTCAAACTGTGCCGCCGCAGAATTAGACAGCGAACACCCTCTTTACATCCTTTACACTTCAGGCACGACTGGTAAACCCAAAGGCATTCTCCACACTACTGCCGGATACTTGCTTCAGGTCCACCTGACGACGAAGTGGATTTTCGACCTCAAGGACGAAGACATCTATTGGTGCACAGCCGACATTGGCTGGGTTACCGGTCATAGCTATGTGGTCTATGGTCCGCTTTCGAATGGCGCTACAGTTCTGATGTATGAGGGCGCTCCTAACCATCCTGAGCCGGATCGGTTCTGGGACATCATCGAGCGGCATCGAGTAAACATTCTCTACACTGCGCCAACTGCCATCCGCGCGTTCATAAAGTGGGGCGAACAATGGCCACTCAAACACGATCTTTCCAGCCTGCGCTTGTTGGGAACTGTGGGGGAACCAATCAATCCAGAGGCGTGGATGTGGTATCACAAAGTGATCGGCAAAGGCGCGTGCCCGATAGTTGATACCTGGTGGCAAACAGAAACCGGTGGGATGATGATCACGCCATTACCCGGCGCCACTCCCACAAAACCGGGATCTGCCACTCGCCCATTGCCCGGCATAGAAGTCGATGTGATGACGCGTGAAGGGAAATCGGTGGGCGCAAATGAGGGCGGCTACCTGGTAATCAAACGACCGTGGCCTTCGATGCTGCGTACGATCTGGGGCGACGATGAGCGCTATCGTGAACAATACTGGTCGCAGATCGAAAATATTTACTTCGCGGGAGACGGCGCGCGACGTGACCAGGACGGTTACTTCTGGATCATGGGTCGCATCGACGACGTCATTAATGTGAGCGGTCACCGTTTGGGAACTGCGGAGGTTGAGAGTGCCCTCGTTTCACATGCAGCAGTCGCCGAAGCCGCAGTCGTCGCCCGTCCTGATGAACTCAAAGGATCAGCGATTGTCGCATTCGTTACACTCGAAGGTTCTCATCATCCGTCTCCGGAATTGAATGCCGAGTTGCGGTCACATGTGGTGAAAGAAATCGGGGCCCTGGCGCGGCCTGACGAAATACGATTCTCCGATGCTCTGCCGAAGACACGATCAGGAAAGATCATGCGCCGGCTGTTGCGTGAGATCGCTACCAGCGGCACAGTAGCAGGAGACGTAACCACGCTTGAAGATTTTTCAGTTCTGGAGAAACTCAGAACTGAAGAAGAATAAAAACACTCGACAGCAGATGTCGGTTACAATACGCGACTTGTTACACCCAAGGAGTCTTTAAGACATGGCTCGAGAGATAAACACAGACACTCGTTCCGGCCCACGATACCTGGCTTCGTTTGAAGTGTCGGCCGAATGGGATGAACCAGGCGGCTCTCATGTGGTGGCCCAGGGTACGACCGAGAATGTCGGACCCGAGGGAACCCTGATTCATCTGCCCAAGGGACTACCCCAGGTCGGCAGCCGAGTGCACCTCGAAGTACAGAGTGAAGATGGCAAGAAACTGCAGGTGATCGCCGAAGTCCTGCGTATCGAACGCAATCCGGGTCATCCCCTGGCCGCATTGCAACTGGTCGGTGAAACCGATGAATGGAGAGGAGTAATCTGGGAAGCCGCCGCACCGCGCGTCACTGCCCCACCTCCGCCTGCCGCGGAGGAAGATGAAGATGAGGAAGACGACGAATTTGCCAACTGAAAGGAGTCGCCCTTGATGAACACGCCCGGTTCACTTTTACCCGATCACGAAAGGCGCAGGTTCCCTCGTTATTACGTCAGCACAAGACTCACCCTCGCAATTGAAGATGAAAGCATTCGTGAGTCTATCGGTATCGGTGAGCCCGGAGATATTAGTCTGGGCGGCATTCGCGTCTGTAACCTTCCGCGCTGTCCTAATGTCAGAGTTGGAGACAAGCTGGGACTCCTACTGATGGACCATCAGGAGGCACTATCGCTTCATGGCGAAGTGGTCCATCATGCTACCCCCGATACATTTGGTGTTGAATTTCGTCAGATCACCCCCTCCGAACAACATGCCGTAGGCGGAATCATCGCCAGGCTTTACAGCTAAGACATCGCACCGTGCCAGATCAGGAAACTAAAGAAGTCGCGCAAACCGCGGCTAACGCTGCCGCCCAGGCAGCCTGGCCGCAAACGCGAGCCGTCTTGCGAATCATCCTGATTGTGCTGGCGGTAGCAGTCACGCTCTGGATTATCGTAAAGCTCACCGGGGTCATCTTGTTGCTGATCCTGTCGGTGTTTTTTGCCTACTTTGTTTACCCGCTGGTCGAGTTTCTCCGAAAGCCCATCCACCTTGGCAAACGCGAACTGGTGATGCCACGAGTGGCGGCCATCACGCTGGCCTATTTGATAATCATCGGAGTGGTCGCCATCGGAATTTATCTATTGGCGCCAAGGTTGAGCAGTCAGTTCCCGGAGTTTACCGAACAGGCGCGTGGCTATTGGGCGTCAGTGGGCGAACGAACTCAAAGCTGGATCGAATACTTTCGCACCCACCGCATGCCCGGGCCATTGCTGGACGCCATCGACAAGGCAATTCCCAGTATCGTTGAAAAGGTAAGTGCGACGGTGAGCGAAGTTCTGGGAAGCATGGCCGGATGGTTGATCTACATTCCCTGGCTGGTGCTCATTCCGATTCTTAGTTTTTTCTTCCTCAAAGACGCAGACGCGTTCCGCCGCTCTGCTTTGCAAATGCTTCCCAAAGGACGCTGGCGCTGGCGCGGTGACGAATTTTTCCAGGACGTTAATCGCACACTCGCAGCCTACATCAGGGCCCAGCTCACCGCCTGTTTCTTTATCGGCGTAATCTGTGCAGTGGGATTCTCGGTGTTGGGATTGCCGAGTCCCCTCGTGTTGGGTTTGATTGCTGGAGTATTTGAATTTATTCCCCTCATCGGTCCGCTGGGGATCGCCCTGATAGCGGCGGTCGCGGCTTTATTGCATGCCGGTCCATTCTCAGCGCTCATCGTGTTGCTCTTCCTCGGAGTGCTGCGCATCATTCAGGACTACGTTGTATATCCAAGGCTGATTGGCCAGGGCATACATCTTCATCCGCTCGCTGTAATCATCGCCATACTTTCAGGCGCCGAGCTGGCTGGTGTGGCTGGGATTTTTTTGGCGATTCCAGTGGTGGCGATTCTCACAGTCCTCTATCGCCATTGGCTCGAACATCGCGGAAGCGAGGGTCTCGCCGATCTATTGGAGCCGGCGCCTTCGCCAGCCGTTGAGGACCTAGCGGCGGAAACTGCGACAACAGTGAGGGTGAGAGGGCACCTTGAGGCCGACACTACTCCGGAAGAAATGGCACGCGACCGACCGGATCTCACCACCGGCGAGCTGAAGATGCCAGTTGAGGATTGATGTCTTATTGTAGGGGCGGCACTCCGTGGCCGCCCCTTGTGGTTTTTTAAGGATACTTAGGCACCATCTAAAAGCGGGGGGGCCAAGGAGTGCCACCCCTACAACTTTGTACACCAAGGCATCAAGAGTAACCGCGACTTTAATGGATTAACGCGGAGTGAGTTCCGGGCTTGCGCCACGTTCCATCAGTGAGATGAATCGTTTGAAGTGATGCTCGGCATCATGAGGACCGGGAGCTGCTTCGGGGTGGTATTGGACTGAAATGATAGGCAGCGTCTTATGTCGCATACCCTCGACGCAATTGTCATTCAGGTTTACATGTGTAACTTCAACATCGCCTGGAAGCGTTTCAGCAATCACTGCAAAGCCGTGGTTATGGGATGTGATCTCCACTCCGCCTTCTTTTAGATCCTTCACAGGCTGATTGCCGCCGCGATGGCCAAACGCCAGTTTGAGTGTTTTGCCACCAAACGCCCGCCCCAACAATTGATGCCCAAAGCAGATCCCAAACGTGGGCACCTTTGCTTCAAGCAGTCCTTTTATTTGCTCTACTTCGCGGTTCATCGAGGCCGGATCCCCTGGACCATTGGAAAGGAAAATTCCGTCGGGCGACAAACTCAGAACCTTCTCAGCAGACGTGGACGACGGGACCACGGTAATTCGACAACCCAACTTTGCTAACTCACGCAGCGAGTTTCGTTTCACACCGAAGTCATAACAAACTACGTGAAAACGTTCGTCACCCTGGGACGCTACTTCGTACGGCTCTCGTGTAGTTACCACACTGGCCAACTCACGGTTTTCCATTGAAGGCGACGTCTGTGTCTTCTCAATGAGGCTGGACTCATCAAGATCGATAGTAGATAGGCACGCCCGCATGGCGCCCTTATCTCTAATGTGTCTGACCAGGGCACGCGTGTCGATTCCTTCAATCGCCACGATGTTCCACCGCTTCAAGTAATCGTCCAAACTCTCCTGCGAGCGCCAACTCGAAGCCACCCGGCTTGCCTCACGGACTACGAACCCCTCAACCCAGGGTCGTGACGATTCCTCGTCTTCGGTATTGACCCCGTAGTTACCAATCAACGGATACGTCATGCAGACAATTTGGCCCGCATATGAAGGATCGGTGAGCACCTCCTGGTAACCCGTCATTGAGGTATTGAAGACCATCTCGCCAAAAGTCTCACCGTCGGCAGCCCAGGACCGGCCGCGAAACGTGCGACCATCTTCAAGTGCGAGCAGTGCTGGTTTACTTTTGGTCATTGGCAGATGCGTCTAATGGTAACGCAGTTATCAGCGTAGTTACTTTTTCGGATTGGAATCGCCCGGCTCTTCCATCCATGAAGTGAGACTCGTAAGCTCTCGATCCGAGACCTTTCTTCCGAGCGCCTTTTGCATACGGCTCTTCATAACTAGCTTGTGGATAAACATGACGGCGGCAACCACCATGAAAAATAGTACGAGGTAGAAAAGCATTGACGTTGTAATCCTCTACTCACCGCGGAGTGAATGCTGAATCTTTGGAAACTATTGCCGGCTGACTGCTTCCTGCCGGTTGTTCTTGATGAATTGTTGGGCTTCGTTCAGCCAGCGCTTATCGGTCCGGTACTTGTAAGCAGGCGCCGTCTTAACGGCTTCAATGCACGCTTCCATTGAGCTGGCAGCTTCACGCCGATGACCCAGCCCGGCATGCGCACGTCCCATCAGATAGAGACCCTCCGGGTCGGATGGGCGATGCTCAAGGAACCGCTCCAGCGCATCGCGAGCATCATCGTACTGGCCCGCGTTCATGTAAGTGGCGCCAACTTCTCGCCAGATTTCGTGTTGGCTGTGTGTCTGATCTCGGGCCACCACTTGCTCGAAGTTTTTAATAGCATCGGCAAATCGTTTTTGCGTTTGCGCTATTCGACCCAGTTGATAATGGGCGTCAATCTCTTCTGGATCGATTTGAATAGACCGTTCAAAACGCTCACGCGCGGCATCGAGTTCCCCTCGCTGTTGATGAATGAGTCCCAGGTTGTAATGGGCCGATGCATCCGCTGGATTGAGCGTGGCCGCTTCAAGGTTTTGTTTGAACGACTCGCGAGCGCGCTGGGAACGCGAGATCTCGGAAACGTAACCTCGGAGCAGGAGAAACACCATTACCAACAGGAATGGCGAAGCCAGAATCATGCCCGCAATTGGTATTAGCCGCGATGCGGGAATGAGCAAGGTGCCGCTCACCATGACTACGATCACCGACTGGATCAACGAGAGACGGAATACAGCGCGTACTGCCACGATTGCCCAAACTCCAAATATCGCGAAGAGCGCCATCAAGGAAAGCAAGGCGGCAACCAGTTCCGCGCGTAGCAGTCCCTGTTCCATTGCCGCCACGAGTTCCGGGGGAAACTGACTACGCTGTGCCATCAAAGCGCCGAGCATTCGGTTTGCCAATGCCTGCTGTACGCCGCTTAGAGTTGCAGCAAATGTCAACAGCGTGGCGATCAGGCTGGAGGCGGAAAGTGCATAGAACATCGTCGCTGCCAGCGATCCATACTCTTGCTGAAGCAAAAGCCGGAAGCTGCCTCGACGCACAAATAAGTTAGACAGGAACAACGCGAGCGGACAAAAGACGAGGGCAATGATAACCAACGATCCGCCAGACTGAATTATGACCGTGAAGATGGCAGAAGGATTCCGGACGCTACCAAGAAATCCAAGGTAGAGGACTGTTAGAGCATAGAAAAAGATCGCGTGAACAATTAGGGCAACGAGCGCTGACGGAGCCAGAGTGGCGCGATCACGCACTTCTCTAAGGCCGCGCGCGGGCGCGTAGAAAACCATCGCTAGCAGCCGTAACCAATCTAATGCGTTCAAATCATTATCTCGGGTTCAGTGACTCTAGGGCTCCTCGCGGGGAATCTCCGGAAGAGTCGGCTGGGCCGCTGGGTGCGGAATCGCGGGCGTAATGTTTTCATGAGGTATCACACTGGCAGACGTCAACGGCCAATAACGAAACAATGCTTTACCGTAAACATATTTCTTGGGAACCAGTCCCCAGCTGCGGGAATCGCTCGAATTGTCGCGGTTGTCACCCATCACGAAATAGTAGTTTGGCCGTACATAAACCGGCGCCTGGGTTCGGGGTGACACGTTAAGTCGTGGGTCAAGGTACGTTTCGCTAACCTCTGCGCCGTTTACCCGCACCGATCCGTCACGCATCTCGATCGTGTCGCCCGGCAAACCCACAACACGTTTGATATAGCTCTTTGAGGGATCGTCTGGAAACCAAAAAACTACAATGTCGCCGCGATCTACTTTTGGCGCCCAACTATATTCATCGTAGTAGATCAACTTGTTGACGAAAATTCTTTCTCCATCATGAAGCCGCGGCAGCATTGAAGTGCCTTCTACCTTCACCGGCTGAACTATGAATACAACCACCAGGGCCGCAACCATCAGCGCGAAAATCAGGTCTCGCAAAAGCAATCGGCCCTCAGACCAGAGACCATGCCGCGAGGCTTCGACTGGTCGATGGACCTGAATGTCTTTGTCATCGTTGATGTGAACGCCACCAAACGGCGGTGGCCGGCGCGTTTTGAATCCCAACATTTAATTAATCTCGAAAAGTACTCTCACGCTGCCTCGAAATGAGCGCTTCCTGCGCAACGATTGAGGTTAGCTTTGACCTACGTGCTTGTCAAACAGGACGTATCGCAATTTGCCACTCGCGGATGGTGCTTGCGACGGGGGTCTCGTCGCGGAGTTTGCGTCAACCCGCGATGGTTGACAGCCTCTGCTACGCCTCTCTATCATCGCTCCCTCAAAGTTCGGCTCAGTACATCCCATTAAAGGCTCGAACGGAGGCTGACGGCCCGTGATCAAATTAGACATTATCAACCGAGTGGCGGAAAAAACAGGCGTTCCTAAGATGAAAGCCGAGCAGGCGGTGGATGCCTTGTTTCACTCGATGAAGGAGGCACTCACCCGGGGTGACCGCATCGAACTTCGCGGCTTCGGCGTCTTTGTAGTTAAGCCCAGAAAACGCGGTGTCGGCCGCAACCCCAGGACCGGCGAGGAAGTAGCAATCCCCTCCGGGAAAACCATCAGGTTCAAGCCTGGAAAAGACTTGCAAGTCAGCGACGACGTGGAAATTAATCACGGGCCCGATTCGGAAGACTCAGACCTCGAATAAGTTTGTGTCTTGGTAGTGGCATCCAAGAGGCTAGGGTGGTTGGACAAGAGAATCCAATACCCTGGCCTTTAGTTTCGAAGCATCATGTCAGAGTCCGTTGAAGCAATTCCAACTTTTGTCCCGCGCCGTGAACAATTCGAGCAGCGGTCCGAAGTTCGCCCGACTGCGCGTGAATGGCTTAACCACGCAGGCCTTTTGTTCATCACGTTTCTCACCACTACGTTTGCGGGAGTTATGTTCGGGTCCCCCGAAGTACAAGTTTCTGACTCTGCGGCTGCAGGTTTTTTTGGCCCAATCGTTTACGTTCCTGATTACTACGTTCGCATCGTCGCCGCGATTTCTGCTTACGCCTTGACTCATCCGACGATTATCGTCTCAGGGTTAACGTTTTCCCTTTCGCTGCTGTTCATATTGACGGCCCATGAGATGGGTCATTACCTCGCCTGTCGTCGTTATGGAGTAGACGCCACTCTTCCTTTTTTCATTCCTGCTCCACCTATGTTTCTGGCCGGAACTTTTGGCGCCTTCATAAAGATGAAGTCGCCCATTCCATCTCGACGGGCGCTGTTTGATATTGGATTGGCTGGGCCATTGGCAGGTTTCGTGGCGTTGCTGCCAATCGCAGTAGCGGGAGTGCTCACGTTACAAGCTGCTCCACCTCATGAAGGTGGGGCGATCATATTTAACGATCCGCTGTTAATTAGAATGATAGCGAGGCTTAGCAGTGTGAATCTGGTTGAGGCGATGCCGAACTCGTATTACATGGCCGCGTGGATTGGCTTGCTGGTTACAAGTCTCAACCTGATGCCCGTGGGCCAACTCGATGGCGGACATGGATCTTTTGCGTTGTTTGGAGACGAGGCACACAAACGCATCGGGTTCGTGGCTTTTGTCAGCATGGCCTTGATTGCCGTTCTGGGGTTCGTTTGGTACGGAAGTCCGAGTGGATTCCTTTACACGGTGTTACTGGCAGTAATGCTGAAGGTTCGCCATCCAGCGCCGCGCATGATGGAACCGTTGGGAGTTAAGCGAACGATCGTCGCTGTCCTCACGCTGCTGGTGTTTGCACTTTCGTTTTGGCCGTTTCCGATTGCGATCACTTAGCCGGCACGCCGCCTCTACACTGCCGCCGCTGGCAGCAGTCCTTTGATCTCGCGCACCACTTTGGCCACATCTTCATGGTCCGCCAGGGCAATCATGAAGAACTTGTAGCCTTCATGAAAACAGATGACGCCATTGGCGAAGAGCCAAACACCTCCAAGAAATGGATTGCCGCCCACCAGCCAACTCACCGGCGCTCCCACAACTCCACCTGAAGAAACAATCTGGGCAAACATGGCGGTCCCTGCGGCGCAACTGAAAGCTCCAAGCAATGGAGCCCCAACGTACTTCGTGATATTGCGTTCAAATTCAACCCGCTCACGCTCTGCTTCTGAGAGTTGTCCCTGGGCCAGTAGCTCCTCTTTCTTACGTAGATAGGAGTCAAACCTCTCGCTTAATTTCCTGGCGCCGAAAATGGGCAACGCTGAATGCGTTAACCAGTGCGGGTGAGCTCCCAGCAATACGGCATCAATACCGGGAAAGGCAGCTCCCATCCTTACTCCGAGTATCAGTGAGAACGAAACCGCTGCAGCTTTGCCGGGGTTCTCTTTGATCCATTCACGCGCCTTGAGAATGGTGGCGGTGGCTGCCGTCGAAGCCCGGCTTATTTTTGCCCCTTTGTCGTAGATCTGCGATGCGTTGTTGTAATAGCCTTTGGCATCGTCAAAAACCTCGCCGGCTTTTTTGCCTGCCTCTCCCGCGACGTTACGAATTACTTCGCTGGCTTTGGTCGCAGCCTTCTGCGCTTCGTCCGCCGCCCGGCGAGCTTTGTCTCCAGCCTGCTTGTCATCCGCGAGACGCTCGGCTTCAACCCGAAGCTTTTCGGCTCCGGTAGTCACGGACTGGGCTCCTCGCTTCGCGGCTTCGCCAGCCACCCGGGCACCTTCGTCAACCAGCTCCGAGATAGAGTATTTCTCATCCAGCTCGCGGGCCTTGCGGCGTACGGTCTTCTGCCACTCATCGATTGTGTCTTTGTAATCAGCCATAAAACCTACTTAAACCTTTTATTTCAAGCACTTCAGATCGAGTTCAGCCTTGCCGCATTTCTCGTCTCAAATGGTTACGTTTCTCCAGCCGCGCGAGTTCAATCATCCATCCGCGGGCGCGGAATTATTTGATAGTAATCTTGCGCGGTCCACGTCTTCATGTTACAGTGCGGCCATTCGGTGGTTGTCTGCTGGGCTCTACCACTCGCCTTAGAGATATTACAATAGCTGTACAAGTTCAAACCTCGGGCACGCACCAGGGAATCCTTACGTTACTGAATAATTCCTAGTCAGCGTTGAATCGCCGCCGGTTGGAGTTCAAAGGGCAACAAGCCCAAAGCCTTATCTCAATCAGCTCTAGAGTAACCTCCATGAACGATAATTACCTGAAACCCAAGGCTCCGCGCCCACATAATTTAACGGCTGCTGATCGCTCCAGGATTATCCGCCAACTCGAATTTGGCGCCAGTTTGAGTGAAGACACAGTTGCGGAATTTGCTCGGAGTTCAATGGTCCTCGAGGCTCGCCGCCGAAGATTTGTCTACCGAGCCGGAGAACAGGCGGACGCGTTGTACGTGATCGTGAAGGGAAGAATCAAGCTTTGCCGGATTGAGCCTGGAACGGAGCGCGAGGCTGTGATTGATATTCTTCCTGAGGGAGCGTTGTTCGGCGATTCTGCCCTTTACTCAACGGCAGGCCGGCGCGAAAACTGGGCCGTAGCTTACGAATCCTGCACTTTGCTGAAGATTCCTGCGGAACAGTTCAAGAGCGCGATGGCCACAGAACCAGAACTGCACGAGTACACCTTTCGCCTCATTGGGCAACGACTCGAACGTGCCGAGCAACGGCTCGCCGATTTCTCGCTCAACGCAATACCGGCTCGGCTCGATAGACTGCTGGCAGATTTTTCCAACCGCTATGGGGTTCGCGAATCTGAGGGTGTGCTAATTGACATCTCACTGCCTCATCGTGAGATCGCTTCGATTGTAGGTTCGACTCGCGAGAGTGTGACCGTTCGCCTGAACGCAATGCGTCGCGAAGGTACGATCGAATTCGTTAATCGAAGAATTTTGGTGAAGCGTCCTGAGGGACTACTAAGAGCCAGCACCGAAGCACCGTTGGTTTCCTAATCCGGTCTAATCCCGTCCAATAAATGAAGTGTCCTACCTGCGACAAAGAGGCAACCTGGGAGGACAATCCTTACCGGCCATTCTGCTCTGAACGCTGCAAGCTAGTAGATCTCGGAAAGTGGGTAAACGATGAGTATCGTGTGCCTGGTCGTGAGATCAATCGAGAGGACCGCACCTTAGACGCCCCACCTGACTCCGATGATATCTAGATAGCTACGATTGCAATCTTCTTCTGGTCCGCAAGTTTCAGCATGTCGTCTCGGTCAAACATGAGCGTTTTGCCGGCGCTGAGCGCAAGACAGGTGGCCCCGGCTTCACTCATGCGCTCGATGGTGGGAACGCCAACCACGGGCACATCAAATCTCATATCCTGATCCGGCTTTGCCAACTTAAGCACCGTTAGCGCACCACTACTCAACTTCACCACACCCAGTATTCCTTTGCCTCGCATCAGATCGCCGGCACGTTGAACAGTGGCGTCCGTGCCCTCCATGGCTTCAATCGCGACGCAGGCTTTCCCACGCACCACGATTGTCTGACCAAGATCGAGCTGTGCGATGTCCCGAGCAATCTCTAAACCGTATTCAATATCCGCACGTTCTGCTGGACTGGGTTCTCGACGGCTTAAGACTCCGGGCGCTGGTAAATTGTCCTGAAGAAAACAGGTGGAATCGATGAGGTCAATTCCTTCGGAAGCGAGCTCCGCCGCGATCCCGCCAATTAGAGAGTTAGTGTTTCGACGCGGAAGCTTGAGGAGCATTTTCAACATTCGGGCATCTGGGATTGACCGGCTAAAAATCTGCACATGCCGAACCTGCCCCGCCATGATGGCTTTGTCTACTCCTTCACCTTTGAAGAAGCGAATCATCTTTCCAAGCTGGCCTATTCCGACCCACTGGAACCGATCGACTTCGCGTTCGAGGCTCGGATCAGTTTCTTCGCGAATCGCAGCAACGGAAAGTGAAACGCCTGCACGGCGAGCTCCTTCAGCTACCATGAAGGGGAACCGTCCGTTACCTGCAATTAGACCGTATCGCATGAATACTAAGGATGAAGGCGGAAGGATGAAGGATGAAGACTGAAGGATGAAAGATGACTAGAGCGGACGATGAACTGCTCTTTTCATCCTTCATCCCTCATCCTTCATCCTTTACTTAACGACCCCTCGCTGCGACGTCTCGATGAATTGTACGAGCGTGTCGATCTCAGCGGAGTCTTTCATTTCTTCTCTGATTTTTTCGATGGCTTGTGACGTATTCAGTCTCGCTGAGAGCAACAGGCGAAACGCGCCGTGAAGTGAATTGATTACTTCCTTACTATAACCACGACGCTTCATGCCGGTCGTGTTCAGCCCATAACACTTCGCATGGTTTCCAACGGTTAGCGCGAACGGCAAGGCGTCTTTTACGACAACCGAATACCCGCCGACGTATGCCTCTCGTCCCACCCGGCAAAACTGGTGAACACCTGAATACGCACCGACGTTTGCGTAGTCTTCAATGATTACATGGCCGGCCAATGTGGCGGCGTTTGCCATAATCACGTGGTTACCAATAATGCAGTCGTGCGCGACATGAGCTTGGGCCATCAGCAGACAGTCATCACCTATGCTGGTCAACATGCCACCGCCACTGGTGCCACGGTGAATTGTTACAAACTCTCGGATCATATTGCGACGTCCAATACGTGTCTCCGACGGTTCCCCACCGTACTTCAAATCCTGTGGCGCCATACCGATGGACACAAACGGGAACACTCGAGTTCCCTTACCGATTACAGTGCGTCCGTCGATTACGCAGTGTGACTCGAGCCGCACATCATCTTCGAGTTCTACCTCATCATTGACGATGCAATATGGACCGATATAACAACCATCGCCGACCCGGGCATGCGGGCTGACGACAGCAGTCGGATGAACGTTGTTCGGCTTTGTAGCTACAGCCATGAAAAGTTTGAAAGATTGATTAATTGAATGGAAGGGACGCGGTGGTAACTCAACTCCTAAAAGATCCCCTTGTTTACACCGCTGACCCGCGATCGGCAATCACGCTCATGATGTTCGCGTCCGCGACCAGTTGTCCTTCGACTCTAGCTTCGCCTTGCATGCGCTGCACTCGGGACCCGATTCTCAAAGCGGTAACTTCAAGCGTCAGGGTGTCGCCGGGTACGACGGGGCGTCGAAATCTTGCTTCTCGAATCCCTGTAAATAGCACCAGCTTCTGATCACGATCTTCTATCTCACGAAGCGCGAGCACGGCCCCAACCTGGGCCAGAGCCTCGATAACCAGCACCCCCGGCATCACTGGAGCGCCAGGAAAGTGTCCCTGAAAAAACGGCTCGTTGATGCTGACTTGCTTGATGCCAACAATGCGTTCCCGGGGAACCAGCTCAATGATCCGATCCACGAGCAGAAACGGATACCGGTGAGGCAGCAGCTCTTGAATAGCCTGAGAATCGAGGACAGTTTCCATGTGTTTACAATGAAGAAACGCGGCCTGCGGGACTAATTACCGCATCGCCGCGTCTCAGTCGATAACCTAAACTCAAGTTACTTTTGCGGAGTAACTACAGCCGCGGCAGTCGCCGGGTTCTTGGTATTAAACTCGTTGATAAACGGTCTGGTTATGTCCAGGGCATCGGCGGCGTAAACCAGCGGCACCTGACTGCCATCGATTATCACGTGAATGTTATGGGACTTAGCATAAGCCTCGAGGGCTTTGCCGATATCTTCCTGCAACGGCGAAAACATTTCCTGGCGTCGCTTGTTGTAGGCAGCCTGGGCGTCTTCACCCTTGCGCTGGTAATCCTTTTTCAGCTGCTCCAACGTATCGATCTTAGCCTGAATCGATTTCGGATCCACTACCGACTGGGCTGCTTGAGCCTGCGACACTTCGTTGGTCAGCGTCTGAATTCGGGTCTGCATACCCTGCAGTTCGGTCTGACGCGGCTGAAACTCGCGATTCAAAGTGGTAATCAGAGTGTTGAATCGACCAATACCGGTCTTCGCATCAAGAAACGCGTCTGAATAAATAAGAGCAATCTTACTTTCCGGAACATTTCCAGTAGGATTAGCGGGGGTGGTTGCGGGCGCCGCCGGTCTTGTCTGTGCCCACGCGGGTGAAACAGCCAGGGCCAGGACAAAAACAAAGGCGTAAACAAATCTGTCTATCTTCATGACTTTCTTGTAATGCTCCTCAAATAAAGCGGTTGGTCAATCTGGTTAGTTGTTCAGACCACCGCACGGGTTGGCTTTAACAGATTAAAAGGTGCGCCCAACGCTAAACCGGACAACTTTCTTTTTCTCGTTAAAGAAGAATGGAAAACCATCAATGATCTGGTCTTCTCGGGCTCTGGGATTATACGCAAAGATGAGTCTAAAAGGCACGTTGATGATGGGAACCTGGACCCGCACTTCCATTCCCAAACTCGCCCGATAATCGCCCAGTTTGGCAAAGAGACTTTCGCCTACGCGAACCACCGTATTGGTTTGAGCGTCACCACGGAGAAACACCTGCTGGAAACCGAAGGGTAGGCCGGTTACTGGATCAAAAGCACCCAGGTTCCGGGCATTATCAAGTTCCTGAGTCGTCACGAGCCGATTGTCGCGCATAACGAGGCCAGGAATGCCGCTCGCTCCCGCGACCAAGGCCAGATCGCTGTTGGCGTTACAGGCGGCTAGGGTCGACAAGCTCACCTGAGCGAACCCCTGCGGTGACCGGGGGCAACGAATAATGCCCACGCTTTGCAGGAAAGGCTGATCCTGCAGGAAGTTACTCGAAAAGATCTGGTCGCTCTTGCCGCGGACATTGAACGACGATCCAATATCAGCGAATGCTGCCAATCCAACTGTGTTTCCAATAATCGGAATCCGATATTCAAAATTACCCAGCAACTGCGTGTCGCCGCCAATTGGAGTATAGGAGCGCGGCAGTTGAACCATGTTCGAACCCGACGCGCCCGTGAAGACGCCGATATTCGCCAGCGATGCCGGAACCCCGGGAACCGGAACCGCTGTTTCGGATGGATTCAAGGCAATTACGACATTCTGGGTGGTAATAAAGGTGTCGATTGGCGCCAGCGGACTGATGTGCCGAACGTTGTAACCGCGAATACTAAACTCATCGCCCAGGAAGAAACGCTCGAAGATTGGCACGCCGTCGACGAACGCGAGAGACTGCGCATTCTTAACTTTTGAAGACGTGGCAAAACTGCCGACTGTTCCAGCTAGAATCCGAAAGCCAAAGACTTCCGGGTGTTCCGACTTCTTACGCCGCATCGGGATAAACTGCGAATAAGAAAGAGTCGGCTGGTAGGTGCGCACGTCACCGCCAAGGCCGGCCAACGCGAGTTGAATGGATAACTCACGACCGTTGGTCGGATCAACGCTGGCGTTCCTCGTATCGTAAGCAAAACTCCCCGTGATGCGACTGGTGATGATGCTGTCCTGGCTGTAAATAACGGGGATGAACAGCGTCGGATTATTTGCGTCTTCGTTGACGTCTGGATCCTTCACACTCGAAGTCGAGAATTGATAAGACAATCCTACTCGCGACAACTGCGTAAACCGGCGCTTCCGATAAAACTCAGACAACGGCGCGCTGGCGAAAACTGACCCACCGTAGGAAGTTCGCGTAAAGAGATTCTCATCGTCAACATTTAGTTGATCCAGTTGGTTTCCGAGTAAACCCTGCTGGGCGTCAAAGTTTTGCGAAAGAAATGTTCCCTCACCGAAAAACTTCTGCGTGTAACCGAATATCGAAATACCCGCGGTAATTGGGCGATTGTTGATATAGGGCTCGGTAAAGGAAAACTGCAAGTACCTTTGCCGGTTCCCTGCCGACAGGTTTATCGACAGAACTTCGCCTCGTCCGAGCAAGTTGTTGGTTGAGTACTCCAGGCCGAAAAATGATCCACCAATGCCCGAGAGGCCACCGTTAAAGGATATCTGCTGGCGTCCACGTTCGGTCACTTTGAGATTGATATCGACCGTGGCCTCTTCCTCGTTCGTCCGGAAGTCAGCATCCTTATCTTTATCGATGGGGTCGAAGTAGCCGAGCTGGTTAACCTTTACTATCGAGTATTCCCAATAGGTCTGGTTGTAGATGTCGCCTTCATTTACTAACACTTCGCGCCGCAGCACGTTGTCTCGCGTAAATGTGTTGCCGATGAACTCAAGACGGCGCAAGGTAAACTGCTTACCCTCTTCAATCGTGATTAGAAAATCGACGATACCTTCGTCTGGTTTTTGCGGATTATCTTTAAATGTTGGTGTGGGTTCCGCCGTATATTCGATAAATCCCTGGGCGCCATAATACTTTTTGAGGTTTTCAAATAGAGCTTTTCCGATCCTCTCACCGTTGGCTACATCGCCCTTATTAAGACCGATTACATCGCGCACATTTTGCTCTGAGAAGATCGAGTTGCCTTCAATCTTCATCTCACCGATGCGGTAGAGTTTCCCTTCCACAATTGGAACGGTGACTCTCAGCCCTTCGTCAACTGAAGAAAGAAAAGGTAAAGGTAAAACTGGAAAGCCGGTTCGACGTGGCCCAACACCTTCAACTCGTGGCTCGCCATGTCGTGCCTGCAGATAACCTTTTGAGCGCATATAGTTATCAACGTTGCGCAAGTCGAAGTCTAACTTTTGGCGGTCAAGAATATCCTGACCCTTAAAGCGACTAATCAGCCCTGCCTCTTTGACCAACTTCATCGCGCCGCGAAGAGCGCCGTCGCCAAAAACGGTATTGCCTTCGAACTGAATCTCGACAACGCGCACACGCTCGCCTTCATTAATTGTGAAGGTCAGAGCTGTAGAGGTAGCAGATACTTCGTCTCGTCTTTCTTCGACAGTTGCATTTGGGTGACCCCGCGCTGCCAGCAGCTCCTTAAGCACGCGAATCGCGGTCTTGGCTTTTACTGGATCGTAGACACTCTCTTTGGAGATACCCACGCGCCTTTCGCGAAATGCTTTCAGCACATCTGATTCAGGCACGCTCTTCAACCCGTCAAACTGCAGGTCGCGGATGATCGGCAGCTCTTTGACCTCAAAGATCACATTGATACCGCCGCGTGCTCCGTCCTCGGTGAGGACACGGGTGGAAGTCTTGTCAAAAAAACCAAGTGCCAAAATCGCCTGTAGGTCTCGCTGTACTTGCTGTTCGTTGTAGGGGTCGCCGGGACGGGTTTGAACGTAGTAGAGGACATCGTCCTTTCTCAGACGACGATTGCCGGTGATATCTACGGATTCAACAAGGCGTTGACCCTGTTGTGCATTAACAGGTCGGGGTTCGAGAATTAATGAAGCCAGCAGGATAATTCCGCTCACAATAATGAGCAAAAACCCGCGATATGAATGCATAGGTACCTTTTCCCTCAGGTTCTTACCGGATCTCGAATGCTTAGGGGAGCTTGAAAAGGGCTTTAGTTTATCTGATCAAAAATAAAGACGAAAAGCGCGCAAAACACTGGGAGCCCGGGCGCAACCGACGATTGTGGAACCCTTTTGATTCAGAAGTGTCCCTATCTCGTTGCCAAAGCGGTCCAGCAAAGTCGCGCATTATACCGAACCCATGTCGCAAAAGTAAAAAGGCAAAGGAAACTGGGCGTCTGAACAGCCCCTCTTTCTTTCCTTTGCCGTTTTCCCTTTTAGGGCGTGGCACTTAACCACAAGTCGATTAATGAATTAGCAGCGCATCGTCGGGCTCTTCAATCCCCAGCGGCCGGTAGTTGAGATCATCGCCGTCAAGAAAGACTTCGATCAGCGAAGCACCAGCCAATTGCCCTTGAATCAACGCCTCTGAAAGCGGGTCCTCGACGTATTTCTGTAAGGCGCGACGTAGTGGGCGAGCTCCGTAAGAGCGGTCAGCACAGGTCTTCTCAACGATCCACCTCTTCGCTTCTTCAGTCAGCCTGACTTCAAATCCATGGCGGAGCATCGTTCGATTGATCTGCTCCACCTGAAGCTGAATCACATCCAGCAACTCCTGGTTGATCAGCTCGTCAAAGATGATGATTTCATCGAGGCGATTGATGAACTCCGGATTGAAGGTTTGTTTGACCGCCGACATCACCATCTCTTCCATCTTTTCTCGGCTGGCATCGGTTGTTCCCTGGAATCCCATCGTGCCCTTCTTCTGAATAAAGCGGGCCCCAATGTTCGACGTCATGATGATGATGGTGTTTTTAAAGTCCACCGAGTTACCGATCGCGTCAGTGAGAATGCCGTCCTCAAAAACCTGCAACAACACGTTGAAGATGTCAGGGTGTGCCTTCTCGATTTCATCGAAAAGTAAAACCGAATATGGTGACCGCTTGACGCGCTCGGTCAGTTGACCACCCTCTTCATGTCCAACGTATCCCGGCGGCGATCCAATCAATTTCGACACCGAATGCTTTTCCATGAATTCTGACATGTCGAAACGGATCATCGATCGCTCACTGCCAAACAACACCTGGGCCAGAGAGCGGGCTACTTCGGTCTTGCCCACACCTGTTGGTCCGAGGAAAAGGAATGAGCCAACCGGTCGCAACGGATTCTTTAAGCCCGCTCGAGATCTGCGGATGGCACGCGCCAAAGCTGAAATAGCCGTACGCTGTGAAACCACGCGCTCGTGGAGTTCGACTTCGATTCTGAGCAGTTTCTGAGTTTCTGCCTCTTTGAGCGAGGTCACAGGAATTCCGGTCCAACGAGCAATCACTTCCTCAACGTCATCGCGAGTAACCTGCGCCGAGACCATCTCCTCATCCACAGTTTCGTCCAACGCACTAGTCCGCGACGGCTCCTGGGACCACTCGCTAATCTGACTCCAATCAGAAAGGTTACCCTGTTCACGACGAACTCGGAGTTTGACGCGAGCACCTGCTTCGTCGATCACGTCGATCGCCTTGTCCGGAAGAAAACGATCGGGAATATATCGATGGGACTGATAAACAGCGGCTTCCAGTGCTTCGTCGGTATAGCGAACCTGGTGAAAACTCTCATAGCGTTCGCGAACGCCTTCGAGAATTTCGATCGCTTCTAATTCAGTCGGTGGCGGAACCTTGACCGCCTGGAAGCGTCGTTCCAGGGAACGGTCCTTCTCAATAGATTTTCGAAACTCGGCTGGCGTAGTCGCACCGATACATTGAATTTCTCCTCGTGACAGCGCCGGCTTGAGGATGTTTGCCGCATCCAGCGAACCCTCCGCGGATCCGGCACCTACCAAAGTGTGCAGCTCATCAATGAAAACTATGTATTGGGGATTCTCGATCAGCTCACGCATGATCTGCTTTAAACGTTCTTCGAATTGTCCACGGTATTTTGTGCCGGCAACAATCAATGATAGATCGAGTGACAGAATGCGCTTGTTTTCGAGGAACGAAGGTACTTCACCTCTGACGATTCGTTGGGCTAAGCCCTCAACTATAGCTGTCTTGCCAACGCCCGGCTCGCCAATCAACACCGGATTATTCTTTGTGCGCCGGCAAAGGATTTGGACCAACCGCTCGATCTCGGCTTCACGACCGATGAGCGGATCAAGTTTGTCGCTGGAGGCGTCGTCTGTTAAGTCGCGCGAAAACTCAACCAGATGGGGCGTGTCTTTCTTTTGCGAGCTCCGCGAGTCTACTCCCGACTGGCGTGCAATCTCGTCGCGCACCGCATTGAGACGAAGTCCTCGCTCGTAAAGTATTTCGGCCGCCATCGATCGGTCTTCACGAAGCAAGCCGAGCAGAAGGTGTTCGGTACCGATGTGACGGTGTTGAAGTCGATCACTCTCTTCGTGAGCGTACGCCAAGACGCGTTTGGTTTCTGGCGCCAGCGGTAGCTCAACTGAAGTTGAAATCTTTTCGCGCAGCAGGGTCCGACCCTCTATTTCCTTTCGAATCGACTCAATTGAAACCTGCGCACGAGGAAAGAAGCGCCCTGTTAATGTCTTGTCTTCCCGCATCAGACCCAGCAGCAAATGCTCTGGCTCAATCGCAGGCGCTCCAAACTGCGAAGCTTCATAACGGGCGAAGAAGATTACGCGGCGTGCTTTTTCTGTATAGCGTTCGAACATCGTTTTTTTCGTCGAACAGGGCCTTATGATTGCGGTGCCGGGCGATTAAACTATTCGCCCGGCACCTGCGCGGCATTATAACCCATCAGTGAGTGCGTCAAAAGGTTTGTTAGGTTTCCCTGAATAAAGGATCAAGTCAGGGTTTCTTTCAGACGTCACTGATTTATGTTGCAAACCCACGTCAATACTCATGAAGTCGTCCATCCTTGAGCGACAATCGACGATCGCACATCGCCGCCAGGTTCGAGCTGTGCGTTGCCACGATCACCATTGCGGGAGTATTCCGTGCATAATCGACAAGTGAAGTGGCAATGGCTTCACTTGCAGCCGCGTCCAGGTTACCTGTCGGTTCGTCCGCCAGCACCAACACCGGCCTAACCATTAGTGCACGGCAAACCGCTACGCGTTGCTGCTCCCCACCCGAAAGATTTCCAATCAAATGCGTTGAGCGGTGACCCAGGCCCGCCGAGTTCAGCATGACGTCCGCAGCGGTAAGGGCGGCCCGTGACGCCTCGCGGTTGATCATCAGCGGTAACGCAACGTTTTCCGCTGCCGTTAGATCCTTCAATAGATGGTGAAACTGAAAAACCAGACCCATACGCTCATTTCGAAAACGGGCCAGCGCGGAAGGCGCTGCGCTATGTAGTGAGAATTTTCCCGCATCGATCGTGCCGTGGTCAGGCTCTTCCAGCCCAGCCATTACATGCAACAAGGTCGACTTCCCTGCCCCCGAAGCGCCGGTGATCGCAATTGATTCGCCGGGTAACGCGTGAAGCGAGACTCCGCGCAAGACCTCAATCCGTTCGCCTGCTGGTGAAACAAAACTCTTTCTCAGGTCGTGGACCTTTAGTCCAAAGTCCAAAGTCCCAGGTCCAAGGTCTGGTTCTCGTCGCAAGCCATTAAATCTGACCTGCTCTTCTTCTTCGATCTTCGACTTTGGACTTTGGACTTTGGACATTTGACCTGGTCTCGGTCGTCAGCCTGCATCACGCAGCAACTCGGCGGGACGCATCTTCGCCGCTGATCGCGCGGGGTAGATGGTGGCGATAATGCTAAGCACAATCGCGACGCTGCCGGCGAGAACCACGTCACGAAGATCAAGATTTAGTGGAACGTGGTCGATCGAATAAACATCAGGCGGCAGGCTTATCAATCTAAAGTAATTCGAAATGACGATTGTCATCACGCCCAGAAAGACACCCGTCAACGCACCTAACAAACCTGTAATCGCTCCCTCGATCACAAAGATACTCATAATGCTTGGGCGCGTCGCACCCATCGCGTTGAGAATTGCGATGTCGCTTCTTCTCTCCGTAACCACCAGAATCAAAGTGGTGGTGATGTTTAGTGCGGCAATCAGGATGATGAGCCCGATAATGATGAATCCAATGCGACGTTCCAGCGTTAATGCGGTGAAAAGTGGACGATTCGCTTCCTGCCAATCCACCACTGTGTAAGACGAACCGAGGAGTTCTCTGACCTGGCTGGACAATTCTTTGACTTCATAAATGTCCCGCACTTGCACGCTCACGACCGACGCTGCCGAATCACCACCCGTTAGCGCGGCGGCCGTCTCAAGCGGGAGATAGATCCACGTTGAATCGTATTCGAAGAGTCCAGTGCGAAAGATGCCTATCACCTGAGCGCGACGTTTTGTTGCCCCCGTCGACGCAGCACCCGAGTTAGCCGCAATGATTTCTGCGTGATCACCAACCTGCAAGCCTGATCGAGCCGCCAACTCAGCTCCCAAGAATATCTGTGAAGACTCTTCGACTTTTTGACCGCCGTCGAACAAGTTTGTAACCGAACCCTCAACCACGGAAGCCGCTATGTCTGATTTGGTTTGTTCGGAGCTGGTGTCAATACCGCGAAGCACCGCATAGGAAGATCCCTTTGGACCAATGAGAAGCGCTCCATCATACGTAGAGCCCGTTGACGCTCTTACGCCATCAATTTTTCTGACGCGTTCGGCTATAACCCGGTAGTCACGCATCGGTTGGCCATCACTTCGCACAACCGTAATGTGAGCGGTACCGCGCAAAATCTTATCGCGCATCTCGTCGCGAAACCCGTTGGCGAGTGCTAAGGCAACGATCAATGCCGCAACGCCCATAGCGATCCCCGCCAGAGCGATCACCGTTGTCACACTCGCAACCCGGCGTTTACTTCGCGACCGCAAATGGCGAAAGGCCAAAAACACTTCGTAAGGCATCTTTGATCTATTCCGAGGGATCTTCTCAACCGGTCAAGGGCGCACACTTCTTCGTGTCTTCGGGGCGATTTTCCGGCAGTAGTTTTTCGAGTTGAGGCGAATCAATGGCACTCTGATCATGCAGTGGCCTTAGTTCATAGATTGTTGGTGAAGCTCGCCGAAACCGAAAATTATGCTGCAGGTTGGCTATCGCCGGAAGCTCGTCGCGTTGCCACCCACAAGGCATCCACCATCGCGGATCGGTATCGATAAAGACGCGGCGGCCTTCATCCATGTGGGCCTGAATAGTAGGAACCAATTCCTTCTCGCCCGGCCAGCCTCCACCAGTCCCAACGGTCTTCCAGGTTCCGGCGCCCATAGCTTTCCAATATGTGACGGCAATTGTCTGCGCCCCAGCAATCATCACGGCGTCGCGGGGTACATACTCAAGTTGCTTCCGATATTCTTTGCTGATCGCTCGTCGCTCAGCAAATTGCCGGCTGGTCCGACGAACCAAAAGACCGAAAGTTACTCCCACGACGATCACCGCAAGCGCGCATATTGCAAAAGCGACTTGTTGATTCTTGAAGCGCTTGTTTACCGCCCGGATCAGAAAAGTTGCGCAAAGCGGGGCCAGAGCGGGTAATCCGGTTAAGAAATAACGCCAATTTATCGAAGTACTGTAGTTGAAAAATAGGGCCAGATTGGCAAACAAGCCGATCGCCGCCAGCAGTAACATCGGGGAAAGCTTGTGCCGCCGCCACTCGCTAGCAAAGGCAAATGGAAATGAAAGAAAAACCAGGGGCGCACTCGCAAAAAAGAAACCCAAATATGGGATCAGATTCTTGAAGGTTACTGCGGGATGACGAGCCGCCTCTTGTTGCATCGACTCGCGCCATCCAAACCAAATACGGCTGTAGTGCGCGTCTGTCAGAAACCAGAAGGCAAACCAGCCAAAAGCGAACAAGAAAAACAAGCCGCAGGATGCCAGGATCAACATGATGTTGCGGCGAGTGAGTTTCCATCCGCACACAAACGGAGCCAGTACTAACCAGGGAAGATAAACTCCGATCGTCTCACGCAAATTCATCCCTAGACCGACGAGCGAAGCACCTAGCAATACTAACCAGATTCGGTTTTCTCGAAGCCCTCGGTAATGGATGATCAAAGCCACCGCAAGGAGCAACACCGACGGTACGTCAGTCATCACTTGGCCGCCGTAGAGCACGAACACTGGAGAAAAAACTATGAAGAGCGCTGCCAGGGTAGCGGCAGGAATCGAACCTGAGAGTCGACGGGCCAGGACCCAGCACGCAATCACAGCCAACGGCGCCTGGGCCACGACCGTATACTTGAACAGCAGGTAGGCTCTATCCGGTTGAAGGCCAAAAAGGAGATGGGCCAACTCGTAGAGTACGTAGTTACCAAAAATGAAAAGATTGCGGCCCAGCGCCATCGACGAGGGATAGCCGGCAACCGAGAGCATGGTGTAGTCGAGACCATCCCAGTCGCCGATGAATGGATCGACAAACCAGAGAACCATGCCGAACCCAATAAGCGCAGGGATGGCCCACCAGGGCCAGGCTCTCCAAAATGAAGGTGATTGCTCGGCAGGGGTAGTACCGGCCGTCGGAACGGGGCGTTTGATCGAGTCGCTAGATGTTACGGGCGTGGCCGTCGTTAGTTGTATCTGATTCAATTAGTTGAGACTCGACCGGACGTTGCGGGCGCTTTACCATTTTCACGCGATTACCCTGAGCATTGTACTCAACTTCGTCCATGATGTTGTAAATGAGGAGAACTCCGCGGCCTGAGGTCTTAAATAGATTAGCTGGATCGCACGGGTCCGGGATTGTTTGAACGTCGAATCCTTCGCCTTCATCCTCGATCGTGAAGCAGGCCTCGGTCGGCGATAGTTCCGCGCTCACCCGCACAAGCTTGGTGGGATCATTCTTGTTGCCGTGCTTCACGGCATTAACAAACGCTTCATCCAGGGCCACAAAAAGATTCGATCCTTCAGGCGCAATCAGGCCAAGTTTTGAAACTCGCTCAACCAGGTATTGCAACACGCCATTCATGAGCGCCAAGTCGCTGGGAATTTCAAACTCGATTTTTTCGTGAGTGTGGTCGAGAAGATCTGGATCGTCTACATAACGGAGTTTGTAGGAAAGTGTCTGTTCGACAATCTCGCGCAATTCATCCTTGTCGTAGGTCGAGCGGCGAAAATTTCCGGCGCCCATCTTAAACGCCTTTATCACTCCGGCTTTATCGGGTTGGAGCGGGATAATCAAATGTCGGCGTTGCAAGTCGCCTATGGGCCGCCCGTTCGTTTCAGCTTCTTCGGTGAGGTCGCTGATTATCAAATCGAATTCTTCGAGGTCGTCACGTTCCAGAGCTGCTTCGCGATCGCCAGTCATCACGACGTCATGGCCCAACGTACCCAGGACCTTTTCGAGGATCTGTCGGAGCTCATCGTTATTGTCGACGATGAGAATCCTGCGTTTCTGCATTCGGCTCCAATCTAATGATAATGTCCGCGGGAGAGAAGGGCGCCTGGCCAGCGTCATTCCCAATTACGCATTTGAGCGCCTTGGCGTTCGAAATATATCACCCGCAAGCCGAAAGTGACTATGTCGCAGACGCGGCAAACGAACGGTTTACTTTGGTTACGGCACTTCCAGCGAGCGCTGCAATCGTGTGTTACGTTAAACTACGCTACTTCTTCTGACCTATGGCGAATCCAGGGAAAATTCAAACATGGCTCGAATATGCTACTGCACGCTCTGTCTTAGGGGTCCTCAGTGCGATTCCAGCGCGCTGGGCCTTAGCTGTGGGAGAGGCAATGGGCAGCATTGCCCACACACTCGCGGCTGACCTGCGACGGACGGGGGAGCGTAATCTGCTGCTGGCCTTCCCCGAAAAAAGCGATCAGGAGCGCCAGGAAATCCTGGCCGGGTGCTTTAGGAACCTGGGAAGACAGCTGGGATTTTTTAGTCACCTCTCGTCGGACAGTCGCGAGCAGTTGTTGAGTCTTATTGACTACGAAGGTCTTGAAATTGTTGAGCGGACCAAGGCTGAGGGCACTGGCACCGGAGACGGCCGCCGCGGCTTAATATTATTTACGGGTCATGTGGGAGCGTGGGAACTAACCAGCTTTGGACTCTCGCTGGTGGGCCATCCGTTTAGTTTTCTAGTTCGCCGCTTAGACAACCCAAGAGTTGAGGAACTGGTAGACCGAATTCGGACACGATTCGGAAATCAATCGGTCGATAAACGTGGAGCGGCGCGTCCGATGCTCAAACTCCTCAAGTCTGGCGGCACTCTCGGGCTGCTCATCGATCTTAATACACTGGACGACGAGGCGATCTTTGTTGATTTCTTTGGCGTCCCGGCAGCGACCACGTTCATGCTAGCCAAACTGGCGTTGCGTACTGATGCCTTGGTTATCCCGTTGTACGCTCCATGGGATCAAAGACGGAAAAAGTTTGTGTTCCATGCTCTCCCCCCGATAGCGATCGAGCGTTCTGGTGATGAAGAAGAAGATGTGCGCCGGTTGACTGCGGCACTTTCCAGGAGCGTTGAAGATTTCGTGCGCAAGTATCCGGAACAGTGGTTGTGGATTCACAAGCGATGGAAGACGCGGCCGCCAGGGGAAGCGCCAATTTATTAGCCCGGCATAAAGCTCAACTCCCTGGAGTGCGCCGCCTTGTCGGCGCTT
>DATEPB010000062.1:0-108552 GCA_035273425.1 Pyrinomonadaceae bacterium | reverse complement strand
CGGTACAGAACCGGAAGCGGTAGCGACCGGGTGAAACGACCGACTGTCAGGTCGTCGTCTCAGAATGCTAGGACTGCAGAAAGTTCAGATTTACCCGGTCGCTTACCGCTTCCGGTTCTGTACCGGCCTTCGGTCGCGGTCGGTCCTATCACTCTCGTCGTTATCGTTCCTTCTCGTACGGTATACCCAAAGCCTTCGGAGGTCTGGATGATCCGATGAAGCCTGCCAGCACGACGATCGTAAGTATGTAGGGAACCATCTGAATAAACTGAATCGGAATGTCTTCCCCGGAAGGTAGTTTCACAACACCTTGCATCTGAATCGTCACCGCTTCAGTGAAACCAAACAACAAGCACGCGAGCATCGTTTGCACTGGTCGCCACTTGCCAAAGATTAACGCGGCCAACGCAATAAACCCACGTCCCGAAGTCATGTTGCGCGTGAATAGTGACGACTGGCCAATGGAAAGATATGCGCCGCCGATCCCAGCCAGCAGGCCCGATAACAACACGCCCGCGTATCTCATTTTTGCAACGGGTACTCCAGCCGCATCAGCCGCTTCCGGGTTCTCACCAACAGAGCGCAGCCTCAAACCGAAGGGCGTTTTGTAGAGCACATACCACGCCAGCGGCACCAGGGCGAACGCAATCCAAATCGGGGTATCAGGTATCAAGTTCTCTTTCGCAATTTGCGGCGTCGAGCCAGACGAGAGAAAAAAAGCGCCACTAAGAAAGCCTGGAATACCGATCATCAGAATGTTGATCGCCGTTCCGGTAACCACCTGATCAGCGCGATAACGAATGCAGGCGACTGCATGAATTGCAGCGATTACAACACCTGCTCCCATTCCCGCCAGAAGTCCAACATAAGGACTACCCGAAGCGTAGGTGACGGCCGCCGCTGTAAAAGCTCCGGCCAGCATCATGCCTTCTAGTGCGATATTGATGACACCGCCACGCTCAGAAAACATTCCGCCCAGCGCTGCCAGAATCAGTGGCGTGGAAAGTCGGATGGTCGACCAGATTAAGGAGATAGTGAAGATTTCAGCCATTGCTTTAAACCTTTGACCGCTTCATTAAACCCCACTTCGCGAATGGACCACGGAAGAAGGCTTCAGCCGCTACAAACAGAATTATCGTTCCTTGCAAGACCTGCACGATGTCTTTCGTGACATGCTCGGTGAAGGCATCAACCGGAATTCCGCCTCTTTGCAGAATCGCAAACAAAAGCGCTGACAGGATCACACCGACCGGATGATTTCGTCCAAGCAACGCCACTGCGATTCCGGTGAAGCCATAGTTGTCCGAAAACCCATCGTAAAATCGATACCGATAACCAAGGACTTCATTTATGGCTACCATCCCGGCAAGCCCTCCGGAAATTGTCATCGCCAGAATGATCTGCTTGCGAACTGAAATGCCACCGTATTCTGCTGCGGTTGGATTCGTTCCGGTGGCCCGTAGTTCATAACCCCACTTGGTCCGCCAGAGGAAAATGTAAACAAGAAAGCAACAAGCCAGGGCGAGTAGGAACGAGAGGTTGACAGGTATCCACGGCGGAATTCCAGGCACGAAACTTCCCAGGCGGGCAATGTGTGCTCCCTGACTTATCTGCGCGGTCTGCATGATCGGATCGCCGGGAGTTTTGTAGTGATACTGGGTGAAGTAGCTGCAAAGCGCGACCGCGATGAAGTTCAACATGATCGTGTTGATTACTTCGTGTGACCCGAAACGCGCCTTGAGGATGCCGGGAATGGCGCCCCATATCGCACCAGCAGTGACCGCTGCGATGAAGCAGAGCACGATCAGTATTACGCCGGGTAAAGCTGTGATAGGCGAGTTGACAATGTTGCCGCCGAAATCTTTGATGAAGACTCCGCCGAACTCGATCCCAACCCAGGTTGCTGCGAACGCGGCTACATACAATTGACCTTCAGCGCCGATGTTCAGCAGGCCACACCGAAACGCGAGTGCTACTGCCAAGCCAGTGAAGATCAAAGGCGTCGCATAAAAGAGCGTGTAGCTGATACCCACCGGCCACGATAAAGCGCTGCCAAAAAGGAGCGCATATGCCGTGAGGGGATTGTCACCAATGATGAGGATCAAAATCCCCGCAACAATGAAAGCGGCGACGACGGCGATCAGTGGGAAGAGAAGTTCGCGTAATAGCGTCATGAGAATCGAATCTCTTAGAACCTGTACTTTGAACTTTGTACTTTGACCTTTGTGCTTTGCCAGTTGTTAGTTGTCAGTTGTTTAGGAAATCGATCGTCGAACTCAAAACCACTATTTGAAGGCAAAGCGACTAACAACTTGACCACTGACAACTGAGAAAACGAAAAAGAACCAAGCACCAAGGACAAAGCACAAAGTACAGATCTTTAGTGTCCGCGTGTCATTAACAATCCAATCTCTTCAATGGTTGCAACCTTCGGATCAACTTCGCCAACAATGCGGCCCTTATGAATAATCAGCAGACGATCCGCAAGCGAAGTGACTTCTTCAAGTTCAGCTGAAACCAGGAGAACCGCGCAGCCCGCGTCGCGTAATGCGACAAGCTTGCGATGAATAAACTCGATCGCGCCGATATCAACTCCACGCGTTGGCTGCGACACCAGGAGCAACTTTGGATTCACTTTGTACTCGCGTCCAATGATCAACTTTTGCTGGTTGCCGCCCGATAACGCCCTCGCGGGAAGGTCAGCGTTCGCCGGCCGCACGTCAAAACCTTCGATGATTTCCTGAGCGCGCGCACGAATCGCTGTTTGATCCAAAAATCCTCCAAACGCCGCTATCGGAGGTCGGTAGTGCACTCCTAAGATAGAGTTTTCCGCCAAATCAAACTCAAGTAGTAACCCCCGCCGATGCCTGTCTTCTGGAATATGCGCGATACCTAGTTCACGACGGATGCGCGCGCCTTCCTTAGTGATATTGCGTCCCTCAAAATTGATTTCGCCGGAAAGCGTTGCCTGGTCCACTAAGCCTGCGAGGGCTTCGATCAGTTCCGTTTGGCCATTTCCTTCGACGCCCGCGATTCCCACAATCTCCCCTTTGCGCACCTCGAATGAAACAGCGTCAATAGCCTTCCCTTCTCTCGAAGTGATCGAAAGATTGCGTATTGAGAGCGCTGCGGCTGCCGGCTTCGCATCGGTTTTATCAACTCGCAACAAAACTTCACGACCAACCATCAACCGCGCCAACTCCGCGGCATTTGTTCCAGCGGTTTGAACCCTGCCCACAACCTTGCCATCACGCATCACAGTAACCTCGTCTGAGATTGCCAACACCTCAGCTAGTTTGTGCGTGATAATTACGACCGTCTTTCCTTGTTCGCGCATCCGGCGGAGGATGGCAAAGAATTCGTCAACTTCCTGCGGAGTAAGGACTGCTGTTGGTTCATCAAGGATAAGCAGGCGCGCATGGCGATAGAGTGCTTTGAGAAGTTCGACGCGCTGTTGCTGGCCGACCGAGAGATGTTCAACAACGGCGTTTGGATTGACTGCTAATTTGAATTCTTCGGAGAGCTTTTGAATCTCTGCTGAGGCTTGGCGAAGGTCCAGCGCCGCGACACTTCCCGGCTCAGCCCCCAACACAATATTCTCGGCAACTGTCATGGTATCTACCAGCATGAAGTGCTGGTGGACCATGCCGATCCCAAGAGCAATCGCATCGTGGGGCGACTTGATTTCAACTGGTTTGCCATTGACCAGGATCTGGCCATCGTCGGCCGTGTAAAACCCGTAAGCAATGCGCATCGCCGTCGACTTACCGGCGCCATTCTCCCCGACGATCGCATGTATCGTCCCCGGCTTAACGACAATGTTGATTTTGTCGTTCGCCAGGACGTTGCCGAAACGTTTTGTGATGTTTCTTAGTTCGATCATGAACGGGATTCTGAACTTTGTGCTTTGTTCTTTGTGCTTTGCCTTCGCTGATCGACCGCTGACCTGTTCACTGACCGGAGGTACGCGTTTAGGGTTGGCGACAATTCCGCAATTAGAGGTCTCAAGTCATCAACCTGATGTTCGCTAAGTAGCGATCGCTGATATGCGCGCCGTAGCCAATGTTGAGTTTCGTATAGTGAGCCGCGGGCCATCCTGATAAATCTGCGATTGTCTTCAAGAGAGCCTCTGCCCGTACCCTCTGCGATATTGGCGCCAATGCTATCGGCGGCCCTAATCATTTGTTTGCCAACCGTATCCTTTGGGAGATACTCCCACTTCCGTACTACCTCCCAAATCTTATCCGAGAGTTTCTCTGACAGTATGTAAACTCTGAGATTCTCAAAATTGGTCCTCTCCACCTCAGCACTCCTCTAGCGGAGGGTGATTGTTTGCACCCAAGAGCAAAGAACAAAGTACAAAGTTCAAAGCTCATTGTTATTTGGTCATCGCATCTGTAACCTTAATTTCGCCATTAATTATTTTCTGCTTCGCTTCATCAGCCTGTTTAAGCATTTCAGGAGTTACAAGGTCCTTGTTGAAATCATCGAGTGAATAGCCAACCCCATCCTTGTCTAACCCATAGACATGAAAGCCGGCTTTGAACTGTCCATTCACAACATTTGCGATGATGTCATAAACCGCATTATCAACTCGCTTCACCATGCTGGTGAGCACGAAGCCGGGCTTCACCATGTTTTGATTCGAATCGACCCCAATCACGAAGTGAGTGGCTCGGCCATTTTGTTTGCCCTGTTGCTCAACCGCATCGAAGGCGCCGAGGCCGGAGTTCCCCGCGGCCGTAAAAATCACGTCTGCGCCCTTACCGATCTGAGCGAGCGCTATCTCTTTTCCTTTGCCCGGATTGTTCCATGCGGCATCTGTTACGCCCACGTAGTTTGGAATGACGCGAATGTTAGGGTTAACCGCCTTCGCGCCCTCTTCGTATCCTTCTTTGAACCGATGGATAAGACCGATGTCCATTCCGCCAAGAAAACCAATCGTACCGGTCCTCGATGTTCGTGCCGCAAGCATCCCTACCAAGTAGGAGCCCTCATGCTCTTTAAAAACCAGCGACGCAACGTTTGGCAGGTCACTCACGCCATCAACAATGGCAAATCGAATGTTGGGATAATCCTTCGCCACGAGCTCGATGATTGGTGTTTGCGCGAAACCGATTCCAACGATCAGGTCATAACCGCGTTCAGCAAAAGCGCGCATCGCCGGCTCAATCGATGTTGGATTGCCTGGTTCTATATCTCGCAGAATGATTGGCAGCGCAGTTTTGCCGCAAGGTGTCCCGTCGGGCCATTTTCCATCCTGCGCGCACTTAGCGCCGGCCCAGGCCGCAGCGTTGAACGACCGGTCGTCTTTCCCTCCAATGTCAAACACGATACCGACCCGGATCTTCCCCTGATCTGCGGCGCCATAACTATCGCGGTTGCAAGCAGAACCGAACAACGCCAACAGGCACACAGCAAGCAGCGTGGACAACAATGCGATTCTCATTCGTTGATCACTTCCCTCAGTAGTAGCGGTAATTCAAGGGGAGGTTGGTCGGAAATTTCATAGGCGGCTTGAATGCGTGCAGCCGCTTCTCGAGCCTTGGAGTCGTCATCACAGTAGATCGTTCCGAGTGGTTTTCCGGCTTCAATGGGTTCGCCGATTTTTACCTCGGCCATGAAGCCAACTGTGGGATCGATACTGTCGTCGATGCGAACACGCCCGCCGCCGATCGCAGCGATCGCATGTCCGATCTCCGCTGTGTTCACTGTATTGATGAATCCAGAGCGGGGTGATTCTACCTTAAACGATTGAGTGACCAAAGGAAGAAACTTCTGCGGGTCGTCACAAACTCGTGGCTCGCCGCCTTGCGCTTCCACGTTTTTGCGAAAGCATTCGAGCGCCGCGCCAGAGGTAACTATGTTACGCAACCGGTCGCGCGCAGCGTCGAGTGAAGTATCGACTTTGGACAGCACCAGCATATGCGCCGACAGCTCGAGAGAAAGATCGAGAACTGGGCGCGCGCCTTCTTCGCCTGCGCCTCGCAACAGTTCAATGCATTCCTTCACCTCGACCGAGTTTCCGACAGCCTGGCCCAGAGGCTGATTCATATCAGTTAGGAGTGCCCGGGTGCGAATGCCGCAAGCGTTTCCGGTTCGCACCAGGGCATGCGCAAGAGCTTGCGCGCGTTTTTCTTCTCGCATGAACGCGCCTGAGCCGACCTTCACATCGATTACCATCGCATCGAGGCCGGCCGCTCCCTTTTTGGAGATGATCGAAGCCACGATCAAGGGAATCGCTTCCACCGTCGAGGTTGCGTCGCGAAGCGCATACATTTTCTTGTCTGCGGGCGCCAGCTCCCCGGTTTGTCCAGACATTGCATAACCGACACTCTTGAGAACCTTCTCAAACTCAGCGGCGCTCAGGTCGACACGATATCCGGGAATTGATTCCAGTTTATCGAGGGTGCCGCCGGTATGGCCCAGGCCGCGACCCGAAATCATCGGAACGCAGACGCCGCATGCTGCAACCATAGGAGCAATCAACAGCGAGGTTTTATCGCCAACGCCTCCCGTCGAATGCTTGTCGGCTTTTGGCTTATCAATGTCTGAGAAATCAAGGGTGTTCCCCGAATGAAGCATGGCATGGGTCAGTATCTCCTGCTCGGAATCGTTCATTCCGTTCAGGTAGATAGCCATCAACAAGGCGCTAATTTGATAGTCGGCGATCGTGCCTTTCGTCACGCCCTCGATGAAGAATTCGATTTCTTCTTCGGAGAGATTGCCGCCATCGCGCTTCTTTCGAATTACATCCTGTGGTCTCAATCGCTTTTCCTTAACTACTCGTTATCAGCACTATCGCCTGCGCTTCAACTGCATTACCCTCTCCCACCGGACCCAGGCCTTCCGCTGTCTTTGCCTTAACGCTGACGCACGACACTTCCACTGACAGCACCTCAGCAATTTTCTCTCTCATGGTGAGAATGTGCGGTCTTAGCTTTGGCCGTTCCAATATAACAGTGGCATCCACGTTCACAATCTGACGTCCGCGTTCGTGCGCCAACCAAACGACTCTTGACAGTAGTTGCAAGCTATCGGCATCACGCCACTTTGGATCATCGTCAGGAAAGTGTAGACCTAAGTCTCCCTCGCGAAGCGCTCCAAGTATCGCGTCGGCAATCGCGTGCAAGAGCGCATCGGCGTCGGAATGTCCCTGACTGCCCCTGTTAGAATCGATTTGAACGCCACCGAGCACGAGCGGCCGCCCCTCCACGAGCCGGTGCGTATCGTTGCCGATGCCAATTCTGAACATAAACAATTCGTACTTTGTACTTTGATCTTTGTGCTTTGCACTTTGATCGTTAGGACCTAGTTGCTGGTTCGGTACTCATTTGCACCGTGCGGCTTTGTCTCAACGAAATGCAGAGAGCAAAATACAAAGAACTAAGCTCAAAGCTCAGCATTCAACATCGCCTCCGCCAAAATAAGATCCGCTGCTGTCGTAATCTTGATATTGCGCGCGCTGCCTTCAACGGTCGCGATCTGCATTCCCGCCCGCTCAGCAATTGAGCTCTCGTCCGTCAATGAAGGATCAAAAACGTCGACCTGCTCGTAAGCGCGACGCAGCAGCGTGTATTGAAAACTTTGCGGCGTCAGTGCATTGCGCAGGTCGTTACGATTCAGCGTTTTGATTACTTTCCCGGCTCGGACCTCTTTGACGGTGTCGACCGGCTGAGAAACCAGAATGGCCGCGCCTTCACTACTCGCGGCTTTCACTGTCCGGGTAATTTCATCCGGGGTGACAAAGGGTCGCACCCCATCGTGGATCACCACGATATCCGTCGTTTCCGGCGCCGCCAGCAAGCCCTTCAAAACAGACTCAGCTCGCGTCGAACCACCTTCAACAATTCGGGCCAGCTTCGTAAGACCGTACTTGGCGCTGAGATCAAAGAAACCGGCTGACTCCTCAGCCGGAACTACTGCGATGACCTGATCAATAACGTCACAACGCTCGAAGACTTTTAGCGTGTGAAAAAGGATCGGAATGCCGGCCAACTCAAGAAACTGCTTGGGCCGTGAGCCAGCCATCCGCGTGCCCTGCCCGGCAGCGGCAATGATTGAGACATTCATAAGAAAAGTGACAGGTAACGAATGACAAGTAAGCAGAGAAAGCAAACCAATCTCGTTACTTGTTATACGTCACATGTCACTAAGCTATATCTCCGTTATTGGTTCGCTGTCGGTTATGCGAACAGGCACTGGTCCAGTCCGAGGCGCCTCGCGTGCAGGACGGCGGACTCCGCCATTAATCCGGTGTTCGCCGCTAACAGAACCGTTGTCTGGTTCTTCCCACAAACGCCCGAAAATCATTTTGCCGGCGGTTGTCTGAAGCACACTCGTCACCGCAATATCCGCGTTCTTGCCGATCAGTCGTCGCGCGTTGTCTACCACTACCATGGTGCCATCGTCGAGATAGGCAACGCCCTGGTTGTACTCTTTGCCTTCCTTGAGAATGAAGACTCGCATCGCTTCCCCGGGAAGCACTACCGGCTTCAAAGCGTTTGCCAGCTCGTTAATGTTGAGCACGCTCACGCCCCGTAATTGCGATACTTTGTTCAGGTTAAAGTCGTTGGTGACAATGACGGCGTCAAGCTGTTTGCCAAGTTCGATCAATTTCAGATCGACTTCTCGGACTGACGGAAAATCGGTCTCGACAATTTGAATGTCGAGCGAGCTGTTGTTTTGCAGCCGGTTCAGCATGTCGAGTCCGCGCCGACCACGCTGGCGTTTCGACGAATCGGGAGAGTCCGCAACCTGTTGCAATTCGCGCAGGATAAACTGAGGGATGATCAACGACCCGGTTAGGAACCCGGTTTCTGCCACATCAGCGATACGTCCATCAATGATCACCGACGTATCTAGAATCTTGAGGTCCCGTCGTGCCGTTTTGTCGGTCAGAATGCCGCCCAGCGCTGACAACTCCAGGTAGTCTCCCTTAGCGGCACCAACCATAAGGCCGACATAAGCCATGAAAAACGTTAACGACAGCGTAAGGAAGGTTTTGACTTCAGGGGCGACGGCCATTGATTCCTGACGGCTAATCAACGACCCGATCAAGAATGCGCCAATGATTCCCAGGATGGAACCCACAGCCGCGCCGATCAAAGTTTTGAGGCTGGCGCGCCGGATTCGGCGCTCAAAGAAGATAATGCAAACTGCGATGAGTGCCCCGACAAGCGCAGATAACCAACGGTCGCGGGCTACCGGTCGTAGAACGTATCCAGCGGCAACGAGAATTGCAGTAAAAACTAACCGGATAATGACGACATCCCCATGCATATCGGCGGGAATCTTAGCACGCCAATAGTTACCCGTCACCAAAAACCTCTTTTCAACCGTCAATTTAGGGGGTTTGGGGTCAGAAATGACGTGAAGCAGGTCTGACTCTCATTCCCGGTTGGCATCAGCAGGCGTTTCGGCTGATATGAAAATCAGTGTGGCTGAGTGACACAGCAAGACGCCAGCGCAAAAGAGTCTGCGCTGGCGTCTGACGAATGGTTCCGAATTCCTACTACGAAAAAATCGCTGTGCAGGAATTCTGGCTAGCGATATTCGGGATACACGATCCTGACGCTGAAGCTACCGCTGTTGTCCCCAAAGTTATCATCATTGACCAGCAGGTAGAGGCGCCCATCCGCAGGAGTGGTCAAAGTCAGTTGGCTGCCGATCAGTACCGGTTGTGTAGCCTGACCATTTGTCTGGAGAATGTAACCAATCAGAGCGCCAACCCCAGCATTTGGTACGGGCCGTCTGCTGACTCCAAAGATTGTGCTTGCGCCCGCGCGGCTACCATCTGGTGATACAACACCGACTCGTTGTCCGGCTGTGATATTGCCAGAGGCTGTAAGGACGATCTGATCGCCCATGCGAAGATCAATGCCGGTATCAATGCCCCGCGACTCATTTGCCTGCACGGTTATCGTCCTCTCAAGGGTCCGATTAGCGCGTCGATCGCGATTTGGATTGGGATTGTAGTCTCCTCGCTGCCTGGATCTTGTAGCGCCAGGCCCTGAGTTCTCGCTGGGGAGTCCAAATGGATCGTAGTTATTGTCATTCTGATTGCGACCTTCATCCGCGCGTGACAGCGCCGCCAGGTCATATTCTGATCGCACACGGACATTGAATGCGCCACGCGCATCTGTGTAGTTGCCGCGATTGACGGTCATGTACAGACGACCGTCGCGATCTGCGGTGATTTCGCGAGTTGTACCTATCTCAATTATTGGAGCGTCAAAGTCGTTCCCGATAACCCCAATCAGTTCTCCTTCGGCTGCACGAGGTAACGGAGCACTTGGGTCGGTAGTGGACAAACCCGCTGGAGTGATTCGCATTCGACCTGCGTAAATCGTCCCGGTTGCCTCAACTCGAATGCGCTGGCCGCGTCTTAGATCCACTCCTGTATCAACCCAGTTTGGACCAAGCGCGACGTCAATGGTGCGTGTTTGGTAACGCGCATCGTCGAGAGACCTGCCATCAATCTCAACGCGTTCGATGTCGCGGGGACGGAGAAACAGTATCTCGCCAGCGCTTACATTTCGGGATGCCGTAGCACTCGATTGACCGCTGGTGGGACGGCCCGGCACTGTCGCGGGAGACGTAAGTTGGAAAGCGAACCGGCCATTGATAAATCCAAGCACGTTCCCACGGAGCACGGTGCCACTACGCAAGGTAATAGTGTCCGCCAGGATTACCGAAAAAGATCCGAGCGCAATCAGCAAAGCTAAAATAAATTTTTTCATAGGTGTCTCCTCTTGAACTTCGCGTCCTAATCTAACTGGTGGGAGAGTCGTGCAAAGAATACGACGTGCCGGAATGCGTAGAGACTACAACGCGTTTAACAACAGGGCAAGTGGCAAGACTACGGCGCGCCGTAATCGCATAACTGTGCAGAATCCAACTCCTTGGAGTGCGGTGGCCCGGCGCCGCTTTGGCCGAACTGCAGATAACTCTAACTCGGCTGAATAAAGTAAAGTCAGGAAGAAGAGCTACAGTCTTTTGTTACTTCAAGTTGAGGGAATTTCAAGTGGGCCAAAGCGGCGCCGGGCCGCCGCACTCCAAGGAGTTGAATTCAAAACAACTCAGCCAATGCTTCTTCGACGGATCTAACGCCCACGGCACGCAAGCCGAGCATTCGCTCCAGACCAGCTACATTCGATGACGGCATGATGATCGTTTTGAATCCGAGCGCCTGAGCCTCGCGCGCACGTACCATCGCCTGAGTTGTGCCTCGCACCTCGCCGGTTAGACCTACTTCGCCGAACACCGCCGTATGCGGATCAATAGGAAGCCCTTTGAAGCTTGACGTGATGGCAGCGACGACGCCCAGATCGACCGCCGGCTCATCAACATCAAGCCCACCAGCGATATTTACAAAGACATCGTCGCCCAACATCTGCAGGCCAAGTCGCTTTTCCAGCATCGCCATTAGCAGTGACACTCGATTCTGATCGACGCCCTGCGTCATCCGCCTGCCCGTTCCATATTTCGTCTCCGAGACCAGCGCCTGGATCTCAACCAGCAGCGGCCTGGTGCCTTCCATGCAAGCGGTTACCACCGAACCGGCCACATTCTCAGGACGCTCCTGCAAAAACATCTGCGAGGGATTCGCGACTGGAATCAGGCCAGCACCAGTCATCTCGAATACACCGATTTCATTCGCGGCACCAAAGCGGTTCTTCACTGCGCGCACAATGCGATGATTGTGATGGCGCTCTCCTTCAAAATACAAAACCGTGTCGACGACGTGTTCAAGCGACTTGGGGCCAGCGATTGATCCATCTTTGGTTATGTGTCCGATCAGGAAAATCGGAATCGTGCGGTTCTTGGCCAGCAGTAGGAACTGATGCGCCGCTTCCCTCACCTGCGACACAGAGCCAGGCGCCGATTCAATCATTGCGGAGAACACCGTCTGGATTGAGTCGACGACAATCGCACTTGGCCCAAGCTTTTCAACTTCGTGGAAAACGTTCTCGAGATTTGTCTCGGGCAAGAGGAACAGATTCTTGGCGGTAATACCCAAGCGCTCGCCTCGGAGTTTGATCTGCCGCTCTGATTCTTCACCTGAAACGTAAAGCACCGCGCCGTTTTCAGCGCTCAATCGATCAGCCACCTGCAGCAGCAAGGTGCTCTTCCCGATTCCAGGATCGCCACCGATTAATACCAGCGTCCCCGGCACAATGCCGCCACCCAGCACCCGATCGAATTCTGTCACGCCGGAGGAAATTCTAACTTCGTCCTGAGATTCAATTTCGGCGTAGGCAATTGCCGAGACGTCGCGAAGCTTGAAGCCACTGCGAATGGTTCCTTTTGAAGAAGGGCGCGCCCGCTCCTCGACGAGTGAATTCCATTCTCCGCACTCCGGGCATTTACCCAGCCACTTGCCCGATTGATGTCCACAGTTTTGACAGACGAACGTTGTTGATGATTTCTTCAAAGCGTTACCTTGAGGGCGAATTACTTTGTCTTAGTTGGTATTGAAATTTTGCACGCGTGATGAGGTCAACTCCTTAGAGTGCGACGGCCCGGCGTCGCTTTGGCCGCAGCTTCAATTCCATTCACCTGGATACAAACCATAATGTACGCGTTTTCAGCATGTGAGAATGCTGAGGTACCTGTTTTAATAGGGCTACCTCGCACCGCAAGGTCGGCCAAAGCGACGCCGGGCCGTCGCACTCCAAGGAGTTGACCTCATGACGAGCGTTGAATTAGGTGCTTCTAACGTCACAGTAGTGTCTTCACGTTCTCAGTTGGACGACCCAGTACAGCGCGATCATCACGCTCTACGATTGGACGTTGAATCAGATCAGGATGTTTGATCATGAAGTCAATCAATTGGTCATCCGTGAACTCGCCTTTCGCGAGACCAAGTTCTCGATAGATCGGTTCGCTGGTTCGCAGAAGCTCCCGAGGACTCATCTTCATCTTACCCAACAACTCAATGAGCTTCTCGCGGCTTAAGGGTTCAATGTAGTAGTTAATCTTTTCGAACGAGATGCCTCGCTCACGCAGAAGCTTGTCCATTTCGCGGCATTTACTGCACGTTGGCTTTTCGTAAATGGTTAACATTGGATTTTGTTCTTTGTACTTTGATCTTGGTCCCTTTGCACTTCGTGCTTTGTACTTTGGTGTTTTGTCAGTTGTCAGTTGTTCGTCGTTAGTTGTTTGTGATTGGTTGAGCTGAACTGTTGCGCCTTGAGTTTCTTTGAAGTAATAAGCTAGCCACGCCCCAAGCAACTGACCACTGACCACTGACAAACCACAAAGCTCAAAGTACAAAGCCCAAAGCACGAAGGGTTTACGGAAATATCCCTCTTACCTTCGTCGCTTCGGCTACTCGATCGACAGCCAGAATGTAAGCGCCAGTCCGCATGTCCGTGTCATACCGTTGCGCTGTTTCATGCACTGACTTAAATGCCGTGTGCATCGCTTGTTCTAGCGTGTCGTTGATCTGTTTCTCTGACCAGAAGAACGAATACTGATCCTGGACCCACTCGTAGTAACTCACCGTGACTCCGCCGGCATTCGCCAGAATGTCCGGAACAAGAAACACACCTTGATCAGCAAGCACACGATCCGAGCCGGGGGTCGTGGGGCCATTCGCTAGCTCAGCAATGATCTTCGCCTTGACGTTGCCGACATTTTCTAAAGTGATCGCGTTCTCCAGGGCGGAAGGTAGCAGGATGTCGCAGTCAACGGTCAGCACATCCTGGCAGGCGATTTCTTTGGCACCGCGGAACCCAGCAAGCGTCGATGTCTCCTTCTTGTATCGTAGGGCTTCCTGAATATCGATCCCATTCTCGGCGTAGAGACCGACCTTGGAATCGCAAATCGCAACGACCTTAGCGCCGTCGGCGGCGACCATATGCGAAATGTTAGCGCCGGCATTTCCAAAACCGTGAATCGAAACGCGAGCGCCTTTCAAGTCCATTCCCTGAACGCGGCACGCTTCGCGCAGTGCGAACAAACATCCACGGGCAGTGGCTTCGCTGCGTCCCTGCGAACCACCGAGAGAAATCGGTTTCCCCGTGACCACGCCGAGTTCAGTGTGACCGCGGATCATTGAGATGGTATCCATGATCCAGGCCATGGTTTGTTCATCAGTGTAAACATCGGGCGCCGGGATATCGCGATCGGGGCCAATAATGGGCGCGATCTCGAATGCGTAGCGACGCGTCAATCGCTCCAATTCGTTCATCGAGAGACTCTTCGGATCACATATAACGCCGCCTTTACCACCGCCGTATGGAATACCGACTGTGGCGCATTTCCACGTCATCCACGCGGCGAGGGCTTTGACTTCATCAAGGGTAACGTTGGGGTGATAGCGAATGCCGCCTTTGGCTGGACCCCGCGCAATGTTGTGTTGCACGCGATAGCCTTCGAATACGCGAACGTCTCCGCCATCCATCTTTACCGGTATCGAAACAATTAACTGTCGCTTTGAATTACGAAGGACCTGGCGGGTGGACTCATCGAGGTCGAGATAGTCGGCGGCGCGATTAAATTGCTGCTTGGAGATTTCAAAGGGGTTTAGTTGCTCCTGAAATGCTTCCCTGGTCGCCATGGGTTCTGTCTCCTGGAAGGGGGGCTGCGAGAGCGCGGCAATCGTAAGGCGTCGAAAGTTTAAAGTCCAGACGGAGGGCAAGCAGTAAGCAGTAACCAGTAACCAGTAAGCAGTAAGCAGTAAGCAGTAAGCAGTAAGCAGTAAGCAGTAAGCAGTAAGCAGTAAGCAGTCAACGTTCGAGACACTCAAGAAGTTCAGAGTTCAATCTTCAGATTGTCATTCCTGCGGCAAAGACCCCTTCAAGCTATGAGTTGTTCTAAACGCCTTCACTGATTGCTGTTTGCTGTCTGCTGTTTGCTTGTCTCTTGTTCGCTTCATCTGGAACAACAGCGCCGCTTCCGGAGTCTAAGTGTTGGGAGTTTACTCCCCCGAACCCGCATGGCACCGGCGTTCAGTTCGACAGCCTTCGTTTGTCGTGGAACTCCAGAGGACAAACCAAAGCTTTAGTCGGACGAAGGGAGAGAAAGATGTTCAATAACCTGATCGAATCGAGTTCACACACCACTGAGCTGAAGCGCCGTGGCTCCTTTTTCCTTTTTACGGTCGCCACCTACGCCGTGCTTTTCGTGGTCGCAGGTGTGCTCAGCATTTATGCTTATGACGCACAGATGGAAGACCCGAACACTGAGTCCATCGTGATGCTAACCCCGGTTGAGTTGGAGGCGATCCGTCCGGCTCAACCTGCCAGTACCCTACCCCGCGGGAATAGTAGCGGCAGAGATGTTGCGGTTCGGGAGATTCCGACTGCGAGCGTAAACCGGCCGGATTTGGTGCCGAAAACAACATCGGTGGCGCCTAATCCCAATCCACCTGTGCCTGACCGCGGACCCTACGAAGTCGGCCGAGGCAATTCAGATCCGGGTGGCATTAGCGGGCCTGGTGCTCCAGGTACTGGAGGCGGACCCGGCACTGGCGGTGGCGGCAATCCGGTGGTGGATGTCGGCACACCGCCGATACCTCCACCCGTTCCCAAGCCGGCACCAAAGCTAATCAGCAAAGGAGTGATCACCGGTGAGGCGTTATCGCTACCAAGGCCGGTCTATCCCTTGATTGCTAAACAAATGCGGGTTCAAGGTGTCGTCAGCGTGCAAGTCCTTATCGATGAAACCGGCACAGTCATTTCAGCGAAAGCGATTTCCGGGAACCCAGCACTACTGCATGCTGCACAGAAGGCGGCGTTAGATGCAAAGTTCAAGCCTACGCGACTGAGCGATCAGCCTGTAAAGGTGTCAGGCGTGATTACTTACAATTTCGTGTTGCAGTAAACGGTAGGACAGGCATTCCTGCCTGTCCCAGCGCGAATCCCGACTTGAAATGGTTTATGCGGTCGAGGGACAGGCAGGAATGCCTGTCCTACAAATAGCAACCCACCGAAACAAAGAGGTACGCGGGTTCTGTGCACCCTCGTACCTCTCCCGCCGACGCTCGTAACGCAAACTGTTAGTTTGCGTCGCTCCCCTAAACTCAATGTTCGCTTGCAACGCACCCACGCAAACTAACAGCTTGCGTTACGCGTTTATCGGCGAACTATGCCGTCGCCGCCGCCGGTCATTACTTCCTTACCGTCCTGGTTACGGCAGACCCAAACCGAGCGCACCTTGAAATACTTCTCGGCAGGCTCGAGTGCTGTCAGGGTAACTTCACAGGTAATTGTGTCACCGGCAAACACTGGACGATGAAATGCAAAAGTCATCTCGCGGGCGATGAGATTAATGTCGCCGCCGATCTTCGTAGGCAATGTTGCGGTGAGTAGACCATGGGCCATCAACCGCCCGTTCTCGTCGGGTCGCAGATGATGAACACCTTCATCTCCCGACAAGCCGGCAAATTGACGAATGTCGTCATCCGTAAATGTTCGCTGCCACGAAATTACGTCACCAACCTGCATTCGTAAGGTCCTCTCATTGAAACGTGCTTTCGGTTTCTTCGCGTGTATTCGTGTAAGTTAGTGGATCGACTTACCAAAGCGACGGCAATTACGATCCACGAACCTACACGAAAGCACACGAACTGAGCGCTACCCTCTTAAGCCTGTTCATCAAGCGGTTGCCTGCACCAGAACACGAAATCCGTAACCGCCGGCTGTGCTCCGTTTGATCGGAGCAGTTGCGCGATTTGTCCACGGTGATACCACGAATGCCCGAACATCTGCGTCAGGATTTCCTCGACCGTGTTCCGAAACCTGTCGCCTTCGTAACTCTCGTATTCAAAAACCCGTGCCAGACCCTCGTCATTCAACCGTGCGAGGTAGTTGGACCAATTGGTTTCCATGTCTGCTAACTCCGCCGGCAGCTCTTCCAGACTGATCTCCTGACGAAACAGATCCACCTTTTCGCTCGCAATTCCCAGTCGATAAAGCCAAACTCGGCGCGCAGCAATAATGTGCCCCATTAAGTAAACCGCTTTTCGATAACCCTCCGACTCACGCAAGTCTGCCGGAGCTTCATTCAGCGAAGCTAGAGTCTTCGCATGGCTATCCTTTTCATACTCAAACCAGCGGCGGTAGCGATCGATCATCGTTTGTGTCATTTAGTTATTGCTCCGTGCGACGTTTGGAAGATCGGTACAGAATCCCGATGCATCGGGATAGCGACCGGGTCGATCTCACGCCAAAACCGGCCTTTACGCCTGGCATCGCGCCTACTCATTAATCGAGTAACGCAGCACCTTAGTTCGGGCGGCTATGAACAGTTCACCCTTATCGCTGAACAGCATTCCAAATGCAGAGCCCTGAGGCTTGAACACTGTGAGGTAGCGTCCGTTGCTATCAAACACTTGTATACCCTTAACGTCACTCACGTAGACGCGGCCCTTGCCATCCACGGCAATCGAGTGTGGTGCGCGAAACTGTCCTGGCTGTTCACCCGCATCGCCAAAACGAGTTAGGAATTTGCCGTCTGGGCCAAACTTGAACACGGCATTGTTGAAAGTGCCGAGCGCGTAGATATTGCCCAACCCGTCAATAGCGATTTTTGTGTCAAGTTCAGAATCACCGCTAGCTGAACTGATTGCTGCCCGAATTGTTTGAGTGACTTGTCCTGATGAGTTGAACTTAACGATGTCATCGCGATTTCTGTACCAGGCTGCAAGCAAACCACCATCGGGAGTTGCGATCAGATCGTCAAAACCCCAACCTCCGGCAAATGCAACTTCGCCCAGTTGATTACCGGTTTCGCCTTCATGCCGAGTGATCTTGCCACTCTGGACGACGAAAACGTTGCCCTTACGATCGGCGGCAAGTCCCCGCAAAGGCATCTTTGGATCGACGATCCATTGAGTGATGAATTTCCCGGTGGAATCGAAAACCTGAATCCGACCCCCAATGTATTCCCCCACATAAATTCTGTTCTCCGCACCCAACGCGATCGCCCGAGCGTCCTTAAACATTCCTGGACCGATTCCCTCTTCACCGAAGGAAAGGCCCAGGTTCGCAAAGCCTGACGGAACGCTCTTTCCGCCGGAAGGAACTGCGCTACTTCCTGCTGGTCGATTTGGTAGCGGTGCTGAACTCGGGTTGACTGTAGGAGTATTTCGAAGAAACGGAATCATGAACCAGCCCATTGCGATTGCCACGATGACTGCTGCCACCACAGGAACCGCAACGATCAAAAGTATCCACTTGAGTGCGCTGCTGCCCGTGTTTCGCAGATCAATGTTCACCTGAGAGATTACCTGGGCCGGGTGCATCGCGTTGGGAACAGAGAGCGAGCTCTTACAATACGCGCAGCGCGCCGTAAGACTCGCACCGACCACGTCTCGTTCGTAGCTAACCGGTGCACCGCATTTCGGACATTGAAAAGTGTCTGGCATGTTGGTTTGAATCTTCTCCTTGGAGTGCGCCGCCTTGTCGGCGCTTTGGCCAGCTGCGACTAAGTCGCAGCTTGATTAGCTGTCAGGCTTCATGGGACTTCACAAGTAAATCCGTCAGAGCGCGGCGCCGCGGCCACAGCGCCGACAAGGCGCCGCACTCCAAGGAGTTGCTTATCACCATCCATTGCGTTCACGTAATGAAGTTATGTGAGCAACATGATGACGACCGTGCCAGGCGTAAAGAGCCACGTTTTTGTCCACACTGACAACGCCGATCTCAGGATGCTGAAACGTCCGGGCAAAGTCTTTTTCGTCGAAAGTGCGAAGGAAAAGCACCCAACGCCGGTGTAAGGCCTCAAGCAAGTTCAGCGAAATGTCGACCGGCGCCGTCTTCGCTTCAGGCAGATTCGCCCAAAGGTTTTCGTCGTAAGCGCGAATGGTAGGATGGTCTTCCGTGATTGCGAGCTTGAATCGCGTGTAGCTGTTTAGGTGGCTATCAGGAACGTGATGCACCACCTGGCGCACGGTCCAGCCGCCGGGGCGATATGGAGTGTCGAGTTGTTCGTCGGACAAGCCTGCGACGGCGGCGCGCATGCGCTCCGGGGTCGCTTCGATCTCGTCGATCATCATTTGACGCTGCTCGTTTGAAAGCGTTCCCTCGAACGCGAATGGCCCAACTGGATAACGCAGATCCATCATCACCTCCGAGGTAACGCAAACTGTTAGTTTGCGTTCGATTCAGTTCTCCTACTACGGCCCTCTCTAAACAACGATAAGCAAACTAAAAGTTTGCTTTACATTTCTATTGTGCCGAGTCTGGGAGTCGGCTTATGCTCGCGTAACAGTTCTATTAACAGAATCCATTCTACGGCGACGATCTTACTCGCGACAACTATGACGGAAACGGCGGATGTCGTAATCATTGGCAGCGGCATTGTTGGTTCAAGCATTGCTTACCATCTGGCCGAACAAGGTTGCACCAATGTGCTGGTGATTGAACGCGAGGCTCATCAAGGCAAGGGGTCAACGGGCAAAAGCATGGGTGGCGTACGGGTGCAGTTTTCCACGCCAGTGAACATCGAGATGTCACGTTATTCCATCGACTTCTTTTCGCGCTTTGACGAAGTGGTGGGCCATCCGGCGGATTATCGCGCTCATGGTTATCTGTTTTGCGCGACGAATGAACGTCACCTGGACTACCTCAAAGCTAATCGTGAGCGGCAACGATCGCTGGGTGTCGACAATGTAGAACTCGTTTCAGCCACAGACATTCTGAAGTTTGTGCCGCAGCTTCGCGTTGACGACATTATTGGCGGAACTTTCTGTCCGACCGACGGATTCGTTGATCCACACAGCGTGATGATGGGATTCATGCTGAAGGCTCGTGAACGTGGAGTCCGGCTTTGGCTGGATACTGAAGTAACCGGCATTGAAACAGAGGCTCCCAACGGTGGCCGCTTATCGGAGTCCGCGGCGTCTTCCCCTCATCAAATAACGGGGGTCTTAACATCAAAAGGTCTTGTCTCAACCCGCACAATCGTCAACGCGGCCGGTCCATGGGCGGCAACAGTGGCGCGCATGGCAGGCGCAGATTTGCCAGTTGAACCGCTACGCCGTCAACTCGTACCGACTGAGCCTTTTGCCGAGTTACCACAACGGTTTCCGATGGTGATCGACATGTCAACCGGTTTCCACTTCAGGCGTGAGGGCAAAGGAATTCTATTGGCCTGGAATGATCCGGACGAAACACCGGGGTTCAAAACCGATTTCGATCCAGCTTTTATTGAAAAGATTTTGACGCGCGCTGCGGATCGCGTTCCCTGTCTTATCGACGCTGAGGTTAATACTCGTCGCGCCTGGGCCGGCCTTTATGAGATGACCCCTGATCACCACGCCATTATCGGTCCCGCTCCAAACGTCTCGGGTCTATTTTTCGCCAACGGCTTTAGCGGCCATGGTGTAATGCATTCCCCAGCTTCAGGTCGCATCACTGCCGATCTGATTCTGCGCGGCCGATCCGACCTGGTCGACGCGAGTCAGCTTAGCGTCGAGCGTTTCGCAGAAGGAAGACTGTTGGAAGAGACTGCGGTGCTGTAGGTTTTGATCATTCAACTCCTTGGAGTGCGGCACTTTATCCGCGCGGGCGCTCTGCGCCGCGCTGTCCCCCCTATACACTACCGCGCGCTTCGTGAGTTTTTAGCGGATCAAGCTGCGACAGAGTCGCAGCTGGCCAAAGCGCCGACAAGGCGGCGCACTCCAGGGAGTTGGATTTCAAATTAGGACCACTACCTATGTGAGGAATCGTATGATTTCGTCAAATATGTTTTGATAAACCTGCTCTTGCGTGAAGCCGGATTTCTTTGGAGCTTTCAGCGAGTGGTCCCCGCCTTCAACCACGTAAAGTGTTGCCGGAAGTCGGTCCCTGTTGATCACCACATTCAACTCGTCGGGAGTACCAAAAGCGTCTCGTGCACCTTGCACGAAAAGCATTGGCGCCGTGATCAGCTTCAGGTGGGCGTCGCGCAGTTGGTCTGGTCGCCCAGGTGGATGCAACGGATAACCGAGAAAGACGAGCGCGGAAATCGGTAGATTCTGAGAGCTGTCCGCCGCAACCTGTGATCCGATTCGTCCGCCCATCGACTTGCCGCCAATTGCTAACCGGTTCCCCGCTAATCTCTTTTCTTTGGTGACAGCTTGAATAACCGCAGTGTAACAAGCCTCTAGTTTGGCCTTGGGATCGGGCGCCTTCCGTCCTTGCTCCATGTACAAGAAATCAAAAGTTACGCAGTCGATACCGCGCTCCGCCATGGCTCTCGCAAACAGACGCATGAACGGATGCGTTTGACCAGCGCCAGCTCCGGGACCGAGGATCAGTGTGATGCCCGCGCGCTGTTTCTTCTCAGCGAAGTAGAGGAGTGCCGTGACCTTGTCCGAGTCATTTACCTGGACAGAAAGTTTCGTAGGTTCAACTGTCATTTGAGTCACTCACCAAACTGGCGCAGGTGATGGTCCACATGCAGGTAGCCCCATCGATGCCAATCCCGATCTGACATTTGGCCGAAGAGCGGGTGCTTTCCCCACTCGAAGTCTCTTTGCGGTCGGGAGAATCGTTCAATCATTTGCGCGAGCGCGGCACGATCAAGCTCGAACTCAACCGGTTTGGTGCCGCCGATGTTTTGGTCCATCTCGGGTCGAGTCTTAATGCCATGAGGCCAGGGGATCGGGAGATAAAGACCAGCCCATTTCACGACGGTACGGTTGAGCAGATTCTCGGATGCTGCAGCCGACTTCTCGCCGGTACCTGCTTTGAAGGAATCTGTCAGATGACAAAGCATCTGATGAGAAGTCATTCTTCCCCAATGCCGCAGACTGTTGGGACGCACTCGCTGCAAACGCTCGAGCAGTTGCTTTCGATCAGCCTCGTTCGCAAGAGTTTTCATAGTAAATGTCCGACATGCTTCTGGGAACCTCTGATCAAGTCTTACGATTTGATAAGAGGCTCCTTCAGCTTGTTGGTAGCGGGTCGCTTCTCAATGCTAACGTCCCTTATGGCTTTGCACGTCTGTGCTTTCCAAATCTTAACGACAAGCTGAAGCAGGTCGGACATTACAAATACACACGCGGGACGCGCGTGCCGATTCCGCAAGTTACTTCATACGACAGTGTGCCCGCAGTCCTGGCGATATCTTCAGCCGTAATGCCAATCGCGCCGTCGCTACCCATGAGAATGACTTCGTCACCTTCGCTGACGTCGGGCACGTTTGTGACATCAACGATTGTAAGGTCCATCGAGATTCGCCCGATAACGGTGGCAACGACCCCGCGGATAATTGCGTGTCCACGATTAGACAGCGCGCGCATGTAACCGTCGTCATAGCCGATCGGAATCGTTGCGACTAGCGTCTTGCTTGAAGCTTCAAACGTGCAACCATATCCCACAGTCTCTCCAGCCGGTACCCATTTCAACAGACTCATGCGCGTGTGTAGCGACATAACAGGTCGCAGCTTCTCGTCGCGATGCGCAGGGTCGAGGATGTCACGCCACAGTCCATACAGCACACCTCCAGGACGAACCATGTTTGCCTTGCCTCTCGCAAAGGCGTCGGGCTGACCAAATATGCCCGCAGAATTTGCCATGTGTTGATAGCTGGGTTCGAAGCCCTGATCGCGAAACGCGGCGGCGGCATCGTTAAAACGCTGAATCTGTTCCGCAGTCAGTGGTCCGCACCTTGGTTCGTCAGCGGCGGCGAAATGCGTCAATAAGCCGTCGACGCGAATGTTTTTAAACCGTCTTAATGCAGGAATGAATTCTGCGATCTGATCAAACCTAACACCGAGGCGACCCATCCCAGTGTCTAGTTTTATATGAACATCAGCGACTTCACCGCGATCCTTCGCGGCGCGATCAAGCGCCTCAATTGTCCCGAGTTGATAAACTGCCGGCGTCAGCCCGTGTTGCAGACAAGCAGCAGCTTGACCTTCCCAGAATCCAGCCAGACACAGAATCGGTTTTGTGATACCAGCCTGTCGTAATTCGATTCCCTCCTCAGGCAGGGCTACGCCAAACCAGCTTACGCCCTTACGCTCGAGTCGGTTTGCGCACTCTACCGCTCCGTGACCGTAAGCATTGGCTTTCACCACCGCCATCACGTTTACATCTGGTCCAACGCGTTCCCGTACTAGATTAAAATTCGCAGCCAATGCGTCGAGATCAATCTCGGCCCAGGTTGGGCGTCGGCCAGTCAGCTGATTTGCTTTATTGGTTTTCAGGTCGGACACCTTGGAAGATTCTCGAGACTTGTTCAAGAGGCGCATGTTTCAAGTAGTTTTGAGTTCAAACTTTAGCTTGGGGCTTACCCAACCCCAACCTAAGGGTTGATACTCTGAACTACTTGAACGCGTTACTCGCGATAGAGATTATCGAAACGCATGCTAGAGGGTGTAAAGCGAAGACGGACGGTATCAGTCGGACCGTTTCTTTGTTTCGCAACGATAATTTCTGCGACGTTCTTTTCGTCGTCAGGCATGCTGTCACGCTCTTCCGGCGTTTTGTATTGTTCGGGACGATAAATAAACGCGACCAGATCGGCGTCCTGTTCTAAGGCTCCGGATTCGCGAAGGTCGGCAAGTTGTGGCCTGTGATCCGAACGAGCTTCAGGCGCCCGCGAAAGTTGCGACAAAGCGACTAACGGTACGTTCAATTCCTTTGCCAGACCCTTCAGTTCACGCGAGATTTGTGACACTTCCTGTTGCCGCGACTCAGTTCGTTTTGCTGAACCACTCATCAGTTGTAAATAGTCGACAACGATCAGGTCCAGACGTTTCTGTTCGGCGGCAAGACGACGTGCTTTCGCGCGCATTTCCAACACGGAGATGCCGGCGGTGTCGTCCAAAAAGATTCGCGCATCAGCCAGAGTGCCCAACGACTTCGCAATCTGGGCCCACTCGGGGCGGGAAAGAAAACCGTTGCGGAAGCGTTGAGCGTCGATATTCGCCTGCGAACACAACATGCGCATCACTAAAGCTTCTTTGGACATTTCCAGTGAGAAGACTCCAACGACCGCACCGGGAACGTGGATAGCCGCGTTCTCTGCCAGCATGAGAGCAAAACTGGTTTTGCCCATCGATGGACGCGCTGCGAGGATGATCAAGTCCTGACGCTGCAATCCGGAGGTGATCTTATCGAGATCGGCAAAGCCCGTCGTCAATCCAGTCAGTACGGCGGCACGGCCCTCCATCTCCTGAATTTTTTCGAGCAAGCTTTCGGCGACCGGCTTCACGTGAACAAAGCCCTGCCGGATGCGATCGTCAGCCAGTTGGAAGATGGCGTGCTCCGCGTGATCCAGAATTAGTTCGGGTTCATCCTCCTGTTCAAGCGCCTCCTGAGTGATCTTGTTTGCGGCTTTTATGAGTTGCCGCAACATCGACTTACCACGAACGACTTTTGCGTAGTGTTCGATATTGGTCGAATGCGGGAGGCCGTAAGTCAGGTTGGCGATAAAGGTAATGCCGCCAGCAGACTCCAGTGCGTTTTCCTTTTTGAGCTCCTCGCCGATCAGAATCGGATTGATCTCTCCGCCGCGCTCAAACAGCGCGATCATGGCAGCGAAGATTCGTCGCTGCGATGGCACGTAGAAATCCTCTGGCCGGAGCAACTCGATGGCCTGACTAACCAAGCCATTATCGATAAGAATTCCGCCGAGAATCGCACGCTCCGCCTCCGCGCTGTGCGGTAAGGACCGCTCAAAGGTTTGCTCTCGAATGGGATCAGGACTAGCCATGTAGAAGGTACGATGGGCGTTCGTGTGACTTCGTGTAAGTTAGTGGATCGTTCTCATCTCTGGCGGCGTCAAGCGATCCACTAAATAACACGAAATAACACGAACGATGCTGGATTTGATGACGGCAATAAGGAAAATGACGCTGAAAATCGCAAAGATTTCCAGCGTCGGAAATATACTACAGCGGTTGAAACTAGCGTGACGGTTGTGGGTGTTTTATCTACTCAGATGCAGTTTCCGCCGACGTTTCATCCGTCGAGGGGGTCGCGAGTTCTGCCTCTTGCTCCGGAGTCAGATGACCGACTATGACTTCGCCCTCCGGCACGATCTTCACCTGAAGGTCGATATTAACCTCCCGATGCAGCCGCAACGGTACAGTGAAATCACCGACTCGTTTTAGCGGTTCGCGCAAGTGCAGCCGGTGACGATCGATTTCATAGCCCTTTTCCTTGAGGGCATCGGCAATGTCCATCGAGGTGACTGAGCCGTACAAGGCGCCTTGCTCACCCGCTTTGCGCTTGAACTCAAGCACCATCGAACGCATTTTTTCGGCCTGACCTTCGGCATTACTGCGCTCGCTGGCTTCCTTCTTCAGCAACGCAGCACGCTCGAGCTCAATCCCTTTCACGTTACTCGCGGTCGCCTGGACCGCCAGTTTGCGAGGCAGCAAATAGTTGCGAGCGTAGCCGGCTCTGACTCTAACGATCTCACCACGTGTGCCGAGATCATCAACATCTTCTCGTAAAAGAATTTTTGTGTGCGCCATGATGGCAGTTCCCTTTCCTTAATCCGTTGTGTACGGCAGCAACGCAATGTTGCGCGCTCGCTTGATCGCTTCAGCCAGCATACGCTGATGAATCGCACAGTTGCCCGAAATTCGGCGAGGCAAAATCTTGCCGCGTTCAGGAATGAAGTTTCCCAAGAATCTGGTGTCCTTAAAATCGATGATGTCCACTTTTTCTATGCAAAAGCGGCAAATTCTGCGACGACGCATGCGCCGGCCACCACGGCCGCCCTGCATAGATCGACCACGGTCGAAATCATCGTCGCCACCGCCGTTATAACGGCGTCCTCGGTCCTCATAATTTGTTGACATATCTATCCTCGTAATTCGAAATCAGCGACCCGTGATGTGCACAGTCGCCGCTCATTAATTCTTTAGGCTGCGTCCAGGTTCGCTTCAACGGCGTCATCACCGGCCGCTTCCGCGTTTGATCCGCCACGCTTCTGCTCATCTTTCAGTCCACCACCAGATCGCTTGGCGGCCTTCTTGTCGCGCTTTGCTTTGAACTTCTCTGCACGCTGGCGATCCTCGTCCACGCGAACTGTGATGTATCTAATGATGCGGTCGTTAACGCGCATGCGCCGTTCAAGTTCGGCAATCTCCCGGCCTGATCCCTCAATCTCGAGGAGAACGAAGTTTCCCTCGGTCTTGTGGAGAATCTCATAAGCGAGCTTGCGACGGCCCATGCTTTCATGCTTCGTGACAGTACCGCCCTGGTCGGTAACGATCTGTTTGAAACCATCGCTCAGGCGCGTCACTTCATCGTCGTCGGCATCGGGATTTACGATGAACACTACTTCGTATTGTCTTTGCGTTTCCATTAAATCTCCTTGGTCAATGGTGAATGGTGAATGGTAAATAGTCTGACCATTTACGACTTACCATTTACCATTTACGAGTTGTATTCTGTCATTGCTTTCAAAACTCCATCCCTGAGGATGGTGTGAACTGCTTCAGCACTCGTTGTCAAAATCGTTTCCACTTCTGGCCGTATTCCCCTGGGAAACTGATCGAGCACAAATCGTTTCGAATCTGCGATCGGGTGTTCGGGTTGAATCCCTATTCGCAGTCGCGTGAATTCATCCGTCCCAAGTGTGCTGATGATCGACTTCAAGCCGTTGTGGCCACCGGCCGATCCTCGCGCTCGGATTCTGATCTTCCCCAACGGTAAAGCCAGGTCATCGGAAATCACGATCAGCGATTCAGCGAAGTCAGTAAGCTTCTGTTTTGCTAACAGACAACCTACTGCCTGGCCACTCAGGTTCATGTACGTCTGCGGCTTTGCCAGGGTGACGTCGCACTCCTGAATCTCGCCACGACCGACGATGGCCTCACACGTTCGTCGCTTTACCGCGATGTTCGCGTCGGCACTTAACTTTTCAATCAGCATGAAGCCGAGATTGTGGCGTGTCCACTCATACTCGGTGCCCGGGTTTCCCAGGCCCACTATCAGATATTGGCGACGCTCACTTGCCAATTGCCAATCGAAGCTTCGTCAGTTGCTGACCAGCTAGCCGAATCGACAGTTAGCAATCAGCAATCGGCAACCGCTTCTACTCCTTCTTACCCTCATCACCAGCGTCGTCATCCTTCTTACCCTTGCCGATGACTTCAGGTTCGGCCGCGCCTTCTGCTTCGACCGGCGCCGCAACTGGCTCTTCCTTGACGATACTGACCGTGGCGATGACAGTTTCTGCTGGCGTCAATATCTCGACACCCTCGGCAACCCGAAGATCAGACACGTGAAGCAAGTCATGGACGCCCAAGTTTGAAACGTCGTAGTTGATCACATCTGGAATTTCCCTCGGTTCGCAACGGATCTCGATCTCGCGAATGATCTGCTCGAGCACTCCCTGCTCTTCACGAACACCTACGGGTTCGCCTTCGAGATGCAGAGGTACGGTCACTTCAATCTTTTGACCCTTCACCAGCCGTTGAAAGTCCGCATGCACCAGCCGACCCTTGATCGGATCAATCTGGCGGTCATGAAACATGACTTCGCTTGCGCCTACTCCCTCGATGTCGAGCGTAAAGATCGTATTGCGACCCGCTTCTGAGCGCAGAATTGCTGCCAGCTCTCGCAGCGGAGCCAGGGCAGCAACGCTTTCGCCAACACCGCCGTAAACTACCACCGGAACTAATCCTTCGCGTCGTGCGCGTCGAGAGTCATTTTTGCCGCGGCCTTCGCGCGCTTTTGCTCGAATTGTTATCTCTTTTCGTTCTTCAGCCATGATGCTCCTCTTAACAAACGTTCAGCGACCTTAGGCATTGCCGATTTTCGATTGGCAATTGCCGATTTGTCAGGAATCTCGTGAAGATTCCTCGAATTGGCAATCGCAAATTGGAAATTGGCAATGACCCAGAGGGTCGCTGATGGACTTCTTAAGCCATCAGTGTTTGCCCTTCGCTATACGAAGAGCGAGGAAACGCTGGTTTCCTCGTGGATCGACTTGATCGCTTTCGCCAGAAGTGGCGCGATACTAAGTACCTTAATTTTCTTCCAATCGCATACGTGATCACGTAGCGGAATGGTATTCGTAATAATTACCTGCTCGATCTCAGAACTATCGAGCTGATTAACCGCCTGCCCCGACAAAACCGCGTGCGTAAAGCAGGCATGAATTCTTGCGGCACCTGCATTCTTCAACGCTTTGGCCACTTTAGTCAAGGAGCCACCGGTGTCGCACATGTCATCGACAATCAAACAACTGCGGCCACGCACGTCGCCAACGACGTTCATCACTTCCGCAACATTCGCTTTTTCACGGCGTTTATCGCAAAGGGCGAGTTCAGCGTTGAGGCGTTTTGCGTACGCTCGGGCGCGCTCAGCACCGCCCGTATCAGGCGCCACCACCGTCAAATCCGGCAGCGGATTTTCCTGATAATAGCCAATCATTACCGGCGCCGAATAAAGGTGATCCACCGGAATATCAAAGAAACCCTGAATCTGAGCCGCGTGCAAATCGATGGTTAACAGCCTGTCAGCGCCAGCTACTGTAATCAGATTGGCGACCAGTTTGGCTGAGATCGGGACGCGCGGGCGGTCCTTCTTATCAGATCGGCCATATCCGTAGTACGGAATAACGGCCGTGATCCGCTCCGCTGATGATCGACGAAAAGCGTCGAGCATTACCAGCAACTCCATCAAATGCTCGTCAGTAGGCGGGCAGGTTGGCTGGATAATAAAAACGTCGCCGCCGCGAACATTTTCGTCGATCTGAAAATTGAACTCCCCATCGGAGAAGCGCTCAGTAAAAGCGCGCCCCATATCGCAGCCCAGGGAGCGAGCAATCTCCTCCGCCAGTTTCGGGTTTGCATTTCCCGAAAAAATCTTGATGCCGCCAGTTGTTCCCATAAGAAAGTGATGGGTGATGAGTTATGAGTGATGTGCGATTCCGATCGCACGATCACTCATGGCTCATCACTTGACCAAAATGGCTGGGGCGGGTGGATTCGAACCAACGAATGCCGGTTCCAAAGACCGGTGCCTTACCACTTGGCTACGCCCCAATATCAAACTAAGAATTGAAATTAGCGTATCAGCGAAACGTCATTCACTGTCAGCGCACGAATGTATTCGTTCCGAGACAATGTATCACACGCAAATACGCGCCAGCCCGCTTCGGTTTGTATTTTCTCAATCCCTAACTGTCGATCGCGCTGGTCAGGGAAAACACCAAAGACACTCGCACCGCTTCCCGCTAACAACGCTTCCCGGGCACCAGCCTGGAGGAGAGCTTCTTTTGATCGTCTGATCTCAGGCTCCATATCAAAGATCACTGACTCGAAATCGTTCCTCAAGTCCTTTAAAGTTACCGCCGGTTCCAAATCTGAAAAATGTGGGGGTGTTGGCGAACTTGAGAGAATAGGATCGGTACTTAATGTTGTCAAGGCACCAGAATTCAGTGATGCATACGCATCCGCAGTTGAAACTCCAGCTTTCGGCTTGATGATGATCAGGTGTTGCGATGCGGGATCGGGAAGCGCAGAAAGCGTAGTACCCGTGCCTTCAGCCAACGCCATTCCACCAAGGAGGAAAAAAGGCACGTCTGCCCCTAACTCAGTTGCAGTTTTCAAAAGCGAAGGCTGATCGATTTCAATTTTCCAAAGGAAAGCCAACGCCAGGAGGGATACTGCCGCGTTTGAAGATCCACCACCCAAGCCGGCATTCGCAGGTATCTTCTTTTCCAGAACGATGTGCGCGCCTGCTGAAACACCGCAGCGCTTCCTCAAAGCGTTAGCGGCACGCACGATGAGATTGCTGCTATCTGTGGGAATGCTCTCGTCGCTGCACTCAAGCGTAATAGCTCCATCCGCTCGCCGATCAAAATGGAGCACGTCGTGAAGTGTAATTGTCTGAAGGATTGTTCTTAGTTCGTGGTAGCCGTCGTTTCGCTTACCAAGAATCTGCAGATGCCAGTTAATCTTGGCGAACGAAGGAACTGTAACGGTTGAATTCACTGTGGGTGCTTTAGCCGAATCTAGTCGGCCACCCAACGAAGAAGGACGGGCAACTAGCGGGTAACAAATACCTGCGTAAGATAAACGCTGCCATCGGCGGCGATAAAACTGCCGATGCCTGCTGCCTGGAAGCCGGGGTAAAGTATGTTCGCTCGATGACCTCCGGAGTTCATCCATCGCTCCACAGCAAATCCACCGGGATCATCGTAGCCCTTATTATACGCGATGTTTTCTCCGATCACTTTGAAGCGCCCAATGCCCAAGGCTCGAGCACGGTCCTTCAATTGGAGACCCTCGGGTGTCTCATGATCAAAGTACCCGAGTCGTGCCATGTTTTCGGAGTGGATTCGTGCGAGGCGGCATAACTCGGCATCCCAAGTGAGAGGGAGCAAACCATGCTTAAGACGTGCCTCATTCGTTTTGCTGAAAGCATTCCGTTCTGCCGCGGTTGTTTCGGCAAGCGAAGGCTCAGGCACAGGCGCCGCTGACTCGTGAGGCGGAAGGACAGAACCAACCACTCGCGGCCGCGAGGCTGTAATATCGCTCGTGTTGGTCAGTAATCGAGCCAAAGGTTGACCGCGGTCCTGACCCGACGCAATCTGAGTAAATGCGATCGTCAAGAACGTGAACGAAATGATCGAGAGAATTGAGCGCCAGCGAAGACGCGAATGGGGGGAAATCATCGAAAATCTGTCCTTTTGGCAGGCTGCCAGGTTTTGGCCTGTGAGTGAGAAGGCCCAGTAAAACCTAGCCGGGGCGGGCAGGTTGGTAACAAAACCAGACTACCAGAAAAGGCCAACAACGTTCAACACATTTCGCTTGGCTGGTTTCTGGCCTATTTCAAAGGGGATTCCCGCGTTGGTGGTGCACCGTGCCCGTGGATTCCTTTCGATTTGCAAAGGTAACGAAGGCGAACAACTGACCTCCAAGATGAAGCGCACTCATCTCCTCTCTGCTGTTTTTCTCTTAGCTCTATGTGGAGCGGTTCGGGCACAAGCTGGCGCCCAGGCAGGGCCGTCCCCTTCTCCAACGCCAGTACCAGGATCCAATGTCCGTCCGGAGGCTGAGGACGAAATTGGTGAGGGCGAAGTTCTTCGAATTACCGCCAATCTGGTTTCGGTTCCGGTGATGGTCATTGACCGTCGGGGCCAGTACGTAGTGGACTTGCAACAGAAAGACTTTCGCATCTTCGAGGACGGTGAGGAGCAAGTCATCGCTCACTTTAGCAATGTTGACCGCCCGTTTTCAGTGGCCCTCTTGATTGATACCAGCGGATCCACCTCGCCCTTTTTGAATCAGATCAAGGACTCGGCCAAGGCATTCGTTGCGCAACTAAGACCTTCGGATCTGGTGCGTCCAATATATTTCCATGGTGAGATCCGATCGCTTACCAGAGCCGGTTCGAATGATGCTCCGACACTCGATTCCGCAATCGATCAAATGGAGGCAGGTCCGCTATTGCTGGGTACAAGACTGTACGACGCAGTTGATTATGGTTTGGGAGTTCTCAAAGCAGACGCCGGCCGCAAGGCCATCATAGTTTTTTCCGATGGGGAGAATACGTGGGGAAAAGCGTCTGCCAAGAGCACCCTGGAATCCGCCGAGGAATCCGGAACGATTATCTATACGCTGCAATATGGAGACGGGCCGGTAAATAAATATCTTCAGCAGCTAGCCGCAAGAACAGGAGGGCGCTACTTCAAAGCCGGAGGCATTAATCAGATTAACCAATCTTTTGCTGGAGTTGCGGATGAACTACGGCGCCAGTATTGGATCGGTTACTACCCGAAGGACTCATCCTCGAAATCTCGTGAACGACTGATCAAAGTGAAGGTAAATCGGGAGCGTTTGGCGGTGAGGGCTCGTCGTTCGTACATCTACCAGCCGTGAGCCTAGACTAGGGCGGCGAGCGCTAGTTTGACTGAGGTCCGGGCGCGAAACGTTTGATGGCCTTTTCCCACGACGTACGCACCGGATAGCAGTAAAGCAGAACGGCGACGGCGACCAAACCAGCTCCGTAGGTGTAGAAAACATTGCCCGTCATCAAGGTTGCGACAAAGCCCACGACTGAGATCACGGCCGCAAGAGCCGCTACTAACAGAGTGGTCCTTTGCAGAGTAATCAATAGGCCTGAGGCACCCTTGAGAGCCCCAACATCCTGAAGTCGCATCGTAGCGAACTTGGTACGACGTAACACCATTGCGCCGAGACCAAAGATCAGGATTGTGATTCGAACAGCAATATCGAGGGACGGATTATTTTGCGGAGGGATCGACTTGCTGACAAAAAAAGCAACCGCGCTAAGAACAATCGTCACGATCAAGAACGCACGCACAGTCGTTGCGGTAGCTTTATGACGGCGATCTAATTCAGGTAAAGCACTGGTTTGCCGGTCGGTCGAAGTTTCCATCATGACCCCTTGGTTAACTGCAGTCTGCACTTTTTTTACTGGCAATATAACCATATTGAACCGCCAAGCAAAAGGCCCGTTGCAATTTCGCAACGGGCCTGTTTTTACGTTTTGAAAATTGGCTATGGCTTTGCCGGAGTCGTTGCCGCCGGTACAACCCCGGGCTGACTCAGGTTTGGCGAAGCCGATCTTGCTCGGTTATCGGCCGGGGCGCTGCGAGTTCGTTGAACTGGCGCCGAGGGCATTACGTTAGTCGGCAACGTGCCATTGTATTTGATTGCCTCATCAATGAGATCGTTCCGACCTTCCTTCTTGTCTTTGCTAATAAGGATACCGTCGGGTCTCGTCGAAACCGCCGCCTTACCGCTGATCTGTTGCATCAGATTGCCAACGAATCCCGGCTTTTCCGCCGGCTTTACATTCTTTCTTTCGGGATCGGCGTCAGGCACCGGAGCACCAATAATGCTCAGCTGCTCTTTGGCCTTATCAGCGTATTCGCTATTTGGAAAATTCCGAAGCAATTCCTGATAGTACTTCGCAGCTTCGTCAGGCTCTTCCTCTTGTTGGAAAGTGTAAGCCAATCTGAACAGCACCCCATCCCTCAGCGAGAAAAACGGATACTTTTCCAGAACTTCCTTGTACCGAGATTGGGCTCCCTTTAGACCACCCTTGTGTCCCTTGTATTTGGCGTCGAGGTAGAAGTTGCCAATCTGATAACCATGCATGGCCAGATTCTCCTGCGCGTCGCGGAGATGGCCCTCAACAATTGGACGCAGATTAGTTTGCGGATACTGCTGCAAGAGTGCTTTGAGCCGCTGTTCAGCTTTGCGCGCATGCGTTACATCGCGGTCGGACAGGCCCATCTGTCTCATCTCCGCTTCAGCAACCTTCAGCATTGCGTCATCAGCCAGCGGATCCGTTGGAAAGAACGTGAGCCAGTCCAGGTAAGCTTGGGCTGCCTGAATCAAAGCTGAGGTTGTACCCTCGAGATAGAAGGAATCGGCGATAGCAAGCTTTGCCAACGGCAAGAACGCCGAATCCGGATAGGTATTGATGATGGTCGAAAATAGTAAACGTCCAGTTTCATGTCTTCCGCCACGCACTTCTTTTGCGGCTTCTTGAAAGAGTACCCGGTCGCGTCCTGGAGCGACTGTACCAGTCAATTCTTCATACTTATCATCGTCGCCGCCGCCTAGTAGACCAAAGAATTTCCCCTTCTTCTTTTTGGGCTTTGCACTCGCTACAGAAGTCGACGCAGAACGAGCGCTGGCTGTCGCCTGTAGTCCTGATTCCACTCGTCCATTTAGTTCGGTGACCGACGTTTCCAGCCGATCGATACTCGTCTGATCATAGGCCTCAGACCGCTCCTGTTTGCTGCGGAGGTCATTAACCTCAGACAGCAAGGACCCCGCTTCTTTGTCGAGATTACGTAGCCGCTGTCTCGGATCATCGAGATCTTTCTTGTCCTTATCGGCCGGTGCCATTGACGAAAGAGCGCTACTCAGCGAGCGCCGCATGGCTTCGAGCTTTGACCTCATCACATCAAGGCGTTGGAGCGCCGAAAGCTCACTCCGGGCGCCGGTATTTTGCGCCAGCGAAATTCCGGCCAGTAGCAAAACCATCGTGACGCAAACAACGAACTTGGCACCAAAGCGAGAATGCATAACTTAAAACCTCCAAAAAAGCGTAACCATTAAGACTTCTGAACCGTTTTGAACCACTAAACCCACTGAAGAGTTGCTTCGCGCAATTGTTTTACTGCAGCTTCAGGGTTCCCTGACCCAAAGACCGCCGAGCCCGCCACGATGATTTCGGCACCGGCTGCAACGACTGTGGCGATATTCTGCGCGTCAATACCGCCATCAATTTCGATACGCGTGGGCAAATTCCGCTCGTCAATGAGCCGCCGCAACCGCCGTACTTTATCCGTCGAGGTGGGAATAAACCTTTGCCCGCCAAATCCTGGGTTCACCGACATCACTAACACGTAATCCGCATACGGCAAGGCCTCGGTCAAGGTCTCGATTGGTGTTGCCGGATTGATTACAACACCCGCCTGGGCACCGGCGGCCCTGATTGAGGCCAATGTCCGGTGCACGTGTGCGTCAGCTTCGATGTGTACTGAGACCATTTTGGCCCCAGCTTCAACAAACTGTTCCGCGTAACGGCCCGGCTCTGAAATCATCAGATGCGCGTCGATCGGCAATTTCGAAGCACTTGCGATTGACTTAACCACCGGCAGACCAACGGTAATGTTCGGAACGAAGTGGCCGTCCATCACATCAACGTGAAGGACTGCGGCGCCACCTCTCTCGACTGCCGCAATCTCTTCGCCCAACCGCGAAAAATCTGCAGACAGTATCGAGGGCGCAATGTCGATTGTTCTGTCGTTCATCTAGTCGAACTTCATCCTGCGTGACATCCTCTGCTTAGCGAGGTGACGGCTTCGGCGCTGGTGGCCTCGCAGGTTTGTTGGCATTACCTGAACTGTTTGCGTTGTTGTTGATAATCAACGTCGGACGACTCGTATTGTCAGGCGTAGGCCTATCGCTGTTGCTGTTTAAGTTCCTGTTTGGCGAAGGCCGATTGCTATTGGCGTTCCGATTGTTCGAATTGCCATTCTCGTTCGCGTTCTTGTTTGTACTCTTCGGTTTCTTGGGCTTGTTCTCATTGGCTGAAGCCGCATTGTCGTTAGTGTTCTTGTTTTCGCTCTTCTCTTCCGGTTTAGCCGGCGCGGTAACCTCCGACGACTCGCCCTGCTTAACCGAACGACTGATATCCATTGCGACCGTTTGGCCAGTCTTTACGACTTCGCCGGGGCGCGGTAACTGAAATAAAACCGTATCAGCCTTTAGTTCGCTGCTAGGCCGCGTCGCCCTGACGCGAAAATTCAGGCCTGCTTCACCCAAGATCTGCTCTGCCTGAAACCGGTCTTTACCCAAAACATCCGGCACGGTGACTTCCGGACTACGTAGAGACAAATAGACTGTGGTGGCGAGACCGAACAGAAAAACGATCGCTATTGAAATTGCGATACTAAGGCGTCTAAGCGCTGAGAGTGGCCCGCTGGCATTGTTCACGTACTATCCTCTGGTCAACTCGAAACTACTGAGTAGGCCTTAAAAACCAGCCGCGAAGTCTAACATCCGACTCCAAGTGCCGCAAGACAGCCATCTCTCGATACCCATCAATCGTCGCGCTTAAACGAGGCCAGAAAGAAGCCATCTGTGCCAACTTTGTGCGGCCATGTCCTGGCAACGTCGCCGGCACTCGCAACTGCCGATTGAATGCCTAAGTCGGTCGAGGAAAACGACGAATTGGCTTTAAGGAACGATTGACGTATTGCCTCGTTTTCTTCAATTTCAACTGAGCACGTTGAATAAACGAGTCGACCGCCTGGCTTCACGGCGCGTGATGCATTTTGCAAGAGAACCCCTTGTCGTTGGGACAAGCTTTCAATGTCGCCGGGTGAGATGCGCCATCGTATTTCGGGGTTGCGCCTCAGCGTGCCCGTCCCTGAGCAGGGCGCATCAACTAAAACACAGTCAAACGTCTCATCTAGAAAGGGTAATGGGTTTAACCCGTTAAGGGTTAACAAGGAAACGTTGGTGAGCCCTTGAAGGTTGACCGATGTCTTTAAGGCCCTCAAGCGATGTTCGTGCACATCTGAACCAATCACAGTAGCGCCGCTGGCATCCGCAATCTGCGTGGTCTTACTGCCTGGTGCGGCACATAGATCAAGTACCTTGTCACCGGGCTGCGCGTTCAAGGCTTCTGCGACCAGCTGCGATGCCTCGTCCTGAATGTACACGCAGCCTTGCGCCGCCAGACTTGCTAGTGACTGAGTTGCGCCCCGGATTCGCCAGGCGTCCCTAGCGATTTGAGAAGGCTCAATAAGCCCGCCTGCCTGCCGCAACTGATCGAGGATCGCAGATCCCTCGGCTCGAGTTTTTACAACGCGAAAGGCTACGGGCGCCGCTTCATTGTTCGCTCTGGCAAATTGTCCTGCTTCATCAAGGCCGAACGATTTGCACCAACGGTCGATCAACCAAAGTGGATGTGAAGTCTCGACGGCAAGTCGCTCGATCGGATCGTCAATGTTGTGAGCCGGATCCACTTCTGTTTCACGCGTGGCTCGTCGCAATACTGCGTTTACTAAACCGCTAGCCGAGCGCAGTCGAGCGTGCTTAACAAGATTGACGGATTCATTTACGGCTGCCGAATCAGGAACTCGGTTGAGGAAGCGCAATTGGTAGAGACCGAGTCGGAGTATTACACGTACGGCACTATCCAACTCGGATGGCTCGCGTCGAGAGTAAATTGCGGCAAGCCGGTCCAGCCACAGCTGCCAGCGCAAGACACCCATTACCAGTTCATGGCAGAGGGCTCGGTCGAGCGGACCGAGCTCGCTTGCCCGTGCGTTGAGGAGAACCGAAGCGTAGGCACCCTCCTCGACGCGCATCAGGATTTCAAAAGCGGCCAGTCTTGCCGGAGAAACGAAACTAGACTTCGCCAAATCGATCACCAATCTTCAGGTGCGCGCCATGAAGAAAATCCCTGGCGCTCATGCGACGCTTGGATTCCGGTTGCACTTCCAACAAACGCAACGCTGATCCGCCACCGGACGCAACTACAATCTCATCCTGGTTTGATATGACTGTGCCTGGTTGAGAGACCGCGTCAACAATGTCTGCTACCTCCGAATTCCAGACGATGAGTCTGCGAGATTGGTGGTGGGTGAAGGCGTTGGGCCACGGTTGGAAACCGCGCACTGAGCGCTCGATTTCCCTGGCGGAGGCGGACCAGTCAATAAAGCCGTCGGCTCGCTTAAGGATCCTCGCAAATGTGGCTCTTGACTCTTCCTGCGCCTGCGGGGTTATCGATTCAAGTCGAGCCAATGTTTCGCTAAGGAGGTCAGCGCCCATTGCGGCCAGCCGTTCCATGAGTTGCGGTGCAGTTTCGGTATCGCCGATTGAGGTTTCGGCTTGGAGGAGGAGCGGACCCGAGTCGAGCTCTTCTTCAATGAACATTGTAGTCACACCGGTTTTAGCTTCGCCGCTTACTATGGCCCAGTTCACCGGGGCCGCTCCCCGAAAACGCGGCAGCAATGAGAAGTGCACATTGATACAGCCGTGCTTAGGCGCCGCAAGGTACTCAGGCGGGAGAATGCGCCCGTATGCCACTACCACGGCAACGTCAGCATTGTAGGAAGCAAACAGTTCCTTTGCTTCTTTGGTTTTGATCTTGGCGGGCTGTTCGAGCGGCAAACTGTGCTTTAAGGCAAATTCCTTTACCGGCGGAGAGTGGAGCTTGTCACCGCGGCCTGCAGGCTTATCCGGCTGCGTCCAAACCGCGACCACGTCATGCCCGTCGGCGATTAGTCGTGCTAAAGAAGCCACGGCGGATTCGGGTGTACCCATGAAAACAATGCGCATATTCATAACAAGGGTGGCCGCGATCCCTCCCGTAGCCAGTGTAAATAAAAAGCTGCGTCTCCGATTAGAAAGGAAGACGCAGCCTAAAGGCTGTACTCTTAACAGCGTGCCTTCGATGTCAGATTGCTGCTCTCTTCTCGGCCAGCTTCGAGGTGGCCCCAACCTTTTCTGATGCGAGCTTCGCCTGCATGAAGAGCAGTAGGTAATCGCGGCCGCCGGCTTTTGAGTCGGTGCCAGACATGTTGAACCCGCCGAAAGGATGTACACCCACCAGCGCGCCAGTGCATTTCCGGTTCAGGTAGAGATTCCCTACGTGAAACTCGCGTCGAGCGCGTTCGAGTTTTTCTTCGTCCGCACTGTAGACCGCGCCAGTCAATCCAAACTGCGTGTCGTTTGCAATATTCAGAGCGTCGTCATAGTTCTCCGCTTTGATTACCGCCAGCACTGGTCCAAATATTTCTTCCTGTTCAATTGTGTCACCGGGCTTAACGTCAGCGATCACCGTCGGTTCGATGAAGAAACCCTGTTCGCCATCTGAACCTCCGCCCGCGATCACTCTGCCACCTTCGCTCTTGCCCTTCTCGATGTATTGATTGATTGCCTTGAACGCCTTTTCATTAATTACCGCGCTCATGTTGGTTGTGGGTGCATCCGGCGCGCCCAGTTTAATCTTTGCAGTTCGTTCCACGATCTTTTCCAGCATCGTGTCGTAGACGCTGGCGTCGATGATTGCTCTTGAACAGGCTGAACATTTCTGTCCTTGAAAACCAAAAGCTGACTGAACAACACCAGTCGCAGCGTCGTCGAGGTCTGCATCGTCGGCCACAATGATCGCGTCCTTGCCGCCCATCTCAGCAACTACGCGCTTAATCCAGATCTGGCCTTCATGGACCTTCGCTGCGCGTTCATTGATCCGCAGCCCTACTTCCTTGGAACCAGTAAACGCAATGAACCGCGTCTTGGGATGGTCAACGACAACATCGCCAACTTCGGCGCCCGAGCCGGTCATGAAGTTAACGACGCCCGCTGGTAATCCTGCTTCTTCGAGCAATTCAAAAAACTTGAATGCGATAGTCGGCGCATCTGAAGAGGGTTTGAGCACAACGGTGTTGCCGGTCACAAACGCAGCCGCTGTCATCCCAGCCATAATGGCGAACGGAAAATTCCAGGGCGGAATAACAGCCCCGACGCCAAGCGGAATGTAGTCGAGCTTGTTGTCCTCACCTTGAATCTTAACCAGCGGCTGATCACCCGCGTAACGCAACATCTCGCGACCGTAAAACTCCAGGAAGTCGATAGCTTCCGCTGTGTCGCCGTCGGCTTCGGCCCAACTCTTCGCCACTTCATAGACCATCCATGCGGAGAACTCATGTTTGCGTTCGCGAATCATGGCAGCGACGCGAAACAACAGATCGGCTCGTTCAGTAGGACTCGTGTTACGCCAGGTCAAAAAAGCCTTGTGTGCTTCATCTACCGCTCGATTCGCCATCGCTGTCGTAGCTTTTTGGAAGCGGCCGACAACTTCGGTGCGATTCGCGGGGTTAATGCTTTCCAGCTTGGCGTCGGTGTTGATTCGTTCGCCGCCGATTACGAGGGGATATTCGCGGCCGAGCTCGCCCTTGACCTTGTCCAGCGCCGCACGCATGGCCTGGGCATTCTCCTCTTTACTGAAGTCTACAAACGGTTCATTACGGAATTCGGTCGGCATTAATTAACTCCAAATTGAATTTCTTGGAATACTAACATGGGAGGCGACGGGAATCAGAATAACTGTGCACCGGCCAAAGCAGATTTTCCATATATCATTTTCCAATTCTCATTTGTCATCAGCGGATTCTAGCGTGAGGCCCGAAGTTCAGAGTTCAGCCTTTAGGCTATGGCTTCGCAGCGCAAGCTAAAGCTTGAGCTTGAACTCTGAACTGCCGCCAGCAGCTCCGCAATGACAAATGAGAAATGGAAAATGAGATATGGAAAATCGTCTTTACTCGACTGTGCCCTTTTACGACCTGCGCCAGACCTACCGCCATTTGCCGCTCTTCTGCAGCTTTCGAATCTTGCGCTTGACCAGTTCCCTTTTCAGCGAGCTCATCTTGTCGAGGAACACGATCCCATCGCAGTGATCGGTCTCGTGTAACATGCACCGCGCGGTTAGCTCCGTGTCATCGATTTCAAACTCGTTCCCGTTGATGTCATGGGCACGGACCACGGCACGGAGGCTTCGTTCAACCGGAGTGAAGATCCCGGGAAACGAAAGACAGCCCTCTTCGCCGTTCTGCTCACCTTCGACATGGATTACTTCAGGATTGACCATCACCACGCGCTGGTCCGGATCTTTGCCTGCGGAACAATCCATCACAAACAGCCGCTTCGAAACGCCAACCTGGACCGCTGCCAGTCCGACACCGGGCGCTGCATACATTGTTTCGAACATATTGCCGATCAGCTTTTTGAGATCATCGTTAAATTCCGTGACCGGATCAGCCGGTGTGTCGAGCACCGGATTGGGCCAGGTGACAATTTCCATTAATGCCATTCGTGATTATTCCTGTTGAGTATCTGCGACGTAAGCCGATTCTACAATCTCACGACATGAAGCTCTAGTCGCAAGCGTTCATAACAAACAAAACTAATATCCTCGAAGTTGCTCGCGGTAACCTTCAAAGTTTCTCCTCATCTCGCCGAGGCTATCACCGCCAAACTTTTGTCGCATCGCATCTGCCAATACGAGCGCAACCATCGCTTCACCAATCACTCCGGCAGCAGGAACGGCGGTGATATCGGAACGTTCAAACGCCGCCAACTGTTCTTGTTTAGTGTCGATGTCAACTGACCGTAACGGACGACGCAACGTTGACAACGGCTTGAGGTGGCCACGAATCCTGATCTCTTCACCATTCGTAATCCCGCCCTCTAACCCACCTGCCCGATTCGTTTCGCGGATGAACTCTTTCGTGTTGTCGTTGTAAGCAATCTCGTCGTGCACTTCGGAGCCGGGAAGTGCACTCGCTTCGGTGCCCGCGCCGATGGATACAGCTTTGACTGCAGGGATAGACATGATTGCCTGGGCCAAGCGTCCGTCGAGCTTCAAATCCCAGGCTGTGTGCGAGCCAATGCCCGGCACGACGCCTCGCGTAACCACTTCGAAAATCCCACCGAGCGTGTCACCCGCTTCACGCTTGGCATCGATCAGTTCGATCATCTGCTGCTGAAATCCTGTGTCGGCACATCGTAGCGGTGCATCAGCGGGAATGGATTCAATTTGTGTCCACGCTAATGCCAATGGGGTTTCCGGAATTCCACCCAGTTGAATGACATGGCTCCGAACTTCGACACCAAAGGAGGCGATGAGCTGTTTGGCTAAGGCTCCGCAGGCGACGCGCGCGGCAGTTTCTCTGGCGGAGGCGCGCTCCAAAATGTTTCGCAGATCGCGCGCGCCAAACTTTTGCCCACCGGCAAGGTCTGCATGCCCAGGGCGCGGACGACTCAGGCGACGGGACTTCTCCGCGATAACCTCGCGCGGTGCTGAATCCATTACCTCCGTCCAATTGGCCCAGTCCTTGTTCTCGATGAGGAGACCAACTGGCGAGCCTAATGTCAGGCCATGCCGAATACCGCTCAGTATTTCGACAACATCGCGTTCAATCTTCATTCTGCCGCCGCGGCCGTATCCCCACTGACGTCTTTCTAGTTCTTGATTTACAACGGCAATATCGATGGGCAGCCCCGCAGGCAGTCCTTCGACTATCGCGACTAAAGCGCGACCATGCGATTCTCCGGCTGTAGTGAATCTCAGCATTCGTAAGGGTCAGTTGGCGGTTGTCAGTTGTCCGTAGCCAGAAGCACAACTGACAACGGACAAGTTTTACAGATACTCTTCCGAGAAGATATTTCCTCGGCCCAGGATACCAGCAGGATCAAACGCCCGTTTGAGTGCGGCCATTTCACGAAGATGTTCCTCCGAATAGAGAAACCCCAGGTACTCTCGTTTCAACTTTCCAATTCCATGTTCCGCAGAGATTGTTCCGCCCACCTCAACTGCGCGTTTTACAAAGCTGACGTAAATCTCTTTTGCGATACTCGCTTCATTATCATCTCGCGGCAAAATATTGACGTGCACATGATTGTCACCAATGTGCCCGAACACTGTGTGCCGTAAACTTGTCTCTCGAAGCGTCTCTTTGTAAAAGCGCAACATACCTGGAAAGGCTTCGTCCGGCACCGACATATCGGTGGAGACCTTACGCTGATTGTGTCGCGAAAACCATTCATTCATAAGCACCGGCAACGCATGTCGAAACTCGCGCAACCTTGCGTGATCAGTCTCGTTCGTCGCAAACCACGAGTCGTCAGCAAGTGCCTCATGGTGTTCAACCAGTTCCTGCCATTCGTTCATAAGGGCATCTTCCGTTTCGGGTGTAGTCTCCTGCTCGAAGAAGATCGCGCCGACAGCGTTCGCGGGAACAGTGGTGTACTTCGTCCGGAGAAAGTCGAGCGACTCGCTGTCGAAATATTCGAGTGCTCGTGCGTCAAGTTCCCTTCTCGGTGAGGCGTTCTCTGAAACTTGTCGTGTTGGTTGGCGGTCAGTAAGCTTGAGCGCTTTCTCAATCAAAGCGCCAAGCACGCCCGGGCCTTTATCCTGACGATTCTCCAGCGAGAGTCTCCTGGCTTCGCCCACAAACAAGAGTAAAAACGCTTCCGAATCAAAGAACACCACACCACTTAACAAACCCTGTGGTTTAGGGACCAACGCCACTTCAGCTTCGATCACCACTCCAAGTGTTCCTTCGCTACCTATGAACAGATCAACTACGTCCATTCCGGGAGCCACAAAATAACCCGCCGCATGCTTCCGTGTTTGCGGCATATGGTAGGTTGGCAACTGCGCTTCGATCAGTTCTCCGGATGCCAAGGGTACGGTGATCAGACCATCAGGAGCTGCCGACAACTCCCCACGCCGGATATCAATGACTTCACCATTAGCCAGCGCGATCTTTAAACGCATCACATGATTCCGAGTTGGTCCATATTTGAAAGTACGAGCGCCGGAGGCGTTAGTGGCTATCGTCCCGCCTAGATAGCAACTGCGCTCCGTGGGATCAGGAGCGTAGAGAAAGCCTTCAGTTTCAACAAACTTCTGCAAATCAGTCAGCCTAACTCCTGCCTCTGCCACTGCTCGTCCACCACCACCTTGCTCATCGCGCGCCATGCTCTTAATCCGATTGAGCTTGTCGGTCGAGAGAACTACCCCGGAAGAAGGAACGCGCCCACCAACAGTTCCTGTTCCAGCGCCGGATATGGTCACCGGCGTTCTCTCCCGGGTTGCGCCACGGAGAACATCTGCGACTTCTTCCGCGGTCTCAGGAAACACAACGCGGTCCGCCTGACCCTCATTCATGTAGCTTGAGTCAGAAAGAAACGATTGAATCGCGTCGCGATCGGTTTTGATTAACATAGGTTTCGTTAGCACGATCGTTTAAGCGAGTTGCAATCCTCTTTCGCGAAGCACCTTAATCCGGTCACGTAACTCAGCCGCCTTTTCGAATTCAAAACGCTTGGCAGCTCCTCGCATTTCGGTTTCGAGCCGGGCAATCGTGTCGTGAATTTTCTGAGGCGAGTAATCTTCAATCTCTTCCCACTCGGTTGGTACTTTGAAATAGTCAGCTTCGGACGCAGTAATCAAAGTCGACTCAATCGCTTTTACGATGGTGGTTGGAGTAATTCCATTCTCTCGATTGTAGACCTCCTGAATCGAACGTCGCCGCTTAGTTTCGTCGATCGCTCGTTTCATCGAATCCGTGACTCGATCAGCATAAAGGATCGCCTTACCGCTGGAGTTTCGCGCCGTGCGACCGATCGTCTGGATTAGCGACTGCTCTGACCGAAGGAACCCTTCCTTATCTGCGTCCAGGATTGCGACCAGGGAAACTTCCGGTAAATCGAGTCCTTCGCGTAGGAGATTGATGCCAACCAGGACGTCGAATTCGCCGCGGCGAAGGTCGCGGAGGATCTTAATGCGCTCGAGAGTCTCAATGTCAGAATGCAAATAGCGGACGCGCACACCGACTTCGGTGAAATACTCGGTGAGGTCTTCAGCCATGCGTTTGGTAAGCGTCGTCACCAGCACCCGCTCATGACGCTCGGCTCGCTGCCGGCATTCTTCAAGCAGGTGATCGATCTGGCCCTTAACCGGATGCACTTCCACAACCGGATCGAGCAGCCCTGTCGGCCGAATAATCTGTTCAATAACTTCGCCGCCGGATTTCGTCAGCTCGTACGGTCCCGGCGTAGCGGACACATAGATCGTCTGGCCGATTCGTGCTTCAAACTCCGCAAAATTCAGCGGTCGATTGTCGAGAGCTGAGGGCAAACGAAACCCGTACTCAACCAAGGTTCGTTTTCGCGATTGATCGCCTTCAAACATGCCGCGAATTTGCGGCACGCTCTGATGCGACTCGTCAATCACCATCAGCGTATCGCGAGGCAAATAATCGAGCAGCGTTGGCGGTGGATCTCCTGGATTCTTACCAGTTAGGTGGCGTGAATAGTTTTCAATGCCGCGACAGAATCCCATCTCTTTGATCAGTTCGAGATCAAACATTGTCCGCTGGTGAAGTCGTTGCGCTTCCAGCAGCTTCCCTTCCGTGATCAGTTTTGGTTCCCACCATTCCAGCTCTTCTTTTATTGTCTTGATCGCCCGCTTAATCGTGGGCTTCGACATTACGTAATGGCTCTTTGGATAGATCGGAACTCGCGAAGTATGTTTCTGCAATACCTCGCCAAGCAGTGGATCTATGGTTGAGATTGAGTCTACCTCTTCGCCCCACAGCTCGACGCGAAACGCCTGGTCCTGATAACTCGGATAGATTTCAACGACGTCGCCGCGAACGCGAAATGTACCGCGCTGAAAGTTATTGTCAGACCGTTCGTACTGCAATTCCACCAGTCTTTGCAGCAGCGTCTCACGTTTGATCCGGGCTCCCGGCTCCAGGAAAAGCAACATGCCGTAATAGGCGTCGGGATCACCGAGACCGTAAATGCATGACACACTGGCGACCACGATCACATCGCGACGTTCAAACAACGCGCGCGTTGCTGACATGCGCAGCCGATCTATCTCCTCGTTAACTATCGCCTCTTTTTCGATGTAGACGTCAGCCGCGGGAACATACGCTTCGGGTTGATAGTAATCGTAGTAGGAGACGAAATATTCAACGGCGTTCTCGGGAAAGAGTGACCGGAACTCCTGGTAGAGTTGGGCTGCGAGCGTCTTGTTGTGGGCCAACACAAGCGTGGGACGCTGCGTGTGCTCAATAACGCTGGCAATCGTAAATGTCTTTCCGCTTCCCGTTATGCCAAGCAAGACCTGGTCTTTGAATCCATCAGTTAGACCACGAACAATCGATGCGATCGCCTCAGGCTGGTCCCCTTTCGGCTGGTAGTTTGAATGCAGCTTGAATCCCATTTGCGTTTGACTAAATAGTAAAGGGTAAAACGCAAATAAGGAAAAGCTGCTTGATCCTGAGGTCTTCCGATTCCGTTACAGAAAGAAAAAACCGCGCAGAACCTTTCGAGTCCTGCGCGGCATTGATTGTTGGTGGTTTAGTCTTACGCCGCTGACGGCGCGCTCTCACGAGCCTGACTGCTGATTTGATAAATCGCTTCCATCACTGCCGACCTAACTTCAGATGGCAATGAACCGCGAACTGCAAGGCGACGGAATGACGGAATTATTTCCGGCTGTCCGCTCAGCGCCAGCAATTTGACGACGGCGATGCGGACCTCGACGCTTGGGTAATCTTCGATTGCCTGCATCAGTGGTGACACCTCGCCGGCCTTTGCCATCAGAAACAGGAGCGAGAAAGCGTCGTAAGTCTTCTCACGACTCTCTCCGGTCAGGTGTCCAACAGCTTCTCCGGCTAAACCGGATCCTGCCAGCGCCTGACCAATCTTTCGGCGTCGCTCAGGTGTACCTTCACGCAGGGCGCGAGTAAAGGTTGCCGCGCGATCCGGTTGAAGATTGAAAAGTGCACGGGCGGCAGCGTTTCGAACTTCTACGACCTGATCGTCAAACGCTTTGCTGATCAATCCAAACGCGTCGTCACCGCCTACGGTAACGATTTGGGCCAAGCCTTCGACTCGGTCGCTTGGTTGGGCACTATTGAGTCGATTTAGTATCTCTGAAGGAATTCCGGCGTTTTCTCCGGCGGATACGATGCCTTTTTCAGAAAAGGCAACGTCAATCGCTTTCGCCGGCTCAGCAACAGTTTCGACCTCTGGTTGCGCCGTGTAGCTTAGGTCACTGGAATAAGATGAGTCGTCGACAACTGGTAAAGCTTCATGAAAGGAATCGTCGGCATGACTGTTTGTTTGTACCCACATCACCTCGTCGGTTGAATCCTGGGTCACGTGAAACGCGAACGGCTGCTCACCTTCATCAACTACACTGGCGTCGTAATCGGAAAGCGGCCGCACGGCTTCTTCAATCTCTTGTTCTGCACGAGCTTCCGCTTCAAGGCGTTGGGCTTCGGCCTGCATTCGTTCGTCCTGCTGAGCCTTTAGCTGCGCCTCTTCTTCCTTGAGACGAGCTTCAACCTGAGCAAGCTGCTGAGCTTCCTGCTCAGCCAGCACACGAGCCTCTTCAGCTAATCGCCGATCTTCTTGCTCGGCCCTTTGCGTTGCTTCGCGTTCTGCTTGAAGCCGCTCCGCTTCTTCTTTCAGGTGAGCTTCAGCTCGCCTCCGAGCTTCCTGTTCGGCCCTGGCTCTTGCTTCCTCGGCCAGCCGTTGCGCTTCGGCTTCAGCCTGTGCGCGTGCCTGTTGCTCGGCCTGTAGACGAGCTTCCTCGCCTTTCAATTGTGCTTCGACTTCAGCGCGTCGTACGGCCTCATCCTCGGCCCTGGCTCTTGTTTCCTCTGCCAGCCGTAGCGCTTCGGCCTCAGCCTGAGCTCGCGCTTGCTGCTCGGCCTGTAGACGAGCTTCTTCCTCTTTCAATCGTGCTTCGACTTCAGCGCGTCGCACGGCTTCTTCTTCGGCGCGGGTTCGTAACTCCTCGGCCAGGCGTAACGCTTCGGCTTCAGCCTTTGCTGCGGCTTCCTGTTCAGCATGGAAACGAGCTTCTTCTTCTTTCAGTAGCGCTTCTACCTGCGCTCGCTTTTCGGCGGCGGCTTCAGACTGCAATCGCAGTTCTTCGGCAAGTCGCATCGAGTCGGCTTCAGCCTTTAGACGTGCTTCCTGTTCGGCGAAGAGGCGACTCTCTTCTTCTCTCACCTGAGCTTCAACCTCTGCTCGGCGTTGCGCCTCGAGTTCGGTCATCATCCGCATTCGTTCAGCAAGTTGTCGTGCCTCTTCTTCGGCCTTATTGCTGGCTTCCTGTTCGGCTTGCAGGCGAGCCTCGTCTTCTTTGCGTTGCGCTTCAAGGGCGGCGCGTCGACGAGCTTCGTCTTCGACCTTAAGACGAATCTCTTCAGCAACTCTGGCTGCCTCTTCGTCTGCCTTGGCCGCCTCTTCCTGAGCCTTTGCAGCATGTTCCGCAAGACGTGCCTGGGCCTCAGACCGTCTTTGCATTTCAGCTTCAATGCGCAACCGTTGCTCATGTTCGGCTTGGCTGAGTGCGAGTATCTCCGCCTTAATCCGTTCCTCAGTCTCAGCTCGCTGCACAGCCTCCTGCTCAGCTGCCATTCTTACGGAATAAAGCGCCGACAGATGTCGCTCTTCCTGTTCTGCTTTGCGGCGTGCTTGTTCAGCCGCTAGTTGTCGCTCTTCCTCGGCCTGACGTTCCGCTTCAGCCAAAAACGCAGCTTCTGCGATGCGTCGAGCTTCGAGTTCAAGCCGGTTGCGTTCGAGTTCCTGCAGCCGCCGAGAATCTTCTTCCGCTTTGGCACGCTCCTGCGCCTCTGCTAGTAATCGCGCCTCAACCTCTGCGGCATGTCTGGCTTCGTCAATTTCAGTTCGTTGGCGAGATAATTCGGCTGCTACCAGACGGAGCGCATCTTGCTCAGCCCGGAGGCGAGCTTCCTCGATGCGTTTGCGGTCCTCAGCCTCACGCCGGATTCGTTCCTCTTCAACCTTATGGCGCATCTCTTCCGCTGCCCGCAGTCGAGCCTCTTCCTCCACACGTCGAGCTTCTTCTTCCGCTCGTCGTTTGGCTTCCTGCTCGGCTCTAATTCGAGCTTCAACTTCGGCTCGCAATCTGGCTTCTTCCTCGGCCCGCCGCCGAGCTTCCTCTTCAGCTCTAAGGCGGGCGGCCTCTTCTTCCTCACGACGCCGCATTTCCTCGGCCATTCGACGGCGCACTTCCTCTTCGGCTTTTCTTCGAGCCTCTGCCTCAGCACGAGCTCGCGCTTCCGCCTCTGCCCGACGTTTGGCCTCTTCCTCTGCCATTTGTCGCGCCTCTTCCTCAGCCCTTCGCCGTGCTTCTTCCTCGGCTATTCGTCGTGCTTCTTCTTCTGCACGTCGTTTTTCAGCTGCCGCCTCAGCTCGTTTGATAGCAAGCTCCTCGGCTGCTTTTCTCAAGGTTTCGGCTTCCAGACGAAAACGTTCTTCCTCTCGAGCTCGTTGCCGTGCCTCTTCCTCGGCCCTCGCTCTAGCTTCCTGCTCCGCTCGAACGCGGGCCTCTACTTCGGCCTGCTGACGCGCTGCTTCGGCTGCCATACGTCTCTGGGCCTCAGCCTCCTCGCGCTGTCGAGCTTCAATCTCAAGTCTGATTTGTGCTTCGTGTTCGGCCTTGAGGCGTGCTTCGTCTTCAGCCATCTTTCGGGCCGCTTCAGCCTCCACACGACGTTGCTCTAAGTCTTCGGCAGCCTTTCTTAACGCTTCTTCTTCAAGCAACAAACGTTCAACACTGGCGTTAAGATTGCTGATACTCGGTTTGGCTTCAGATTCCGGTTCCACATTTCGAACCGTTTCTCTCTGCTCGAAGGCATTTAGATAGTCAGCGAAGATCTCACGCCGGGCCTTTGCCGGTTCCTGCTGCGATGTTGGTTCTTCCAAACTCGTCCTCTCGGGTTTTAGCTGTACCGGAACTCTCCTCGCTTCGGTCACAGAAATTGAATTGATGGCGTGTCTAATAACAGCCTCGGGCAGATGTGGATCATTTTCGCGGTACAACAGATCCTGGAGGGCCGAGATCGCAGAGCCATCACCTAACTGGCCAAGCGACTCAGCTGCTGCGCGTCGCACTTCGACGGCACTATCCTTCAACGCATTGGTGAGATGAGGTGTGCCCTTTGTATCCCCGATGCTACTTAACAAGCGAGCAGCCGCTGCGCGATCCGACGAAGAAGCAGCAGTCCTCAGGTGCCTCGTAGTGTCGTCAAAGTAACCGTGAGCCATGAATGCACGGCGCGCGGCTGCGCACTCTGGTGAATTCCGACTGCTTAGCGCGACTTGTAATCGTTGACTAATCGCATCGCGAGTAGCCTGATCCTTAGCATCGATCAGATTTGCGTCGTACGCGCTACCCGACAAAAGTTTTGAGATCTCTGTCTCAATTCGCGCCGGCGAAGTTGGACCTGTTGCCAAGGACTGAGCTTTGGGAAGTGAATCCAACTCCGGCGCACTCTCGAAACTGGAGGGCGGCGAAGCGGGCTTAACTTGTTGGCCCACATTTCCCGACGACGCACGATTCCTGACTCGACTCGACGCTTGATCACGAGTCCTGAGAATTGAGATTAAAGCGGGTTTATGCTCGGTGAGTGCCTGTCGCATCGGTTCAGTGAGCGCGCCCTTAGGCGCATCAACAACGAGGCGATCGTTGTTTTCGCCCTTCAGCGTTAGCTCAATACCTAACTCTGCGCAGAGTCGCATTAGTGCTTGAACTGTCATAGTTCGAAAACCTCCCGCTCGTACTCTTCATGTTTCATTGCATGGATTGGCATTGTCGGAGTGGCCGCAACGTACGGCGATGTTACGTCCGGCGCCGGCCGGGGGTTGGATTCCGGCAAATCATTGGCCCACTGCCTGGTGCCTGCGTTTGAGTCGTCGGCAAAGGGCAAGTTAACCTTCGACTTCGGTTGCGTAGCCTCTGACGCATAGTCATCAAAAACGGTCTCGTAAGCTTCGTCATCAAAGTCGTCTCGGAAGTCGTCCAGATCAGCTTCGGGAGAATATTTTGGCTGCACTCCAGGCACCTTTGAACGTCTGGTCGCGACTGGTTTCCGGCGGCGGCGATAAAGCATCGCAACGGCAGACGCAATCAACAGAAAAAGAATCGCTGCGCCAACTGCGGCAGGAATTCTATTCGCTGAAATCCACTGAGACACAACGTTCAATCGCTTGGTCCATCCCGCCGAAGAGCTTGTCACAGGAGACTGAGCAAGCGGCTTGGCTGACACCGGCGAATATGGGGTCGAATAGCTCGAAGGAGAATAGCTTGGCGTAGCTGACGGGGCCAAAGTGGCCGGCGTATTCGTCCGCGCGCTGCTGCTTTCCAAAGTGGCATTTGGCGCTGCTTCAACTTTCGAAGGAGTCGAACCCGAACGGGTGCGGTTGTTTGAACCCGTCGATGGATCGCGGTCGTAACTGTTCTGCGGATAGTTTCTGGACGAAGTCGAATCAACGCTCGGGCGGGCTGAGCTTTGTTGCTCCGTTACGACGCGAGGTCGATTGGGTCCCGGGGTGTCCGGTGGCATTGGGCCCGCGGCATACGAACTCCGCTGACCTTGCGGCCTGCGGTTGTTGTCCAGAGTTACGATTCCAGGTACTTGGGCATTAGCTGTACGATTCGGTGTAGGACTAACCGAGGCGTTTCGCATTAGTTGATTGGGTGAAGTGAAATAAACGTCAAGACGATTCGATCGCTGATCGACTCGAGCCGTAGTTCCGGGTTGTAGCCTGAAGGAAACGACAATGCTGTCTCCCACTGGTTGGACCTGAATATCTTCGAATCCAGCTCCACGCAGGTTTGGTTTCGCTCCCTCAAACGCGGCGAGCGGAATCTTGACATAGAACCGATCTCCGCGGCGGAACGCCTCGTAGTCGCTCAATGATGAATCCGAGAACAAGCTTACGCGCGTGCCAGATGCAGTCTCCCCGCTCTGCAACGAAGTAATGCGCTTTTGCGACTTCGTCTGGGCCAAAGAGGAGGGTAATCCGGACCCAACCAGGACAAGAATCGCTATCAACGCGATTCTGCGCTGTAAGTTGCCATCTTGATTTTTTGATTTTGAAAAATTGAGTTTCATTGGGATGTGAATGCTTGGATCGTCAGTGGCTATTATGGAATTCCTCGCCATTGTCAGTCCAGAGGCTCATCTTTCAAATTCGTCTGCTTCGGAGTGAACTTCAACGTCGTAAGCTGGAGGCATCTCAAAATCTGGAGTCAGATTCTCGGACGCTTCGCCGGTTTCCAGTACGCAGTCAGAATTGCGCTCAATCTCGAATTCGTTGAATACCTCATCTTTCGGAACATAGTTTTGATCGAGCTTATAGAGAGCCTCGAGCAGCGCAGTCTTTACCACCTCGCCCATGTCGTCGTTCACTGCTAATTGCCTTAACTGAGCAGGGACATCGGGATGACCGGTGCACCCTAACAAATGAACTGCCTTGAGACGGACATCCATTCGGGGGTGGGTAGCAATAGCCTCGAGGACCGGCCCATTCAATTTGGCCTGGGTTAGTAAACAAATGAGAGCAAACGTCTCATAAGCCTGACGATGGTCTGCATTTTTCAGCCGATCGAGGTTTTGTGAAACGATCCCCGCCTGAATACAGGCCTGGGCGACAGAGCGCAGGGTTTCTTCGTCACTCGTTTCCATAACCCGAACGTAAGCGTCGGCACGATCGAAGTTCAAGCGACTTACAGAGCGTGCCGCTGCAGCACGAACCTCTCGCGACTCGTCTGCCATTCCGATTAATACCGTGGCAAAAACAGATTCATGGCTGATTGACCCAAGACTGGAAATCGCAAGTGAGCGAATCGTGCCTTCAGGATCATGTCGTGCTACTCGAGAGATCGCATCAACAGCTGACTGAACCCGAAACTGGACGAGCGTCTTCAACGCTTCGGCGCGTTTTTCAACATCAGGGCTATCGACCGAGACCAGCGCTTCGAGGAACGCCTCGTCGTCGGAGCTCTCCGGCAGGCTGTCTATCGGCATCGAAGATTCAAGATGGGAGATGTCTTGAATTACATGTCCAATGTCGCCTGGCCCCAGCAAAGAAGTATCAGTAACAACGGCGTCGAAGAAATCGAGTCCTTCAACCGAGCACGCGCTAAGTGTTTTGCTCAACAAAGAGCTGGGAACATCCGGGTGCGTCCGAGCAATGTCCAGCAAGGCGCCAATAGCAGATGGCAACTTCAGCTCACCAATGCTCATGACGGACTGATTGCGAACTATGGACTCAGAATCGTAAAGACCCTCAAGTAGGAAGGGCAGCGCCGCAGGAGATTTAATCTCACCCAGCGCCTTGGCAGCTGAGGAACGCTCGTATGAGTCAGGCGCAAGGAGTAACGCAGCACACTGCCGGGCGACAAAACCGTACTCTTCAAGGGCCTCGCGAGCCCGCCGCTGGGCGCTCTCGTCCAGAGTTGTGGAGTTCACTGCCTTGATTAACGAGGCTTCGATCGCCCTCCGGTCGTCAATGGCACGTGAAGCGAGTACATCAATGCGGTGTGGCTGCCCGAGAGTGAGTTTGCCAACCTCCTGATCAATTCGATATGCGCCGTAGAGAGAGGAAGGACCGGCTGGAACGCGCGCCATTGCTTTTTGCGAAGTCTTCGTCGCCACAGTATCGTCTCTCTTAACGAGGCTTTTGCTTGCGGTACCATTTTGAGGAGTCCGTTCTAATTGAACATTCTCTGAGACTTCATCCCATTTCGCTGAGTCTTCAGGAGACTTGCTTACAGCGTTTTGTTTTGAGCGCACCTTTCTGGAGACCAACAGTCCAATCAACCCCAGAGCAAAAACGATGAAAACGCTTGTCCCGGAAAAAATGGAGGACAACATGCTGGGGTCTTCAGCATTGACTCTGATCGGAGGCGGTGGAACGGTGCCATCTCCCTGCGCGACAACCTGGGACTGGGACGTTGAAGCCGGTGCTTCAACTGATGTAGGGGCAGCCTGAGTTATAGCTGTCGTCTGAGTGCTCGGGACATCAGTAGCAGGCGTCACCGTCGTGGACTCAGTTGAAATTGACGACTGCGGTGGGGCTGGAATGTTCTGCGAGCTGTGATTCCTTTGATCTTCAAGAATCTGGTCATCGGAGGAATTTGACGAGACGCGAAATCCTGATTCTGTTGGCCGCGCTTCGAGCTTGCCATCGATAGCCAAAGTCACCTGGTTGTTCGTTGAACTAAGATTAACCTTACTCCCTGGCTTTGTTTGCGCGAGAACTTCCAAAGAGCTGCCAATGCGACGTAGTTTTACTCCGCGCGCTGGCTTGATCGACTCGACCGCTACTGTGTTTGGTAGGACCAAATGGAAACCTTCTTCATCTTGCCAGGTCTGCGCGCGAGCCAAGGCGCCATCTGCGGAGATCGTTACAAGGCTTCGGTTAGCTGAGCTTTGCGATGTGACATTCGAAACTTTAACGGGTGCGTATAACCGTTGAGCTTGCGTGTCGATTCCCGGCGTTCCAGCCATCGTTGTAAGGAAAACCAGAACAGCAGTCGCGAGTGCGACCTTGTGTTTACGAACATATGAGGTCGCGGCGCCAGCGTCTCGTCCAAATCGTTTCGGGTTAAGGTCTTTCATGATGAATGGTGGCCGGGAGTTGAAGGCAAGGTGCCGTAGGTGGCCAAAGTGAGAGGGAGAGTCAGGAGAGCTGCCCTTTTATCGACATTGGTTGTGACGATTTATGAGCCGCTGTAGGAAGCGTCGGGCGAGACGACGAACGGAGAACTATTGTTCGTCGCTAAACTTATATCCGATACCCCAAACGGTAAGAACCATTTGGGGGTTTTCTGGGTTTTCTTCGATTTTGGCGCGCAACCGGTTGATGTGTGAATCAATCGTCCGATCGTAGCCTTCATAGGAATAGTCCCAGATTTTTTCGAGGAGGTATTTGCGGGGGAATACCCTACCCGGGTTCGCTGCGAATAGTCTAAGCAAATCGAACTCTTTTGGAGTTAGATCGACTTGTCGTTCGCCTATTGTAACTTCTCGCCGGGCTGGATCAATGCGTAGTCTGCCACGGCTGATGGGAGCCTCATCTTTCGTTCCGTCCGAACTCGACGGAGTTTTGCTGCGGCGTAGTACTGATTTGATCCTGGCTTCCAGCTCTCGAAGACTAAAAGGCTTGGTGATGTAATCATCCGCACCCATTTCCAGACCGAGGACTTTGTCAACCACGTCGTCTTTTGCTGTGAGCATCAAAATGGGGAGGTAATTTGCTTTTTCCCGAAGCTCCCGGCAAACAGCCAAACCGTCCATCTTGGGCAGCATGAGATCCAAAACAACAGCGTCTGGAGGATCCTCCAAAGCTGTCTTAACGCCCATTAATCCATCTTCGACGGTTTTCACGTGGTAACCTGCTCGGGAAAAGTACTCACTGATAGCGCTTGAAATATTCTCATCGTCTTCCACGACAAGAAGGGAGATTCTACGCTCACTTGGTTCGGTCGGTTGATTGTTATCCTTGGATTTCTGCCTGTCAGCAGCGGTAGTTGTCATCAGAATGACTCAAAGAGAAACTGACATACAGGGGGTTCGGAGGTCTGGCGTCGCTGGAGACGACGCCAATCTGGCCTAGGAATAGTACAGGACAAGCTTTTCAAACTCAAGAGTAATGTTTTTGAACGCCTGTCAGCGGCCTTTCCGAGGTCGACGACGGACCCCGAACCAGCCGAGAAACCGCATGTGTGGAGGGAGTACGGTAAGATTATTCTCAACAGTGAATGCATCGTTGAACAGTCGTCAAAGGAAAGAAAATTAAAACTTTACTGTTCTTGACAAAGCATTTTGCCGCGAGCAGAATTCCCGCTCGCTACAAAGCATCACAACCAAATCTGAAGAGACACCAAACATGAGCGCAGCCGCACTCCTACAATCGTCGCTCTCCGGCCTGAAGCTTGTTCGCCGGGGGAAAGTCCGCGATGTCTATGAAGTTAACACTGACCACCTCCTAATTGTCGCGACGGACAGAATTTCCGCGTTCGACTGCATCCTTGACACCGCCATACCAAGGAAGGGCGAGGTTCTGACCGCACTTTCCCAGTTCTGGTTTGAGAAGTTGAGGGACATCGTCCCCAACCATTTGGTCACCACAGAGCCCGCTAAAATGCCCGCAAATGTGCCCAAAGACGCAATCCAGGGTCGCTCAATGCTTGTGCGCAAAGCAGATGTTTTTCCAATTGAATGCGTTGTCAGGGGTTATTTGGTTGGATCCGGATGGAAGGACTATCTTCGAACCGGCGAGGTCTGCGGCCATAAGCTTCCCGACAACCTTGAGGAGTCCGCAGAGCTGGCAGAACCCATATTTACGCCCTCGACCAAGGCGGAAGTAGGGCATGACGAAAACATCACCGAGGCTGAAGCTGGCCAAATCCTGGGCAGCGAGACCTTTGATAAATTACGGGCTTTTTCGCTTAATCTCTACAACCAAGCCCGTAATTACGCTCGAACGCGTGGAATCATCATCGCAGACACAAAGTTTGAGTTCGGTCGCAATAAAAATGGGGAAATAATACTGATCGACGAAGCTCTGACGCCTGACTCTTCAAGATTCTGGCCGGCAGAAAGCTACCGTCCGGGACAGTCCCAACCATCGTTTGATAAGCAATTTGTTCGAGATTATTTGGAAACTCTGAATTGGAACAAGCGACCTCCTGCCCCGCCTCTTCCGCCAGAGGTCGCTGAGGCAACGACCAAACGATATCTCGAGGCCTATCGACTACTGACGGGAAATGACCTGTGAGAGCGAAGCGGTTCACTGCAAGTACCGCCCCTGGAAGAGGATAAACTAGAATGCGCGCCCGGCTTGAAGTATTGATTGAAGAAATGCTTGAAGGACAGATACTTCTTAGCGAAGCTCTGAACGAGTTTGAGAAGCTTTACATCCGAAAGGCTCTTTCCCGAAACAAGCACAATCTATCCAAAACAGCCTCCGCCCTTGGTGTTCATCGAAATACGATTGCTAAGCGAGTTGCTGCCTACCAAAGGCAAGATCGACCCCTAGCTCGAGCCAAGTCAAATTCCCGCTAAACCTGAGTCCCCGACCCTCAATAAGATCTACCAATTAGCCCATAGCACAGTTGACAACCGCTTTCTGCCATCCTATTCTTAGCACTCATCCGCAAAGAGTGCCAACTTTAGTGCGGTACCAGTTCATAAACCTATTATTTCGTAATTTTCACACGGGAAACTGAAAGGAGAGCTTTAGAACATGGCGACAAATATTACACCTCTTCACGACCGGGTTATCGTCCGGCGAATCGAGGAGGGAGAGCAGATTCGGGGTGGAATCATCATTCCGGATTCCGCAAAGGAAAAACCGCAGGAAGGTGAAGTCGTGGCCGCTGGACAGGGTAAGTACAAAGAAGACGGCACCAGACAGCCCCTCGACGTTAAGACCGGCGATCGCGTGCTCTTTGGAAAGTACAGCGGTTCGGAAATCAAAATTGATGGTGAAGAGCTGTTAATCATGCGCGAAGATGAGATCCTCGGAATCATCGCACGCGCAGGCGCAGCCACGAGCGGAAAGAAGAGCAGCAAGTAAGTCAACCCCGACTTAGCTGCCTTCTTCGTTTCTAATCACACTTTAATTTCAGGAGAGAAGAAGAAATGGCAAAGCAAGTAGTACATGGCGAGGAGTCGCGCGCGGCGATTTTGCGTGGGATCAATCAACTCGCCGATGCAGTGAAGATCACGCTTGGTCCTAAAGGACGAAACGTCGTAATCGACAAGAAGTTTGGCTCACCTACAATCACCAAGGACGGCGTGACTGTCGCCAAGGAAATTGAACTCAAAGACTCACTCGAAAATATGGGCGCCCAAATGGTTCGTGAAGTTGCGTCCAAGACCTCAGACGTTGCTGGTGATGGAACTACCACTGCCACCGTGCTGGCGCAGGCTATTTTCCGCGAAGGCGTTAAGACCGTGGCTGCCGGCGCAAATCCGATGGCGCTCAAACGAGGCATCGACAAAGCCGTTGAACGTGCTACGGAGGAAATCAAACGCCTCGCGAAACCAGTTAAGGGCGATGCGATCGCTCAGGTTGGTACCGTTTCGGCAAATGGTGACACTACCATCGGCAACATCATCGCTGAAGCGATGAACAAAGTCGGTAAGGACGGTGTAATTACCGTTGAGGAATCCAAGACCATGGATACCTCGCTCGAAGTGGTTGAAGGAATGCAGTTCGATCGGGGCTACCTCAGTCCATATTTTGTGACTGACCCTGAGCGCATGGAAGCTGTCCTGGAGAATCCACTAATCCTAATCCACGAGAAGAAAATCAGCTCGATGAAGGACCTGCTGCCATTGTTGGAGCAAGTTGCCAAGATGGGCAAACCAATGCTCATCATCGCCGAAGATGTTGAGGGCGAAGCGCTGGCAACTCTGGTCGTAAACAAACTTCGCGGCACTTTGAATATTGCAGCGGTAAAGGCTCCTGGTTTCGGCGATCGTCGCAAGGCGATGCTCGAGGACATTGCGATTCTTACCGGCGGTAAAGTCATCAGCGAAGATCTGGGTATCAAGCTTGAGAATGTGAAGCTTGAGGATCTCGGTAGGGCCAAGAAGGTCACCATCGACAAGGACAATACGACTATCGTCGAGGGTGCCGGTAAGCAGAGTGACATCGAAGGTCGGGTTAAGACCTTGCGCGCTCAGATTGAAGAAACTTCGTCCGATTACGATCGCGAGAAGCTCCAGGAACGTCTGGCAAAGTTAGTGGGCGGCGTTGCCGTCATTAAGGTTGGTGCTGCTACTGAAACCGAAATGAAGGAAAAGAAGGCGCGCGTTGAAGACGCTATGCATGCGACTCGCGCTGCGGTTGAAGAAGGCATTGTTCCGGGTGGCGGTGTTGCTCTGGTAAGGGCAGCGAAGGCGCTGGAAAAATTCCAGATCAACAAGGAAGGCGAAGGCGATTCGGACGAGCAAATTGGCGTCAACATCGTGCGTCGCGCCCTTGAAGAGCCACTTCGGCAGATTGTTCAAAATGCCGGCAAGGAAGGCGCTGTAGTCGTTGAGCGTGTCCGTTCTGAGAAGAACGACAGCTTTGGCTTCAATGCTCAAACCGAAACCTACGAGGATCTCGTGAAGGCGGGCGTTATTGATCCGGCTAAGGTTACGCGTACGGCTCTGCAAAACGCTGCTTCAATCGCCGGCTTAATGCTGACGACCGAGGCAATGGTTTCCGAGATTCCCGAAGATGATAAGGGAAGTCCGGCAATGCCAGGTGGCATGGGCGGAATGAGTGGAATGGGCATGTAAACCTGCCCATAGCTTTCTCAGCAGTTAAGCGGCTTCGTTCTCGTAACGAAGCCGCTTTTTATTTTTGGGTAGGGAAACGTGCTTCGATCACCCCGTCGACGCGAGTGCCATGGGTCAATGTCAATCGAGGGTAACTAGAGAGTTCTGATTTCAATCCCTTGATTGCAAGCTCGCCTTCAACCTCTCGAATAGCGTGTTCATCACCTTCGATCTCCATAAACAAACCGAAGGGCAGTTCGTCGATCACAATTTCAGTTTCGCCCAGCTTCCAGGTTTCGCGTCGCTTTTCATAAATCAAGATTGGAGTAAAGCCTAGCGCATCCAGAATTGATGCCATGGCTTCGGGATCTCCCACGCTGGTTTCATCTTCTTCCTGGTGCTTGATATCAGTGTGAACGCGGGAACGTTCCTTGTAAGTCAGAGTTCCCTTCCCACCAACTCGGCGCAGACGCAAGACGCACTGTTCGACGTCGATGGTCTCGCCGGTGTAGAGCGTGTTCTCTTCAAAGTCTTCGGCTTCCCGGTTTGCCCCAATAGCGGGCAAGCGACTAAGAATCTGCTGACGCTGCCTCTGAGTCAGGCGGTATTTTTTTTCTATTTCGACTGGCACGAGTGTTTTGGAAAAGAGTTAAGGCTGTTTGATCCAACGCATCACTTCAGGAATTGTAGCCCGTTTACCATACATCAACATTCCGATTCGATAAATTCTTGAAGCGAGCCATAGCAGGAGCACAACTGTTACAAATCCTATGCAAAGCGATAGGAGAATCTCCCACATAGGCGGAGTTTGCGAAACGATTCGCACGATCATTGTTATCGGGGCGAAGAATGGGACCATCGACACCCAAACTGCGAATGACGAGTTTGGCGCTCGGATTACTGGAAACGCCATGTAGAGACCAGCCATCAACAAAAACACCACTGGCATCGCCAGCTGGCCACCCTCCTGGGCGGTGGTCACCATCGACCCGATTAATACGTAGATGCTGGCATAAATGAAAAAACCCAAAACGAAGAAAAGGAAAAAGTAGACGAAGAATGAGATGGGCAGTTGCGGGATGACAACATCTCCTACATTCACTCCTTGAGAGGCGGCAATTCCAACTCCGTAAATCGAGAGCAGAGCAAATGCCAGCGTCCAGATTCCAAGTTGCGTTAGCGCCACCAGTGAGACGCCGATCAACTTTCCTACCATCAGAGTTGAAGAACGCACGGATGAAAAGAGAATTTCAGCGATGCGCGTTTCTTTCTCTTCGACAATTGCGCCAAGTACGACTTGCCCGTACATCAGTACTGAGATGTAGATCAAGAAAGCGACGATAAACACCATCACAAATCCCGCGCCTGAGTCTTTTGCTCCTTCCTGTCCCTTTTCATTTACCGAATAAGCCACTAGATCGATTGGTTTCGAGAGGTCCTCAATCTCTTCCTCTTTCACTCCCTGGGCCACCAGCCGTTCCCTTCTAATCGCTCGATTCAAACGATCTTCGATCTGTCCACGCGTGATCACATCGCCAACATTCCGTCCATAGTAAGCAGTCTTACTCTCGCTGTTCTTCAAAATATCCGGCGGCACCAACAGGTAACCGTCAATCTCGTCGCGCCCAATTCGTGCGTTGAGTTCGCCTTTGATTTCCTCGATAGACCTCCCGGATGTTTTTATTTCCTCTACCTGGAACCTTCCGCTCAACGATTTCGCAGCAGTCTCCGCTTGCTCACGAGTATTTGCGTTGATCGAAGTCGACGCGCTGTTTTCAACATCATCGTCTCCTCGGTCTCTTCTTGTTAGGGACCGACGGATCGACTCATAGACCCGGGAGCCTTCAGTCTGGTCCACGACAGCTATGCGAGTGTCGCCGCCGGCCTTAATGCTGAACAACAAGCCTGGAACGATCGTGAACACCACGAGCATCAATGGGCCAAGCACGGTCATGATCACAAAAAACTTGGTGCGCACCCGCTGTATGTATTCGCGCTTGATAACCGCCAGGAGTTTCCTCATACAGTCTCGGTAACCTTTTGAATAAATATGTCGTGCAGGCTAGGTTCAAGCATCTCGAATTTTTCGATCGACGCGCCACTGGAAACTAATCGCGACAGGAGCTCTTGCGCCGTGGTCCCAGGACCCAGCAAGACTTCAACGCCGTCACTATGTCTTACAATCGAGCTCACCAGGGACCGATCGGCCAGTACCTCCTCGGCCCCAGTGAATCTCAATCCGACAGCATTGCGACCGAACCCGCGCTTTACCTCGCGGATACTGCCCTCGAGGACTTTCCGCGAGCGGTTTATCAAACAAATGTCATCGCAGATCTTTTCTGCGACTTCCATTTGATGGGTCGAGAAAATGATTGTTTTTCCTTCAGCCTTTAAGTCCAGAATGATTTCTTTGAGCAGTTCGACGTTTACCGGATCGAGACCAGAAAATGGTTCGTCAAGAATCAGCAAGTCGGGTTCGTGAAGAACGGCTGTAATGAATTGAATCTTTTGCTGCATGCCTTTGGAGAGATCGCTCGACTTCTTGTTTCTCCATTCGCTCAGCTTCAACCGCTCGAGCCATACGCCCACTCGCTTTTCAGCTTCTTTGCTCCCAATGCTCTTTAACTCAGCGAAGAATCTTAGCTGGTCTCCCACCTTCATCTTCTTGTATAGACCACGTTCTTCCGGAAGGTAACCGATCCGGTCCTGCAACTGCGGCGTAATTGTCCGACCGAAAAGAGTAATGCGACCTGAATCAGGCGCGGTGATGTTCACGATCATTCTGATCGTCGTCGTTTTTCCAGCACCGTTGGGACCGATTAATCCAAAGACTCTGCCGGGATGAACTTCAAGGCTGAGGTCGTTGACTGCCGTGAACTCTCCGAAACTCTTAACAACGTTTTCAAGGATGACTGTGGCGGGTTGGCTTGTCATTCGGAGTCTGTAGACCGGGAACCTGCTTGATTAGAAAGACTTCGTACTATTCTTCTTCCTATTACGCAGCGATCCAAAAAAATGTTTACGCCGTTGCCTCTCTATCGATCAAAACCATAGTTAATGCGCGGCAATTCGTATATCATTCGGGCTGAATCAAGGTTTATTGGCTGCCTGCCGCAAGCGTCTCCCCGAAACTTGCTCGCTAATTTACAAAGAAAGCGGTCCACTCCGTTAGCACTCATGATCAAAAGAACTGCCTTCAAAGCCTTCGTATGCCTGTTTCTTACGTCAGGCTTGCTGATTGGCCAGACTCCTGTTCCGCCCGCCCAGCAAGATCCAGCGGATGTTGTGCGCGTTAATACCGAACTTGTGCAAACAGACGTGATGGTCTTCAACAAGAATGGACAATTTGTTCGCGACCTGAAGAAAGAAGATTTCGAACTCAAAATCGACGGCAACCCGAAAGCGGTCGAATTCTTCGAAACGATAGTCGCCGGAACAGCAAACGAAGAATTGAAGCTTGCCGCTGCCCGAGGGGCTGCATCCTCCACCACGGAAGGTTCAAGGATCACACCGCTGGACCGTGGCAGGTCGGTTTTCTTTTACGTAGACGATGTTCATCTTGATCTGCAAAGTCTGGCGGCCAGTAGAAAACTAATCAAACACTTTATCGATACGGAAATGGGCCAGAACGACCAGGCAGCGGTCGCATCGACCACCGGACAGATAGGTTTTCTCCAGCAACTTACCGATAACAAAGTGGTGCTTAATAAAGCGGTAGAACGCCTTAGCTATAAGGCCTTCAATAACCGAAGTATGGAAGAACCCCGGATGACCGAATACCAGGCGCTTCTGATTGATCGTTATGAGCGGGATATCACAAGTTATTTCGTGGGGGAGACTATCAAGCGCAATCCAGGCATGACCATGGAAACTGCCCTTTCAATAGTCACCAGTCGGGCACGAATCATGGTGCAGATGGGCTCATCCGCTACGACGAACACTTTTGTGGGCCTTGACGGACTGGTTAAGTCTCTCAAGGATCAACCGGGTCGCAAGCTAGTGTTCTTCATTTCCGGCGGCTTTTTCCTGGACCATCGAAATTCCATCAACGTGGATCGAATGAACAGAATCACCAGCAATGCCGCGCGCAGCGGAGTGGTCATCTATTCGATGGACGCTCGAGGACTAATTGCTTCCTTACAAGACTCATCCGAATCGGGTCAATTCGATATGACCGGTGCGCTGCATAGAGCTGAGAGCGGAGAGATTTTTGCAACCCAGGATGGAATGAATGCGCTCGCGAAAAACACCGGTGGCAAGGCGTTCTTCAACACAAACGCGCTGGAACCCGGACTCAAACGCGCGTTGGATGAAACCTCCACCTATTACCTGCTTGCCTGGAAGCCTGAAGGTCAAACTACAAACAAATTTCGGCGCCTGGAGGTCAAGGTTATTGGCAGACCAGAACTCACGGTCCAGGTCAGACGAGGGTTCTTTGATATCGAACCTGAAGAACCGGCGCGCACGGCAAAGAAAACTGAGGGCGATGAGAAGCCGCCCGCCTCTGGCGCTGAGGCTCAACTGAGGAAAGTAATTAATCAAGCTTACCCGAATCGTGAAATACCCATCTCGCTAAATTTGAATTATCTGGATGATCCTCAACGAGGCACACTGCTTTCCGCCTCGATGCAGATCCCTGGCGAGTTCCTTTCCCCTGCGAACATTGACGGCAAACATCAAGTCACGGTCAATTTGGCCGGCACTTTCTACAACGAGCGTGGCCAGGTGGGAGCGACATTCAATAAACCAGTAACGCTCGAGGTTCCTGAAGCTAACAAGGCCGCCCTTGAGAAGGGGCTAGTTTATCGATACAACTTGTTCCTCAAGCCAGGCCTATATCAGGTTAGGGTTGGTGCACGCGATGAGAAGTCGGGTCGCGCTGGATCCGCACACAGGTGGATCGATATCCCGGATCTGTCTACGGGTGCTTTTGCTCTCAGCAGTCTTTTCGTGGGCGGACGCGATGGGAACTCGGAAAGCAAGCCGACACCGATCGATATGAGTCTCGCTGCGGCTCATCAGAGCGTAGTGCAGCTATTTTCACGAAACGACTACCTTCGATTCCTGGTCTTTGCGTATAACCCCACACTGTCACCGACCGATTCCAAACCCGACCTTGCCGTCCAGGTGCAGCTGATTCGAGACGAGCAACCTGTCGTCACGGCGCCGTTGCGGCAAATTTCGATTCAAGGACTTACCGACTTGAAGAGGGTGCCCTATGCGGCCGAGATTTCACTGGCCGACCTGCCTGCCGGCCAATACCAGTTGCACGTTTCTATCGTGGACCGTGTTTCCAAGCGGAGCGCGTCACAACAAATTCGCTTCGACATCAGGTAGCACAATCGTTTGGTTAAACCCTGGAAGCCGACCAAAGAACAACTCCTCGCGGCAGCCGACAAAACTGTCCCTGACGTCATTGCACCGCGTTTGCACATTCTCTTCTCGGGAATCAATCCCGGACTCTACACGGCCGCCGTTGGTCATCATTTCGCGCGCCCCGGAAATCGCTTCTGGCCCGCCCTCTTCGCTTCTGGTTTTACGGATCAAGTCCTCTCGCCCTTCGATGAGCGATTACTTCTACAAAGAGGCTACGGAATTACTAACCTCGTGCAGCGAGCCACGGCCACTGCTGATCAGTTATCGCCAGCCGAACTGCGTCAAGGTAACAAACAACTCACCGCCAAGATCCGACGCTACAAGCCTTCGTTCCTGGCGATTCTGGGACTTGGCGCCTACCGCACAGCCTGGGAACGACCGAAGGCTGTAATTGGGCGTCAGGAAGAAACGATAGGCAATACTATTATTTGGGTACTCCCCAATCCGAGTGGATTGAACGCACACTATCAGGCAGACCACTTGGCGCGATTGTTTGGTGAGCTCAAAGCAGCGGCAGAGACCCGAGAGCGCTAGCATTTGGCCCTCACTAGTTCAAGCTGTCTAATTGCAAACCAATAGGTTGGGCTCCACTTCCCTTCACTCCATCGATTACCTTCGCTACTTCTCCGTAAGGAATCGACCTTGGCGCTTTGATGAAGACAGTTTTTTCAATGCGCAGGTCATCAGGAACATCCAGTCTGGTTAACATATCGGCTCTGTAAGCGCGATTGAGTTTTCTCTGCGAGAAGAGTGACACGAGCGCTACGCTGAGTTTTGAAGGGTCGTTAACAGTGCCCATGTCGGTTAGACCATTCAATCTCAGCGTTAAGTCAGGTTCAATAGTTACCACGAGTGTATTTATATTCGGCGGAAGGACACGATCATCAGGTTCGGCCGGCAGTTGTGCGGTGAATCGATAAGGCTTCAACGGAGCCGCGACCATAAAGATGATCAGAACGACCAGCAATACATCGATTAGCGGGGTGACGTTGATAAATGGTTTGCTTGACTGCGCAGAAACCGACATGGCTGTGTCCTCCGAATGTCGTAACGAAATGACCGCGCATTCTTAGACACGATTTCTACTACTTTGTTCCTGGTGCTCACTTGAGATCTTTAATTCCGGCAACAATCACCCGAGCCACCGTTGGAATAATATCTCGCTCATTCGCATGGTCGGTGGTGAATGTTACGAGCACAAACTTCTCACCGGTCGGAAGTTCGATATAAGCAGCATCATGGCGTGTGGTACTGGTCCACCCGGCTTTCGCCCAGTACTTTGTTCCGGAAGGAAGTGCCGGCCCACTGAACCCCGTATCCTGACTGTCGGGATCCGCGCCGCTCTTGGTTTGATCTCGCTTAAGCAAGTCCATCATGAGGTCGCTACGTGACGGTGTGACAGCCCTTCGGGTGGCAATCTCCATCATCAATCGCGCCGTTGCATCGGTCGTCAGCTTGTTTCTGTTCGCACCATTAGGCTCCCGGGAGACGCGCTCGCGCCCGTATGCGTCTTCGCAATGAGTTTTCTGATTAACGTTGATGTTTGTATAGCCAAGTGAAGTGAAGTATCGATTAACCGCGTCTCGCTTGTATTGCCATTCCTTCATCTCTTTCGGAGGCAGTTCATATCCACCGGTCGTATGTGTGACCACGTCAACAATGTAGTGCGTAGCCTCGTTCGAAGAATCGACAATCATGTCTTTCAAGGCCCGCCGAAGTTCGGCTGTATCCTGAATCTTTTTATCTTCGAGCCAGCGATGCGCCGCCACAAAGAAAAATAGTTTGACTACGCTGGCGGGATAGATCCGCTCGTTGCCGTTGAAACTCGCCGTTGTTGGATGCGCAGGATCTCGAAGGTCGATAAGACTGATCGCGAGCTGTTTTGACTCGAGTTTTTTATCGGCGAATTTCGCCAATGTAGTCTTAGCAGCTTCATCAACCAAAGTCTGAAGGGCCGGTGAGACTGTCGTTGGCTGTTGCGCGAGAGTGGTGGTTCCCAAGTTGAGAGTCGAACCTGCAAAAGAGACTACGACGCAAAGGATCAGAATTGTTTTCATCATGGTTTGAAAAGTGTTGGAATTCGAATTTGATTGTTTCGGAAATCGAATTCGATTATAAGGCAACGAAATGAAAAACGTATCGGAAGAAGGACTCGTCCGCGGCATTAGCCGTTGGGACCTGGTGGCCATCGCGATCAACGGCATCATCGGAGCGGGCATTTTTGGTCTCCCATCAAAGGTCTACGCCCTAATCGGAACGTACAGTTTGATTGCCTTCGTAGTCTGCGCCATCGTGGTAACAATGATCATTCTCTGTTTCGCCGAAGTCGGTAGTCGTTTCGAAGAGACAGGTGGTCCATATCTCTACGCCCGAGAAGCTTTCGGTCCGGTTGTAGCTTTCGAGGTGGGCTGGCTGGTGTGGCTGGCACGGCTGACTGCCTTCGCTGCCAACTGCAACCTGCTGGTCAGCTACCTAGGATTCTTCTGGCCAGGAGCCACTTCCCCGATCGGACGGCCCATCGTGATCGTCGTAGTCGTAGCATTTCTGACGGCAATTAATATTCGCGGCGTTAGAGAAGCGACGATCTTTAGCAACATCTTCACGGTTGGCAAACTCGTTCCAATGATGATCTTTATTGCCATTGGCGTGTTTTTTCTAAACCCCAGTAGTTACACATTTGGTCCGCAACCTCCGGTGGGCGCCTTTTCGCAATCAGTGTTATTGCTGCTCTACGCGTTTACCGGGTTTGAAATGGCGGTCATTCCGGCTGGCGAGATTCGCGATCCAAAGCGCAACCTACCGAGGGCACTAATGACCGCAATCGGTGTAGTGGCCTGCTTATATATTCTGATTCAGATTGTTTGCGTCGGCACATTACCCGAGTTAGCTACCTCCCAGAAACCTCTGGCAGACGCCGGAACTCGTTTTCTCGGCACTGCGGGTGGGGCGCTGATATCGGCGGGCGCGTTGATCTCAATCTCAGGAAACTTAAACATTCTTCTGCTCTCAGGCTCACGCGTGCCATTTGCGATGGCAGAACAACGCCAGTTACCAAGTCTTATCGCAAAGGTGCACGAACGCTTCTTTACACCTTACATCTCGGTATTGTTTACGGCGACGGTAATGTTGATTCTGACAATGAAGAGTTCATTTGTTCAGGCACTAACCATCAGCGCTATTGCACGACTGGTAACTTACGCAGTGACCTGCCTGTCGCTTCCAGTGTTTCGGCATAGAGCCGACGCTCCACCGGCAGCGTTTCGCTTGCCAGGCGGAACGATCATCGCTGTCCTTTCCCTTGGCCTGGCCGTTTGGCTGCTATCAAACAGCACGAGCGCCGAAGCTAAGGCTGCTGCAATAGCCGCGGCGGTTGGGTTGCTGATCTATTTAGTCTATCGATTCACTGGCGGTCGGAATCGGAAGAGCACCAAGCCTTAGCAGAGTTCTGGGACCAGGATTCGTCTCTTTGGAGTGCGCCGCCTTGTCGGCGCTTTGGCCGCGCGAGCGCTCGGCGCCGCGCTGTCTCGCTTATGTACTATTGCGCTTCATGAAGTCTCTTACCTAACCAAGCTGCGACGAGTCGCAGCTGACCAAAGCGCCGACAAGGTGGCGCACTCCAAGGAGGTGTCTTCACGCTTAATTGTCTGTCGCTGACACAGAACAACTCACTAATTCGGAGTCTCTCGTCTAACCCGATCGACAAGCTGAATGAAGCATGTCGGACATTACTACCGTCTTCGTAGGGTTCGTAGTTGAGCGATTCGTCCAATCACCGCATTCGTCAGCGTTGTAGTCTCCTCGCCATTGTAATTGGCAGCGCGGAACGCATCTCTGATTTGGGCTCTGCTTAAGCGTGACAGCAAATCGCCTATCCAGCGCGCATCAGCAACGGTGATGTTTTCAAAGATGTCTTTTTTCTTCCCGCTATATTTGAACTTGACGAAACCTCCTTCGACACCATCAACAAACTTGGCTTTTTCGAAGTCTTCAGGATCGTTGCGGCTACGCGTAATGGTCCAAAGCACCGGCAAACCCCCAGTCTTTCCAAAAGTGGCGCCAAGATCGCTTACCACGTATCGAAGCCTGTTGGTTCCCTTCACCTGAACGATCTCGTTGTTGGAATCCTTGATGTCCCAATTCTCAAGGAACAGCATCATTACTTTCAGGCCTTGAAACTCTCGTGTGCCAACAAACGGATTCTCGTCCCACTTCCATTCGTCGAGTCGCTTTTCGCTCGCAGGTCTGGCCTCCAGACGCACATCTTCAAAAGTACCCTTGCCCGGAATTGTCAGACGCGGCACGAGATAATTGACTTCCGTTTCGTAACCCACAGCCCATAGTAGACGTACCGCCGCTGCTTCGGATTGCGATTCCTTTCCCACCTTCGCAACCCATTCGCGCCCGGCACGATCCCGTATTCGATACTTTGTCCCTGAATAACCACCCTTATCTTCTTCAAGAAACGAGATCCGGCTCAAATCCGGCCGCATCGCGGCGCCGCCTGGGCCCAGAAACAGATTTCGAGACGCGATGTTTGCCGGTGCTCTCCAAAGAACTGGGGCGCCTCGAGGGATATCCTTCTTCTTGTTTTGCTTTGCTTCCGCTGGAGATAGGGTGAAGGCCAGGACAAGAATGGCCACAGAAATCGACTTACTATAAATCTTTCGGTTGAGCATCTATCACGATCCTTTCGACAAAACTTATAGAGATTACTGGGGGCTGAATGCGGAGATAAAGACTACTTGAACCGGGAGAGATGTTTGATTGAACGTATGCATCTTACAATCAACTCATGATCACGGCAAACACTCGAGCCGTCTCGTGGTCCAACCCTCGGTACAGAGCCCCGACAAGCCGGTAGCGGCTCTGCCGCCGCACAGTGCGGAAAGGCTCGGCCTTTCCGAATCAGCCTGCCATCTTTTTCTGAGGCTGAGCCTCAGGAAGCTATGGGTTGGAGAACGGAAAGCCGAAGGCTTTCCGCACTGTGCGGCGGCGTAGCCGCAGAGAGAACTCGATCTTAATCCTGGAAAATGATTCAACTAGCTTATTGCCGGAGTGTCGAGATTCTGTACTGATCCTCTGCACCCGATCTAAACCGGATGGTCTTTCGTGCGTTGATGTATCATTGGCGCAGAATCATACGTGGACAAACTTACCGAACATTTGCAGGCGATCGTCGGACGCGCTAACGTGCTTTCCAAGCCCGACGAACTACTCGTCTACGAATGCGACGGCCTACCACACCATAAGTACTTGCCTCGCGCAGTCGTCTTTCCGTCATCAACTGAAGAGGCTTCCGAAGTTATGCGAGCGTTATCGCAAGCAGGAGTTCCCTTTACGCCGCGCGGCGCCGGCACTGGTTTGTCAGGCGGCGCACTGGCCTTGAATCGTGGGGTGGTTGTCGAACTGGCCCGCATGCGACAGATTTTGAAGATTGATGAAGTTAATCGTTTGGCGGTGGTCCAACCGGGGGTGGTGAACTCACACGTTTCTCGAGCTGTGGCCCACCTGGGTTTGCATTATGTCCCCGATCCATCAAGTCAGCCCACCTGCACAATCGGCGGCAACATTGCCGAGAATGCCGGCGGAATACATTGTCTCAAGTATGGAACCACCACGGACCATGTATTGGGTCTTCGCGTCGTTCTTTCAAACGGAGAGATAGTTGACTTCGGCAGCCGGGGACCCGAACAACCTGGTTACGATCTGACTGGAGTTTTCATAGGCTCCGAAGGAACTTTCGGTATTGCTACCGAAGCGACCCTGCGGCTAGTGCCCATTCCGCCGGCGGTGCGAACCTTACTGGCCGAATTCGCTGATGTTAACAAGGCAAGTCATGCGGTCTCCGCGATCATCGCCGCGGGCGTGATGCCAGCAGCTCTTGAGATGATGGACAAGGAGATCATCCGAGCCGTTGAGGCCAGCGTTTTTGCAGCCGGCTTATCTCTGGACATTGGGGCTGCGTTACTAATTGAGCTGGATGGGCTGGAAGCGGGAATCGATGATGAAGCCGATTACGTGAAGAGCATTTGTTTGGCGCATGGTGCGCGAAGTTGTCGTTCGGCGCGTGACGAGGCCGAACGAAAGAAACTTTGGGCCGCACGCAAAGGGGCTTTTGGCGCGGTTGGAAGAATCTCTCCCGATTCGATGATCCAGGATGCAGTAGTCCCGCGCTCGCGACTGCCGGAGGTGCTGGGCGAAGCGTATCGGATTTCTGGGAAGTACGAATTACGCCTGGCAAATGTCTTCCACGCAGGCGACGGCAACCTACATCCGTTAATTTGTTTTGATTCGCGTTCGCCTGAACAAGTAAGGCGAGTGAAAGAGGCGGGACGCGAACTAATGGAAGTGTGCGTGCGCGCCGGCGGCAGCATAACCGGGGAACACGGAGTTGGTCTCGATAAGCGGGATCTGCTTTCCCTGATCTTTTCTGAAGCCGACATGGATGCGATGTTGCGAGTTCGGTCCGCCTTTGATCCTAGCGGGCTCTGTAATCCTGGAAAAACCATTCCACTGCTCCGCGGATGTGGCGAGGGACGTGCAGTCGCTACTGCGGAGACCCAAACTGTCAATCCCACCATTGCATCTGACGCAATGATCTCAAACGATCGATCGAATGATGGTCCTGCCGCAACGATTCCGCAGGTATTTGCTCGAAAGCATATATCTTCGGAATCGATTTCGAATCAACTGCGGCAAATCGTCGACGACAATAAGATCTCGGAAGAGCCGATTCTGCTTGCTAAGCCTGAGTCTGTCGCTCAGGTTTGCGAGGTCATGAAACTAGCAGCCAGTGAAGGATGGAGAGTGGCTCCGGCCGGCGCAGGAACGTGGCTCGGCGTCGGGAGGAACCAGGAAATAGACCTCGTAGTAAGCACAGGAAATCTGAATCGGATCATAGACCATGAACCTGCTGACCTCGTTGCATTCGCTGAAGCTGGCGTCACGTTGAATGACTTTAACGCTGGCCTGAAACTGAGCCGGCAATGGCTACCGCTGGATCCGATCGATGATGGTCGCGCAACAATCGGTGGCGTGGTCGCGACCGGCCTCGGTGGTGCACAAACATTCGGTTACGGTCTGCCGCGCCGCCATGTTATCGGGATGAAAGTAGTCCTGGCTGACGGCAGTTTGATCAAGGTAGGAGGACGAGTCGTAAAAAATGTGGCCGGTTATGATCTGTGTAAGCTTTTCACCGGAAGCTACGGCACGCTCGGTCTCATAGCTGAGATCAACTTCAAGTTGAGGCCACTTCCCTTTGAAACCCGAACCGTTCTCGCTACGGGCAATTGGCAAGACCTTCTTCATGTTGCTTTCCAGGTGATAAATGCGCCTCTCTTCCCGGTTGCCGTCGAACTGCTTTCTCCACAACTAGCAATCGATGCAGGGTTTTGTGACGACGCGAGTGCGCATCTGTTTTTGTTAAGATTTGCCGGCTCCGAAAACGCTGTCGCAGTTCAGACTCAAAAGGCTTTGGAGATTTTGACGGATGCCAATCAGGATGAAATGCGGGTTGTTGCTGAAGACGAAATAGTTTGGCAGAGCCTTTCTGCGTTGCCGTTACAATTCGCAGAAAGATTGATCGCGCGGGCGAGTGTGCGGCCGAGCGATTTGAATCAGTTCCTCAGTCGCATCAACGCGCTGAATCACAATGGGGAGGCGTTTGGCTTAGAATGGCAAGCGGGTGCCGGTGATGGGCGAATCCGCATAATTGAACAATCAGCAAACACCCACGGCGACGACACAATACGTCGCATTGATTCGCTTCGTAAGGTTGCAGCCGAAATGGGCGGTAGTCTGATTATCGAAAACCTACCGCCGTCGCTTGAGACAGTACCGAGTGTCTGGGGAAAATGGAGCAGCTCAGCTGCACTGATGGGAAGAATCAAAGAGCAACTTGATCCGAACAATCGCCTTTCACCTGGACGATTCGGATTTGAAGCTAACTCTCGATAATTATTGTGACGCCAGGGTGAATGTGGAAAAGGTCATGACTAAAAAACTTTCGCGAAGACTTTCTCTGGGGTTAGTGGCGGGGATTCTTGTCTCCTCTATTTGTTTTCCGTTTCACTTGTTTGAGGCTGATATTCAGCCGACGGCAATCGCAGCTTCACGAGATCCGGTGCGCGCGAAAAATGGGATTGTCGCTTCGACGAATGAAGTGGCTTCTCGCGTCGGCGTCGACATCATGAAACGTGGCGGCAACGCGATCGATGCTGCCATCGCAGTCGGTTTCGCTCTTGCGGTAACGCATCCGGCCGCCGGCAATTTGGGTGGTGGCGGCTTCATGATGATTCGCATGAAGAATGGGAAAACCACTGCCATCGATTATCGTGAGATGGCGCCAGCGGCAGCCACACGCAATATCTACCTCGATAAGGACGGTAATCTGATTAAGGGCGAGGGTGGTTCTCTCGTCGGCTACCGCGCGGCTGGCGTCCCGGGAACCGTCCGCGGCATGGAAAAGGCGTTGAAAAACTACGGATCGGGAAAGCTCACCTGGTCTCAACTGATCGAGCCCGCCAGACGATTAGCTGCTAATGGTTTCGTCGTAAACAACACGCTGGCGCGTTCCCTACGCGGTAACAACGACTATCTCTCTCAATATGCGGAAACCAAACGCATCTACCTGAACAACGGCAAGTTTTACAAAGATGGTGATTTGTTTCGCCAATCTGATTTGGCAGCGACGTTTGCACGTTTGCAAAGCGGTGGCCCAGACGAATTTTACCAAGGTGAGACTGCGCGACTAATCGTTGCAGATATGAAGCGAAACAACGGGTTGATGACTATGGAAGACCTGCGTGGTTACGTAGCGAAAGAGCGCGAGCCTTTGCGCGGCAATTACCGTGGCTACGGCATCATCTCGATGCCGCCGCCGTCATCAGGTGGCGCGGTGCTAATCGAGATGCTCAACATCCTCGAGGGCTATGAGTTGAAAAAACTGGAAGCCTCTTCATCAGAACGCTATCACCTGATGGTCGAAGCAATGCGTCGCGCCTTTGCCGACCGCGCCGAGTTCATGGGCGATGCGGACTTCGTCAAGGTTCCAGTCGCAGGTTTGATCGACAAGTCATACGCGGCAAAACTTCGCTCCACGATCAGTCTCGAAAGAGCATCGACCAGCGCAGAGGTCCGTGCCGGTGAACCTGCCGGCCATGAGTCTGAAGATACGACTCACTTTACCGTCGTCGATGCGCAAGGTAACACCGTGGCGAATACTTACACGCTGAACAACTCCTACGGTTCGGCAGCAGTAGCCAAAGGAACCGGTTTCCTGCTGAACGACGAGATGGACGACTTCGCTGCCAAACCCGGAACGCCGAACATGTACGGCCTGATACAGGGCGAGCGCAATGCAGTTGCGCCCCGTAAACGCCCGCTCTCCGCGATGACCCCAACCATAGTTTTGCGTAAGGATGGCAGTGTTTGGTTTACCGTTGGCAGTCCCGGTGGACCCACGATTATCAACACCGTACTTTGCGTCATCACCAACGTGATTGATTACGGCATGGACATTCAACACGCTTTGGACACTCCGCGGATTCACCATCAGTGGTTACCCGACGAGCTCGTCTTCGAACCATACGGTCTTTCTGGCGACACGTTGCGGGCTTTAGCTGCACGCGGTCACAAGCTTGTCGACCGGCCGCGCTACCTTGGCGATGCTGAAGGAATAATGATCGAAGAGAAGACGGGCGTGAGGCTCGGTGCAACCGATCCGCGCCGAAGCGACGGTCCGGCCGTGGGATACTAGATATCTGTCGAGAGTGCAACCCGATAGGCGTTTCCCTCGTCATAGCAATGCATTGCGTTTGTTCCCCACTCGGTAGTTGTGTCAAGATCTAGATCCAAAATGATGAATTTGCTGAGTCAAACATTTACCTTCGCAGTTGGCCGTGTGTTGACGCTGCTCGCACTGGTGACGCTGTCGTGTTCGTTTGCTATGGCGCAGGCGGATGCCTCGAGCCGAAGCCCCAGACCAAGTTTGCCCTCACCGGACAGCAACGGCCGCATGCTCGCTGATGCAGAAGTGGAGATGCGAGTAAAGCGAGATATAGAGTTTGCCGATAAGGCCCATCGAGATAATGTTGGGCGCGCGCGCGATCTCGCCACCATCACGGCTTCGCTGGTTGAGACCTTCACCAAGACACAAGCACTCGCTGATGCAGAAATCAAGAAACTCGAGAAAGCGGAAAAACTGGCCAAGCGTATTCGGGAAGCGGCTGGGGGTGAGGAAGCCGAAGCGGAGATCTTAAAACCTCCAGCAGATCTCGAGGCCACCATGAACCGTTTATCAGAGCTGAGCGCGTCCTTGCGAGATAAAGTCGAGAAAACACCCAAGCATGTCGTCTCGGCGGCCATAATCGATGAGTCGAACACCATACTCAAACTGATTCGGTCCATCCGTTTGCAGCGTAAATCTTAATCCCCTATCGTCGTCCGGAGGTTAGATGGTCCTTTCCAGACCGGTTCTCATCCTTCTGCTATTAGTTTCCTTCGGATGCATTTTTGCGACGTCGTCGGTCGTACAAGCTCAGGACGATGATGACGTAGTGCGAGTAGAGACGGATCTGGTTGTGCTGAACGTCACCGTCACCGACCAGACTGGAAAATATGTACCGGGCTTGAAGCTCGGCGACTTTAAGATCTTCGAAGACGGAAAAGAGATCCCCGCTCAGTTGATTTCCAGTTTCAGCCTTCATGAGGCTCCTTTTGCTTCCGTCGTCTTACTCGACAGCTCGGGCAGCATGGAGAATCGAATGTCGTTAGCACGCTCGGCAGCAATTCGTTTTCTCGATCGACTACGCGAAGAAGACGTCGCCGCGGTTTTCAAATTCGACTCCAAAATTGAACAGGTTCAGGAGTTTTCAGGCGGTCGTGACCTCGCTCCTATGGCGTTCGGCATTCGCGCCAATGGCATGACGATGTTGAATGACGCGATCGTTGAGGCCGCGAAAGCCTTAGCCGACCGGACCGAGAAGCGTAAGGCGATAGTGGTCTTATCTGACGGGCTGGACACTTTCAGTCGGTCTTCAGCAGACAAAGCACTGGAGACCGCTCTCGCGGTTGGAGCCACAATTTACACGGTTGACATGTCGTCCACCGAGGTTGCCAGAATCCGTGGCGCTCAAACGGCTGCCGTGCTTAAGAGCTTTGCAGAGAAGAGTGGTGGGCTCTTTGTGGCGGCCCCGGGCGGTCCGATGTTACGCGACGCGTTCGCGAATATTGCTGACGAGTTGGGCCACCAGTACACAATCGCCTATCGACCGCTTAATCGAACGCGCGATGGCAAGTGGCGCAAGTTGGAAGTGAAGTTGTCCCGGAGCGATCTTATCGTCAGGACGCGGAAGCAGTATCGCGCGCGGAAGGCGTAGCGATGGGTTACTGAGTTCGTCGGAAGCACCTCAGAGAACGGTCTTCTTATTTTTCAAGATTTTCCATATCTCATTTTCCAATTCTCATTTGTCATCGGTGGATAGAAGAACTCCTCGGAGTTGCCATAGATGCAACTCCTTGGAGTGCGCCGCCTTGTCGGCGCTTTGGCCGCGGCGGCCTTGCGCCGCTTGTTGATTAATACGAACCAGGTCGCGCAAACCGCGACCGGTGAAAGCGCCGACAAGGCGGCGCACTCCAAGGAGTTGAACACCTCTTGCAGAGGTCAACTCTGTTTCGGCGATGGCAAATGAGAGATGGAAAATGAGATATGGAAAATCTTGAAGGAAAGGACGTTGCTTGATTCCAACGAAGCGGACTTAAAGCGTCGCTTTATTCAGCGACTTTTCCTTGTGCCTCTCGAAGGCAAGTTGAATAAGCGCGTCCAACATTTGGGTGTAGGTGAGACCTGAGGCCGTCCACATCTTTGGATAGCCGGATACCTCGGTTAAGCCAGGCAAGGTATTCAATTCATTAATCAGCAGTTCCTTCGTATCGCGTTTCAGGAAGAAATCCACTCGTGCCAGGCCGGCGGCGTCTACCGACTGGAAAGCGCGCACTGCCATGCGCTGTATTCGCGCCGTCAATGCCTGGGAGATAGGAGCCGGTACGACAAAATCGACGTGGCCCGTGGCGTTGTATTTTTCGGTGTAGTCAAGAAAACCCGCCGAGTTGTCGTGGATCACATACTCACCCGGCAAGCTTGCGCGCGGTTCATCATTCCCAAGCACGGCACATTCGATTTCTCTGGCGTCTACTGCTTCTTCAACCACAATTTTTCGATCGTATTGGGCCGCCAGGTCGATCGCTTTTTTCAGCGACGCTTTATCCGTGGCTTTTGAAACTCCAACGGAAGAACCAAGGTTGGCGGGTTTCACAAAACACGGATAACCAAGTTCGCGTTCAACCTTATTCGTTACCTTTTTCGGATCATTTTGCCAATGCGAGCGCAGGAACCAGACGTATTTGCACATCGGTAACCCGGCCTGTAGAAACAACAACTTCATCGCAACCTTGTCCATTCCACAGGAGGAGGCCAGGACCCCACAACCTACGTAAGGAACGTTGGCCATCTCGAGTAAGCCCTGCAATGTGCCGTCTTCGCCAAATGGACCATGGAGAACTGGAAACACGACGTCCAGCGGTGTAGCCACGTCGCTCTGTCCTTTTTGATCGAGTGCGAGTAGACCTTGGCGTGAAGGATCACCGAGGATCGCCACCTCATCCGTCTTGGTGGAGATTTGCTCTTGTGACAGAAGTGATTGGGCTGCGGGTGGCAGAAGCGTTAGCGCCTCGGCTGGAGAGAGCCACTTACCCTCGCGGGAAATCGCAATAGGAAGCACGTCGTACTTCTTGCGATCGATTGCCTGGATTACAGATGCTGCGGAACGAATGGAAACTTCATGTTCGCCGGACTGTCCGCCAAAAATCACGCCGACGCGGAACTTCTTCGCCAAATGTTTGCTCCCCTAAGAGTTCGAATCTAAAGAATCGTCTTGCCTAACGCCGACAATATTAACTCCACGCCTAGCTCGGCAGTCTTGTTGTTAACATCCAGAGCGGTGTTTATTTCGACGACCTCAAGCGAACGCATGCCACCTGCCTCCGCAATCTTTTCCATCGCCAGGTGTGCCTCACGATATGTTAGCCCTCCGCGCACGAGAGTTCCTGAACCCGGGGCGTCGCCTGGGTCGAGGGCATCGACGTCGAACGTTACCGCATAGCCTCCGCTGGCTCGTGCTGCTATCGCCAGAGCGTCGTCCATGCAAGCGCTCATTCCGCGTTCATCGATCTCTCGCATGGTGATGAACCTAATGCCAAGCTGCTGAATCATCTTCCGTTCACCGCTGTCGATATCGCGCGCGCCAACGTGAACACAAAACTCAGGATCCAACTTGGGCGCAAACCCGGCAATATCCACCAGTTCCGGCGTTCCGAAACCCAGTACCACGCCTAACGGCATCCCGTGAATATTTCCTGAAGGCGTGGACTCTGGCGTGTTCATGTCCGCATGAGCGTCAAACCAAATCAATCCGGGAGTCTGCTCCTGCTTTCGACAGTGAGCAGCGAAACCAGAAATTGATCCAATCGCGATTGAGTGGTCACCGCCGAGAGTTATGGGAAGTTCGCCTGCTTCCAAAATTTCTTCGACATTCTTTGCCAGTTCTTCGCAGGCGACCTTGATCTGCGGCAGATATTTTAGTTTGTCATTCGGCGCAGCAGCCTTTCTGGACCGCTCCAGCCTTAGGTCGCCAAGATCGCGCACCTCGTAACCCAGCTCTGAAACTCTCTCGACCAGACCAGCAACTCGCAGAGCGGCAGGCCCCATGTCGACGCCAGCCATACTGGCTCCGTAAGCCATCGGCACGCCGAGAATGCCAACCGATCCTTTAGATGGACCAGATCGCTCCTGCTCGACGTTCGTTAGTTCCTCAAATTGCGATTTCATAAAACGCTAACCACCAAGGTTCAAGTTAAACCCACTCCCACCGCTTCCCTGCGACGGGAAGAATGGGCGAAGCAGACCGGCAAGCGCCGCAAGGTTTCGAGTCTGGATCAATAACTCTCCCGGCCCGGTAAACTCGGCGACAATTCCCTCACCGCTCATCATGCTGCGGAAGAACCCCGCCGCCGCTTTGCGCAAAGTGTATTGCGTTGTGCCTTCCCACGCGACGAGGTGGCCGGTGTCAACAACGTAACGCTCGCCCGGTTGAAGGGTCTTGCGGTGAATTGCTCCAAATGACGACACCAGCAATAGACCCTGTCCCTGAACCAACATCACGAATAAGCCTTCGCCGCCAAAGAAAGACTTAGCGCCACCCCACTTCGTATCCACCGTCAAACTGGCGTCGCCTGCAAGATAAGAACTCGACTGGACAAAAAACGACTGGTTACTAAGCTCAATCGCTGCGATGTCCCCGGGCGCACCCGGCGCAAAGGTTACTTCGCCTGGACCACCCCGCGCGGTAAAGGTCGAAACAAAAGCCGACTCGCCACCTGCGGCACGCTTGATAGCGCCAAAAAGGCCGCCCTTCATTTGTGACTGCAGCTCAATGTTTGCCGACATCGAAACCATCGCCCCAGCTTCTGCCTGAATAGACTGCTCCGACTGAAGGTTGATGACTGCCAGTGAGAACGACGGTTGGTGCAGGACCTCGTATTTGTAGCCAACGCCCTGGCCACGCGAATCCTCGTCAATGTGAATGCCGTGCGCTTGCGCAAATCCCGCTGGTTGATTGGCCGAACCTGCCGCAGATGCTTCCAGTCGAAATCCACAGCTCCCGCAGAAAACTGCTCCTTGAAGTAACGGCGCACCGCATTTTGGACACTTCATAGAATCACTCCCTGAGATTTTTGATTGATGATTGCAACCGCTTCCTCCGGCGTTTCCGCGAAATCGAGCGCGGCAACGTCGGACTGACTAACCGCAAGATGTTTTTGCCAAGCCTCGACAATAGGAGGCCAGCACTCGCCAAGCAACACCATGGGACGAGGACCAATCACGCCCGTTTGAATCTTGTTCCAAACAAGGGAAAGTTCTGTAACGGTTCCCATCCCACCGCGGATCGCAATGAAACCCACTGATCGCGTGATCAAGCGTTGAAGGCGTTCATAAAAATGTGGCGTGGCGACTTTATCGGTGAGATATCGGTTCGGTTCAGCTTTGAACTGATTCATGGTGATGCCCAGTACGCGTCCGCCGCGTTCATGGGCCCCGCGGCTGGCGCCTTCCATCACACCGAGGTAACCACCCGTGCAAATCGTATAGCCCGCGTCGGCAAGGAGTTCACCTACCCGGCGCGCCTGCGCATATTCCGGGTCCGGATCGCAGCATTTCGCCCCGCCGAATATGGTTACGATTCGTTCCGCCTCGCTCATCAAGCAGCCTCACCACTGATCATTAGCGAACCCTGACGTCTGTATTCGAGATAATCCTCGCGAGTCGCAAACGAGCCACCCGTGTAATCATCGGGCACCGGTCGTGGATCATAGATTCGCGAATCGCGAACATTGGAGAACCCGGCATCCGCAAACAACTTCCGATAAGCAGCGGTGCTCAGTAGTTGCACCGGCACCTTTAAGTCATCAATCCACTGATGTGTCGGGCGACTCTCCTCATAGAGATCGACGACGCACACAAATAGCCCACCAGGAGCAAGTACGCGCCTGATCTCCTTCAAAGCTCCGAGGATGTCCGCGTAGTAGTACAGCGACTCCATTGAAAAAGCGTGCGTAAACTCGCCGTCATCAAAAGGTAGCTTTTCTGCGCTCGCAATCTGGAACTGAATATTTGGAAACGACACCGAACTTTCCTGGGCCACGCGGACCATCTCATCTGAAATGTCGATGCCAGTCACTGATCCTGAGCTTGCTGACTGAGCCATCAAACGTGACGCCCAACCTGAACCACAGCCAACGTCCAGCACGCGCGCATTAGCAGGTATATTCATCGACGCAATGGCTTGCTCGCCAACGGGCCGGTGTCCAGTTTCCATGCTCGGGCCTTTGCCGGCTTTGGCCCAGTCGTTGAACTCCAGTCGCAGTCGTTCGTCTGCCGTGGAAGATTTACCGGTTTGAGATGAAGTAGACATAGATGATTCGTAGCCGCCGATTCTTATTTAGGCCCGTTACTATGGCCGTATCCTGTAAAGCATGCGCGGGAATGGAATTGTTTCCCGGATATGCTCGATTCCACACATCCATGCAGTGCAGCGTTCGATACCCATTCCAAATCCGGCGTGGGGCACACTGCCATAGCGACGGAGATCCAAATACCATTCAAAAGCTTCCTGCGGTAGCTGATGAAGACCAATCTGTTCGATTAAAAACTCCAAAGACGTCGCCCGTTCCCCACCGCCGATCACTTCTCCATAGCCTTCAGGCGCCAGCACATCGACGCCCAGCGCGAGTTCCGGCCGTTCTTGATCGCGGGCCATGTAAAATGCTTTTACGGCTGCGGGATAATGATGGACCATCAAGGGCTTATCGTAGTTCCCTGACAGAAATGTTTCGTCAGGAGCGCCAAAGTCGCCACCCCACTCAAACTTCGACTCCATCAACCCTTTCTCGTGGCCCTCTTGCAGCAACTTCACCGCATCATCGTAATGAAGGCGCGGAAACGGCGGCACAATCCCCTCAAGCTTCGCGGTGTCGCGCTCGAGCACCTTCAACTCCTCGACCCGTTCTTCCAACACCCGCGCCGCGATATACGACAAGAAACGCTCTGACAGATCCATCACATCGTCTAAATGCGCAAAGGCCATCTCAGGCTCAACCATCCAGAACTCAGTCAGGTGCCGACGAGTTTTCGACTTCTCCGCGCGAAACGTAGGGCCAAAACAATATGCCTTACCAAACGCAGCCGCAGTGGCTTCGTTGTAAAGCTGACCTGACTGGGTCAGGTACGCCTTTTCACCGTCGAAGTAATCAACCTCAAATAGCGTCGTCGTTCCTTCACACGCTGCTGGGGTGAAGATCGGCGAATCGGCAAGCGTAAATCCATCGTTGTCGAGGAAATCGCGGACCGCCTTCACGACGGTATGACGAACTTTGAGGACCGCATGCTGGCGGCGTGAACGCAGCCAAAGATGACGGTTGTCCATCAAGAATTCGGTGCCATGCTCTTTCGGGGTGATCGGATAATCGTGCACCTGATGGAGCACCTCGGCCTGAACCACGTCGATTTCGAAACCGCCGGGCGCGCGCGAGTCTTCCCGCACGTTTCCGGTGATTGTCAATGCAGACTCCTGGCCCAGTCCCTTGAGAGATTCCCAGACTTCCGGCGTCACTGCGTTTTTAACTACAACGCATTGGACCACGCCCGTGCCATCTCTGAGTTGTGGAAATAGGATCTTGCCGCTTGAGCGTAGGTTGTACAGCCAGCCTTTAAGGGTTACTTGCGTGCCGACATGATGGGCAAGTTGGTTGATAAATGCGTGTGGTGCAGCTTTCGCTTCCAATGATGTTGATTCCGTTGCCATTCAGTTTTAACTCGTCCTGCTTTGATCTTAGTTCCCTCATGAAATAACTGAGTCGTTTGTTGATACTTACGTCCGTTCTCGAATCATTCGACGCAGCACCGGAAAGCGGTCCAGCCAATCCGCAGCTTGCAGCACAATCGCGAGGGTGGGCTGAATGAACTGTTCATAAACCGGACCCCGATTACATACTGCCGTTTGATAAGAGAAAGTTCCGATCGCCTTAAGCCCACGCTGGATCGTCATCAGACGAAATTCGGTCGCAATCTCGTCCGGATCCAGTGCCTCCAATCCCAACAATCTGCGCTCCTCCAGAAGCTGTAACCTGTACGCGCGAAGTTCAGCAAGTGACGGTACTTCTGACCGGCGATCCAACAAGAAAGACACTAGATCGTAAGTTACTGGCCCCATGCGCGCGTCCTGATGATCGACAATACGCAGCCGGTTGTAACCGTCAACCATCAAATTCGCCGCGTGGAAATCTCTGTGACAAAGCACCCGTGGGCGCGCCGACAACTCCGCTGCGACATCGTATAGCTCGGCTTTTAGTTCGGCGCTTTCCGCGTGGCGCAAAACTTCTTTTCGGAAACTACCAAAAAAGTGTTCGGCGAAGAAATCCAGCTCCCAGGAAAGTTTTGCCTCGTCAAAAGCAAGACGACTCGCTATTGACTGTCTCTCAAACGCACTGCCAGTTGCCTTCTGAATCTGGGCGATCAGGCTGATTGCACGTTCCTTATAGTCGTCACATTCGTCTTCATGAGCCACATCGTAAACCTTAAACAACTGACGATCGCCAAGGTCCTCCTGCACTATTACTCCGCTGGGCCCGTCAACCGCGTAGATCTCAGGAACCGGCAAACCGTTGTCGAGAAAAAGACGGGTCACATCGAGGTAAGGATGAAAGTCAGGGTCAAACGGTTCCTGGTAAACCGCCGCCACGGCCTTGCCGCTGTTCCACGGTATGCGAAAGTAGTTTCGAGTTGAGGCGTCGGGCGTGAGCGGAACGATTAAGGTGCCTTTGCCGCCCTGAGTTTCCAGAAACTTCAGCAGCCGCTCTGAGGGAGAGAGTTCAAAAGTGCTCATCATCACCTGTTTTGCTGAACTCATTTATGGGAAGACCGAGCCGGAATCCTCAAAGACATCGGGAGAACTATTACTTCAAATCGCATTGAGCTTTGTAAAGGGATCGGATTGTATCACTGAGCCAAAGGCACCACAAAATTCTCGCCTCTGAACTCGCCTTTCAATGCCTTCTCAGGTGGCGTCTTTCCTCTCACGAGAGAGGCGCAAACTACGGCCACGTCCTCCATAACCTCTCCGGATCCGATTATGACGTTATCGGCCAACACTGAATGCCTGACCCTGGCGCCGCTCGCCACCGTGACACTGTCCCACAGTATTGACTGGTCGACACCGGCCCCTTCTGAAATATGGCAATCCGCGCCTGTACTAATCGATTCTCCTCGCTCGGCTAACAATTGCAGGCTGATGTCGCGGTAGCGCGGAATGGTTGAGAGTTCGTACCAATGCTCGTGAGCGATGTGCGTTGCAATCACTTCGCCTTTTTCAAGTGCTTGCGGATAAACATTGGTCGTGGAATGCGAAAACACTCCGCGCGGAATGTAATCGAAGATTCTTGGTTCGAGAATTTGTATTCCGGTAAACATCAAGGGCGGTTCTTTGTTCAAATATTCCGCATGTTTCGGCATTCCGCCAAAGCCACGTAAGCAGCCTTCAGAAGCCTCGACAATGGAAAATCGCTCGCAGGCCGCGTTGGGCAGGAGCACAAGAGTGGCAATTGCGTTCGCTCGTCTGTGCGTTTCGATGGCAGCTTTCAAATCGATGTCGGTGATTATCTTGCCGTTGATAACAACAAATGTATCGCCGTCAAGGAGTGATCGTGCATTATCGAGCGCGCCACTGGTTCCAAGGATCACTGGCTCTTCCACATAGTCCAGCTTCACGCCAAAACGACTACCGTCTCCGAGAGCTCGACGCACCGACTCGGGCCGATGGTGCAGATTGACAACAATCTCATCGCAACCGTAGCCAGCGAGATATTCGGCAACGTAACCGACTAACGGTTTACCCAGAATCGGAATTGCGGGTTTGGTGCGGTCTTCAGTTAGTGGCCACAGACGAGTGCCGTAACCAGCCGACAAGATAATTGCGCGCATGCTGGCATTCTAGTGGTATGGCCTTCAGTCTGTGAAATTGAACAGAGCGAATTCCGGTCAAGTGCAACACGAGTTATTTGTTTTCACCCCGTAGGGGCGGGATGTTTATAGCTAGGCGCCTCTCTCACAACCATCGCGCTCCGTAGGAGTGCAACTAGTTTCGACATTAACCGCTGTCGAAGGACATTTCGCTCCTAGCGGAGCGAAGAGCGCTTCAAGATTCAGTTCGTTCTATAAACATGTCGCTCCGTCGGAGCGAAGAAGGTTTGAACGGATCACGCACATTCTGGCGATTCAATTGTTACGAAGAAGGTGAACTTGGATTATGAAGCTTTGGACGCATCACGGATCATAAGATCAAAAGTTCCGGGTGCGACCTTGCGAAAACGCGTGTTGCGATTGAGGGAAACAGCGATGCTGATGGTTGGATTCTGACCAGTAAACTTGAAGCCACCTTCGAGGAGACGGTTGTAGAGTTCGTTCACGTGCAAAGACCCGCCTTCCTCGCGAAGAAGAAGGGTTACTGCTTGAGGGATTGTTCGATCGACAAAACGATCACTTAGGGCTTCGGTGTTTGGGCGAAGCATTGGGATTTCCTGACGCCTGACGTCTGACGTGTAAGCCGGTTGTGGTGAGCCTGAAGGTCTTATAGCGGCTTCGAGCTCGGCATCTGAAGGAAGTCCTACCGAGAGATTGCTGGAGGCCAGCACCGACGACAAAAGACGATAGATGGCGGCCTCAGTTTGACTGGCGAGGGTGTCCATTTCGGCGAGCTCAGCACGCACCGCATCAGCCTCCATCTCGAGTTCTCTTAAACGCGCTGCGAGTCGCATGCGGGCTGCACGTGAACTTCTCAGGCTCTGTTCGAGACGGGAAAGCAGGTTTTCGCTTGGCCGGTCATTCATTGGGCAGATATTAAAGGCCTTTGGGCCTTTGCACAATATTTTCTTGCAATCAGCAGGTTGGCGTGCGTGGATTTCTTGAGAATCAGACCAGATTCACCAGGATCAGCGATCCCGCTCGAGGACGTAGGAAGGCAAGGATTTTAGAGACTCGGCGTACTTCGAACTGGGTAAGCCATCGATGTTTCGAGTTGCGTCGCTCGCAAATGCATCAGCTCTGGACCGGGCTCGCTCAAGTGAGCCAGACCCCTCGAGGGCTGAGCGAAGCTCTTCCCGGGTTAGTTTTACGTAGGTGCCTTCACGCATCACGGCCTCAACCCTGTCGCGGTAAGACGCGTCGTAAGACATTAAATCTATCAGCGGCAGAGTTACCTTGCCGCCTATCAGATCTACACCCACACCTTTTCCTAACGCGTCGTCACTCGAAGTGAAGTCGAGCAAATCGTCCGTGAGCTGAAAAGCCATACCTAGATTTCTGCCATAGTCTGCGAGGGCTGTTCTTTGATCCTCGTTGGCGCCAGCAAGAATTGCGCCGACTTCGCAGCAAGCGCTGAACAAATACGCAGTCTTTCGTTCGATGATGTCGAGATACTGTTCTTCAGAAATATCGCTGCGTCCAAGTGTGGTGAGTTGAAGAAGTTCACCCTCAGTCATTTTGCGGGTTACTCGGGTGAGGATGTCCAAAATCGGCAACGAGCGTTCGGCGAGGCTGGTTTCGAAAGCCGACATGTAAAGCCAGTCGCCCATCAAAACAGCGGTTTCGTTGCCATACAAAGCGTTTACCGTGGGACGATTCCGACGCGTTTCCGCGTTATCAATGATGTCGTCGTGAACGAGAGTAGCGGTGTGGAGAAACTCCATGACAGTGGCCATGCGAATCGAGTTATAACTCGAACCGTCACCGCCAGCTGCGTAGTTTGCAAGGATCGTTAACGCCGGGCGCACCCGCTTTCCACCCGAAGCTCGCAGGTACTCTCCAAGATAAGAAATGACCTGAACATTCGAGTGAGCCTGTCGTTCAAACTCTGCTTCGACCTGCGCCAGATCGCCAGCAATCAAACTGAAGATCCGCCTGGCGGTCAGTTCAACGTCATCCAGCAATGCGCTTTGGTCGGTTGCCTGCATTTTTAAGTATTTGCTCGCGCCCAGCTCTGCTAATTATTCCGATAATTGGAAAACTGCATGTCGATACCGAAGTCCTTGCCTTTGAGGCCGGCAATTACTGCCTGCAGCGTATCTCGATCTTTTCCAGAAACCCTGACGACGTCGCCCTGTATAGACGCCTGGACCTTTGCCTTTGAGTCCTTAATGAACTTCACCACTTCCTTAGCCTTGTCCTGCGGGATACCTTGTTGAATTTGAACTCGCTGTCTGACCGTTCCACCCGCTGCAGGATCAACGGTGCCATAACTAAGGGCCTTTAGAGGAACACCACGGCGCACCAGCTTTTGCTGCAGGATGTCGTTCATATTGCGCAGCTTCGTCTCATCTTCAGCCGTAAGGATCAGCTCATGTGCTTCCAGAGTGACGTTGGCGGAGCTGCCCTTGAAGTCGAAACGCTGCCGGACTTCCTTTATGGTTTGATTCAAAGCGTTGGCGATTTCCGCTCGATCAACCTCAGAAACAATGTCAAAAGAATTCTGTTGGGCCATTACGCTCTCTGTGCTTGGATTGATTACTTTAGGCGAGAATAACATCAAAACCCGGGCATGTGAAACTGTTCGCTAAATAGAAAGCCCCGACTAAGCGGGCCGCATCCCAGCATATTCTTCATTGCATCGAGCTCGGTTCAATCTCAAACACGCTAAAGAAGTTTGAGCTGGTGATTAGGGCCATTTCGCTGATCTCCATACCCCGCAGGTCCGCCAAACAACGCGCGACTTCCAGGACATAAGCAGGCTCGTTTCGCTTTCCGCGATAAGGAACGGGGGCCAGAAAAGGACAATCAGTTTCGATGAGGAGTCGATCCAACGGCACGTCGAGCGCAACGGCTCTCAACTCTTCAGCTTTCTTAAACGTAACGATTCCAGAAAACGAGATTAGGAAACCTAATTCTATTGCCTGTCGCGCCAGCGCCAGCGACCCGCTAAAACAGTGCATCACGCCCGCTCGTCGAGCTCCAGTCCATTCATCCTTCAATATCTGAATCGTTTCGTCCTCGGCTTCACGCGTGTGAATGATGACGGGCAAGTCCATGTCTCGCGCGGATTTTAGTTGACGGCGAAACACACTCATCTGCACATCGCGCGGAGAGTTGTCGTAATGAAAATCCAGGCCGATTTCGCCCCAGGCAATTATTTTCGACCTCTTGGTAATGAGACTTCTGATTAGGTCATCGGCGGCATCGTCATAGAGACGCGCATCGTGAGGGTGTGTCCCGATGGCTGTGAACACAGAACTATGCTGCTCACCAAACTCCACCGCGCGTTCAAAGACGCCGTTGTGTGGATCGCCCGTTCCCACATTTAGAATCGCCGTTACTCCAGCAGCGTTCGCACGCTCAATCACTTCAGCACGATCCGAATCAAACTCAGGCCCATCGATGTGTGCATGCGAGTCAACAAACATTCGCGATTCCCTCTTGGTGTACTGCTGGCCGCCTACTCCGGCTATTTCGCTCGGCTCTTACTGTTTACCATTTGCGCTCTACGCCTTACTATCCCAACCTTCATGGCGCACCGGCAAAGATTAGTGATCTTCCTGCTACTGGGAGTCTTTGTGGTTACTCTCTTGGTGATCGCGGGGAGGACGAGTTGCCCATCCTCAGGTCTAGGTCTCACTCAAGAACTCCGGCGATTCTACAGTCTGAAGAATCGAACGACACTTCCGCAGCCCTCCGACTTCAATAACAGCGTTACGCTGAAGGCTCTGCTTGAGCCGGGCCCGGATTGGAACCGTTGGTCTGCAACCCAAGCGGCCTCAGTCGAAGGTTTCGTCGTCTCTGTAGCATCCGGACCGCTCGAGTTGACCAACTGTCACGTACCAGGACGCCGCGATACACACATCCATATCGGCCTTAAGCCTGACGCGCCCCCATCTGAACAAGTGGTGCTGGAGACTACGCCACGAATGGAAGACTGGGCAACGCGGCAGGGTTGGGACTGGTCTGCGGCGACGTTGAGAAAGAATTTGTTGGGTCGCCGCGTTCGCTTTGAAGGTTGGCTGATGTTTGATGAAAGCCATGCGGGCGAGTCGGAGAATATTGCCCCGCTCCGGCCAGGTAATTGGCGAGCGACAGCCTGGGAGATTCATCCCGTCACAAAGTTTGAGATTCTCCAATAGCGATTCATCCACACATTATTCCAAATCGGACATGATGTAGAACTGCCTGCACGATTTGGTAAGTCAGCCCTCTTCAAAATATCTGGTAATTCGTTCCCTGCATAAACGGCATAATCATTGCCCTCTGGCCGAACCAAGTCGAGGTTCGAACGGAGGGCTTATATGAAGAAAGGATTCAGCGGCGCCATTTTGGCTTTCGCTTTGGTTTTTGGCATTACATCGGCTACGAGCATCACAGCTCAAGCAAAGAACAAGAAAGACAAACGAAAATGGGAGCGCCGGAATCGCGATGACAACCGGTGGGGCAACAATCGAAGAGACGACTGGAACCGAAATCGTCGGTACGAAAACGGCCGTTATGACAACGGCTCACAATACGAACTAAACCGTGGTTACCAACAGGGTATTAACACCGGATCGAGCGACGCTCAACGTGGACAGAGCTACAGCCCGCAAAGATCTCGTTATTACAATAATGCTTCGTCACAAGCCTTCCGTGAAGGATTCGTGCGTGGTTATGACCAGGGCTACCGGCAGTATGCCGGCTACGGCAACGGTCGCTACGGAAATGACGGGTATCGAAACGGCGGTTACAACACTGGTCGCTATCCGACCAATGGCGGTTACGGTGGCTACGGCGGCTACGGCAATCAAGCCGAACTAAATCGCGGTTACCAGCAAGGGATCGAAACCGGATCAAGCGACGGTCAGCGGGGCCAGAGCTACGATCCGCAGCGCTCCAGGCACTATCGCAACGCCTCTTCGCAGGAGTTTCGTGAGGGCTTTGTTCGCGGCTACGATCAGGGTTACCGCCAGTACGCGCAAAACGGCGGTTATCGCAACGGCGGCGGGACCGGCATCGGGATCGGGGACATTCTCGGTGGCATCCTGGGCGGCCGGCCTTAGGTCGTCGAACAATAGCCCAAAACAAAAACGCCGCGATTCATATCGCGGCGTTTTCTTGTTTCTGATCTATTTCTACATGCTCGAAACCCGACGTGGCCTTGTCTGACCATCGAGGTTCACTGGTGGCGCCGTAATAAGGTCTTGCGGCTCAACACGGGGCGTTCGCGCCGGAATCTGCATTAGCACGGGCTTCACCTCAGAATTAACTGCCCCATTCCTTGCTCCAGATAAACGTGTCCGATTTCCCATCTCGTTTCTGTCGTCGTCAGAAATATCAATTGGTGTTGATGAGAACGATTTCCTCGTTGAAGCTATTTGAGGATTCGCTACAGTTCCAAAGCGACCGTTGAGATCGCGGTAAATTCGGCCGGCAATTGCTGCCGGCAGATGTCCACGAGCGTCCGTTCCCCTTGTGATCACGACGACGGAGAGCGTGGGATGGGCCAACGGTGCATACGAGGTAAACAATCCGACCCATCTGCCATTTTCGATGCACGTTCCCGTCTTGCCGGCGACAGTCTGAGCCGGATCATGAGCTTTCCGTCCCGAGCCGTAATTCACTGCGCCAACCATGCCCGGAATCATTGTTCGCCACGCTTCCGAATCGATAGGAATTTGGCGACGGACCTTAGTGCGGAACTTCGTCTCATCCTGTCGAGATCGAACCACAAATGGAGATATCAACTTCCCGCCGTTTCCGATTGCGGATACCAGCGTGGCTAATTGCAGCGGTGTTACCTCAAAATTATCGCCATGCGACGACATTCGTGCGATGCCTGAACGGTCACCAGCGCCAGGAATCCGACCGGTGAATTCGTTCCGCATGTTGATCCCTGTCTTTTCGCCCAATCCCAGTTGCCGCGCATAAGACAACATCTTTTCGAACCCGACTTGACCTCCCACTTGCTGGAAATACCCGTTCTTGGAGTATGCGAGCGCGTTAGTCAAACTCACGTTGTTTGAGTCTGAGATAGTCGTGGTGTCGTCTGGATCGATAACTTGTTCACTCAAACCCGCAAGTCCGGTCACGAGTTTGATCGTGGAGCATGGTTTGAAACCCTCCCGCACAGCCCACTGTTGATTCACAATCGAATAGACGCGCCCAGTCTTCGGGTCCATCACTACGACGGTTCCCGCGTGATTGCCCAGAGCCTTCAAAGCAACTTGTCGCACCGCTGGATCTTCGCCACTCAGATCATCCTTGGCGATCATCGACTCGACGTCTTCACGAAGAGATTCATCGTCGTCTCTTTGTTTAGTAACTGCTGCTGCCCGAGCGGCTTCAGCCTTTCGGAGCTGTTCAGCACGACGCAGTTCTTCCTTCTGGCGCTTCGACTTTTTTTTCAGATCGGCGGTCGACGCTTTCGCTGTAGTTTCGCGGGATGCTTTCGACGATGTGATCTGAGCTTTAGTTTTTGAATTCTTTGTTTCGACGGTCTTACCGAGTGCCTGAGGGACACAGACTAAACCGATGAAAGTTGCGACGATGGAGACGGGCCTGCATCTAGAGAGGATGGGGTTCATGGATAGGCTTCCTTGATGATGTGTGGACGGTGACTTAAGAGTCTTATGCGGGGATGTAGGTTTTACTTCCTGGTGTGGGCACTTATTACACAATCAGCAAATTAGGTGGGAGACGAATAGACACCGTTTTGGCGTTATTCCTCAGGTTTTGACGATCGGGGGAGTGGATTAATCGGTGGCTTGATAAATCCTGGAAGTCGTTCGTGCATGTTCCATGCCGCCAGGAATCAACAGGATTCACACCACGGACTAGACGGGCGCTGCCCCACCGACCAAGTTTCGAAATCATTTACGAACGCGATCTCAGCGATTACTATCCTGCAAACTTCGGGAGGCTAAACCATGAAGAAATTGCTGCTGATTATCGCCGGGGTGATCGTTGCTGTGGTACTCGGTGTAGTGACCCTCGGTTTGCTTACGCCGGCGAATCATCAGGTCTCAAGAACACTGAAGACGAGGCAAGCACCACAGGCCGTGTGGGACACGATCAACGATCATGCAAACGAACCAAAATGGCGCGACGATATTGCCAGCGTTACCGCCGCCGGCGAACAGAATGGAAAACCAGTTTGGCAGGAAGCCTACAAGGACGGGAACACGCTGAAACTGGCTACTACAGTCTCGACACCGCCTAATCGCATGACGCGGGAAATTGCCGAGGAGGGACCGTTCAGCGGGAGATGGGAAATTGATATCACACCAACACCTGAAGGTAGTGATGTGAAGATCACTGAGATCGGCAACGTGTCCAATCCAGTCTTTCGAGTAATCTCAAAGTATGTGATTGGACACACGTACCAGATGGAGAAATATCTGACGAGTCTGGCAAAGAAATTCGGCGAGCAGCCTAATATCAGTTAGCTACTTAAGCCTTGCACCATTTGGGACATCTTCGGTGAATGTGGCAAGCACCGGACGGTCCCCTTCGCCGACGGATGCGGCCAACAACATTCCTTGTGATTCGTGGCCGCGCATCTTCCGCGGCTTCAGGTTTGAAACCACGGCAATCTTCCGACCGACCATTGATTCCGGTTCATAGTGTTCCGCAATTCCAGCCAGAATCGTGCGCGGAGCTTCTTCGCCAACGTCTACGGTAAGGAGGAGCAGTTTGTCTGCTTTCGGAATACGAGCAGCGGTGAGCACTTGGCCCACGCGCAAGTCAACCTTCGTAAAGTCTGTGATGTCTATGTATGTGGCGACACCGGGAACTGCTTCGGCTTCAGTCGCATGTTGCGGCGGTGTATCGGACGCCGTCGTAGGCGCGTTCGGTACGGCATCAGCTTCCGTGGCATGCTCTCCAGAACCCTGACTCTGGCCTTCGGACTTTGAACTGTCACCCTGTGTCTCGGCTACTTCCCGCCCCTGCTCCTCAATATCCTTCATCGTTTTCACCTTGTCGATCCTTGGGAAAAGCGCCTGAACCTCGCCAATCGCCGTCCCACTTGAAAGTTCCCCCCACTTCAGCTGAGCCGGGTTTAGTTGAGCCGGCGAGCCATTAAGTCCTAGCTGTTTCCAAAGCTGCTCCATCGAGGTGGGCATGATCGGATACAGCAATACCGAAAGCCAACGCAACGTTTCTGCAGCGCGATAGAGCACCGCATCAAGCGTCTGTTTTTGATTTGCATCCTTTGCCAACTCCCACGGCTTGGCATCGCTGATCATTTTGTCCACCCGCGCCACAATGGACCAGGCGACTTCCAGCGCCTTGCTAAACGCAAATACTTCCAGGTGCTGTAGAAATTGATTTCGCGCTGATTCGACAAATCCGGACAGCGTCGTCTCGTCCGTATCGAATCCGACGCGCTTGGCCGCCAGCAGTTTATCTTCCGAAATAACCCCGGACGGAATACGACTTTCGCAGTAGCGGGAAATCATCGTGAGCGTTCGACTGGAAAGATTACCCAGGCCGCTGGCGAGGTCGCTATTCGTGCGATCGATCAGCGGCTCATATCCGAAACGTCCGTCCTGACCGAAAACCATCTCGCGAAGACAAAAATACCGAACGGCATCAATGGGAAAATATTTACGTAAGACATCCAGCTCAATCACGTTGCCAAGCGTTTTTGACATCTTCCGGCCGTTCGGGTCGACCCACATCCCGTGCGCAACTACCCCACGGGGTTGTTCTACACCTCCGGCCATTAGAAATGCGGGCCAGTAGACCGCGTGAAAACGCAGGATATCTTTGCCGACTAGATGCAACGCTGGCCAAAACTTCTCGAAGCCTGCGACTCGTTGTCGTTCTTCATTTCCGAACCCGATTGCCGTGATGTAGTTGCTAAGCGCGTCAAACCAAACGTACATCGTGTGGTCCGGGTCATCCGGCACCGGTACACCCCAACTGACCGAGCTCTTCAGTCGACTGATTGAAAGATCCTGAAGACCGCCACGAACAAAACTGATCACCTCGTTCTTTCGTGATTGGGGCTGAACGAAGTCGCCTGGGTTTTCATATAGTTCGAGCAGCGCCCCCGCATAATCGGAGAGTCGGAAAAAGTAACTATCCTCTGAAACTCGGTCCAGCGGTGTATCGTGAATCAAACATGTCGGCGATTCGCCTTCGAGCTTTGGCTTGTTGTACTCATCTTCAGTTTTGTAGGCAGCACAAGGTGCACAAAACCAACCTTCATAGTGCCCCTTGTAAATCGCCGAGTTACCTTTCGGCGTTTTCGCACGCGCTGCTCGACGCCACAGCTCGCTTACGCCCTCGTAATGAAAGGGCTCACTCGTGCGCATGAAAATGTCGTAGCCGCCGTGCGCCGTGTCGAGACCGAAGGCCGAAGTCATCTCCTTGAAGTAGTTGACAACGTAATCGGCTTGCTCCTTCGGAGAACGCCCAGCCTTCCTGGCTGATCGCTCGATGTTGATTCCATGTTCGTCTGTGCCGGTAAGAAAATATGTCTCAATTCCCTGCTGCCGCTTGTGTCGAGAAATCGTATCCGAAACGATCATCACGTAGAGATGCCCGAGATGTGGCAGGGTGTTCGCGTAGAAGATTGGAGTGGTTATGTAAAATGACATTGAAAATGTTTTTGTGTTGGGTGAAACAAAGCCATTTTCCATATATCATTTATCATTTTTCATTTGTCATTCAGGAATGGTTGCCAGATCTCAGTAGTGTTTGCGAACGATAAGTTCACGATTTCAACTGTGAGTTCGTCAGCAATGACAAATGGAAAATGACAAATGAGATATGGAAAATCGTTCTGAAACCCTTCCGTCAGCTTCCTCCCGTGATCAAAGACATAGCTTCGGCTCTCGTTCGCAAGTCGGTGCGAAAGCCTCCCAGCACCGCAGAAGTCACAGTTTTTGCATCCGCTTTTCTGACGCCTCGCAGGGTCATGCAGGTGTGAGATGCTTCGATCACAACCATCACACCGATCGGCTTCAGACCTTCGAAGAGGGTGTTCGCGATATCAGTCGTCAGGCGTTCCTGCAATTGCAAACGCCTCGAAAAGGCTTCCGCAAGTCTCGCGAGTTTCGATATACCCACGATGCGTCCTTCTTTGGGGATGTAGGCAATGTGACACTTGCCAACAAAAGGTGCTAGATGATGCTCACATACCGAAGCAACGCTGATGTCCTTAACGATCACCATCTCGTCATGCTTATCACCCGGAAGTGGAACCACATGCTGACTCGGATCTTCCCGCATGCCGGACGTCAATTCCGCGTACATCTCTGCAACCCGGCGAGGGGTGCCTTTCAACCCCGCACGCTCAGGATCCTCACCCAGGCCCTCGAGGATTAGACGAACACCTTGAGCGATCTTTTCAAGATCGACGGGTGGCAAATCTTCAGTCTTCTTTTCTTCGGATAACTTGGTCGTCATCTCAGGCTCTTCATTTGCTTCCCTGGACTTTGCCAAACGCGGCCCGCGCTGCATCTTCAACCTCGCGTAACGGCACTCCCGCCGCCACGGCCGCCCGCCGGCATTGCTCATACTCCGGCATCTCTTTGATCACGTGACCGTTGAGTTGAGCTACTTTAACATCGATTGGCCCATACTGCGTTTCGACCTTGACAATGTTCCGCTCCAAAGCCCGACGTTCGACTTCGTACGAGCGAATCCCGAGCGTCGTAGTTTCCGCAAATAGCATTTCGCTCAACTGAGCCTGCATCTCGCCTCGACACAGAACTGAAAGCAACACTCCAGGGCGATTCTTCTTCATCTGCACCGAGGTGAAATAGCAATCCAGTGCTCCCAGTTCGAAGGCGCGGTCCATTACATGGCCGAGAATCTGTGGCGAGATATCGTCCATGTTGGTTTCCAGCATGGTAAGCCGTTCAGTATGGGCACTGCGCTGATCATCACCAATCAGGACTCGCAATACGTTGGGGAACTTCTTGTATTCGCGTGTACCAGCGCCGTAGCCCGTCTGTTCCAATCGTAACTGCGGCAGCGGGCCAAACTCGTCGCAAACGGTCGTGATAATTGCAGCGCCTGTCGGTGTAACCAGTTCTCCGGAAATATCGGTGGAATAAAATGGTACTCCCCGAAGCAACTCTGCAACCGCAGGTGGAGGCACGGGAAACCGCCCGTGGTCCATATCAACAGTTCCGCTGCCAACGTGGAGTGGGGAAGAAACAAAGCGCTCTACACCCAGGAGGTCAAAACAGATCGCCGCCCCAACTACGTCGATAATCGCGTCAAGTGCCCCAACTTCATGAAAGTGGATCCGTTCAACAGCTTCGTTGTGCACCTTTGCTTCAGCCTCGGCGAGCCGGGAGAAGATCTTTGCAGCTCGATGTTTGACCGAGTCTGAGAGCCCCGACTCGTAGATGATTTTGAGTATGTCAGCCAGATGCCGGTGTTTATGTTCGTGCGGGACAACGACGTTGACGTAGGTTGCGCTGACACCCGAGCGATCGACCGTTTTGACTTCGAGTTGGTACCCCGTGATCCCAAGCAGGGCGATTTGCGCGTTGAGTTGTTGCGCGTCAACGCCGGCCGCGATCATGGCTCCAAGGATCATGTCGCCGCTGGCACCCGCGAAACAGTCGAAGTAAACAGTTTTCATAACGTAGCAAACAGTGGCAGAACTTCCCCGGCCTTTCCGGAAAGCACTTCATCGCACAGCGTCGACAAAGGGGTTTGCTCAGGATTCACTTCACAAACAAAGGCCCCGGCGATTTTGGCAACCTCCGCAAGGCTGGCAGCCGGGTAAACCAGGCCTGAAGTACCGACGATAAAACACAGGTCACATTCCGACGCTTTCGCAACCGCTAGCTCAAACGCACCAGCTGGCAACATCTCGCCAAACAGCACTACGTCAGGGCGAAGATGGTCCCCACAGCCGGCGCACAGTGTCGGACGAATCTCGTCCATCGAGATCGCGTAACGAGCCCCACAGCTGACACACCGCGCACGCCAGATACTTCCATGTAACTCGATGACGTCCCGCGAACCTGCCTTCTGGTGAAGACCGTCGACGTTCTGGGTAACCAGAGTGCACTCCTCGAATCGATTTTGCCAACCGGCGATCACACGATGTGCTGCATTTGGTTGCAATGGTCCAAGAAGATTTCGACGGTAATCAAACCATTCCCATACTGCCGGTAAGTCTTGCTGCACCATGCTCGCCGATGAAATCACGTCAAAGGGCATACCCTTCCAAACCGCGCTGTTACCACCTCCTCGGAAGGTCGGCACACCTGATTCTGCGGAAACGCCGGCGCCTGTCAGAACCAGAACATGGCTAGCCTCTTGGAAACGCTCGGCTAATTCCTTTGAGATCACTGATCTCGAAGCTGTGTGCATGGAGGACGGATGGTAACAGAGCGCTGTCCAAAAGTGTCAAGAAGGGCCAACTCCTTGGAGTGCGCCGCCTAGTCGGCGCTTTGGCCAGCTGCGACTGTGTCGCAGCTTGATGGGCAATAGGCTCGTGATTGCTCAAAGGTGCTTAGGGATGACAGCGCTGCGCGCGGCCAAAGCGCCGACAAGGCGGCGCACTCCAAGGAGGTGAATGATTCGGGATCAGATCACTAGCCAATAACAGTCACTTTCGCCAAGTGCAAGTACGTAAGCTATACTTTGCGCTTTTGCAATTGCAGCTTTTCTCATGCATGTGAGGTTCGAATCGAAGTGACGCTGATCGAGATACATCAGAGATTGAGACAGAGAGTGCGTAGCGCAGCCCTCGGTCTATTCGGGGTTGAGTTGGAGCAGTTCAACGCCGAGACTCCTCCGCGTCCGGACCTTGGCGATCTCGCTTTTCCGGTTGCTTTCGAGCTGGCGAAACTCGTCAAACAGGGCACCGGCGTGAAGCTTGCGCCGCGCTCGATCGCCGAACAACTGAAGACCAAACTTGAAGACTTACCGGAGGTTGCCCGGGTTGAAGTAGCAGGAGCCGGTTACCTTAACGTCTTCTTCGACCGGGCTAAATTGCTCTCGAAGTTTGTCGTTTATGAAGGACCTGAGTTAGCTGAAACGTCGCTTTCCGATCGCCGGAAGATGATGGTTGAACATACCAGCATCAACCCGAATAAGTCGGCCCACATTGGTCATGTGAGAAATGCTGTCCTCGGCGACTCGTTTGTCAGAATCCTTCAGGCTGACGGCGAACGCGTAGAAGTCCAGAACTATATCGACAACACGGGGGTTCAGGTAGCGGATGTGGTCGTCGGTTTTATGCACATCCAAAAGTTGAATCTGGAAGACATCAAAGAGCTGGATAAGTCACTTCCACCCGATCGTCCTTTTGATTACTACTGCTGGGATCTCTACACGCAGGTCGGTCTCTTCTACCGCGACGGAGATCCTGCCGCCCCACTAAATCCCGAGAAGATCCAATTTCGTACAGACGTTTTGCATGCGCTCGAGGAAGGAAACAGTTCGACCGCTGAACTGGCGGACTACGTGGCTACCCGCAACGTCGAATGCATTCTGGCAACCATGGAGCGGCTGGACATTCGTTACGATCTGCTGGCGCGCGAATCTGACATTCTGCATCTGCACTTCTGGGATCGCGCTTTTGAGCTAATGAAAAAGGCTGGCGTGATTAGACATGAATCCGAGGGCAAGCACGCCGGCTGTTGGGTAATGCCTTTTGAATCGCACACCGGCACCGACGAGCACGAATCTGACAAGATAATTGTTCGATCAAACGGAACCGTAACCTACACCGGAAAAGATATCGCTTACCAACTTTGGAAACTGGGACGTCTCGGTCTTGATTTCAATTACAAACCGTTTCGTTCATATCCGGATGGAAAAGTGACCTGGGTGACGACGACGGAGCCTAACGCTGAAATTCTTCCTGAGGTACCGCGTCCCAACTTCGGTGAAGGCGTAAAGGTCTACAACGTTATCGATTCGCGTCAGTCGTATCCGCAGGAGATTGTCGCGCGCGGCGTCGCGGCGGTGGTACCTGACGTAGGCGCCGATGCCAGCGTTCATCTCAGCTATGAGATGGTTGCGCTCTCGCCAGCGGCGTGCGCCGAACTCGGTATCGAATTGAGCGCGGAGGATGCGGCGCGCCCCTACATAGAGATGAGTGGCCGCAAGGGGCTCGGCGTTAAGGCCGACGATCTGATCAGCCGTCTTGAATCCGGCGCTCTTCGCGAAGTTGAAACGCGTCATCCGGAACTCTCGGCCGAGGAACAGCAGGCTACTGCGCATAAGATTGCGGTGGGCGCATTGCGTTACTTTCTGCTGAAGTTTACGCGCAACTCCGTGATCGCTTTCGATTTTAAGGAGGCGCTGTCGTTCGAGGGTGAGACTGGCCCATACTGCCAATACGCTGCGGTTAGGGCGAATTCCATCTTTCGTAAGCTCGATAACGAGGCTGTCGCAAGCGCGATCCTTGCGATCAAGGATGCGAGCGACGAAACCGTTGAAAAGGTGACAGCAGTGCTTGCGGGCGAAGCGGGCACTGAGATTTGGTCACTCGTAATGTTGGCGGAGCAACTCGACCAGGTAATCACCCAGGCGGCCACGTCGGCTGAACCAGCAAATTTGGCGAAGTACACGTTCGCACTCGCGCGGGCGTTTAATCTTTTCTATCATCGTCACCGGATCATATCTGAAGAGGATGAAACGAAACGCGCGGTGCTGATTACGGCGGCGGAGATTACCAGGCGCCGGTTAACCCACGCGTTGGCGACGCTGGGCATCGAAGTTCCCGAGCGCATGTAAAGTAAACTCTTAGTTTGCGTCTGGAGGGTTGTACGAGCCTTAGGGTCATGAGGTCGGTACCACCATGCGGTAGCGGGTGGGTAGACGATTCGGCACTGGTTACCGCCAGGACGAATGCAGTGAGATCGAATTTGGAAGTTAGGAACCCACCCGCTCCCGCGTGGTGGGACCTCATACCACTGCGAGCATGGAAATCGTTAATGCATAGAACGAGATATTAGAAAGGATTTGGGAATGGCATCGAGAGTGCTCTCAGGCATTCAACCGACAGCCGAAATGCATATCGGCAATTACTTTGGCGCTGTCAAAAATTGGGTGGCGCTGCAGGATCAGTACGAGTGTATTTATGTGATCGTGGACTTGCACGCCCTCACGATGCCCTATGATCCAGTACGACTGCGGGCCAATACGGAACGCATGGTCATCGATCTGCTTGCCTGCGGCATCGACCCTAACAAAGCGATTCTCTTCATTCAGTCCCTGGTCCCCGAGCATGCTGAGCTTTTCTGGATACTTAGCAGCATTACTCCCTATGGCGATCTGCGAAGGATGACGCAGTTCAAAGACAAGTCCGAGATTATTGAGGGTGGCGACGCTACACAATTTGTCTCGGCGGCATTGTTTGTCTATCCGGTACTTCAGGCGGCGGACATCCTGGCGTATCGCGCGCAACATGTTCCGGTGGGCAAAGATCAGGAGCAACACCTGGAACTGTCTCGAGAATTAGTGCGACGTTTTAATAATCAGTTTGGCGTCGAGTTTTTCCCTGAGCCCAAGCCGTTATTCACGGTAACACCAAAAGTGATGTCACTCGTGACGCCTACAAAAAAAATGAGCAAGAGCTTAGGCGAGCGTCACTACGTCGGGCTGTTCGAGGACGAACAGTCCATTCGAGCGAAAATCAAATCCGCGGTCACCGATAGTGGCGACAGCGCTGGCGCGATGAGTCCTGGTGTACTCAATTTGTTTGAGATTTTGAAAGCGTGTGGAAAAACCACCGAGGCGGCAACTCTGATGAGCGACTACGAGAATGGGAGGCTCAAGTATAGCCAGCTCAAGGAAGCTGTCGCTGATGCCCTCGTCGAACTAATCTCCGATCTCCGTAGCAGACGGACGGAGATTGCAGCCAATACAGCGACAGTTAACGCGCAGGTGCGTGAGATGTCGGAAAAAGCTCGCACCATCGCAGCGGAGACGTTGAGTGAAGTACGCCGCATCATCGGTCTGCCGGAGCGCACGTAAAGCAAACTAATGATTTGCTTGGTCGTCCTCCTCCCATCGCGGACTGGGTGTCAGTACACGTCCTTTACGCTTGCTGCCCGGGAAAGTAGAATCAGCCAAAAGCTATGTTAATCGTAATGAAAGTCGACGCGACGGACGGTCAGATTAAAGCTGTCACCCGCGTTATTGAAGAACTCGGGTTTACCGCTCACGCGATACAGGGTGCTGGCCGCACAGCAATCGCCATTACCGGTAACCAAAGCTCTGTGGATCCCGGACGGTTTGAGAACATGCCCGGCGTATCGGAAGCTGTCCGCATCACCAAGCCGTACAAGTTGGTTACGCAAGGCCCCGGCATAGAAAAAACAGTAGTGCGTGTCGGCGACGCTGTAATTGGCGGCGAGGTATTAACGATCATCGCCGGTCCGTGTGCAGTGGAGAGTCGGACTCAAGCTCTGACTATTGCAGAAGTGGTTCGACGCAGCGGTGCTCAGTTTTTCCGAGGTGGAGCGTTCAAGCCACGGACGTCTCCCTACGCTTTTCAGGGGTTAGGCGAAGATGGGCTAAAGATCCTGGCTGATGTGCGGGATGAGCACGGACTTAAGATCGTCACCGAAGCACTCGATGAACCGGGCGTCGATTTGGTCGAACGCTACGCCGACGTAATTCAGATCGGTGCCCGCAGCATGCAGAACTTCACCCTCCTGCGGCGCGTCGGAAAATCCGGGCTGCCGGTGCTTTTGAAGCGCGGTCTCTCAGCCACGCTCGACGAGTGGTTACTCGCCGCCGAATACATCATGTCAGAGGGTAACTCGCAGGTTGTCCTTTGCGAACGAGGAATTCGCACCTTCTCTCAGCACACACGCAACACTCTGGATCTGGCCGCAGTGCCTGCGGTTCGTCGTGTTTCGCATTTACCGGTGATTGTCGATCCATCTCATGGCACTGGGAAAAACTACATGGTTACGCCGCTGGCTCGAGCGGGTGTTGCGGTAGGGGCCGATGGATTAATAGTCGAGGTCCACGATCGACCAGAGCAGGCGCTATCGGACGGTGCCCAGGCACTGACTCTGGATCAATACGAAGAGTTAGTGATCGAGGTGCGCGCGATTCATGAGGTGATGACACCTGCTGCCGTAAGGTAAAAAACTCTTACCGCCCAGTTTTGCCATCCTGGTTTTGGTTTCTTATCTGGCCCGCGAGGACGTGGGCCAAATCCCGCGCAAATAAAGAGCGAGGCAGCACTTCATCGTAACCCGCCTCAGTAGCCTTTCGTTGTAAATCCGCCTGCACATGGGAGAAGAATCCCAGCAAGGGAGTGTGCTTCGAAAGCTCGCTCGACTTCAGTTCGGTAGCCAGTGCTATTGGATCAACTTTGGTATTGTGAAGATCGACAATGATCAAGTTCGGCACTTCATCTTCGACGGTGTCCCTGAAGGCCTCTAACGTGCGAGGAAACTTAACGATCATACCCAGAGCCTTCCCGGTAGCCCTGATCTTCGAGACGAAAAACATGTCATCTACAACTGCGATTACGCTGCGAATCATAAAACTGCTTTTGTAATATCCGTCATTTCGCGTAAAGATAATGTGCGATGGCGACCGCGATTCCCCCACTTCGAGAATCCGAAAAGATTGAATTTGGCGGCACCGATCTCGTAAGCCAGGTCGCGACCGAGGCCTCAAGCATCGTCGTAGCATCATACAACATTCGCTACGCAGTCGGGCAGTACCTCATCTCAGGCGGATTGTTGCGCAAGTCAGGTCTCGTGAATTCCGCTCGTCGCCCGGCACAGGTCGCTGCCAACATTCAAATTGCAGCCCGCGCTTTTTCGGATAGGAAGTTATTGCCGAGGCCGCACGTAATCGCGTTGCAGGAAGCGGACAAGCAGACTCAGCGTGCTGGTAAACATCATGTAGCCCGGGAACTGGCGGATCAATTGCAGATGTCTTGGGTCCATGCTCCAGCTGGTATTCCTCGCGGAGTAAAACCAAAAAACAGACAATGGTGGCTCGATTTTGAGGAGCCTATAGATTTGCATGATCCGGGCGACACCGGAGTTGCCCTGCTAAGTCGGTTGCCACTTAGCGACGTCACTCGCATTGACTTGCCATGGCAAGAATGTGCCTGGCGCCCGCGGCTGGCTGTCGCCGCCACATTATCGGTCGGTGGTAACAATCTGCGAATCATTAATGCCCATGTCGATCCGCACGCAGCCGTGGGAGGACAACTTGCGCAACTCGAGGTACTCGTTTCTGAAGCGGACAAGTTTGATGGGCCAAAACTGATTCTCGGAGACTTCAATACGCTGTTTGGGAAGAAGGTTGAAGAAACCCGAAAGTTTCTGGAGGGTCGTGGGTACGCGACACCAATTCCATCAGGAACACCAACCTGGCGTGGCGCTGGGCTGAGACTGCACGCCGATTGGATTTTCCAGCGCAACGTTAGTATCACAAGGTGGGGAGTGGCTCGACCACTCAGTGTTTCAGATCATTGGCCCATCTGGGCTCAGATTGACTTCTCAAACGCCGACGTGTCGGGGTAGTGCTGGGAACCTCGGTTCAACGGGGTATTGGACCGCGGCTCTGCCGCAGCACAGTGCGGAAAGGCTGAGCCTTTCCGCGCTTGCCCACAATTTCTTTGGTGAGGCTCAGCCTCAAAGACAAATGGAGAGTGTGACGGAAAGCCATAGGCTTTCCGCACTGTGCGCCGGCAAGCCGCAACCGTGTAGTGATGCACATTACCAGCCGTGACAATCCCCTTCTCCGCCAGGCGCGCGCCGTGCGCGACGGAAAAGTCGACGAACTCATCTTCGTCGAAGGGCTGCGGCTTTCTGAAGAGGTCCTTCGCTCAGATCTGGACATCGAAGCAGTCATTCTCTCTGAGCAGCTTGCGCAAAAAGAAAAAGTCACCTCGTTGCTAGCTGAACTAGCTACTCAGTCAATACGCACTGCGATTGTTAGCGAGAAGTTGTTGGAATCGATCTCTTACACAAAAACGCCTCAAGGCATCGTTGTTCTCGCTTCGCGTCCTCACTCCTCCCAACAGGATTTTGCTGAGAAGCAAACAGACGACCCTCTGATAGTTGTCATGCATCGCATCAACAACCCGGTAAACGTCGGCGCCATACTGCGCACTGCAGAAGCGGCCGGCGCCACTGGAGTGATCGCGACAAAACAAACCAGCGATCCGTTCTCACCAAAATCGTTGCGTGGCGCGATGGGCTCTGCGTTTCGCTTGCCGATCTGGTTTGGACCATCTTACGAGCAAACGATCGAGTGGTGCGCCGCTCAAGACGTTCAAACCATTTGCGCGAATGTACACGCCAACCGTAATCATGATGAAGCAGACTGGAAAGTTCCGTCAGCATTGATTATGGGACCGGAGTCGGAAGGGTTGTCGGCTGAAGAAATCGCTCTGGCTAGAGATTCTGTGCGGATTCCGATGCAGGGACTGGCGGAAAGTCTCAATGTGGCTGTGGCTGCAGGTGTCCTGCTTTACGAGGCCGCGCGGCAACGCAGTCGATTGAAGTGATTTAAGAACCACGGGAATCTAAACACAAGATGAACGTGTGGCACTAACCGGATTAGATTTGCCTGAGAAGCCTTCAGAAAATAAGTATCGGCTTAGCCGCCGGATGTGAGGCGGTGGCTCTGCCCCGCCGTACCCGTTGTTCCGTTCAAACGGGCTGCGCCCTCGGGTTGAAGATTGGTCTATTTCTCTCTTTGAACCCTGCTGACCTAATACAGCACGGGGCGTAGCCCCAGCACAGAGGTAAGTCGTTTCTGGCGGGGCAAGCCACCGCCGCACATCCGGCGGCGAAGCCGGTGCGTCAGCTCAAATATTTTGACCAAAGAGTCTTACCGTTAGTGTCTTGTTGGATCGCAAGCGATCCGTGAGCCCGGCAGATTGGGCCTACTCAGCAGAAACTGTTTCAGTTAGAATAGCGGCGCTCCACGTATTCAAGGACCTTTCGCCCGCGCAGTCACGGAATGGACTGCGTTTTTTGCAAACATGACTGACGAACTCAAACCCCCTGATAAAAAGAAACGCGAAGAGGCGTTGCCCGAACGGCTCCTTCGCCGTGTTCTGGAAAACGTGGGCGACGTCGTGGACCGGAAATTTGGGCGCACCGTCGAACCGAAAGGCGGACTCACAACTTCGCAGTTAATCGAGCGAATGAAGCGACTGATTGATGAGCGGGTGCGCGATGAAGGTCGTCGCGGTCGCATCGCTCCTCATCATTTTAAACTCAAGGTCGAATGGGGGACGCATTCGGAAGCCCCACCCGAAATCATCAAAGATTTAGAGCACGAAATCCTGGCGGCCGCCATCGATCATATCAACGACCATCGTTACCGGACCCTTGGCACTGCGAAAGTAGAGACTGAGGTGGACATTTTCACGACCGGTATCTCAGTCGATCCTACGTTTGGTGAATTCGAGGAAGAACTTAAGGTCGAGGATGAGGCGAAGCGTCAGGCAAAAATGGAAGCTCCGAAGCGTAGCCCATTTGAAAAGATTCCTGACGTTAGGTTGATCGCTAGAATCACGATGCGTGGTAACGTGAGGGAAATTCCTTTGGCTTTGAAACCGGGCGGCAGACGGGTCAGCGTTGGACGAGTCTCCGACAACGAAATTGCTTTGAATGATACGAGTGTTTCAAAACTTCATGCGGCGATCACGATGAACCAGCAGGGTACATTGCTGGTTGCTGACACCGGTTCGACAAATGGAACTTTTATAAACGGGCGGCGGATCGCTTACGGCGAGGCGCGCCAAATCGAAGACGGCGACGTCGTCGGCTTTGGTGATGTAGAAGTCCGCTTTCGGAAGGACGAAGCCGGTTAATTGGCCGGCTCAGCTCGTAAAAGACATTGACCGTCATAATGATATTTCTTTCCCTTCTGCAATCAGCGTCACCAACTCCTGCCGCGACACCTCATGTCCCCGAGTGGGCGCCGGCTGTTTCCACCCTGGCCTATCTGGCTGGTTTCCTGTTTGTAATCCTGATCCTCCTGCTTCTGCTTTTTCTTCAAAGACGTCGCGGGATGCTAGTGGCCACAGCGGTCCCGGCCGATCTTCCCACTGAAGTCAAAAAGCGACTTGGCTCAACATCGACCAACCGCGGCCTGCGAGCTTTACGTTGGACCTTTGTCTTGCTGTCGCTGACGATGATTGGTTTCCACGTTTATTGGGCACATTACGCTCGGGAACGAAACGACAAATTCCAGGAGTTGAGTTACAAAGATCTGCGTAACCGTCGTCTGTCAGAATCTACGTTGCGTGGTTGGCTACTTGATCGAAGCGGCAAGTTGGAAAATGCAGTTGCGCTCTATAAGCGTGACTCCAGTGGAAACATCAACCGCGAATATCCAATGGACAAAGCATTTGCCCACCTGTTGGGCTCAGATCGCGGCGATCCGGGGCTCGAACGTGCAATGTTCGGCGTCCAAAGTGGGGCGCTGCCTGAGGCCCTGGAAGTGGCCCAGGGAAAGACAATTACGCAGAAGGGCACTTCCGATGTAAGACTCACAATCGATCGCGATTTGCAGCAGGCTGCCATCGACCAATTAAAAGGAAGACATGGAGCGGTGGCGGTGCTAAATCCGCAGACAGGAGAAGTGCTTGCACTTTACAGTGAGCCTTCATACAGCCTTAAGGAGGTAGAGGACAACGCAACCTGGATACGGCTCGAGGCCAACCAACGTGATCGGCCGTTAGTAAGTCGTGCTCTGGGTGCTTATTACATTCCCGGATCGACCTTCAAGACTGTGACTATGACCGCCGCTTTCATCGCAGGCGAGGGCGAGACCCAGTTTAATTGTAGCGGTGGCGGATACTATGCGGCGCCCGGAGCGAATGTCATTTACGACGATGGTGGCGCTGGCGAAGTTCACGGGCGTATTGGAATTGATACTGCTTACGAAGTCTCGTGCAACCAGTACTTCGCCCAGATGGGCGTAAAGCTCGGTGGGGAAAAATTGAAACAGGCTGCCCAGCTTCTCGGCATCGGAGCCTACGACACACCATCAGAGGCGTTGCGCGGTCGCAAACAATCAGAGATTTGGAATGCGACGACTGAGGCAGTCAAACGCGCTCTGGCACCCAGAGAATCGACCATTGTCACGGGAAAACAAGTCACCCGATACGACCTAGCTCTGATCGGTTATGGACAGGGTTACGCAGGTCAAATGACTCCGCTGCAAATGGCTCTGGCAGCGGCAGCGATCGGCAACATGGATGGCAAGTTAATGAAGCCGAAGATCGAGTATGACCGGCCGCCGGAAATGTTTAATCAAGTCATGTCACCGCAGGTGGCAGCTCGGCTTCGCTCAATAATGGGACTGGTTACCGGTGGTCCACACGGAACTGCTCGCGGCGTATTTGGGCCGGTCAAAGCGGCGGGAATCAACACTGGAGGCAAAACCGGAACGGCGCAAAAGGTTGTGCCGGTCTACGATCAAAAGACTGGTGAAATCAAGACGCGGATCAGAACTGAGCGGGACAATCGTGGAAACATTATCCGGCAGTATGAAGAAACCATTATGGACGAGGAGCATCCACGCATCGATGGATGGTTTCTGTGTATTGCTCCACTTGAGAATCCTCAGCTGGCAATGGCGGTCGTCGTTGAGGGCGGCGGTTATGGATCAAGGTCGGCGGCGCCTATAGCCGCAGCTCTGGTTTTGAAAGCTCGAGACCTCGGCTACTTTAAAGGCGTGGCCCCGATAACTGCTGCGCCAAGGCAACAACGACGTAGACGGTAAGTATGCTTCTCCTTGGAGTGCGCCGCCTTGTCGGCGCTTTGGCTGGTCGCGGCTTTGCGCGACCTGATACGCATTAGTCAACAGGCGGCGCAGAGCCGCCGCAACCAAAGCGCCGACAACCGGGGTCCCCGGCGCGGCAGCCGCGCTGGGGTGGCGTGGCGGCGCACTCCAGGGAGGGGTCCCTGGCGCTGGGTGGATTAACTATCGACAATGAAAAGTCGCGCATCATCACATCTCTTTATTCTGCTGCTGATTATCGGCCTTGAGGTCGTCGGTTATTGGGCCGTCCATCGTGCTGCCCTCCTGCGCGGCTATGAGACTTCAGTAATCGGCGCCGCCCGCGACCTGTTCATGTTTATTCCGGTCGTGACTCTGCTCATCGGTTTGTCACGAGTCCTGCGATACCGCGGCAGCTGGATTTTGTTCACCTCAGCTATCCTCCTCTTCAGCATTGGAATGTTGATTCAATACCGCCTCTACAGCGACCCTGAATACAATGCTCGCAATAAGGCCATCGCGCGCCAGCAAAAGATGGAGGCACTGCGGACTCGCTACATCATCGAGAATTACGATCCGGTAAAAAAACAACTGATGGGATTGCCGCCAACGCCGGCGCAGGCCATCGATATCGAGCAGCTTCCTAAGCGCGCATCTACTTACTCAATTGGCGACGCACTCACGTCGAGTTACACCTGGATACCGATTTTCTCCTTCGTTGTGTTTGTGGCGGCATTCATCCTGTGCCTTCGTGATGGGTTCCTGCTTTGGATCCAGCGAAACAGTTTTCTGATCGTGTTGTTCACGTTGCTTCCGCTGGCTGGTGCGGTCGTTACGTCCAGCGCGGGCAAAGCACTCGGCAACATGACCCCCTGGGAGCCGTCGAAAATCCCTTTTCTTCTAGGATTCGCTGGCATCCTCACAGCTCGCTACAAAGACTTGGCAGAAACGTACTGGGGAATTCCACGCGCCCGCGACATCGTTCCCCTCCTGGTAATGGGCTTGATGCCTTTCGTTCCCTTCTTCGCGCTCAAAGACTTCGGTCAAATGCTGATCTTCAGTGGCGCCTACACAACGCTCTACCTTGTCGCCGTCAGACGCTGGCCGCAATTGCTGTTGTTCGTGGGTTCGTTATTGCTGGGTATCAGCATACTTGTAGTCGGCGCATTGCCAAGGCAAGTGCAGGAGAAGGTGCCACTCCTGCCGATAATTTCACGTCCGATTCAAGCGATGCTGCCTTCGCGAATTCAACAGCGTTTCCATCTTTGGCTGGCCGGCTTTGACCCACCATCGCCGGAGGTTTCGTGGTGGAAGCCAGAGTTTGAAGAAGCCATTAATCAGGACCCAAAACTGAAGGAACTCGCCCAACAGAGTCCAGCGATGCAAAAGATCGTCAATGTAGACGTCTGGTTTGATAAGCTCGCTTTTCAACCGGCGCAAGCAATATTTGGAATCGCTTCGGGCAAAAATACCGGGAGAGGCCTGGGCCTCGGATTTCCGGAAGTCATCCCTATCGCTGACTCGGATTATGTGTATGCCGCAATTGCTGAGGAAGCTGGTCTAACAGGCGGAATTGTTGTCATCCTGCTGGTGGTTATCTTTGTAATGGCAGGTGTTCGTACTTCGCTCGACGCGCGTGATATGTTTACTAAACTCTGCGCGGCTGGTCTAACCGCTTTTGTTGGTTTCCAGTCGTTAGTAAATATCGGCGGTATCCTGCGGGCCTTGCCTATGACCGGTATTACCTTGCCATTCGTGAGTCACGGGGGATTTAGTTTAATCACCAGCTTTGCCATGTTAGGGATGCTGATGGCTTTTTCACATCGAAATGCGCGTGACCAGGCACTCGCAAAGAAGTTTCCGCAGGCGAGTGAATCGTCGCTCAAGTTGGAGGCCGTCCAATGAGCAACCCAAGGAACCAACCGAACTCCAGGTCATCTCTCAAATCCGCAGCCATAACCGACCGTGGGCTTAACCCAAAACGCCCGCTTAACGAAGACTCATTTTTGGCTGACAGCGCGCGTGGGGTGTTTGCAGTGGCAGACGGGGTCGGCGGAGCCGAGGCCGGCGAAGTTGCGTCGCAAACAGCGATCGAGATCCTCGATGAAGCATTTCGCCAACACACTGAAGGCGCAGACATCGAAGATCTGATGGAGATAGCGATTCAGCGCGCCAACGCTTCAATCCACCAGATGGCCGAGGAGAACTCGAAATTTTCTATGATGGCCACGACGGTGGTTGGCCTCCATATTGACGGCAACCGCGCAACCATTGGACACGTCGGCGACTCTCGCTTGTATCGATTAACGCCGACGGGTGACCTGCTTCGTGAAACGGCCGATCATTCCGTGGTTGAGGAAGAGGTTCGCGCTGGAAGAATGACTGCCGAGCAGGCCGCAAATCATCCCAGCAAAAACGTGATCAGCCGCGCCCTCGGCGCCGAAGCCGGTGTCGAGGTTGACATGAAAGTGCTTGACGTCGCAGACGGTACCCAATTTTTGCTCTGCACCGATGGCATCACGCGACATATCCCTGACCGCGAACTACGCCAACTCCTTGTTAGTTATGAAGACCTGGCGGCGGCTTGCGCCGAACTGAAAAAGCGCTGTTTCGATCGCGGCGCGGAAGACAATCTGACCGCCGTCCTCGTGAGCGTCGGCACACCTCTTTCGCGAGAGCAACGACTTCAGGATGAAGACCGGACCATCACCCCGGAGACTGAATTAGCCGCAGCAATGCTGGACGGCTCG
>DATEPB010000061.1:0-14329 GCA_035273425.1 Pyrinomonadaceae bacterium | reverse complement strand
GACGCGAAATGATCAAAAAGCGGCGACGGGCGCCGCGGCCAAAGCGCGCCGACAAGGCGGCGCACTCCAAGGAGAGGCCTTGCGGGCTAGTCGTAGACCTGGCGATGAAAAATGAGAAATGGAAAATCTGTTTCTTCTTCGCACAGCGTTTACCTGGCAAACCAGCTTGGCATCTTCTACGCTAGAATAGCTTCATGCCCGGAACGCTCTATCTGATCGCAACCCCAATCGGTAATCTTGAAGACATAACTCACCGGGCCATCAGACTGCTTGGTGAAGTCGACCTCATCGCCTGCGAAGATACTCGCCACACGCGAAAACTTTTGAATCACTATGGAATCGGCACTCGCACCATCAGCTACCACGACCACAATGAACGTGAACGTGCTGCCCAACTTTTGAAATTGATCGAAGCTGGATCCGATGTGGCGATTGTTTCAGACGCCGGCACGCCAGGCATCAGTGATCCAGGTTATCGACTCACTCAACTCGCGATCGAAGGCGGCGCACGCGTGGTTTCCGTGCCTGGATCAAGTGCACTGATAACCGCACTCGTAGCCTCTGGCTTACCAACCGATGAGTTTTTGTTTGCAGGTTTTCTGCCGGCAAAAGCTAACGCGCGACGCGCAAGGCTCAAACAGCTTGGCAGCGTACCGGCGACGCTAATTGTTTACGAAGGCCCACACCGGATCGCCGCCACCTTGCAGGATGCGTTAGAAGTTCTGGGTGAACGCAACGCGGTCATCGCCCGAGAGCTCACAAAGATGCACGAAGAGATCGCGCGTGGACGTTTGAGTGACCTGGCAAAACGCTTTTCCACGGAACCGGTTCGCGGCGAGATTGTGCTGCTGATTGATCGATACGCCATTGCCGGAGAAGCAACAGATGAGCCCGTTGCAGTAAGCGTTAGTACTCTGGTCTCAGTTTATGAAAGTGAAGGAATGGACCACCGCGCGGCGCTTAAGAAGGCAGCGCGGGAATTGGGATTATCTCGTGACGAGGCCTATCGGCGATTGGTGTCTGAGCGCGGCAATTAGACTTGTGTCATGCTTCAGGAAGCTCTGATCAAGTCTTACGAATTGACCTGCCTTAGCGCGCGAAGCGTGCGATATCCCAAACGCCGCAATTGACTGACGATAATCGGCTGTCGCCCACTTCGCGGGCTCTGTCTTGGTATGTCAACAATCCTGGGGTTCCGCTCCGCTCCACCCCAGGCTTTACGCTATCGCCCACTCCGCGGGCTATGGCAATCCGACTATGGATCGACTTGATCAGAAGCTTCCTGAAGCATGTCGGACATTGGTCACTGTCGCCCGGCGGCCAGCTGCGCGGGCACTGGTTTGTCGACCTTGGGCCGCGTTGGTCGGGAGGCAAGTTCCCAGAGCGTTAGGTAGATTGTCCGAGTAAGCTTCTCCATCTTCTGATAATCGATCTTCTCCACTGAGTCGGAGGGACGGTGATAGTCCTCATGATCGCCGTCAAAAAAGAAAACGATGGGAATGCCCTTGCGCGCGTAGTTGTAATGATCGCTGCGGTAGAAGAAACGATTTGGATCGGCGGGATCGTCGTAACGAAAATTGTAGTCCAGATTTAAGTATTGCTTGTTTACACTTTCAGTTATCTCTCCCAGCTCAGTGCTCATCATTTTCGAGCCAATCACGTAGATGCCGTTTGGTCCAGAGAGATCTTTATTTCTCGGATTCGTATCGCCTTCCTTTTTGCTGCGTCCAATCATGTCGAGGTTGATTTGAGTGACAATCCGATCCAGCGGAATCGTAGGATACTCAGTGAAGTAGCGTGAACCCCAGAGTCCTTTTTCCTCGCCTGCGTGCCAAACAAACAAGATCGAACGTTTGGGACGAACACTAGCTTTCGAGAGCGCCTCAGCCATCGCCAGCAACGCCGTAGTTCCGGAACCATCGTCATCAGCGCCGTTATTAATTGAATCGCCATTGACTGCCAGGCCCATTCCTACGTGATCGTAGTGAGCGCCCAAGGCAACGTATTCGTTTTTCAGAACCGGATCGCTGCCTTCAAAAACGCCGACTACATTCTGTGTTCCAGACACATCCGACTTCACCTTGATAGTAAACGCCAGGGTTTTCTGAAGGCTCAATTCAAACGACTCAAGTGGTTGGCCTGCGTATGCCGCCTCAAACAATGTGGTCGCATTTTTTCTCTCACCCTGGAACAAAGCATTAGTTAGACGTGGACCAGCGATGATGCCCGGAGTTTGAGTTCCAGTTACAGGTTGAAATTTATCCACCCTGATCAGTCCTCGCTCGGTTAACCGGGTCCGATTGCGATCCCAATTTGCTAGGTATTGAAAGTCCGGGACAATGACAATTCCCACGGCCCCTTGCTTCGCAGCATATTCCGCGGGACTCATCCAGTCTTCACCGCGCTTGCCGCTCAGATCCGCTCGCGTAATGCCGCGTGGATAGCCGTCGGGAGGATAGATGACAATCGCGATCTTGCCTTTGGCATCAATTCCCTTGAACGAGTCGATATTCTTCGACTTGATAAACCAGCCATTGCCGGCAAACACCAGCTGTCCGGAAACCTCAGCATTGGCTGCTACCGGAAGAAAGTCACTGCCCAGATCGAGTAGTTGACCGTTGAGCGTGGCGCGCGTTTCTGCTTTCTCGATCGCGTTCCGGCTTAAAGCAATTTTTTGAAAAAACGTGCCGTCGTCACCCGCGGGTTTCAGTCCCCACCGAGAGAGATTCATCGCCAAAAACTGTGCTGCGAGATCAAGTCCGCGCGAAGGCGTGTCGCGACCTTCCAGCAAGTCGGAGGCGATAAATGACAGATAGTCTTTGATCTGTGCGGCAGTGATGATCTCGGTGCCTCTCTGCGTTGCGAGCGACGCGGGTGTTGTCTTGGATTTGCTGCTCGGCTTTCGTTGGCCAAACGCAGCAGAAGAGTTAAAGAGCAGAAAGCTCGTTAACAGAAGGGTAGCAAGTAATCGTTGCATATGATCTCCGATAATTTCTATGGGATTTTATGAACTGAATATCTGGCAGGAAGAGTTTACGCTTGTTGGACCGCTTGCACCATTCTGGTCAACGTGTCCTTCGCATCACCATACAACATTCCCGTCACATCTTTGAAGAACAACGGGTTCTCTAAACCGGAAAATCCTTTGCCCTGGCCGCGTTTTAGAACTACTACCGACTTGGCGCGATCAACTTCGAGAATGGGCATACCTGCAATCGGACTGCTCGGATTGTCGCGCGCATCCGGGTTGACCACATCGTTGGCCCCGATTACGACGGCGACATCGGTCGTGGGAAACTCCGGATTGATCTGTTCCAATTCATACAACGACGAATACGAAACGTTGGCTTCAGCAAGCAAAACGTTCATGTGTCCAGGCATGCGGCCGGCGACCGGGTGTATCCCATATTTGACGGTCACCCCGCGTTTCTCGAGCGTATCGGCGAGCTCACGCACTGCATGTTGGGCCTGCGCAGTTGCCAATCCATATCCAGGGACAAAGACGACCTTGCTGGCGTAAGCAAGTTGTACCGCGATGTCTTCCAAACTCACCTCACGCATCGTGCCTTGCTGGTCGCCTGCGGTCGCCGTTGGGGCGGCGCTACCAAAAGCGCCAAACAGCACATTCGTCATTGAACGATTCATGGCCCGACACATCAAGATCGACAGGATGAATCCCGAGAAACCGTCGAGGGTTCCGGCAATGATCAGGACGTTGTTTGACAACACGAATCCTGTCGCTGCCGAAGCCAATCCCGCGTAGGAATTCAGCAGCGACATTACGACCGGCATGTCTGCTGCGCCGATAGGCATAACCAGGAGAATTCCAAAAACAAACGCGAGGGCTACCATGGTGAAGAACAGTGGCATCGAACCTGGCACGAAAATCAGGTAGACAAAAATACCGATGGTGGTAGCCAGTAAGGCCATGTTGAAAATGTTCTGACCGCGATAGGTAAGCGGAGTGCCGCGAACCAATCCCTGCAGTTTTGCGAAGGCCAGCAAACTTCCGGTCGTGGTCAGGGCGCCCAGCATCACTTCAAAGCCCAGCGCTCCCATCGTGATCGTTTCCAGACGTCCATCGTGTCGCAGGAATTCTGAAATACCGACGAGGGCCGCGGCGAATGCGCCAAAAGCATGAGAGAGCGCGGTTCGTTGCGGCATCGCGGTCATGGGTACCCACAAACCCATTGCCAGCCCGACGAGGGAACCGAGTACCAGACCAAGGATGATCCAGGTGTAGGTAATGATTTCGAGATGCAGCAGCGTGCCGATGATGGCCATCAACATGCCAAACTCAGCGAGATGCATCCCGCGTTTGGCAGTTTCCGGGTGGCTCATCCCCTTGAGGCCGAGAATGAAAAGAATTGAAGCCAGCAGGTAACTTATTTCGATGAAGTAAGTGCGCACTTGGTTAAGACCGTTTTTTGATCGTTGGAGATTTGAACTTTGTGCTTTGTACTTTGTACTTTGAGACTTGGTGCTTTTAAAACTTAGCGCTTTGTGCTTAAAAGAAATGCAAGGTCCAAGGTTAAGGGCGCGCAAAGTTCAAAGCACAAAGTACAAAGCTCAAAGTTCAAAGACCCAAGACTTATTTCTTTTCCGTTGGCTTCCGCTTAAACATCCGCAACATTCGATCAGTGATCACAAACCCGCCAACCACGTTTGTAGTCGAACAGAAAACTGCGGCGAAACCCAGAATCGTACTGACTGTGCCGTAACCCGCACCTGCCGTCACAATCGAACCGACCAGGGAGATTCCGGAGATCGCATTCGTTGCTGACATCAACGGCGTGTGAAGCAGCGGCGGCACACGCGAGATGACCTGGTATCCGACAAACGCAGCGAGAGCGAAAATGTAAAGCGCGGTAATTAGATTCAATGCCGACATAAAGCCTCTCCTTGGAGTGCGCCGCCTTGTCGGCGCTTTGGTCAGCGGCGGCTCGGCGCCGCTTGTTGATTCAAGCGGCGGCTCGGCAGCCGCTTGTTGATTCAAACGGCGGCTCGGCAGCCGCTGTTGATTAATGCGAACCAGGTCGCGCAAAGCCGCGACCGGTGAAAGCGCCGACAAGGCGGCGCACTCCAAGGAGTTGGCCTACCGCGTCATGCTTTTGCACTCAGGATCGACGCCACTCGAGCGTTCACCACCTGCCCGCCATGCGTAACGCACGATGGTCCAACCACATCGTCGCTCATATCGACGTTCAACTCTCCGTCTTTGATCAACAGCGACAGAAACGCAGTGACGTTGCGTGAATAGAGTTGACTTGCATGAACAGGCACTGTTGCCGGCAGATTTGTCGGCGCCAGAATCGACACACCGTTTCGTTCCACGATTTCGTCTGCCTTACTAAGTGCACAATTGCCGCCAGTCGCACCCGCCAGATCGATAATCACCGAGCCACGCTTCATCCCTTCAACCGCTGCTTCAGTAACCAGCAGAGGCGCACGACGCCCAGGCACCTGCGCTGTGGTGATCACCACGTCCGAAGTTTTTGCGTGTTCGGCAATCAAATCACGCCCACGGCTCATTGCTTCTTCCGACAACTCAACCGCATAACCGCCTGCGTCTTCCGTCTTGATCCCGCCGAGATCCACCTCAAGGAATTTTGCGCCCAGCGAACGCACCTGCTCACCAGCCGCCGCGCGCACGTCATAACCTTCGACGACCGCACCCAAACGTCTTGCAGTCGCGATAGCTTGCAGTCCCGCGACGCCGGCGCCGAGTACAAGTACGCGCGCTGGCGGCACAGTGCCCGCCGCGGTCATCAACAAAGGAAACATTCGGGGAATGTGTGAAGCGCCAAGCAGAACCGCTTTGTAACCCGCGACCGTGGCCATCGACGAGAGCGCGTCCATTGCTTGAGCGCGCGTGATGCGCGGAACCAATTCCATGGCAAAAGTTGTCAACCCGCGTTCCTGAGCCGGTTTCAACTCCGCAGGTTCATCGAGTGGGCGAAGAAAACCGAGCACGACTGCGCCACTCTTTAGTGCGGCAAACACATCAGGTGAGGGTCGATTGACTGTAACGAGAACATCAGCGGCGGCAATCAACTCGGCCCGGTTAGATGAAACCTGCGTACCAGCTTCGCGATAGTCTTCATCTGTCCTGGCTGCGCTTAAGCCCGCTCCACTTTCAATCAGCACTGTCGCCTTCAGTGCCACGAGTTTCTGCGCAGACTCGGGCATAAGCGCCACACGCGCTTCGCCGGCCTGTGTCTCTCGGAGCACAACGATATTCATTTGCAGCTCCGGTTGGGTGAAACGATTAATTGGCGGTCGGGGAAAACTTGAGTCGATCGGCAGGGCAGAATTCTTTTCAGTACCATCCGCGACGTTTTTTGTCATGAACTTCAAGGCTCAGGGCTTTGGGAACCCTGTCTTTTAGATCTGCCTGAGAAGAATTAGTAAAGAGAACGGTGGTAAGTATAACACTCGGCAGAATGCCGCCAAACAATTTCGCTTGATGCGCGGTTGATTTCAGCGCGCGAACCCATGAAGTACCCTCGCGGTAGCGGGTGGGTCAGAGCCTTAATAACATACTATTGAGTACATTAGCTTCGTACCCGCCTGCTTACCGCGAGGTGGTACCGACATCATGGGACCGTTACTAACAAGACTGGAGGAACGATGGGATCTACTAACGAGGAGACTCCAACGAATGATTCGGTTGAGGAAATAACTGAGGACGAAATTGACGAGGCGTTGTCGGAGTCGTTTCCCGCCAGCGACCCATTACCCTGGACGTTGGGTGTTGAGTCTCACTCACATGAAGATGAGGAAGAGAAATAATTTCTGGGCCATTCAGAATCAAGCGCCTGTTAGTGCGACTTCGTGTGCGTTCGTGGATCGTAACGCCGAACGGATAGATACGATCCACTAACTCACACGCAAGCACACGAAAATAAGTCCCTAGGATTCCAGCGATTTCATATCGATGACAAATCGATAGCGAACGTCACCCTTGATCGTCCTCTCATAGGCCTCGTCAATCCGCTGAATCGGAATTATTTCCACGTCGGAGGTGATGTTGTTCGCCGCGCAGTAATCCAGCATCTCTTGTGTCTCGCGTATACCGCCAATCATCGACCCAGCCAGGATGCGGCCGTTACTGATAAGCGAAAACGCGGCCACCTCAGCAGGCTTCTCGGGCACCCCCACCAGAATCATCGCACCCTCTCGACGCAGCAGGTTGAGATAAAGATTGAGATCGTGATTAGCCGAAACAGTGTCGATAATGAAGTCAAACTTGCCCGCCACAGGTTCGAGATCCTCAACGCCCTTTGTCACCACAAATTTCTGTGCGCCCAGAGTCTTGGCATCATTTTCTTTTGATGGCGACGTGCTGAAGACTGTTACCTCGGAGCCCATCGAAGCCGCAAACTTAACTGCCATGTGGCCCAAACCACCCAGGCCCACCACGCCTACACGCTGACCTGGTCCAACTTTGAATCGACGCAGAGGCGAATAGGTAGTAATGCCGGCGCATAGCAACGGCGCTACATTCGCGAGTGGCAATCCATCGGGAATTCTCAACGCGTAGTCTTCATCCACCACGATTTGCGAAGAGTAGCCACCGTAGGTCGGCGTCTTCTCGTCCTTTTCAGTTCCGTTATACGTAACCACGAGATGGTTCTCGCAGTATTGTTCCGAGCCTTCCTTGCAGTTGCTACACACACGACAGGAATCGACAAAGCAACCTACGCCGGCGATGTCACCCTCTTTGAACTTGGTAACCTCCGAGCCAGTTCTGGTTACGCGTCCAACTATCTCGTGACCGGGAACCATCGGGAAAATAGAACCTCCCCACTCGTCTCGCGCCTGATGAATATCGGAATGGCAAATACCGCAATACCGAATTTCAATAAGGATGTCTTGAGGTCCCGGCTGGCGCCGCTCAAAGTCGAACGGTTCTAGATTAGAAGTGGGTCCCTGGGTCGCATATCCGCGGGTACTTAGCGTTTCTTTCTTCGTTTCTGTGGCTGACATTGTTTCTGCTCTTTCTGTTTTTATGGCTAGCTTTATTGCAGCTCAACACTCCGAATATCCTGACATACCAATGTCCTGAAAGTGTTCTCAAGCCTCCTTGGATTGCGGTGGCCTGGCACCGCTTTGGCCTGCGATCGAATTGTTCGTAGTGTGATTTGAAGAGCCCTGTACACGAAGCAGCGGCCAAAGCTCACCGAGGCTTAACGCCGAAGGCGTTAGACGCAATCGCACCAGTTAGGTGCTTTGTTTGCCAGCTTTGGATTACCCCCCTATAATCAACTTCGCTTTCCTGCGGCGCATTGGTGTAGTTGGTTAACACGCTGCCCTCTCAAGGCAGAGATCACGGGTTCGAGTCCCGTATGCGCTACCAATCATATTTAACCAAACATCGTTCTTATTCAGTGTGACCTAAACAGTCGTTTAGCCGCTCGGGCCAGCGGGTGCTTCCATCTTGAGTTGAGCAACAGCTTGCCCATTGCCCGGGCCAGTTAGTCCTCAGCATGGTCCACCTCATCCCTTTAATCCAAATAAATCGTCAGCCTTGAGTTAGAGTGATTCACGGCACAACCTAGCTAACCTGTCTCAATCAGAAGAGAAGGGACCAACCGCAAGTGCTACTCAACGACATTCGTTTCGGGATACGAAGCTTGCTGAAGCGCCGGGGCTTTACGATGGTTGCTGTAACCACATTGGCGCTCGGCATCGGTGCAACCACCGCCATTTTCAGCGTCGTCAATGGCTTCTTACTGCGGCCTTTGCCATACCGGGACGACCAACGCCTCGTCATGTTGGGCCAGAGCAATCGCAAGACAGGCGCGGCGCGGGAAGGGGTGTCTCCGGCGAACTTCCTTGACTGGCGCGAACAAGCCCGGTCGTTTTCAGCTGTCGCCGCCGCTGAGCAATGGGGATACACACTTACCGACTACGGCGAGCCTGAAGCGATGCGCGGCTGGGCCGTGACCAAGGGTTTCTTCGAAATACTAGGGACCAATGCTCTGATTGGGCGAACGCTTCTGCCGGAAGAATACGAGCAGGAGAAGCCGGTAGTCGTGATTAGTCATGGCTTGTGGCAGCGTCGATTCGGTGGTGACCCACAAATCGTCGGGCGCCAGCTCACTTTAAACCGGGAATCTACTACGGTCGTGGGTGTGATGCCCCCCGAGTTTGATTATCCACATCCACCAAACCGCGAGCTGTGGGGACCTCGCGTGGGTCGGCCCACCGATCCCCAAACGCGTGGCGGCAGCCTCTTCAAGGTCATCGGGCGTTTGCGTGACGACGTAACTTTGGAACAAGCGCAGCAGGAAATGAACGGCATCGCCGCGCACCTTGGTCAGCAATACCCGCAGACCAACAGCGACGTAGGCGCGGTTGTTGTAACTCTGCGCGAGCAGCTCGTGGGCCAGGTAAGGCTGGCGCTGTACATCCTGTTCGGCGCCGTCACTCTCGTTTTGGTGATTGCTTGCGCCAATGTCGCCAGTTTGTTCTTAGTGCAAGCAACCGAGCGGGAGCGCGAATTTGCGGTGCGCGCGGCACTCGGCGCCGGTGGCAAGCGTTTGCTCCAACAGTTGTTGACCGAGAGTTTGCTGTTGTCGCTGGTGGGCGGCTTGGGCGGAATTCTGGTAGCAAACGGCCTGATTCAAGTGATCGTGGCAATCAGTCCCAGCAATTTGCCGCTGACTCAGATTCACCTCAATCCAATCGTTCTGTTCTTTGCCTTTGCTATTTCACTAATGACAGCTCTGATTTTTGGCCTGGCTCCTGCTGTTCAGGCTTCAAGGATAAATTTGCTTGAGGTCTTGAAGAGCGGTGGGCGATCGGAGACTGCCGGACGCCGCCGTCAACGTATTCGTCAGACGCTCGTGATCAGCGAAATCGCACTCGCGTTAGTTGTTCTGGTCGGTGCTGGTTTGCTGGTTCGCAGTTTTGTGGCTTTGTTGCACACTGACCCAGGCTTCACTCCAGATAAAGGCTTAGCGCTTGAAGTTCAGATGGGCACTCTGTCTGCGGCGGAGCGCAATCTGTTCGTTGACCAGGTGCTGGAAAACCTGGCCTCACTACCGGGCGTGGACGCTGTCGCCGTGTCATCGGCATTGCCCTTTCACGATAACCAGGTAGCCTTGCAATTGCCCATCAAAGTAAATGATCGGCCTACTGGACCACCAGGCAATGAACCGATCGCATTCATGATCAAGGTTTCAGAAGATTATTTTCGCGCGCTCGACGTGCCCTTGTTGCAGGGTCGGTTATTTAATCAGCGCGACCGTGGGAATGCACCGCCAGTCGTACTAGTTAATGAGACGATGGCGCGTCGGCTCTGGCCGGCTGAGACACCATTGGGCCGGAAGATTTCATTCATTTCTTCAGGTCAGAATTTAACGGCCGAGATCATCGGAGTGGTTGGAGCGGTCCGGCCCACAGGCTTTGATAGTGAGCCACGCCCGGAATTCTATGTCCATTACCCACAGTCGCCCGCGGGATTGGCAACATTTTTCGTGCGCACTCCTGGCGATCCGGCTGTGCTGTTATCACCAGTGAAAGCGAAGGTTCGTGAAGTCAATCGCAACCAGGCCTTTCTTAGTGTCTACACGATTGCTCAACTGGTAGACAAAACGACAGCGCAAAGACGCTTCAATCTGCTGTGGCTCGGCGCCTTCGCGATGCTGGCCCTCATCCTGGCCACGGTTGGTATATATGGTTTGATCAGCTTTTCGACAGCGCAGCGCACAAGGGAAATAGGTGTGCGCATGGCTTTGGGTGCGCAATCGGGTGATGTGTTGAGGTTAGTGATGAGAGAGGGAATTAGCCTGGCAGTGATCGGCGTGGCTCTGGGATTAGTCGCGGTTGCCGCTGCCAGCAGGCTTATGCAGAGTTTGTTGTTCGGCGTGAGTTCGACCGACCCGCTGACTTTTGCCTGTGTCGCTGTACTCCTGACGTTGGTCGCACTCTTGGCTTGTTACATCCCCGCGCGTCGGGCGACGAAGGTCGACCCGCTGGTAGCTCTCAGGTACGAGTAATCATGAGCCTGTGGCGTGCTTAAGAGTCTCCGTAATTCTACTGACCTCTCATAACATCATTCATTCTTACCAGCTTTTCACCAATTTGACACCTGGCTTTCATTTTGACGGAAAGTTGACTGCACGACACAATTAAGTGACCGAGGCCTACTCCTGATCCATAGCAATTCTCAAAGCGATCTCCTCTTTCGTTTGCGGCATGGAAGGTGCAAAAGAGACCCTGCGCTCCTGACATTAAGGAGCTGGTCTCCTCGTTAAGCCCCGTAAAGTTCCTTACTCCTGCTAGCCTGCCCAGCCAGCAACTCACCCGCTTCGGTAAAAATGAATGCGTGCGGCAAAAGAACAATCCCTCGAATCTCCCATAACAATTCTGCGTGATCCCGCAGGTATGTTTCAGCTAGCCTTCGAGCATTCCACTATGGGAATGGCTCTGGGCGTCCCGTCTGGCACGTGGCATCGGGTCAACCAATCGCTTTGCGAAATGCTTGGCTATTCTGAGCGAGAAGTGATGGACAAGAATTTCAAAGATCTTATCCATCCCGATGATCTCGCTCTGTCCATGAAGCGCCTGGAGCAATTGCTGGGTAGCCGAAAACCGATGTCACAAGTCGAGACGAGGTGTCTTCACCGAGAGGGACATCTCGTGTGGACGCTGTGGAGCGTCTCGCCTGTTTTTCTCGAGACCAGCGGAACCATCCAACTGATCTTTCAAATTGAGAACATCACTGAACGAAAGGCAGCTGAGCGGCGATTGGTACACGACGCCTTCCATGACACGCTCACAGGCTTGCCTAATCGATCGCTAATGACCGAGCACTTGCAACATGCTTTCGCGCGCAGCAAGCGCCGACTTGATTACCGATTTGCACTTCTTTTCCTCGACGTGGATCGATTTAAGCTCGTGAACGATAGTCTTGGACACATTGTTGGCGACCAGTTGTTGGTAGGGATCGCGCAACGATTGCAGGACTGCGTTCGACCGGGTGACACAGTTGCACGCGTCGGAGGTGATGAGTTCACAATTCTGCTGGAGGATCTGGCAGATGACAGTGAAGCCATAACTGTCGCGGAGCGAATTCACCAGGAACTGAAGACAGCGTTTAATCTTGCCGGCCGCGATGTTTTCACCACGGTCAGTATTGGAATTGCAGCGGGTTCAAGAGGCTACGAACAACCGGACGAGATCCTTCGAGATGCCGACACCGCGATGTATCGCTCGAAGGCATTGGGCAGAGCACGTCATGAAACATTTGACGAAGAGATGCACAGCCACTCGAAAAACGTACTTGAGATCGAAACTGCACTACGTCATGCCCATGAACGCGGCGAGTTCCTGGTTGCTTACCAACCTATAGTGGCACTTGATGACTTTCGCGTTTGTGGCTTTGAAGCCCTAGTTCGATGGCAGCATCCTGAACGCGGCCTGATATCTCCGCTGGATTTCATCCCTATTGCTGAGGAGTCTGGCCAGATTTTGCAGATCGGCAAATGGGTGCTGGAAGAATCTTGCCGTCAACTGAAATGCTGGAAAGAACAGTTTCCTACTGAAAAGTCTCTCTACGTTACCGTTAACCTCTCAGCCAGGCAGTTTGCGCAACCGAATTTAGTTGAGCAGGTTCAGGAGATCCTGACGGAGACCGGTTTGGATCCTGAGTGCTTGAAGCTTGAGATTACGGAAAGCCTTTTGATGGACGACTTTGAGTCTGCTGCCGCACTGCTTTTCAAACTGCGTGGTCTCGGTGTCCGATTGAGCATTGACGATTTTGGAACTGGTTACTCCTCGCTGACATATCTGCACCGGTTCCCCATCGACACCCTCAAAATCGATCGATCCTTTGTCATTCGAATGGACAAGGACAATACCGAGATTGTGAAGACGATCCTGAGTCTCGCGGAAAATCTTGGTATGGATGTCGTGGCGGAGGGAGTCGAGACGCAGGAGCAAATGGCACTGCTGAGAAATCTCAACTGCCAAAACGGGCAAGGTTACTTTTTTGCAAAACCCATGAACGTCGATGATGCGTACAAAGTCATCGCCGAGACTTCAACGCCAAGCCAGGCTCTGGTCGCATAATCTCTCCTTGGAGTGCGACGGTCCGATCATCCCACAACGTTTTTCAACTCGCCGTTGCGCGCTCAAGAACGACATCAAACACGCCGGTCTCGAAACTCACGCCATTAACGGTTCGCTTCGTAGTCGCCATCGCGTTTTCGGGTCGATACATCGGGTCCGCCATTTTCGGATCTTCTTTGAAGTGAATCTCGGTGACGAGTGGTTTGTAACCAGGGCAAACTGCGAGCATATGAAAATGCGCGCAGCGCCAGAAGTTGGGCGCACCCGTAGGGTTGGGACGGTAAGGAATTGGCCGAATGCCCTCGACTTCGTAGTACCCTGCCTCGTTTGTGATCAGTCGCCCGCGGTTTCTGAAGTCGGTTATTCCATCCGAATACTTTTCACTGTTATCAACATGCCAGAAGTCCAGGACTACTCCCGGAAGCGGGCGCTTGGTATCGAAAGCCCAGGCGCGGCCCGAGAGCACGAAAGTCGTTCCCGGCTCACCAGGCATTGAAAGCTTTGCCCGGAATGGCGCGCCCGTCCGATAAAACGGCCCGTATGTAATCGGCGTCACTAATTTCAGAGAAGCCGGAGGCGGCGGTTCGACCGGGATCTTCCCCATCTGGATCAGAACGCGATTCGCTTCCTCACCGCTAACAGTGGCGACAGTAGGACGGCTGCCCGTTTCCAAAACCAATCCCGCTGCACCTATCCCCGCCAAGCCCAAGCCCGAACGTTGTAAGAAATCCCGTCGTGTTGCGTTGCTCATATGTCTCTCCTTCACTCTCTGTCTCTGCCTTGTGGTCTTCAACCAGGACGGAAATTTGATTCACTAACCTAAGAGCTCACCATAGTCATTGAAGAAATGCATGCTAATGCAATATTCAGAAACCACAGTGGATGAAGGGATGAAGCGGACTGACGCAAGGATGATATGGCTCTATGAAAGGGCGGCACGTTTCGAGAACGGCCCGCGACCTCTGACGTACGATTCCAATACTAGAATCTAGAAACGTGTGCGGCTGGCAACTTTCCTCTGCGCGTACCGCGCGTTTTGTTTAGAACATTTAGCTCATAGGTTTCCGACGGTGTCGGCACAATCATTGCTGCTAGCCACGCATTCGATTAGAAGGCATCTCCTTGGAGTGCGCCGCCTTGTCGGCGCTTTGGCCGGTCGCGACTGGTCGCGACCTTGATTCGCTAGAGGCGTCACGCGCTTGCAGCATCACGGACGCTCGGGTAAAGCGGCGTCAAGCCGCCGCGGGCC
>DATEPB010000060.1:0-4042 GCA_035273425.1 Pyrinomonadaceae bacterium | reverse complement strand
CGTGAACTCAACATAACCGTCGCCTGAGGCAATTGTTTGCGTCGACGATGCTCCTGAGTCTCCCCAACCGGCGGCAGTTGTGTCAGTCAGACTGTTTCCTGAAACTGAAACCCCCACCGCGTTCGTCCAGCTCGCGTTCTGCGTACCTCCGCCGCCCATGCTGGGGGGGTCAGGCCTGCAATTCTGCAATTTTCACGATGGAAATTGCATCATAGAGCGCCGGTGCGAACACGTGTTCCATCGCGAGCAAAAAGAATTGCAGAATTGCAGGCCTGACCCCGGTGACCCCAAACCGAAACCCGTATCTGGCGAAGCCATCCCTGGAACCAGTATATGTACCACGAGAAAAGATCTCAGACCCCACACGGCTAAAATCTTTTCTAGATCGTGAGTTACTCGGCAGCGGAATATTTACGGTTTTCTACCGGTCGCCAGCGGGAGTCCATCATCAGGAAATGTTCTACCCACTACGGGGTCGTATTCATCTTCAGCTAGCCAGATACATGTGTCGTCGTAATTCTGACCACTATGGACAATTCTGTTGTTCTCAAACGGATCACAAACCACAACTAGCCCTGGATTGGCAGGATCTGGTATTACGATTAACAAGTAGGTGGGCAGAACATCCTCACCTTGATCGAACCAAACTTCAAACCAACGATCTTCAGAATTGCTCATTGACTAGGTCCTGTCCTAGGAACAACATGATATAGCCCATTACTTCTCATTTTCATCTCACCGTATTCAAGGGCAGTCGTCCTTCCACCTCGTCCGATTCGTGTTCCGATTGGTTCATCAAATCGAAGGCCGAATCTTTCCCAGCTACGAACCGAACCTGTACGCACTCCGCGGGCGAATATCTCCGACTCGACTCGGCTCAAAGTCGAGAGGTCATTGAACATATGTGCCGAACCTGTCCTCGTTATTTCTCGACCTGCCTCGGCTGTTCCGGGCAAGTGCTTGTTCACGAATCCAAACTCGTAGGCCTTGCCCTCCATCGACAGGCCCGCCCTCGTCGCACCGCCGCTGGCGCCCATCCCGCGAAAACCGGCCAAGAAGAGTCCAACATCAAACGCTTGGTTGGGCATCATGTCAACCGCGCCGGTCATTGACTTAAAACGTCTCTCGGCCTCGGTTGGGACAATTTGATAGCCCTTAATGTTGAAGTCGCTCAGATCGGCGAATAGGATTCCTCCCCGTTTCTGACTCTCAAGATAAACGTTCAAAATGTCGGAAGGCCCATTCGGGTTTAGCGCCAAACCTACTAACTTACCGTTAATTACTCCTTCTACATAGAAATTCGTGACTTCAGTAAAACCTTCTCCAACCTTGTCACCTTCAAACCATTGGTAAGTTGTGACGCCAGTTTCGTCATTGCGCTTAGAACCCCAAATCAAGCCGTCTGGATCGACCAGCACGAGTGGATTGTTTATGCAGTACGTATAGCGATTCCAGCTCTGCGGCAGTTCCGGCTTTCCGCTGCCCATTAGTGGATCGACCCCGGTGAAGCGTCCTTGAGTCGATGAGTAGTACCTGGCTATGAAGTAATCGAGGCCAGTTTCATTATCCCGTTCTTTTGAGGTGAACTTCTGCCGCACGTTGTCGGTGACCCCGTAGCCCATTCCAGCCGTTCGTCCACCAGCACCCGCGTACAACTCCTCACCGAACGGCAGATAATCATGCCGGCTGACATTCGCGAGTGAACCACTCTGATCGAAGACCATCCGCGGCGTGCCCAGTTGATCCGTCACCAGCCACACTACAGACACTTTTTCACGCTAAAGATTAGTTCACTTCCTCCGTATCGAAGGAAGTAAACGAGTCGCGTCCTCTTCGCTTCCTCTCTCGTGAGTCTTCCTGTTGAAAAAGGCTTTGTGTCGATCTCGACTTGCCAATCCAGTCCAAATTTGTCCCTTGGGATTTCGCCAAAGTTCAATTCATACTTTCCGACTCTTATCTTGGTTACGATATTTTGATCTCCCCTCAATTCACGGGGAATAACGAAACCGTTCTCCGTTCGTTTGGCTTCAAATTCTTTTCCGCCAGCATACAGAAAAACCTGAAATGGACGCTTGACTTGTTTATTGTCAATAGTAAACTCAACGATTTTCGTAGACGTAGGCTGTGCATTCGCCCCAACGCAGAGCATCATAAGGGAAATCGCAAGCAACAGTTGTCTCTTCATTTTTCCTCCTATTTGCGTATTTTGAGAAAGTTCTTTAAGGACATTTGCGCAAACGTGCCGCCAGTATTATAGAAGTAAACCTGCTTGCTTCTGGCCCCTACAGCTATGTTAGTTGCATTAGGCAACGCTTTTGGAATGTCTCCCGGCCCTCCATTGGATGATTGAATGCTGGGTTCCTGTCTAAAAGCAGGCGTGATAGTTGTCATGGTACCACCCATGACCACAGTTCCACCCCCAGTTCTTTTTGCGGGATCATCTACGATAACCGTCTTTCCTAAACCAGCCGGGTGCACATGGGCCTGTAAGGCCGTTTTTTCGGTAGTTGTCGATACCACTTCGGCTCCTTTGCTGGGATCTGGAGAATAAGGTCCAGTAAATCTTGAAATCTGAACGTCATTGTTTCCGATAGAGTCGGCGACTAAGCTCTCTTCGTGAAAACCGCCCTTGACGTCATCGCCATTCTTGCTGTTGCTAGCCTCCACCATTTCGCCAATTGCCGGAATTACTTTGGCCGCATCTGGTATGGTAACGCTATTGCGTTCCTCAAGCTTTTTCTGCTTATCCTTGTCGTACACAATGTGAACCTTCTTATCGTCCTTCCCGTCTGTGCCTAGCTTGTTTCCGTTTAAGTCATAATAGTCGCCTGGCACCATTCCTGTTGGATCGGTGAATCGCAAAGGATTGTTATTACCATAAGAATATCGGTTCCACGTTTGAGGAGAAGTAACTCGGCCGCTAGCCATTAGAGGATCAGCGGATGTGAACCTCCCTTGGGTTGCCGCATAATAGCGCGCCTGCGCGAAATCTAAACCCGTTTCATTATCGCGCTCGTATTTGGTGAACTTCTGCCTGACTCCATCCGGCTGTGAATAGCCTTGATTTGTGGTTCTGCCACCGATACCGGCAAAGAGCTCCTCACCGAACGGCAGATAATCATGCCGGCTCACGTTGGTTAACGAGCCCGTCTGATCGAAGATCATGCGCGGTGTGCCGAGCTGATCCGTCACCAGCCATTTCACATTTGCCGACGAACCACCACCGCCGCCGGCTGCGCCGTTGATTACGACGTTGTTCAAAGTCGCTCCGTTCGAATACAGAGAAGTATCAGCCAATAAAGGGTAGGTCGGCGTTACTGTGCTGGTGTAAAGCAGCGTTCCGTTCTTGCGATACTTCACCACCCCGCCTTCGACTGCCACGCGTAACACGTCGCCGGTCGCATAAGTACCAATCACGCTGTAAACCCCGAACTCGAACCGATAAAGCGTTCCGCCGGGCCAGACGCCCAGCGCGAAGTCGATCCCGTAGTTCTGATCGAGATCGGAATGGGCCAAGCCGCACATCCGCGCGGTCGTCGTTTCACTAGCTGTGAACTCCACATAGCCATCGCCCGAAGCGATTGTTTGTGTTGAAGAAGCGCCAGAGTTATTCCAACCATCCGCCGCCGTCTTGGTAAGATTGTTGCCGGAAACCGAGACTCCCACCGCGTTCGTCCAGCTTGCGTTCTGAGTGCCAGAACCACCACCCTGCGAACCAGTCGAGAGCATCGCGTTGCTGATGCCGCCCTGGTAAAAGGCCGTGTCCACCAATAATGGGTAGGTGGGACTGATGGTGCTGGTGTAAACCACCGCCCCATTCTTCCGATACTTCACCACCCCGCTTTCCACCGCCACACGCAGGGTGTCTCCCACCGCATAACTACTTACCAGGTGCGTTGTGCCACCTTCTATCACGTAGAGATTGGTCGCGGCCGGATAGAACCCGAAATCCACGTCCGGGTAGTTCTGATTACTGTCCCCGTTGCTCAGGCCGCAGATCACGTACTGGTACTGCGAGCCCGTAGTCGTGAACTCAACATAA
>DATEPB010000059.1:0-125586 GCA_035273425.1 Pyrinomonadaceae bacterium | reverse complement strand
CAAGGCGGCGCACTCCAAGGAGTTGGCTTTGAATTTCAGATTCGGGCACTACCTGCGTTCACACGCAATTCAGATAACACCACCACCTGTGTTATAAGAACCGCTTTGTTTTTAGGCTAATTAAGAACGCATTAATTCATTCCTACTACGATGATTGAAACGATTGAACAGCAGAAGAAGATCGACATAACTCGGCCGGTTCTTCCATTTACGCTACAAGCTCTCGACCGGTTGTCCTGGAATTACTGGTGGAGTTGGTCGTTCGACGGCCCAGGCATTTTTCGCGATCTGGATGCCGAGTTATGGCAGCAATGTGAACACAACCCACGTATGTTGCTGGCCAGTGTTTCAGAGGTTCGACTGGCTGAGATGGCCACAGATCCGGTCTACCTCGAGCGTCTCGGAAAGCTGTCAGCCGCTTTTGATCGCTACATGAGCGAGACCGGAAGCGTATCGAATCCATGGCCGGGGATAACCTCCCAAGCGCCGGCTGCTTATTTCTGCGCCGAATACGGCATACATAATTCGCTACCGCTTTATTCCGGTGGGCTTGGAGTTTTGGCCGGCGATCATCTCAAGTCAGCGAGTGACCTCGGTTTGCCCCTCGTAGCCGTTGGTCTGCTCTATCACTATGGTTACTTTCGCCAGCGACTGAGTCGAGCAGGCTGGCAGGAGGAGTCATACGGCGAGACGGATCCGGAAGAGCTGCCACTCCATCAAGTGAAGTCGGAAGACGGCTCCGCTTTGATAATCGAGGTCTTGATTCGCGAGCGAACTGTGCGGGCGCAGGTTTGGCGAGCCGATGTTGGAAGAGTCGCTTTATATTTGCTCGATACAAACATTCCCGAAAACGACGAAACCGATCGCTGGGTCACGGCCCACTTGTACGGTGGGGATCGTGAAACACGTATCGTCCAGGAGATGTTGCTTGGGATTGGCGGCGTCCGGCTACTGCGGAAACTAAATATCACCCCCAGCGTTTACCATCTGAACGAAGGACACTCGGCTTTCCTAACTCTTGAACTCGCCCGTGAACTAACCACCACGCAAAAGCTCAGCTTTTCAGATGCCGCCAAATTGGTAAAGCAGCAATGCGTGTTTACCACCCATACACCAGTGGCCGCAGGTAACGATGAATTCGATGTGACGCTGCTGGCGCGATCGTTTGGCCCAGGCTATGAAAAGGAACTGGGTTTGACTCATGAGGAATTTATTGCTCTCGGCCGAACCGATCCCAAGAATACGCGTGAAGCGTTTGGATTAACGCCCCTCGCGATTCGCATGTGTCGATCGACAAATGGCGTGAGCAAAAAACACGGAGAGGTTTCGCGAGCGCTTTGGCAGAAACTCTGGCCCGGCGCGAAGCTTGAAGAGATTGCGATTACCTATGTGACGAATGGAGTTCACGCGCCGACCTGGTCAGCTCCGTTGCTGCAGACACTCTACGAGAAATACGTCGGCGCGAACTGGCGATCCGTCCTACGAGATCAAAGACTATGGGAAGAAGGGATCTCGCGCATTTCCGACGAAGAACTATGGGCTGCCCATCTACTCTTAAAACAGCGCCTCGTTGCCTTTGTTCGTAATCGCTCGTTTCTCGCGCGCCTGAACCGCGATGAGAGCGCCGAATACATCGAGGCAGCGCGACAAATGTTTGACGCGAAGGTCCTAACGATCGGCTTTGCGCGACGCGTAGCTGGTTACAAGCGTTGGAATCTGTTGTTGAGTGATTCTGAGCGATTGCTGCGAATAATCAACAACGTGAAGCGGCCGGTTCAGTTTGTCTTTGCTGGCAAGGCGCACCCACAGGACGGGGAAGCGAAGTTGGTCTTACAACAGGTAGCTTCCTGGAAATATGACCCAGCCGTCCGCGACCGCGCGGTCTTTCTGGAAGACTATGACCACGAAATCGCCCGAGAGCTGGTGCAGTCGGTTGACGTTTGGCTCAACGTGCCGCGACGGCCACTTGAAGCGTCGGGGACCAGCGGTGAAAAAGTCGCGATGAATGGCGGGCTTAATCTCTCGATTCTGGACGGTTGGTGGATGGAAGGCTACGACGGCAAAAATGGGTTCGCGATCGGGCGTGATGTCACGGGCGAAGCGAACGTGGATGCGAGCGACGCCGACTCACTTTATGATGTGTTGGAGACCGAAGTTGTGCCACTCTACTATCAGCGCGACGCCGACGGCTTGCCCCGCAAGTGGATTGCGATGATGAAACACGCGATCGCCACGCTGGCTCCAGCTTTCAACAGTGACCGCATGGTTGATGAGTATGCCCGGCGCATCTATAAAAGCTAGCGATAGTAGCGGGGGCGGACCACTTGTCCTAACAAAGGCAAATTCTGGTAGTGGCGCAATTTGAAACCGACTTTCTAAGCTATGGCACGTTGCTTGTTCCGCTAACATCGTTGTCGTCGCCAGTTCCTGTGATAGATAACTCAAGACCTTCGCCTCCAGCTTTTCTATCAACGTAGATTCTGGTTCCATCCGTAAACTCTAAGCAAACCTCTTCGGCACGATGGCGTGTAACACGAGCAACAACCTTGCCTTTCAGCATTTCGGAAGCGCGTTTAGCCTCGGACTTCAAATTCATAGCTATCCTTCATTGTTTCTGCGCGGCATTGTTCGCCACTTCACGCAACCATGCGGAAAGCGTGTTGTGTTCACTAGCCTTCACAGCCTTTGAAAACAGTTTCAATTCGGCCTCAGTGAAGCGCACAGGCACGATGCGGCCTTTCGCTTCGCCTTTGGGAAGTCTAGGGCGTCCCATCTTCTTAGTGCTTTTCTTCTCGCTCACGATAGTCCCTCACTATGGATGCTTTAACGGCCTTTTCAGGCGATGTAACAGGCGGAACGTGCAAGACAGTTACCGTGCGCCTTGGTTGGTCTGCAATATCGGTATCATGCGCCCACGCATAAACCCTGTCTGCTTCTTGCGAGTCGGGTAAATCGAAAACCTCAACTTCGCCATCCCAAACAACCTGATCTTGAAACACTTCTTTGACAGGCACGGTTTCAACATGCCTCGCCTCCACGTGATAGAGGTTGCGGATTGCGTCTTGTAGTTCCTCGATGTATGTCACGATGCAGCCTCAACCAAATCCCCGACCGTTAGAAAACTCTTTTCAACTCCTGCGGCCATCGCTGGCGTGCATCGGAGCGTGCCATGTGTTTTCACAAAGTTGTAGTACGCGAAGTGAAGCGCAACAGCCGCCTCAAAGTTTTCGATCTTCTTGCTAAAGGCATAGGTCAAGCGTGTGAGGCGACGCATGTGCAACCGCGTGGTTCCGTTCAGTCGTTCGATGTGGCTAGTCGAAATCAAATCCATTTCCGGTCTGCCAACAATGGTCATTTTCTGCTGACTCGTAACTTCGGGAGCACTGTAGCGGCGTTCTTGATGATGCTCGCCTTTGTCCAAGCCGTAGGTTTTCATAATCATTCCGAAGTCTACGTTCATGCCGAAGGCGTTCTCTACCGCCTCAACATAAGCGCGTAGACCATCGCTCGAAATCTGCGGGCGATTCTTCAGCCGTGATGCCACGTCGCTAACAAAAGCGTTCGCCGTGACGTGGTTTCGCTTGCCGACTTTGAAGGCGGGCATGAGTTTGGTTTCGGCATCAATTGCGCAGAATGTCCAAACGTCGCCTATAGTCGGATCATCATCAATCATTCGGTGCTTTTCTTTCTTACCGATGAACCCCCAAATCTCGTCAAACTGTAGATAATTGCACGTTAAATCGCGCATCTTGGCATCCAGCAAGCGCGAACAGCCTTGTCCGACTCTCACACCAAGCCGCATAATTGTATTACGGCTGATTCCGGTGATTCTCTCAATGGCGCGGATACTCGAACCTTCAGCCAAAGCCGCGATTACTGCAATCTGTTTATCTTTGTTTAGGACGTTTGCCATCGGGGTTCATCTCCTTAAGATGGAGATAATGTAATACAAGTTGTGTTACCTGTCAAGAACTTTTTGTGTTACAATTACAGCGATGGATAAAAGCGGCGATAAGAAAGAAGGTGAACATGCCAAGGAGAGCGCATATAAGGCCGAAGGCAACAGTGGCTTCTTTGGAAAGGCACAGCTTGGTATGAGCGGGACTATCCTGGCGATCTCGACCCTGATCTGCGGCGTTCTTCTGGCTGTCAGTTTTATCTATTGGCAGAAGGGTGGATACAGCAATGCTAAGATCGGGTTTTACTGGCTGATTCCCGCCTGCGCCGTCTTTACCGTGGCTGTTCTCTCCGCGTATTGGTACAACGTCGTCAAGCCCGCTCGGGTTGTGGGTGGCACCGTTCAGTCTTCGGCTGGTCGCCCTTTCGTATTCGTCAAGCACATTGCCTTGGAGCAGCCGTTGGCCGCTGGCAAGGCTCCTGCCGTCGTATTCATTCTTGCTAATAGCGGATCGATGGAAGCTCACGTAAGAATTTGGGACAGTGGTTCGTATCTTCATTACGACCCCTCCGGGAAGCGCGAGCCGCGCCCAACTTACCTTACTACCCCTGAGAATACTTTCAGCTTGGTTCCTACCGCCGAAGCGACCGGGAGGATAAAGTTTCCTAACTTGAACTTGGTTCCATCTGAAATTGAGCTTCTCAGCACCGGAAAAGCCGCCCTCTACTTTTTTGCGCGGGGTGAATACGTGGACGAACTCGGAAGGGCGTGGCCCTTCCCATTCTGCCGGATTTACTCTCCGGACTTCCCAGGAAACGTGGTCAACTGTCCGAGCGAATTCAAAATTGAGGACGCTCAAGCCGAGCCTGCTACCAAAAACAATCCCGCCAGTCCTCCTTTGAGCATTGCGGAACGGCCTTACGTAGCGGTTAAGAGCATTAAACTCAGCAAGGTTGATGTTGGGCAAAGCCCGATAGTCGAAATACTTTTTGAGAACGCCGGAAAGACGCCCGCCCACAACGTCTCTTTTCAATATTTTGTTGTAATCGCCCACGGGTTGATCCCTGAAAACCCCGAGTATCCGAAAATCAAAGGGGAGATTGGTAAGGTGTTTATGCAGTCTGGTGGACTGCAAGAAGGACGGATTGTTGCTGACTGGACGATTGAGACTGAGGATATGGAGGGTATTAAGAATAAGTCCTTCCGGCTTTGTGTTTTCGGGTTTGGAACGTACGAGGACGGGGCGGGAACCGCTCATAAACTCAAATTTTGCGGCTTCTATAACCCCGAACAGCCTTCGCAACTGTCTGTCTGCCCCGCCCATAACAGTTCCACTTAGGAGAGCAATATTAAAAACCCAAATTGCGACACTACCAATTCTCACATTCCGCAACAATAGGGCTCCAGCCGCGGATTCACGCGGACAAACGCGGATCAGAAAACAGCAGCGGGGTTTTGATTTGATCCGCGTCGGTCCGCGTTAATCCGCCGCGGTTCACTTCCGGGATCCAGCGCTGGGCGTCTGTGTTTTCTCAAAATGCCTGCGTTTGTTGACGCAAAACTGCCGGATAAACCACGTCTCTTGATAGTCTTCGCGGCTGCGGTGATTATGCTAGACTTATCCCCTTCGAGGTCGCCGATTTAGTGACTGAGCAACTACTTGCCAATGAGTTAACCGCATAAAAACATCAAGCCGGATGACTGTTTTTCAATCAGATTTGTATGAAACATTGCCCTGTCTGTAAGACTAAATTTGAAGAGGGTGTGAGCTTCTGTCCGACTGACGGCGAAGTTCTGGAAGAGGATCCTTCGTCACTCGTCGATACCGTCCTTGACGGGCAGTACAAGATCGAATCCCTGCTGGGTAAGGGTGGCATGGGAGCCGTTTATCTCGCACGTCACATTCTGCTGGGTGACCGCGTGGCCATAAAGATTCTACCGGCCGAAGTCCGCAACAACGCCGAGTGGCTCAGACGCTTCAGACGCGAGGGCCAGGCTGCTCGCCGATTTCGTCATCCAAACGCCGTAACAGTTTACGACTTGAGAACCGCGGCTGATGGCACCATTTACATGGTGATGGAATATGTCGAAGGACACACTCTCGATGCTGAGTTAAAGAAGCGCGGCCGGTTTAGTCCATCCGAAGCCCTAAAAATCCTTAATCCCATCATGAGTGTTTTAAACACGGCGCATGAGATGGGTGTTGTTCACCGCGATTTGAAACCCGAAAACATCATGATCGGGAAAGAAGGCGGCGAGTCATCCGTTAAGTTGCTCGATTTAGGGATAGCCAAAATGCGTGAGATTGCGGGCGCTGAGAACACCGGGGCTACAGAGTTAACGATGGCTGGTCAGGTCCTGGGCACGCCTTATTACATGTCTCCCGAGCAGTGGGGCGAGATAGCCAGAGATGGAAATTTTGAGATTGATGGACGCGCCGATATTTATAGTTTAGGGCTCGTGGCTTATCAGATGTTGACGGGCAAGCGAGCGTATTCTGGTGGCACTCTTCACGAGTTGCGGCGCGAACACCTGGCTGTCACGCCGCCTCCGTTGCGTGAGGTGGTTCAAAGTGTTCCGAATGCCTTCAGCGAAGCGATTACTCGCGCCATATCTAAAGATCGGAATGACCGTCAACACACCGCGGGTCAACTGGCCGCAGAACTGAAGCGCGCGGTTGAGGAGGGCGGTGGAGCAGCAGTCGAAAACGCCACCTTGGTTTCAGTCGCTCCCGACGTTGACTCGCGTGACACTAGTGGCATACCCGCAGCAGTCGTTACGAATTCCGACGTTAACGCAGCGACGATTGTTACATCTGAGGCGCTTCCTGTGCGTCCTCTCGATGGAGGAGCGCCTGCAAAGCCGCAACCTGCTGGTTCTTCAAGCGCGCCGGCACCGCAGTCGCCAGGGGCCGCGCCGGGAGTTCCTGCATCTGGGGACCTGGCCTCGATCGTTACGATTCAGCAACCGCCTCGAGCGCAGCCTACGAAGTCGCGTGGTAAGTCATTCGCTTTGATTGGAGCGGGTGCCCTGGTGCTGATTCTGGCCGTGGTTGGACTCGGCGGGTTTCTGGCTGTCAATTGGTGGAGGAATAGGCCGGACACCGATTCAAACGCTACGAATGCCGGAGGTTCAAAAGGGTCCACTAAACCCGATGGCGCATCAGCCACGACGTTGAAAGAGTTTGGAAGCTATTGGCTCGAAGTGCTGCCGAATGGCTCAATCTCCGAACCGCTTCGAGTCGCAGGCTCAGTCCCATTGAAATCGGGGCAGGCATTCAAGTTTCATTTCAAAACGCAAGAAGATGGGTATCTTTACATTCTAGGTCCGGGTGAAGGTAGTAAACCGACAGCCTTTCTAACGGAAAAGCCTGCCAGCATTTCCGGCCTGGACAGCAATCAGGTTTCGAAGGGCAGCGACTTTAGTTTCCCGAGCGGGCTCGAACATTGGTTGGAACTTGATAAGAAGCCCGGAACCGAAGATTACACCGTAATTTTTTCGCCCGAGCCGCTCACAACGCCCGCGTTTTTACGCGATGAAGCAACCGGCAAACCGCTGAGCGAAACTGAAAGGTCAGAATTCAATGACTTTCTATCGAAGTACAGGAGTGGTGAGCCAGTGACTGAACTTAATAATCAGGATTCAGCCGGTCCGGCGGTGGTGGTGAAAGTACCCCAATCTCGAGAGGCTGGTTCGCCCGTGATTTTTGACGTCAGAATACAGCACAAATGAGTTCATTTGTGACGACCAGATTTAGTTAAAGGAAGAGTGTAATGAAGAAAAGAATTGCGTTAGCAGGTTTCACACTGATTTTGTCCGCGACTATTTGTCCTTATGTTGTGGCCCAGCAAGACGAGGACGTTCGCGGAGCCTTCTTGACCACGCGGCCAAAGACGACTGACAAATCAGCACCACCAAAAAGACCCGGTCGACGTCCAAAATCTCGACCCACCGCGTCTGGATCAGTTACGGTGACGGCAACGGTCCCTCCGGGCGGAGCGATAACTGCTGGACCAGCCACAACGACAAGTGGTCCAAGAATGGGAATGGGCCTGACGCTCTTTATGCGCGATTCTCGCGGAATGGCAGTGCGTACCGATCCCGGCCGCGAGTTTTACAAAGGTGATCACGTCCGCGTGTTATTGGAGACCAACACGGACGGCTATCTGTATATCTTCAACACGACTGACGGCGGTAAGCCAGTGATGATTTATCCGGACGCGGAGTTGAATGACGGAGGAAACTACGTTCGCGGCCACGTGCCGTTTGAAATTCCTTCGAGTCTCGGCGCGGAAGAACGCCTTCGTTGGTTCACTTTCGATCAAAACAGCGGCAGGGAAAAGCTGTACTTCGTATTCACACGTGAACCGTTACCCGGCATTCCGATGGAGGATGACCTGATCGTACATTGCCGGGCGAAGAGCGGAAACTGTCCGTGGCGCCCAGCAGACGAGCTCTGGCAGCAGGTTAGTCGAGAGTTAATGGAGCCAACCAAGGTAGCCAAATCAAAGAAAGTGGGTACGTCTGAGACATCGGCCGAGCATGAAGGGGCGACCAGAGGTATTGGCCTCAACCGCGACGATCCCGAGCCCACGGTCATTGTGCTGACGGCATCCACGAACAAAGCAGTGCTGGTCGCAACGATGGATTTAAATCACAAAGGCTGAACTATTACGCCGCCCTCAGGTGCGACGCTGAACTAGACAAGAGGAGAAATTGCAGTGAATACCCCTACAACAAAACTCATGATCGTGGCTTTGGCCGCAGCACTAATATTCAGTTCCACCCCGGCGGCGTTCGCTCGCGGAGGTGGTTTGGCCCCTGTTCAGCAGCCCGACAATGCTTCTAGTGCACTTAAGGAAGGGAGAAGATTACTGAAGCGCGGGAAGACAGATCAGGCGCTGGGCCAATTCCAAACTGCTCTCGGAATTTATACGGCCGCGAGCAATCGTAAAGGAATATCCTCAGTCGAGAACGAACTCGGTGATCTGTACATGCGCCAGGGACAGGCGAAGACAGCGCTCGCTCATTATCAGAAGGCCTACGAAGCTTTGACTGGCGTGTTAGGTGAAGAGCAAAAGAACGCGGCGGCCACTACCGGCGCGGCAAGCATGCTCGACTCGCGAGCAGGCAAGGTGGCAGATACCGCAGCCAGCGTCAGTGACACAGGTTTCAACTCGCAACTACTTCTCGCCAAGATCGGTGACACGCACTATCGACTTGGTGAGATGGGACCTGCTTCATCCGCTTATGCTCGGATGACAGTAAAGAAGCCTGAGAGTCCTGCCAAAGAAGCTGGTGGTCTCTTTGGCCGCATGGCGCCATCGATTGCCATCGGCAACGCTACTGACAGTGCTGCGCTCGGATCTGCCGCAGGTGCAGTTGGTGGAGCGCTAACCGCGAAGAATCAGCTTGAGCAATATCGCACCGCTATCGTTTACATGACCTACAACCTGGGCATGGGCCGAATTGCATTTGCGAATAACGATCTTGCCGGAGCGCGAAAATACTTTCAGGAAGCAGTTGACGCCGGTAAAGCGGGACTGCCGATGCTTACCAACCTTGGCCAAACTCGTCGTTTTCGTGCAGCAGCGCTTACCAGTCTTGGAGACGTGACTGTCCGTGAGGGCAAATACAAGGACGCGAGCAAACACTACGAGCAAGCAGCGAAGGGCGCGCGGGATGACAAACGTCTGGATTTGCTCTGGCCAGCCCAACGTGGTCAGGGACGAAGTCTCTGGTTGCAGGCGTCTCAGGAAAAGGATCCAAAGAAGGCGACTACCATGCGCGAGTCTGCGCTGCTGAACTATCGCGAGGCGCTTACCGCGGTTGAAACGCTACGTGCCGGAAGTTTGCGCGCGGATGAAGCCCGGAGCACGTTCCTGACCACCACCAAGGACGTCTACGATGAAACGGGCAGCGCTCTCGCTGAGATGGCTTTCCTAAATGCACCGAGCGGTGGCGCGCTGTCAGGCAAAGCTCTTGAGTATGCGGCTGAAGCGTTCAAGGTCACCGAACAAGCGCGCTCGCGTTCATTGCTCGATATGCTTAGTGAGACGGGATCGTCAATCACAGAAGGCATTCCCGCTGATCTACTCAAGCGCAAACAGGACAATCTGGACCGGCAGCAGGAAATAGCTGAAGAGATAACTGGCGCAAGCCTGGTTCCTGACGATCAAAAGAAGAAGCCTTCGGAACTCGAAGCTGAACTCGATCAACTGCAAACAGAATTCGATAGCATCGAAAATCAAATCAGGACAGCAAGTCCTCGGTATGCAAGTTTGACAGCGGGCAAACCGCTAACGCTCGCGGAAGTGCAACAGAACGTTCTCGACGATCAGACCGTTTTGCTTGAATACATTCTTGGCAACGACAACTCGTACCTTTGGGCCGTGAGCAAGAGTGAAGTAATGCTCTTCAAGCTTCCGGCGCGGCCTGTTGTCGACAAACTGGCCACGGACCTTCGGGCCCAGTTGATTCCTTCCAAACTTCAACGGCGAATCGTCGGTATCGATGTGATGGCCGATTCGCAACGCGGACTCGCAGTCAGCGCCACGCCGTTTGCCGAAGACGCTGCGGCCTTCGTGCCGGCCTCGAGCGCGCTTTACAAGGCGGTCGTCGAGCCCGCTGCGTCGATGATCGGCACCAAGCGATTGCTGGTCGCCGCCGACGGGGCCCTGAACTACGTGCCCTTTGAAGCCCTCGTGAAGTCAGCTGAACTCGCCGACTATTCGTCGCTTCCTTATCTAGTCAAGACCAATGAGATTGTTTATGCACCTTCTGCCTCAGTCATTGGCGCTATCAGGCAACAGCAAGGCGCTAGAGGCGCTGGACCGATTCTGGTGATGGCTGATCCGGTTTTTAATTCTGCCGATACGCGCGCGAAAGGCGGGACTGCGACACCGGCTTCAGCAACACGCGGTCTGGGTATTTCCAGCGCGCTAACTGACGTAACCGGTCAGGATTCCGATGCTGCGGCCCAGTCGGCCAAGATGCAGGGGTTACCGCTCGCGCGACTGGCGGGTACACGCACCGAAGCTGAGCAAATCGTAAAACTGGCGAAGCAGTCCGGCGCGCAAGCCGATATGTGGCTTGACCTGGAAGCCAGCGAAGACAATGTCGATACCAGGGACATGAGTAAGTATCGCATCCTGCATATCGCCACTCACGGATTGCTGAATGCTGAGCGTCCGCAGTTTACCGGCCTGGTCCTATCACTAATTGGCAACAAGAGTGAAGATGGTTTCCTTCGTACAGATGAAGTATTCAACCTGAAGTTGGGTGCGCCATTGGTAATGCTCTCTGCCTGTGAAACGGGATTGGGCAAGGAGAAACGCGGCGAAGGCGTTATGGGTCTAACCCGAGCTTTTATGTATGCGGGCGCGCCCACGGTGGGAGTTAGTTTATGGTCAGTTGCGGATCGCTCCACAGCAGACCTGATGGGTGATTTTTACAAACGCTTGCTCACTCCTGCCGGCACCGCTAAAGCGTCTCCTTCGACAGCAATGCGTGATGCCCAGCTAGCAATGATCGCAGGCAAGAAATACAGTGCGCCGTTTTATTGGGCGCCATTTGTTCTGGTGGGAGATTGGCAGTAAAAGCCTCACGACCAGATCATCGGGCTCCTCCTGAGCTAGTGGCGATGGGCCAATTTGCACCCATTTCGAATGATGCAAACTTGTCTCATCGCCACTCAAAACCACTTCTTCATTTTTGATCACCTGTACACCCGCGATGCGGTGTGTCCCATACCCAATCGTATAGCCTAATCATTTCCAACTCGTGGAAACGCTAAATTAAGGGCATTTACGCGATTTCGCGTGTGGCACGATGGTTGTTATGTACCTCTGTGGCAAATTGCTCGAGCCCAAACTTCTTTACGGAATCGAGCGTTGGAAACGGAAGGGGACACAACAATGATTAGTAAAAGTACAGGATTCTTAACACGAAGTTTGATGTTTGCAATGCTAGCGTTCCTGGCGGTACCGACCGCAGTTTTCGCGCAAGGACAGGGTCGAGGCAAGCCGACAGAAATTTTTGTTAACGGCCACGATGCACGCGATGGACGGTTGGACCAGGATAACCGCCGGCGCGACGATCGAAGACGCAGGGATCGGAATGACCGCGATTGGCGCAATCGTAATGGAAATGACCGCTACGACAACGACGGTTATGGCAATTACGGTGGCTCTCATAATCTTCGTCAGACAGCCTTGAATGCCGGTTTCAATGATGGCGTCAAGGAAGGTCGCAAGGACCGTAGTCGCAACGAGAGATTCGAGTTTCGCGATGAGGGTTCATTCCAGAGCGGAACGCGAGATTACAGTTCGCGGTTAGGTGATCGAGAACTCTATAAGACCTACTACCGTCAGGCTTTCGAGAACGGTTACAGGGACGGTTACTCAGGTTACTAAGACGGCAAGGCGGGAAAATCAGCAGGAGTGGAAGTCATACTTTCACTCCTGCTTTTTTGTATTTAGGAGCTTCGGTAATCCGAAACTTTCAGCCAGGGAGCGTCAGGCGCTTACCTTTGTGTGAATCAAACCGATAGGCTACTATCAAATCGACAAGGAAACAGGGGTGATCTCATGGCCAATAACTTCGACAAGCTAACAGAACCAGCAGCAATTGATACGTTAACCGAGCAGTCAAAAGACGGGCCGGTTGTAATTTTCAAACACAGCTTGACCTGTCCCATCAGTGCGGCAGCATTTGATCAGATGGAGGTCTTCGAAGGACGGGTATCGCTCGTGGAAGTGCAGAAGGCCCGCGAACTCTCAAACGAGATTGAGACCAGGTTGGGAGTTCCACACGAATCTCCGCAAGTCATCGTGATGCGGAACGGCCAGGTCGTCTGGAATGCCTCACACTTCAAGATTACTTCAGACGCAGTTGCCAAGGCGGTTGCTGAGGCGAAAAATGGCAGGCCTGCGGACAAGCTGGTTTAGCCGTTGGTTAGTCTTAACCGAGCCGCACGCTCCAAGGAACCTAATGATCGAAGCAAGTGAGAGACGTGGACCCGCAGTCGAGCCTCGCGAAATCAAGCAGGTCGGGGAAGGTGGCTTGATCATCACTTGGGCTGACGGAGTTGCGAGTGAATATAATGCCGCCGAACTCCGACGAGTTTGCCCGTGTGCGCAATGCGTTAACGAATGGAACGGCCAGCGAGTACTAAAACCTGAATCTATATCGGACGAGTTGGAGATAACCGCCATCAGTGTCGTTGGCCGATATGCCTTAAACTTTCGCTGGAGCGACGGTCATGAAACTGGGATCTACAGTTTTCGTTATCTTCGCGAGTTCGCCGATGGCCAACCACCTGCGTCGGTCGACGTACATCCGACTGGAACTGAAAGATGAACGAACAAGATTTCTTCAACGAAAAGCAGGAACTCAAGAAGGCCACATATAGCTGCCCGCACTGCCGGGAACGTATGGAGTACGAGGTACGTTGGCTCAAACGCACCAAGAAGCAAGCGCCCCCACGCGGCGCCAACGAACAGGATCGAATGCGATTCCAAAAATCGCGCGACTACATGGTGAGGATTGACGACATGCTCGCCTGCAAGAATATGCGGTGCCGACGTCGCTTCGAAATTCCCAGTTCTCAATCCGTTGTTTTCATCTAATTCCGTTTCTTTCGCAGTCTGAACCCTTTATTTCCTGACCGCTCGTCAGCCTCATCCTCGACGGTTCCGGTGCCCCTCCGACGTGTCATAAAAATCATTCTATTGAAACGGGCAACTGCCTGGATACTAGAAATCGCAGGCTCAGCCATCCCGAAAATCTCGAAAACAAAGGACTATCTGAAGTTGGAACCAGCACTTGCTATTGGCCTTTGCGTTGCTTCTGACCCTCGCAGAAGAACCGAACTTAGGGAGCTACCATGGAATCGCAATACTTTGCCGGGGCTGATAAAACAAATAATTCATTCCTATCACCGTTGGAACGCTGGTTGTCGCCGCTCGTTATCCCCAGGATCCCAGGCTGGATCGAGACACATCACTTGACCATGCTTACCCTGCTCTGGTCGGGGCTAATCATGGTCTTCAGTTTTTTGGCGGCCAGAAACATTCGTTGGCTCTGGCTGGTCTCACTGATGATTGCGTTCCAATGGGCTACCGATCACTACGATGGCAAGGTCGGGAAGTATCGCAACACCGGGCTGGTAAGGTGGGGTTATTACATGGACCACCTCCTGGATTACTTTTTCCTTTGTTCCATCCTCATAGGCTACGCGTTGATCCTGCCAGAGCGCTCGAGGTTTCAGCTGCTGCTGACGTTGGCGCTGTTTGCCGCTTACGACTTCAGTACGTTCCTGGCATTTGCCGCCACCGATCGCCTGAAAATCAGTTACCTCAAATTCGGCCCTACCGAATTTCGTCTGGCCATCATAATTATCAATTCGCTGCTGATATTGTTTGGTACAAAGCACATGATTAACGGATTGAAATGGGTCAATGGTGGAGCGGCGATCGGCCTAGCCGTCCTCATTTATTCGACCCAGAAAAAGATTTGGCGAGTTGACATGCAGGGAAAGCAAGTCCATGGTAATTCTAAGGTCGAGGTACTTCGCGAGCCACATTTAATTGCAGCAAAAGAGTATTCCTGACGATAACCTGAGGTTTTCCGGCTTCACCTGCAATCCGATTGCGCTCAGGAATCGTAAATTCGGTTGAGAACCCGCCACCTGACTCAGCGTTCAAAAGCTCTGGCTTACGGTTTGCTACCTGAAACGCAAGAGCGAACGGCTCGGAGCGTTCTAAGATAGCAAGAAGAATCCGGGAACTCTGTTAGAGAAGATTCGTTCAATAGAAACAAGGGATCTAAGAGAAAACACCAAGGTGTTTAGCCATGTCAGAAAAGAAAACCATCAAAATCATCAAAAAAGACGAGCGGACGCGGAAAACCGTGCCTGCCATAAAAGGGAACACCAAAGCCCAGACAGCGCGGGAAATGGTTCAAACCGTCACCAATTGGGTTAACGAGCTTCAGCAGAAGCGCCGCGTTGAAACTACGCAAGCGATCAAATCGCTGCTTCCCAAGAGCCCGCGACCGAGCGAAGCATAATTCCTTCCTGTCTTAGTCAACTTCAAATTTGCGCCTGATGATAAAGCTTGAAGCGGTAGCTTCAGGCTTTGTCGTCGTCCGCCTGGCGTTAAGTTCAAACGGCGCCAGCACTCTCGAGACAAGAAGATTGACAGGTGGTCAGTACGGAGCTAGCATCCAAAAAACGTTCAATAACACGATTCACCTGACCGCCCCAGAGGTTTTGCGGATATGGCGAAAAAATCTTCTCACACCCAAACAGAGAAAAAGGCACGACAAATTTTTGAAGGCATTCGTAAACCGCTCGCTCCGCCCGGGCACCCAATGACCCACGCGAAGCCCGAGGAGAAGGCTCGACCGGCGGGCCGCAAAGCGAAGCACAAACAGAAGCCGCTTGAGGACGACGAATAACGTTTAGCAGTAAACAATCCTTTATGACTCTTCCAGTGAATGAGAGCGATCCGGAAATCGCACAAGCCTTTATTCAAAACGCTCGCATGTTTCTTACGGAAGAGTATCTTCCCAAGATTGAACGTTGCCTCGAGAAGCTCACCGACGAACAGATCTGGTGGCGTGCTAATCCAGAGTCAAACAGCATTGGCAATTTGATTCTGCACCTTTCGGGCAACGCGAATCAGTGGATCGTCTGCGGGCTGGGAAATGAAAGCGACAACCGTACGAGGCAAGCAGAGTTTGATCAGCGTGGAGGGGTTTCAAAGGACGAATTACTATCGCTACTGCTCGGCACCGTTGCAAAGGTTGACGCTACGCTTGATCGGTTTGAACCACGCAAACTGCTGGCGGAATACTCGATTCAAGGGACAACAACCACTGCATTGGCGGCCATCTTCCACGTCACGGAACATTTTTCGATGCACACTGGGCAAATAATTCTGCAAGCGAAGATGTTGGCGGGACTTGATCTGAAGTTTTACGATTTCGCGAATGGGAAACCGGAGCACACATGGCATCGATCAGCCTCGTCCACTCCACATTCGACATCATCAAGTTCAGGTAATCAGAGCTAGAACGCGGCGCTTATTCTTTCCAAACTTTGCGATTCGTGATTAATATAAGAACGTTGCGGCCCTGTTTGATGGTTGCAAAACTAAGGATCCAAAGTCCAACTTCGATTCAAGGAGATCAGATCTGAATGACCTACGTGGTTGCAGACCCTTGCGTTAACTGTCGCTACACTGACTGTGCCCTCGTTTGTCCCGTCGAGGCGTTTCACTTAGACGATGACATGCTGGTGATCAATCCGGAAACCTGCATAGATTGCGATGCGTGCGTTCCCGAGTGTCCCGTCGAAGCAGTTTTTGCTGAAGCAAATGTTCCCGCTGAGTGGGTCCAGTTTACTCAGATCAACGCTGACAGAGCGCTGAGTGGTCTACCCACGATCACCGCACGGCTTGATCCGTTGTGCGAATCGGTGGGCGCGTCTCATTAGCCACAAATGAAAAAGCCGAACAAGCGTCTGCTGGCCGGCCTGGCTCTAGCTGCGGGGGCCGTGGCCGCGGCTGGTGCTTTTCTAAGAAAGCGAAAGCACATGGTTACTCAAAATCAGCGAGGCAGCGGAAATCCTTTGAGCGTTTGGGCTAGACCAGGGATGGTCGTGATCTTTCGCGCGGAGCTGATGCCTGGACGGGATCGACAGGAGCGAACTGCGCGCGTTAAGGAGTTGCTTCCTAGTGGACGAGTGCTCTTGCAGGAAGTCGAGGGCGAGCATGCCCAGAACGAGTTTGAGCGGATCGCATAAACACGAACCCAGGAACCTTTAGTCCTCACACTCCAACTTAAATTGTTTGACTAGAAAGTGTAGGTTCGCCCGGGCTCCATCACACCAAGCCCAGGAATGCCCAGGGCATCAAGCTGCTCGATTATCGTCTGGCGATAAGCTGGCTTGATGTGGACGGCGAGAATCTCCAGCCCGTTGTGACTTAGCTTCGTGAGTTCGCGCTTCAAGGAGGCGGGCGTAAAGTGACGTGAGACTTCAGCTAGTTGCGCCATTGAGTCGGGGAATGAAGCCTCAATGAGTAAGGCTCGTACTGACTTGGCGCGATTTACTACCTTCCAAAAGTCTTCAGTTTCGAAAGTGTCGGAACTAAAGGCAACCGTGCTTTTATTGTCTGCTATAACCAATCCCACGGTCGGCACAATGTGATTTACCGGCACCGCCGTGACCGTGAGGTGGGCCACCTTAAATTCTTCGCCAATCGGAATCGGCACGTACTCCATCACTGGGCCAAAGTCGTTCTTCAGTTCCGAGAATCTCGGATAAACATTCCAGTTGAAAATGTCTCGTTCCAGCAGATGGATCACTTCCGGCGTGGCGTAGACGCGCATTGGTGAAGTTAACACCGGATATAGATCGTCGATAAAAATTGGCAGGCTGGCTATGTGGTCCATGTGAGGGTGGGTCACAATAATGTCGCGCACTGAGTCTCGCTGTTCAGCCGAAAGCGCGAGTGCGATGCTACCAGCATCGACTGCCACACACTCATCAATAAGAAAACAGGTCAAACGCTGGTCTAAGGTTGCTTGACCCTGACTATCAAAGGTGCTCGGTAGAAGTTGGATTCTCACTGGTCAGTTAGGGAAGTAAAACCGCGATCGGATTCGCGCGGTTAGTATATGTCAAGAGTTAGCAGTTCGGTGAATTTTGTTCCTTTGGCTAATGTGAACGCAACCGTTGAAGAAGACCGTGCATTGCTGCGCGGTAAGTGGCTTCGCGTTCGCTTGCATCGTGCGAGGATAGGCCTCGGGCAACGCGGCTGCGGTGAAAAGCCAATTCGCTGGCCGTCTGGTTGAGTTGTCTGCAAGCTTGCCAGCTCTGGTAGCCACCTTGGGAAAAGGCATTGTATGAAGCGCCCATGCGTCCGAAGATTGAGCCGAGTTGGTTGTATTCCTTCTGGGTCATGAACCCAGTCTGAAAGTCAGCAGCCAGATACTCTCGGATCAGTCGCCCTTCACGACGAAGCGCCAAAGCGATTACTACGAACATAAGAAAGAAAGCAGGGACCATGATGACGATGTACATCAAGATGAACCCTGGGCCGCCAAAGAGGAAAACCGAACCATTCCAAATTGCGTGCATAGCGATCGCTGCGCCAAGACCGACCAGAGGTGTGATTACTTTGACCGTAGTGTGTTGCGATTGCCGCGCGAGACCCAGCCCGATTCCGGTCATGCTGGTAAACAGTGGGTGAGAAAATGGCGCGAGAGCTCCGCGTAATACAAGGACAATCGTCAAGCCCCCGCTGCCACCCTCCAGCACCGCGCGACCGTAGTACTGAATATTCTCCGTCATCGCAAAACCCAAACCCACCATCGCAGCGTAAACGATTCCATCAATAACGCCGTCGAATTCATCCTTCTTCCAAAAGAAGAAGATGAAGAGGATAAGAGCCTTTGCTGTTTCTTCGACAATCGGTGCGGAAATGACGGCGCCAAATGTGTTACCAGCCGTCGCGTCTTCCGTCATCATCGCCACCGCAATTCCGCTAACGGTGTTAAGGATGAAGGCAAAGAAAACCGCGACCATCGCTCCCCAAAAAAATGCTGTCGCCAGCATCCAGTAGGGTTCCGCCTCGTAACGATCGATCCACAAAACGAGTACGAGATATACGGGCACTGGAATGGTGGCCGCGACGAATCCGATGAGGAACCCGACGGGTCCTGTTTCGAAACCTATCAGCAGCAGCACCAGCAAGCCTAAGAACACAGCGATGAGCGCGGCGATGACGCCCAGGATCGCTTTGATAGCGCCGCCTGAGCGCGGCTTTGCCATTGGAGGAGTTAGATTTTGATTAACCGGATAGAACGGGGGATTGTTCATGATGCTTCACGCAGAAACGCGGAGATCAGATTAAGGTTAATGAACTTGGCAAAGTATATAGCAGACAGCAATTGAAGAGCGAGCATTACGTCTACGGAGGTGTCGGTGCCCGCCTTTGTTGACTCAATTCAAAAGAGCGAGTTTGAGGATCTCAGCGGGCGCAGGTCTGAGCTCGACCGCCGTCGATTGAATACGTGGCACCGGTAATCCACGAAGCTTTCTCCGAAGCAAGGAAGTAGATCAACTCAGCTATTTCGGAAGGTTCGCCGACCCTGCCCAATGGATGGGTTCCCTTTGAGTGCTCAAGAAACCCGGCGTAGTCAGTTGCGTTCATTCCGCCTCGCTTATGAATTTCAGTAATCACCACGCCAGGGTTCACTGCGTTGACGCGGACACCTTTAGCAGCCAATTCCAGCGCTGAACAGCGTGTTAACTGGTCCAATCCAGCTTTTGAAACACAATAGGCAAGGACACCAGGAAAGGCACGCAGTCCCGTCACGCTGGAAACGTTAACCACATTGCCGCGACGTTCTATTAGAGCGGGTGTTGCTTCTTTCATAAGGATGAAAGGTGCGCGGAGATTGATGTTGAGCATGGAGTCCCACGCTTCAAGGGTTGTGTTTTCGACGGTACCAGACGAAATGTGCCCCGCTGCGTTTACCAAAACATCAAGCCCCTTGAAATGCTCCAGGACTTTCGCCATGGTGCTTCGTGCTTCCTGCTCGTGGGCCAAATCTGCCTGAACGACAAGGCACTCAGATCCTAATTCGCTTACTTCGTTTTCGAGTAATTGAAGAGCTTCTGGATTACGACCCACTGCTACCAGGTTCGCGCCACTACGAGCAAACCGCAGCGCTGTCGCTCGACCTATCCCTGACGTCGCCCCGGTTACGAGGACAGTCTTGTTTGAAAACTCCTTCTCCATGCCAAGCGTACCTTCTTTCCCCCATCCACTATGCGGCAATCCTGTGTTGACAGCAGAATAGCAAAAAGCCGACTATTAAGCTGTTTGATTTGTGATTCTTCCGGCCACCAGCGGGAAACGCATTCTGGCCAACCTGACGAACCAAGAGAAACTGTAATTGCCCAACCACTCCGCGAATGATTTTTTTCCCCGGCCTGTACGACGCGCGCACAGCTCGGGTGAATCGTCCCACGGCAGGCCTCCCCGAAGCCGACCTTCGAGCGCAGGATATCTTCTCAGTGCGGCAGTAACCGCGTTCATCTTATTCCTGGCACTCTGGTGGATGCTGGTGAGCGGGGAGGATGAAGCGCCCTGGATTCCGGCGGGGCTGGGCGCAAGTGTGGTGTTGCTGGTGGCATTATCGGCCCGGGAAGTTGTTATGCGAAGGGCCTGGACTCGTTATCTGTTGGAGCAGGGCGGTGAGACCTCGAGCCGCACAGTTCGAGACAAGAAAACATCCTCAGGAAAGACTCACTCCTCGTCGTCCTTACTTTCGGCGACTTGGCGCAATCTCCAGAAGCAATCAGAGAAAGCCGACTCTTCGTCGACGCCCGATGCACATCTCGATGTGTTCCATCTTTGTCAGGATTATCTGTCTTCTATCGACACAGCGTTGCGAGCAAACAACCTTCTCGCGGAGAAGAGAATCGCATTCAAGACGGGACAGGATCGAGTGCGCGGTCTGCAAAAACACCATTTGTTAACCTGGGCCCGAGACTCGTCCCGGGCCTTGACGTTTGAGGCCCAGCAACGTGCGCGCATGTCGGAAAAGATCGAAGCGGCAAACCGTGCACTGCATTGCGTTGAATCAGCTCAGAAATACTATCCGGACGAAGCTGAACTCAATGAATCCAGTATCGCGATCCATGAGTTCATTGCCTCGGTTAAGGTTGCGCATTGGGTAGAGTTGGCTGAGCGCTCAGCATTCAAGGGGCACTACCGCCGGGCGATCGAACGCTACAAAGACGCACTCTTTTATTTGAATCGGGAGCCGATGAAAGATGACGTTCGCATTCCAAACGCAGAGAGAATTGGGCGGGAAATTGAGTTGCTCCGTGGTCGTCTCCAGGAACAAAAGAATCTCAAGGCGGGCACCCTCAGGGAAGAAAAAATAGGCAACGAGGATGGCTCAGATGGGGATCTCACAGAAGTGCCCGAAATGCCACAGTTCTCGCATAAGAAAGGGTTATAAGCCAACACCGGTCCTCTTTCGGCTGGTTGGCTTGCGACACCTTTTATGCAATGATTGCAACTTGCTTTTTACGGGTTTTTCAGTCGGAACCATCGGTTCCGGTCGAAAACCGCGAACAAAGGATGACGGAGCGGGGAAGACCCCGAGCGGCGACTTTTCCAAGGCTAACGATAGCTGAAACTTGATTTACCCGGTGGATAAGGCATCGATCGAGTCCACCGTTACATCTCTGAGAGGTTGATCAATTCGACTCTCATGATATTGAGGTTTTTTATGAAGCGACAAATCCTTTTGTTTGCAATCTTTGGCAGTTTGGTTTTCCCGACCTTAGTCCACACTCAGGAACCGCAACAACAGAGCGCCCCACCAGCCAGTCCGGTTTTCTCTTCAGGACTGTCAATCGATTCGCAAGGTGTTAAGAACTATCTTCTCGGACCAGGAGACGTGGTAGACGTTCGTGTTTTTGGACAGTCCGATCTGAACGCTATGGCTGAGGTGGATAGCGACGGCAACATCAGCTCACTACCTTTTCTCGAGAAACCGATAGTTGCAAAGTGCCGCACTGAGAAACAAATTCAGGCCGACATCGCCGCGGCGTATTCCAAATATATAAAGAACCCGCAGATCAGCGTTCGCACAACCGAGCGAAAGAGTCGTCCACCTGCAATTGTTTCAGGCGCCGTCAGACAGCCAACGCGTGTAGTCATGATGCGCAAAGTTAGGCTCAACGAGATCCTCGTTAGCGCCGGCGGTTTTACTGATCGAGCATCAGGCACAATTCAAATCGTCCACACTGAACCGTTAATGTGTCCTCAGCCGGGCGAAGAAGCGGAAGCAGCTCCCATTGATAGCTCAAAAGAAGTTCCGCTCGAAATTGTGAAAGTGTCGGATTTGAGAGCGGGTAACGCGAAAGCAAACCCCGTGATTCGACCGGGTGATTTCATTTTGGTCACCGAGGCTGAGCCAGTCTATATCACGGGCAGTGTTGTCTATCCGCAGGGAATCTACCTGACCGACCAACTGACTTTAAGTCGAGCACTCGCCCAGGCGGGCGGCGTCCGGAAAGAAGGTAAGTCGGACGATATTAGGATTTACCGTCAAAAGCCAGGCGCTGAGCAGGAAGTGATCCGGGCCAATTTCAAGGCCATTCAGAACCTAAAGGAACCCGACGTAAAGCTGAAAGCTTACGACGTAATCGACGTGCCGGAAGCCGGGCTATTCTCATCGCAACGAATTGTTCCGACGTTGTTAGGCGCGGTGACTGGTGGACTGGGAAGTATGATGAGTAGTGCTGGCTCTTCCGCTTTTCGAACCACTACGATTCGCTAACCTGGCTGCAGTCTGTAATTTGTGGAACGCGGGCCAGGCACATAAACAAAAATCAGGAGTAGTTGAATGAAGCATACTAAGAGCGTTGCCAGTGAGCGACGCCGCCGAAGACTTTTTACCTTTTTATGGAGCGCGCTGATCGCCATCGGGACGATCGTCTTGATCTATTGGGAGATGACCGCGGTACTTTATATCCTTGCCACCCTTGGCGTAAGCGCCCTGTTGGTGGTTGTAGCTCTGTCGGATCTGCGCCGAGGTGAAAAGTCTTTGAGCGATTCGCAAGGCATTAATGATTCAGCGGCTCTGGGTAGCGGCATTACCTCAACCTTCGGTTCGAGAAACCCTTAATCGTTCACGCGTAAACACTTTAACCAAAAGACACGTGTGTTTGATAACGGGCATCTTCTTTTCACACCAATCGGGTCGACTATTCAAAAATAAATTAGTCTGAAGTAGCAGTTGAAAGTTTGATCAGTCTGTTGCATAATCCGCCCTGCGTTCACCTCCCCGGTGAGCGAAGTGGTCGCGTGGGGTGAGGACACGTGGCCTTAGGGTGGGGGCTGTGGGAGGCCCCCGCCCGCTTATTTTTTTGGGGGACCCAAACAAGTCACTAACCTACAACACATCTGCCAAACTATTGACGTAACCTCGATTCAGCGTAGAATCCACGACTAAAATCACAGGGGGAAGGCCAGATAAACTCGGTCGCGATCCGCGCCTGGCCCATACGATGGTTCTTTCCGAGAGCGCAAAGCAGCGGTTCAAGCGGTGGTTGTTCCGAGGACAAAGAGACACTGAGTCAGAAGCGCCATCCGACTCGAGTCCTCACAAGCAATATCCCTGGTGGCAGGTAATGTGTTTGACCGGCGTCGATTACTTCTCGACGCTGGGATATCAACCCGGTATTGCTTTTCTCGCTGCCGGGGTACTTTCACCGATTGCCACGCTGGTCCTGGTCCTGCTAACGCTATTCGGCGCTCTTCCAATGTATCGGCGGGTTGCGGCGGAAAGTCCTCACGGTGACGGCTCAATCTCAATGCTGGAGAACTTACTTTCTCGATGGAAGGGAAAGCTTTTTGTTCTCGCACTGCTCGGCTTTGTCGCTACCAGTTTCATAATCACAATTACCCTCTCAGCGGCTGATGCCACGGCCCACATAATCGAAAACCCGTTCGTAATCGATCACCTTCAATTCCTTCACCACCGCGTCATCGTCACCACGATCCTCGTTGCAGCCCTCGGGGCAATCTTTCTTAAAGGTTTTAAGGAAGCTGTCGGAATAGCAGTAGTCCTGGTGGCGATTTATCTGGTCCTAAACCTAGCGGTACTAGCAACTTGTTTGTTCACCATTGCCACCAATCCAACCGTGGTCTGGAGTTGGAAAACGATGCTTTTCCAAACCTACAGTAATCCGCTGGTGATGATTGGGACGGCGATGATTGTTTTCCCCAAACTTGCGCTCGGACTCTCGGGATTCGAGACTGGCGTGGTGGTGATGCCACTAGTGCGGGGTGATCGAGACCTTAGTCAGGACGATGTTGAAGCTATCCATACGACGCGTAGTGCTCGAAGCGTTTCTGAGGTCTCCAACCCAACCGCGCAGGAGTTGTTGCAGGCGCGAATTCGTAACACGCGCAAACTGCTGACGACTGCAGCCGTCATCATGAGTTTCCTGCTGGTTGCAAGCAGTATTTGTACTACCCTCTTGATTCCCGTCGAAGAATTTCGGCCGGAGACCCTTACGCAGGAAGGTGGCAAGGCTAACGGTCGCGCGTTGGCATACCTGGCCCATTTCTATCTTGGTGATATCTTCGGCACCGCTTATGACCTCAGCACTATTTCGATCCTTTGGTTTGCTGGATCATCGGCGCTCGCGGGATTGCTGAACATAGTGCCGCGGTATCTTCCTCGTTACGGAATGGCACCCGAATGGGCCCGCGCCACGCGTCCGCTCGTAGTTGTATTCACCGTGATCTGCTTTATCGTGACCATACTCTTCCGAGCGGATGTTGATGCGCAGGGTGGCGCATATGCTACCGGTGTCCTGGCATTGATGACCTCAGCCGCTATCGCTGTAACCCTCTCGGCCAGACGGCGGAAGGAGAAGATCCAGTGGGCCTTCATGCTCATCTCGCTGATCTTTAGTTACACCACGGTTGTTAACATAATCGAGCAACCTGAAGGCTTAAAGATAGCGGCAATATTTATTGCCGTGATTGTGATTAGCTCTCTCGTATCTCGTGTTTGGCGTTCAACCGAATTGCGCGTTGATCGCGTCGAGCTTGACGACACCGCTCGCGACTTAATTCGGCACGCCGCCAGAGGCACAATTCGGATCATCACCAATCGTTGCGACATCGGAACCGCAGCCGAGTATCAAGTCAAAGAGCGCGAAAAACGCGAAGACAACCACATTCCCCCAGATGAACCGATCCTTTTCTTCGAAGTCACGCCGGGTGATGCCTCGGAATTCTCAGGGGTTCTAAGAATTACTGGAGAAAAAATCGGCGGCTTTAAGGTGTTGCGGACTGAGTCACCGGCTGTTCCCAACGCTATTGCAGCGTTCCTGCTTTTTTTGAGAAATGAAACCGGAAAGCTTCCACATGTGTATTTCGGCTGGAGCGAAGGAAACCCCGTTTCGTATCTCATGAAGTACATCGCGTTCGGCGAAGGCGACACCGCGCCGGTCACACATGAGGTCCTGCGACAGGCGGAGAAGAATCCTGAGCGTCGCCCGGTGGTCCATGTTGGTGGCTAACGAATGCCAGGTTGATTCGAGATTGTTAGGGGAGTAGTATTCGGGTGTTGAAAATTCAAGTCTGCCGAAGTGCCCGCACTTAAGTAGCGCGCACACGGGGGAACCAGATGTTTCGCTAGTCGAAACCCGGGGCGAATCGTGAGACCCAACCGGTCTCCGTAGAACACTTCCAGTTCAAGCCCGTCAGCTAACCTCGTAGGCTCCAGGAAGGGCGGTGCCGCGATCTCATTTGGCGTGGAGCACACAGCTCCACGCCTTTTCTTTTTTTGGAGGTCAGAAGGCGGTTGGCAACGTGAAGTACAGTAGACGATTCAAGCGTTGGTTATACCGGGGTGGAAAGCAGTCGAGTCACGACGAGCCTACTTCCCATAAGCAGTATCCCTGGTGGCAGGTCATGTGTTTGACCGGCGTCGACTACTTTTCAACTCTCGGTTATCAGCCCGGAATTGCGTTCCTGGCAGCCGGCGCACTCTCACCCATTGCGACCCTCATACTTGTCCTGCTGACACTGTTCGGCGCCTTGCCTATATACAATCGAGTAGCTGAGGAGAGCCCTCACGGAGAGGGTTCGATCTCTATGCTGGAGCATCTGCTGCCACGTTGGAAGGGCAAGCTCTTCGTACTGGTACTGCTCGGATTTGTAGCCACGGATTTCATCATCACGATGACGCTTTCTGCGGCTGACGCAACGGCTCACGTTATCGAGAATCCCTTCACCCCGCAGCTATTCAAACATCAGCTTGGACTCACACTTATCCTACTGGCGCTACTTGGAGGAGTGTTTCTCCGTGGGTTTAAAGAGGCCATCGGCCTCGCTGTAATTCTGGTTGCCGCTTACTTGCTGTTTAACTGCATCGTGGTGGGTTATGGCCTATACGAATTGCTGACACATCCTCAACATTTTCCGGAGTGGAAACAGATGGTGTTTCAGCATCCACGTGTCCGTGGAAGCGCCTGGTTAATGGTTGCGGTCTCGCTAATGCTGTTTCCAAAACTTGCGTTGGGTCTATCTGGTTTTGAAACCGGCGTGGCAGTAATGCCGCTGGTGAAAGGCGAGACCGATCTAACCGACGAAGACTGGGACAGCATTCATGCCACTCGAACCGGCCGCCCTGCCGCACCAAATACCCAAAAACAACTTGAAGGACGAGTCAGGAATACCCGGAAATTGCTGCGCACCGCCGCCATCATCATGAGCGTCATGCTGATCAGCAGCAGCATCGTTACTACGACACTCATTCCAGCCGAGAAATTTGAGGAAGGTGGCGAAGCTAACGGAAGAGCGCTCGCTTACCTTGCACACCATTATTTCGGTGATATCTTCGGCACGCTTTACGACCTGAGCACAATCTCAATCCTCTGGTTTGCCGGGGCTTCGGCTATGGCTGGTCTATTAACCATCGTGCCGCGTTATTTACCGAAGTACGGGATGGCCCCGCAATGGGCCCAGGCAACACGTCCGCTGGTCCTGGTCTATCTAGTTATTGCCTTCGCAGTCACATTTATTTTTAACGCAGATGTAGATGCTCAAGGTGGAGCTTACGCCACCGGAGTCCTCGTCCTGATGACCTCAGCCGCAATCGCAGTGACTCTGTCAGTGCGCAGACGCCGCAAGAATTGGGTGCCCTTCTTAATCATTGCGATAGTCTTCGCCTACACCACACTTCAGAACATTCATGAGCGGCCTGAGGGCATTAAGATCGCTTTCTTCTTCATCCTGGCAATCGTGTCGGCATCGTTGGTTTCCCGTGTCTGGCGTTCGACGGAGTTGCGGGTAGAGAAGGTTCAACTTGATGACACGGCTCGTGAGTTTGTGCGACGGGCTGCGAAGGGAACTGTCCGCATCATCGCCAACCGGCGCGACACAGGCGATGCCCTTGAGTATGAAATCAAGGAGCGGGAAAAACGCACCGATAATCATATTCCTGCCGATGAGCCAATACTTTTTTTCGAGGTGACGCCAGGCGACGCCTCAGAGTTCTCAGGAGTCCTGGAAATCTGTGGAGAGAACATAGGTGGGTTCAAGGTATTAAGGGCTGAGTCCCCCGCCGTGCCCAATGCAATTGCCGCGTTTCTACTGTTCATGCGGAACGAAACTGGCAAGTTGCCACATGTCTATTTCGGCTGGAGCGAAGGGAATCCGCTCTCTTATTTGCTTAAGTACATCGCGTTTGGCGAAGGGGATACGGCGCCGGTGACGCACGAAGTTTTGCGTCAGGCTGAAAAGAATCCCGAGCGTCGCCCGATTGTTCACGTTGGAGGATAGGAAACGTGGCGTTAGCCTGACTGAAACTGTGTTGTAGTGTTTTACCGAAAACCATTCCTTGGGTATATCGCAGCGGTAGTAGTAATCGCAGCAGCTACCGGTGCCCTTCGAGCACTCGGGAGCCATGTTAATCCCACAACCGTAGCGCTTACGTTCGTTCTAATCATCCTTGTCCTTGCCACCGCCTGGGGATCCAGAGCAGCGGTCCTCGCCTCTTTGCTGGGTGCAGCCTGTTTTAACTTCTTCTTTCTGACTCCGCTCGGGACATTTCACATTGCCGACCCGGAAAATTGGATCGCGTTGGCTGCCCTACTGATCACGGCAATCACAGTGGGCCAACTCTCGTCACGGGCAAAGTCGCGAGCAGACGAAGCTACTGCCGCGCGGCATGAAATTGAGCGCTTGTATCAGGAGCTGCAAAAAACCTTTGAGGAGACGAGTCAAGCGAAGGCTTTGAAGCAGAGTGAGCGATTGAAATCAGCTCTGCTTGACGCGGTCACGCATGACTTGCGTACTCCGTTAACTTCAATCAAAGCATCAGTCACCACGCTTCTCGATGACCAGCGAGCGCTCGGCGAGGCTGACCTTAAATTCCGCTTAAACGAGGAAGAACGTGTCGACATGCTTGAGGTGATCGATGAGGAGGCGGATCGGCTCGACAGGTTCATCGAAGATCTGGTGGCAATGGCAAGGATCGAGGCGGGAGAGTTACAACTCCGGCGCGAGTGGGGATCGCTTGAGGACATTGTGGCCGCTGCGTTGGAGCGCGCCAGTCCGTTGGCCAGGAATCATCACATAGAGTTGCGTATTCCCGACGACCTGCCGTCAATCAGAGTTGATGAACGCGCCGTGGCAGAAGTAATTTTTGTGTTACTTGAAAACGCAGCCAAGTATTCACCCTCAGGGTCTACGATTAGGTTAGCCGCCGTGCGCGCAGCCGAAGACATGGTGCGGTTAACGATCGAAGATGAAGGCCCGGGAATCCCTGCGGAATTGCGCGAGCGAGTGTTCGATAAGTTCTTTCGCGCGATGCGCAATGGCGATTCAGTAGGCCACAAACCGGGAACAGGAATGGGGCTGGCTATCGCCCGGGGAATTGTTGAAGCACATGGCGGCAGAATCTGGATTGAGGACGCAGAGGGTTCTGGAACACGCATGGTGATCCTACTGCCTACTCGCGATATTCAGACGACCAGGAAAGAAATTCCATCGACCGGATGACGGTTTCGCGTAAGCGAGTCTTTGAAGAATGTGAGATGCCAGAAAAACTACGAATCTTGATCGTCGACGATGAACCGCAGATTGGCCGGGTTATGCGAACCAGTCTGGCGACGCATGGCTTTGACGTGCGCGTGGCCGCCGACGGTGAAGCCGCCATGGACCTCTTCAATGATTGGCACCCGGCTCTGATCATTACGGATTTGTCGATGCCAAACGTTGGCGGACTGGAATTGTGTCGCCGCGTTAGGTTGGTGTCGAAGCTGCCCATAATTGTTCTTTCGGTGAAGGGGGAAGAACGAACCAAGGTTGAGGCGTTAGACGCGGGGGCCGACGACTATGTAACCAAGCCGTTTGGGATGGATGAGCTGCTGGCTCGAATAAGGGCTGCGCTAAGACGAACCTCGGGCGTGCTCACCAAACCAGCAGTCATTGAGGTAGGGGACTTTAGCGTTGATCCGGAAAGGCATCGCGTCGTCGTCAAAGGCCAGGAGATTTCTCTAACGCCAAAGGAGTTTGAACTATTGCTCTTCATGGTTCAGCACCCCGGCGCCGTCCTGACTCATCACAAGCTGTTAGGCGCCGTTTGGGGTGGAGACTACACAGAACAAACAGAATACCTTCGAGTGTTTATCAGGCAGTTACGAAAAAAGATTGAAACCGAGCCCGCCAACCCAAAATACATCCTCACTGAACCCTGGATCGGCTACCGATTTCAGCCGGAAGACTAGACGGCGAGAGGCAGGAGAGTAGGAGTGGAGGAGAGGTAGGCACGACGAGATTTTCCATATCTCATTTATGAGTTCTCATTTACCATCGGTAGAGACTATCCCAATGGTCTCAATGAAAAATGAGAACTGACAAATGAGATATGGAAAATCTCGTCGTGCCCACTCGCCTGCGGCCTGTCTCCTGCCACCTGCCTCCTTCCGCGCAGTTCCCCCCTTACGAATTCTTTATCAACTGTTTACTCCTTCCTTATGCGACTGGGCGTAGATCTACATGTATGAACGCCGTAATCAATCAACGTCGGGTGCGCAAAGTGGAAGCGACTGCCGGAGTTTGTTGTTTTGTCTTGGGCCTGGTCACGCCGGTGCTGGGTGGGCTGTTGACGGTGATCGAATGGACGTTGGGCAGTCCCGCTCATCGATGGTTACATCTCGCCGCGACTGCTTTTTTCATAGCGGGAATTCCACTGATTCTTTTCGCAGGGTTTTGCCTCGATTGGTCAGAGACTGAGCGCAAAGCTGGGACACATCAAAAGCAGCGCTCGCGTGAGGCTACGCCTGGATTGAAGAAACATTGGCAGCAGAACTCAAGCGTCTAATAATCGGTCGAGCTCTCAGGACCGAACAAGCGGCCCACGAACGACTCTCCAAGAAAACAGCGCTCGCCGTTTTCTCCTCCGACGCGCTTTCCTCAACAGCATACGCAACTGAAGAGATTCTTCTGGTGTTGGCCGTTGCTGCAGCTTACGGCCAGTCCAGCGCTTTCCGATACGTCGTGCCAATCTCAATTGGCATCGGTGTGCTTCTAGTTATTGTCGCGACTAGTTACCGGCAGACGATTCACGCCTATCCATCAGGCGGTGGTGCGTACATAGTTGCCAAAGAGAACCTGGGCACGAACGCTGGCCTGGTTGCTGGAGCATCCTTACTGGTGGACTATGTTTTGACCGTTGCAGTTTCGATTGCAGCCGGTGTGGCAGCCATCACGTCAATGGTCCAGGGGACGCGGTATGCATGGTTGGAGGAACACAAAGTTCTCCTATGCCTAATCTTTATCGCCTTGATCGCGACTGCAAACTTGCGTGGTGTGCGCGAATCCGGCGCTCTCTTTGCGGCGCCCACTTATGCTTTTCTCATCAGTTTCCTCTTTATGATTATTTATGGTCTATACAGTTATTACACCTATGGAGGAGTCGCCCCTGTCCCTGGTCCAGAAGAGATCAAGACAGCGGAAGGGTATAAGCTTCAGCCTCTGACTCTCTTCCTAATACTCGGGGCCTTCTCAAACGGTTGTGCCGCTCTGACCGGTATCGAAGCCATCTCCAATGGAGTTCCAGCGTTCAAGAAACCGGAGGCAAAGAATGCAGCCACGACGCTCGTCGTAATGGCGGGGCTACTGACGACCATGTTTTTGGGAACAAGCGTCCTAGCCTATCTATACGGCGTTCACCCGCATGAGAGTGAAACTGTTATTTCGCAGTTTGCGCGGATCATGTTTACCGGACCGATGGCTTGGTTTTACTACGTGGTGCAGATTGCCACTGCCTTGATTCTATTGTTGGCAGCCAACACCTCGTTTGCAGATTTTCCGAGGCTTGGTAGCTTGCTAGCACGGGACCGTTTCCTACCACGACAGTTTGCTACACGCGGCGATAGGTTAGTGTTCTCAAACGGAATTGTGATTTTGGCGGTCTTCGCCAGCCTTCTGGTTATTGTTTTTGCCGGAGACACAAGCAGGCTAATCCCACTCTATGCTGTAGGCGTATTTCTCTCTTTCACTCTTTCGCAGTCGGGGATGGTCAGGCACTGGGTCAAAGTGCGTGCGCAGTCATCTCAGAAAAATCCAAAGCCGCGCAGAGCTCAGGAAGATGACATCCACTTCAGTCAAAGTACCGTCGATGAAGAAGCGTTGCCAGATGCAGAACTCGATGCCTCTGAGCAACGCAGGTCGACCTTCATCACAGACGACGTGACAGAAAGCTCACACTGGAAGAAAGCCATCGTGATTAATGCGGTAGGCGCTGTCGCAACATTCATAGTGCTTTGCGTCTTCGTAGCTACCAAATTCCTGCATGGCGCTTGGATCGTAGTCGTCGTTGTGCCGCTGATCGTGTTCATGTTTCGCGCCATTCACAAACACTATGTTGGCGTGGCGAAGCAGCTCTCGACGGAAGGGCTTGAAGAGCTTCACCCGATCAAGCACACGGTTATCGTTCCAATCTCTGGCATTCACCGTGGGGTCGTTGGGGCGTTGCAGTATGCTAAGTCTATTGCTCCGGACCATGTCCAGGCTGTATATGTGGATTTTGATGAGGAGGCTACGGCCAAACTAAGAGAAAAGTGGGAGCGATGGGGAGCCGGCGTAAATTTAGTTGTGTTGCCCTCACCATACCGCGAGCTTACCCGTCCATTGTTGAAATACATTGGCCGGCTCGAGCGAAGAAACGGCAACGATGTGGTCACTGTTGTGTTGCCGGAGTTTGTTCCTGCCAAATGGTGGCAGCACCTTCTTCACAATCAGAGTTCACTAATGCTCAAAGGGGCACTACTTTTCAGGCGTGGCGTAATCGTGACTAGCGTACCTTATCACCTGGAAGAGTAAGCACGCTTCAATGGACCAGTAACAGGATTGTTCTGCGAGGAATCTGCGAAGGAAAGTCCGGCTTGAGTGTCAGCCGTTTGTTTCGGTGGTCTTGCCGGCAAGAAAGCATGACCGGCAATAAACAGGGCGTCCCTGCGAAGGATAAAAGGGAACGGTGGTTTGTTGTCCGCAGTGGGCGCATTGAACTGAGACTTCGATGCGTTGCCTGACACCGGATGTTTGAGCTGCGGTGATAGCTGCCAGTCTCTCGTTCTTTGCCTGCTTGCACGGCTTGCAACGTTTGGGTTCGTTCTTCAACCCTTTATCGTGGAAAAAAGCTTGTTCACCTGAAGTCCAAATAAAATTCTCATTGCAATCGACACATTTGATGGTGCGATCCGGATGTTCTGGTGATGCAGCTGCTAAATCAAGGATCTCTTCCCTTTGTGACATGGTTAGCTCTCCCGGGGTCGGTCTACTACTATGTCTGGCCGCTTCCAGCGGTCGGCCTTGTTCAAAACAGGAGCCCCTGAATCCTGGCGAGTATCGGGTGAGCGGGGCAGCTCTCGGACAGGCGGAGCGGATGACTGAAAGTATAACTATGGCGAAATTGTGTCAAGGTAAAAACCAGCTTATCCTGATAGTGTTTCGAAACCGGAATTGAATCGCGTCAGAGGGAGACTAATGAAAGCACTGGTAATAGGGTCGGGGGGCCGCGAACACGCAATTCTTTGGGCCCTGAAGCGAACATCTGCAGTACCCCTCAATTTGTATTGCGCACCTGGAAACGGAGGAATTTCGGAGCTTGCCCGATGTATTCCGGTTTCGGTTGATGACCATGCCAGCCTCCTGGACTTCGCTGCGTCAAACAGAATCGATTTGACTGTGGTTGGGCCCGAAGGACCGCTCGCCGATGGAATCGTCGACGAATTCGAACGAGCGGGTCTAAGGATCATGGGGCCCAATCGTGCGGCTGCACGGCTGGAGTCGAGTAAAGCCTTTGCCAAGGAGTTCATGCGAAGGCACCAGATCCCTACAGCCGACTTTTGTCTGGCACATTCTCAGGCTGAAGCGTACGACGCACTCCGCTCTGGGAAATTCTCACGGGCGGATGGCCCCGTCGTTATCAAAGCCGATGGACTCGCGGCCGGGAAAGGTGTCGTCGTGGCCGGATCACGACTGGAAGCAGAAAAGGCAGTGTTGGAGCTGCTAAGCGGAAAGCTGGTTTCGAGTGCAGCAGCCGAGCAACTTCTCATCGAAGAAACTCTTACCGGACGAGAAGTGTCAGTTTTGGTTTTCTCCGATGGCCGCGATTACGTAGTCATGCCACCGGCTCGAGATCACAAACGGATTGGCGAACAGGATACTGGCCCAAACACGGGCGGCATGGGTGCAATAACTGATCCGTCAGTGGTGGATGACGAGACTCTCAAACGAATTCAACGCGAGGTCATCGAGCCGACTCTGGTGGGGGCCACCGTGGACGGATTTCCGTTTAAGGGAATTCTTTTTGTCGGTTTAATGTTAACCAGTGACGGACCGAAAGTACTCGAATACAACGTTCGCTTTGGCGACCCGGAGACACAAGCCATTCTCATGCGGCTGGAGAGCGACTTGTGTGAGATCTTCATGGCGATTACAAATGAAGAATTGGGGAAATTGAACGTTAAGTGGAGTGGACTATCTTCAGCCTGCGTGGTCCTGGCCAGTGCTGGTTACCCGGGCCCGTATGAAACGGGGCAGCGCATTTCTGGTTTGAAAGCGAAGGAGAGAAACGAGGAGTTGCAGGTTTTCCATGCCGGGACCGCTCTACTGGAAAATGGCGATTTGGTCACCAGCGGCGGCAGGGTTTTGGGAGTTACCGCAACGGATGTTTCCTTAGAAAAGGCGTTGGAGCGTTGTTACGCTGAAGTGAACACAATCAGTTGGTCAGGAATTCATTATCGGCGTGACATTGGTCAGTTCCGAGGCGCATCAACTGGGGCATGACCACGGCTTCAGCTCACCGAGTAAAGCTTGGGGTGTCAGCGGTTTGCGACCCGCTTTCTAGAACGAAACGCGATACTACGTTATACTCCGGTTCACTTTGACAGCGTATTTTGAACCCTTCGAAGTTATTCAACGTACAAACACATGCGGGTGAACGTAAGTTAAAAAAACTTATCCGGTGGGACCCCAAAGCAACACTAGTAACACCTGAAACCGCTGGAGGATTCGAGGCTAAAATGGGACTTTGGACGAGAATGAAGCGCTCACTGAGGGCGGCGTTTGGCGGGATCGTTGAATCAACTGAAAATCCCGAGCTCATACTTCAGCAAACAATTCGTGACATGCGCGATCGCGTGCCGGAACTGAACAATTCGGTGGCGCAAGTCATGGCGACCGAAAAGCTCCTTGCAAAAAACAAGGAGCGATTGGAAACCCAGGTCGTTGATTTGGATTCCAAGATTCGCGCCTCAGTGAAAATGGGACGCGACGATATAGCCACCGCTTATATCGGACAGCTTCAGCAAGCTCAACTTGATCTGGTCAGAACCGGACAGCAACTTGAGCATTCGACTTTGGCGTCGAAACAGGCTTTGAAAGCGCGTGATAACTATGTCCTGCAAATGCAGAGGCGGACAGCCGAAGCGATGCAGTTGATAAATCAGTCGAAACAGGCGCGTCTGCAGGAACAGTTGGCGCAAACGATGGAGTCGTTCCAGCTTGGTGACGACGCTTCTACGTTCAACGAGATGCGCGACAAGATCGATCGCCGCGCTGCTGCTGCGGAAGCAAAAATGCAGTTGGGCGCTGCGTCCGTTGATAACCAGATGCAGGATATCGAACGCGAGGCAATGGACATGCAACTTCAAGATAAGCTGCTGTCGTACAAACGGGATATGGGTCTGCTGCCTGCTGCAAGCGGCGGCAGTTCGCCACAGGCTTTGCCGGCCGCAGGCGAGAGCAGTGATCGAAGCGGAAGTCGATAATGGTTTTTGAAGTTTATGCCTGAGTTGCCCAAGTTTGATTTCAAGTACCTGAAAGAAGCGTTCAAGGAACCCTTAAATTTTTGGGGACTGGCCAGCTTTGCAGTTGCCGCAGCTTATGTTCAGGACATAACCCCACTCGCCGCGGCTCTCGCCGCCGAAACGGTTTATCTAGCTACTGTGCCCGCCAGCTCAATCTATCGCCGACTCATCGACCGCCGCGAAAAGCAGCGGCTTCTGAAGCTGCGCGATCAGCAGCGCGAAGCTGCCATCAAACAATTCGATCCGCGCGAACGTGAAGCTGTCGAGTATCTGCGCTGGATGAAAAACCAGATCTACTCGAACTACAAGAAGTTTACTGCTACGAAACAGATTCCATCGAATATCCAGAGCCTGGATCAACGCTGGGAAGATTTTGTCGATCTGCTAGATGTTTACCGTCGCCGCAAGCATCACCTGCGTTCAATTAACAGGCAGGCGGTGCAAAACCAGCTTGTGCAAGCGGAGCGTTCGGTGCAGGCCTCAAAAGATGATCGCGAGCGTCGCGTTCAGCAAGCGAACGTCGAGATATTGAGACGACGAGTGGCGGCGTTCCAGGATATTGAGCGATCAGTAAAGTTGGTTGAAGGACAGTTACAGTCGATCGAAAACTTCTTTGGTTTGGTAAATGATCAGGTCGTAACTCTGCCCACACCTGAACGGGTTTCATCTCTTGATTTCGAGCAACTGAGTGATTCGATTGCGATGACAAAGCAGATGTTGGAAGAAACTTCCGACACCTTCGCCGCCCTCGACAGCCACAACCGCGGCCTGGGTAATTACGAACTTCTCCTCAATAGTTCCTCCTCGAAGTGACCCAAAGCTGATAGATCTCTCGACCAAAACCCTTGGTCTGTTCGTTGCGGTTTTTTATGCCGTTGTTTTTTGCAACGAACAGACCAAGGGTTTTGGTCGAGAGATCTATCAGCTTTGGGTCACAAAAGAATTGCGATTGGAAAAAGCGCCTCACTCTTTCCGTTCCACTAAATCACCCGACATACCTAAGAAACTTTTTGGTGCGGGTTCGTGTGCTTTCGTGGATCGCTTCCTACCGTCTTTCCATTATTAATTACATTTAACATCCGACGCAAAACGGCTTTGAAACCTCTCTCTATCAGTACTTTACTAGTTGACCTAAATCCTCAAATAACACACTATAATGCATTGAAAAAAAAGATGACCACAAGATATTGACTTTAGGGTTTCAAAGGTTTATATTGCGCTCCGCTTGAGACGAGGCGGTTTCACTGGAGCAGCGGCAGGCCCCCTGGGCTGCTTTCCACATAGGTTTTTGCGCTTCGAGAAAGCCAACCCGAGCATCAGCTAAACATCAAAAGATAGGCAGCGTCTACTAAATGTAGTCGTACACCCGTCTCTATTACTAACGAAATACTCGCGACCCCGGCGCGAGAAAGGTATCCAAATGAGCGCAGCAATCGGCAAACAAACACCCGCGGCATCCCCTTCTTCAACTACCCCTGGCACGCCTCCGACCACCCGTCGCAAAACCCAGCCATTAGGGCTAAATGCGAAAAGGGTTATCAGCAAGCGTTACTCTTTGAAGGATGAAAAAGGACGGGCGCTTGAAGAGTGGCCGGATATCGTCCGCCGCGTAGTGGGTCATGTTTCCCGGGCTGAGAAAGATCCACAGAAGCGCGATCAGTTCTTTGAGACCATGAGCGAAGTGATGCTCGCGCGTGAGTTTGTACCGAATACTCCCTGCCTGGTTAACGCCGGCAAAACTAATGGGCAGCTGGCCGCCTGTTTCGTGCTCGACGTGCCCGATTCCATCACCGGAATCATGGAACACGCCAAAGCTGCGGCGACGATTCATCAGACCGGCGGCGGCACCGGAATGACTTACGAATTCCTGCGTCCCCATGGAGCTCTGGTTGGTTCAACCCGCGGTGTTGCTTCAGGGCCAGTGTCATTCATGAACATCGTCAATCAGGTGACTGACGTGGTGAAGCAGGGCGGTGTGAGACGCGGTGCAAACATGGGCATGATGCGCGTCACGCATCCTGACGTGCTGCGGTTTATTCACGCCAAGAACGATCAGCACTCGCTGACCAATTTCAATATCTCGGTAAACGTTACCGACAAGTTTTTGAAAGCGGTTGATGAGAACGAATGGTTCCAGCTCGAGTTCGATGGAGAGTTGTGGACGGACTCTATTTACGATCCGGTTCGCGATGCAGACTATGTCGTCTATCGCCGCCCCGATGGATCCACCGTAACATTCTGCGATCGCCAGTCGTTTTTGAATGCTGATCTTTCGAATTGCATGATTGAAGAGCCGCCGCGTCCGGGCATGGTTTACGCGCCCGATATCTGGAATCGGATAGTGGCGAGCGCGCATAAGTATGCAGAACCCGGTATCGCTTTCATCGATGAAGTGAATCGTCATAACCACATGATGAAGTCGATGGGCCCGATTTATTCCTGCAACCCCTGCGGCGAACAATTTCTGCACTTCTCGAACTCGTGCAATTTGGGTTCAATCGATCTCGCGAAGTTTTACGATCCGGAAAAACGCGTGGATTGGGATCGACTGCGTGAAGTCACACATCTCTGCACCCGTTTCCTCGACAACGTGATCGACACCTGTGCCTGGCCACTGCCGGAGATTAACGATGTGGTGACAAGGACCCGTCCGGTGGGTCTCGGCATCATGGGCTTCGCTGATCTTTGTCTGAATTTGAAAGTGACGTACGGGTCAGCCGCGTCGATCGATTTGATGGACGAGATGATGAGCTTCATTCGTCGCGAGTCGTGGAACGCCAGCATCCAGCTGGGCGCCGAGAAGGGTGTGTTTCCTGAGTTTGAACCAAACCGCGAGGCTTACGAAGATTTCCTTTACAACCATATCGGGATCTCGCGTGACACTCCGTTGACTCCGCGCAACTACGAAGTGACCACCATCGCCCCTACCGGAACGATTTCACTGGTAGCTGAAACGTCATCGGGTATCGAGCCTAACTTCTCATGGGCTTATGTTCGCAGAGATACGCTCGGGACACGCACATACGTTCATACGCTCGCGGCTCAAGCACTAGGCATTGACGTGGATCAGACGGTCCAGGAGTCAATCGATAAAGCTTCCGAATATGTTTGCGAGCACGAAATCGAACTGCCGCAGTATTTCATCTCGGCGATGAACATCAGCGCTGAACAACACGTGCATGTGTTGGCAGCCGCTCAGCGAAACGTCGACAACAGCGTGTCCAAGACCTGCAACGGCGCAGTCAACGACACGATTGAGTCGGTAGATAATCTTTATCGACTCGGCCGCCAGCTTGGCTGCAAGGCTGTCAGTTACTATCGCGACGGCTCACGTGACAATCAGGTGTTGACGTCGATGAAAGCTTCAGATTCTCCGGAAGCCCAACCGAAGGGCGAGATTGCTTGTAATCCAGAAGCCGTGATTGAAGTGTGCGATGAACCGCCGGCGAGTCATGCCGATGCCGCGCATGTCGCTCCACTTTCTACTGATGCTGAAGTTCTGGCGAGACAGCAGATTCAGGCAGACACTGCCGCATCAGCTATTCCGGAGGTAGATGAGTCGTCATCGCGACCACGCGCGCTAACTCAAGCGCAAGTTGAGGCGATTCGCATTGAGCGTCCACGCGAGTTGCGCGGCGCCACCTGGCAGATTCCGTTTGACGGTCAGAACCTCTACGTCACCGTCAATCACGATGGCCGCATGATTCAGGAAGTGTTTGCCACTGGTCCAATCAGCGGCGGTGTGGGCCTGCTGGCTTCGAAGATGTTGCGTGGTGGTTTCGACGCAGCGGAAGTTGCTTACAGTCTCAACAAAGTCACCGGCACTCACGCGGTCTGGTTCAACGAGCGTCTGCTGACTTCACCAGAGCAGGCAGTGGCGGAGTGCATCATGATTACGAACCGCCGCGTCCAGGATCTTCCCGACTCGGCGCGCGCACTCGCAAAACAACAACAAGCCGGAGTAGTAGCCAGCTCGGCTGCAGGAACCTCCGGCGTCACCGGCGCCATCATGTCAAACATGATCGGCATCTGCCCGGAATGCCACGGGCAGCTGGAGCATGCTAGCGGATGTGACTTCTGCAGGGATTGTGGCTACTCGAAGTGTAAGTAAGCGCGTAACTCAAAATGTTAGTTTGGTTTATGGAAGTGGCCGTCGCGAGTATTCGCGGCGGCTTCTTACTCAAGGCCTGATTAGAAAAACATAATACGTGCCGTTAATAAACTTAGGAGAGATCTCTTGACCTTTGATTTTATTATTCCCCAGCCCAGCGGGAGCCCGCTGAATATTTCCATTCGGGTTGGTGAGACCTTATTTGTGCTCGGAGCCAATGGCACTGGCAAATCAAACTTGATGCAACGGCTTTATGGTAACTATCCGGACAATGCGCGCAGGATATCTGCCCATCGCCAGACTTGGTTCGACTCCAACGGAATCACGTTGTCTTCAGAACAGAGGAGATCCAGGGAGACTGATATCCGAAACTGGGACGTCCAGTCTCAGTCTCGTTGGCGAGATAGCTTCTCATCATATCGGCCAAACATCGCGCTATATGACTTAGTGGATGCCGAAAATGTCCGTTCGCGGTCGATTGCGGGAGCAGTAGACGCTGATGATATTCATCTTGCCCAAACCCTTTCAAAACATGATGCCCCGATAAAAGTTATCAATGAGTTATTACAACTCTCAAACATACCCATACAAATCTCAGTTCAAAGAAACGATCTGGTTGTCGCCAGTAAATCTAGGGGCACTCCATATAGCATTGCTCAACTTTCAGACGGTGAGCGTAATGCACTCCTCGTAGCTGCGGAGGTCTTGACCGCCAAACCGGAAACGTTGATTCTAATCGATGAGCCCGAACGCCATCTGCACCGTTCAATAATCTCGCCGCTATTGACCCTGCTTTTTGAAAAGCGTCGAGATTGTGCGTTCGTAGTATCCACCCACGAGGTGATGCTGCCCCTGGATAACCCGCCGGGTCGAACGCTTCTCCTTCGAGAATGCATTTACTCAGGAAATGATGTTTCGGCGTGGGAAGCTGACTTGCTGGGACCCGACGCCAAAGTTCAAGACGAGGTCAGGCGGGACATTCTTGGCGGACGCAGAAAGCTCTTGTTCGTCGAGGGCACGGAACAGAGTCTGGACAAACCTCTCTACAGCTTAGTCTTTCCGAGCGTCTCAGTTATTCCAAAATCGAGTTGCCGAGACGTTGAAAACGCGGTTGTTGGCATCCGGGGGGCCAGCGATCTTCATTGGCTACACGCTTTTGGTATTGTCGACAATGATCGACGGTCGCAAAGTGATATTGATGCTCTAAGAGCCAAAGGTGTCTACGCCTTATCGGTCTTCTCGGTCGAATCGATTTACTATCATCCGGACGTTGAGCGGCGAGTGGTAGAGCGGCATGCGTCAGTGACAGGCGAAGACGCATCTGAGCGATTAACTAATGCCAAGAATGCTGCGCTTTCGGCGATCACTCCTCAGGTCCAACGATTGAGCGAACGCACCGTGGAAAAGGTCGTACGAGATCAGATTCTTTCACGCTTGCCTGGCCAGCCGGAAATTGCCGCGGGAACGACAATTGAGGTTTCGATCGATCTTCCGGGCATTGTCGCTGCGGAACGGTCGCGGCTTCAAGACAGTATTGATAATGGAAATCTGTCCGAGATCTTTGAGCGCTATCCGGTGCGCGAAACATCAGCACTAACGGACATTGCACGGAAGTTGGGTTTTCAGAGTCGGGAGCAATACGAAGGCACTGTACGAAAGCTTCTGATGGACGATCAGGAAACCATTGAGTTGGTGAAATCGTTCTTCGGTACCCTGCCGAGCGATATTGACTTGCCTTAGGTGCTAATCCTGTTCGAACTCCCCCCATTCCTGGCCTTTTGCGACATCCTTACGAGTTATCGCCAAGCAGTCAGCGAGTATCTGGCGATGCCAATCAGGCACTGGAACCTCATCGGGGCGACCGGCGATGTGATCCCACAACGACTGAACATAATCGATCTGTTCGTCGGGCGTCAGAGCGTCGAAGCCGGGTGGCGGGAGTGTAATACTTGAGACATTATCTCCTGTTCCTTTTTGCTCGAACACCCCAGAAGAATGATGACCGTGAATCGTGAATAGGAACGACCGGCCTCATCGTCATGCGAGAGACGCTAGAAGGGGATTATTCAACCTCCACTGCATAACTAACCATCCAAAGTTCAACTTGATCGAGGCGCAATCGCCAGTGTTCCTTGTATCGCCTCATCCAACGGCGACTCCTTACCAGGTCGGGCGCGTCAACGACGATCTTCACCAGATTGTCGCGGACGAGCACTCCTCCATGGTGCCAATGACCTTCGACTTTCTGAGTCTCATAACTGGCGGCGCCAAAATACTCAACGATCTGCAAAACCGCTTCTGCAAGCCATTCCGCAGGTACGTCGCTGCCGTCATTGAACTGAAGTGGGAGCAGGACCTCGAATCGCCGCCATTTGCTGCTCATAAGTAGTTTTGCCTTTTACCGAGAACGGAATGTCCTGGTCAGCAAGTGCTTCAAGAGCGGCTTCGGGTACGATATGTTCGCCTGATCGCAGAATGCGGCCTGAGAAGCGGCCCAGCAGAAAGGCCAAGGCGCGCTTTTCAGTTTCGCGATCGGGAAAGGTGATGGTGATCATGCTGATGTAATGTAATTCTCAACCGTCAGGTAAAGCAAGGTTCCGCAAATGGCAAGCCGACCGCATCTCATTGCCGCCATTTGGTCACAGCGTCGACTGGGTTCTTGGGCACTTCGGATTCTTAGGCCGGACAACGTTGAATACCGCTAACGGGCGCTGAGTAGGTGGTAATAGCCCGTCACACCGTTGAGGACGTATTGAACGGCCAGTGCGGCGAGGACGATGCCCATCACGCGGGTCGCAATGTGAACGCCGCCTTCTCCGACCAGCGATATCAGACGCGCGCCCATATACAAAACCACAAACGAAATCAGAAAGACGACAGCTATGGCGACGCCAATGGAGACGAGTCGCATCATGTCGCCACCAGCCTGAGAAGTGAGCAGCAGGATCGTGGCGATGGTGCCCGGGCCGGAGAGCATGGGCATCGCTAAAGGGAAGACGGAGATGTCTTGTCCGTGGCCGACGGAGTCTTGTTCTTTTGGTTCAGGTGATTGCAGTCCGCCGCGTTGACCAAACAACATCGGCATGGCCGCAACGAAAAGAAGTATCCCGCCACTGATAGAGAAAGCGTGGACCGTAACGCCAAGATAGGAAAGCACCGCGCGGCCAGCTACCAGGAAGAATATTGCGACGCCAAAAGCAATCAATACGGCGCGAACCAGGATGGCCCGCTGTCGCGCACGCTTTTCGTCTTTCGTGAGCGCAACGTATATTGGTACCACGCCCGGCGGATCTACGACGACCAGCAGTGTCACAAGGGCAGATAAGCCGAACCTGATAAAGTCCTGATCCATAAGGTGGAGACAATAGTGGTAGATTCACTGAACCACAAGCTTGATAAGGTCGTAAAGACGTAAGTAATTGTTCTTTGTGCTTTGTACTTGGTGCTTTGTACATCCTGCGTCGCGATAAGGTCGGGCTAGTAATAAAAAACAGACCAAAGTTCAAAGAACAAAGTTCAAAGAACAAAGCGGTCAACTGACAACGAACAACTGACAACCGACCACTCCTATGTTTTGTCCCCAATGCGGCACTGAATCATCTTCCGGCCTGCAATTTTGCAGAGTGTGCGGAGCCAATCTGAAAGTGATTGGCAAAGCGGTTACGCTGAGCGAAGCAATTGCGCGCAGCGATCGCGGTCCACTCCCGAAGATCAAGGAGATGATGAAGAGTCTGAAGATTGAACAGGTCTCTGATGATATTTCGCATGCGTTGGACCAGATGAATCAGGAGATCGTAAAAAGCTCAGGTTCGTTGCCGACCATGAAACCCCTGACATTTGAGCAGATGGTTGAGGGTCGCTTTGATAATCGCCGTAGCAAGAAAGAGAAGACGGCGGCACAGCGCCGCGAGAGTCATATCACTCACGGGCTGATTGGATTGTTTAGCGGCGCCGGTCTAATGATCTTTCTTTACTTCCTATCTTCCTCGCTGATTTTGAGACTACCAGAGCGCATCACTTCTGATGTTCCTTTTGATATTGACTCCCTGGTGCGCATCATTTGGCTGGTCGGATTGATTCCGCTGCTTACCGGCGTCGGGAGAATACTGGCGGGTCTAAGCATAAGACCTGAACCGGCCGAGTCTCACAATCTGAGATCGGAAGTCTCAGATCTCAAAACGACCAATGAACTCGCTCAGCCTAATGAACCATCCCAGATCAACGCGCCATCTGACATGTACCAACCTCCGAGTGTCACTGAACGAACCACCAACATTCTGAACCGCCGGTGACAATGTCTCTCCCATGTCGGGTCAATGAAACAAAGAGGCCATTCTCACAGTAGGGAAGGAGCACTTGTGCCCGCTCTGCCTCTCATTTCTCCAGCCACAACCAGTTCAATCCACCTGCCACCAGAGCTGCCTGGGGAAATGTGACGAAGAGCGGCACAAGTGCTCCTTCCCGACTTGCGAGAATCGACAGTTCGTAGGCCAGACCGAACAAAATTACATTAGGGACAACTTTGGAGGATGCCTTGAAATCCGATTCGGCACGGCGTAACGTAAATACACTGACTGTGGAAGCTTGATGCGAGCGGAAGAAGCAACTAACAGTTTGCTCTACCCCGGGAGGTGGCACTTGAATCGGCGCTTTTTTCTAATATCATCATTAACAGTTGGGGCAGTGGCTGGTCTTTCGAGATTACCATTGTCGGCAGCGCTGGAGCAGAAGACTGGCAGCAATAATAATCGGCCACAAGCAAAGGGAGTTGAAAAGGTGACTAAGACCGACGCGGAATGGAAACAGATACTCACACCCGAGCAATACAAGGTCACGCGCGAGAAGGGAACTGAAAGGCCCTTCACCAGCCCGCTAAATGATCTTCACGAAGAAGGAACATTCAAGTGTGTCGCTTGCGGGCTGCCACTCTTTAGCTCAAAGGCGAAGTTTGATTCGGGCACTGGCTGGCCCAGCTTCTATGAACCGATCGCGAAAGAGAATGTTCAGGAGGAGACTGACAAGAGTTTGTGGGAAACCCGCACCGAGGTTTTGTGTGCGAGGTGCGATGCACATCTTGGTCACGTTTTCCCCGATGGGCCAAAGCCGACGGGATTGCGCTACTGTATGAATGGGATTGCGTTGAAGTTTGAGAAAGAGTAGCCCCTCCTTGGAGTGCGCCAGCCTGGTGGCGCTTTGGCCATCGATAGGCTAAATGCGAACTTCGCCGGTTCATGACCGATTTTCAGTAATAGATGCCAAGCGTGGGCCAAAGCGTCCCGACCCAGTCGGACGCACTCCAAGGAGGGGCCTGCACTCAAGCTATATCCTGCATTTGACATATAGTGGTGGGTCGCGTAGGGTGTCCTCAGAATTGAGCGTAGCTCACTCCCTTCTCAGCTCTTCTGGCAAATCTCCAGATCACTGTTTCACAGCTAAACCCAGTTAAGAATGCCAAGGCTTCTCTCTTCTGGTCTATCGAACCTTGGCAAATTGGGAAGCTTTGCAGCTTCTGTTGATCCCATAGGGGAAAAGGTAAATACAAATGTCCATGAATCTTTATGTTGGTAATCTATCGTTTGAAACTTCGACCAATGACCTCGAAACAATGTTCGCCAAGGCGGGCACGGTTGAGAAGGTGTCTTTGATTGAAGATCGCGAGACAGGTCAGTCACGTGGCTTCGGATTCGTCGAAATGTCGACGAAAGAAGAAGGCGCGGCGGCCATCGCACAGTTTAACGGCCAGGACTTTGGCGGTCGCACGCTCAAGGTTAACGAAGCCAAGCCCCGCGAAAATCGCTCAGGCGGCGGCGGTGGTGGCTCGCGCTACTAAGCAGCCAACAGTTGAATAGCAAAAGCCCCGGCAAGTTTCTTGCCGGGGCTTTTTGTTTTTAACTCAATATGTAGTGTTCGTGGGTCAACGACAAGCTAAAGCAGGTCGGACATTTAATTGATTGGCTCTTCAGCCAGGTTAGCGATTACGGTTATCAGTTCCTCTGGCTCCACTGGCTTGGGAACGAACATATTGAATCCGGCCGACAAAGCTCGCGAACGATCTTCAACCCGCACATAAGACGTCAACGCCACCGCCGGAATCGGGTCATTCCCACCTTCAAGCGCTCGCAACTTGCTAATCAGCGAGTAGCCATCTTCACCCGGCATAGCTAAATCAGAAACGAGAACATCTGGTCTAAACCACTCGAGCACGTCGAGTGCGGCGGCGACGGAGTTGGCAGTATGGACCGTGGCTTGTGATTCAGTCAGCATTACCCCAAGCATTTGCCTGGTGTCTTCATCGTCATCAACGAGCAGCACCTTAACGTCTTTCAACGAAGGTAAGGTGAAGTGTTTTGCGGTCTCTTCCTTGATCGGTGTTGCGACTTTTCTTTTCTCGATTCCAGTGGGTAAGGAGGCGAGCGGAAGTTTGATGGTAAACGTTGCGCCGAGTCCCTTACCTTCACTAGTAGCAGTAATGGTTCCACCGTGCAGTTCGACCAAATGCCTCACAATCGCCAAGCCTAAACCCAGTCCGCCATGCTGGCGGGTGGTGGTGCCGTCGGCCTGGTGGAATCGCTCAAAGATAAACGGCAGAACATCTGTGCTGATACCCTCGCCAGTATCGCGAACGCGAATTTTCAGGTTGCGTCCCGATTTCCCCACTTTCACTTCAATATGTCCGCCTTCCGGCGTGAACTTGATGGCGTTAGCCAGTAGATTCCAAACGACCTGTTGCAAACGACCAGCGTCGCCCAAAGTGTGGCGGGCTGAAGGGTCGAGGGTCACTGCCAACTGAATGTTTTTCGAGTCGATTGCCAGCTGCACCGAATCAATCGCCGCATTGATTACAGAAGCAATATCGACGGGTTCTTTGCTAAGACGCAGTTTTCCGGTAATAACTCTAGACACATCGAGAATATCTTCAATCAACTGGGCTTGCGATTTAGCATTGCGGTCAATGGTTTCGAGCGCTCTCGTCGCAGTTGGTTTGTCGAGATTGCCGGAGCGCAAAAGGTGTGACCAACCAATGATCGCGTTTAGCGGCGTGCGAAGTTCGTGAGAGACCGTCGCGAGAAACTGATCTTTCAGGCGGTTTGCTGTTTCAGCTTCTGCCCGCGCCATTTGCTCACCCAGCAGTGCTAGCCGCAGACGTTCCTCGACTTGTTCTCGTTCCTTAATTTCAGCCTGAAGCGAACGCGCCTTCTGCTGTAACCGCGCGATCGCCCGGAGCCGATCATCGTGGTCTTCCAGGCCTCCATAGCTCTCTGCGGGAATCACTCGCGAGTGAGCACTGCAGACACCATGATAGGGCTGCTCCATTTTCTCACTTCCGAACCCCTGCATTGGATAGGCGCAGAATAGAGAGAACGAATACGACTTCTGCAAATCGTTCCAGAGTTCTTCAAGACGAATCGCACCGTTGTGATTACCTTCTTCCCAAAGTAGTGCAACCATTTCGCCAAAAGCTCGCACTCGTGAGCGACCATCCGTTACGCTCGACAGCACACCACCAAGCACTTCATTGAAGCGCGTTGGTTCAGGCATTCCATTAACCATGAACTTCGCGAGCGTGGTCGCGGCATCGAGCGTTACATATTTGCCAGTTGCGCGAGCGTTAATGACGTCGAGGCCATTCGCAATTAGAAGTTCATCGAGCCCAGTTTGATGCGGTTGTGTGGCCACCACAACAGCTGCCTCGCCTGAGTTGATGGCAGCCCCGATGAAGCCACTCAAGGAGTTGAGCAGGAATCTATCTGCTTCGTAAAATTGAACAAAGTGCTCAGTAGCGTTCATCTCGGACCAATCGGCCCTGGGAGCAAGATTGAATTTCGCTAGCTCGTCCGAATTGAATCTAATCACATCGTCCATATTCTTGAGTCTTCACCAAGGTTTGAAGGTTCGTCGGTCATCCACGTTACGACGTAACGCGCAGAGCGATGCACAACGCAGAAAACATCCTACGCGCCTTTCCTGAGCATTCCAACGCGTCGCTTCGACTATCCGGGTTAGAAACCTCACGTTTTTGTGTTGTTTGGATGGATCTGCACAAAAGGGTCCGATTTCGGGTCGATGCGAGGCGATTTCATTTGCAGCGCGGCTTTAACCTGGTGACCCCGCAGTTTCAACGTTTTTCTTATGTATTATCGGTAAACCGTTAAAACCGGTTAAGAAAAACAGAACGAACTTCGTTTTTCGCCGGGGTGAAACCGCGGTGCTCAGAGATCGCCGCGTGATCTTCCACGCCATGTCTGTTTCTTCCTGAAGCCGCTTAGAACTATTCCAAGTTTTTACGTAACTATTACGGAGCGATTGGCATTCCAGGCGTAGGATGGGCCTTTCCCGACAAACCGAAATAGCCACCATAAACAGTCCTGTTTCTCACAAGGAGAACGCGATGAAGGTGTTGCTCATCAATCCGGAGTTTCCTGATACCTATTGGAGCTTCCGGCATGCCCTTCCTTTCGAGCGAAAGCGTTGTGCTTTTCCACCCCTCGGCTTGATGACGGTTTCCGCTCTACTCCCAAAAAACTGGCAACGCAGGCTGGTTGATCTCAACGTCCGGCAACTGAAGACGACTGACATCGTGTGGGCCGACATGGTTTTCATCACGGGCATGCTGGTCCAGAAGGAGTCTCTGCGTGAGGTTGTCGGTCGCGCGAAGGCACTGGGAAAGAGAGTTGTAATTGGTGGCCCCTACATAACCACGACCATTGAAGATTTACCGGAAGCAGATCACATCTTCATTGGTGAGGCGGAGACCACGTTGCCGCAGTTTGTGGAAGACTTGTCGCGTGGCGAGGCAAAACGGACCTACAAAGCGATTGATCGACCACCACTCTGCACCACTCCGGTAGCTGATTTCCATCTCGCCGATATCAAGAGCTACAGCTCAATGTCGATCCAATATTCCCGGGGCTGTCCGTTCAATTGTGAGTTCTGCGACATCATCGAGATTTATGGACGTGTGCCGCGCACAAAGAGTAACCAACAGGTGTTGGCTGAGCTTGATGCGCTGCTTGCTGTTGGTTGGCGTGGAACCGTTTTTGTCGTCGATGACAATTTTATTGGAAACAAGAAAAACGTCAGGCAGTTGATTCCAGAACTCGCGGATTGGCAGAAACGAAATGGACATCCGTTTTCGTTGCTCACGGAAGCAAGTGTGAATCTCGCTGATGACGATGAGTTGCTGCAGGATATGCGGCGCGCCGGGTTTCGAAAAGTGTTCCTGGGAATCGAAACACCGGTTGAAGAAAGTTTGAAGGAAGCGCAGAAATCACAGAACCGTGGCAACCTGCTCGAGTCAGTAAAGAAAATTCAAAGTTACGGAATGGAAGTAATGGCTGGGTTCATTGTGGGATTTGACAATGATCCAGACGACATCTTTGAGCGGCAGATCAATTTTATTCGAGACAGCGCCATACCGCTCGCGATGGTAGGTCTGCTGAATGCGCTGCCCGACACTCAACTTTGGCGACGACTGGAAAAAGAAGGGCGCTTACTGGGTGAAAGCTCAGGCAATAACACCAACTGTTCGCTCAATTTTGTGCCCAAGATGGATCCGACTCGCCTAATCGAAGGCTATAAATCGATCCTGAGCACCATCTACAAGCCCAGCGAGTATTACCAACGCACGCTGGACTCGCTGCGACGTACGGCGAGGCAATTACCGGAGGCAAAACGGTTTCAGCTTAAAGACATTTCATGTTTCGCGCATTTGCTATTCAAACTTGGCGTGATGGACTGTGAGCGAAAGGAGTTTTGGAGGTTCTTCGTCCGAGCCTGCTCAGATCATCGTGATAAGTTTATTGAGGCGATGCGATTTGCAGCGGTGGGGTACCACTTTCGCAAACTGAATGAAGCTTACAGTGAGTGAGCGGCGGCCACAGAAACCCTGTTAGCACGCTCGACTTCTTCCTGAGCGGCCATAACCTTTACTTTCTTTAGCTCGACACCCTTGAAGCCGAAGTAGGTGGCCATCTGCGTAATCTGCCGTGGATCGACAAAGTCGGTAGGCTCTGCGCAAAAGCTGGTTATCGTTGGGGCAAATTCGCGACAGGACATTTTCTTCGGAATTTTCAAGCCCAACCGGCAGGTTCCGTCAGATTGAAAATTGATGCAAAAGTCACAAACAATCATGCAAACCCACTTTAGCGGAATCTAGGTTGTGACAAAACGAAGGCAGCACAACGTGTCCGATCAATGCCCCACTGGAATCCGTTGAAAGCGTGTCTTGCCTTCAGTATCCTGCCAGGAAATATCCAGCACATAGGGCTTGGTTTCCCCATTGACTACTTTGAGCCGCGACAGTTGATCGTCTTTGGGCTGGGCGCACTTGCCGTTAATCCAGGTCTTGTGAGAGAGCACCACGTTTTCATTGGGCCGGACCGAACTAATAGCTTCGAACCTGATATGCGCTTGAGAAGGACCCCCTCCAGGAGTCACCAGATCCTTAAGAAAGATCGTTAGAATCTCGACGGATTTGAGCGTCGCGTCCGTCGCATTTGTTAGCTCCAGCAGCACTTCTGTCCCAACGTCTTTGATTGTAAAAGTAAAAGTCTTCACGTCTTCTTCCGTTCGCTTGGTTTCTTCTTCGCAGGCCGCTTCCTCGGCGTCCTTTCTGAAGTTTCAATAACCATTACATCGCCCGGCTGACACTTAAGGGCCTGACACATTTTTTCGAGCGTTTCAAAATTGATGCCAAGCGCTTTTCCTTTTTTGAGCCGCCAAAGCGTGGTGTGGCTGATGCCGGTCTCTTTAGCCAGCCAATAAAAGGTTCGCCCGTGTTTGGCCAATAGCTCGTCTACGCGAATCTTTACCATTGCTGTCTCCGGATACACGAGCAGTGTTTACCACATATAACTAATATTGTCCATACGAGATATATTCTGCAATTGACATATACCCAGGGTTCGCGTAAGGTGCTTATGAACCGAGTTCGCTTACTCCCTTCTCAGTTCTTCTGGAATTCATCCGGATTACCTGACGTTAACAGCCAGCCGACGCAAGGCCTATCAGCCGTCCAGCCAAGTGATTAATCTTTATATCAACGAACGCCGCGAAGGCGCTGTCACAGTTCTGGACTTGAAGGGCAGAGTAAGAGCTGGGGGAACCACGGTAGCGCTGCATCGGTCAATCCGCACTCTAATCCACGAAGAGAAGACACTGGTGCTCTTGAATCTTTCGGGCGTTACCTTCATGGATTCCTGTGGCCTGGGAGAGCTGGTGGCGAGCCACGTCACACTGCACAACAGCGGTGGCGAACTAAAACTTCTGCAGTTGACGGAAAGCCTGCGTGAACTGATGTCAGCGACAAAGTTATTGGATGTGTTTTCGATCTACGAAACTGAGTCAGAAGCGCTGTTGAGTTTTGCAGGACATGTCCTCAACGTGAAAAAGCCGCAACTGTTCTTTGTTTAGGAGTAAGACTGCCGTCGCTGCTGAAAGTGAGTTCTTATGAGAATCGTCTTACTGATCACCGTTATCGAGAGCGCCCTAATTGCAGCGCTGATGATTTGGTTGCGTTTCAGAAGCATGAAAACGCCAGTTCGAGTGTTGGCGAATTCAGCTGGTTCCGTCCTTAAATCAAAAACTATTAGAACCGATGCCACTCGTGATGCTCGCTGGGGATTCATCAACGCATGGAAGGTTGAGCCGCAGTCAGATGATCGCATGCAAGCCGCTGACGCTGCTGGCTTCAGGGACGCGGCACCTTTCGGCCGTCCCGCCGCGACCCGCCGCCGTCATCAGGAACTGTATAAGAGATGGTCGCAGGATCGACACGATTAACCTCTGTTGAATTGCTCGCCTCTCAGGAGATGAATGATGAGTTACGCAAGAAAAAATATGAAGAATGTGGTTGGGTCAATCGTCGGTATAGCCGTCGTCGGCTTAATCGCCATTTGGCAGTTTTATCTCTTCGTCAACTTTGAAGCCGGTCCTGCCCAGGGAACAGGAACGAGCCATTTATGGTGGGCCATAGCGATGGGTTTACTAGCCTGCGGCGCGGCATTCCTGGTTTTCTCGGTCTTCGTTCGTCACGACGACGACGATGACCTGCATATTACGTCTGCCCCTAACGCGACTCGCATTTGACTTCGAATATCATGAACACCTTAGTTGCGATGCGGCGTGCAAATGGCGACTGGTTTGCGCTCGAAGACAAAGGGCGTCTCCGCGTTCCCATATTTCACAGTGAGGCTGACGCAATGCGCGCGCGTTCGAGAGATTCCGGAATGGAGTGCTTTCGGCCAATATTTCTTGATGACGCCGCGTTTAAGAATTTGATCACCACCGACGAAGGCGTCGCATGCTTTTGGGTGATTGACGATCCCTTGCGACGTTTGAGTTTGGGACGTCCATTTGATCACGATCAGCTAATCCAGTTCAGAGACCACGTCGTCAGCCTGGCGGGTCCTGGAAAGGCGAGCAAGTGATCTGGTACTGCCACAACTGTGGCACGATTCTGCGTTTATGGAAGATTCGTTGTCCAAACTGTCGTCGATCTGCGATGAGCTGGTTGCAGGTTGTCGTCATAGCTGGAATAGTGTTACCTGCGATTTTCCTTGCAATGAGAGTCCTGTAATCGGACTCAACCTCGTCGGTCAAAGGAAAGTAGACATTACCGAATGAATGAAACGAAGAAACCAAAAAATGATAGCGCTACTGGTGTTGCCACTGAAGGTACCTGGCCTGGAATAGATTCCCGGTTTCGTCTGATCATTGTCGCTGGGTTAAGAGCGAAACAACTCGTTCGTGGTTCGAAGCCGCGGATTGAAGATGAAAAGACCAGGCGCCGAAGTACAAGTATCGCGCTTGAAGAAACTAAGCGAGGGCTGGTGACGTTCACCAGATTTAGTACGGACACCACTCCCCTTGTTCCGATCGCGGAAATTGATTAGCAGTATGAAGGCGGATAAATAATGTTTCGAGAGGCAGCCAAGGATTTTCAGGGGATTGCAGAGATTCCAGGACCTACCAAAGTGAATGGAGTCAGGGTTTATACATCAACAGCCGAACCCGCCGCTGCCGATGACCAGGGCGTATTCTATAGCCGTCGTGGCGACGGTCCTTATTACCGCTGGCTCTATGAAGCAACGGCAGCAAGATGGCGCGTGGCTCGAGTAATCGATGCTGCTTTTACACGTCAGGCTCTTTCGCTGGCGACGTGGAAAAATATTCCGGTCGCACTGCAAACGCGTCTTGGTGAACATTATCTAGAATGAGAGCAGCGGATCTACCACACCCTTCAGCCGGATTGTCCCGTCTAAATTGGACCCATACTTTCCTGGTAGTCAGTCTACATGCCTGCGGCTTCTTAGCTTTTTGGTATTGGCCGCGTCGTGTGGATATGATTCTGTTTGTAAGCCTCTACCTAATCACCACGTTTGCCATCGGGATTGGTTATCATCGACTGCTCACACATCGCGGTTTTGCGTCACCGCGTTGGTTGAGGAGAATACTTGCCTGGGCGGGCGCGGCAGCACTTCAGGGTGGACCAGCTCGTTGGACTGCGATTCATCGTCGTCATCATCAGATGGCTGACAAAGGAGGCGACCCGCATTCACCACTAATGGGTTTCTTTCACGCCCATGTTGGCTGGATCATGAAGAAGGACGCCAAAGAGGGCAGTGATTATCGCACGCTCGTGCCCGATGTTTCCGGTGACGATCCCTGGCTCCGGATTCTCGATTACAAGCTTCTGTTTACTATGCCCTGGGTCCTCACGGGGATCGTCTGCTTTGCAATTGCCGGCTGGCGCGGAGTCTTGTGGGGAACTGTAATGCGCACTCTGGCTCTTTGGCATCTCACCTGGTGCATAAACAGCGTCTGTCATGTTTTAGGAAAACAGCCAAACAGAACCCGCGATGAAAGTCGCAACGTTTGGTGGCTTGGCCTGTTAACGCTCGGCGAAGGTTGGCACAACAATCATCACGCTCGTCCTTCAGCAGCAATCCATGGTTGGCTCTGGTATCAAGTGGATATCTCAGGATACGCGATTCGCTTACTTGCCCGACTTGGAATCATCGCCAACGTCATTCGTGAACCCCGTAGCGGCGCAAGTTAGTGTGTTCGACATGCTTTAACTTGTCGTCGTGTCCGACATGCTTCAGGAAGCTCTGATCAAGTCTTACGATTTGATTTGCCTTAGCCCGCGGAGCGGGCGATAGCGTAAAGCCTGGGGTGGAGCGGAGCGGAACCCCAGGTCGTAGACCCGTTTACGGAGTGGAGCGCGCGGAGCGTGCGATAGCGCAAACGGCGCAATTGACTGACGATAATCGCCTGTCGCCCACTTCGCGGGCTCTGTCCTTGGTATGCCAACGATCCTGGGGTTCCGCTCCGCTCCACCCCAGGCTTTACGCTATCGCCCGCTCCGCGGGCTAGGCAAATCCGACTATTGATCGACTTGATCAGAGGTCCCTTCAGCTTGTCGTCGAGGCTTGTTATTCAACCAGCTTGAGTTTTGCCAATCTCAACGACAAGCTGAAGCATGTCGCACACGAATGTCGAACAATTCCTGGCTCCCGCGAGAAACCAACACACATCAGGACCACGTTATTGCACATGTTCTGGGCACGACTGTGCTCGGATATTTTGTTTTTGATGAAGCGTTGTATTTAGTCCTGGATATCGGATTCGTTTGGACCATATTGCTGGACGGTGAGATGGGGTTGTTACCGCATCCCGTCACGGTAAGTGAACTCGAACTCGACGAGCAATCAAAACAGGAGATTCGCCGCGACATCGACGTGCTCCTTCAAGGCACTTCAGCGAATGCAAACCTGTTGCGAATCAATCCCGTGCCGCGGCATACTGATGATTCCCCAGGTGAGATTCGTGAGGTAGGTTTCTTCGAGTTGGAAGAGCGTCGTCGGGTAACGCTGGATTGCGAAGGTGCCACCTTAATCGTTGAGACATCACTTACTACTGCTGAGATTGAAGTTTATGACTCCGGACAAAAAGAAGCCTGAAGAAGAAGGCGCCGAATTAGCCGATGTAGCGGAGACGGAACATCAGTACCTGCATGAACGTCTTCGTGAAGAACTCGGTCGAGAACCAACCGAAGAAGAGTTGGATGAATGGCTCCGTCAGCATACAGAAGGATATTGAAATCCAGCTTTTACCGAGACCGGACGGGAGAAAAAAAAGGCGTCGTGAATTTTCACGACGCCTTGAACGCAATTGCGGAGTATTAAAAGTTATCCCATGGCTACAATTTGATTATCGACCTGCTTAACCCCACGTACCGCGCGAATAGCGCGCTCCACCTGAGTCTTTAAGGCCTCGCTCTTTACGCTTCCCGTCAGAGTAACCTTGGCATCAAGAACCGTCGCTGTGATTCCAAGCGCTGAAAGCGACGGATCGTCCGCGATCGTTTTATCGATGGCTGCCTGAATAGTGCCATCCTGAGAACCAGTTGAAGTTGATCCGGTTGCAGGAGCGGGTTGTTGAATTATCACCGGAGGCTGAGTCACTGGCGCTGCCGCTGGCTGTTGAATAATCACTGGCGGTTGTTGCTGAGCTGGCTGCTGAACAATCACGGGTTGCTGAGCTGCCGGCTGTTCCGCTGTGTTCGCGTTCACAGTATCTGTGTTTTGGTTGTTCATCAAAAATAAAACTACAATCGTTATTAGCGCGATCGCGACTACCACGATTATTCCTACTGTGGTACCGGAGACACCGCCACGATCACCGTGAACTGCTTCGGTGTGGGTTACTTCTCGTCGCGAGGTTGGAGTTTCAACCACCACCCTGCTTCTCCGTGCCTGATCATCATCGTATGCCATATCGTCCTCCTGATAGTTACTGCGAAATGTGACTTTGAAAAGTCGGAGATTCGTGGAAGCTCCGCCCTGAATGTTGTGCAATCATCATTCCCACAGTGAAGGTCGCCACGGTTTCGTGGCCTAGCGTCGAAAATGGCCGGAAAAGGCGACTAATTCGAAAACCATTCGTAGGTTGAGAGAAGGTCAACTTGGCAGACCAGCGTATGATTTCCAGACTTGGGAGGCGGTGGGTTGTTGAGAACAAGACACTGGCTGGGGAGCAGTAAGCAGTAAGCAGTAAGCAGTAAGCGGTAAGCAGTAAGCAGAAGGCAGAAGGCAGAAGGCAGAAGGCAGGTGGCAGGTGGCAGTAGGCAGTAGGCAGTAGGCAGTAGGCAGTAGGCAGCGGTTCGATGTCAGTGGCCCGTTGAAGTTGACGGCGAACATCATTCTCTTTACTGCCTCCTGCTTTCTGCCTACTGCTGCCTGCTGTTTGCCGTTTGCTGTCACCTGTTTTAATGTTCCCGCATGACCACCGCAATCATTCATCATCCGGTTTTCAGAGAACACGACACTGGGCCAGGCCATCCTGAATCGCCATCACGATACAGCGTGGTGATGGACGCTTTACGCAACGATGCTGATCTGTGGTCCAAGCTCAAGGAAGTTCAGGCCCGAACAGCGCCACGTGGAGATGTGCAGGCCTGTCACACCCCTCAGCTCTACAAACAGGTCGAGAGAGTCGTAGCCGACGGCACCGGATATCTCGACACGGATACAGTAGTCTCAATGCGATCCATGGATGCAGCGTTGCACGGCGCGGGCGCCGCTTGCCAGGCGGTCGATCTAATAATGAGTGGTGAAATCGCGAATGCGTTCGTGCCGGTGAGGCCGCCGGGTCATCACGCCACCTCCGAGCGGGCCATGGGTTTTTGTCTTTTTAACAATGTGGCCGTCGCCGCGCGTTATGCGCAAAATAAGTATCGGGAGATCGAACGCGTGGCGATTGTTGATTGGGATGTGCACCATGGAAATGGTACTCAGGGTGTCTTCTATGACGATCCGTCAGTCTTCTTTTTCTCTGCCCATCAGTACCCGTGGTATCCGGGGACCGGAACGCGTGGGGAGAGTGGGATCGGCAGAGGCCTGGGTTACACACTGAATCTCCCTCTTCGGGCGAAGACGCCGCCGCCGGAACATAAGCGAATGTTTGAAGCCGCGCTGGACGACATAGCCGCGAACTTCAAACCGGATTTGATTATCATCTCGGCGGGCTTTGATGCTCACAATCATGATCCTCTCGGCCAACTGCTGCTCGAGGATGACGATTTCATTTCAATGACGCGCACCGTAAAGCAATGGGCGGCTACGACCTGCGAAGGGCGAATCGTTTCCTGTCTCGAAGGTGGCTATAATCTTCAAACGCTGGGAGAAACGGTTCGCGCGCATGTTAACGAACTGCAAAAGTAACATCTGTTGCATGCGCGCTCTTCAGGAAATTTGTTTGAACCAGAAGCTCGCAGTAGAGTAAACTCCACCGCATTAACCAGTTCGGACGCGAGCACCGTAGGCCAGGGAGCGTTAGCGCTCGTTCTAACCCCTTCTTGAACACTTGCCGATAGATACGGAACTCGAACTTTCGCTCCTTCCGAGATCAGAGTGGGAACCTCAACCCTCAAGGAGATTAACGATGCCAGACATGGAGATCACGTGCGCAGAATGCGGAAACGCTTTTCCTTTCACCGAGCGCGAGCAGGAGTATTATCAGGAAAGAAATCTGACACACCCAAAGCGTTGTAAGCCTTGCCGAGACTCACGTCGTTCAAACTTCGGTGGATCGAGGCCGGGCGGTGGCGACCGGCAGAGATTTGAAATCACGTGCGATCAATGCGGGAAGACTGACAGCGTGCCATTCAAGCCTTCGTCTGGGCGGCCTGTACTTTGCGGCGAATGCTTCGGCGCAAGCCGAGCAACTCAGCCGAGAACTTGAGCTCTTAAGTCTGTCTCAAAAAGTTGTTCTTGAAGGAAGCAATCCTCTGGGTGAGGTCTGGTCATTCATGTTTGCAGGATCTGAGCAATCGATGGCTTACGAAACAATTCAACTAGAACTGCGCGAGGCGGTGGCGGTTATAACACTTAACCGTCCCGATTCTTTGAACGCCTTGACTACACAGGTGGGCCAGGAATTTCAAGCGGCTGTCGCAGACTCGGTCGAAGCGGGCGCGCGTGCGATCGTGCTTACGGGCGCGGGCAGAGCATTTTGCGCCGGTGGCGATCTGCGAGAGATGCAAAGGATTGCCAAGGCGGAGGGCAAAGTTGAAGCCTTTTTTGACGAACCCTTGCGCATGCTCAACGAATGTATTTTGCTGATTCGTCGTACTCCAATTCCGTTCATCGCCGCGGTTAATGGAGCGGCGTCGGGAGGCGGTTGTAATCTGGCGTTAGCTTGCGACCTGGTGGTTGCGGGACATGGAGCCAAGTTTAATCAGGCCTTCATCAAGATTGGGTTGGTCCCGGATTGTGGTGGGACCTTTATTCTGCCGCGGCTCGTGGGTTGGAAACTTGCCACCGAAATGATGATGACCGGTGATGTGGTCACTGCTTCCAGGGCTTTAGACCTCGGAATGATCAATGCTGTCTTTCCGGATGAGCAGCTCCTGGCCCAGGCGATGGCGATGGCTGAGCGTTTGGCCCAGGCTCCGACCGTGGCCCTCGGCAAGATAAAGCAGCTCCTTGAAGCAAGCGCTACCAATGATTATGGCGAACAACTTGAACTGGAAAGGGAAACTCAGATAACGGCAGGGAAAACCAGCGATTTTAGAGAAGGCGTCGCAGCTTTCATCGAAAAGAGACCACCAAAGTTTACTGGTGGTTGAAATTCAGAAGAAGGAAGGTTGCGAGCCGCTGGTCAAAACTAGCGGCTTTTTTGTTGCTGTTCGACTTGCTTTAGGAACCTCTGATCAGAGGTCGGATTTGCTTAGCCCGCGGAGTGGGCGACAGCCGATATCGTCAGTCAATTGCGCCGTTTGCGCTATCGCACGCTTCGCGCGCTCGTTTCTTCATACTGGTCGACCACCTGGGGTTCCGCTTCGCTCACCCCAGGCTTTACGCTATCGCCCGCTCCGCGGGCTAAGACAAGCTGAAGCATGTCGGACATTTAGCTGTCGTACACAAGCATGGAGTCACTAACCTATCTTCAGTTGATCCGAAGTAATCGATCGTTTCGACGGTTGTTCTACGGACAGGTCGTTTCAGAACTCGGCAACTGGTTTAATTTTGTGGCCGGGCTCGGACTAGTGCGGGTTGTTTCTAAAGGTGATCCGGAAGTAACCACGATAATCCTGCTGGCCAGACTGATTCCGTTCACGCTGTTTGCTCCGTTGGCGGGCGCATTTGTTGATCGTTGGTCTCGACGAGTTGTGATGATCGTGAGCGATGTCGCGCGCGTGTTTGTAGCGCTCGGATTCCTGCTCGTCGATAGTCCCGAAGACTTGTGGATCGCCTATCTCTGCACCGCTTTGCTTTCGGTCTTCGGCGCTTTCTTCGAAGCCGCGAAAAACGCAGCAGTGCCGAACATTACCGGCGACACCGATCTATTAGCCGGCACGGCGTTGATGTTTTCGTCACGCTTCCTGCTGATGTCGTTTGGCGCTGCTTTGGGAGGTTGGACGGCGGCGACTGTTGGTTACCGCGCTGCGTTTCTCGTCAACGCTGTATCGTTTCTGGTGTCAGCTTATTCCGTTTGGATAATTCCTGATGAGCAGACCCGACAGAAATCGATAGACACTCCAGCGCCCGTGGATTCTGTTCGAGTTAGTTACTGGAGAGATATTCGCGAGGGCTGGTCTTACATAGTTCATCACGCGCCAGTAGCTGCCATCCTGGTGGCCAACATCCTTTGGGCTACCGGTGGAGGCGCCACCAACCTCGTCGTCGATCGGCTCGGCGGAGTTGTGTTCGCTGGCGAATGGGGCATCAGCAGCGACTCTGCGGTCGCTACGCTCTTTTTTGCGTCCGGACTAGGTTTATTCATCGGCATGATGATCGCGCGTCGCGTCGGAGCCTACGTCCAAATGGCGGGCCGGACCATTGGCTTTATCGGGTGGTCATTGGTGGTCCAGGGATTCTTATTTGCATTCATTGGAGTAGTTCCCAGTTTATGGCTTGCGTCTTTGTTGCTCTTCCTGGGGAGAGTTCTCTTGGGGGCTGAGTTTGCGGTACAGGAAACACTTCTGATGAGACTGGTACCGGATCATTTGCGCGGACGCATAGGGACCACCGACCGAGCAACGGAATTACTGATCTGGAGTCTATCCACAGCGGTGGCAGGTTGGTCGTTGCGAGGCATTACCCCAAGAACCCTGACAGTAATTTGCGGGGTGCTGTCCGCCAGTTCAGGGGTTGTTTGGCTAATACTATTTGCGACGGGGAAAGTGAGATTGCCTGCCAGATTGTCGGCTAATCAAGAAGCGGTGAAGACGCTTCACGAAGTCAATGATTAGCCTTGAAACGGGGCGATAGCGTTATGCGTCTGAGCGGGAGTGAATCAGACGGCGAATACGATCAGCAAAGAGCACGTCGATCTTGCGGGGCTCGATAAGTGCTGTGACTTCGCCAGCACCCCAGATCGGATGGCTCAAAGTTTGGCCCGTGCGATAAGTCCTCTTCATGTCGTAGGGTTCGCTGTTGACTGACTTGGAACGGTTGCGGGTAAGCTTGGCTCCATTTGAAAACGAACCGCGCGTGCCGCACTTCGGACAAGTGACGCGCGAGATCAATCCTCTCTTAGTGATTGACGCCACGACGTGGCCACGCTCTTCCTGACAAATCGCACACAGTTTTTCTACTCGGTCGCCGATCGCGTAAGTCTGCTTCTCGACCTTTTCTACAGTCTGCTTTTCCATAAGATCCTTTCGGGGTACTTCGTAAATCGTAAAAGTAGTTAGTTAATAAATATTCACAACTTAGGGTTGGATGAGTAGTGAATGGTGATCAGCTCAACCATTCACTACTCATCATGTGCTTTACCAGCGTGGAGCGCGATCGTTTCGACCACCACCACCACCGCCGCCACCACCATAACCGCCTCGTCCGCCACCGCCGCCACGATTACCACCGTAGCCGCCACGTCCACCACCGCCGCCGCGTCCGCCGCGATCTTCGCGAGGTCTGGCTTCATTGACAGTAAGGTTCCGGCCGTTCAAATCCGTACCGTTAAATTGTTGGATCGCCTTCTCGCCGTCTTCCTTCGAGGCCATCTCCACAAACCCAAACCCTCGTGAGCGGCCCGTGTCACGGTCCTCTACCACAGTCGCGGATTCCACCGCGCCCGCTTGCGAGAAGAGTTGCTGGAGTTCTTCGCTAGACGTCTGAAACGAGAGGTTACCAACGTAGAGTTTCATAGCCATGGCTTAGTCTTATCCTTGCTCGCAGGGAGCATTAAGAGAAGCTTCGAATCAAAGGTGGCTTCGGAGAAACGGTAGCAGCGAAGGCTCGCGTTCGGACGCTCTGTTTGAGCAGCTTCTTCAATTGTTATTTCCTGCTCTCGAACCATCCAGAACGCCGCAGACCAGCACAAGGTGTGGCGCATCACCGTTGACGCAGGAGAGAAGGGATACCCTAACGATAATGCACGATTTTGGGCTCTCACGCAAGGTGACGGCCTTGACCTTGTCGCCTCGAACTAACTGAAAAGCCAACACTTCTGAGGTTAAACGCACTCCCACCAAGGCGAAAATTGCGAAGCTTGAAAAACGTGGCATACACAACTATTACATCTGATTGTTACCAGTTACATAAGTGTTACATCGGTGGTTCTGAGTAATTGTTAGGATGCTAATGGCTTACTCAGTCAAGTGATTTATTAGGAGCGCAATGAATATTACGAACATTAATCCCAACAAGCAGGGTCCAATCAAATGGAACACTACTGTGTTCATGATCATCTTTCACGCCGGGGCAATTGCCTCTCTTTTCATGCTCAGCTGGAAGGTCCTGCCAGTTACGATCTTCTTATGGTGGGTCTCTGGAAGTCTTGGGGTGGGCATGGGCTTTCACCGACTGCTAACGCACCGGGGTTATAAGACTCCAAAAGCAGTTGAATACTTCTTGACACTCTGCGGGCTGATGGCCCTCGAAGGCGGCGCGATTAATTGGGTGGTGACACATCGTATTCACCACGCAAACACCGATGCCGAAGGCGATCCACATTCGCCCCGCGATGGAAGCTGGTGGGCCCATATGGGATGGATTTTACGTGGCACCGCGCAACAGCACGATGACGTCACCATGAGGCGCTATGCTCCCGATCTGATGAAGGATCCAATTCACCGTTTCATGAACACCTTCTATTACGTGCCTTTGATTATTTCCGGCATCGTGTTACTCGCGATTGGCGGATGGTCATGGTTATTCGTGGGCGTGTTTCTGAGAGTGACGATTGGGCTTCACTTTACCTGGTTAGTGAATTCCGCCACGCATCTCTGGGGAACTCGTCGTTTCGTAACGACCGACGATTCAACCAATAGCTGGTGGGTGGCGTTGCTTACGTTTGGCGAAGGTTGGCATAACAATCATCATGCACATCCACGCGCGGCTAAGCATGGTCTGACTTGGTATGAGATCGACATAAACTGGTACGGAATCCGTGCGTTGCAGATGCTGGGGTTGGCGAAGCGGATACAGTTAATCAGTGGCGAGCAGATTGAAGCGGCACGCAGACAGGCGCAGTTCGATTCATTGCAAAAGGCTGCGTAGGGTTTCGCAGTCACGAACTAGTGAAAAGCGGCGGACGAAAAGTCTACCGCTTTTTTGTTTTCCCCTTTTAGCCCGGTTGATTACAGGTGTTTAGAGTCCAAGCTTTAGCTTGCGGGTGGGTTGCTAGGGTCGGAGTTGATACCTCCGTTCGGAGAAGCGAAGACGCAACCTGAAGGTTGTACTCTGAACACCACTTAGCCCGGTTGACTACAGGTGTTTAGAGTCCAAGCTTTAGCTTGCGGGTAGGTCGCTACGGTCGGAGTTGATACCTCCGTTCGGAGTAGCGAAGACGCAACCTAAAGGTTGTACTCTGAACACCACTAAGCCCGGTTGATTACAGGTGTTTAGAGTCCAAGCTTTGGCTTGCGGGTGGGTCGCTACGGTCGGAGTTGATACCTCCGTTCGGAGTAGCAAAGACGCAACCTGAAGGTTGTACTCTGAACACCACTAAGCCCGGATGATTACAGGTGTTTAGAGTCCAAGCTTTAGCTTGCGGGTGGGCAACGAAGTCCTGAGCGGCGAAGAGTCAGCCGAACGACGCTCAGTCGGTCGCCACCTGATACAATCGCGTACATGGCCGTCAACGCTCGCAGAAAGTCCATAGCCTTCTTCATCACTCTCGGCGCTTGCCTGGTAGCACTGGCAATTGCGCTAAACGTGGGCTGGATCCTGCTCAATTGGCGCGAAGTTGCCCTCCTTGTCTTTGGCATCATTTTCTTCCTTTTGATTATTGTTGGTCTCGTTCTAAACACGACTTTCCTGATTCGTGAAATCAGGCGTAATGAACAGCACGATGCCTTCATTAACGCCGTGACGCATGAGTTGAAAACTCCACTCGCCTCTATTCGTCTCTATCTCGAGACTCTCAAGACCCGCGAGACCAACGAACAGCAGCGCCAGGAGTTTTACGATGTGATGCTGGCAGATAGCGACCGACTACTTCACACCGTCGAGCAGGTTCTGCGCGCAGGTCGCGCCGCAGTTAAGCGCCGGGCAATGAACATTACCATCGTGGACATCAGTGAGATCGTCACAGAATGTATCGATTTGGCGCGCACTCGTTACAACCTCGATCAAGATGCTTTGGTCTACACACAAAAGTTGGACGAAGAACCGGCCCGCGTTGCGGGTGATGCCGATGAATTGCGTGGCGCCCTTTCTAATCTATTGGATAACGCCGTCAAGTATTCAGAGTCGAATGTTCACCTCACCGTTGAAGTAGCAGCGTTGGATAAGAAGCGCATCGCAGTTCGCATCGCTGACAAGGGGATCGGCATTCCAGCCGCACAACTCAAACGCGTCTTCAAACGGTTCCATCGGGTACCGGGACGTGTGATGGCACGCGTTAAGGGCACTGGGCTGGGACTATTCATCGTGAGGTCGGTGATTGAGAAGCATGGCGGCAGAGTATTTGCCGAGAGTGAAGGACCAGGCCAGGGAAGTACTTTTACTATTCAACTTCCGCGGGCTTGAGCACGTAAGTCTGCGACACATCGATCGAAAGGAACTGAACCGTTGAGCGCAGTGTTAGTAGTGGAAGACGAGCGTCACCTGGCAGACGGATTGCGGTTCAACCTGGAAGCAGAAGGCTACACGGTTGAAACCGTGGGTGACGGGGAAGCTGCGTTAACGCTCTTGTCTAACAAGGAACAAACCTACGATGCGCTCGTTCTTGACGTCATGCTTCCGGGAAAGGATGGATTTACGGTCGCTGCAGAGCTTCGAGCGCATGACAACTTTGTACCGATATTAATGCTCACCGCTCGCAGCAGACCCGAAGATGTATTGCGGGGATTTGAAGCGGGCGCCGACGACTACCTGCCCAAGCCTTTTGATCTCTCAGTGTTGCTTGTACGTCTGAAGGCCTTGCTGAGGCGCCGTGAGTGGTTTCATCGTGACCGTTCAAGTGCGATTGCAGTGGACCAAACGCGAGCCACGCGAACGGAAGGGGAGGCTGAATTCAGCTTCAATGGGCGGACAATCGATTTTGCTAACCTCGAGCTACGCACGCCTCAACAGGTGATCAGGTTAACACTGATGGAAGCAGATCTCTTGCGCTACCTGGTCCAGCATAAGGACAATGTGGTTTCGAGAAAGGCGATCCTCGAAGATGTTTGGGGATTAAATGAGGATACCGACACGCGGGCGATCGACAACTTCATTGTGAGATTGCGCAAGTATATTGAGACCGATCCGTCTTCTCCGCAGCATCTGCAGACCGTCAGAGGCGTTGGGTACAGATTCGTTACTGAAGTTGCTGGTTAGCTGGTGGCGGTTACGATGGACGCGCGCACTCCCAGCAAATCCGAAAAATCCTTTGAGTAGACAGAATTAACTCTGCGCAAGCGTCCCACCGTTTCTACAAGCTCATCATTCGAGATAAATCCATTCTCCGTGTGAACGACGGCCCAGGTGGGAATGTGTGCGGCCGTTAAGAGAAGATCTTCCACAAAGCCCAAATACTGTTGCTTGCTTTGGACACGCGAGCCGAGCCGTCCCGCTCGACGCCTCTCGAGGTCTTCCCAAAAATCATCTCGCCCCTGAAGCCACTCTTCCCGCCAGGCAGACGACTTTTGCTGAGAAGTCGAGTCCGTCGGAGTTGGTAAACGTAAGAACAGCAGATCGGTTTGACGTCGTTCCGCGACGAATGAGCGCACATCCTGATTCGAGGCTTTGTGTCGCAGATTCGAAGTGAAGGGCGGCGGCAGGGTTGACGCCAACTTCTTAAACACGCGTGACAATGACAGTGGTTCGCGTAAATGTCGCGTTTCCTCATCAAACGAGAGCACGTAGTCGCCAACCATCATCCCCACCGTTAGAGCCACAGCCCGCTTGTAAGGTGTGGACATGCGTTCAGCGTTGAACCTTACCGTATCAAACCACCAGGCGTCGGTTTCGTTGAACCAGCGCAGTAGTGCCGGATTATCAAGCCGGTCGTGTGGAACGTAAGCGTCGTCAACAATAGAATCGATTTCCTCTTCGGTAAGCCGATCAGAGCTATTTTCCACGAGCGCCGTGGCTTTCGTGTATGCCCAGACCATCGGATCGTTGGCCGCAACCCTAACGTCCCAATTTTTCATTTCCTGCGAGAATCGCGACTCGCCGGTGAAGGGAAGCGCGATCGAGGAAAACTTCAGGTGTCGCAGGACGCCCAGCTCGAAGCCTAGCCACCCATTGGGAAAGTTTGCTGCTGCTATGTAAGACATCTATTAACTCCGGGCCCTGAACTGCACGTTTGTAAACAACCGATAATCTTAGTGCATGAACGATGAGAAAAGAGGCGGCTCCTCTTTCTTCGTTTCGACGACGACAGGTTCTTCGTCACGCGCAAAGGATTTCAATTCCTCAAACTTCGTGAGCGAGAGGAAAACATCGACTACAGCAGGGTCAAATTCTATCGCCGCTCCTTCGATGATTTTCTGTCGCGCGTCAGCTTCGCTCAACGCAGATCTGAAGGGCCGCCCATCGGTCATTGCGGCATACGAGTCAGCGAGACGAAGAATTCGGGCGGCCAGTGGAATTTCATGTTGGCGTAAAGCATCTGGATAGCCCGTCCCGTTCCACCATTCATGATGCCAACGCACCAGGAGCTGTACAGCCCGATCCGCACTGGCCCGCGCGGCCTCTTGCTCACCTATCACCGGATGTCTGGACAAATCGGTCCGCTCTTCGTCCGTTAACTGGCCGGCTCGCTGAATGTAGTCCCTCTCCATCGCGACTTCCCCGAGGTCGTGCATGTAGGCAGCCCGTCGCAGCGAACGGCGATCCTGAGGAGCGAGGTGAAACGATTCGGCAATGCGTTCAGCAATCGCGGCGATCCTGGCGGCATGTGGATGCTTATAGCGCTCAAACTCATCCGCTGCGGCCGCGAGTTGTAGATAAGCTTCTCGCGCGACGCGATGGTGGTCTTGATCGCTGAATGTTGAACTCATTTAGTCTCCATGCGCGGTTTTCGCCCGACGCTACGCCTTCTGGGTCTTTTGAAGTTTTTTCAGCAGTGAATTCGCGGAAGCGCTGTTCGGATCTAGAGCCAGCGCTTTCTGCAACTCCGTTTGCGCGCGGCGGTGAAATTGTAATGCGATATACAACTCAGCCAGCAGGATACGATAAGTCGGATTCTTGGCATCGAGTCTGACCGCCTCTTGTAGTTCTACTTCGGCCAGCCGGCGCGTTCGCTCAGAGGCAGCCAGGGCCTTGCCATATTGGGCGCGATACCGGGCCTCTTGAGGCATCAACCTCGAAGCCACACCCAAGTGATTGATCGCGGCATTAACTCGACCTTGTTGCAGCGCGCTAACACCCTCCCGGAAGTTATGCTCTGGATTCTCTCCGATTTCTGAGTCATCCACCTCAGATTCATAAGTTGCGGTTGGCTCAATTCTCGCTGTGCTGGATGACTCAAAGGCCCTGGTTCGTTGCAATGCAGCATCGTATGTAGCGCGAGAGCTTGCGTCCATCAATGTTTCGTACGCTTGTGTGACCCGCGCAAAAGCCGAACTCAGGTTGGTATGCAATTGCGTGCCTGACTTCAAATGAAATCTATCTGGATGATATTTACGAGCAAGCTTGTAGTACGTGTCCTTTATTTCGACCGTTTCAGCCTTGAGCGGTAGATCCAGAATCTCATAGTGATCGGTTGCATGGTTCACGCGACTAAGGAATTGTTCAAGATCAATCTCCTCGTCTGTCTTATCAAACTTGCTGGCTGAGAGAGACTTCGCTTCGCGTTGCTCCTCAGGAATTTTGGTTGTATCAGTGCGAAAAGCATTGTGCCAGTATTCGCGCGTGACACATCCGCTCAAAGCCAATCCGTAGATCATGCGATGCGCTTCCCGCTCTCTAAGTCCGCTGACCGCCACCAAATGCTCAAGCGTCATCGGCTCGTCCAACCGTGAGAGGATAAAACTCTCGTCGGGAAGAAGGCGATTCATAACTGAAACCCTCGTAGCACGCGTGAAGACTTCGTTCGGATTAAGAAAGCGCGAGGTCACCAAAGTAGCTGGTACGTGGTGCGCAGCTTCACGAAGCAAGTTCGGTATTTCCAGGTCGACCTGAAAGGATTCGTCAAAACGTGCTCTTTGATCAAATTCCCAGGTTCCAGTCGGCCATAGAAGAACAACTCGTAAGACGTCCGTGACCATGGCTCGCAGCAGAGCATCTGCTTGTTCTACGGTAATGATCTTTTCTGACCGTAACGCATCGAGCACTTTCAAATCGGGAAGGTTCTTTGGAAGTTTCTCTAGTTCATTGGGAGTAACCGAGGGGAGTTTTTCTAAATAGATTCGCAAACGCAGGTTACGGAGATTCGATGCGGCGAATACCACCTGACCTTTATCAAAATAGATCGCACCTTGAGCACGCTCATAAGTAAGCCGTAATGTCCCGGAGAGACCCTTGGAAGATATTTCGCGAATGAGTTCGGCTAGCGGTGGATCGGTAAGATTGCCTTTCATGAAATAGGCTGCCCTTGTACGAGTAACGGAAAATGCGGTACTTCCTCAGCCCTTAATCATAGCGCACCGATTAGTTAAAAAAGAAGCACCACTTTGACACTCTTAAGATGCAGTCTTATATTGCACTTACCGAACAAAAGTCTTCGTGACGGAGAAGCCACCAGGCTTTGTCATCCCAGGATCCATCCAGCTTCAGGGCAGGTGAGACGGTGCAGGAATTGGAAACTACCACAAAGATCGGTGAAGACCCATCTGTAGACGAACGTGTGGCCAATCTTATTGAGCAGCTACGTCAACGTAAGTCAGAACTGGAAGAAGCGAATCGCGAACTGCGTCACGTTTCGCATTATCGGTCACTGTTTTTGGCGCGGATGTCGCACGAACTCCGGACACCATTAACTTCGATTCTGGGCTTTACCGAAATCCTGCTGGATCAGGAGAAGTTGACTGAACCTCAACAACGGTTTTGCCAGAAAATTCAGAATTCCGGACTGCAATTGCTCGCCAGCCTCAATCAGTTGGTGGACATGTCGCGTCTCGAGGTAGGACCTGCTGAGCTATTCCTTCATGAGTTTCAACTGGCAGACACGGTGCGGGATGTATGCGCGAGTGTGCGGCGTTATGCGCAGAAGAATGCAGTGGCCCTCGAGTGTGATGTAGCTTCGGAGATTTCTTCGATAGTTTCAGATCAGGGCAGGTTGCGCCAGGTGCTTTACACTTTTCTTGCCTGGTCAGTTAGTCGCAGTCGCGAAGGAAGTAGCGTTCGGGCTTATCTCGAACTTGATGGCGGCTACTTACTGATCAAAATCGACGACGAGGGTGAGCCGGTTGGTGACATCTCCAGAGTATTTGATCCGCCCGATTCGCCCCAGCCCGGCAAAACCGACTTAAATGAGCTGGGCATTATTATCGGGCGTCGTTTGCTCGAAGTAATGAATGGCACAGTGAGTCTGCAGCAACGCGAGCCAGTGGGATTGCGAACGTTGATTAAACTTCCCGTTGGTCCACCCAAAGCATAAGTCTCTCGACGTCGGGCGCACTTAGTCATAGGATCGGATAGCATCCACGCAGAGCCCGGTTCGGATCCCGACAAATCCCAGATGACCGCCGTATCGACCAAAATGGACGACATCATAGTTCGCGAGTGCACCACGATTAATGAGTTTGATGACTGCGTTTTTTTGCAAAGGGACGTATTTGGCCTACCCGATCTGGAGATTTCGCCGCGACGCCACTTGATCGTGTCCAGACAAGCAGGAGGATGGACGTTGGGCGCGTTTAGCGGCGATAGACTGGTTGGGTTTGTTCACCATCTGGCTGGGGTACGAAAAGGCGATGAGCTTTTTGGCTACTCACATATGATGGCCGTCGCTTTTGATTATCAGAATAAGGGTGTAGGAGCACGACTGAAATGGAGTCAGCGCGCACGCGCCATGGCGGAAGGCCGGGGCTTTATCAAGTGGACCTGGGATCCGATGCAAGCTCGTAACGCGCATTTCAATCTTAACCGGCTGGGAGTGACGGTGAGCAGTTACGCGGTCAATTTTTACGGTACAGATTATCCAAACAGTGCAAACACGAACTCGGCCAATGTGGTGGGAATCGACAGCGATCGCCTTTTTGCTGAGTGGGCATTGAGATCGAGTCGCGTCGAAAGATTCTCAAAGGCTGAGGCGGCTGAAATTCAGGACGAGCCGCAGCGGAAGGTCGTCATACCGGCGAATTGGAGTACCTTAATGAAGGAGGATCCTGCGCGAGCGAAGTTGGAACTGGAGCGCGTCCGCACCGAATTTCAAGACGCATTCGAACTCGGATTGGTTTGCGCGGGCTTTGAGCGTTCAACCAGCGAGCCTCGTTATCTCTTGTATCGACCAGAAGTTTTGAGCGAGTGATACCTGATTCATGACGTTTACACGTTTTGACAAATATGTAGACCGCCACGCGCAGACTTTTACGGAACGTCTGCAGGCGCTTTGTCGCATGCCTTCGGTCGCTGCCCGCGGCACCGGCATGCGCGCAATCGCTGAGACCGTAGAGCAGATGATGCAACGCGTAGGCATCGGCACGCGTTCATTTCGCATCGGCACCGGCTATCCAATAATTTATGGAGAGTGTGGGGATGGACCACGAAAGTTTATCGTCTATGGACATTACGACGTGCAGCCGGTGGGGCATTTGAGCTCGTGGTCCTATGGTCCATTCGCCGCGACAATCACCGATGGCAAACTCTACGCCCGTGGCGCGGCAAATAGTAAGGGCGATTTGCTGGCCAGGCTGGCGGCAGTAGAAGCCTACCAAAAAACCTTTGGCAAGCTGCCGGTCTCGATTCGGTTCTTTATCGAAGGCGAAGATGGAATGGGCAGCCCGAGCTTCTATCGCTTTGCGGCCGAAAACCCTGAAATGCTGGCCGCCGAGGGCTGTATTTGGGATGAGGGTTACAAAGACACCAAAGAGCGTCCGGTTATTAGTCTGGGATTCAAGGGAATTCAGTTTGTAGAACTCCGAGTTCATGGCGCTCGCACTGACCTTCATTCAAAGTGGGGAGCCATCGTTCCAAACCCTGCGTGGCGGCTGGTCCAGGCATTAGCCACGATCACCTCCCCGAAAGGCGTGATCACGATAGACGGCTTTTCTTCGCAAATTGCTCCCATCAATGAAGAAGACGCGGAAGCCTTGAAGTCGATCGAACTGGATGAGGTCGGTCTCAAACGGGAATTTCGGATAGGTAATTGGGTGCGTTCTCTGAAGGGCTCGGCGTTGGTCAAGGAACACATCTTCGGTCCGACGTGTACGATCTGTGGAATTCAGACCGGGCATACCGAAGCCGGCGTCAAGACCGTTCTACCGAGTGTGGCCATAGCTCGTTTGGATTTTCGTCTGGTGCCCGATCTAACTCCCGCCCTAGTACTCGAGTTGCTGCGTGCTCATCTTGATCTACGCGGTTTCAAAGACATTGAAATAGTTGAGTTGGGAAACGCGCCCTTGGCAAAATCATCCGGTAGTTCTGTGGTGGCGCGTGCCGTTGTTGGAGCAGCCGCTGACGTTTATGGAGTGGCGCCACTCGTTTATCCGATGGATCCATCGAGCGGGCCAGTAGGTGCAGTTTGCGGTGCTTCGTCACCTTCTACGCCGGTGGCGTCGTTTGGGATCAGCTATGCCGGTTCTAACCCGCATGGACCAGATGAAAATATTCGACTGGATGATTATCTACAGAGTATTAAGTTCATCGGACGAGTTATACATAATTTAGCAGCGCCTAAGACGAAACAAAGTGGGGCACCAAAGACCAGCGGAATTCGTGAAGGCCGGGCCACAGTTTCGCACAGTTGATCAAATACGAGGGCGGTTCCGTAGCGACGAGAGGAATCATCAGTCTTGGCCAAGGCAGCATCAGCATCACAACAGATAGAAAAACTGCGCGACGAAATCCGTCGTCATGAAGAACTCTACTACGTTCACGATAATCCTGAGATATCAGACGCGGAATACGACGCGTTACTGGAGCAACTCCAACAGCTCGAGTCACAAAATCCAGAGTTAATTACTCTCGATAGTCCCAGCCAGCGAGTCGGCGGCCGACCGGCGGAAGGTTTCTCCGAAGTCGTTCACCGTCACCCAATGCTCTCCCTCGATAATAGTTACAACATCGAAGAATTGCGGGCATTTGATCAACGCTGCCAGCGTCTCGCTGAAGGCAGACCGATCGAATACGTGGCTGAAATGAAGATCGATGGACTCTCGATCTCCCTCCATTACGAAAATCAGATTCTTCAGCGTGGCGTCACCCGTGGTGATGGTCGCATCGGTGAAGATGTAACTCAGAACGCGCGAACAATTCGGAGCGTGCCGCTGAAGTTGAACGCTAAAGCCAAGCCTGCGGCGAACGAGCTCGAGGTCCGCGGCGAAGTGTTCATACCGCGGAAAGTGTTTGAGCGAACCAATGCAGAACGCGAAGAGCTTGGTGAGCCTCGATTTGCCAACCCTCGTAACGCAGCTGCCGGAACAATCCGGCAATTGGATTCAAAGAAGGTCGCTTCCCGCAGGTTGGATATGTTTGCCTACGATCTTATCGCTGGTGGGCGTAAGCCTTTCGCGACACATTGGGAAGCTCTTGATTGGATGGCCCAGGCAGGTTTCAGAGTCAATCCGCTGAGAGAGTTGTGTAGTTCGATTGAAGAGGTGATTGACTTTGCTACCAAAATCGAAGCTCAGCGAGACGACTTGGACTACGAAATCGACGGGCTGGTAGTGAAGATTAATTCAACCGCGCTGCAGGAAGATTTTGGCGCGACGAATAAGGCGCCACGATGGGCGATCGCCTACAAGTATGCAGCACGACAGGCGACCACGCAGGTGCTTTCAATTAGCGTCCAGGTGGGAAGAACAGGCGCACTCACGCCAGTTGCCAACCTCGAGCCGGTTAGCTTGGCCGGCACGACAGTTTCTCGCGCGACCTTGCACAATCCGGATGAAGTGAAGCGCCTCGGCATACGCATTGGCGATTGGGTCTTGATCGAAAAGGGTGGCGACGTCATTCCGAAGGTGTTGAAGGTTATTGAGTCGAAGCGAACCGGAGAAGAGAAAGTCTTTCGCATGCCAAGGAAGTGCCCGGTGTGCGGCGGCGAAATCTCCAGGCCTGAAGGTGAGGTTGTTTCGCGCTGCGTCGCGGCCGATTGTCCGGCGCAACTCAAAGGTCGCTTACTGCATTTCGCGTCGCGGCGGGCAATGCGTATCGAAGGGTTGGGAGATTCACTGGTGGACCAGTTCGTCGAGAGCAAGAAAGTCCGCGATGCCGGCGACCTTTACATTTTGACACTCGAGGACGTTGCCAGCCTTGAAAGGATGGCTACGAAGTCAGCCTCAAACCTATTGGGGCAGATCGAGGCCAGCAAAGAAAGAGATCTTTCGAACCTGATCTACGCACTCGGGCTAAGACATGTGGGCGATCGTACGGCAACAACGCTCGCCAAACATTTCGGATCGCTGGAGCGGCTAAGTAAAGCGACGGTTGAAGAACTGGATGACGTTCCCGAGATTGGTTTAACCGTGGCGCAGAGCGTACGCGATTGGTTTGATGACGAAGGCAATATGGATTTGTGTCGCAGGTTAGAAGTGGCGGGTGTGCGCACCGAACTGCAGAAGGCCGCAGGACCATCCGACGACAGATTCGCCGGTAAGATTTTTGTATTGACTGGAACGCTACAGGCTTACACCCGCGATGAAGCGAAAGCAGCCATTGAAACCCGAGGTGGCCGGGTCGCGTCGTCGGTCAGCAAAAAGACGGATTATTTAGTGGCAGGCGAAGAAGCAGGCTCCAAGCTTGATAAAGCAACGTCGCTTGGTGTTACAGTGCTTAACGAAGATACATTCAAAGAGATGTTGTAGAGCGCTCAATTCCTTTTGAATTGTGCCAGCTCGAATAATTTCAATACCGATGGCCCAAAAGGGCGGTCATACACGGAGAAGAAATGGTAACGCAGGAAAATAGCAGTAAACTCGAACTTCTTTATACGCTCTTTTGCGATGACGTCCGGCTGGAAGCGGGTAACAAGCTTTCCTTCATGGGTGTGTTTCAAAACATCATGGTGCAGCAGGTTCCAGTTTCGTTGATCAAGTTTGCGGTCGTGAACCATTGGCGGGGCGAGGGTACCCACTTGTCAGAAGTCAGGATACTGACGCCGGATCGTCAGCACCCGGTGGTGGTGTCGCAACCTACAAGCTTCGAAGTTCAGCCCGGTGGGTTTGCAGACAATATTAGCTTTTTTGTGAACGTGACTTTTCCGACTGCAGGTCAGTATTGGGTGCAGACGTTAATCAACTCAAATCTGTTCGACGAACAATTGCTGATCGTTTCAGACGGTAGAGAGGCCCAAGCCGATAACGCTTCCCAGGCAGTTAATTAATACTCGATGCCGTAGAGTTTGATCTTCGAATTCAGAGTGGTCGGTTTGATCTTGAGCAGCTTGGCGGCCCTGGCTTGGTGCCCGCCGGTCCGGGCCAGCGCCAACTTGATCAAGCTGGTCTCGAATTGTTCGACCTCATCAAAAAAATCAATCCCTTCCGAAAGGTTCAGCTCCTGAAGTCGCCGTGATTCGTCAGCCAGCACCTTGTCGCCCGCCAGCGTTTGAGCTTCCTTTAAAAGAGAGGTCGTGAGATCGATCAGTCGCTGAACGGAATTACGTTCTGGTTTGTCAGCGATTCTCAAGGTGCGGCGTTTTGCCGCAGTTATAGAGTCGTTTGAGGCATTCTCCGTCGCAGGCTCAAATGAATTGGTTTCAGCGCTCATACCACCCCCAGATGATTGTTTAGGTCTATTTTACGAGAAACACTTCAGGACGAGCGGGAGACTACTTACTTGCATTACGCCGGTTAGGGACATTGGTTCCAATTAATTCCAAAGAAAAAACGAGCCTCCGGATAAATACGGGGGCTCGTTTTTCTATTAAGACTTGGTGCGGATGAGAGGACTTGAACCTCCACGATGTCACCATCACAGGCTTCTGAGACCTGCGCGTCTGCCAGTTCCGCCACATCCGCGTGGGGTTTGCATTATGCGAACGGGGTTAGAGGGTGTCAAGAAAGCAAAGGTTGCAGGTGGTCATCGTTAAGCGAATCGAATGAAAGCATTGCCCCGCGCAGCGGCTTTGCCGCCGCACAGTGCGGAAAGGCTAGGCCTTTCCGGGGCGTCTACTCTAAATCTGAGGCTACGCCTCGGAAGATTTGGAGGCTTAGCCTACCAGACAGTTAGAAGCAATCGTCGGTAAGGCTCAGCCTTACCGCACCGCGCAGCGGCTAAGCCGCTTATGAACTGGTCCAATGTGCTTCCCTTGGAAAAGTAGAGAGAGAGAGAGGGGCACCCTGTGCGAGCACCCCTCAATTGATTGACTGCAATCTGAAGTGCTGGGTTAGTTTCGTCGCCAGCGAACGGGCCGCGTCCAGCCGTTCCGCCAATAGTCATCAGACCGAGTGTTCCATCGCCGGTTGTAGTCCCAGCGATTGTACCGCTGTTGATAAGATCGGTTGTTCCGCCATCTTTCCCGTGAGTCATTGTCCCACCAGCGATTGTCCCACCGGTCATTGCGCCAATTGTTTCGCCAGTCCCACATCGACGACGTATTGCGTCGCCTGCCTCGACCGTCCCAACGTCCATCGCGAGCATCATGGCAGTTGACGAATCTGCCGCACTTCCAATCATCGAAATTGCGACCGCGTCCGCCTCGCCGCCCTCGGTCCTTTCCATAGGATGTTATGGGCAGCGCAATGGCCAACAACAGGGCCATCAGCATAAGGGCCACAATCCCGTTTCTGCTACCACGCCGTTGCATAAATAGTCCTCCTCATTTCATGCTTGTTGTTCATTACGAGGAGAGCAAACAGAATATCTTCATCGATCGAAAACTATATCCCACCGAGCATCGCCCATCCCCTGGAGATGGACCGCACCATTTCATGGTGCTGAACACTCGATGCAACCGACGAATTGATCTGCTAAGGTTAGTATCGAACAAATTGTGCACCGCGTATCTTGCAGTTTTATGTCGATTTCATTGTCCAAATCATGAGTAACCTGCGGCACGAGTCAGAATCAATAATCGAGCGCGTACAGAACGTTCGTGACCGCATCGTGGCAGCAGCGGAACGCTCAAATCGAAGTCCGGATGAGATTCAACTAGTAGCCATAACCAAAACGCATCCAGCCGAAATGGTGAAGGCCGCAATACAAGCGGGCCTCACAGACCTCGGAGAGAATCGTGTGCAGGAAGCTGACGAGAAGATCGCTTCAGTTGGACGTGAAGCTGCGCGCTGGCACCTCGTTGGTCACCTCCAAACAAATAAGGCTCGTCGCGCCGTTGATCTCTTCGACTGTATACACTCGCTTGATTCGGCGGAGCTGGCTATGCGGCTTGAGCGCCTTTGCATTGAAGAGGGAAGGGAGGTTCTTCCCGTTCTCATTCAGATCAAGCTGGGCGGTGAACCAACCAAGACCGGAGTGGATCCGAACGAGCTGCCAAGACTACTCGAATCGCTTAAGAGTTGTGCACATGTTCGTTTGACTGGCCTGATGACTTTGCCGCCGTATTTTGAGAACCCTGATTGCGCTCGTCCGTTTTTCAAAACTTTGCGCGAGTTACGGGATGAGTTGCGAATGCAAGGCCACTTCGGCGAAGGCCGCGGCGAATTGTCGATGGGTATGACCCACGATTTTGAGGTTGCCATTGAAGAGGGCAGCACAATGGTGCGAGTGGGCACTGCAATCTTCGGTGAGCGAAGTTAGAATTCAAAGACTCGAGCTGGCTGAGTTGGACCAAAACTATGTTGATTCTTAGTCGGATTCACTGGTTCCTTACCTGGGCAGTTATCGCCACGATATTGACTGTAATGGTGTTGATGATCCTTCGCTTGATAGCAAACCAGGTTGACTTGAACCCGTTTAGTTGGAGCGCAAGAACAATCAGGCGGTTAACCGATCCCATGATCGATCCGGTTCGACGCGCGCTGATGGGGTTTGGAGTGAATCCAAAATATGCCCCGCTGGTGACAATTCTGTTAGCGGTGCTGGTGGGATGGTTTGCCTTGCAACTGGTGTCGAGCCTTGCAAATACGTTGGCGGGCATTCTTGTTAGTGTGAAAGCGGCCGCGCCTGTGGCTACTGTCGGTTATCTGCTTTATGGAATGGTCAGTTTCTACATTCTGCTGATCTTCATACGTATCATCTTTTCCTGGGGAATGATTACCTACAGAAGTCGCATCATGCGGTTTCTGGTAAAGGCTACCGACCCGATGCTGGAACCATTGCGCAGAATCGTGCCACCTCTGGGTGCGTTTGATATTTCACCCATCGTAGCCTTCATTATCTTGTGGCTAATTCAGTCTGCCATTGCGGGAACTCTCTTGCGCGGCTTTCAACTACAGTTCTTCGCGTGAGACCTCTAAGGTCCAAGGTCCATATTGGTAAATGGTGAATGGTAAAATGGTAAATAGTCAGCGCGTTTATGCAACAACCTCAGAGGTCACCAGAGAGCTGAGCGACAAACAACGGTTTTAACCATTTACGATTTACCATTCACCATTTACCAACATGGACCTACGCTGGACTAACCCGTGCTCGCTTATTCACTCAAAGACGGACGTCTGATTTTTACCGTCAGGGTTGTGCCGCGTGCTTCGCGTAGCGAGATCGTGGGCCAGCATGACGGCGCGTTGCGAGCGCGGATTGCCGCGCCTCCGGTAGACGGTGCGGCCAACGTCGAACTCATCCGTTTGCTGGCCCGGGCTTTCAAGGTCCCTCAGCGTGCTGTTGAAATAACTTCAGGCCAAACTTCCAAGCTCAAACAGATTGCACTGAGTGGTGTGACGCCCGAAATGTTGATGGCTTTGGCGGGAGAGGATTAGTAATTGGGAATTACGGGCTTTGCAAACTCCTGATCATTCACGCACCAGGCGGAAACCGATCATGGCTTGCTTGTCTGTAGGTGAGAGCCAGGAACGTCGAGTTGCCGTGATCGCGTCGGGGCCGCGCGCCTTGTCTGGATACGCCCCACCCCGAATGATCACCTGTCCGGGAGCGACCTCGAAACGATTGTTGCCGGGATATGGTGCGGCCCGAGTTGAGGTCCACTCCCACGCGTTACCGATTAGATCGAGGACACCCTGGCGCGACGCACCTGCTTGACGGCTGCCAACTGCTTCAAGAGAAACCGCACCAACGTTGGCGTTACCGTCAACCCAATCGTTACCCCAGGGATAACGCGAGCCTTCCTGGCCATTTCTGGCTACGTATTCCCATTCTTCTTCTGTGGGTAATCGGTACTTCATGCCGTCACGCTTGGACCGCCAGTCGGCAAATGCTTTTGCGTCAGCAACTGAAACGTATGTGACCGGGAAGAGATCCTGACCTGCAGGGGGCTTACCATTACTCCAATAACTAGGCGCGGCGTATTTCGTGGCGGCTACAAATTCCGCGTACTCAGAGTTAGTCACCTCGGTCTTGTCGATCGAAAAATTACCGACACTCACCGTACGAGCGGGATATTGACTCAAATCAAATAAGCTCTCAGAAGGAGCATCGTTTAGTCCCATCTGAAACGAGCCTCCCGCAATCTTCGCCATCTCGGGTTTGAATACAGGAGTCGGAGTTGGAGTAACGCTGCCTGACGGTGTGGGCGTTGTTGGAGGGGTTTTCGCAGCCAATTTGCGTGAATACAGGGCCACCCCGCCGGCAATCAACCCCGCAAGCAAGACAAGTACAACCACGATCACGATTGGGATGGTGTAACTGCGTTTGGCTGGAGCGACCGGGATTGAGGTCTCAAAAGGCCGCGCACCGCGCATGCTCGCCTCACTCTTGGAGCGCGTGCCGCTAACCATAGTTTCCTCAGCCAATTCCAACTCGGCACCCGACGGACCACCCGTCTTGCTGGGTTCAAGTCTTGCAGCCGAAGCGTGAATGGCAGCGGCCTTTTCAAGGGCCGCTTGCTTTGCTTTGGCTTCGTCAAGCGCGGCCTGCTTTGCTTTGGCTTCAAGTGCAAGTTGGGCTTCGCGCTGCCGTTGGATTTCCCGCTCACGAAGTCTCTGCTTTTCAAGTTGCGCTCGCTGAGCTGCCTCTTCTTCAGAGCGGCGACGAGATTCCTCGGCACGCTGTTGGAGCTCCTCCATCTGCTTGGCCAGCTTACGTGCCTCTCCTTCAGCTCGGGCGCGAGCGTCGTCTGCCTCCGCTCGCTTCTTGGCCTCTTCTTCGGCACGGCTTCGTGCTTCCTCAGCGCGCTGCTGTGCTTCGGAGATCTCTCGAGCCAGGCGTTGGGCATCTTCTGCACCACGTTTTCGAGCCTCTTCGCCTTCGGCCTGGATTCTGATCGACTCTTCGTGGCGCAAGCGTTCTTCCTCTTCTTCCGCCGTGCGTCGCGCTTCCTCTTCCTCGGCTCGCTTGCGTGCTTCCTCTTCAGCTCGTATTCGTGCTTCCTGCGCGCGGCGTTGAGCTTCGGCGACTTCACCGGCAAGTCGCTGCGCTTCTTCTTCCGCTCGTTTACGAGCAACTTCTTCTTCTGATCGTTTTCGCGCTTCACTCTCAGCGATCAAGCGCGCTTCCTCGGCTCGCTTCTCGGCAACCTTGATCTCCCTGGCAAGCCGGGCCGCTTCTTCTGCCACCCGTTTGCGGGCTTCTTCTTCCTCAGCTCGTTTTCGCGCCTCCTCCTCGGCGAGCTTGCGTGCCGCTTCCTCTTCAACACGGCGACGCTCTAAGGCTTCCTGCTCACGCTTCCGTGCCATTTCGACGGCGTGTTGCCGGGCAGCCTCTTCCTCGGCGAGCTTGCGGGCAGCTTCCTCTTCAGCTCGACGGCGAGCAGCTTCTTCTTCCGCACGCTTTTGAGCGGCTTCCTCGGCTCGCAAGCGCGCCTCGTCGGCCCGCCGTTGCGCCTCTTCAAACTCACGATTCAGACGATCAGCTTCGTCTTCAAGGCGTTGTTGAGAGTCTGTGCGGATTTGACTGTCCCATGAAGTTTGATCAAAAGACCCTGGCTTTGCGGTATCTGAACCTTTCTCCGGCACAAAGGTGAGGGCAGCGGCGTCAAAGTCACGGGTCACCTCCATGGATATCCGAGCTGATGAAGCTTCCGCCGATGCAACTGCAGTACGCAGTTCATCGATAAACTCTTCGCAGGAAGACATGCGATCTTCGCGCCTCTTCGCGAGGGCACGGTGCACCACCTTCTCGATATCGTAAGGTACGTTCACACCGACATCGAGGAAGCGAGGCGGACTATCCGATAAGTGCTTCTTCATGATCGCCGGAAGGGAAGGACCTCTAAAGGGCACCTCACCGGCAAACATCTGAAAGAGGATGACGCCCAGGCTATAAATATCCGCGCGCGCGTCAGGTTCATCTTCGGACCACAGTTCCGGTGCCATGTAAGACGGCGAACCCATTAGCCCCGTGGTCTGAGCAGCAACGAACGAACCGAGCAACTCTCCTGATTTGATTTTCGCGAGGCCAAAATCGAGCACCTTGACGGCCTCGCTGTAAGGAACACCCTCCTTCATCATCACGTTGAGGGGCTTAAGGTCGCGATGAACGATGCCCTGGCGATGTGCGGCGCCGACGCCGGCACATATGGCTGCCATGATTTCCAATGCAGGTTGGGAGGAGAGACGGCGCTCAGCCGACAAGAGTTCGTGCAGGGATTTACCCTGGATAAAATCCATCACCAGGTACGGCATCTTGCCGCCGACCACACCGAAGTCAGTTACATTGACGATGTTTCGATGGCCGATGCGGGCTGCCACCATAGCTTCCTGGCGAAAGCGCGTGGCTAACATCGGATCGTTGCCTACCAGATCGGGCAAGATCACCTTGATGGCGTAAGTTGTTTTGAGAAAGATATGACGAGCGCGGTAGACGATTCCCATGCCGCCTTGCCCGAGCCTGCGATCGAGCTGATAACGGCCGTCGAGGACTGTGTCACCGGCTATAGAAGCTATAAGCTCCCCACCGTCAGTGGGACAGTTGTTGAATGTATCTGGGAAGCAATGTCTACAAGCCTGACATTCTTTCATTAGTTGGCTTGGTTCAGTTGGGGCAGGCCGTTGGCCGTGTAGGTGGTGCAGGGATCCTAAGGCCCTGGGCTGTGCTTAACATCAGAAGCTTTGCATCAATATTTCTGCCGGCATTCGCAGCATCAAGTTTCATTCAAAGCGACTGCCTCATCAAGACAAGTTCGTCTGTGAGATTAAATAAATAGGTGTAATCGCGGAGAAATTATAACGGCTGGGCGAGTGGCAAGCAAGAACTCGAAATTATTTCACGCGCAGGCGATCTCAGGATGTGGCGTGTCGTCTGGCTCGCTCTTTCATCACTTACAGGAACCACTCATCCATTTCTGGCGGGTGAGTCAGAACTCCACTGTTTGAGAGGAAATAACAATCTTATCGACTCGTCACCCGCATCCCGGCATTGAATGTTCGACCCCAGGATCCAAACACAATTTTGTTGACAATTAATAGTACGAAGTCTACATTTTGGCTCGAATTCTTTGGCATTGTGAGTGCGGTTATTTCTCGCGGCACGCCTTAAAAGTCGACGAATCGTGCGCACTTCTGTTGGTCCTCTCAGCTGTAACGGAATTCCTTTTTTTCCTCGAGAGGCGAACCAAGTCACAGCTAACCACGAACAGTGCCTTCTCCCATGCTCAGCTGCCGACTCATTTCAATCTCTTCTTGAACAAGGAGTAAACCTCGTGAAAAAACAAATGATGGTGATCAAAGCGTTGAGCTTTGCCGGATTGTTTTTTGTCCTATGCCTGGTGCCCGTCAGGACCCTCCACGCCCAGGACTACGTGACTGGCTCCTTCGAAGGAGAGGTGAAAGATAGTGTGAGTGGCGAGCCAATTGCCGGCGCGACTGTGCGCATCACTAATCAGGAAACCGGGGTCCCCATCGCCAGACAGACCGATGCGAGTGGCCGTTTTCGCCAGAGCCAGTTACCGCCAGGCGACTACACGATTACGGTTTCGAAACAAGGCTACTCGTCTCAGAGCCTGGTTAAGTCGCTGACCGCTTTGCGGCCCACTGTTCTGCTTCCACCTTTGCCGCTGGTTCCCGACAGTACCGCAACAGCGACTGCTACGCCGACTCCAGATAGCGCGGTAGCGACCGCAACGCCCGACCCAACGAAGACCACAACCACGCAACCTGGCACGAGCACCCCAACAATTAGTCAGACTGAAGCCGACGTGAGAGGAGAGATAAACACGATCGATGCGCAACGTGGAGGTACTTACAGTCGACAACTGGTTTCGACTCTGCCGTTGGGTTCAACAACGCTGACGCGCACCTTTGATGAGTTGGGTCTCTTGCTGCCGGGCGTGGCTCCTCCGCCACAAACTCTTGGCTCTATTGCTGGGCCCGGTGTAGGAGCAGGTGTGGGGTCTTCGGGCCAATTTGCTGTCAACGGTCTTCGTTCACGCGCCAACAATTTTACCGTTGATGGTTCTGACAATAACGACGAAGACATCGGCGTACGTCGCCAGGGCTTCCTCGCCCTCGTGCCGCAGTCGATCGAATCGATCCAGGAGTATCAAGTAATCACTTTGCTGGCTCCAGCGCAGTATGGGCGCAACCTCGGCGCGCAGGTTAATGCCGTTTCAAGATCCGGAGGCAATCAGACTCATGGTTCGATCTACGGTCTGATAAACACGAGCCAATTGAATGCCCGCAATCCATTTGATTATGTTGGCCCCAACACCGTCATTCCATTGCAAGGCCGCGCTCTGACCGGTGACCGGCTGACGTTGGGTGGGTTCCGCAACGTGTTTGTAAATGGTGTGCAGAAGTTTGAAACAAACCGGGCAGGGGCAGAAGACTCATTCACGCTGGGTCAAGGTGGATTCGTCCTCGGAGGACCACTGGTCGCTAGTGTTGATGATTCTGGAGCACCGAAGAAGTCAGGTCGAAGCTTGTTCTATTTCGTCTCAGCCGAAGGGCACTTGCTGAACGCTAATAAAGAGGAAAGCTTCTCCGTGCCTACGGTCGAGGAACGAGGCGTTTTCAGAACCGGCGCGACAGGTCTCTTTTTTGATCCACTGTTTCCGGCCACCCCTGCGTTCGCTTTCCCAACTACTGCGGCAGGCGACGCTATATTCAGTTTCTTTCCATTTCCAAATAATCTAAACGGTGTATACGGTCGTCACACCTACACCGCCGTGCTGCCGGCCAGCGGCCAGGGAAAAATCCTGTCCGGCAAGATGAATGCAAACTTCAGCGCCTTCGATATGCCCCAGGAGTTTGTCGCTCGCTACAACTTTACCGACGACTGGCGTGACATTCCGGTGACGGGAGGCGCGTTGTTTTCAACTTTGCGGCCGCGCGTGAGAACGCAAAATTTCTCGACGTTCCTTAACACGAACCTCAGCGGCTCAGAGTCTGCAAGTCCTATTTTGAACCAGTTTCGAGCTTCGTACGGACGTACACGACTAGTCTTCGACGAACATCGGGACACTTCGTTCCTGCTGCCTAGCCAGTTTGCCAGAACATTACAACCTGGAGAGCAGCGGTTTCTATTGAATGCTCAAACCTTATTCAACCTGACTTTGCCTGGTGATACGGCAGTTTTCTATGCGACCGGTGGTCCAACTGAAGAAACGCTGAATCAATTCAATAGCCTGCTTACGCCCGTGGGCCAGTTAAGCGTCGCCGGTTACAGCCCCGTTGGTGTGGACGTCTTCAATTTCCCCCAAAGTCGAGTAAACAACACTTACCAGGTCGCCGACACCGTATCGACCCAGATTGGAGATCATGGTGTTGCTTTCGGCGTAGACATTCGACGCACAGAACTAAACAGCGAACTGCCGCGCAACGCGCGCCCACTTCTGACGTTTAATGCGTTTCCAAACTTTGCTGCCATCTTAGGCCTTGGTGGCATACCTGGCCGTCCATTCTTCACGGGCGCCGATGTAGCATCTTCCGGTGCAGCCAGCGGAGCTTTTCAAGCCCTGGGGGTCGGAGACGATTCCAAGATCAATCTGCGGTACTACCAGATAAACTTTTTTGGCCAGGACCAGTGGCGGATTCGAAGTAATTTCAACCTTTCTTTCGGCTTGCGCTACGAATACAACACGGTTCCGAAGTCAGCAAACAACAAGATTGAGCGCACCTTCGGCGCGCCGCTTCCCGCCTCCATATCAGATCTGCGCCAGTTCATTGCTGGGCGAACCGAGATCTTTGAAGCTGACAAAAACAACTTTGCGCCACGCCTCGGGTTTGCCTACTCACCAGATATTTTCAAGGATCGCATCACGACGATTCGTGGTGGCGCCGGGATCTATTTCGACCAGATCTTGGGAGCGGTAGTAAGCCAGTCTCGGAATGTGTATCCCACATTCTTGAATACCAATTTTGCCGGCGGCCTACCAGCTGGTAACGAGTTCAATATCTTCACGCCAAACATCGCATTCATCACTTGTGCAGGCTCACCCGGTCCTGTGCCCCTGGTTCAACCCGGAACATTGAATACACTCAATCCGCAGGTGCCACTTAGCTGCTTTACGAATGTAATTCAAGGCACATTCCCCAGCGGGTTTCCATCGACTCTGCCCGCAAGGCATCTGGATACGCCAGCCGCATATCACTACGGGTTGACGTTTGAACAACAACTGACTGACGGATTGGTATTGTCGGCGGGATACGTGGGCACCCAGGGCCGCCATTTGTTACGACAGACAACGCCGAACCAGGGTCAAAACGCAATCGTCGTAGTCACTGACATCGATCCCACAAGTGGGCAGCCCGCTTCTTCGGGTTTTGTCCGTGATCCATTCGGACGCGGACTACCAAACATCGGCGGCGTCACGGTGTTTACCGCCGACGCGAATTCGCGTTACGACGCGCTCCAGTTACAACTACGCGGGCGCTACAGCTTGCTCGCTGACACGCAGTTTCAAGTCAACTACACCTACGGGAAGGCGACTGACGACGTCTCGGACGTGTTCGATCTAGCGGGGGCGCCGGCGCTGCCGCAGAACAGCTTGACGTTCGCAGGTGAACGCGCACCTGCTAATTTCGACGTGCGTCATAGGTTCTCTTCAAACTATGTCAGTGACCTTTCGAAGTGGGGAAAGAAGAACTCTTTCCTCCATGCCATCTTCAACGGGCTCGAGATTGCCGGGACGGGCACCTTCCAAACCGGACAGCCGTTCACCGTTAATAGCATTTTTGACGTAAACCTTGATGGGAACCTGACGGACCGATTGGATTCAACCGCAGGAATAACGCAGACCGGTGATCGTGGGGCACCGCTGGTTGTGACTGGTAATACAATCGCGTTGTTGGCGCCTCTGGGTGAGGACGGTGGCGTGCCACGAAACTCTTTCCGCGCCGGAAGCCTTTGGTTGACTAATGCGGCGGTCATCAAAACCTTTAATTTTTCGGAGACAACCAGGTTGATTTTCAGAACCGATGTCTTCAATCTGTTCAATAGGGCGAATTATGGAGTTCCGGTTCGTTTTATTGAATCGCCAGGTTTTGGCAGGGCTACCGAGACGGTGACACCCGCGCGACGGATTCAGTTTGGCCTAAAGCTCGCTTTCTAAGACCGGATTCGAGCTGACGTTGTGATATTCTCGGAGCATTCCGAAACACTCCCCGTGTTGATACTGTGAGGTGATTCCGTTTTTCCATTTTTACCGACTGTGAGAATTTCGTTCCTCGTAATACTGGCTGCCACCCTGGCGTTTTCAAGCGACACGTCTGTTGTCGCCTTCGGCCAAAGCGTCGGAGGTAAAGGGACCGTTACGAAACCGGCGGTACCCACCACTCCTACACGACGCACAAACGCGCCGGTGAAGTCCGTAAGCTCGGCAAAGCCTTCCAATCCGACGATCAGAACTGTTTACGTCACGCCCACCACCGGTTCGCTATCAGTAGGCGCAGAACCTAACGCCACCATCCTTGTCGAGCCAATCACTCTAAAAGTCCAGGCGCAGAAGGGGACACTTCCCGCGGGTGAAAGGGTTTTTGTCTTTCGTGACCTTAAGCCTGGCCGCTACCGGGTAGCAGGTACCCTGGCAGGGCATGAGGAAGTCGAAACTGAAGTGACGATCGCGGCGAATAACAGTCAATCGACCACGTTGAATTTTAGACCGATCCTTTATCCGTTAGTCATAAGCACCAATATCAACTCGGGCGAGTTGAAGTACGCAGCTAAAGGCCAGCCCCTAAGCAGTGTAGTTTCTATTCAAAACAGTAGTGCGAGACTTAATTTGCCTGCAGGGGATTACGTTTTGGAGATTAGGGCATCGGAGTTTGGTTATGAAGCCCTGCAGAAAAGTTTCACGCTGCCATCGGATAACGCCGCTCTCGAACTGCCCCTCAAGCGAATCGCACTGACTACGGAAACACTGTCGCCTACGTGGAACGCAGCCGAATTGCAGAGCTGGGAGATTCCTGCTGCCTGGCGACCTGATTCGAAGAGGAAACTCATGGTGAAAGGCGCGGGAGTAGCCTTTCCGCGTGACGAAAATTATCGCTACTACAAGGATTTCAAAATCTCGAGCAGTGCTGCGATGCTCAATGGCGCTTCGCTTTCATTCGCCATGCGTGCCGCTGACTCGCGCAACTATTACTTGCTTCAGGTGACAGGCGAGAAGTCTGATGAACCCTATGCGGTGCGATTGTTTGTGGTAAAGAACGGAGTGGCGCAACGCATTCGAGCGATCAACATTCCCAGATCCGGCGCCAAAGCCATGGGCCTGGGCCAGTTTTTTGGCTTGTCGATAAAGATGATCGACTTTACGGTGACGGTTGAGATCGTAGACAGCGAAACCGGCGCGCTTTATCCATTAGGTGGGTTAACCGATCCGGCCCGGAATTTTGCGGTTGGAGCAGTCGGGATTGTGGGCCACGCTAATGAAGAAAATGCTATCGAGCGTTTTGTGGTTTGCACCGGCGACAAGTGCTTGAGTGAGTAAGTAAAATCCCATCTACAGGCGTTCAGAGTCCAACCTTCAGGTGCGCCAACGCCACTCCGACCATAGTAAACAACCCGCAAACTAAAGCTTGGACTCTATACACCTGATGCAGGTGCGCGAAATGTAATGCCCGGATGGGTTGTGATATATTGCGTTGCCAATCAAACAACAAGATATCGAAGGATTCAGTCTAAATGTCGGGACACTCTAAGTGGCATAGTATTAAGCACAAAAAAGGCGCGCTCGATGCCAAGCGCGGAAAACTCTTCACCAAATTCATCAAAGAAATAACGGTCGCCGCTCGTTCAGGTGGAGGCGATCCTGACGGTAATGCCCGGCTGCGCAAAGCCATTCTTGATGCCAAGGCCGGAAACATGCCCAACGAGACCATCGAGCGTGCGATTCGCCGCGGCACTGGCGAGGAAGAAGGAGTCACTTACGAGGAGATCACCTACGAAGGATATGGACCAGGTGGAGCGGCCCTGTTGATTGAGTCGATGACCGATAATCGAAACCGCACGGTTGCGGAAATTCGTCACGCGTTTTCGAAGAACGGAGGCAACCTCGCTGCTGCGGGTGCTGTGGCCTGGATGTTTGAGAAAAAGGGCTACATTGTTGTCGACAAGGCAGCCAAATCGGAGGATGAGTTGTTTGAGATCGTTACCGACGCAGGCGCGGAAGACCTGCGCACTGACGAGGACAACTTTGAAATCATCACCGCGCCTGCAGATTTTGAAGTCGTGCTCGAAGCGATAAAGAAGGCTGGTGTCGAACCGCAGGTAGCCGAAGTTGAAATGGTTCCCAAGGAATATAAGAAGTTAGAGGGAACTGAAGCCAAGCAGATGCTCAAGCTGATGGAAGCTTTGGAGGATCACGACGACGTGCAAAAAGTTTCCGCGAACTTTGATATCAGCGAAGCCGACATGGCTGCTGCTGGGTAAGTAGAGCAAACTGTTAGTTCGCTCATCGTCGAAAGAGGACAGAGATGTTGACATTGATTCGCGGCAAAACCCGTTAATAGATTGATCGACCCGCCCTAGAAGACCTTCTAAAACCTTACGGCGATCGAGCAGTTGTTGATATGGGGACCGGTGACGGTCTGTTTCCTTATCACTACGCGCACGAGCAGCCGAATAGGTTCATTATTGGCATAGACGCCAACGCCCGTCCGCTCGAAAAAATCTCGGAAAAAATCTATCGGAAGCCTGCGAAGGGTGGACGACCCAATCTGTTGTTTGTGCAATCAGCAGTTGAGGATCTTCCGTCTGATTTGGATGGTCTGGTTGACGAGCTTCACGTCAATCTTCCCTGGGGCACGCTGCTGGCAGCTATTGCCGGGACGAACAACCAGGGACTTACTAACCTTCGGAGAATTTGTGCAACTGGCGCAGTCTTGATATCTGTTGTCGCAATAGCGGTGAAATAGTAAGCAGTAAGCAGTAAGCAGTGAGCAGAACGCAGCGTGCTCGGATTTCTTTACTGCCTACTGCTACTGCCCACTGCTTACTGCTTACTGCTCACCGCTCACTGATCACGTTCGCCGTTTCGCTTCACCGCGGGGAACTGTATCTGTCATTTTCGCTTCGTGTTTTTCGCGCTGCCGGGCGGAAGGATTCTGCTGCTTTCGATCATCGACCGCCTCACGCATACGTTGATTCTTCTTATCCTGGTTCTCACCGTCTTTCTTTTTTCGATCCTTGTCCGACATGCAAGTTGTTTCCTTTCGTGGTAATAAGCAATCAGTAATCAGTAATTAGCAGTCAGCAATTAGAAAATACCAAATTGTTTTGTCCGGGGCGGCATCTTCCGAGTGCTGACTGCTGACTGCTGATTGCTGATTGCTGATTGCTACCGGCTCACCGTTCACTGCTTACTGCTTACTGCTTACTCCCCTATCTCCTCCTCCAAATCCTTGTTCGCTGGTCCCTGCGTCACATGGCCGAGGGCGTCGAAACGCGACCCGTGGCACGGACAATCCCAACTCTTCTCGAGCGAATTCCAATTCACTATGCAACCCAGATGAGTGCAGACAGCAGACATCTGGTGGATCTCCCCCTGAGGGTCGCGGTACACCGCAACCTTCTTTAGCCCGTGCGAAATGACGGCTCCGGAGTTCTTTTTGATTTCATCGACTGAATCCACGTCGCCGCCAGTTACGTGATCTACATACTGCGCTGCAACGTTAAGATTCTCCTTCGCAAACTTTTTGAGCGAACTCAGGGTTATGCGCGATGGATCGTAAATCGACTCCCACTCGTTGGCGCGTCCCATGATCATGTCGGTCAACAACAGTCCCGCGATCGTCCCATGCGTCATTCCGTTGCCTGAATCCCCTGTGGCTATGTAGACGTTTTCACTGTCCATCGGATTTCGCCCAATGAAAGCCAGACTATCGACAGGCTCCATCACCTCTCCTGACCATCGATACTCGATGCCTTCAACCATCGGAAAGCGATAACGCGTCCAACGCTCGAGTGCGCCGAAGCGCTTACCCGCGTCATCCTGCTGTCCTGTCTTATGGTCCTCGCCTCCGACGATCAGTATGTCGTAAGCCTTCGCGCCTTTGCCGACCGTTTCAACCCTGATGTAGTGATAAGGATCCGGAGTGTCCCAATAGAGCCCGCGCGTCACCGATCCAAGCGGGATCCGAGCGCCGATAACGTAGGATTGGTAAGCGGCCTGCTTCGTGTGGATTGCGATCAGATCGTTCACGGGAGTGTTGGTAGCGACGACAACTGCATCCGCGGTCACGACCCCTCGCCCACTCGTTTCAACGCGCGCTTTCTTTCCGCCTTCGATTTCTTTCGCGTGCGTTTCGGTATAGATACGTCCGCCATTTTTCTTTATCGCCTCGGCCAGTCCAGCCAAATACTTCAAAGGGTGAAACTGAGCCTGGTGCGGGAAACGCAGAGCTGGTCCAGTGTCATAAGAGTCCCAGGGAACGCGCTCCACCTTTTCAATCTCGGTGAGTCCCGCGCGATGCGCAGCTTTCAGCTCATCATCCAGGATTTTCTTGGACTCGCGTGGAGGCACAAACAAATACCCGTCGAGCCTTTCGAATTCACAATCGATGCTCTCCTGCTGAACGATTGCTTCAACCGCGTTAATTGCCGCCGTATGACTCCCTGCTACCAGACGTGTGTTCTCTTCGCCATGCAGCCGCTCCAATTCGAAGAATCGATCGTCAAGGGCGTTGACCAGGTGCGCAGTGGTGCGGCCAGTCATGCCGCCTCCGATTGGTCCATCATCGACCACGACCACCGATTTCCCTTCGCGGGCCAATAGATATGCGGTCGTCATACCGGCGATTCCGGCGCCGACTATGCACACATCAGCATTGATTCGCTCAGTCAGTGGTGTTTCCAGCAAAGGTTGGGTTGTATCCATCCACACGGATCTCGTCTGCTCGCCATGTTCGTGGTTTTCTTTCAGTTCGCTCGGGAATGGTTTGCTCATCGTTTCACCTTTACATGTAGCCATACAGTACGAACCAGCGGGTGATGCTGTCTTGTTTGCACACCTGTCGGTTGGATTTATCTAAGAATGCGGATACTCGAATAATGTGAGTGCAAGCTCGATGCCCAAGAGTGGCGTAATCCGTGTAATCTGCGGGTAGGTTGTTCGTCGCTACCGCGCTGGTTTCTGTATTGCTATCTTTAACGTCATGACACTGCCGATAAAACCGCCTTATCCACCAATGGAAGCATTGCTTGTCAGCGATATTCCAGCGGGCGAAGTTTGGGAATACGAACCCAAGTGGGACGGGTTTCGATGTCTTGCGTTCCGCGATGGAGAGAAAGTTGAACTGCAATCGAAGTCGGGCCAGCCGCTCGAGCGTTACTTTCCGGAAGTGGTCGACGCACTTCTCAAACTAAAGCCCTCAAAATTTGTTCTGGATGGTGAGCTGGTTATCCCGGCGGGTGATGGGCTCTCATTTGACGCGCTACTTCAGAGAATTCACCCGGCCGCCAGCCGCGTGCTGAAACTGTCAAAAGAAACTCCTGCGAAATTTATCGTCTTCGACTTACTAGTAGACGACGTTGGCAAGGCGCTACTTGATCTGACACTTGCTCACCGGCGACCGAAGCTTGAGAGTTTCGCGAAGAAGTACGTCAAGAAAAATCTCACCATTGAGCTTTCACCAAAGACGGACGATGTTGCAATCGCGCGCGAGTGGTTGTCGACTACGGGCATCAAGCTCGATGGCGTAATTGCCAAGCGCCTTGATTTGCCCTATCGCTCAGGCGAGCGTGACGGCATGCACAAGGTCAAACGAATGCGCACCGCCGACTGTGTGGTGGGCGGGTTCAGATATGCTTCAAAAGGAAAAGTTGTGGGCTCCTTGTTGCTCGGCCTCTACGACTCGCAAGGACTCTTGCACCACTGTGGCTTCACCTCGAGTTTTAACGAAGCACAGAAGAAAGAATTGACGGCCAAACTCGAACCTCTGATAAAAGCTCCGGGGTTCACCGGAAATAAGCCCGGTGGTCCAAGTAGGTGGAGCACGAAACGCTCAGCCGAATGGGAACCCCTGGCGACGAAGCTGGTAGTTGAAGTGCAATACGACCATTTCACTGGCGGGCGGTTTCGCCACGGAACGCGGTTTCTTCGTTGGCGGCCTGATAAGAAGCCAAAGCAGTGTCTCCTCACTCAAGTCGACGATTAATAGCCTCTGGTATGGCGGTTGATTAACCCCTCTGTGGCGCAACGCCGAACCACCCAAGAAAACGCCAGGCGCAGTCATTATGCTTGGTGATATTGACTGCGGTGCGTTCGCGGAGCACGAGGTGACAGCGCAATTCGGACCGTACAAGCGTACGTATGTCTCGATTCGATGCGAGCAGACCGGACTGTCGCCTAAGTACCAGGAGGGTGGTTGAATGACGGAGCCTATTAAATCGACGCGACGAAAACGAAGTCGCTCAGCCCATGCAAAACTTTTTGGGACCGGTGATCTCAATCAGGGCACACGTTGCTCAGTAATCGTGGCCCATCCAGCAGATGAAGTCATCGGCGCGGGGTGCTTGATCTCAAAACTCGTGGACGTAACGATCCTTCACGTCACAGACGGAGTGCCACCGGATCTTGATGATGTGAACTCCGCTCGTTGGGCCAATACTGAAGAATATGCAGAAGCGCGCCGACAGGAATGTCTAGCAGCTTTGGCAATAGCAAACGTACCAAAAGATCGTGTCGTAAGTTTGGATGTTCCTGATCACTTCGCCATTCAATGCCTGATTGAATTGACCCGAAAGATTGCTGCGTTCCTACAGCATTCAGGAGCAGATATCGTGGTAACACATCCTTACGAAGGTGGACACCCCGATCACGACGCGACTGCATTTGCCACGCATTCAGCAATCCGGCTGCTGAAAGAAAATGGTCTGAAACCACCGGCTCTATTCGAAATGGCCCTTCATCCCAGCACGGATTTCAAAGCCAGAGTGTCGGAATTTCTTCCCGGTGCTGACGGTGAAACAACCACGCTGCTTCTGGACGAGCGAGCGCTGGAACTAAAGTTACGAATGTTGAATTGTTTCGCCACTCAAAGCGAGAGTTTGCAGGTATCTCCGATTGGACCAGAGAAATTTCGACGACCCTCAAACTATGATTTCGCGGCACCGCCAACCGAGGGCAAGCTTTACTACGAGAATTTTGATTGGGCGCCTAGCGGGAAAGAGTGGCAGTCGCTGGCTAATCAGGCGCTTCGTGAACTATTCCCACAAAGCACCAGCAGAGCCAAGCAAGCGATGCAACAAATCTTGTAGTAACCGTTCAGCGGTGATCCCCGAATAATCGAATGGTAATGGTTAGGCGTGTAGTATACTGCCGCACGGAAAAGGTAGGTTTGATTAAAGCAACGCGGCCGCCAATCGTCCTCATCTTATGCGAATCCTTGGAATCGATCCAGGAAGTGAAACGACCGGCTGGGGAATTATCGAAGGAGATGGCCCACGATACCATCTGCTCGAATGCGGAGTGATACGCGCAGTCCCCGGCCAGAAGTTTCCTGGGCGTCTTCTAAAAATCGCTAATGCCCTTGAGGAAATCATTCAACGCCACAGTCCCCAGGCTTGTGCGATTGAAGATGGTTTCCTTGCAACCAACGTTAAAGTCACTCTCAAGCTGGGCCAGGTTCGAGGCGTGGCTATGTTGATCGCTGAACGGGCCGGTATCGAAGTTCATGAATACTCACCCCGACTTGTGAAACAAACAGTGGTGGGGCATGGGAACGCCGAAAAATTTCAGGTGCAGCAGATGGTTAAGACACTGTTGTCTCTGGCTAATGTTCCCGAACCTCACGACGCTGCAGATGCACTGGCCGTCGCAATTTGCCATTTTAACCATGCATCGTTTGCCAATCGCATACTGTCCACCCAGTCAGGCGTTAAGCTCTCAGTTGCAGATCTAACTCGTCGACGCGTTTCCCGCTAACGTTCTACAAATATTCACCCTGCTCCAGCTCAATCTTGCTTTGGAGGCAAGGTGATGAATAGTCGCGTTATCTCACGCTCTTCCCAATTGCTCCTGATTTTTATTTGTTTCGGGTTCCTAACCTTTGTTAGTGCTGCGAAGCGCCGACCGCCAGGAGGGCGCATTGCTGTGGTCGTAGATGAACGGCTTTCTGCATTGAGAACGACGCCTGAGCTTTCCGGCACGTTAGTGCGAAGGTTAAGTCGCGGGGCATTAGTAGCCATCACCGGCTTCCGGACCAGTCGCGAGGGAATTGCCTTTTACCGTATCAACATCACGCGGCGCACTGGCGGTTGGATACAGCGCGAAGCACTAGCTTCATCGACTCGACCCGGCGACGATGCGAGACTGTTAACTTTGATCAAGGGCTCGGAGGAGTTTGATCGCATCGTGAGGGCACGGATTTTCCTCGACCACTTCCGGCTCTCGCCTTTGCGCCCTGAGGTTTTGGCAGTCTATTCCAAGGCGGCGGAGGAAGCCGCAAATCACCTTTCGCGTGAAGCATCGCGCCGGCTTCAGGAGAAGGAAATGAACGCGGGCGGTGCGCCGATGCTTAGTTATTTCCTTAACTACAACGGGCTCGATCGCTACAACCGGCAGCGAATTACCTTTCTGTTCGAGCCTCGCGAAAAGCGTTTTCGTTACGATGGCGAAGGCTGGCGCGAGCTTCTCCATCGATACCCTCAAAGCCCCCAAGCTGCGGAAGCGCGGAAGCGACTCGCGACTTCGAGCGCTCGGCGATAGATCGGGGCAACATCTTGGGTGGAGATGTTCGGCAAGGCTCCCAACGTCGCGGCAGGTCCCTCCAAGCCCGAGAGCAGCCATCGCCGGTACAGAACCGGGAGCGGTAGCGACCGGGTCGATCTCAAGCCATAAGCTCGCGGATTGAAAGCACGCCGATATTGGACGCCGCTATAGTCGCCCGTAGCCTTTATCGCAGATCTACCCGGTCGCTACCGCTTCCGGTTCTGTACCGGTGAAGGTTGCTCTTGGGCCCAACACCCTGAGTTATTGGTCAAGATCTCTACATTTCACTAGAATCACACCAAAATATGGCCGGTTCGAGAAAACGGCTGTTAATAATCCCTCCGGAAGCTCGTTTTATGGTTGGAAACGATCTTCAGGAGGCACCACGTGCTGGCAGCAGTTAAAACTTTGAGACTTGTAGAACAACCCCCGGGAGAGCTGGAAACGCTCTTCCAAGCCCATCATGACCGTGTTTTTCGCACCGCACACCGCATTACCGGTAGCCCGGCGGACGCGGAAGACGTGTTGCAGACTGTCTTTTTGCGCCTAGTAAAGAGCCCGGACGGTTACGACATGTCAGCAAACCCGGAGGCGTACCTCTCGCGAGCCGCCATCAATGCATCGCTTGATCTGATGCGCAGCCGCAGCCGCTCGAAATCCGTTGGGATAAGCGACCTGGAGACCGAAGCCCTGGAAAGCAGGTTTAAGAGCCCGGAAGCTGAACACGCCGATCGCGAGCTGCATCAACTCATTCGTCAGGCAGTGGCGCGACTCGGAAAGACGGCGGCCGAGATGTTTGTCCTGCGCTATTACGAAGGTTACGACAATCAGGAAATCGCAAAGCAAATGGGCACTTCGCAAATGGTGGTAGGCGTAGTTTTGCACCGCGCGCGGACAAAACTACGAAAAGAGATCGGACAGTACCTGGAGCAGCACCACAGTGACGCAGACTCCGGTTTGTGATTCGCTGCGATATTAACGGAATTCAGATTCAGATCTGTGCTTGGAGAACATTATGAAAAGCAATAATAACTTTGATTCAATCCTCGACAAGGCGACCGCAGAGATGCGCAACGAACAAGTCGACCCGGCGACAGTGAGTAAAGCGGCCGAGCGCGTTTGGGCGCGTATCGCTGTTGAAGCTCCAGCCCAAACCGCGACTGAATCTTTGGCAGCAGAAAGAATCGAAAGCTGCGCGGATTTTCAGTCGCTCATACCGGCCCATTTGAGCGGCAACTTGTCGGATGCGCGTTCACTCTTGCTGGTGGACCACACTCATGAGTGTATTCCTTGTCGCAAGGCGATGAAGGACGCCCGCACAAGACGAATGGCGCCGGCGAAGAAAGCTGCAGTGGCCAGCCGCTACAGCATCTCTCCAGTGATTATGCGTTGGGGCATAGCGGCGGTCCTCGTAGTCGGCTTGGGCCTAGTAGCTTTGCCGTTCATTCAGCGTTATGTGCCATTGGGTGGTGATCTCGAGGCAACGGTGCAGGCCGCCGAGGGTCAGGTGTTTCAGATTGCCGACACTCGTAGCACGCCAATCGCGGTCGGCGACAAGTTGCAAAAGGGAGATCGTTTGCGCACGGCTAAAGATGCCCACGCTTTCGTTCGCCTGGGCGATGGTTCGGTGATCGAAGTTAAGGATCGTTCCGAGTTTTACATCACCAAGAATATCCAGGGCACGACGATTCACCTGGACCGCGGGGCAATTCTGATAGAAGCCGCCAAACAAGGGAAACAGCACTTGTTTGTCGATACTGGCGATTCTCGCGTGTCAGTAACGGGCACAATCTTCTCAGTTAACAATGGGACCAAGGGCGCGCGCGTGTCTGTAGTCGAAGGCGAAGTTCACCTTGAGCACGCCAACACAGAACGCGTTCTCCGCGGTGGCGAACAGGCCACCACGAGCGCTGCGATCGAAAAGATCGCGGTTAAAGACGAAGTTGCATGGAGCCGCAACGCAGGAAAATATGCGCAGACACTGGCGGCTTTTGCTTCTCTAAACAAGGAGCTGAGCAAGGTTCAACTGCCCGGCGTGCGCACTTCGACTCATCTGTTGGACTTAATGCCTGAGAACACGATCGTCTATGCCGCGCTTCCTAATCTGACTTCAACGATTGTGGAGTCGCATCGCATCATGCAGGACCGCATCAACCAAAATCCTGCGTTACGCGAGTGGTATGAGAAGAAGCATAGTGGTGGCGAGCATCGGGCTGACGTCGATCAGGTAATGGGCACCATTAAAGAATTTGGCGAATACCTGGGTGATGAGATCGCCGTGTCAATCTCGATGGACGAGAAAGGTGATCCCGCTGCTCCGCTGGTGTTGGCCGAACTGAAGAATTCTTCCGGCTTCCAACCATTCCTGGAACAGCAGATCGCGAAGTATGCCGGCAACCAGCAGGGCAGACCGCAAATTCGCTTTGTCGCTGACCCAAAGAGCGCAACGGCCACTCCTGTTGAACCTGGCAAGAAGACTAACGAGTTGTTCGTTTGGATTCAGGGTGATCTGTTTGCGGCAAGCCCGAAGCTGGAACAGCTTCAAAGCGTATCGGGTCTGGCGCAACAAGGTGGAAAGAGCAGCTTTACCTCTACCGCATTTCACAATCGCGTGGCCCAGGTCTATCAGGAAGGTGCAGGCCTGGTGGTTGCAGCCAACCTGGAACGTCTAATTGCGAGCAAGAAACCAGAAATATTGAAAGACGCCGGCGCGGCTCAGCAGCATGAAAACGCTTTGAAGCAACTGGGAATCTTAAACCTCAAGTACTTTGTGCTGGATCAGAAGAACGCGAACGGCAAGACTCAAACCCAGGCCACAGTGTCCTTCACTGAAGCGCAGCGTGGCATTCCATCATGGCTCGCGGCGCCGGCGCCGATGGGCTCACTCGAATACATTTCGCCGGATGCGAACGTAGTAGCGGGATTCGTGGTTAAGGATCCAGTCCGTCTGGTTGATGACTTGCTCGGAGTGATTGAGACGGTCTCGCCAGACCTGCGTAAGAACCTCGACAAGCAACAGGCAGATCGCGGTGTGGATATTCGCAAAGACATTGCTGCGCCGCTCGGTGGTGAGTTTGCCTTCGCGATTGACGGACCAATCCTGCCGACGCCGTCGTGGAAGATGGTGTTTGAAGTCAACGACTCTCAGCACCTGCAGGCTACGCTGGAACGAATTGTCGCCGAAGTAAACAAGGAAGCGGCAAGGTTTGGCAAAGCCGGATTGGCCTGGGATCGGGCCGAGCTTGGTGGCCGTACTTACTACACGCTGAAGTCGAGCGACTTCGGTCTCCTGGAAGTCAATTATACCTACGTCAACGGCTATGTGGTCCTGGGACCAAGCAGGGCCATGGTCGAGCGTTCAGTGAGAGCGCAGGAACAAGGCTACACCTTGCTCAAATCATCGCGTTTCACTGCCGGCCTGCCGACAGACGGCAATGCAAACTTCTCGGCGCTCTTCTATCACAACCTGGCGCCACTGGTGCAGCCGTTTGCGGATCGCATCGCGAGTTCGGCAAGCAGCTTGCCCCAGGAACAGCAACAGGCAATCAAGGCAATGGCTGCTGACATGCCACCAACGCTGGCTTATGCCTACGCCCAGGGCGACAGCATCAAGTTTGCAGCCAACACCGAAGGTGGTCCGTTTGGCCTGAGTCCGGCGTCACTGCTGGGAGTTCCCAACGCGCTGGAAATCCAAAAGGTGATGCAGCAGGGAATGAAGAAATAGGTAGGACGGGCATTCCTGCCCGTCCAATAGCGGCGGGCACGGATTAATTTTGAAATCCAGTGGGACAGACAGGAATGTCTGTCCTACTAAGGAAAGGGAATCATCATGTTTAGCGTTCTCAAAAAAACATCTAGTCTCGGCCTGGTGATTGTCGGTTTATTGGCGCTGTCTGCCTGTAGTCATCAAAAGGTTCAGCAGGTTGGTTCACACAAAGTGACAGTTTCACGTCACGGGTATGAAAAGAAACTTCATAGCGATAAAGACCTCGGGACGTTTGAATACGAAGGCGTCAGCACTACCGGTCAAACCATGAAAGTAACCATCACTGGCGACAAAGTGCGCGTGAATGGGGTTGCGGGAATGATACGTCCAGGCGATAGCGTCCTGATTGGCGATGACGGAGTGGCAGTAAACTCGTTGGATTATGGCGAGTCGGAGAAATATCTGCGCGCCAACGCCAATACTACTGAAACAGCAGTGCGGAATTAGGCACCTTCGCGAATCGGCGAAACGTTGAGCCTGGGGCTTCTGGCCCCAGGATTTACGTTTTTTCGGCAGGGACTGCGTTTCACACTTAAGTAATCACTCTTCCAATGAAGCTCATCTCAATTTCCTTTGCCTCCTGGTTGCTTGGTCTCTCGGCCATCCTGTTTGTGTTTGTGATAGTCGAAGGCGAGTCGCTATCAGCAGGAGACCTTAAAGGTGTGACGGTCACTTCACTGATCATTGCCGCGTTGCTTTTTTCGCTGGCATACGCACCATCCCTTTTCTGGTTACGAAAGCGTCTCGGCGGTTGTCGTCCCGCCGCGCTTTTTCCCCTAGTGTCTGCTTTGATTCTCAACCTTCCGGTTATTTTGATCGGATTTTTGGCAATCGGTAGAACTTTGGGCGCCGCCGAAGCGTTTGCATTCATCGGTGCATTCGTTCTGATGGGTACGGCATTCGGTATCGGTTTCGTTTGGAATTACCAGAACAGGGATATAAAGTCTCCACGATGGCAGTAGCTGAACAGGTTCACGAACAAGCGCGACTTAAAGACCCCGCAAACTTTGCTCCGGTCATTGATCTAAATGATCTCAGCGTAACCTTCGGTGGTCGTCCCATCCTGCAAAATCTTCGCGGCGAATTGCGTGGCCGCGCGATTGGGCTGCTTGGTCCAAACGGCGCCGGCAAAACCACGCTGATCCACACGCTGCTGGGATTTCATGAACCTTCTTCCGGAACGGCTCACATCTTTGGCCGCGACATCACCACCGACGCCAAGCAAATCAGATCTCTAATCGGTTACATGCCCGAACGCGACTCGTTCATCGCCAAGATGAGCGCAGTGCGTTTTGTGAGGTTAATGGCTGAACTGTCGGGACTCCCTTCTGAAGCAGCCCTCGAGCGCGCGCACGAAGCTCTCTTTTACGTTGGCCTTGGTGAAGCAAGGTATCGAAGTCTTGATACTTATTCGCTGGGCATGAAACAACTTGCCAAACTGGCCCAGGCAATTGTTCACGGCCCACGCCTGATTTTTCTCGACGAACCAACCAACGGCCTCGATCCGCCGGCGCGACAGAGAATGATCAAGCTGGTGCGGGAGATTCGCGACAGCGGCAAAGCGAACATAGTTTTGTCGTCGCACCTCTTACGCGATGTTGAAGAGTGTTGCGAAGAGATTCTAATCCTTAAGGACGGGCGCCTCGCGGTTTACTGCAATCTAGAAGAGGAGCGCAAATCAAATCGCAAGTTCCTGCTCCTGGAAACTCGAGGCGACCAGGAGAAGTTTATTAAGGCAATTGCGGCACTTGGTTGTGAATACGCCATCACCGGGGACCACCGTGTAAAGCTGGTGCTTCAGGAAGGCATCGACGTGCGGGACCTTTACCGAGTGGCCGGGGATAACGATGTACAAATCCGACGACTAAGCTATAAGCGCGATTCGCTGGAAGACATTTTTATGAACGCGATGGAGAACGGTCATGGCAGTTTATGAGCTGACATACAAGCAGTTTCTCGGGAAGCTGACGCCTGACTGGAACCGTTTCATGGTGATCCCGCGTCACGCTTTTCGAGATGTCTTCAAGTCGAAGTTGTTTACCGCTTTCTTTGTGCTTTGTTTCATCCCGCTCCTGATTGAAGCAATTCTGATCTACCTGCATCACAACGTAAATGCTCTGGCGATCATGAAAGTCAATGTCAGGGAACTGTTGCCGATTGACGCTTCGTTTTTTCACACGTTCGTTTGGCTGCAAAACGGTTTTGCTTTTTTCGTAACCCTGCTGGTGGGCCCACCCCTGGTCGCGCGCGATCTGAGGAATAACGCGCTACCGCTTTATCTATGCCGGCCGTTTTCGCGCACCGAGTACGTACTTGGCAAACTAGCGGTGTTGATGATCTTGTTGTCGGCGATGACCTGGGTGCCGCAGTTGTTGCTGTTTGCGTTTCAGGGTTATCTCGAGGGCGCGACGTGGTTTGTTGACAACATTTGGATGGCGGGAGCGATCTTCATGGCCAGTGTGGTTTGGATACTCTTGCTGTCGCTGATGTCGCTCGCGATCTCATCATTGGTGAAGTGGCGCGTCATTGCTAGTGCCGCTCTGCTGGGCCTGTTTTTTATTCCCTCCGTGTTTGGTGAAGTGGTCAACCAGCTCTTTCGGACTCGCTGGGGCAGCCTGATTAGTCTCAATGCGAACATGAGGAATGTGACCGCCGGCCTGTTTGGACAATTCCAGCAAGCGACGACGATGATCAGCGATTTCGATGGCTCAAACTTTACGCGCGTGGCACTCAGCGAGCCTCCCTTGTGGGTCTCCTGGATGGTCCTGTGTCTGGTTTCTCTAGCATGTCTGGCATTGCTTTCAAGAAAAGTGAAAGCTTACGAAGTAGTGAAGTGAATTTCGGCTTGCGGATTTCGGATTGCGGATTTGGTTATATAAGAACTGATCACGATTGATAGAAGTCATAACAATGAGTGCTGAAATTCGAAATCCGAAATCCGAAATCCCAAATTCCTCAGAGATGATTGTCTTCGACGATGTCTCCAAGTTTTATGGGGAGATACTCGGAGTCAATCGGGTCAACCTTCAGATCTCTCCGGGCATCACCAGCCTGGTGGGGCCAAACGGCGCGGGGAAGTCGACGTTGATGAATTTAATGACTGGGCTGCTGCGCCCCAGTCGAGGTCGCATCACCATTCTCGATATTCCCACCGACCAGCCGGAACAACTTTTTCGCAAGCTCGGTTACTGCACTCAGTTTGATTCGTTTCCGAGGGGACTCACCGGACGCGAATTTGTCAGATCGTTTCTCCTGGTCCACGGGATGGACCGGAAAAAGGCTAACGAGTTTACGGATACTGCGCTTGATCGGGTGAGCCTGCTGGACGCGGCCGACAGAAAGGTTGCGGCCTACAGCAAAGGCATGCGTCAAAGAATCAGGCTGGCGCAAGCGATTGCTCACCAACCCGCGGCCTTAATTCTGGATGAACCCTTAAACGGATTGGATCCGATGGTTCGGGCCGAGACGATTGCGCTGTTTCGCAAGCTTGCGGCCGAAGGATTACATCTGATCATTTCCAGCCACATTTTGCATGAAGTTGACATGATGTCAGACCGCGTCATTCTGTTGAATAACGGATATGTAGTGGCGGAGGGCAATATTCACGGGGTGCGTGATGAGATGGAAGAGCACCCGATGCAGATTCTTATCCGTTGCGATAAGCCTTCCCGGCTGGCTGCGAAAGTGTTCGATCAGGATCACGTGGTGGAAGCACGCCTTCATGACGATCGATTAGGGCTGTTTGTGAAGACGCGCGATGCGGATAGGTTTTATCTGCTGTTGAATCAGGTGGTGGCTGAGGGCGAAATCAACATCGAGTCCGTAGCCCCGGTAGACGACGATCTGAGTGCCGTTTACCAGTATCTGATCGGATCGGAAGGAACAAGCGCGTGAGTCAAGCAGCTTAGAGTTCAGCTTTTACGTTTTCGTGTCGTTTCGTGTGATTTCGTGGATCGTCCTTGCCGTTACCTATCACACGATCCACGAAATCACACGAAACGCACCAAGCATACACCTTTAGACTGCGGTCTTAGCGGGGATCATTCATATGAGCAGTTCAACAATCGACGTCAAACCAGCAAAGCTCGAGAAGCAGCCATTGCCTTGGTCGCTTTGGTTTCGTCAGATCCGCGCGATCTTTCGGCTCGAAATTGAGAAGAACTTTCTGGGCCGCAGATCAATACTGCTCTACCTGCTGGCGCTTTTGCCGGTAGTCCCGCTCGCTCTGCTGGCGCCGTTCACACCGCCCGGCCGGGAGTGGCAGGACTTCACCCAATACAACATGATCTTTGCTGTCTACTACGGTGGACTAATTCTGCGCACAGTGGTCTTCTTTGGTTGTGCCTGGATTTTTATGAACCTGTTTCGCGGAGACATCATCGACAGGAGTTTGCACTTTTACTTCTTGAGTCCGGTGCGTAGGGAAGTTTTGGTAGTCGGGAAATATCTGTCCGGCCTCGTTACCTCAATCATCCTGTTTACAGCCACAACCATCGTTTGCATGCTGCTGCTGTATGTTCCTCATTTTCCGTCGGAGAGCGGGCGGTTCTTTTTCGATGGACCAGGCATGGGCCAACTACTGACCTACGCGGGAATTACCATCCTTGCCTGCGTTGGTTATGGAGCTTTCTTCCTGGTGGTGGGGTTGTTTTTCCGCAACCCAATTATTCCGGCCATCGTGCTCTACGGGTGGGAGTGGCTGAACTTCCTGTTGCCGCCGCTACTGAAGAAAGTCAGCGTCATTCATTACCTCACTTCGCTGACACCAGTGCCGGTTTCGGAAGGACCATTCGCTGTAGTAGCCGAACCCACACCCGCGTGGCTTGCCATACCCAGTCTCATCATCGTCACCATTATCGTGCTGGCCGTCGCGAGCTATCGCATCCGGCGCATGGAGATTCGCTACGGCAGCGACTAAGCCCTACTCACAAACGGATTGTCTTTGATCCAGAAGCGCCACGGCTTGTCGACCCACTCCTCGGCGTAGTCGATGCCGATGCGCGGCCCCGACATGATTTGAGAGCGGGGCACGCGATTCCTCATTTCAATCCACACCTTATTACCCAGCAGGTCTGCGCTGTCGAAGCTGCGATCGATGCCCATCGCGATGCAGAGCTTGCCTGGTCCATTCGTCAAGTTACGATCGGGTTGACCCTGACGACGCTGGCGCATCAACTCGATTCCTTCGACCGGCTCGAGCGCGCGTATCAGGATGGCGTGGGGAGTTTCAGCAGAATTAGTTACTACGTTGAATTGGTTATACATGCCGTAGACAAAGAAAACGTAAGCAGTCCCGCCAATTCCATACATGGTTTCAGTTCGCTTGGTGCGACGACCGCCGTAAGAATGAGCCGCGCGGTCCTGGGGTCCACGATATGCTTCGGCCTCGACAATCGTGCCTGAAACGCGCTGGCCACTGTGTGAAGGGACCACGAGTAGTTTCCCCAGCAGCTCTCGAGCAACGGTGAGTACATTCGATCGGGTATAGAAACCGCGCGGAAGTTTTGGGCTGGTCATGACTATCGCTTGGGTAAAGAACCAAACATTTTCCATATATCATTTTCCATTTCTCATTTGGCATTGCCGGAGCTTCTGGCCTGAAGTTCAGAGTTCAGCCTTTAGGCTGCCGCTCGTTGTCGGTAGGCGCGGCGCAAGCTAAAGCTTGAACTCTGAACTACAAGTTAGTGTTCCAAGTCAATTGAGAACTGAGAAATGGAAAATGCTATATGGAAAATGTTTCCTTCTTGATTGTTGCGTGAAATTCAACTTTCGTCAGTGCCAAAGCTGCCAGATCATCACAAAAGTAATTAGAAACCCAATGAACACGATCGCCTTACGCACTGGCCCCTGGCCCACCCGCACAGCGCCTTTTGAGCCGCAGTAACCACCAAGCAATGCAGTGCCGGCCATCATCAATGCAATAGGCCAGACCACCAGGCTCGACAATGCAAAACTCACCACGGCAATGCTGTTAATGCAAATACCAAGGAAGTTTTTTATTCCATTGGCACGATTGATGTCCTGAACACCAAGCAGACCTAGCGCCGCCAACATCAGGATGCCATTACCAGCTCCGAAATAACCGCCATACATCGAAGAGAAAAACTGAAATACGATCGCGCCCAGCCACCAGCTTGTCTTTGGCTCCGCAACAATCGGTTGCAGTCTCAGCCGTCTGGTAATTGGCGCCTGGACCATGAAAAGGATCGTGGCAAACAGAATCAGTATGGGGACGAGCCGTGCAAATATCGGCGATGGTGTCCAGATAAGAAGCCACGCGCCGATGGCTCCTCCAATCACACTGGTAATTCCCAAACGAAGCAGAACCGTAGAGCTGTTCTCAAGTTCCTTGCGATAACCAAACAGGCCACCAAACAGGCCTGGCCACAAAGCGACAGTACTGGTGGCGTTCGCGACTTTGGCATCGAGGCCCATCCATAGGAGGACAGGGAACGTTATGAGCGTGCCGCCTCCGGCGATCGAGTTGATCACTCCGGCAACGAAGGCCGCCGCTAAGAGCGAAAGGATTTGAAGTGGGTCAGAGGTCAAGCTTTAGCTTGCTCCCAACGGAATGTAACTGCTGATTTTAAACAAGAGGCGCCATGTTAGAATGCGCGCCGCATTTTCACAAAGATGCAAGACTGCGTGGCAATGAGGTCAGTACCACACGGCGGTAGCCGGAGGGTTCTTACCTAATTGTTCCCAGTGACTTCTTGCTTACACACTACATAGAATCGAATCTGGACCCACCGGCTACCGCACTGTGATACTAACCTCATTGCCACTGCGGTGAGGATGGGGCTGAAGCGATTCACACTCAATTAAGGAGCGTATGTTGAAGCCTTCAAAGATTAGTGCCGGGTGGTTCGTATCTTTCCTAATTGGACTCGCTGTCCTGGCAGCGATAGGTACTTCGTCAGCCACTCCCGCAGGAAAAACAACTCTTCGGATCATGACCTACAACATTCATGTAGGCGTGGGGATGGATAAGAAACTCGATCTCGCTCGCATCGCGGAAGTAATCAAGAAGGAGAAGCCGGATCTCGTTGGCTTACAGGAGGTTGATCGCGGAGTGAAACGCACGGAAGGGCGCGATGAGATTGTGGAGCTCGCTGGTCTAACCGGGATGCAGTATGCGTTTGCTCACAATCTCGACTACCAGGGGGGACAATATGGCGTCGCTGTGCTCTCTCGTTTCCCGATTCGTCAAATCGATCATCGCAAGTATGAGAACCGGCGCGAGGCCGAGCGTCGAGGCATGCTACGAGTAGAAGTAGATATTGGATCCGGCAAGATCATCAACTTCGTCAACACACATCTCGACTACCAATTTGATGATGGAAGGCTGTTTGAAGCACAACAGATGCTGCGCTTTTTGGAAAACGTTAAGGGACCGATGATAGTGGTCGGTGATTTCAATGACGAGCCCTCTGGCATTACCTACAAACTCATGTCAGATAAGTTTGCAGACGCATGGATGCAGAGCAAGGCGAAAGGCTTAGGGTTGAGCTATCCAGCAGATAAGCCAGTGAAACGCATCGATTACATCTTTACGCGCCGTACAGACAACCTTAAAGCCAAAAAAGCCTGGGTCGTGGAAACACTGGCATCAGATCACATTCCAGTCGTGGCGAACCTGGAAATTCCTTAGGGATACAGGTGTTTCAGAGTCCAAGCTTTAGTTTGCGCCGCTGCTGTTCTTCATCGCTCCGCGCGTATTAAGAATCGCGAGGCAAACTTGCAGAGAAATCAGGGCGTAAGCGCGATCGTGCCAACCCCAGATTATCCAGAGCGCGTTGCTTAGTAGAAACAACCAGAATGCCCAGTTCCGTTTGAACTTCCGTTGCGACGCGATTAGCCACGCGGCAATAACGGTGACCACCATCGCGGGCCACTGAATAAAGTCAATCCAATCCATTCCAGCAGTATAACGAGCATCCGCTGGGGCGTCATTGCTTCAATCAATTAGAGTTTTCACCAGCGTAATTCTCTTAGTCCGCGCAGCGGACGGCTGCCAATAGCCCAGCAGTTCACTGCTGGGAGCACCGAGCAAGAAGTTGAAGTCCGTGAAGCGGACGACTGAGGTAATAGCGGGGTGTTCAGTCGTCCGCTTCACGGACTTCGTTTCACGCCCTGTCATTTCCCAGCGATAAATCGCTGGGCTATTTTCGGTCGTCCGCTAACGCGGACTATGACGCCCGCGCTTTCTGCAGTTCTAAAACCTAAATTTGGGCTTCGTGATTGGTATCGCGTCGTCCAATCCAGTGTTGCTCCGTCGCGAAATAAGTCCACCAGATCACGAACAACTGAAAGGGAACGCGGAGGAGTAGGTAAGCGGGCCCGGCCGCGTGGCCACCGAAGTCCACACGTGTGATCGCCGAGTAGATGTTGGCTGGAAGCACCATGACCAACAGCAGGATCAAACAAACGCCTGTGATCTTCGTGAATGACGGAATCCAGATCGCAATCGCGCCCAGTAACTCAAACACCCCGGTGAGATAAATCAGCCCTACTCGATACGGAGTCGTCGGGGGCAACATCGCGGCCATTTGCTCAGTCCTGACGAAGTGTCCTATGCCAGTGAACGCAAAGAATATTGAAAGTCCGACCCGAGCTCTGAGTGCGGGTTTCATGTGAAGGCGAGGAATCAAACGGCCGAGGACCGAGAGCGCGAGGTAGGGCGCCAGAAGCAGTAGCAAGAGGAAAAGTAACTGCATCATTCTCGGATTAGATCTAGAAGTGCGAACTGATTGAGCAGTCTCTAACGTCCGGTAAACAAGGTTGTCTTGTCTACGAAGCAGAGACCATTGCCCCACGGGTCATAAGCATAAAACGAAAGCTCGCCCCAGGGTCGCTTCACGACCTCTCCGGAGGCTTCGCCATGAACATTGTCAGTGGCAAGACAGTTAAGAGCCATCGCTCGCGCGTGAATCTCTGCGATGTTGTCGACCGCAAAGTAAATGTAATCAGGAAGCGGCTTCGCAGTTTCGCCGTCGATGGCTGGATCGACCAGTGCCAGAATTACCGAGCCGCAGTCGATGTAATGACGCGAAGCGTAGGGAATTCTCCGTCCCGAGTCAGATAACAAGCTGCCGTAAAACTGCTCGGCCTGATCGAGATCGGAAACCTGAAGAATGATTCGAAAGAGAGCTGGACCACCTGCCATATCATCCACCCCAAAGTCTTAATATCGTTAAGTCGATTAACGAACTTTTTCTCGTGGTACTTTCTCGAGATTGCGGGTCGTGTTTTCAGTGACACTGGCCAGGTTCGTCAAACTTGCTGGCGGCAACTTGAGTTCGTTGGTAGTGCCGGCACTAATCCTGGTCGCTTCTTCGCGAGAACGTTTCAGTCTCTGCACTTCGCGCAAGTTAATCGCGAAGTTTGACAGAAAGGCTAGTGAACTCAGGACCATGTAACCGAGGATCAGAGTTTCACTAAACTGAAACCTCTTCATCACGATCATTCCGCCGATGATTAACCCCAGTCCCAAAACAGTGAGCCAGAATAAGCCATCAAGATAGTCGTCGAGTCGTTTCTCTAATGCCTGCATTGAAGTCTCGGCCGTCGTTGCCAGGTTAGCGCCACAACGATTGCAGTACTTCAACGGTTGGGAATAAGCGTTTCCGCAGGTTGGGCAGAACATGATCTTGTCGTCGTACCTAGTTTACGTGTTTTGAGATTGGAAGGTTCAAATCGAAAGTTATCGACTTACCACGCGACCGCATATCTGCCTCGACGTGGATCGGCTCCCGCCGAAGAAACCCCGCTCCTCACGTCATATAGGATCACAGTCGGAGCTGAAAGAGTTCCGTACGCAGTCTGAACCTTGATCTTGTGACCTCGCGACTTAAGATTCGCAATCGTCTTCTCATCAATCCGTGACTCGACATTCAGTGAACCAGCCAGGAACTCATGATCGTCAAACGAGCTGACGTAATGCTGAGTATCAAACCGCGCAGCCTCGACAGCCTCCTGTGGATTCATGCCAAACTCGATAATGTTAAGAAAAACCTGGAGCAGGGCCTGATCCTGGTTGTCACCGCCCGGGGTGCTCAAAACCATGAACGGTAACCCATCTTTCAGCACCAGGGTGGGCGTCAAGGTAATTCGGGGACGCTTTCCCGGAGCTACCACGTTGGGACTGTTTGGATCAGTCAGAGCTGACTGTAGACGTTGGCCCATCAATACTCCCGTATCGCCGGCCACCACGGCGGGCAACCATGCTCCACTGGGTGTGGCACTAAACAGATTCCCATCCTTATCAATGACGTTAACGCAGGTGGTGTCGTTGCCGCGTTCAATTTCCGGCACCGTTGAGGCTCGGCTAATACGTTGCACGGCGCTGGCCAGCACTGCCTTCATGTTCGATGGATCACCGGGCTGTTGAGCGAGCGACGCACGTTCCGTTTCGATCAGCGAGCGGCGCAGTTTCGCATAGTCTTTCGAGAGTAACTCTGCAGCCGGTATTTTTACGAAATCCGGATCACCGTAATAACGATCGCGATCAGCCAACGCTAGTTTGAGCGCTTCAACCACCGTGTGCACGTACTCAGGTGAATTATGGCCCAACGCTTTCAGGTCATACCCTTCGAGCAGGTTCAGCGATTCCACCAGGGCTGGTCCAGCAGTCCAAAAACCAGCCTTGTAAACTTCGTAGCCGCGATAGTCAGCCTTCACAGGTTGGCCCAGTTTAGCTTTGAAACGAGCGATGTCAGTGGCGGCCAGTAATCCGCCATTCTTCTGCATGTAATCGCCAATTCGTTGACCTACCGGACCGCGATAAAAATAATCGCGAGCTGACATCAGACCAGCGTGCCGGCCCTTTTTCGCTCCCCGCTTTTCGGCGGCTGCGATAGCTCGCAAAGTGCGCGCGAGATCCGCCTGTACGAAGATATCGCCAACCTTGGGCACTTCGCCGTTGGGCATAAAGACCCTTTTCGCGTCGGCCCATTTCGTAAAGACCGGTCCGCGCGTCTTGATGTATTGAACCCGCAATTCGTCGATGGGAAAGCCGTCTGCCAGCTCAATTGCCGGTTGCAGAACCTCGGATAGCGACTTCGTCCCAAATTGATCGAGAGCTGTGACACATGCATCCAGGACCGCGGGAACCGTTGCCGAAAGTGGCCCGGTGGAAGGAATTATCCCAGACTTTCCGCCGGCCATTGTTCCTACGCCGGGCTCCTGATTTTTGGCGCGATTAACAAAAAACTCGCGAGTTGCCTTCATCGGCGCCTGGCCCATGCCTTCGACAACAGAAACCGGATTGCCTTTGAGCTTAATCAGAATCGGAACTTCGCCACCGAAAGAGAAGTGAGAAAACTCAATGACGGAAGCCGCGAGGATAGTGGCAACTCCGGCATCGACTGCATTCCCGCCTCTTTGCAGAATGCGCATGCCAGCTTCAACGGACAGCGGGTGGCCCCCAGCAACCACGCCTCGTTTACCACGAACGACCGGGCGAAACGTTTGGGTCTGAGCGGTCGCGACGGGAACGACGTTTGTGAAAAAGGTAAGACAGACAAGGAAAACGAGGGCTCGACGCATGGAAGAATTCCTCCCATCACAAGTATCAAGGCGGGCGAATTGTGGTCCGGTTTTATTGTAGAGTCAATCAGAACGCTGGAAACACACTTAGTCCTGGAGTGGTGGCAGATAAAGCGGATCAGGACATTTCTGACAAGAAGTGGTCTATTAGTTTTCCAGGTTTGGAATTGGAAGGCCGTAAAAAAGAACATGGGCGTCGACCTCCCCCAAGACCGACGCCCTTGCCTTTATCTCAGTTCTCCCAAGGAGAATTAACGATGCAGGATATTAGAACCAATGTTTGAACCGATGGTTGCAGTAATCTTGCAAAGCCTTCACGGTACAGTAACAAAAATCTCTCAAACGTCTGGCAACACTTCCCCGACCGCGGGCCCACGGTTCAACTAATGGTTGGGCATAACGTAAGATGCCCGATAGCTCTAAAGCCATTCAACCTACTCTAAGGCGGATACCCTCTTAATGTCTGAAGCTCGCATCAAGCCCTATGGCTCGTGGAAATCTCCCATTACCTCCGATCTGATCGTTAAAGGATCTATCGGACTCACTCAGCCGACCATTGATGGGACTGACGTCTATTGGGTCGAGATGAGACCCACTGAAGGTGGACGAAATGTGATTGTGAGGCTCGATTCGTCTGGCGTTATCTCAGATGTGACCCCTCCGGCGTTCAACGCCAGAACCCGAGTCCACGAGTACGGGGGCGGCGATTACGCTGCGAACAAGGGCTCAGTCTACTTCTCAAACTTTTCTGATCAGCGAGTTTATGTGCAGCAGCATGCGAGTGAGCCGCGAGCGATCACGCCGGCGGCTGGTATGCGCTATTCGGACTACATTGTGGATCAGTCAAGACGGCGCTTGATTTGTGTCCGAGAGGATCACACCGTTGCTGGGAGCGAAGCCGTCAACACCCTTGTCAGTCTGAACCTGACTGATAATCCTGACGGCGGACGGATACTGGTATCCGGCGGTAACTTTTATTCCACACCGCGGCAGAGCCCCGATCACTCACGCCTTTCCTGGATCACCTGGAATCATCCGAACATGCCCTGGGACGGGAGTGATCTCTGGACTGCGAACATTGCCGACGATGGAAGTCTGGAAAACATGGAACGGCGCGCAGGCGGTGTCGATGAATCAATCTTTCAACCCGAGTGGTCGCCGGAGGGAGTGCTTTATTTCGTTTCCGATCGCAACGGATTCTGGAACCTGTACCGTTTGGGTGACTCAGGGACTGTGGAACCGGTTTGCGAAATGCGGGCTGAGTTCGGTATGCCGCAATGGGGCTTTGGCATGTCGAGTTACGCTTTCGAGTCGCGAGAGAGAATAGTCTGCAGCTTCGTCGAAAAAGGAATCTGCCGGCTGGGTTCGATCGACACCAGCACAAAACAATTAACGCGAATCGAAACTCAATACACCGACATCCGGTATGTTCGTGCCACGGCTGGGAGAGCGGTGATGCGTGCGGCTTCGCCAACAGAGGCCGCGGCAATTGTTGCCTTCGACTTCGAAGACCATCGTTTCGAAGTTCTCCGTCGTTCGAATGCGCTCGAGATCGATGGTGGCTACTTCTCGACACCACAGCCTATAGAATTTCCCACCGAAAACGGAGCCACCGCCCACGCTTTTTTCTACTCGCCGGTTAATCGAGATTACAGGGCACCCGAGGGTGAACTCCCTCCGCTGTTGGTCCAGAGTCATGGAGGTCCGACGGCCGCGGCTTCAACAGCAGCGAGTTTGAGCATTCAGTATTGGACCAGCCGGGGAATAGCGGTCCTTGATGTGAACTACGGAGGTAGCGCCGGCTTTGGCCGGAAGTATCGCGAGCGCTTGAGAGGGAAGTGGGGAATCGTTGACGTTGACGACTGTGCCAACGGTGCGCGTTACCTGGTCGAACGGGGTCTGGTTGATAGCGAGCGATTGATGATCACCGGCGGAAGCGCGGGGGGTTATACAACTCTTTGCGCGTTGACTTTTCGAGACACGTTCAATGCTGGTGCGAGCCATTATGGCGTGAGCGATGCGGAGGCACTGGCCCAGGAGACTCACAAGTTTGAATCGCGTTACCTCGATGGGTTGATGGGACCTTATCCCGAGAAGCGTGAGATTTATTTTGAGAGGTCGCCAATCAACTTTACTGATCGCCTGTCGTGCCCGGTAATTTTCTTCCAGGGGCTGGACGACAAAGTAGTGCCACCAAACCAGGCTGAGGTGATGGTCAACGCGCTGAAAGCGAAAGGTATTCCAGTGGCCTACATTCCTTTTGAAGGTGAACAGCACGGATTCCGGCAGGCGAAGAACATCAAACGCGCTTTGGACGGCGAGCTATATTTTTATTCGCAAGTCTTTGGATTCGAACTCGGAGAAGAAGTATTGCCGGTACAGATTGATAATCTGCGATAGTGAGAAAAGAACTATTTTCCATGTATCATTTTCCATTTCTCATTTGTCATCGAAGGACGAGGAGTGGCGTTGGGGCATCTCTCGGTCGCAGGGTGGCAAGGTTCGTTCACAACTCTCTGCAATGGCCGGCTGACAAATGATAAATGAGAAATGGAAAATTGTATTATCTCTTGACAGTCCAGATCCCGCCTGTTAGTCGATAGGCTTATCCGATATCGTAGCGGCGCCTCCAGCGTGATCGCCGGCACGCAGCACCCCGCTTTCATCTACAAAGTAAGAAAGCCTTCCCGTCTTTCCGTATTCAATGGGAGTCGCCGTCGCCTCAAACTTGTTCGACATGACATTCACTTCAATCTTGTAACCGTTCTTCTCAAACATGTCCTTGGTGAGAAAGCCTCCTTTCTCTAATTCATCGAGAGTGCCGTACTGTCCTTTGCCAGTTGAGGCGTGAAACGCCGATTCAGCGCTGTGGATTGTGCGTAGCAGAACCTGCGCGATTGATTCATTGGCGAATATCGGAGATTCATTTGGTTGGGCAGAAATTCCAGCAATCATCAGCAGGAGCAAATTCCTGGGAAGGCGTAGTTCGTGAAGTGCCCCCATGCCGTCGTTTGAAAGAGCGTAGGTCAGGGGATTGATGACCGGATTGAGCTGGCCCACGAGAGCCATCATTTTATCGTTGATCGCAGATTGATTGGGGAGCGGGTTATATAGGTCAACCGCGCCCGGGCCCGCATAAACCTGGCCCTGCACCTCACGCGGTTGCCAACGAGTGGAGTTTCTGAAGTTGCTGTCGGATGAAAGTGTCTTGTGGCTTAGATACGAGTCAACTGCCCTGCGGGTGGTACCAGCGTCAGGGGCGACCAACAAAAAGTCGCCGATGAAGGCATACGAAAACATGTTGGCGTACGAGACAAGTTCCGTGTCCTCTCGCTTTTCGGTCTGAGCCAGCAGGCTCGCGCCTTTTAGTCCCATGCCATCGATGATTCGGGGGATCATGCGCTTTACGGCTTCCTTATCACGCACTCCAATCGCAAACACCGGCATCAGATCCGGAGCTTTCATCGCAGCAGTAACATCCGCTGGTGACGGCTGAGCTTCCGGACCAGGCGAGGGTTTCGGTTCAGCGGGAATCTTCTTGAGAAGAACAACGGCCAACTCGTGACCGAGTAGCGGAAGGATGTCGTCTTTGATCTTAATGCCAAGTTTTTTCTCGTAAGCAGCAAAGGGCACTTCGGGCTGACTCACGGCGGCCGGCTGTAATTGACCTCGCCGCGAAAGCTCCTGAGCGCCAGTCGCCGACTTAACCATCGCTTCATACATTTGCGGGTAATCGACAGACAAGCTGACAAACAGATCAATGTCGGCGGGCAAAACGTTGGATGCTGCGAGAACGAGGGGCGGTCCTGAGGCGAGCTGGGTGATGAAGGGTATCGGGTTCGACTTGTTCTCTGGTCCATTTACCACGAGGGCTCGCAAAGCGTACCCGTCATCTTCAAAAGCGAGTGCCAGACCGATCGCCTCGGGCCACTTCGGCTGGCCGCCAAAGATCAAAGACCAAAATGACATCATGGCGACGTCGATCATTTGGGAATTCGCTGTTTCTTCAGGCTGCTGGGCGGTCGCTACAGTTTGAAGATCAGTCGGGTGGTCTGGTGGGTTCTCCTCATCCGGCGACGGAGTTGAGGATGTTTCCGGGGATGGCAACACTTCCGCATGCACTTCTACCGCCGTTTTCGAAACCTCAACCTCGTTCTTGTTTTGCCGATTTTCCTGGGCCACTACTTGAGTACGAAGTGATAGCTCTGCCTCTTTCTCCCATTTCTTTTTCTGTTCGAGTTGCTCATTCTCAATCGACTTCACATCGACGTAGACAAATATCGGCTCGGAAGAAAAACGATTTCGGGCCAGGGCGAAGTTTGGATCTTCGAACAGTAATTTGCTGCGGCGAGGTTGTAGATCTAGAAGCGAAACAGGTTTATCAGTCAGCAACACCATCGATCCGGTTTGCTTGATTGCATACTGCAATTCGTTCTCAGTTGGACCGCTTGGTGCTGGTGGCGTCACCACAGTTGGAGTGTTTCCAGGCAAAGGTGAGGCAGCAGGGGTTGGACTGGGTTTGGCCGTAAGTTTCGGCATCAACGCGCGTAAGTCTGTCTCAAACTTCTTTGCCTCATCCGCATTCGAGAATTCAACCGCGATCAAGACTGACGGCAGTTTGGGTCTGCTGGGCCAACTGGCCACCACGATGCGCGAGCTCGCGAGTGGTTCGGCGTGAGAGTTGAGCCATTTCAGGACCGTCATAAACTCCCTGGGCGGTTCGGCAAGTTTAATAATTGGATCGACAAGTTCGGTGAAGCCTTGCGAACGGACAAGCTGACCGACATTACGGATTTCTGAATAGATCTTGTAACTGTCGTCGGTGAGAAGCGTATCAAATGTCAGTACGGGTTCAGTTGGAGCGGGCGGAACAGGTTTCTTAGCAGCACCTCGCTTTTGAGCGGCGACGGGCGAAAGTAGAACGACACCAACCAGAAACAAACCAAGGATTCGTGAGAATAGTTTGGAGTTGTGCATGGTGAGTATCCGTTTAAATCCTGAACTCACGAATCAGAGCACCAAAAGAGCGGTACAGAACCCCGGCGCGTCGGGGTAGCGACCGGGTTCGACGCTGAACCTTTATGGTCATCGAACCACTCGACGCCAGACATTTGCCTCACCTTCGTCTTTGATCAGACGTCTCACTTCATTATAAGCCGCCGCATATGATGCTTTCATCTCATTAGCCGAAGGTGTACCTGAAAGATTCTGCTCGATTTCTTGTATTGTCATTGTCTGACGCGGCTGGTAGCGAGAAACCATTGGCCCCTCACCGGAAAAATTGATAGCCAGGCCTTCCGCTAGCCAGCGTGGAGCACGGCTTCCTCCTAAAGCATCCACCAGTATATGTACGAGTTCGTGTTTGACTGTTGTCTCAAGAACGCCGCGCTTCTTTAGTGTTCCCAAGGGCTGCAATTCGATGCGGTTGTTTCTGGTGGCGGCTGCTGCCCACGGAGGCTGGCCTGTCCGGCCCACAAAATTTCCCGTGGTGTCGTTAATGAACACCTCAAGAGTGGGGATGCGTGGATTCAGCCCAGCGACAGCTACTCGACTCACGAGCGCATTCCGATTTGTGTGCAGCAGTCCCAACAGACTCTCGATTTCACGCCGATCGATAGTATCCGGATAGTCAATCCGGAAACCTTCACTCTTGAGGATTTGCCGACTTATCCTCCCCGGGCGTTTGGCATAATTGAGACGTGGCGCGAACCCCGAGGGGTCTATAGGCGACCAGAACAAATCCGCCGCACCCTTTGCATTGCGGTTGCTCATAACGTGAGTGGTTGGAAAATACTTTTCGAGGATTTCACGATGGCTGAATCCGTGCGAAGCCATGACGTGCGCCCCCTCCTGGCACAAACCCAACCCATGGCCAAAGCCTTTGCCACGGAAGATGAAGTTTGAGCCTGAGCGGGCAATTTCGAACCGTGAACTTTTCAGCAGATTCCAACCCAGCGAGCGTCCTACGATGATCTTAAACTCCCAACCTTTGACCGTCGCATTCCGGGTACCTTTTATGCTTATCAACTCGGCCCGATCGCTCTGGTCTCTTCTGACAACATGGACGCTGGCCAAGCGAGCACCTACGTTTGTGCGTGGATCGCTTTGCAGGGCCTTGGAAAGTTGAGCCTCCGAAATGATATCGGTCCAACTATTGTGCAGCTCAGTATCGCAAGCTTCATCATTGACACCTCTCAAGTATGCAGGCGTTGGCCCGCCCCAAAGAGTTCCAATGTTTGCCGTCGCTCCACCGCACGAGGCGCTGAAGTATGAATCGGCGATCTGGCCGTCCGAATCCTCGAGAACTTGTCCGCGGGTCGCAGCCACAGCCTCAATGACCGCGCTCGGCAATGAAGTGGCGCGCGAGGAACTAACCGATTGGTAACGTTGACAATGCGTCATGGAACAGAAGTCGTAACCATCCTTTTGGTGGCGGCCCATATTCCTTACTGCATATGTTCGAACTGCAATTGCCAGTGCTTTCAACGCTTCTAACTGGTTTTCAGTACTGCCCTCCGTAGCCACGACACCTCGTACGTAATCTTCGAGCGGAATGCTTTCCGTTACCTCTTGGCCAATGAGGTGAACGCGCACCGATTCTGATAACGATTTGTCAGGAGATGATAAAAATGGAGAGGAGTTGTTAGGTGTACCGCTGACTGAAAACTCTTCAAAGATTGGCCGCGCGACTTCAGCCGCGTCCGAACCATGGGCCTTGCTGAGGAAAACCAGAACCGCAAGTCTTACCCTTTCAGGCGCCGTTTGAGAATCGTCTGAGCCTCCGTCCGGCGCTGAGGCAAAACCGATGAACCATCCTTGCGAACGAAAACCATTGAGCTGGGTAGCGGTGCCTGTCTTTCCGAAGATGTAGTTAGGCAGTTTGTACAACCCGGCCGTTTCTGCTGTGCCGTATCTGACCGCGCCACGCATTCCCTTGACGATCATTAAGCGCTGGTGTTCATCAATCGTTAATTCAGACTGACGTTTCGCGACGAAGCCATCTGTTGTACTGAGACGAGGAGTCTGGAGGTGGCCGCCGTTTGCCAGTGCCGCATAGGCGTTGATCATCTGAATGGGTGTGGCCAAAACATTATCGCCCTCCCCGATCGCATCGCGTGAACGCCACCCATTCCGCAGCAGTTTTCCAGCAGATTCATTTTCTGCGTTGATTCCGGTCTTCTTGCCAAAGCCAAATTCATTAAGAGTGGAAACAAAACTGGTTTCATTGAGCCGTTCGCCCAATCTTCCGAAATAATAATTACAAGAGTAGGCGATCGCGTCGGTCGGGTTAAGCGGAGCCAGGCCGCGCGGATGGGAACAGACGGTATGAAAGTCATCGAGGGCATAGTCTTCTCGACAACCGGTTCGTGAGTCTTCGTCGACAACACCGGAACGCAAAGCCGCCAGGATTGTAAATGGTTTGATGGTTGATCCTGGCGGGAGATTTTCTTCGAATGCCATCTTCGGATTAACGACGGCGCGAACTCGTCCCGTTTGCGGATCCATTACGATGATGGTGCCGCGCTTATCGCCGAGTGCGATCGTGGCCGCCCGCTGAAGATTGCGGTCCATCGCATCTTCGGTGAGCGCGTTGGACGATGACGAGTTGGTTTGTTCCACAGTAAGTTCTTCAGCGATGACCCAAACAGTAAGCACAAACGCAACGCAAAGGATCCACACGCTTAGACGACGCGCAGCCGCCGAGCTAGCGTTCGGCAAGATGTCCGCCTTTGTGACTAAATGCTTAGGTAGCACTAAACAGCCTCGCTCCCAGCGGCGGAGCGCGAATTTTTCCTGGACCAATGTGCGAGCGCCTTCACTGTAATGACCCATCCGAATAACGTAAGAGCGAAAATCACGGCCAATCGAGCTGTCAGTAGAGTGATTTCCAGCCACGCGTGCTTGCTGGGGATTGAGCGAAACAAAAGTAGATACGGCACAACTGCAAAGACGATAAATCCGACCACATAGATCAGGACCGACTGCGGTGCGAAAGCCTTTGCCAGTAGGTTGCCGATGCGCTTTAGCGCGTGGCCCAGTCCTTCGCTCGCTGCCGCCAGCCACAAATGAATCGCGGCAATCGGCAGAAAGAGACCAAACGTCAGATAACGAACTGTTGAGACCAGCGCCGCTCTCCAATCGATAGGCTTGCTTGTATCACGCGCACCATCAGCGAGCCGGCGCGGAATCTCAGCGGTCGTCTCCGGTATGCTCGATCCTAGTCGTGCCTGCGCCTTGGCCAGGAGGTAAGCGACCAAAACTGCGAGCGCGATCAATGGCAGCGTAATTAAGAGGAGCTTCCAGAAGTTCGCAAGCGATGTTTTAACGATCGAACCGAGACTCGCACTGGTTTCGTCACGCGCTATCCCGCCCATAATCATCGCCTGAAGGATGAAAAAGAGAATCGGGGCTGCAATTGCCAGAGCAAATGTAATCACCACCTGGGCCACGCTCGCCTCTCGCACTGCAATGAATGAATAGAGGGCAGCCAGGAGTAAGGCGTAGACCATTGCGATTAGCAACATCGAGCGCCAGCTTCTGAACACTGTCCGTGTGGCAGTTGCGATGGATTGAAAAGTTTCAGTTAGCATAGATGCCTCATTAGTGGACGTTTTACGTTCGACCGCGGCTTAGCCGCCGCACTGTGCGGCGGCCAAGCCGCTCCTTTGAATCGCCGCTCTCCTCACTTGCGCTCCAAAAACGACATTCTTCCGGAAGCGGTATTGGATTGCGTCGCCGGCCGGTACATCAGTTCCGCCCTTGCAGGGGCTACGCGAAATTGCCCCGGCACCTGCACTCGCATCGCATACTGGAACGTCGCATCGCCATCAAAATAATCCAGGAAGAAGACAGTTCGGTTGTCGCGAAACTCCCTTGAACTGTACCAATCCGACCAGTCGTGCCCGGTGGCATAATCCAGATTCAGATTGCCTACACTCTCAACCTGCTCTGCGCCGGCTGGAATCGGATCTTCAATCATGAGGTGGCGAGCCTTGGCTCCATTGAGCTTGAGCTTGACCACCAGAATGTCTCCCGAACGGATTTCGCCGCGGAGTGGTTCAGTTTGCCATTTGAGTTTGTACCCATCCTCAACCACTTTGAGTCGGAGATATTCACGCGTGACATTCAAGTCGGCCGAGCCTCGCGCAGCTACATCTTCCTCGCCAGAGTAATAATCGAGTGAAGTCGCAAAGTAGGTCAGACCGGAGCCGCGCTTCACGATGCGTACATCGTTTGTTCCGGCCACGTCCGTCGCCTTGCGAATGATTGAAAACGATTTAGACGGTGACGACACATGTTCAGTTAAGACATTCTCGCCATTGAGATAAACCTCAATGTCGTAGTTTGGAGAGAGTTCCTTGCTCACCTTCAGGTAATCGATGAGCCCGAAAATCGCGAACGCTGTGTCTTTAGTAGAGCTCCAGTAATGACTGTTGCGCCGATTCGAAACCAGCCAACGCGCCACTCGCGGGAGCAGGGAACTATCGGGTTTGATCGAAGCGAGTGCTTTTAACGAGAGAGCAGTCGCTTCGGTATCGTTCTGTTCAGCGAAATCAAGCATCGCTTTGCGACGCGACTCCCAACTCGTGTAAAAGCTGTCGGATGTCGCGGTCCGTTCGATCTCGGCCGCGACTTCGCGTGCGCGTTTGTCGTCCTTACGGCCCTTTAAAGTCAGCGCCAGGAGGGCGCGACCATAGGGTTGAAGATTGCCACGTTCACCGTAGATGCTCTCCAGGTGCTGGCTTCCCAAATCGCCGCTTTCCTCAAGCGCATAGACCATGAAGGCCCGTGTTTCTAAATCGATTGTCGTGCCTGCTTCAGTCTTGCCTGCGTCCAGCATCTGTTTGAGTTTTTCCCGACCATTTCCGATGCGATCATCAGCCACGTCAAAGCCGCCTGCCTTGGCCCAGGTGAGACCGCTTACAACGTAAGCCGTCATAAATGGATCGCTCTGATCGTCTTTCCACCAACCCCAGCCGCCATCCTCATGTTGATAAGCGTAGAGCCGGTCCAACCCTCTTCTTACTTTCTTTTGCAGATCTTCCGGATTGCGAATCGTCGACGTCTTCACCTCCTTGAGAGCCTGGGAAACGACCACATTGGGTAGAAAACTCGACATCGTCTGCTCAGTACATCCATAGGGATATGTGGTTAGGTAATCGAGCGCACCAAAGAGAGTGCCTGCAACTGAAGGCGCGATCTCGATGCGAAGACTACGCGCGCGCGGATCAGCGTCGTTCGGAAGTGCAATTGAAAAGGTCTTGTCCGCAGCTTCTTCGGCGAAGGTCCAAGACTCGTTCTTGACCTGGTGAAGCCCTCGGGGCACAACCATGATGGGAAGTTCGACAGCGTCAGATTCTGTGTCAGTCAGTGCCTTGGCCAGCAGTTTTATCTCGCCAACGTTTTGCGCTGACACTTGCCAATCAACGCGGTGCTCGCCTTGTTTTTTGACGTTCACTGTCTGTTGTGGAGCACCCTGCAACTGGGCTCCTGTCACCTCAATTGAGATCTGAGTTGACTTGTCGGCGTTGAGATAGTTGTGAACGATGCCTGACAGCGTCACTGTATCGCCCTGGGTAATGAAGCGCGGAGTTTCGAGGCGCATGATCACGTCTTTGCGGGCCAGCACTTTGTATTTGGTGGCTCCGACTTTGGTATCAGCCGTTACGCCTCGAGCAGTCGCGCGCCAGGTTGTCAGGTTATCTGGTAACTCAACTTTGACGGTGGCCTTGCCATCGGCGCCGGTGACGACATCGGGTTGCCAGAAGGCCGTGTCCTTGAAATTCTTCCGAATCGTGGGTTGAACGAGAGTGCTTTCGTTCTTGAAGTCAGCAAGTTGATAGGTTGGTTTGTTGCGCGCCAGCTCCATCGGTTTCTCGCCCGCGTAACCAATAAAGCTATACGAGATAGACAACTGCGTGTCGACGCTGCTGTAGCGCATTCCGTAAAACTCACTCTTAATGTTGCCGGAATAATCGGAGGCTACGCTATAGATCGATTCGTCGACGATGCCGAGACTTACTTCAGCGCCGGACACGGGTGCGCCATCAGCATTGCGGGCCAGTACCGTGTACGACGCGGTCTCGCGTGGCTTGTACTCATTCTTGTTCGAGATGATCTCGAGGTTCAGCATCTTGTCGCGCGCGGGTACGACAATGCGTTGGTCACTCGAGTGCATGTTGCCGTTCTTGACGTAGGCAACGTTCAAAAATACGTTGGGCGCATAATTAGCGACGATCGGTACGTCCAACACAATCGTCCTGCCTGGTGAATTGACGTGTTGAATGGACATCACGTTAGTCAGCTCTGTGCTGACTAACAGATGCGCCTGATCAGTCGGCAGAATTGCGAGCACACGCGCCGTCTCGCCGGGCCGATAAGACTTCTTGTCGGGGACCAGTTTGATCGAATTGTGATCTTCACTGTAATAAGAGGATTCAGACCATGCTGCCTGGTAGTCGGTGACCCAGAGATATCCACCGATGGAAGCTACTTTCTTTCCACCTTCATCAATGATCGTCTTGATTGAGATGTTACCGTCTTCTGTGGTCGTGTAGTCGAAACTGGCCTGACCCTGAGCATCAGTCTGGACGCTACCCGAACCTATCACGCGTTCGTGCATGTCATATTCCGGATAGGAATACTCGTCGTCATCCTCTTTCTTTTCCTTCTTCGTCCAGGTTCGCTCAACAAACTGAAGCTGGACCGCTGTGGAAACTGGATGCCCTTCGTAGTCGGTGGTATTAACGCGAACCTTGGCCACGTCGCCTTTTTGATAGACGTAACGTTCGGGGTTGGCATCGGCGACAATCGTTCCGCGAGTGGCGACGAAGCTCCCAGCGCCATCCATTGTGCGACGCGCTGAGTCGGTAACCTGCGCTTCAAGTCTATAGCTATAGTCAGAAGTATCTTTCTCGTCCGTTTGAGGCACTTCGAAATCGACATTCAAATGTCCGCGTGCGTCGAGGTTGCCTTCGCTCTCCTGGACCATGTCGTCGCCGCCATAGTAGTAATCGGAATATTCATCCTCATCGTCTGAATCTTCACCGGTGACGTCGGCATCATCATCGTCTCCGCCGCCCCATGCGTAGTAACGAGAACGGTAGATGTAGTACTTGACTTCAGCATTCGCGACTGGTGAGCCAAAGAAGTACTTCGCGTCGATAGAGAAATTTGTCTTTTGACCCGTCTGTACAAATTTGGACGGAGCTGACACGGTCACCTTGTATTCAGGCTTCTTATATTCAGCGACTTCGAAACTTCCGTTTGAGCGCACGCCACCAACATCAACCACGATGTTGTAGCTCCCGAGTGGGGCCTCTTCAGAGATATCCAAGTCGCCAGCGAAAGTTCCGCGCGGTGTCAGTGAGATTTCCTTGTTAAAGATTGTGGCGTTGTTGGGATCTTCGATCGTGACGTTTACCCTGTTTCCATCAACTGACTTATACGCGCCGTTAGCATCAACCGCTCGCACGATGCCTTTGAAGTAAACTTTGTGATTTGGACGATAGACCGGGCGGTCGGTGTAGATGTAACTCTTGATTTCACTGGACTCATCTTCGTAGTCGTCCATGTACAAAGCGCCGTGATCAGAAATGGCAAAGTTTCCGCTGTGACGAGCGAAGATCAACAGTGACTTCGCGGCGGGATTTTCCTCTTCCTCTGCGATCTCAGCGTCGCCTGCTTCTTCAGCATTCTCCTCGCCTTCCTCGGCGTCACTTTCGGTCGCCTTTGATTTAGGTGTGGAGATTTTGGTTTTGAAAATACCCTGTTCGTCGGTTTTTCCGGTAGTTATGGTTTGTTTTTCGCGAACTACTTCGATTTCTGCGCCTGATCGGGGTTGGCCAGTTTTGCGATCAACTGCATAGATAATCAAGTCGCCATCGCGCGTCGTCTTATCGATCATTGTCAGGTCGGTGACCACGACAACTGTATAGGCGCGAAGATCGTTAGCCGCCACCGCCTCCACCAGATAAACGCCAGCAGCGCGTTTGCCAAGTGGGATCATGCGCTTGTCATACTCCTCCTCGAGCGGCTGCAACGGTTCACGCCAGGTGGTCACCATCGCATCGGGATTCAAGAGCGGCACGCGAGCGTAGTCAGCCACGTTCAGCGGAGTGCGAACCGTTTCTTCCTCTTTCTCTTTACGGAATTTCTGATTGAAGGTCTGACGCGAGTCGCGTTTTAGTTGGGCGCGCACGAAGGTTTTTACGCCCGAATAGGCCCAGCGCTTCAAGGAGCGAACACGTTCGAGAAAGGATTTGCGACGCGGCAATGACTGCGTAACCTCTTCCTCTTCGTCTTCACCCATCTGGTGTGGATCCTTCAGCTGCATGAAAAACTTCCGCGGGTCTTTTACTTGATAGACGCGGAAATCGAGATGGTCCACACCCTGGTAGTCAACCCAGAGCTTGGGATTGTCAGTCGAGGCGTAAGTGCGATGGGTCGAGAGGGAGAAGAAAGGCTTGCTCGTCTCTGAATCCGTGCGACGCGCAGGCTCTTCGTAAGTCTCTTCGGTTTCTGGTCCAGCTTTCGCACGCGAACGCATAGTAGCGATCGCCAATGCGCCCGCGATAGCGAGCAGGTAAATGAGCGAAGCGGTAAGGGTGCGGTAGGATCGGGAGCGCTGTTCAGACACGTGCTTAGCCTCCTTGGGCTAGTCGAGAATTTTTAAGCGGTAGAAACCCAGAAAATTTGAATTGCTTTCCACAGGCCGCCAACGCTTGTTGGGGTGCTGATCCAAAATCGAAAGCCGAACCTTCTTGACAGTTCCGGAATCTGTTGGCGACGACCCGGTGTGATAAACCACCCAGTCTTTCGCCTTTTCGGCGCCCAGCTTGGCTTCGCCGAGATAGACCATCACGTGAAAGGGGAACTTCTGTACCCACGGTTGATGGAAGAAGAGAAGGTCGCCTGGCTGGGCGTTGTGACGGTCGCGGCCGATGAACTTTGTGTTAAAGCTCTTGAGACTTCTTGCATCGGCAAATTCAGAAAAACTTCCATTTGACAGATCGCGTTCTTTATATGAGCCGAAGCTGGTGCGAAAGATCTTCTCGCCCAGCGGTCCATCTTCAAGTTGATAGCGTTTCACGTCAGGGCCGATTGCCGGATAACCAGGGCCCATCTTTTGGAACCAAAGACGATCATGTCGTCTCAGCGCTTCGCGCCACGCGTAACGGACGAGACCCGAGCAATCGCGTTGTTCTACATTCCAGTCGTTGCTTAGGTGATAAAACTGTCCTTCAGCGATTAGGGTGAACCAATTGCGAAAGCTTTCACGGTCAGTAAAACTCTCGAGTTCGGCTGCGTCTGGCAAACCATCGTTGTCAGAGTCCAGCGACAGAGAACGTGCGTCTGGTTTAGCGGTCGCGGGGTTTGCCCGCAAAGGTTGGGCAGCGACCTCGCGTTTATGATTTCGGCCGAGGGTGAAGGAGAGAAGAGCTATCAGGCTGAGCGCAAACAGCAGGACCAGCGCGAAAATGAATTGTCGACGTTTTGGAAACGCGAGCATGGGGGAATTGTGCCGTTCAGTTTCTAAAACAGCGAGGCGGCGGTAATCAGTCGGCGGCCATGTTAACACGTCTGCGTATGATGTTAGGTACTGATTGCAACAGTGTGGGAATCCACAGTAAACCCCTCGCTCTAGTTGGGCGAACTCACCCAATTAGCATCCGAGAAAGGGCCTTCGAAAAGAGTATTGCAAAAACGAACTGGCGCGGTTAGATTGTCGAGAGTCAATCATAAACTTCAGGCGGGTTCACCGGATTTACAGGGTGCAGCGCTGCCTTGATAAATTGCGGGAGGTAAAGAAGTGCCGACTGGAACATGCCCCGAGTGTGATGCGGATGTCCACGTGGATACCGATACTGATAAAGGTGAAACCGTCTCTTGCGAAGAGTGCGGAACTGACCTTGAAGTAGTCGGCCTCGATCCGGTGGAACTGGACATCGTGGAAGAAGAAGATCTGGACGACGACGAAGAAGACGAATTCTGAAAACAGTGAGCAGTAAGCAGTGAGCGGTAAGCAGTGGGCTCGGGAAGCTGCTTACTCGACTTTTGCACGCTGCTCACTAATCGGCTTAGCTTTTGCTCACAGCTTACTGCTCACTGCTCACTTTTTCCCCGCCTGAAACCCTGGCCGGCTCTGTCTGAGCGTTAGACCTCTCGGTCCCTCAACTTTAAGACTATGAAATTGTCCGTCGCGCCGCTTTCCTTCGGGAGGATAGAAAGCCAGCACGTACGCCGAAGTGACGTCCTCCGCAAGTGCGCGGAATAGCGCCTCGTAGTTTCTCTCGTCAGCGTATACGCTGCGGCCTCCGGTTAACTCAGCCAGACCGCTAACTTCGAGAGGGGTTGGTAAGGGCGTCTGATTTGTGCTGGCGAGTGCTCTTGAATAAGAAGGAAGAGTGACAACGTAAACGCTGGCATCTGCTGCGTTGGCTCGTTCGATTACTGTTGCAGCGGAAACTGTATCACCTACCGGAAAGCCGTCTGTCACAACCATCACTGCGCGCTTCATCAAACGACGTTCGCGCGTACGCGGCGCCTGGCGAACGAGTAGCCTGATGGCATCATCAACCGCATCGTAGGTGTGCGTCGACAATCCGTTCGGCTCGCGCGCGATTCTTGTAAAAGCGCGATCGAGTTTGTCTGGTTCGGCGGTAAACTTTTGCAAAACCTTCACGTTCATTCCGAATGCCATTACGGAGTACATCGCTGGATGGCCGGCGAGTTTCGCTGAGAACGCCTTTAAGGCAATCCTCAACCGCTCCATCTCCTCCCCGGTCATGCTTCCGGAAATATCGATGGCAAACACGACGGCCACCGGCCGCGGTTCACCGGCCCGACGCTCAACCTGAAAAAATGAAAGTGGATGCTCTACGCCGTCGAGGTACAGCTTGAAATCTTTTTCCTTCAGGTCCTTGACCGGCCGACCTTCCACATCTGTGACCATAACATCGAGCGAGACTACATCTGTGTCGATCTTTAGGACGTCGTCAGGGCGATCATCGTCAGGTGGAGAAACCCTTCGCGGGCGTTGAATTTGTGATTCGGGAGTTTGGGCGTGACTGAAGGGAAGCACCACGCCGCAGAGAGACATCGCAAGCAAGAGAAGCACCAGCTGGAAGGGTTTGCGATTGTGATTCATTGCGACTGGTTAGGATTCAAAACGCGCTGGGGTTGAGGAGATTATACGGCGGTCAACAAGGTCGAGCCAACGTCGATGTTTCGATGCGCTTCGGGCGAACCGGTCTTGGGTATTCCCAGGCCTTCGGGCAACTCCGGTCTCCAAGCAACAGCGCGTAGCTGGGACGCATCACTAGTAGCGGTCAAACCTCTCAACCCGATGTGCTCGTTAAGACGATGCTATGATTTGGGGTAAACTTAGGTAAATAGAGCCGTGTTCGTGATGTGGAGGCCTCTCATGAAAATCAACAGACCAATACAGTCCCTCGTCCTGCTCGTGTTTTTGACCGCTTTCAGCTTCGGCCAGGACCGCAGCAGCGGTGGCATAAAGGGGAAGGTCCGCGTTGAAACTGGAACCCCGGCGGGAGTCGCGGTTGTAGTTAGACAGGGGGAACGCGAGGTTGCGCGTGGTCTCACCGACAAGAAGGGCGAATTCATGGTGAGCCGTTTGAGCCCTGGGCTCTACGGTGTGACGCTACGCAAACCAGGTCTCAGCATAGGCACAATCGAAAACGTCGAAGTTAGGGCGGGAAAGACGCGTTCTCTTGGGGACAATCTGGTCCTGGCCATTGACGAGGGCTCAATTTCATTCATCCGCGGAAGTGTTTTCGATGAAGATGGTCGAAGCGTGCCAAACGTGAAGATAGAGTTAGCGAAAATACTTGACGATGGCACCGTGAAAAAGATCGACGGGCGCGTCAGCAATGAAATCGGCGCCTTTGTATTTCGTCTCACACCTGATCAGGCCAAATACCGGTTGACCGCGTATCCCAAAGGCGGAGAGCCCGTAAGTAAGGACGTTGAAGTCGATGGGGCCGCTGTCTATCGGATCGCGCTGAACATCAAAGCTACAAAGAAGTAATAGCCTCTCTTTGGAGTGCGCCGCCTTGTCGGCCCTTTGGTCCCGCGCGCTCGGCGCCGCGCTCCGCCACCGATTTACTTCTGAGCACCCGTGAAATCTTTGGCGAACCAAGCTGCGACGTAGTCGCAGCTGACCAAAGCGCCCACAAGGCGGCGCACTCCAAGGAGTTGGGATTTTGCTCACCAAGCTTTTGTCGACGACGATCGAAGCTCGCCAATCAAAATCTGTTTTATATTTGAATGAAGTTCGGAATCTGCTATAGGATGCAAAATCCTAGCTATGGAAGAGCGCGAAGAATTCCTAACTGCTCGCCAGCTTGCGAAGATACTGCAAGTGAGCGAATCGACGGTGCGACGCCTGGCGCGCATGCGTCGCATCCCGTCTGTCCGTGTTACCCCTCACATCATTCGCTTTCATCTGGACGCTGTGCGTGAAGCTCTTGACGTTCCGCGTTCACGCATCCGTCACGGCGAATACCACGAACAGGTTGACGATGCTCAATTATCCTTCGAGGATTTGATGCTGAGTTGAGAGACAACTCCTTGGAGTGCGCCGGCCTGGCGGCGCTTTGGCCGACGTTTGAGTGTACGATCCTCGCTAATCAAAAGGAGCTTCTGTTCGTGAGGCCGACCAAAGCGCC